>JBJXGV010000012.1:0-347203 GCA_046160485.1 bacterium | reverse complement strand
CGCCGCCGCCGCGATCGCGGCGTGCGTGCTCGTCGCGGCCGCCGCGCCGGCGTTCGCCGCGGACGGCGCGGCGGACTCGCTTGCAATCGCCGATTCGGCAGCGACGCGTCTTGCTCCCGCGGACACGGTGTCGATTCTCGAGGCATTCGCGGACTCCGCCGCGCCTCGTCGCGAGCCCCGCCCCGCGCTCTTCAATCCCTACGCGGCCGATGAGGCGCGCGCGCGCGGCGTCGACGGGTTCAGCGCGATCTACCGCCGCGACGAGGGTGTCCGCGCGGGGAGCCGCACGCCGCTCGAGCCGCTCCGCGATCTGCCGCACGTCGCGCTCGAACGCTTCGGCTACCTCGGCCAGGCGGAGAGATTCCTGCTCATGGGCGATGAGAATCTCTCGCTGCGGATCGCGGGCGCGCCGATTCTGCCCTCGCGTTCAGGGATTACTCCGTACGAAATTCTCCCGACGGAAGTGCTGCGCCTCGCGCGGGCGGCGATGCCCGCCGACGATCCGTTCGCCGGCGCGCGCGGCACGGCGGGGAGTCTCGACTGGAGTGTTGCGCCGCGGCTCGATCCCGACGAAGAACCCGTGACGACGGCGTTCGCCGAGCGGGGCCCGTTCGCGTTTCGTGCGTACCGCGCGAGCTTCGATCGCCGGCTCGGCCCGCTCCGCGCCAACATCGCCTACCAATCCGCGCGCAATCGCGTCTTCGGCTCGGAGAACTTCGCGCGCGCGCGCGCCAGCTATCTCACGCTCGCGACCGAGGAGCGTCTTCCCGTGCCGGTTCTTCTGTTTGCGCTCGGCTCGCGCCAGGAGATCGATCTCTCGCTCGGTGCGCGCGACGAAGCGACCGGGCGCGGCACGGAGGAGCGGAGTGTGATCGTCGCGCGATCCGCTGTCACGCTGCCGTTCGCCGGGCGGACGAGTGTTCTCGTGAAGGACGATCGCGTGCAGTGGAGAACGGCGGACGCGGCGTCGCTTCGCGGGCGCGATCGCGAGAGCGGCGCGATGTTCGTGTTCGGCGAGGCGCGTGCGATCTCGGTGGGCGCATGGGGCTACGCGGGATTGACGGTCGACGAGCGCGCCGAGCGCTCGCGCGGCAGCGAACGCGCGGGCGGCTCGGCGAACGTGCGCGGCGCGGCGGGACGCTGGAGCTGGAGCGCGTACGCAGGCGGCGAGCGCGTGTCGCCCGTGCCCGCGCGCGAGCTCTTGGGCGCCAGCGCCGCGCGCACATTCGACGCCGCGCGCATCGAACTCGCCGCGTCGCGCGCGTACGACCACGTGCCGCGCGGCCTTCTTCTCGCCGACAGCTTGCGCGCGCCCGCGCGCAAGACCGCGCTGACGGCGACGATCGCGACCGCGTCGCGCGCCGACTCCGCGCGCGCGCGCGTCACGCTCCTGCGCCGCTCTTGCGACGACGCGATCTTTCTCGACGCCTCCGACCCGTTCTACGGGGGCGCGACACGCGCCAGCTACGCGGAGTGGGGCGGCGCGCTCAACGTCGCGGCGCCGGCGGTCTACGGCATCACGCTCAGCGGCGAATACCTCATCCTCGAAGACGACAGCGATCGGCCGCTTCCGCTTCGACCGCGGCATCGCGCAAAGGCTCGCGCGGAGCGCGCGTTCGCGCTTGCGCGCTCGGGCGGCCTGCTCGGGCTCTTCGTCGCCGCCGAGACCGCTACCGAGCGCGCGGCGTTCGATCGCATCAACTCGATTCCCGCCTCGTTCGACCTGCGCGCCGGCGCGCGCCTCGACATCGCGGGCGCGATCTTCTTCATGCAGGCGGAGAACCTCCTCGATCGCTG
Source organism: bacterium (assembly GCA_046160485.1). GTDB lineage: Bacteria > Orphanbacterota > Orphanbacteria > JBJXGV01 > JBJXGV01 > JBJXGV01. The sequence continues at coordinate 345,406 of JBJXGV010000012.1, read as the reverse complement.
CAACTACGTCTTGCCCTACGGCGACAACGACCTCTCGCTCGGATGCGCCGGCGTCGCGCTCGGCGTTCTCCCCGAGGGCCGTTCGTACAACTTCGGCGTCTCTTGGCTTCTGCGAAACTAGCCGTCGCGATCGTTCCGCCCCGCGCGCGCGGGCCGGAGCGTGCACGCATCGGCCGCGCCGTTGACACCCTCGAATCGCGCCCGTTACATTCCTCGAACGATCGGCGAGCGCGTCGTCGCGTTCTCTGCCGGCGAAGGAGCGCGCGTTGAACTGGGAAACCCTCAATTGGCTCGACCTCTCGATCGGGCTCGTCCTCTTCGTCGCGGCGCTCATCGCGTTTCTTACGGGGTTGCTCCGCGAGCTGATTTCGATCGCTGCGATGACGCTCGGCCTCGTCGTCGCGAGCCTCTTCTACGGAACGGTCGGCGCGCACGTGTCGAAATGGATGTGGGGACCGCACGTTGCCGCACCCGCGGCGTTCATCGGCCTTCTGATTCTCGTGTGGTCCATCGCCGGCACGCTCGGCTTACTTCTTGTTCGCACGCAGACCAAGACGGAAGCCGGTTTCGGCGATCGCGTTCTCGCGTTCTTGTGCGGCCTCGTAAAAGGTCTCGCTCTGGCGACTGTCGTTCTGATGATTCTCACCGTCTACTTGCCCGCGAATAATCAGGCGTTCCAGGGGTCGCGCGCCTACTCGTTCGTCATTCAAGGCTCGCGTCTCTTCTGGGGATTGCTTCAGCCTGAGGAAAGGAGTGTTCTCATGCAGCGTCTTGAGGAATTCTCGAAACCCGCCGGGGATCCCGTCGAGGGATTCGTATGAACGGCCGCATCGAGCCGGCGATTTTCCGCGAGTACGATATTCGCGGCGTCGTCGACCGCGACTTACAGCCGGACGTGATCGAGGCGATTTCGCGCGGCTTCGGCCGGCGGCTCGCGCGCGGCGGCAAGACGGTCGCCGTCGTCGGGCGCGATGTGCGCCTGTCGTCCGAGGCGTACGCTGCGGCCGCGCGTCGCGGCCTCGAAGCTGTCGGGCTTTCGACGATCGATCTCGGCGTCGTACCCACACCCGCGTTCTACTTCGCTCTCGAGAAGACGCCGGCCGACTCGCTCGCCGGCGGCATCATGATCACCGGCAGCCACAATCCGCCCCAGTACAACGGGATGAAAGTCGCGGAAGGAAAGCGGACGCTTTTCGGCGCGGACATTCAGGAGATCCGGCGGCTCGCCGAGGAAGAGGCGTTGCGGCCGACGCGCGCCGCGCGCGCGGGGAGCGGAACGTCGCAGGAGATTCTTCCCGAATACGTCGCGGAGATGGTGGCGGGCGCGCGCCTGGCTCGGCGCATTCACGTCGTGCTCGACTGCGGCAACGGCACGGGCGGGCTCGCCGCGCCGGAGATCTTCCGCAAGATCGGATGCGAAACGACGGTTCTCTACGGCGAACCCGACGGCCGGTTCCCGAATCATCATCCCGACCCGACAGTGCCCGCGAACCTCGTGGCGCTGATCGAGACGGTGCGCAAGACGGGCGCGGATGTCGGCATCGCGTTCGACGGCGACTCCGACCGCATCGGCGCCGTCGACGGCGAAGGCGGCATCATCTTCGGCGACTTTCTGCTGCTGCTCTACGCGCTCGGAATCCTGAAGCACGGTCCGGCGACGATTCTCTCCGACGTGAAGTGCTCGGGCGTCCTCTCCGACGAAGTGCGCGCGGCCGGCGGCAATCCCGTGATGTGGAAGACGGGACACTCGCTCATCAAGAACAAGATGAAGGAGCTCGGCGCGCCGCTCGCGGGCGAGATGAGCGGACACATTTTCTTCGGCGATCGCTACTACGGCTACGACGACGCGATCTACGCGGGCGTGCGCCTCGCGGAGATCGTCGCGGGCGAGCCGGTTTCGCTCGCGGAGAGAATGCGCCGCTTCCCGCATCCGCCGTCGACGCCCGAGATTCGCCTGCATGTGCCCGAGGCGGTGAAGTTCGATGTCGTGCGCGCGATGGCCGATCACTACAAGAGCCGTCACGAGGTGATCGACATCGACGGAGCACGCGTCAACTTCGGCGATGGATGGGGGCTCGTGCGCGCGTCGAATACCGAGCCGGTCGTCGTGCTGCGTTTCGAGGCGAAGAGCGAGGCGCGTCTTGCCGAGATCCGCGGCGAGTTCGAAGGCCGCCTCAAAGACGAGGTCTCCCGGAGAACGGGCGGCGCTGCATGATCGCCGCGTTGCGCGCGCGCGGCGCTCGATGAGGCCGGCGCTCTTCGCCGTCATTCTCGCGGGGGGACGCGGGACGCGCTTCTGGCCGCGCAGCCGCCGCGCGCGTCCGAAGCAGTTTCTCACGTTCGCCGGAGGCGGCACGCTGCTGCAGCGAACGGTCGACCGGATCGCGCCGATCGTTCCGCTCTCGCACGTGCTCGTCGTGACGACGCGCGATCTCGCCGCCGCGGTGCGCAAGGATCTTCCGCGTCTTCCGCGCGAGAACATCATCATCGAGCCGGTCGGGCGGAACACCGCGCCGGCGGTCGGACTCGCGGCGCTTCACGCGCTCGCGCGCGAGGACGATCCGCTTCTCGTCGTGCTTCCTTCGGACCATCACGTCGAGAACGCCGCGGGGTTCTGCCGCGCTGTCTCGGCGGGCGCGCGGTTCATCGCGCGCGAGGACGGGCTCCTCACGTTCGGGATTCCGCCGACACGCGCCGAGACAGGCTACGGCTACATCGAGGCGCGCCGCGACGCGGCCCGGCGCACCTCGCGCGCGAAGCGCCCTGAGCGCGCGAGCGGTTCGCGCGCGAACACGGCGGTGCCGGTTCGCCGTTTCATCGAGAAGCCGAATCGAGCGCGCGCGGAACGCCTGATCCGATCGCCGAACGTCTATTGGAACGCCGGCGTGTTTCTCTGGCGCGCGCGCACATACATGGGCGCGCTCGCGGAGCACGCGCCGCGTATCGGCGCGGGTCTGGCGCGAATCGAGGCCGCACGCGGCCGGCGCGGCGGCGCGCGCGCGGCCGATCGGATCTACGCGCGCATCCCGTCGCTCTCCGCGGACTACGCGGTTCTCGAGCACGCACGCGGCGTCTTCGTCATCCCGATCGATGTCGGCTGGAGCGATTTGGGAAGCTGGAATTCTCTCGCTGAACTTCTGCGCCAAGACGCGGACGGAAACGTCGTCGACGGCAGACACGTCGGCATCGCCACACGCAATTCGATCCTTCTTGCTCCCGGCAAGGTGATCGCGACCGTCGGCGTCGAAAACCTCATCGCGGTCGACACGGGCGACGTTCTGTTCCTCTGCGACGTCCGGCGCGCGCAAGACGTTCGCGAGCTCGTCGCGCTTCTTGCGGCACGCGGTCTGAAAACTCTCACCTAAATCCACCTCGAACGACCTCGGCTCGCAAAAAAAGCGGCAGCGCTCCCGCGCGCCGTGGCGAGGAATTTGCCAAGTCCGTCCTCGCCCAACGAAGAACGATCACGATTGATCGCATTCCGGTTATTGCAAAAGGCGTCTAACTCCTCAAGCGCGTTGAATTTCGCCCGATAACTAGACGAAGCCGTAACGGGGCGCGCCCAGGAAAGCGTCGGTAGGAGAGACGATGGGGCTTTCCCGTTCGGAGCGTCTTGTTCTGGTTCTTTTGTCGGTGGCGATTGTCGCGGGACGCGCGGCGCGATTCGGTTGCGACGGCAGCGAGCGGTTCGATGTTGTGCGCGCGGAGCGTGCAACGGCCGAAGCGCCCGATCTCGATGCGGCGCGCGCCGAAACGCTCGCGAGCGCGGCGTCGGATTCGCAGGACACGACGCGGCATCTGGCGGCGATCGCGCCGAAGGAACGGGAAGCGCAATCGGAACTCGAAGTCTCGGCGCTTTCGCCGCTCGATCTGAACGCGGCGAGCGCGCAGGACTTCGAGAGCCTGCCGGGGATCGGCCCGGCAAAGGCGAAGGCGATCGTGGAGCGTCGAGAGTCGGTCGGCGGATTTCGAGCGGTGAGCGACCTGCTCGATGTTCCGGGAATCGGCCCGAAGACGCTGGCGCGATTTCAGAGTCTCGTGTTCGTGAAGGGCGCGCATCGCGACGATGCTCGGGCCCGAACTGAGGAGAAGAATTGAGCAACGACACCGGGCAGATGCTTCTCGACGCGAAGATCCTCACGCAGGTGCAGGTCGACGAAGCTCGGCGCCTCGCCGGAACGTCGGGCGAGCCGCTCGACCGCTGCCTCGAACGCCTCGGTTACATCACGAGCAAGGAACTGCTCGAGTTCCTCTCGGGCCGCTACAACTTGCCTGTCGCCGATCTCTCGCAGGCGCTCGTCGAGGCCGGCGTCCTCGAGCTGATTCCTCCCGACGTCGCGTCGCGTTTCCGCGTCGTGCCGCTGCGGCGCCAGGGACGCGTCCTCTCCGTCGCGATGGCGAATCCGTCCGACTTCTACGCGCTCGACGACATCAAGTTCATCACCGGACTCGAAGTGCTGCCGCACATCGCGACCGAAGGGATGATCAAGGACGCGATCGGCCGCCTCTACGACAACTCGCAAGAGGCGCTCGACAAACTGATGAAGGACTTCGCGGAGGAAGATGTCGAGGTCGTCGAGCAGACCGAAGACGGCGACGGCAACGTTCTCGAGGAGAACGCGCCGGTCGTGCGGCTTGTCAACACGATCATCGCCGACGCGGTGAAGCGGAAGGCGAGCGATATCCACATCGAGCCGTACGAGAAAAACCTGCGCGTGCGCTACCGCGTCGACGGCGCGCTCTACGAGGTGATGGCGCCGCCGCCGCGCATGCGCGGCGCGATTACCTCGCGCGTGAAGATCATGGCCGAGCTCGACATCGCCGAGAAGCGAATGCCGCAGGACGGCAACATCAAGATTCGCGTGCACGACCGCACGATCGACCTGCGCGTCTCGAGCCTTCCGACGATCTTCGGCGAGAAAATCGTCATGCGTATTCTCGACAAGGGAAACCTGTCGATGGACCTCGGCAAGTTCGGTTTCGAGCCGGTGGCGCTGAAGAATCTCGAGCGCTCGATTCGCGCGCCGTGGGGGATGGTGCTCGTCACCGGGCCCACGGGAAGCGGCAAGACGACGACGCTCTATTCGGCGCTCTCGAGCATCAACAAGGCCGACACGAACATCATCACCGCGGAGGATCCCGTCGAGTACAACCTCGAGGGGATCAACCAGGTCGCCATTCACGACTCGATCGGGCTCACGTTCGCCGCGGCGCTGCGTTCGTTCCTGCGCCAAGACCCGAACATCATCATGGTCGGCGAGATCCGCGACCTCGAGACGGGCGCGATCGCGGTGAAGGCCGCGCTTACGGGGCACCTCGTCCTCTCGACGCTTCACACGAACGACGCACCGAGCACGATCTCGCGTCTGATCGACATGGGGATTCAGCCGTTCCTCGTCTCGTCGGCCGTGAAGCTCATCGTCGCGCAGCGGCTCGTGCGCCGCATCTGCAAGGAATGCAAGGAGCCGGTCGAGCCGCATCCCGAGGTGATGGACGAACTCGGCGTCCCCGAGAAGGACCGCAAGGATTTCACGATGCACCGGGGGCGCGGATGCGAGGCGTGCAGCCAGACCGGCTACGCGGGGCGGCAGGGCCTCTACGAGGTGTTGCCGGTCACGCAGACCATCGCGCGAATGATCATCGAGCAAGCCTCCGTCGAAGAGATCAAGACGAAAGCGGAAGAAGAAGGAATGCTCACGCTGCGCGCCGACGGAATCTTGAAGATCAAGAAGGGGATCACGTCGGCGGAAGAAGTCCTTCGCGAAACGGCTAGCTATTAGGCGCGCCGCGGGCGCGTTCGGTTTTCAACGCAAGGAGGTCGGTTCTCAATGGCGAATCTGAAGGCACTGCTCGAGGAGATGATCCAGCGCGGAGCGTCGGATCTTCACATCACGGCCGGTGTGCCGGCGATGTTGCGCATCGACGATGAGCTGACGCCGTCGAATTCCGAAGCGCTCTACCCGGAGGCGACGCTTCAGCTCGCGTACTCGATCCTCACCGAGGATCAACGCAAGCGCCTCGAGAAGGAGAAGGAGCTCGACCTCTCGTTCGGAATTCAGGGGCTCTCGCGCTTCCGCGCGAACGTGTTTTGGCAGCGCGGAACGATCGCCGTCGCGATCCGGCAGATTCCCTTCAAGATTCAAACGTTCGAGGAGCTAGGCCTCGGGCCGGCGATCAAGGCGCTCTCGACGCGGCCGAAGGGGCTCGTGCTGATCACGGGGCCGACCGGAAGCGGTAAGACAACGACGCTCGCGTCGATTCTGAACAAGATCAACGAAGAGGAAGGGGTCCACATCGTCACGGTCGAGGATCCGATCGAGTACGTGCACATGCACAAGAAGGGAATCGTCAACCAGCGCGAGGTGCAGAGCGACACCGACAATTTCCAGACGGCGCTCAAATACATCCTGCGCCAGGATCCCGACGTCGTGCTGATCGGAGAAATGCGCGACCGCGAGACGATGCTCGCGGCGCTGACGATCGCCGAGACGGGCCACCTTGCGTTCGCGACGCTTCACACGAACTCGACCTACGAGTCGATCAACCGCATCGTCGACTCGTTCCCGCAGGACCAGCGCTCCGCGATTCTCTCGCAGCTTGCGTTCGTCCTCGAAGGCGTCGTGTGCCAGCAGCTCGTGCCGCACGCCTCGGGCAAAGGCCGCGTGATGGTCTCCGAAATCATGATCTGTACGCCGGCCATCAGCGCGGTGATCCGCGAGGGCAAGGTGCACCAGATCTACGGTCTTATGCAGGCCGGGCAGAAGTACGGGATGCAGACGATGAATATGTCGCTTCTCGCCGCGTACCAGAAACACAAGATCACACTCGACGAGGCGATGACCCGTAGTTCCGATCCAAAGGAGCTCGAAGAGATGATGGGGCGGACGGCGCAGTACGCGGCCGCCGGGGCGAAGCGCTCTTGAAAGGCGTCGTTTTCGGTGCGGGCGGGTATGCCGGCCGCTTTGAGGGAGGCACAGACCAGTGATCACTTACGTATGGAAAGGGCGGACGCCGGGCGGCGAAGTGCAGTCGGGCGAGGTCGCGGTCGAGAGCTTCCGCGAGTTGGCGCCGGCGTTGCGCCGCAAGCGGATCATTCTGATCTCGGCGAAAGAGAAAGGTAAGGAAGGGAAGAAGGGCTTCTCGAAGTCCTTCGGCGGCGGCGTCAAGACAAAGGACCTCGCGATCTTCACGCGGCAATTCGCGACGATGATCAACGCGGGTCTTCCGCTCGTGCAGTGTCTCGACACGCTCACGAAGCAGACTTCGAAGCCGATGTTCCGCGAGGTGATCGGCAAGGTGATGAAGGACGTCGAGAGCGGCGGGACGCTCGCGGAGAGCCTCGCGAAGCACAAGAGCGTCTTTCAGGATCTCTACGTGCACATGGTCGCGGCGGGCGAAGCGGGCGGTATTCTCGACGTGATTCTCATGCGCCTCGCGACGTTCCTCGAGAAGATGGACGCGCTCAAGCGCAAGGTGAAGACCGCGATGACCTACCCGACCGTCGTTATGACGGTCGCCATCGGCGCCACCGTTTTCATGCTCCTCTTCATCATTCCGACATTCGCGAAGATGTTCTCGGACTTCGGCGGCATTCTGCCGCTGCCGACGCGAATCGTTCTTGGCGCCTCGAATTTCCTGCGCAATCAGTGGTGGCTCCTCATCGGGACGATCGTCGGTTCGAGCATCGCGTTTAAGCGGTTCGTAGCGACGGAGAAGGGGCGGCTGCGCGTCGACGGCATCCTTCTCAACTTGCCCGCGATCGGCGACATTCTGCGCAAGGCCGCTGTCGCGCGCTTCACGCGCACGCTCGGCACGCTCATCGCCAGCGGCGTTCCGATTCTCGAAGGACTCAACATCACCGCGAAGACGGCGGGCAACATGGTCGTTCACAACGCCGTGCTTGCGACGCGCGCGGCCATCAGCGAAGGCGAGACGATTGCCGTCCCGCTGCGCGCATCCGGAGTCTTCCCGCCGATGGTCGTGCAGATGATCGCGATCGGCGAAGAGACCGGCGCGCTCGACGAAATGCTCAACAAGATCGCCGACTTCTACGAGGACGAGGTCGACTCGGCCGTGGAAGCGCTCACGTCGATCATCGAGCCGATCATGATCGTCTTCATGGGAGGCGTCGTCGGAACGATGGTCGTCGCGATGTACCTGCCGATCTTCAAGATGGTCTCCGTCATCATGGCCGGAAGCTAACGGCGGATGGCAGACGCCGCATCGAGCAAGGCCGTTCACCCCGCGGTGGGCGCGCACCACGACGAGAAGCGGGAGCAATTCCGCCGGTTGATCGTGCTGCGTTGCCTCATCGCGTGTGTGCTTATCGGTGTCGGCCTTCTCATCGTCGGCGGCCAGGAATCGGCGCCCGTTTTCCCGCTTGTCGTGATTCTCGGCGGAACCATTGTCGTGACGCCGCTCTTCTGGATCGCTCAGGGGAGCGGCTCGTCGAGCAAGTTCTTGGTTGCGGCGCTTACGACGATGGACATCTTCCTCGAGACGGTGCTCGTGCACTACACCGGCGGCGCGTTCTCGCAGTTTACGCTCCTCTATTTCCTCTCGATTGTCTGCGGAAGCGTGTTCTACCAGCTTCGCGGAACGCTCGCACTCGCGACGCTTGCCGCAGCGTCGTACGCGGGGCTCATCGTGCTCGAGGCGAGCGGCGCGATCGCGCCCGTCAGCACGGTGCGCGCCGAGGTCGAGCGCGGCGGCTGGGTCATCTGGTTTCACGCGGGTTTCAACATTCTGACGTTCTACATGGTGGCGTTCCTCTCGGGGCAACTCTCGCTGAAGGTCGAGCGGCGCGGACGCCTGCTCCAGTCGGCCGCCGAAGAATTGCGCGCCACGCGGTTCGATACCGACCAGATCCTGGAAAACCTCTCGAGCGGCTTGGTCACGCTCTCGGCCGACGGGCGGATCGTGCAGCTCAATCACGCGGGGCGGTCGATTCTCGGCATTCGCGGCGGGGGCGCGTCGGGCCTCTTCCCTCGTGAAGCTCTCGGAGAGAATTGCGCCGAGTTGACGAACCTCCTCGAGCGAAGCCTGACGTCGCGCGAGCCGCTCACACGCGGCGAGGTCGTCGTGCGCACCCCGTCGGGCGGCACGATTCCTCTCGGCATCAGCACGTCGATCTTGGCGCGTCCGGGAGCCGACAACGAAAGCCGCGGCCTCGTCGCGATCTTTCAGGACCTCACGGAGACGCGCCGGCTCGAAGAGAGCCTGCGGCGCGCCGACCGGATGTCCGCGATCGGCGAACTCTCCGCGGGCGTCGCGCACGAGATCCGCAATCCGCTCGCCTCGATCTGCGGCGCCGCGCAAATCCTCGAAGCCGAACTGAAGGTGACTGGCGAAGAGGCGCGCCTGCTTCGGCTCGTCGTGCGCGAGGCGGATCGCCTCAACCGGTTCCTCGGCGGCTTTCTCGACTACGCACGCAGCAGGCCGCGCCAAGTCAGCCTCGTGCCGGTCGCGAATCTCCTCGAGGACGTCAAGACTCTGACCGAGAGCCATCCGAAATTCTCGAAGGCCGTGGCGATCGAAACCGACTTCGCAGCGGGCGATTACTACGTGGAGGCCGACGAGGAAGACATCAAACGCGTCTTCTTGAATCTCGCGCAGAACGCCGTCGAGGCGATGACCAGCGGCGGTTCGCTCTCGATCCAAGTGAGCGGCCCATGCCACGACGACGCGCGCGGCGATCTTGTACGAATCGTTTTCCGAGACACCGGCCCCGGCGTTTCCGAGGTCGATGTCGCGCAGGTATTCAAACCGTTCGTTACCGGAAAGAAAGGGGGCACGGGCCTCGGGCTCGCGATTGCCCAGAAGATTGTGGAAGAGCACAACGGCGAGATCCGCTGCGAAAACGAGCCGGGCCGCGGGGCGGCATTCATCGTGATGCTCCCCGGTGTCGTGGTTCCGGAATCGGAAGAGATCCTCGCAGGCAAAGCGTAGGCACTTCGAGAGAGACGGAACTCTCTCTCGCACCATGAGGAAGGATCCATCGCATGGCGAACGAACGCATTCTCGTTGTCGACGACGAAGAGAGCATGTGCGAATTCCTGTCGATCATGCTCAAGAAGGAACGCTACGACGTCACGACGGTATCGTCTTACAACGAAGCGGTTGAGAAGGCGAAAGAGACGACCTTCCACGCGGCGATCACCGACATCAACATGCCGGGGCGCGACGGGCTCGACGTTCTGAAGTCGCTGAAGGAAATCGACGCGAGCCTGCCGGTCATCATCCTGACGGCGTACGCGTCGCAGCAGACCGCGATCGCCGCCGTGAACCGCGGCGCGTTCTACTACCTCACGAAGCAGGCGAAGAACGAGGAAATCAAACTCGTCCTTCAGAAGGCGCTCGAGCACCGAAGCCTCAAGGAAGAGAACGCGCTCCTCAAGCAAGAGCTGAAGGTGCGCCACGGCGAGCGGAAGATCATCGGGTCGAGTCCGAAGATCGAGCAGGTTTTCCGGCTCGTGCAACGCGTCGCGAACAGCGACTCGACTATTCTTCTTACCGGGGAGAGCGGCGTCGGCAAGGAGCTGATCGCGCGCGACCTCCACTACTCGAGCACGCGCTGCGAAGGTCCGTTCGTGTCGATCAACTGCGGCGCGCTTCCAGAGACGCTGCTTGAAAGCGAGTTGTTCGGGCACGTGCGCGGCTCGTTCACGGGTGCGGTGCGCGACAAGGAGGGGCTCTTCGCGGTCGCGAAGGGGGGCACGTTCCTCCTCGATGAAATCGGCGAGACCTCGCCGGCGATTCAGGTGAAGCTTCTGCGCGTTTTGCAAGAGCGCGAGATCATTCCCGTCGGCGGCACGAAGCCGGTCGAGGTCGATGTACGGCTCGTCGCGGCGACGAACGCGGATCTCGAGAAGCAAATCACCGAAGGCCGTTTCCGCGCCGATCTCTACTATCGATTGAACGTCATTCCGATCTTCGTGCCGCCTCTGCGCGAACGGCGCGATGACATCCCTCTTCTGGTTGAGCACTTTTTGCGCAGCTGCGATCGCGGCGGGCGAAAGACCATTTCGCCCGAGGCGCTCGAGCTGCTCGTCGCGTACGACTGGCCCGGAAACGTCCGCGAGCTCGAGAACATCGTCGAGCGGATGGTCATCCTTCAAGAAAGCGACGCGCTCGGCGTCGACGACCTCCCGAAGAAGATCTGCAAGCCGTGGTCGGAGGACGAGAGCCTCAAGCTCGACTCGCCGCTCCTCTCGTTGGACGAGGTCGAGCGGCGCCACCTGCTTCGCGTGCTCAACGAAACCGGTTGGCAGAAGCGGAAGGCCGCGCAAGTTCTCGGCATCAACGCGTCGACGCTCTACCGCAAGCTGCAGCGTTTCGGCTTCGAGAAAGAGAAGCTCAAGGTTTGATCATTGCGAGACCAGCACGCCGCACTGCAAAACGCGCGTCGCACGGCGCATGCCTCGGCGGCGCGAATGATCACGAAATGAACGGCGTCTGGGAACGAACGAGTTTGAAGGCGGTTGCGTGGTCGGTTCCTGCGCAGACAGGCGCGCTCGAAGCGGCACGGCCCTTGCGAATCGGTCCACTCGGCGGCGCGAACCAGATGCGGCGCGAACGCGAACCCGGAACAAATTGGGTACCGACAAACGGCGGGTTCGGGGACGGGGCGAGGGATGGACTCGAGAGCGAAAAACGCGGGCTTCACACTGATCGAGCTGATGATCGTGGTCGTGATCATCGGGATTCTTTCGGCGATCGCGGTGCCGAACTTCCTTGCGATGCAGGACCGGGCAAGAGAGGCGAAAGTGAAATCGATTCTTCATACGACTCAGACTTGTTTCGAGGATTTCGCGGCGCAGTCGGACGCGGTTTACCCGACCGCCGCCGCGGATGCGACGCCGACCGGCCTGGTGCTCCAGGACCTGATGCCGGGCGGAGTTTTCCCAGAAAATCCGTTCGACGGACTTCCGACTCCCTTCGCTTGGGGGGCGGCTGCGGCGGCGCAGAGAGGCGCTTGCGCGGCAACGACGGCGACGGTTTCGCAGTACGTGCTCCAGGGTCGGGGCAACGATCCGGCTCAGTATCTATCATTCAGTCTCCAGAACTTCTAAAGAGTTCTAGGGAGGAGGAAGGGTCATGTTGAACAAACGCGGATTCACCCTTATCGAGCTCATGATCGTCGTGGTCATCATCGGTATCTTGGCGGCCATCGCGATTCCGAACTTCCTTTCGATGCAGGATCGCGCAAAGGAAGCGAGCGTCCGGGCGAACATGCACACGGTCCAGGTCGGCTTCGAGGACTTTAACGTCCTCACCAACGGGACCTACCCGACGGCGGCGGCTTCGGCCACGCCGAGCGGCGACACGCTTCAGGATCTGATGCCGGGCTCTGTGTACCCTGACAATCCGTTCACGGGCGCGGCGACTCCGTTTGCGTGGGGCGCGGCGGCTGCGGCGACGAAGGGTGCCTGTGCGGCCACGACGGCGACGGCTCTGACGTACGTGATCGAGGGTCGCGGCAACGACGTGGCGGCTTACCTTCCGCTGACGCTGTCGAACTTCTAGTCGAGTTGACATAGCTGGCCGCGAGCGGGCGCGGCTGGTTATCGCGGGCGTGGCGAACCGAGAAATCGGGGCGCCACGTTTCGCTTTGTATGCGGCGAGTGAGTGATCGGTGGGCGCGATGGTGCAAGAACGCTCGCGTGCGGCGCGCGAGCGAGGTGGTGTTTGCTGTGGGACGCTTGCTCGTGCTGCCGCACTCGCTGCGCTCGGGGAGCCTCGGTGGCCGCTCTCGACCGCGTGGGGCGATCGCTGGAGGCGGAACTAGGCGGCCACCACTCCACGCCCTCAGCAAACACCACCTCGCTCGCGCTTCAAGCGAGACTTCGACTCGAGGCCACCCGATGCGCGACGCGGGCCAACGCGAACCGGGCGGGAAGGAAGGGGAAGGGCGGGTGGGGTGATCTGCTATGATGGCGCGGCTTCGCTGGAGTGAAGCGGGAGGAACGTGTGCTGCGGTTTTTGACGGCGGGGGAGTCGCATGGGCAGGCCCTTGTGACGATCATCGAGGGGATGCCGGCGGGGCTACCCGTGACAGAGGATGATGTGAATGGGGATTTGGCGCGGCGGCAGCACGGGTATGGGCGCGGCGGGCGCATGAAGATCGAGACGGATCGGGTGAGGTTTTTGTCGGGCGTGCGAAAAGGGAAAACGCTCGGGAGCCCGATTGCGATGAGCATCGCGAACAAGGATTGGGAGAATTGGCGTGACGTGATGGCGGTCGAGGCGGGCGCGGCGCCGAAGGCGGAGGTGCTGCCGCGGCCGGGCCACGGCGACCTCGCGGGCGCGCTGAAGTACGACACGCGGGACGTGCGCGACATCCTCGAGCGCGCGAGCGCGCGCGAGACGGCGGCGCGTGTTGCGGCGGGCGCGCTCTGCCGGCGGCTGCTCTCGGAAGTCGGCGTTGAAGTCGCGTCGCATGTGGTGCAGATCGGCGCGGCGGCGTCGGGGCCGGTCCCGTCGGCGAAGCTCGTCACGCGCGCCGGCCGCGCGCGTATCGAACGGTCATCCGTGCGCTGCTACCGCAAGGATGCCGAGGCCGCGATGGTCGCGGCGATCGACGAAGCGATCGCGGCGCGGGACACGCTCGGCGGCGTCGTCGAGGCGGTCGCGGTCGGTTGCGCGATCGGGCTCGGCAGCCACGTTCACTGGGACCGCAAGCTCGACGGGCGCCTGGCGCAAGCGGTACTCTCGATCCCCGCGATCAAAGGCGTCGAAATCGGAAGCGGCTTCGCGAGCGCGGCGCTTCCCGGCTCGCGCGTGCACGACGAAATCTACTACCGCGGACGCGAGCGGCGATTCTACCGGCGCACGAACAACGCCGGCGGGCTCGAGGCGGGGATCACGAACGGTGAGCCGCTCGTCGTGCGCGCCGCGATGAAGCCGCTCTCGTCGCTTCGCAAGCCGCTCAAGAGCGTCAACATCCGCGACAAGTCGCGCGGGCTGGCGATCCGCGAACGCTCCGATGTTTGCGCGGTCCCGGCGGCGGGTGTCGTCGTCGAGGCGATGGTCGCGCTCGTGGTTGCGAACGCGTACGTCGAAAAGTTCGGCGGCGACTCGATCGGCGAAACGAAACGCAATGTCGCCGCGTACACGCGCGCGATCGAAAGGCGATGAGCCCTGTGAGACGTGGTCGTAAAACGGTCGTCGAAGAGAGCGGTCCGTCGTTCGCGCTGCCCGACCGCATTCTGCTTGCGGGATTTATGGGCACCGGGAAATCGACCGTCGGACGGCGGCTTGCGGAAATCGTAAAGCGGCCGTTCGTCGATCTCGACCGCGTGATCGAATCCGGCGAAGGATTGCCGGTGGCGGAGATCATCGCCCGCAACGGCGAGGCGGCGTTTCGCGCGATCGAAACGCGCGAGGCGGCGCGGATCGCGCGCCTCCCCGGCACGGTCGTCGCGACAGGCGGCGGCACGCTTCTCTCCGAAGAGAATCGCGACCGGCTGCTCACGGGCGACACGCGCGTCTTCGTTCTGACGGCCGCGATCGACGAGATCGTTCGGCGCATCGCGCAGGAGCACGGCACGCGCCCGCTGATCGCGGGAGGCGAGCCGAGCCAGCGCGTCGCCTTGCTCATGGCCGAACGGCGCGAGCACTACGCATCGCTCGGCGAACAGATCGACACGACGGGCAAGACCGTGGAGGAAGTCGCGCGCGAGGTGCTCGCGCGCATTGCTCCCGAGATCGTGGCAGCCGGCGTGATCGAAGGGCTCGTCTCCGCTGAGTCCGACGATGCGCCCGCGCTCGAGGACGATCACGCCGCCGTGGCCGACGGGTTCGACGTGCTCGACGTAACGGGCGCAGCCGACGCGCGTGTCCCGTTCGACGAGCCGCAGGGAGTCGCGCCGCTTCGCGGTCGCACGCCGGATGACCTCGGGTGATCTCGCGCTGAGCCGCGCGCTCGGTCCGCGCGGAACAACCGCATGCGCGTAATCGCCGGCACTCACGGCGGCCGCGTTCTTCGCACGCTTCCGGGCCGCGCGCTGCGACCCACGCTCGACCGCGTCCGCGAATCTCTCTTCGCGATCCTGCGCGACGAAATCGAAGGCGCGCACGTGCTCGATCTCTTCGCGGGGACCGGAGCGCTCGGAATCGAGGCGCTTTCGCGCGGGGCCGCGTCGGCCCTCTTCGTCGACGACGATCCGCGCGCGCTTGCCGTGCTTCGCGGCAACCTCGACACGCTCGATCTCGCCGGCCGCGCACGCGTCCTCCGCGGCCGCGTCCCCGCGGTCCTGCGGCCCGGCCAGAAAAGCTCGTTGCCGCTGCCAATGAGCGCCGATATAATCTTCGCCGACCCGCCTTACCGCTCGTCCCTCGCCCGCGAGACCGCCCTTTGCCTGCTTGAACCCGAATGGTTTCCTAGCTGGCGCTGCCTCGTCGTCGAGACGGAGCGCGAGGCCGATCTCTCCGACATCGCGAACGGCGTGAGCGGGGCGGGCGGCGCGATCGACATCGATCGGCGGGTCTACGGCGACACGGCCGTTCTCTTCGCGCGGCGGACGCCACTCACCTAAAGGAGGATCCGATGGCCACGCGGGAGCGTCTTGCCCTCTACCCGGGCACGTTCGACCCGATTACGTTCGGGCATCTTGATCTGGTGCAGCGCTCGGTCAAGATATTCGACCGCGTGCTCGTCGGCGTGGCGCAGGGGCATCACAAGAGCGCGCTCTTCTCGCTCGAGGAACGGATCGAAATGATGCGCGAGTGCTGCGCGGAGATTCCGCAGGTCGAGGTCGCGGGGTTCTCTGGGCTTCTCGTCGATTTCGCGCGCGAGACGGGCGCTGCGGTCATCGTGCGCGGGCTGCGCGCGATTTCCGATTTCGAGTACGAGTTTCAGATGGCGCTTATGAACCGCAAGATCGACGCGAATTGCGAAGTGGTGTTTCTCATGCCGAGCGAGCAGTGGAGCTACCTGAACTCGAGCGTCGTGAAAGAGATCGCGCGGCTCGGCGGGCGAATCGATCAGTTCGCGCCGGCGTCCGTCGTGAAGCGCGTTCGCGAAAAACTCACCGCGTGACTGGGGACGGATTCTGATGCCGACGTACGATTACGTTTGCTCGAAGTGCGAAAACGCGTTCGAGCTGTACCAGCCGATCAGCGATAAACCGAAGCGGACATGCCCGAAGTGCAAGGGGAAGCTCAAGCGTCTCATCGGCAGCGGTGCGGGGCTCATCTTCAAGGGAAGCGGCTTCTATCTCACCGACTATCGAAGCGAGGGGTACACGAAGCGCGCGAAAGAGGAGTCGAGCGGCGGCGGCGGCGAGAGCGCGGCGACGAAGAAGGACGGCAGCGCAAGCGAGAGCGGCGCGAAGCCGGACTCGAAGTCGGACTCGAATTCCGGCGCCAAGACGGGCGCGGCGCCCAAGAAAGACGGCGGCGACGCCGTGAAGAAGAGCGACAAGAGCGACAAAGCCAAGAAAGCGAAGCCGGCATAGCGGTACGGCCGCGCGGCGACGCGACGAGCACGTGACCAAGAACAACGCGACGACGCAACGACGCGACAACGACGAGAGGAAGGAACGCATGGGCTACGAAAAGGTGAAGGTTCCCGCGCGCGGCGAAAAGATCGCGCTCGGAAGTGACGGCGCGATCAACGTCCCCGCACGGCCGATCATCCCCGTGATCGAAGGCGACGGCATCGGTCCCGACATCATGCGCGCCACGCGCAAGGTGATCGACGCGGCGGTGCGCAAGTCGTACGGCGGCGAGCGCGAGATCGCGTGGATGGACGTCTACGCCGGCGAGAGCGCGATGGCGAAGTACCCGACGGCGCTCCCCGAAGACACGCTCGCGGCGATTCGCGAGTTCATCGTTGCGCTCAAGGGGCCGCTCACGACGCCGGTCGGCGGCGGATTTCGCTCGCTCAACGTCGCGCTGCGCCAGCTTCTCGATCTCTACGCGTGCGTCCGCCCCGTGAAGTACTACGACGGCGTGCCCGCGCCCGTGACGCATCCCGAAAACATGAACGTCGTGATCTTCCGCGAGAACACGGAAGACGTGTACGCGGGGATCGAGTGGGAAGCGGGGAGCGCGGAAGCGAATCGCGTGCTCGCGTTTCTCAACGACACGATGGGGACGAAGATTCGCGCGGAGTCGGGGCTCGGTGTGAAGCCGATGAGCGCGTTCGCGTCGAAGCGGCTCGTGCGGCGCGCGATGCGCTACGCGGTCGAGCAGAAGCGCGACAGCGTCACGCTCGTGCACAAGGGCAACATCATGAAGTTCACCGAGGGCGCGTTCAAGACGTGGGGCTACGAACTCGCGCGCGCGGAATTCGGCGCGCAGACGGTGACCGAAGACGAAGTCACCGAAAAGTTCGGCGGCAAGGCGCCCGCGGGGAAGATCGTCGTGAAGGACCGCATCGCCGACAGCATGTTCCAGCAGATTCTTCTGCGCACGGCGGACTACTCCGTTCTCGCGATGCCGAATCTCAACGGCGACTACTTGTCGGACGCGTGCGCGGCGCAGGTCGGCGGGCTCGGGATGGCGCCCGGTGCGAACATCGGCGACGGCGCGGCGCTCTTCGAGGCGACGCACGGCACGGCGCCGAAGTACGCGAACCAAGACAAGGTCAATCCGGGTTCGCTCCTCTTGTCAGGCGTGATGATGCTCGAGCATCTCGGTTGGGGCGAGGCGGCGACGAGCGTCGAACGCGGGCTCGCGAAGACGATCAAGTCGAAGAAGGTCACGTACGATCTGGCGCGGCTCCTCGGCGACGTGAAGCCGCTCGCGACTTCGGAGTTCGGGGACGCGATCATCGCGAACCTCGCGTGACGTGAGCACCGGCCGCATCATCGATCTCGCCCAACTCGTGGTCGAGGGCGGCGCCGGCGGCTCGGGGTGCGTCGCGTTCAAGCGCTCGCGCGGGCTGCCGTGGGGCGGCCCGTGCGGCGGCGACGGCGGCGACGGCGGGAGCGTCATCTTCGTCGTCGATCACAACAAGCGCACGCTTCTCGATTTTCAGTACCAGCGGCGCTATGCGGCGGAGCGCGGCGAGCACGGGCTCGGCAAGGAGAAGACGGGGCGCAGCGCCGAGGACGTCGTGGTCGCGGTGCCGCCGGGGACGATCTTGCGCGACGCGGCGACCGGCGAGGTGATCGGCGACATGACGGCGCACGGCGACCGGCTCGTCGTCGCCAGAGGCGGGCGCGGCGGGAAGGGCAACATGCGTTTCGCCACCGCGCAGAATCGCGCGCCGCGCGAGTGGCATCCCGGCGAACCGGGGGAGCGGCGCGAGATCATTCTCGAGCTGAAGCTGATCGCGGACGCGGGGCTCGTCGGTCTGCCGAACGCGGGGAAGTCGACGCTCTTGTCGCGCGTGTCCGCGGCGCGCCCGAAGATCGCCGATTATCCGTTCACGACGCTCGAGCCTCACTTGGGCGTCGTCGCTGTCGGCGACTACTCGTCGTTCGTGCTCGCCGACATTCCGGGGATCATTGAGGGAGCGAGCGCGGGCCGCGGGCTCGGCCACGATTTTCTGCGGCACATCGAGAGGACGCGCGTGCTCGTGTTCGTGATCGACGCCGGCGGCGAGAATCCGGAGGCGACGCTCGCGACGCTTCAGCGCGAGCTGCATGCGCACGACGCGGTGCTCGCGTCGCGTCCGGCCGTCGTCGCGCTCAACAAGATCGACACGGTGGATCGCGACGCGCCCTTCCCGGCGCGCATCGGCGAGCTTCTTGCCTATCCGATTTCCGGCGTCACGGGCGAGGGTGTACCCGCGCTCGTGAGCGCCGTTTTCAAAATGCTCAAAGACGCGGAAGTGCCGGGCGCGGCGGCCGCGTCGTAGCCGCGCGTCGCGCCGCGGGGCGGCGGACGCGCAACACGAGGTTCACGGGATGATGTGGGGAGGGTGTGGGGATGAACGCATCGTGGGAAGAAGTCGCTTTCCTGCCAGGGATGAGCGACGCGGTTTTTCACCGGCTGCGCGCGGCCTATGCGCGAGCCGAGGCGCTCGAATTCAGCGATCCTGATCGCGTCGCCGACGTGGCGCGCCTTCCGCGCGAGGCGGTCGCGGCGCTCGTGAGCGACGCGGCGTGGCGCGCGGCGCGCGAAACCGTCGCCGCCGCGCGCGCGCGCGCGGGGTGGGCGGTATCGGCGGCGGATGCGCGCTATCCGTCGCGCCTACTCGAGGCGACGCCCGCGCCGCGCGTGCTCTCGGTGCGCGGCACGCTCGACGATCCCGAGGAGATGCGCGTTGCCATCGTCGGCTCGCGCATGACGGATGCGCGTTCGCGCGATGTCGCGTACGGCCTCGCGGGCGCTCTCGCCGCGCGCGGCTACACGATCGTGAGCGGCCTGGCGCGTGGCATCGACACCGCGGCGCACGAGGGCGCGCTCGACGCGGGCGGCCGAACGGTCGCTGTTCTCGGCTCGGGTATCGACGTCGTCTATCCCGAGGAGAACGATCGCCTCGCCGAGCGCATCGTCGCGCAGGGCGCGCTCGTCTCGCAGTTCCCGCCGGGCACCGAGCCGCTGCGGCAAAACTTCCCGAGCCGCAACCTCACGATCGCGGGGCTCTCACGCGGTGTCATCGTCGTGCAGGCGCCGGTCAAGAGCGGCGCGCTCATCACCGCGCAGCTTGCGCTCCACGCGAATCGCGAGGTCTTCGCGGTGCCGGGGCCGGTCGGCGACACGCGCTACGCGGGGTCGAACCGTTTACTTCGCGACGGAGCGCACGTTTGTCTCGACATCGGCGACGTGATCGCGGAGTTCGAGGGGCCAGCGCCGGCGCTCGATTTCTGGGCGATCGCGGAGGGCCGCGCGACTTCGCGGCGCGGCGCGCGACGTGCGGGCGAGGCGCGCGATGCGCCGAGCGCGCGAGAGGCCGAGGAGCGCGCGGGCACGACCGCGACATCGAGCAGCACGGACACCGCGGTCGATCGCGATTCCGGAGGGCGCGCGCGGCCGGCGCGTCTGCCGCCGGCCGAAGCGCGCGCCCTCGAGGTCATCACCACCGATCCGACACACATCGACGAAATCGCGCGCGTCGCGGCGCTGCCGCTTCCCGATCTGCTCGCGGCGCTTCTCCATCTCGAGCTTCGCGGCGCCGTGCATGCGCTCCCCGGCAAGCTCTATGCGCGCCGCGCGACGCTGTCGTGAGCGCGGTTGCCTCGCGGCGGCGCACCCCGCACGACGTCCGCGCGGCGGTCTCGCGGATCCGCGCGCCGAACCGCGCCCGTGCGCGCGCGACCGCGCCCGTCACCGCGCGAGCACGGTGCGCGTCGTGCGCGTGCTTGCGCCCGCGGCGAGCCGGTAGAAGTAGACGCCCGCTCCGACGTCGCGCCCCGACGCGTCCCGCCCGTCCCACACGACCGAGTGCGCGCCGCTCGCCCGCGCGCCGTCGGCGACCGTGCGCACGAGCCGCCCGCTCACGTCGAAGACGTCGACGCGCGCCCGGCCTGGCTCGGGGAGCGTGAAGGAGAACGTGCTGGTGTCGCGGAAAGGATTCGGGTGGGGCTGCTCGGCGTGGAACGCGACGGGAGCCGCCGCCGGCTCGTCATTCGGAAGATCGACGTTCGTTGCGCCGCCTACCTCCCTCAGAATGCCGGCGCCGTAAGTGCCCACAAGAACGATCGTCTCGACAGAACGGGCAATGCTCTCGAGGCCCAGAATCTCAGAAATACACAGGGCGTCGGCGAAGAGGATGGTTTCCACTGCACCCAGGCAGCTACCGCCCGATTCGAACCAGCCGAAGAAATACACTGCCAGGTAGGTTCGGCGCCTCTTCAGTTCGACTACCTCGGCGGCAGTAGGAAAGTAGAAGTTCTGCGCCCACGTTTCCCCCCCGAGGCTGGCGGCCCCTTCGATGAGGTCGAACACACCATTCGCGGCCGTGCCGCAACTGATCCTGCAAGTCGTGCCGGAGAGTGCAGCATTGCCTGCGATCGGGGGCGGTGCCTCCCCGACTGCGACAGTGGTCACATCCAGTGTGGGCAAACCGTCGTTGAACGCGGCCCACGTGTCGCCATTGTCGGTAGAGCGATACACACCCTGGCTGCCGAAGCCGCCGGGTGAACCGGTTGCCACGTAGACCGTGGCGCCGTCGAACGCGATATCCGCGATGTTTTGTACCACCGGTGGCAGGACGGCGACTGTCCAGGAGGCCCCATTGTTGGTCGAGCGGTGCACGCGCCGGCCGCTCCCGCCAAAGACATGACCTTGCGCGTTGCACGCCAGCGTTGTTGCAGCCACAGGATAGACACTCGCCCAACTGTTGCCTTGATTGGTCGAGCGGTATGTGCCGCCGTAGACGCCCGAGGCGAAGACTGTTCCATCGGTGTTGACCGCGACGCTATTGATCTGCTCATGCGCCAGGATACCGCTCGCCGCGCTCTCCCACGTCAAGCCCTGATCCGGGGATCGGAACACGAGCGCGTCCTGCGTCCCCGCATAGACATTGCCACTGATGACATCTTCGCCGATGGACGTGACAACCGTGTTGGCCAAGCTGTTGTTCTTCCATTCCCAATCGGTACCCAACGCCGTCATCGTGCTGATGCGGCGATAAACGCCGTAACCCAGTCCGCCGGCGAAGAGCGTGCCGCTCGATGTGTTGAGTAGTTTGCCAACAGGCCGGATAGGCAAGCCCGAGTCCTGCGTCCACGTTGCGCCGCCGTCTGTGGAGCGGGCAACGCCTCCACCGGTAGCAACGTTCACATAAAAGGAGGCATAGATATCGCTATTGGAGAGAACGACGCTTGAGTGCCCAGCACCTGGCGGGTTGATGTCTGTCCAGGTGGCCCCGTTGTCGGAGGACCTGTAGACGCTCGCTGACGTCGCGGCGTAGATCTCACCCGAACCGCTGATGAAGATGTCGTTGACGTCGCCCGCGAGCCCGTTGTTGGCAAGCGTCCACGTCGCCCCATTGTCGGTCGAGCGATACATCCTGTCGGTGCCGAACTGCGTCCCGACGAACAGGACGCCGCTGGAATTCGCCTCGATATCGGTCGTTGACGTCGATGGCAGATTCGACACGGCGCTGAAGGTGGCGCCGTTGTCGGTCGACCTATACAGGCCGAAGCTGATCGTGCTGGCAAAGATCTCCCCGCTGGGCATAACGAGGAGGTTATTAGCGCCTTTCGAGGAAAGGGCGTTCGCGATGATCTGCCAGCTTGCTCCGTCGTCGGTAGAGCGCAGGAAGCCGATGCCGTTGAAGCCCTCGGAGCCGACAAAGATATGGCCGCTGGAGTTCACAGCTACCGACCGAGGATCGAAGCTCAGCGCGCCGTTGTAGATTTGCTGCCACGACTCGCCGTTGTTCGCAGAGCGGTAGATCCCGCCGAACAATCCGGCCACGAGGATGCGGCCAATGTTGTCTTCCTTCATATCGTTGATCCAGCCGCCGTACGGACCGACGGGTACCGCGGCGGCGGCGTGAGACCAACGGAGCCACGCGAGAAGGGAGAAAAGTAGGGCGCACCGGACGCGAGACTTCATGGCTGCCTCCTAGAGAGAACAGGTTGACTGGGGTTGTTCGCTGTCACCGCGCAAGCACCGTGCGCCTCGTAAAGGTTTCCGTCGCAGTGACGAGCCGGTAGAAGTAGACGCCGGCGCCAGCCGCGCGCCCCGCATCGTTGCGGCCGTCCCACACGAGCGCGTGAAAGCCGCGCGGCATTGCGCCGGCGGCGAGGGTCTGCACCCTGCGCCCGCTCACATCGAAAACATCGATCCGCACTGGGCCTGGTTCCGGGAGCGTGAACGCAAACGTGCTCGTATCGCGGAACGGGTTCGGAAACGGGACAGTGGCGTGGAGGACGAGTGGCGTGCTCGTTCCATCATCCGGCGATGGCGCGTCCGGTGTCGGCACGCCGGTCGCCGGCGGGATCGTGAGGACCGAGGGCGCCGGCGAGCCGAGCCGCGTCGCCCCGACGGCGTCGCGCGCGGTCACCTTCCAATAGATCGGTGTGCTGAGTACGAAGATGTTCCCCGCGTCGTACGTTGTGTCCGTCAGCCCGACGGCGTTTACGAGGGGCGATGCGAACGCCGGGTCGTCGTCGACCATCAGATCGTAGGTCACCGCTCCGCCCTCGGGATCCTGAGCGCTCCGCCAGACGAACGTGACGCTCGTGGGCAGTTCCTCGGCGCCATCCGACGGCTGCACGAGCGCGAAGAAGTTCGGCGCTTGGTTCGTGTTGGGCGCCGTGAGCCACGAGCCGTAGTTCACGTAGTCGGTGACGCGATCGCCGAGCCCGCCCGCGTTGATACTCGGAGGGCCAGGGGAGGGATCGAACGGCCCGCTCGCATCGCCCCACCACGAGCTCGTTGCATCGACGGTGACGCTCGTGATGTTGTTGAAGAACCCGTAGCTCGACCCGGCGTTCTCGTTGTCGTAGATGTCGCAGTTGTTGGCGCTCGCCCCGGCGGAGGGTGTGATCTCGATCCCGCGACCCGTGTTGTTCGCGATTCGGACGCCGTCCAGATCGAATGCCGAAAACGAGCCGCGAACCCCCTGTCCCGCGGAGCGAATCGTCCCGCCGCCGTTCCAGACTAGGTTCGACGAGACCCCCGACACGGTGAGGTTCGCCTGATTCGAAGCGCCGCCGTACGCGATCCATGTTCCCGAGAGATTCGCCGTCGCGCTGTTGGCGAGATAGAGCGCCTGGTAGTCGCCTCCCGCGGGCGCCGACGCGGCGCCGTCGTTGTTCGTGTCACCTCCTTGCGTGTCGTCCTTGAGCGATGTGAACCAGACCGGGTTGTCCGTCGTGCCGAGCGTGCGAAGCTGCGCTCCGGCGCCGTTGACCTGCAGGAATGAGCTGGTCAGGTCGAACTTCACGACGGCGCCGGGGGCGATCTCGAGGGAGTCCGGGCCGTTGCAGTTGAGGCTGCCCACGATGTAGGGGAACGCCGGATTCGCGCCCCACGTCCATCTCTGGTTCGGCGCGGCGCCGCCGAGGCTGCCCGTCGCGTAGATCCCGTTCACGCCGTTGCCGGAACCACTCAGGTTCGCGGGGAACGAGCCTGGGTTCTGCGTCACGCGAATCCCATAGCCGGCATTATTGGTTGCGACGATCGCGTCGAGCACCGGGGGATTCGTGGGAGTGATCTCGATCCCGTCGATCGCGTTGCCGGTCACGGAGAGGTTTGCGAACGAAGAGCTGGTGCAGCTCACGCGCGCGCCGTCGTTGGCACTGTTGTGTGCGCCGCCGCCGTTCCAGGAAAGCGACGCCGCCACCCCGCCTGCGTTCGTGATGTTGGCCTGATTGGATGCGCCGCCATACGCGAGGTGCGTACTGTTCAGATCGACCGTGCACGAGTTGCTGAGGTAGAGCGCCTGCCAATCGCCGCCGGCAGGCGAAGAGGCGCTTCCATCGTTGTTCGTGTCGCCGCCGACCGAGTCGTCCCGGCGCGACGTGAACCACACCGGCGCTTGGCTCGTGCCGAGCGTGCGAAGACGCGCGCCAGCGCCGTTGATGTGCAGGAACGAGCTGCTCAGATCGAACTTCATGACGGCCCCGGCCGCGATCTCGAGGGAATCCGGGCCGCTGCAAAGAAGGCTCCCTACGACGTAGGGGAACGTCGGATTCGCGCCCCACGTCCAGTTCTGGTTCGACGCGGCGCCGCCGACGGTGCCGGTCACGTAGATCCCGTTCGCGCCGTTGCCGGAACCACTCAGGTTCGCGGGGAACGAGCCCGGGTTCTGCGTCACGCGAATCCCATAGCCGGCATTGTTGCTTGCGACGATCGCGTCGAGCGCCGGGGGATTCGTGGGAGTGATTTCGAGCCCATCGATCGCGTTGCCAGTCAGGGAGAGGTTTGCGAACGAAGAACTGGTGCAGCTAACGCGCGCGCCGTCGTTGGCACTGTTGTGCGCGCCGCCGCCATTCCAGGAGAACGATGTCGCCACGCCGCTCAGGCTCGCGATGTTGGCTTGGTTCGAAGCGCCGCCGTAGGCGAAGTGCGTGCCGTTCAGATCGACCGTGCACGAGTTGCTCAGGTACAGCGCCTGCCAATCGCCTCCGGCGGGCGACGACGCGCTTCCGTCGTTGTTCGTGTCTCCGCCGACCGCGTCGTCCCGACGCGAGGTGAACCACACCGGCGCCTGGCTCGTGCCGAGCGTGCGCAGATGCGCTCCGGCGCCGCTTATGTGCAGAAACGAGCTGTTCAGGTCGAACTTCGCGACCACGACGTCATCGATCTCGAGCGTGTCAGGCCCGGCGACCAGGAGCGATCCGATTACATACGGAAGCCCGTTGGCGCCCCAGCGCCACGTCTGCGACGCTGCCGTCCCGCCCAACGTCCCCGTCAGGTAGATGCCGTTGACTCCGTTTCCGGTCCCCGTGAAATGGCTCTCCGGAAACGACCCCGGGTTCTGCGTCACGCGCACCGCATAGCCTGCGTTACGGCTAGCGATCAAGAAGTCGAAGGTCGTGAATACGGGCGGGTTCGTCGGTGTGATCTCGAACCCGTCGGCCGCGTTGTCGTAGACGCCGACGTTGCCGATGGTCGCATCGGTGCACGTCAGGCGCACGCCGTCGTTGGCGGAGAACTCCGAAGTCAAGTTGTCGCAGACGAAGGAGCTGACCGTCCCGCCGCTGGTGACGAGATTCGCCTGGTTCAAAGCCCCTCCGTAGCGCAGCGTCGTGCCCGAGAGATTCGCGGTGGCGCCATTGTTCAGGAAGACGGCCTGCCAGTCGCCCGGTGCGGGCGCCGTCGCGCTTCCATCGCCGTTCGTGTCGCCGTAGACATCGTCCTTGAGCGAGGTGAACGCGACCGCGCTGCCCCCGTTGCCGAGCGTGCGAAGGTGCGCCCCGGCGCCGTTCACGTTGATACTCGAGCCCGTACTCGCGAATTTCACGATGACGCCTGCGCCGAGCTCGAGCGTATCGGCGCCGGACCAGCCGAGCGACTCGATCACGAACGGGAGGCTCAGGCCGCCGACCTGCTCCCATCGCCACGTCTGGTTCGGCAGCGCGCCGCCGAGAGTTCCGGTGGTGTAGATCGCGTTGACGCCGTTTCCCGCGCCGCTGAGCGTTCCGGTGAAGTGCGTTGGATTCGCCATCACGCGCACCGCGTAGCCGCCGTTGTCGTAGAAGTCGAGGTTCTCGAGCCGGGGCACTCTCGTCGGCGTGATCTCGAGGCCGTCGCCCACGTTGTCTTCGATCGTGAAGCCCTCGATCGCAATGCTGTCGGCGACGACGCGGATTCCGTCGCCGGCCGAGAGGGCGCACCCTCCGTTGGTCCACGTGATCGATGCGGCCGTACCCGAGGACGTCGCGAGGTTGCCCCAGCCGCCCGCTCCGCCGTAGCGCATGAACGTCATGTCGAAGTCGATGACGGCGCCGTTCTGCGCGAAGACGCTGCCCCAGTCGCCGGGCGCCGGATTATTGTCGGGATCGTTCGCGCTCGAAAACGTCACGGGATCGGTAACGGTCCCGAGAGTGACGAGCGTGCCGTGAACGATCATCGATTGGCCGGACTGGAAGAACACGCGGACGCCCCCCAACAGCAAGAGCTGTTGCCCCGCGGGAACGGTCACGGTCCCCGTGACGACATAGGAACCCTCGGAGGTATCCCAGACACCCGATTGCACGCCGGAGACGAAGCGAGTGGCGTGGGCGCGCGCGGGGACCGCCGCCGAGAGCGCGCACGCGAGCGCCGCAGTGACGAGCCAGCCGAGCGCACCCGAGTGCGCGATCGTGCGGACGATCGCGCGGAGCGCACCAGTGAAATCCGTAGCCGAACCGCGCGCATCGGGCGTGGCCTGGACGGCACGGGTCTGTGAACGAGTCGTTCGCGTAGTCATTTCAAAATCCTCCCAGGATATGGATGTCGCGAGTGCCGCGGGTTGCCATGCGCGGTGTCAGCGCAGCGCAGCGGCGACATCGAATTGCACGCCATGACATCTTCAGCCGCCAAAGCCCGCCGAAATCCGCCACTTCGGGATGGAATTTCTTCACCGGGGGCCGGATGCCGGCGCTAGGGCGGCGCGACCGGCGCGTGCGACTCGAGTCGTTCCGGCCGATCCGCGGCGGTGTTAGACTTCGCGCACTCGACACCACGGAGACCGCTATGGCCTCGGAACCCGACATCACGCTTCTGCTCAATCGCGCCGCGCAAGGCGATCGGCAGGCCGCTCGCGATGTCTTTCCCGCGATCTACGCGGAACTGCGGCGCCTCGCCTCGGCAAAAGTTTCGCGCCTGGGGCGCGGCGGTACGCTTCACACGACCGCTCTCGTGCACGAGGCGTATCTGCGCATCGTCGATCGCAATCCGGCGGGATGGGAGGGCGCTCGCCACTTCTACTTCACGGCGGCGCGCGCGATGCGCGACATCCTCGTCGAGGATGCGCGGCGTAAAGGACGACAGAAGCGCGGCGGCGATCAAGAGCGCGTCGCGCTCGACGATGCGCCGTGGATCTACGACAAGACTCCCGAGGATGTGCTCGCGCTCGACGGCGCGCTTTCGAAACTCGAGACGGCGGACGAGGAGGGGCATCGCCTCGTCTTCCTCCACTTCTACGCGGGTCTCTCGTTCGCCGAGATCGCGGAGGTGGTCGGCACGCCGCTGCGAACCGTCGAGCGGCGCTGGCGATTCCTGCGCGCGTGGCTCGCGCGCGAGTTGGAGGCGCCTCCCGCATGAGGCAGCGAGCGCGATGACGGCGGAGCGAGGCGGATCGCCGGGCGGTGCGGCAGGCGATCCTGCGCGCGGTGGTTCTTCGAGCGACAGCCGCCTCGCGCGGATCGAGGCGATCTTCCACGAGTGCGCTGCGCTTCCCGAGGCAGAGCGTGTCGTGCGGCTCGCCGCGCTCTGCGGCGAGGACGTCGCGCTCCGCGGCGAGATTCTCGAACTGCTTGTGCACGACGCGCGTCCCGCTTCCGGAATCCTCACGCCGATTGTGCCGCACCCGGCGGGCGACACCGGCGCGGCCGGCGACGATTCGCCGCGCGCACACACTGTCGCTGCCGGCGACGGCGCGCGCGGGGCGCTTCCCGACACGATCGGTCCGTACCGCTTCGTCGAGAAACTGGGCGAAGGCGGCTTCGGCGAGGTTTTCGCGGCGGAGCAGTCGGAGCCCGTGCGGCGGCGCGTCGCCATCAAGATCCTCAAGCCTGGGATGGACTCGCGCGCGGTGCTCGCGCGCTTCGAGGCGGAGCGGCACGCGCTCGCGCTCATGGACCATCCGAGCGTGGCGAAGGTTCTCGACGCCGGCGCGACCAACGAGGGGCGCCCTTACTTCGTAATGGAGTTGGTGAGCGGCGAGTCGATCACCGAGTTCTGCGATCGCGCCGCCCCGTCGCTGCGCGAGCGGCTCGAGCTGTTCATCGCCGTGTGCCGCGCGGTGGAGCACGCGCACCAGAAGGGAGTGATTCACCGGGACCTGAAGCCGTCGAACATCCTCGTCACGACCGCCGACGGCAAGCCGCTTCCGAAGGTGATCGACTTCGGCATCGCGAAGGCGACCGCGGCCGCGCTCGCGGGAGAAACGCTGCACACGCGCGCCGGGGAGTTTCTCGGCACGCCGGAGTTCATGAGCCCGGAGCACGCGCAGTCCGGCGGCGCCGACGTCGACACGCGCGCGGACGTCTATTCGCTCGGCGCGATCCTCTACCGCCTGCTGACGGGGCGGCTTCCATTCGCGAGCGAAACGCTCCGTGGCGCCGGCATCGCGCAGATCCAGAAGGTTCTGCGCGAGGAGGAGCCGCCGCGGCCGAGCGCCGCCGCGCGCGCGGGCGAGCGCGCGCCGACGGCGATCGCGCGCGAGCTCGCCGGCGACCTCGATTGGATCATCGGCCGCGCGATGGAGAAGGACCGCGCGCGGCGTTACTCCTCGCCCGCCGCGTTCGCGGACGACATCGAGCGTCACTTGCGCGACGAGCCCGTGCTGGCCGGGCCGCCGAGCACGCTCTACCGCGTCGGCAAGCTCGCCCGAAGGCATCGCGCTCTCGTCGCGGGTGCCGCTGCCGTGGTCGCGGCGCTTCTCGTCGGGATCGCGGCGACGACGATGCAGGCGGCGCGGGCGCGGCGATCCGAGCAGGAAGCGAGGAGCCAGGCGCAAATCGCCACCGCGGTCAACGCGTTCCTCACCGCCATGCTGCGCGAAGCCAATCCCGAGTTCAATCCGCGTAGCGCCGAAGTGACCGTCCGGGAGATGGTCGATCGCGCGGCGCGCCTCGTCGATGCGGATGCGGTTGCGTCGCCACGCGTGAGCGCCGCGATCCATCACGCGCTCGCGACCACCTACATCGGCCTCGCGCTGTTCGACGAAGCGGAACCCCACCTGCGGCGCGCGGTCGAAACGCGCCGCGCCGAAACCGGCGAGCGATCCGACGAGACGCTCGAGAGTCGGCTCGCGCTCGCGGAGCTCGAGCTCCGGAGGCGGCGGTACGCCGCGGCGGAGTCCGCGTTCGCGGCGATCGGCGCGGAGATCGAGGCGCGGCACGGCGCCCCGGCGGAATTGAAAGCGCAGTATCAGCGCCTCCGCGGCGAGACACTTACCAACTTGGGGCGGCACGCGGAAGCCGAGTCGCTGCTCGCCGTCGCGGTCGCGGTCCAGCGCGCCGCCGGTCCGCACGGCGCAGAACTCGCGGCGCTTCAGGCGGAGAGGGCGCGGCTCCTCGTGGATATCGGGCGGCTCGACGACGCCGAGGCCGCGGCGCGCGAGGCGGTCGCGCTGCAACGCCGTCTCCACGAAGGCGATGACGCGCACGTTGCGTCGGCATTGGGCGTTCTCGCGATCGCCGTCGCCGCGAAGGGAGATCTCGCGGAAGAGGAGCGGCTCGAGCGCGAGGTGCTCGAGATGCAGCGGCGCATCCTGGGACCGAGCCATCTCTCGATCGCGGTCGCGCTCGGCAATCTGGGGGACACAATGCAGAAGGCTGGGCGGCTGGCGGAGGCGGAGTCGCTCCAGCGCGAGGGGCTCGCGCTCTTGATTCCCGTGCTGGGCGACGACAACGCCGAAGTGGCAGTCGCGAAGGACCTTCTCGCCATCTCGCTGCAGGACCAGGGCAAGCACGAAGAAGCGCTCGCGGTGCGCCGCGAGGTGCTCGATACGCTGCGCCGCCTCTTTGGTCCGAAGCACCTCGACAGCGCGCGCGCGCTCAACAACCTCGGCGCGCTCTACCGGCGCATGGGACGGCACGACGACGCCGTGCGCGCGTTCGAGGAGGCACGCGCCGTGACTCGCGAACTGCTCGGAGACGAGCATCCGCTCGTTGTCATTGCGACGAACAACATCGGGAAGTCGCTCCTCGACCAGGGGCGCGCCGCCGAGGCGGAGACGACGTTCAGTTCGGCGTTGGCCGTCGCGGATCGTGCCTTCCCTGAGGGCCACCCGAACCGAGCGGTCCTTCGCTCCAACTACGGGCGCGCGCTCGCCGCGATCGGGCGCCGCGACGAGGCGGAAAGCGAGCTTCTGAGCGCGCACGCGGCGTTGAGCGCGAGCCTCGGCGCGCAGCACCCGCGCACGCGCGACGTCGCGCAGACGCTCGCGGACCTCTACGCGGCGTGGCGCCGGCCCGATGACGCGGCTCGGTGGCGGCGCGCCGCAGAACCCGGCGCGTAACGAAGCGCGTTTGACACGTGCGCCGCGCGAACCTAGCATCGCGGCCGTGAATTCCGCGCGCTCCCCGATGAGATCCGACGTCGCGATGGAGGCGGTGCGCTCGTACGACGATGCCGCCGTTGGCGCGGCTCTCGATTGCGCGCTCGCGAATCTCGGCGGGCTCGAGCGCTTCGTGCGGCCGGGCATGCGTGTTTTCCTCAAGCCGAATCTCCTCTCGGCGAAGAACCCGGCGAAGGCGGTCACGACGCACCCGGCGCTCGTGCGCGCGGTCGCGCGGCGCGCGATCGAACTCGGCGCGCGCGTCTCGATCGGCGATTCACCCGCGGGCGCGCTCAAAGGGATCCGCCGCGTCTGGGAGAAAACTGGGATGACCGACGTGGCGCGCGAAACCGGCGCAACACTCGTCTCTCTCGAAGCGTCGGGCGTCGTGGAGCGCACAGCGCGCGGCCGCCGCTACTTCCTCTCGCGCCCCGTGCTCGAATCCGATCTCGTCATCAATCTGCCGAAGCTCAAGACGCACGGGCTCACGCTCTTCACGGGCGCGCTCAAGAACACGTTCGGCGCGATTCCCGGTTTCGGGAAGGGCGCGTATCACAAGGAAGCGCCGCATCCCGAGAACTTCGCCGAGATCCTCCTCGACATTCACGCGCTCGTCGCGCCCGCGCTGCACATCGTCGATGGAATCGTCGCGATGGAGGGGAATGGGCCGGCGTCGGGGCGTCCGCGTGAACTTGGGCTTCTGCTTGCGGCGGAAGATGGCGTCGCGATCGACGCGGTCGCGTCCGCGGTGATCGGCTTCCGCCCCGCGGAGATCGACACGACGCGGCTCGGTGCGGCGCGCGGGCTCGGCGCCGGCAGCCTCGACGCGATTCGCGTGATCGGCGTTCCGCTCGCGGAGGCGCGCGTGAACGATTTCGATCTGCCGTCGAATCGCGTGCTGAAGTTCGTCCCCGAAACGCTCCTGCGCCTCGCGGGCCGGCTCGTGTGGATTCGCCCGAAGGCGCACGCGCCGGCGTGCATCGGCTGCACGCTCTGCGCGACGTCGTGCCCCGTCGACACGATCGCGATGGTCGACCGGCTCCCCGTCGTCGACTACACGCGCTGCATCAACTGCATCACGTGCCAAGAGGTGTGCCCGACGCAGGCGATGCGCGCCGAGGCGAGCCCGCTCGTGCGCCTCTTCGTCGGCTCCGCCCGCTAGGTTCGATCGTGACGCCCCTTATCCCGAAGGAGCAACGCCGCAAGGTCGAGTACGTCCTCGTGCTCTTCATTTCGCTGTTCGCGCGGTTTCTTCCGTGGAGTCTTGCGATCGGTGTCGGTGCATTTCTCGGCGAGTTCGTCTTCCGCGTGACGCGTTATCGCCGCGATGTCGCGATGAACAACCTGCGCTCCGTGTTTCGCGAGACGAAAACCGAGAAGGAAATGGAAGCGATCGCCCTCGAGGCCTACAGGAACGTCGGGCGCACGTTCCTCGAGTACCTGCGCTTCCGCTCGATGAAACGCGAAGAGATCGACGCGATGGTCGAGATGGAGGGGACGGAGCATCTCGATGCGCTCCTCGCGGCGGGGCGTGGCGGCGTGCTCGTCACCGCGCATTACGGATCGTGGGAACTCTTCGGCATCGCGCTCGCGCATCGCGGATACCCGGTGAGTTTTCTCGTGGGCAAGCAACACAACGAGCAGATCGACGCGCTCCTCAACGAGCACCGCGTGAAGATGGGAATCGGCGTGATCCAGGTCGGCGTTTCGGCGCGGCACGTGCTGCAAGTGCTCAAGCGCAACGAGTTCATTTGCATCCTCGCGGATCAGGATGCGCGGCGGCACGGCGTGTTCGTGAATTTCCTCGGGCGGCCGGCGTCGACGCCGCAGGGGCCGGCGGCGTTCGCGGTGCGGATGCGCGCGCCGATCGCGACGGCGTTCATCACGCGGACGCGCGGCGCGCACCACAAGGCCGTGCTCATGCCGCCGATCGCGGTCGAGCCGAGCGGGCGCGAGCTCGAGGACATCGTGAAGTACACGCAGGCGTACACGGACCAAATCACCGCGGCGGTGATGGCGCGGCCCGATCACTGGTTCTGGCCGCACAAGCGCTGGAAGACGCAGCCCGCGCGCACGGACTGGCGGCCGAACTAGCGTGGAGTTCGCGATCGCGGGGACCGTGACGCGCGACCGCGTCGTCGCGGCGGCGGGCGACACGCACACGAGCCTCGGCGGAATTCTCTACAACGCGCTTGCGCTCGCGCGCTGCGCGGAGCCGGGCGACGTTATCCGGCCGATCGGGCGCGCGGGCGAGGACGACCGCGACGAGATCGCGGCGCTCTTCGCCGCATGTCCCGCGATCGACGCGAGCGGAATGCGATTCCTTCCCGGCGGCTCGAACGCGGTCACGCTCACGTACACGTCCGACGCAGCGCGAATCGAAACGGTCGAAGATCGAGTCGGCTCTCTCTCGGATGAAGAGTTACTCGGCGCCGCGCGCGCCGATTTCCTCCTCGCGAATCTCATCTCAGGCTGGGACTTCACGCCGGCTCAGATCGCGCGCGCGGCGCGCGGCGGTGCGCGCGTGCTCCTCGACGTTCAGAGCGTGACGCTGTCGCGGCCGCTTGCGGATGGCACGCGTGCGTATCGCGCGGTCCCGCAGTGGCGCGAATGGTGCGCGCCCGTCGAGGTGCTCAAGGGCAACGACGCGGAGATCTCGTGGTTCACGGGACTGCCGCTTGCGGAGCCGCGCGACTTCGAGCGCGCCGCGGACGCGGTGTTCGAGTGCGGCCCGCGCGTCGTCGCGGTGACGCTCGATGCGCGCGGCGTGTTCATCGCCGCGCACGACGGACTCGGAGGGCGGCCGCGTGCGCGCGCGCGCTTCGTCGCCGCGGTCCCCGGCGTCTGCGTCGCCGACACGACAGGCTGCGGCGACTCGTTCGCATCCGGTTTTCTCGCAGAGTACGCGCGTACCGGCGATGCGCTGCGCGCCGCGTGCGCCGGCAACGCGCTCGCCGCGCTCGTTGCCGCGACGCGCGGCCTCGGCCCGCTCCTCTCGCTCCCGGATCCGGCGCCGCTCCGCGAGCGGCTCTTGCGCGAACTCGGCTAGCGCGCGTTCGCGGCGCCGTGGGCTTGCTGCGACGGACTCGGCAGGCGCGCGATTCCGGTTACGCGTTGTGGCGCGCGCGACGCCACAGCCGCCGCGCCGCGTAGTAAGTCATCCCGATCGCGAGCACGATCGCCGACATCACGAGTTCGCGCCGTCCCGGTTTCGCCGCGATTAGAAGCACGATCGAGACAACCGTCGCGAGCACCGGAATCGTCGCACCGCCGGGAACGCGCCAAGTGTACGGAAGATCGGGGCGCTTCTTGCGCAAGTACGGCACGGCGACGCACGTCCCCATGTATTGCATGAAAACGACGGTGACCGACACGTCGACGAGCCTGTTGAAGTCGATCATCGAGGCGCACGCCGCGCCCGCGATCGAGACGATTGCGATCGCGAGAACCGGGGAGTTCGTGCGCGCATCGCGCGCGCCGAGCCGCGCGGGGAGGATGTCGTCCTCGGCGAGCGCGGTCACATAGCGCGGAATCGTCAGCGCGCTCCCGGCGCAGAATCCGCCCATCGAGACGACCGCGCCGACCGCGATCACCGTCGCGCCGAACGGCCCCGCGATTGCGCGCGCTGCCTCGGCGAGCGGCCGCTCCGACCCCGCGATTCCAGGGAAAACGCCGACGGCGACGATTTGGATGATTGCGTAGAGCGCGGCCGCGCCGAGGAGAGAGCCGACAAGCGCGATCGGTACGGCGCGGCGCGAGCGCTCCGTCTCGCCCGCGGGTACGGGGATCACCTCGAAGCCCGAGAGCGCGAACGCGGCGACGAAAACCGCGGCGGCGAAACCCGACACGGTCGGCGCCGCGTGTTGCGCGGCCGTGAACGCGCCCGGATTGATGTGGACGATGCCGAGCGAGACGAACGCGATGAGCGGCAGGAGTTTCGCGATCGAGAAGATGTCGGAGGCGCGCGCGCCGGTCTTGATCCCGCGCGCGTTGAGCGCGCCGAGCAAGAGCACGAGCGCCGCGGCGACGGCGCCCTCGCGCGGGGCGCCGTGCAGCGCCGGCACGAACTCCGCGAGCGAGCCCGCGAAGCCGCGCGCGACCGCGCTCATCCCGAGCACGCCGCTGACGAGCGACATCCATCCGATCGCGAATCCCGCCGGTTCGCCGAACGCCGCGCGCGCATAGATGTACGAACCGCCCGAACGGTCGAATCGCCCCGCCGCTTCCGCGAAGCAGAGGCCGATGAGTCCGAGCAAAACGCCGCACGCGAGGAACGCGCCGATCGACGCGGCGCCTGCCTCCTGCGCCATGCGCCCGGGGAGCAGAAATATTCCGGAGCCGATGATGCCGTTGACGCCGACGGCGATGCAGTCGAAGAGCGAGATCTTGCGGGGCGGCGCGTCGGGCGCGCTCAACCTAGAAACCGATCTCCTTGTCTTCGGGCTGGCCCGAGACGCGAATCTTCCCGTTGCGATCCTCGTACATCTTCACGTTTTTCTCGAGCGCCTCGAGGAGCGACCTCGCGTGCATCGGTGCCATCACGATCCGCGAATAGATCTTCGCCTTCTGAGCTCCGGGGAGAATCCGCGCGAAGTCGAGCACGAACTCGGCCGGCGTGTGATTGAGGAAGACGATGTTCGAGTAGATCCCTTCCGATTCTTTCTCCGGAAGTTCGATCTGGATGCGCTGGCGGTCGCCCGATGGCGGCGTGTCGTTTTTCATGCTGATGACTCCTCGCCGCGCGCGCGGCATTAGTGGAGGATCACGACTTTCCCGTCGGCGACCTCGCCGCCGGACTCGACGACGTAGAAGTACGCGCCCGACGCGACCATTTCGCCGCCCGAGTTGCGGCAATCCCACATCGCGGGGCTCGCGTCCGACGTGAGTCTGCGCACGAGCGCGCCCGACAGATCGTGGATGCGCACGACCAATCCGCCGCCGAGTGCCTGTTCCTGCGCAAGCGCGGACTGCGGCTCGAAGACGAACGCGATCTCCGGCGCGCCGTCCTCGCTCATCTTCAACGGATTTGGAAACGCGTACGACGCGCCGAAGCGAATCGCGTTCGCCGCGAGGTCGGCCTCGATCACGGCGCCGAACTGCTCGATGTTCGTGATCTCGGCGCCCGAGAAGCCGCCGTTGTGCAGCCGCGTGTTGGGTGTCGTCTCGGCCGTGAAGTTGCGGTCGGTGCGCGACCCCGGCCAAAGATCGCCCGCTTGCCCGCGCGGATCGCCCGCGAATCCCGTCCAGTCGTCGCCGTCCGCTTGCACGAGTGTCAGCAGGTGTTCATTCGCGTTCACCGAATTGTTGTTTGCACGCGATTCGTCGACGTGCCAGATCGCCAGACCCGAATCGAAGAGGAATCGATCGAAGTTGTCGCGGCCAGCGACGCGGTTCTCCAGCAGGAAGTACTCGCCGCGTCCGACTCGGCGCGCGGTCCAATCCGCACCGCTTGGGTTGGAGAGGATTCGGTAGAACGCGCCGTCTGGGCTCTCCGCGACCGTCGAGAAGAGACTCGCACCCGCGATGGCGCGCACCGCTCCCGCCTCGAGCGACACCGGCGCCGGATCGATCCAGCCGAGCGTGTATTTGCACCACGCGCCGAGGTGTCCGGGTGTGATCCCCCCATCGAGCCACGGCCCGAAGTCCATCAGGTCGTAGCCGCCCACGACACTCGATTGCTCGCGCGTGGTCGCATCCGTGCGGTAGAGATCCGGTAGTCCGAACAGGTGGCCGAACTCGTGGCAGAGCACTCCGAGCCGGCCCGTCGCGGGCGTCATGATGTAGTCGCCGATCGTGACGCCGTCGCGCGTCGCGAGCGGGCCGCGGCTGACACTCGCGAGGTAGTCGGTCACGTTCGACTTGTGCGACCAGATGAAGTCGTCGAGTCCGGCGAACGCTTCCTCCGCGCCGGGACCGGCGTGTACGACGCAGAGCGCATCGACGATCCCGTCGCCGTTGCCGTCGAACTCGGAGAAGTCGATCAGGCTGTCGGCGAGGTTGACCGCTTCCATGACGATGCCCCAGACGTTGTGCGGGTACGGGTCGGTCGCCGGATTGAACGCCGCGGGGGAGGTGTCGAAGCCGTAGTCGTCCGCCGTGCCGGCGGTCCGATCGCCGTTGACGAAGTAGCGGAACGATCGCGGCGAGCGCAGCCAACCGACGACCGCGCCTCCGAGTTCGAGTTGCCCATAGGAGTTTTCGTCGTAGTACGTCTTCATCGACTTGCCGGCGTCCGCGAACGCGAGATTCGAGAAGAACGACGCGCGGCGGTCGAACGTGTCGCCGATGTTGTCGTCGTAATCGATGAGGAGAATCGCGACGTCGACGTGGCCGAGTGCGCGCAGGGGGACGGCGGCGGCGATGGCGCCGGACGCGGTTTCGCCGGATTGCTTCATGATCGCGGGGAAGTCGGGAGGCGCGGGTAGCGCGCGGACTCCAGCCTTCCGGGCTTCGGCGGCGAGATCGGGATTGCGCGGCGTAATCGCATGGGCGAAGGAGGGGAATAGCGCCAACGCGCCGGTCACGAGGGCCGCCCCGACCGCGCCGGCGGCGGACGACAAACCGATGAACGAGGCGGCGCGCGGCGACGAAATCATGCGGCGACCTTAGCACCGGCGTCCTGGAGCGTCAACGCAGCCGTCGCGCGTAAGTCCACAAGATTAAATGCATTGACACGCATTGGCCTCGCATGTAGCCTCGCCTCCGCCGGAACACAATTCGGTTCGTTTGTCGGGCGTGGGCCGAGTGACAAAAGCCCTCCTGGCCCCACACTCCCAAGCTCAAGGGATCATCGTGAACGCAATCTCCGAGACTCGCCTGCGGGAAATTCTCGCGCGCTTCGACAGCTTGTCGCTCGTGGTTGTCGGCGACTGCATGCTCGATCGCTACATCTGGGGCGTCGTCGAGCGGATCTCGCCTGAGGCGCCGGTACCGGTGGTTCACGTCTCCGGCGAGTCGGTCCGTCTGGGTGGCGCCGCGAACGTCGCGGCGAATCTCTTGGCGCTCGGCGCGCGCGTCCACCTTCTCGGCGTGATCGGCGACGACGACGCGGGGCGCGCGTTTCAGCGCGCGCTGCGCGAGCGCGGGCTCGACGCGGCCGGGATCATCGTCGACTCCGCGCGGCCGACGACGGTGAAAGAGCGCGTCATCGCGCAGAGCCAGCAGGTCGTGCGCATCGACCGCGAGGATCGCGCCCCGGCGGCGAGCGCGGTTGTCGCGAAGCTGTGCGCGCTGGCGGAGCCGCTCGTGCGCGCCGGAAACGGCGTGATCGTCTCCGATTATGCGAAGGGGCTCGTGACGGCCGATCTTGCGTCGCGTGTCATTACGATGTCGCGCGACGCGGGGCGATTCGTCGCGGTCGATCCGAAGGCGCCGAACTTTGCGTGCTACGCGGGGGCGTCGCTCATCACGCCGAACCAAGGGGAGGCGGCGCAGGCCGCGGGTTTCCCGATTCGCGACGACGAAGGCCTCGTGCGCGCCGGCGAGGCGATTCTGCGCGTCGTCGGCGCGGAGGCGGTGCTCGTCACGCGCGGCGAACAGGGGATGTCGCTCTTCGAGCGCGGCGGGCAAGCGCTCCACCTGCCGACGGTCGCGCGCGAGGTCTTCGATGTGACGGGCGCGGGCGACACGGTGATCTCGACATTCATGATGGCGGTGGGCGCTGGCGCGACGCTCGCGGAGGCGGCGATCCTCTCGAATCACGCGGCGGGCGCGGTGATTCGCGAGGTCGGCGCCGCGACGATCTCGCGCGACGAACTCGCTTCCGCGGCGCTTGGCCGCGAGGGAGCGTGATGGGGCGCGTCCTCTCGCTCGATGACGCGGTGCGCGAGCGCGAAGCCGCACGAGGCGGCGCCAAGCGCGTCGTCTTCACGAACGGCTGCTTCGATATCCTCCACGTTGGGCATCTGGCGATTCTCGAAGGCGCGAAGGCGTGCGGCGATCTTCTCTTCGTCGGCGTCAACCGCGATGCGACGGTGCGCGGCCTGAAGGGCGCGGGTCGTCCGATCGTTCCGGAGGACGAGCGCGCCGAGATGCTCGCGGCGCTACGCGTCGTCGACGTCGCGGTGCTCTTCGCGGAGCCGACGCCTCGCGAAACGATTCTTGCGCTGCGCCCCGACGTACTCGTCAAGGGCGGCGACTACGTGCCCGAGACGATCGTCGGCCGCAACGAGGTCGAATCGTGGGGCGGGCGCGTCGTGGTGATCCCGCTCGTCGATGGGCGTTCGACGCGCGGGCTCGTCGCCGAGATCCAGTCGCGCGCGCGCGCGGAGCGCTCGTGAGCGCGGCGATCGCCGCGGAGAAGCCGGCGGCCGCGCCCGAGCCGCGCCGCCGCGGCGTCACGATCTGGCGCGTTGTCGGCCTCACCGCGTTTCTCTTTCTTGCCTATCGCGGACTTCTTCTCGCCGCGATCGCGCCGTGGGGACAACCGGCCCCCGGAATCAGCCACGCGTCGGGATTGAAGCAGTCGGCCTTCGGCGCGTTTCACGTCCACTCGAACTACTCGCACGACGGCGGCGGAACCACCGACGAGATTCGCCGCGCCGCGGCCGACGCGGGCCTCGCGTTCGTTCTCCTCACCGATCACAACGACCTCCGCGCGATGCCGGAGGCCACACTGGCGTGGCCGGCGCTCGTCGTCGCCGAAGAGGTTTCGACGACCGGCGGCCACGTGCTCGCCATCGGCGTCACGGAGGAAGTGCGCGCGCTCGGCGATCCGAAGGGGATGAGCGTCGACGAGGCGATCACGCAGATCGAGAAGCAGGACGCGCTGCCGATCATCGCGCACCCGTCGCGGCATCGCGCGGGATGGGATCGCTCCGCGCGCGAGCGCGTCCGCGCCATCGAGATCTACAACGCCGACGAAGATTGGCGCGGTGATAGCCCGCTCGACATCCTCGGCAGCCTGATCACGTATCCGATCGCGCCCGTGCGTTCGCTCGCGCTTCTTCTCGATCGCCCGTCGCGGAATCTCGCGCTGTGGGATTCGCTCCTCGTGAATGGCAACGTCGTCGGCGTCGGTTCGTGTGACGCGCACGCTCGCGTCGACCTTCCGTGGGGCGGGCGGCTTGCGTTCCCCGGTTACTGGGAGGCGTTCTGCGTCGTCGCGACGGAGGTGTGGCCGTGGTGGACGGCCGAGTCCGCGGATTCCGCGACGCTCGCGATGATCGATCCCTCGCGCTATTTGCTTCACTGCCTCGAAGCCGGACACGCGTGTGTTGTTTTTCGCGCGCTCGGGGCGGGCAATGGATTCGTGTTTCAGTTTCGCCGGGGCTCGGAGATCACAATGGTCGGCGGGCAGGCGGCGCTCGACGCGGCGAACGGCGGCCGCATCGTCGCCGTGACGCCGGGCGGCCACCGCGCCATTGTGCGCATCTACAAGGACGGCCAGATTTGGCGCGAGGGCGAAGGCCCCGTGCTCGAGGAACGCGTGACGGAACCGGGTGTCTATCGCTGCGAGGTGAGTCAATCGCGCCGCATGCCCCCGTTCTATCGCCGCAAGGAATTTCCGTGGATCATTTCGAACGCGATTCGGATCGTCGAGGAAGGAGCATAGAAACGCCATGGCAAGAAAACGTGTCATCATCGTGGGAGCTGCGGGGCGCGACTTTCACAACTTCAACATGTGTTACCGGGACGACCCCGATTCGCAAGTCGTCTGCTTCACCGCGGCGCAGATTCCCGACATCGACGGGCGTGCGTACCCGCCGGCGCTCGCGGGGGCGCTCTATCCCGAGGGGATTCCGATCTACGCCGAGGCGGAACTCGAGGCCCTCATTCGGCGGTTGCGCGTCGACGAGGTCGTCTTCGCGTACTCGGATGTCTCGCACGAGCACGTGATGCACATGGCGTCGCGCGTGCAAGAGGCCGGCGCGGATTTTCGCCTGCTCGGGCCGAAGCGCACGATGCTTCGCTCGAAGAAGCCGGTGATCGCGATCACCGCGGCGCGCACGGGAAGCGGCAAGAGCCAGACCACGCGCCGCGTCGCGCAGATTTTGAAAGAGCGCAAGGTGAAGATCGCGGTGGCGCGCCACCCGATGCCGTACGGCGATCTGACGAAGCAAGAGGTGCAGCGCTTCCGCACGATCGCCGACATGAAGCGCCAGAACTGCACGATCGAGGAGATGGAAGAGTACGAGCCGCACCTGCGCATGGGGACCGCGGTGTTCGCAGGCGTCGACTACGCGAAGATTCTCGCGGCGATGGAGAAGGAAGCGCAGGTTCTCCTCTGGGACGGCGGTAACAACGACACGCCGTTCTTCGCGCCCGACTTGCACATCGTCGTGTGCGACCCGCATCGGCC
This sequence comes from bacterium, assembly GCA_046160485.1. Taxonomy (GTDB): domain Bacteria; phylum Orphanbacterota; class Orphanbacteria; order JBJXGV01; family JBJXGV01; genus JBJXGV01. Next base: position 304,544 of record JBJXGV010000012.1, on the reverse strand, counting down.
CGGCCACGAACTGACGTACTATCCCGGCGAAACGAATCTCCGGCGTGCGGATCTGGTCATCATCAACAAGGTCGACTCCGCGCCGCAGGGAGGCGCCGACACGGTGAGGACGAACGCGATGCGCGTCAACGAGGACGCGATGATCGTCGATGCCGCTTCGCCGATCTTCATCGACAAGCCGAATCTCGTGTGGGGAAAGAAGGCGCTCGTTGTCGAAGACGGGCCGACGCTGACGCACGGCGAGATGAAGTACGGCGCGGGTGTGCTCGCGGCGCGGAAGTGGGGCGCGAGCGAGATCATCGACCCGCGTCCGTACGTGAAGGGACGCATCAAGGAGACGTACGCGAAGTACCCGAACATCGGGCCGCTCTTGCCGGCGATGGGCTACGGCGACGAGCAGATGAAGGATCTCGCCGCGACGATCAACGCGGTGCCGTGCGACGTCGTAATCATCGGCACGCCGATCGACCTCTCGCGCATCATCGACATCAAGAAGCCGTGCGTGCGCGTGCGCTACGAGCTTCAGGAGATCGGGCATCCGAATCTTTGGAATATCATCGACGGATTTCTCAAGAAACACGTGAAGAAAGGGAGCGCGAAGTGAAACTGCACGAGTACCAGGCGAAGGAGTTGTTCATCCGCGCCGGAATCCCCGTGCCGAAGGGGATCGTAGCGACCGACGCGGCGGCGGCGGAGGCCGCGGCGCGTGAGATCGGCGGCACGGTCGTCGTGAAGGCGCAGGTGCATGTGGGCGGGCGCGGGAAGGCCGGCGGCGTGAAGCTCGCGAAGACGCCCGCGGAGGCGCGCGAGAAGGCCGAGGCGATCCTCGCGCTCGAGATCAAGGGGCTGCCCGTGCGCAAGGTGCTCGTGACGCAGGCGGCGGATATCGCGAGCGAATGCTACGCGGGAATTATCCTCGACCGCGCCACGCAGCGCGCCGTGTTCATGGTGAGCGCGGCGGGAGGCGTCGACATCGAAGAGGTCGCTGCGAAGACGCCCGAGAAGATCATCAAGCTCGGCGTCGATCCGGCGCTCGGGTTCCGCGCGTACGATGCGCGCTATCTGGCGAGCAAGCTCTACTCGGATCCGAACGCGGCGAAGCAAGCGGCGGCGATTCTGACGAAGCTCTATCGCGTCTTCTGCGACACCGACGCGTCGCTCGTCGAGATCAACCCACTCATCACGAATCCCGCGGGCGAGGTGTGGGCGGTCGACGCGAAGCTCGTCGTCGACGACAACGCGCTCTTTCGTCACGCCGACATCGAGGCGATGCGCGATCCCGATTCGGAGGAACTCTCCGAGGTCGAGGCGCGCGAGAAGGGGCTGTCGTTCGTGAAGCTCGACGGCGAAATCGGCTGCGTCGTCAATGGCGCCGGGCTCGCGATGACCACGATGGACACGATCCAGCACTTCGGCGGACGGCCGGCGAACTTCCTCGACATCGGCGGCTCGTCGAATCCCGAGAAGGTTGTCACGGCGCTCAAGATTCTCACGCGCGACAAGAATGTGCGATCGATCCTCTTCAATATTTTCGGCGGTATCACGCGCTGCGACGACGTGGCGCGTGGGCTCGTCAAGGCGCTCGACGAGACGAAGCTCGATCTACCGATCGTCATCCGCCTCACAGGGACGAACGAAGACGAGGCGCGCAAGATTCTCGCGGGGATCGGACTCGAGGCGCTAACGACGATGGACGACGCGGTGAAGAAGGCGGTCGCTCTCGCGGGAAGGGGGGCTCGCTCGTGAGCATCTTCATCAACAAACAGACGCGCGTCGTCGTGCAAGGAATCACGGGGCGCGACGGTTCGTTTCACTCGAAACTCATGGCCGAGTATGGAACCGCGGTTGTCGCGGGCGTAACGCCGGGCAAGGGCGGCACGAAGCAAGACGGCGTTCCGGTTTTCGATACGGTACGCGAGGCCGTCGAGGCGACGGGCGCGAACACGTCGGTTATCTACGTTCCGCCGCCGTTCGCGGCGGAAGCCGTCATCGAAGCCTCGGCGGCGGGCGTCGCGTTCGTCGTCGCGGTGACGGAAGGGGTTCCGACACTCGACATGGTGCGCGCGCTGCCGTATCTGAAATCGCGCGGCACGCGCCTGCTAGGCCCGAATTGCCCCGGGCTCATCTCGCCTGGCCAATCGAAAGTCGGCATCATTCCCGGCCAGATCGCGACACCCGGCCCCGTCGGAGTCGTTTCGCGCAGCGGGACGCTCACGTACGAAGTCGTTTGGAACCTGACGCAGCGCGGCATGGGGCAAACGACGTGCATCGGTATCGGCGGAGATCCCGTGATCGGCACAACGTTCCTCGACGTGTTGCCGCAGTTCGAGGCCGACCCGGAAACGAAGGTCATCGTGATGATGGGCGAGATCGGCGGGACGGACGAAGAAGAGGCGGCGAAATATGTCGCGTCGAAGATGAAGAAGCCCGTGGTCGCGTTCATCGCAGGGCAGACCGCGCCGCCGGGGAAACGAATGGGGCACGCGGGCGCCATCATCTCGGGCGGAACGGGCACTGCCGCCGAGAAGATCGCCGCGCTCACCGCGGCGGGGATTCCCGTCGCGAAGATTCCGAGCGAGATTCCTGATTTGGTCGCGAAGGCGCTCGGCCGCTAGCGCCGCCGCCCTCGCACGATTCACGCATTCGAAGGAGACGACACGGAAATGATTCAGCAGACGCTCATGATCGTGAAGCCCGACGCCGTCGGCGCCGGGAGCACGGGTGAAATCATCGCGCGCGTGCAGCGCGCCGGGTTCAAACTTTGTGCGGTTCGCATGACGCGGCTCGCGCCGCGGCAGGCCGAAGCGTTCTACGCGGTACACAAGGGTCGGCCGTTCTACGAGGGCCTCGTCGAGTTCATGTGCTCCGGGCCGTGCGTCCCGATGGTCCTCGAGAAGGAGAACGCGATCGACGATTTGCGCGCCTTCATTGGCGACACCGATTCGCTCAAGGCGGCGCCGGGAACGATTCGCAAGGACTTCGGCACGGACAAGGGGAAGAACGCGGTCCATGCGTCCGATTCCCCGGCCAGCGCGCAGACGGAGATTCCATTCTTCTTCGATTCGGCGGGAATGGTCTAGACGTCTCGTGCCGAGGGACCCGAAGGCCGAGGTAGCGACACTCGTCGGGACGGTCGAGAAGATCGTCTTCACGAATCCGGAGAATGGCTTCACGGTTCTCCGCGTGCGTGTCGAGGGCGAGCCGCGGCTCGTCCCGGTCGTCGGCAACATGCCGCCGCTCTCGCCGGGCGAGTCCGCGTGTTTCACCGGGAGCTGGACCGTCGACAAGCGCTTCGGCCGGCAGTTTCAGGCGCACGAGTTCGCGCTCTCGCTGCCTTCGACGCTGAAGGGGCTCGTGCGCTACCTCTCGTCGGGGGTTTGCGCGGGCGTCGGCGACGAGATGGCGAAGCGCATCGTCGACGCATTCGGCGAGCAGACATTGTCGATCATCGATGACTCCCCGGAGCGGCTTACGGAAGTCGAGGGGATCGGCCCGGTTCGCGCGCGCAAGATTCGCGAGGGTTGGGAGCGCGAGCGCGGCGTGCGTGAGGTGATGGTCTTCCTGCAGGGCCACGACATCTCCGCGCGCCTCGCGCAAAAGATTTGGAAGGCGTATGGCTCGCATTCGATCGAGCGGCTCCGCGCGAATCCGTATGCCGTGGCCGAAGAGATCACCGGCATCGGCTGGAAGACGGCCGATCGCATTGCGCACTCGCTCGGCGTTCCGCCCGACCACCCGTCGCGCATCGAAGCAGGGATGCTCTTTCTCCTCCGCGAGAAGGCGAACCAAGGGCACGTCTGCGCAGGGCGCGAGACGCTCGAATCGGAGGTCGCGCAACTCCTCGATGCGGATCTCGTGTTGAGCGAGGGGGCCGCGCGCCGGCTGCTCGAAACGCGGCGCCTCGTCGAACGCGTCGACGCCGAGCGCGGATCGCTACTTTTCCTCCCGCATTTCGACCTCGCGGAGGAGGACGTCGCGAACGACCTGAGCATGTTGGCGAGCGCGCGCCGCTCGACGCCACCGCTCAACGCGACGGATGTCGCGCGCATGGCGGTCATCGAAGGCGGCATCGATCTCGGCGAACAACAGCTCCTCGCACTCGAGTCCGTCTTCAGCGAACGCGTCCTCATCGTTACCGGCGGCCCGGGAACGGGCAAGACGACGCTCGTGCGCACGGTGATCCGGCTTCTCGAGCGTCTCGGCGAGAGTTTCATTCTTGCCGCGCCGACGGGGCGCGCCGCGAAGCGGTTGACCGAGGCCACCGGCCGGCCGGCCGGCACGCTGCACCGCCTCCTCGAGTGGGATCCGCGGACCGGCGCGTTCGGCCGCGGCCCCGCCCGGCTCATCGACGCCTCCGTCGTCATCGTCGACGAGGCCTCGATGATCGACCTGCTCCTGATGCAGGCGCTCTCGTCCGCGGTGCCGAACGGATCGCTTCTCATGCTTGTCGGCGACACCGATCAACTCCCGCCCGTCGGTCCCGGCAACGTGCTTCGCGACATCATCGCAAGCGACATCGGACGCGTTGTCCTCCTCGACAAGATCTACCGCCAGGCGGAACGAAGCCTCATCGTCAGGAACGCGCACCGAGTCAATCGCGGCGAGATGATCGAGACCATCGCGGAGGCGCGCGGGGACCAACACGATTCTCCGAGCGACGGGACGCTTGCGCCGGTAACGCGCGACTTCCAGTTCATCGAATCGGCCGCGCCCGCCGAGTCGCTCGCGACCCTCAAGAGACTCGTTGCCGAGACACTCGTGCGCGATTACGGGCTCGATCCGTTTCGAGACCTGCAAGTCTTGTCGCCGATGTATCGCGGGGTCCTCGGCGTCGACAACCTCAACGAATCGCTTCAGGCACTGCTCAATCCGTCCGGGCGCGTGATCGCACGCGGCGACGGCGTCTTCCGCGTCGGCGACAAAGTCATGCAGGTTCGAAATAACTACCAGAAGGAAGTTTGGAACGGCGACGTCGGACGTGTGTCCAACGCGGACGAGGATGCGCGAGAACTCCTCGTGGAATTCGACGGCCGAGTTGTCACGTACGAGTGGGAGGAACTCGACGAGCTATCGCTCGCATACGCGTGCTCCGTGCACAAGGCGCAGGGGAGCGAGTATCGCGCAGTGATCCTGCCGCTCCACACCGAGCACTTCGTAATGCTTCGTCGAAATCTTCTCTACACCGCGATCACTCGCGGGCGCGAGTGGGTTTTCTTGATCGGCGACAGGCGAGCGTTGTCGATGGCGATTCGCACGGCGCACGAGGACGCGCGGCTGACGATGCTCACGGAACGGATTCGCGCGCGCGCGGCGGGACTGCATTCACGCTTGAACTAGAGGCGCGCCAAAAAAAAAAGAGAAAGGTGCTCCCCGCGGTTCATCGTGTCCCGAATCCTCTGGAACCCAGGGGCAAATCGGATTTGACCCATACGGATGATTCGAGGTGCCGAAAGATCACGATTGTGCAGGACGCACCTTTCGCCGAAAACTATAACAGGTGCCCGAAAATGAATGCAAGCACCGGGAAAAATTGTGGGAAACAGTTCGTAGTCCAGTCGCCTTGACGCTCACCGGAGCGTCTCGTAACATGGCCCGCACGCTAGAACGGACTCACAAGATCGGGCGGGCGAACCCGCCGTCGACATGGCCGACACGACGCAACTGAAAAGATTGAAAGGAGTTAATTGCAATGGCTGGTAAGAACACGATGGAAGTCACGGAGGCAACTTTCGACGCCGAGGTGGTTCAATCAACGCAGCCCGTCGTCGTCGACTTTTGGGCGGAATGGTGTGGCCCCTGCAAGCGGATCGCCCCGATGCTCGAAGAACTCGCCACGGAATTCTCGGGACGCGCCAAGATCGCGAAGGTCGACATCGACTCGAATCAGATGCTCGCGGAAAGGTTCGGCATTCGAAGCATTCCGACGCTGTTGTTCTTCAACGATGGCCGCGTCGTCGACACGGTGATCGGTGTCGACGCAAAGCAGAACATCAAGAAGAGGATCGAGGACCAAATCAAGCAGTAGAGGAGCGCGAGTCGCTTGGGTCGCCCAATCGCGGGACGGTACGAGCCGCTGGGTGTCATCGGCGGATCGGGACCGAACGAGATCCTCGAAGTGCGCGACCGCTTCAGCGGCGTCGTGCTTGCGCTGAAGCGGCTCCGTGACTTCCAAGACGAGTCGTGGGCGGCGCGCCTGGCGTTCGAGTTCGACATTCTCTCCTCTCTCTCTCAACCGGCGATACTCCGCGTTCACGATTTCGGTACCGCCGACCGAGGTCGCCCGTTTTTCGTGATGGATCGCGTGAACTCCGCGCCGACCGGCGCGGTAGTCGACGCGTGCCGCGACCCCAATGTGTTGCGCGACGTCGCGCGGCGATGCGCGCACGCGCTTGATCATCTCGAGCGCCGCCGGGTTGTTCACGGCGATATCAAGCCGGCGAATCTGCTGATTTCTCTTTCGTCGGTGAAGCCCGCCCGAGCGCTCGATCTTCGCGTCGCCGATTTCGGGCTCGCGCGTCTGGCCGGAAGCGGGAGCGACGTGCCGCTGATCACGGGATCGGCCGGGTTTCTCGCGCCGGAGAAGTGGTTCGGCGCTCCCGCGAGCGCCCAGTCGGATCTCTATTCGCTCGGCGCGACCCTCTGGACGTTCGCCACCGGATTTCCTCCGTCCTCGAGATCGCCGTATCCGGCGTCGCCGGGGGAAGCTCCGCTCGCGCCGTGGGACCTGGCGATCGCGCGGCCCGATCTGCCTGAGGATCTCGCGAACGCGATTTCTCTACTTCTGCGGAGCGAGCCGAACGATCGGCCCGCCACGGCAGGCGCGTTCCTGTCGATGATCGATTCCTCTCACCAATCCGCGTCCGTCCGCTCCGCGTCGCCGACGTCGTTCGTGGCGCGGCAAGCTGAGTTGGACGCAATCCGCGAGGTCGCCAGCGACGCGAATCAGAATGGAACGCGAGTGCTGGTGTTCGCCGGCGAGAGAGGTGTTGGGAAGACGCGCCTGCTCAACCACGCGGCGTCGCGACTCGCGCTCGACGGCGCGCGCGTGATTCGCTGCGACGCCCCACAGTTTCCCGGGATTCTCGCCGCCATCGACTCGAACACCGCGGCGTCGCTCGCGGACGCGACCTCCACCCACCCAGATCTCATGGGAAAACGTGATCGGGACGGAATGACGGAACGCGACACGGCGAACGCGTCGCGCGCGGAGTTCGGCGACTCGCGGCGTGACGCGGGGTCGGCGACGGACGTGCGGCGTGCGCAGCGGCATCGACGCCTGGCGGACCGCTTCGTTTCTTTCGGCGGGGGCGCTCCGCTCGTGCTCATCGTCGACGACGCACATCTGCTCGACACGGAATCCGTGGCCTTCATGAGTTTTCTGACGCAGCGAAAGAGCGTACCGGGCGTGGCCGTTATCGCGGCCACGGACGAACCCGCGTGGAGGGCGCTCTCGTCGCACGCGGCAAACGCTTCCTGCATCGCGACTCGAACGCTACTCCCGCTCGATGAATCCGAGACCGGACGCTTTCTGACGGAAGCGCTCGGCTCCGGGCGCCTACCCGACGGACTGCTTTCCGACCTTCTGCGGCACACCGGCGGAAACCCGCTGGGCCTCTCTCTCGCTCTTTCGCAACTCGACACGCGTGGCGCGTTTCGGCTGATCCCGTCCGGATGGACATACGACCGTGACGTGATTGGAACGCTCGTCGCCCCGGAGTTGCTCGACGCGGAGATCGCGCGGCTCGACGAGCACACGCGCGCGGTCCTCTCGGATGCCGCGATCTTCTCGTATTCGTTCGAAGCGGATTTGCTCCTGGCGTTTCGCGAGAGAGACCCCGTCGATTTGGCGCGCGCGTTGGATGACGCGTGCTCCGCGTACTGCATCGTTCGCCGCGAGGGGCCCGGAGGATCCGAGTTCTCATGGTCGCGCCAGACGACGCGCGCCGCTTTCCTCGATAACCTGAGCGATGCCGATCGGCGAAGCCTCCATTTTCGCGCGCTCGAGCATCTCGAGGCGCGTTGGCGGTCGGGCGTCGTCGTCGCCGAGGAACGTCTCGCCGATCACGCGATGGGCTGCGGAGAGCCGGCGCGCGCGCGGGCGCATCTTCGCCGCGGCGCGAGCGACGCGTTGGCCCGGCTCGCGTTCGAGCGCGCCCACGCGTTGCTTGGGCAAGCGCTCCGCCTCGGCGAGGAATCGTTGAGTGCGAAGGTGCAGTTCGCGCGGCTCTGCGCAGAGATCGGTCGCTTCGACGAGGCGATCACGTGCTGCGACGCCGCGCTCGACTCGCTCTCTCGGAGCGGCGCACTCGCGGACGCGCCTCCGCGAAAGGGCACGCCGCCTACGCAACAGCTCGAGCGTATCGACGTCCTACGAGCGAAGGGAGAGGCGCTCGGTCGCGCCGGCCGTCACGCCGAGGCCGTGCCCGTTCTCGAAGACGCGGCTCGTCTTGCCGTGCCGAAGTTATCGGGCGCTCGCCATCGCGCGGAGATTCTCATCGAGTTCGGCCGGGCGCTCTGGAAGTCGGGCGACTATGCACGGGCGGTGTCACGACTGCGCGTGGCCCTCCGGTTCATTCCCGAGGCTTCGCCGTATAAGGCCGAGGCGCTCAACGAACTCGCGGTCTGTTGTCTCTTGCGCGGAGACCTCGACGGGGCCCACGAGTACCTATCGCGCGCGTTACCGATCGCGCAAGGAAAGGATCCGCAGTGCGAGGCGTTGATTCTCGCGCACCTCTCGATCGTCGAGCGGAAGAAGGGCCGGTATGCGCGCGCACTTGAACTGCGCGACAGCAGCGACGAAATTCGTCGCCGCCTCGGCCTCTCGGTCCTCCTCGTCAACTCGGCGCTCGAACGCGCGATTCTACTCAAGCAGCTCGGCCGCGCGCCCGAAGCGCTCGGCGTCGTGGAGTGGGCAATCGAGGAGAATCGCGCGCTGGGCCGCGCGCAGCTTAACGGAGCGCTTCTTCTAACGCGCGGTACGCTGCTCGAAGGACAGGGGGATTGGACCGCAGCGGAACAAGCGTACATGAACGGGCGCGAGCTGACGCGTTCCTCGGGCGACACCGCCAATGAAATCGTCTCGCATTTTCTATTGGGCGAACTCTCGGTCAAACGCCAAGACTGGGAGCGAGCCGAGGAGGAGTACGAACTCGGGCGCGTTCTCGCCGAACGCATCGGCGATGCGCGCAACCGCCTCGTGGCGCAGCGCAACAGCGGCTTCCTACTTGTCGAGCGGGGTAACGCCGGTTTGGCTGCGCCGGTGCTAGCCGAAGCCGCCGAAGCGTTCGCGGCGAGCCCGTACGACGATTGGACGATCGAGGTCCGGGCGCGCCTCGCGTTCGCGCAGCTCGCTTGCGGCCGGCCCGACGACGCTCGCGCCTCCATCCTCGATGCCGAACGACTGCTCAAGTCGGCGCCCAGCGGTGTGGTCGAAGCGGTCCTCGCGCGTGCGGCCGCCGAGTTGCTGCTCTTCAGCGGGAACATGGAACCGGCGCTCGCCGAGGCGAAGCGTTCCGTCGCTCGGGCGAGGGAAGCGTCCGATACCTACGAGTCGGCGTGTGCGCTTCTCCTCATCGGCGATCTCGAGGAGCGCCTCGGGCGTCAGCGTCGCGCGCGCGCGGCATTCACCGAGGCCCGGGAGATTTTCGCGGCGTGCGGTATCGCGCGCCGCCTCGATGCGATCGACGAACGTCTATCCCGTCTTGCCTCCATAGACGCCGAAGGTGCGGAGAATTTCGAGGCAATCTGCCGCGTCATGGGGATTGTCGCTTCGATACGCGAGCCCGATCTGCTATTGCGAACGATGCTCGACAACGCGATCGATCACGTCAACGCGGAACGCGGATTCGTCGTTCTCTACGCGGTCGACGGACGCGACGAGTTCGAGATCCGCGCGGCTCGCGATATTTCGCCGGAGTTCGCAACCGAGCTGGCCCGCGTCTCGCGCCGCGTTCTCGCGGTTGCGGGGCAAGACGCGCACGGGATCTCCTCGGAGCGCGCGATCGATGACGCTCGCTTTCGCGACGCCCCGAGCGTGATCGCGCACAATATTCTCTCGGTCATTTGCGCGCCGTTGCGAGTGAGCGGACGAACGCTCGGCTTCGTTTACGTCGACAATCGCCGCAGAACGCGCCGCTTCTCGCCGGCCGACGTGCGGTTCCTCGAGGCGTTCGCCGTGCAGACCGCGTTCGCGCTCGAGCGCGCGAACGAGATTCGAGCACTCGAGTCGGCGCTTCGCGATTCCGGGAGCCAAGAGGCGCTCATCGGAAAAAGCCCGGCGATGCAGCGCGTGCACCAGCTCATCGCTCGCGCGGCGGAAGTCGACCCGATTCCGGTGCACATCACAGGCGAGAACGGCACAGGAAAGGAACTGGTCGCGACGCTGATCCAAAAAGGAAGTCCGCGGATGAGTCGCCCGTTCATCCGGGTCAATTGCGCGGCGTTTAGCGAATCGCTCATCGAAAGCGAGCTCTTCGGGCACGAGAAGGGCGCGTTCACCGGCGCGCGGTTCGCACGCGCGGGGATCTTCGAACGGGCCAACGGCGGCACGCTACTACTCGACGAGATCGGTGAAATCCCCGAGAGCGTGCAGTTGAAATTGTTGCGCGTGCTCCAAGAACTCACGTTGACCCGGGTGGGCGGCCAGAAGGAGATCCACACCGACGCGCGGATCATTTCCGCGACCAATGCGGATCTCCAAGCCAAAGTCCGCGCGGGAACATTCCGCGCGGATCTTTTCTATCGTTTGCAGGGTCTCCAGATTCAGCTCCCGCCGCTACGGGATCGGCTTGGCGACATCCCCGACCTCGTCGATCACTTCCTTCGCCGGTGCGAACGCCTCTTCCGCAAAGGGACGCTCTCTATTACGCCGGACGCGCTCGAAATGCTCCAGGGTTACTCCTGGCCAGGGAACGTACGGCAGCTCGATCGTGAACTTCAGCAAGCGCTCGCCCTGGCGCTCGCGCGCGGGAACCTGATTCGACGCGATGATTTCTCCTCGACGATCGTCGCATGGAGCGGGAATCCCGCGCCCGCCGGGCCCAAGAAGAGCATCCGCGAGGAGATCGATCGGGCCGAGCGGGACGTGCTGCTCGGTGCGCTGCGTCGCTGCGGCTGGGTGAAGGCAGAGGCGGCGCGGCATCTTCACTGCTCCGAAGGTCTGATCCGCAAGAAGATCAAGAAGTACGGGCTTCGCAAGGAAGCCTAACCCTCCCCAGCAAACCGTACGGGCGTTCGATTCGTGCGAAGCGATGCGTACAAACGTACGTGCGCGCCCTCTCGGTCCTCTCTATCCACAATAATGTCATAAGTGTTTTTAATAGAATGCTATACGGGTCATCGAGTCCACGGCAGCTCAGCAGACCATGCGGCTGTCTGGCGCGACTCGATAGATATCGTACGCCCGTACGAATGTGAGCGCGGCCGCGCGATTGGGTTATTTCTCCCATTATTGCTGCAAAGTTTTATCTGGCATTGCGTTACCTGACTCGCATTGACCTGAACTTCCTCGCGGCGTCGCGGTCTCGCGATTGCAATGGGATCTTCCAGAATCGCGACCGAGTTCGCGCCGGTTCGGTCCTGCACCGTGCTGGACACCGCGCGGCGAGGCTTTGCGATCAGGGAGGCTTTCATCATGAACCAATTCGGAAAACTGAAGACCACCCGCGGTGCCACTTTGGGCTGGATGATCGTCCTTGCAATCGCGATCGCGGCGGGATTAGCACCCGCTCCGAACTCGCAGCAGTCTCCGATCGGCGCCGTGGCTGCGTTCGCGGAGTGCGACACTTGTGGAACGGCAGGACATGACCCGACCGGCCCTGGCCGTCCATAACACTTCACCTGGCCCCTCCCCGGGACGATCGTGGCAAATCGCGCGACCGTCCCTTCGGGAGGAGCTCGACGAGCGGAGTGTCGATCCAGCGCTTCAGGATCTGATCTGCGGCGTACGGCGCGCCGCACGAAGTTCATGCCCGATCACGATCCAGGGCGAATCCGGCGTCGGGAAGGAGTATTTCGCGCGACGCGTCCACGAGCTCAAATGGGGGCTTGCGAATCGATTCGAGTGCCTCCACGGTGCCGAGCTGCGTGCCGAGCGACTCGCCGCCGCACTTTTCGGCGCCGAACGCGCGCTGCGGCGTGACGCAAGCCCGCTGACTCTTTACATCAGGAATCCCGATCTATTGCCGCCGGCCACACAGCACGTGTTCAACGAGTGGATGGAGCGGCATTCGGGGACAATCGGCGGAGTCCGGCCTCTTCTTATCGCGGCGCGGAGCCCGATCGGAGAGAGATGGAACCACCGTTCGAGTTGGTCCGCGCCACCCGAAGGGCGTTCCGACTCGATCGTGCTGACCGTGCCCCCATTGCGAAGCCGCGCGGCCGACGTTCTCTTCGTCGTGAGCGATCTGATCGGCGCGCTCTCGGCGGAATTGCGCATGCCTGTTCCGACGATCTCCGCATCGGCGTGGCGTCGCATCCTGCGCAACCCTTGGCATGGAAATGTGCGCGAACTTTTGAACTGCCTTCGACAAGCGATGCTTCTCTCCGAGCCGGGACGCCCACTCGTCATTCGCAGTAGGGACTGAAATTCCACGGAGGCAAAGTTGGTAGACGACGACAAGGTGGACGATGAAATCCGCGACGATCATTTTGCGCGCGCGTCCGAAGCGGCCCGAGACCTCATGTTCTTGCGCGCAACAAGTCCGGCATACAAGGCGCTGCTCCGCGCGGCCCAGGTCATGTTCGACAAGGACGGAACGGATGTGCGCGTTCAGGGATTCTCCGGCCCGCAGCCGGATCCCGTCTTGGGCCTCGCGCCGTGCATGACCGTGAAAACCGACAAAAGGCTGATCCTTATCGAAGTCGCGACGAACGCCATGATGAAAAACGCGCACCTTGCCGAACGGCTGAATCGGCTTGCGAAGGCGAAGGGCGCCGAGAAGTGGCTGGTTGTCGCCTTCGACGACTTGATGGATGCGGAGGAGCTCGTCAGAAAAGTGGAGACGGGCTGGCGCCCGATCGTGGCTGGCGGCTAATTCTCTGCTTGATGCGGCACGATGCGTCGGATAGGTTCCCCGCCATCCGATTGATCGCCTGGAGAACGTGCCGCGTTGACGAAACGACTCTCGACGGAAGACCCAACCGACCAGACGCGCGGGGCGCGACTATCGCGTTTTCACGATCGAATCAAAGACTGCATGAAGTGTCCGCTCGGTGCGACGCGAACGCGTTTCGTCTTCGGTAGCGGCGATCCCGACGCACGCATCATGCTGATCGGCGAGGCGCCCGGATTCCACGAAGACCAGAAGGGCGTCCCGTTCGTCGGCGCGGCCGGCAATCTCTTAAACAAGGTTCTCGCGGTCGTTGGCCTCGTGCGCGAGGAAATCTACATCGCGAACGTGCTCAAGTGCCGTCCGCCGAACAACCGCACGCCGCTGCGCGGAGAAATCGAACTCTGCCGCGAATACCTCCTCGAACAAATCAAAATCATCAGCCCGCGCGTCATCGGGACGATGGGAAATCCCGCGTCGGAGTTGTTCATCTCGAATTTCAAGGGCATCACCAAGAGCCGCGGGAAGGTACAGACGTGGGAGGGCTGGACGCTCCTTCCGATCTATCACCCGGCGGCAATTCTCTATCGCCACGAACTCCTCAACGATCTCACCGACGATTTCCGGAAGTTGAAAGCCCTCGCCGACGTGCCTAAGGAGACCGGCGCCCGCTTCGAGCAAGCGAGCCTTTTTTAGCGCCGCGAAATGCCCCCGATCGCGAGTTCGTTCGCGCCGCAACTCACCGCGCTTCTGTTTGTTTTCGGGCTACTCGTCGGCAGTTTTCTCAACGTCGTCATCTATCGGCTGCCGCGCGAACTCTCGGTCGTTCGTCCGCGGTCGCGATGCACCTCGTGCGGCGGCGCGATCGCCCCGTGGTGGAACGTTCCGGTGATTTCGTGGCTCCTCTTGCGCGGCAAATGCGCCCTCTGCCGTGCGCCGATCTCCGCGCGTTATCCTGCGGTCGAACTCGCGACCGCACTCCTCTTCGCGGCGGCGGCCCGCCTCGACGGATTGTCCGTCGTGCTCCCGTTTCACCTCTTCTTCCTCGCGGCGATGATCGCCGTCACGCTCATCGATCTCGATTTTCAGATCATTCCCGATGAGATCAGCTTGAGCGGCGCGGTTCTCGGTCTTGCATGCGCGGCGCTCGAAGGGCGCATAGTCGACGGTCTCATCGGCGCCGTCGTGGGATCGGGAATTCTGTGGGCTATCGGCGCCGCGTACTTCGCGCTGCGAAAAGTCGAAGGCATGGGCGGCGGCGACGTGAAGCTTGCCGTGATGCTCGGCGCGTTTCTCGGGTGGAAGGGTGTGCTTCTTACGCTCTTTGCGTCGTCGTTCGTGGGAGCGATTGTCGGCATCGCGCTGATACGGTTGAAAGGGGGCGATCGCCAGACGCGCATCCCCTTCGGCACATTCCTCGCGCCAGCGGCGGTCTTCGTTCTCTTCACGGGCGGCCCGCTCATCGAGTGGTACGCGGGATTCTTCTCGCGCTAGGGGCGCCACGGCGCCGGCATCAGCTCCAGCGGATGCGCGGGATTTCGCTCTCGTACGAGACCGCTCGATTGTAGAGCCCCGCTTTGCCGAGTCCCTTAACGACGAGCATCGTGGCTCGGCTGCGGTGCGCGTTCCAGTGCGGCTTGAATCCGGAGTAGGTCGGCACGTCGGCGGTGTCGCGCGGCACTTCGCTCCAGGCCCTTCGCACTGTCCGGTAGAAGAGAGACTCCGCCATATCTTGTCCGAACAGCAGCCGGAAAGCCGGCGGCAGGAAGAACGCCTGTACTGCCGGCCAGTATTGCCCGGAGAGGACTGAGCCGCCGTTGATCGAGTAGCGCGCGCCGCGCCCATACAAAATTTCGAAGAGGAGGAGTTTGTGCGGCGCGTCGATCGGCATCGTTCCGACGGTGCGTTCGAAGCAGTCGGCGACCACGCGAAAACTCTCGGGGGAGAGCTTTGCGTGGCGCCGGCGCAGAATCGTGAGCGCGTCGAATCGCGCGAGTGTGATCCACGGGAGCAGCTTCGCGATCGAGCCCGCGACGCCGCCGTACGTCAGATAGGTCGCACGCTGGAGAACGTCGCCGAGATACCCGTCGAAGAAGAAGCAATCCGCGCCCCACGCCGCGTGTAAATGCCGATAGACGCTGACCACCTCGGCGAACGGCTTTTCGCAAACGCCGTCGAAGATCATGTTCGCGGCGTCGCGGTGAGCCTGCGGGTAATCGAGCTCGAGCAGCGAGAACTCGCGATAGTCGCCGAATCGGCTCGCGAACCGGCGCGCGACGGGTCGGTCACCGGTGTCGCGCGGTCCGAAGGTGTAGCCGTAATCGAAGCGTCCACAGAGCGCGATCAGGCGCGAATCGAGTCCGCCTGAGATCGGCAGTATCGTCTTCTTCGCGGCGAAAGGCGTCAACGCCGCGCCGAGCGTCGCGGGAAGCCGGCGAGCGTCGTCGAGCCCGCTCTCGTAACGGAAGTATCGCGCGACGCCGCCCCGTGTGATTACCGAGCCGGGTTCGAGGCGCTCGATACCTTCGTACGCAGTGAGGTTTCCGAAGAGGTGGTTCTTCGCGCGAAGAATCGCGGCGGCGCCGGCGTGCTGAGCGCGCCCGTCCTTGAGGAAGTGCGGCGACGGCGCGATTCGCGAAAGCGGCGTGTCGACAAAGTAATGCGGATGCAGGCCGAACGGATCGGTGACGATCGCGGGGCCCGCGGGGGTGTCGATGAGGATCACGAACGCGCCAGCGTCGATTTCCGCGAGGACGCGTTCCCGTTCGTCGCTCGTACGCGCTCCCGCGAACGCGCGCGCGAACGCGCGTAGGTCGCCGAGGCGTCCGCGAAACGAAAACCAGCCCGACGCCGCCGCGAAAATGCCTTCGCTTCTGGCGTCGATAACCGGCCCGTCGGGCCACGCGACGGGATGGTGGTTCACGACGATCTGGCCGAATGCCGTGTGACCGACTTTCGTGATGTGCGCGCGCGTGCCGATCAGGGAGTCGATCCGCGCGATCTCGGACTCCGCGTGCTCCACATTGAGAAACAGACCCTTCATCGGGGCGACAGGTTAGCATCGGGCATGGAGCAAAGCCAGAAAACGCGTCCCGTGCGCGTAGCAAACGCGCCGCTCTGCGCGCAAGCGTCAAACCGCTGGCAAGCGTCTGCGGCATCGAGTAAAATCACTCGCGGCTTCACGGCGCGGCCAATGCCATATGCGAGGAATCCGATCCGAGTTCCCGGGAGTTATCCAAGCGGCCGGTCTCTCGAGTCGGATGGGAGAGCTCGGCCCCAAGCTCCTCCTCACGTTTCGGGGGCGTCCCCTCCTTGCACACGTTGTTGATACCGCGCTCGCATCGCGGCTCTCTGAAGTGGTCGTCGTGCTGGGGGCGTTCGCCGACCCGCTTCGCGCGGCCGTGCCGCTGGATGCTCGCGTGCGTTGCGTCGTGAATGAGAACTACGCGCTCGGACGGAGCGAGTCGATTCGCGCGGGGCTCGCGGCGATCTCGGAGTTTCCGAGGATCGCGCCGGGAGCGCTCTTTCTGCTCGGCGACCAGCCGCTCATGAGCGTCGCGTTGATCGACGCGGTTCTCGATGCCGCCGAGCGCGAAGAGGTCCGCGGCCCAGCGGGGGCACCGATCGCCGCGGCGGCGCAGCTCGACGCGCGTGAAGCGCGATACTTGAAAGGAAACCCGGTGCTCTTCCGCCGGATGCTCTTTGAACAGTTGTTCGCGCTACGCGGTGATCGCGGCGCGCTCGACCTGATCTCGGCGCACTGGCGGAACGCGGCGTACGTACCGATCGAGGATGCGGCGACGCAGTTTCGCGTCGACACGCCGGACGACTATCGCCGGCTCTTGGCAATGGAGCGCGGCGCGCCATGGGAGGATTCGCCTGCATGACGTTCCCTCTCGTGTTCGTTCGCGGCGGCGGCGATCTCGGCAGCGGCGTCGCGCATCGCCTTCGCGTCAGCGGCTTTCGCGTCGTGATTCTCGATGTGGCCGCGCCGACGCTCGTGCGGCACACGGTTTCATTCGCGACGGCGATCTTCACCGGCAGCCACGAAGTCGAAGGTCTCATCGCGCGGCGTGTCGACCCCGCGGATGACGACGCGGCGATCGCGCGCACGCTCGCGGCTGGGGAGATCCCGGTGCTCGTCGATCCGGACGCGCTGGCGATGCGGCGCCTGCGACCGGCGGTCGTCGTCGACGCGATCCTCGCGAAGCGGCCCGGATCGTCGCGAATCGCGGACGCGCCGCTCGTAATCGCGCTCGGGCCCGGACACGTTGCGGGCCGCGATGCGCACGCGGTCATCGAAACGCATCGCGGCCATCGTCTCGGCCGCGTGATCACGTCGGGCGCCGCGGCGGAGAATACCGGCACGCCGGGGGAGATCGGCGGCGCGGCGGAGGAACGGGTATTGCGCGCGCCGGCGAGCGGCGTGTTTCGCGGCGCGGTGCGGGTGGGCGAGCGCGTCCTGTGCGGCGCGGTCGTCGGGCGCATCGACGGACACGATGTCGCGGCGCGCACGGACGGGATCCTGCGCGGACTTTTGTGGGATGGCGTGGCGGTTCGCGCAGGAATGAAGCTCGGCGATGTCGACCCTCGCGCCGACGCGCATGCGATCCGCGAGATCAGCGACAAGTCGCGCGCCGTCGCGGGCGGAGTACTCGAGGCGATTTTTCGGTTCCGCGAGAATTGGATGGCGGACTTTCATTCAGAGGAAGGTGAGTCATGACGCAGAAAACGTTGAAGGACCGGGCGGAAGTTACCGCCGGCAATGTGCACGAGGTGTTGGGGCGCAACATGCTCGTCGATGGCTTCAAGATGGTCATCGACCTCGACAAGAGCCAGGGTGTCTGGCTCGTCGACGCCCGGAGCGGAGAGACGTTTCTCGATTTCTACAGCTTCTTCGCGTCCGCGCCCGTGGGATACAACCATCCTCGGCTGCGAACTCCCGAGCATCAACGCAAGGTTCTTCGCGCCGCGACGGACAACGTCACGAACTCCGACCTCTACACGGTCGAGATGGGCGAGTTCGTCGACACGTTCGCGCGCGTCGCGATGCCGGAGTCGATGCCGCACCTGTTTCTCGTCGCGGGCGGCGCGCTCGGCGTCGAGAACACTTTGAAAGCGGCTTTCGACTGGAAGGTTCAGAAGAACTTCGCGAAGGGGCACAAGACCGAGGTCGGAACGCAGATCATCCACTTCCGCCAGGCGTTTCACGGCCGCACGGGCTATACCCTCTCGCTCACGAACACGGATCCGGTGAAGACGCGATTCTTCACGAAGTTCGATTGGCCGCGCATCTCGAACCCGAAGATCGAGTTCCCGGTCACGCCCGAATCGACCGCGCGCGTCGCGGCTGCGGAGGCGCAGGCTCTCTCGGAGATTCGCGACGCGATCGCGCGCCACGGCGACGACATCGCGGCGCTCATCATCGAACCCGTGCAGGGCGAAGGGGGCGACAATCATTTCCGCGGCGAGTTCCTTCGCGAACTGCGGCGTATCACGGCCGACAACGAGATCCTCTTCATCGTCGACGAAGTCCAGACAGGGGTCGGCATGACCGGCACTTGGTGGGCCTATCAGAATTTTGGGTTCGAGCCTGATCTTCTCGCGTTCGGAAAGAAGATGCAGATCTGCGGGATGCTCGCAAGCCGCCGCCTCGACGATGTCGAAGGCGTCTTCAAGGTGTCGTCGCGCATCAATTCCACGTGGGGCGGCAACCTTGCCGACATGGTTCGCTCCGCGGCGTATCTCGAAATCATCGAAGAAGAGGGACTCGTCGAGAACTCGCGCGTCGTCGGCGCGCACCTTCTCGATCACCTCGAGTCGTTTGCGAAGGAGTTCGGCGGAATCGTGACGGGTGCGCGCGGGCGCGGACTGATGTGCGCGTTCGATCTGCCGAGCGAAGAGCGCCGGCAGAAGTTTTTGCGGGCGGCGCGCGAGAAGGGCATTCTCATGCTCGGATGCGGCGAACGCTCCGTGCGATTCCGCCCCGCGCTCAACATCACGCGTGCTGAAGTCGACACGGGTATCGAGCGGATTCGCGAGGCGCTTAAGACGATTTAGCGCGTCCCGGCGCGGTGTCCCTTGCCGAGGAGGAACGTCTCGACCGAGTCCTTGCGGCTCGCGGCGGGTTTCTCGATCGTCGCGCGCTCGAAGCGCGCGGCGAACTCCGTGCGGTAGGCAGGAAAATCTTCGCCCTCGAAGAGCTTCACGAACGCCGTGCCGCCGGGACGCAGGAGAGCCGCCGCGAGCGTAAGGGCTGCACGTCCGAGTTCGATCGAGTTGCAGTGGTCGGAGAAGGGGACGCCGGTCGTGCGCGGCGCCATGTCCGACAGGAGCACGTCGAACGGCCCGTGCGGCAGCAGCTTCTCGACGGCGCCTGGATCGAGGCAATCGGCGAGCACGAAGTGCGCGTTCGCCGGCATCGATTTGTTCGCGGGCTTGATGTCGACCGCGACGAGCAAACCCTCCAGACCGATTCTCTCGAGCGCGTACTGCGCCCACGATCCGGGCGACGCGCCCAAGTCGAGCACGCGATCGCTGCGCCGCAGAATCTTGTGCCGCGCGTCGACCGCCGAAAGCTTGTAGATCGATCGCGCCTCGTAGCCCTCGGCCTTCGCTTTACGAAAGAAGTGATCCGCCTGCCCTTTCATGGCTGCGACACCGCGCGCGGCGCGGGCGGCGCACCGAGAACGTGAGGCGCGGGGAGCGCGTACCCGAGCATTCGATAGAGCTGCTCGACAAATCGGTATGTCAGACCCCAAAGGAGAGGATGGTGCGGCTCGACGAGGCGAATCGCGGGAAGCGAAATCTCGCTCCCCGCGCGCGCGTAACGTCGCGACGTGTGTCGCGACGGATCGAGCAAGACGGTCGCGGGAATCCAGAATGCTTCGGCAATCTCCGGATTCAGCGTGAAGCCAGAGTTGCCGTCCGCGCCGAGGTGATAGACGAACGCGGAGACGAGAATCGATCGCGACGTGCCGCGGACATCGTCGAGGCGGCCGACGTAGTCCGCACGCGCAAGATCGATTCCGATCTCTTCGCGCGTTTCGCGCTCGGCCGCCGCGCGCGCCGACGCGTCGTGCGATTCGACGCGCCCGCCCGGGAAGCCGATGTCTCCCGACCACGGGTCGCCGTCATTGCGCGCGCGGAGCACGAACAAGAGATCCAGATTCGAATCACGCGACCGCAAGACCGCGGCGACGGACGCGTGGCCGCGATCGTCGGGCGCGATGACGCACGTGTTGCGATCGGCGAGGTGACCGCGCAGCCGGGCGATTTCCGCGCTCACTGCCTCTGCGCCTCTCCCGTCATCGGAACGAAACGGACGGGGATCTTCCGAGCTTCCGTGACCGAGCCGTCACCGCGTTTGGTGAGCACACGCAATTCTTGCGCGGCATCTCCTACGGGGATGACGAGGCGTCCGCCCGGTTTGAGCTGATCGATAAGCGCACTCGGGACGTGATCGGGCGCGGCGGTGACGATGATCGCGTCGAACGGCGCCGCGTCCGGCCAGCCGCGATAACCGTCGCCCGAGCGGACCGTCACGTTCGCGTAGCCCAGACTTGCGAGCGTCGCCGCGGCGCTCGCCGCGAGTTCCGGAACGATCTCAATCGAATAGACGCGCGAGGCGATCTCCGCGAGAATCGCGGCTTGATAGCCGGAGCCGGTGCCGATTTCGAGAACGATTTCGCCGCCACGAAGCGCGAGCGCCTCGGTCATGTATCCAACGATGAAGGGCTGCGAGATGGTTTGTCCGCCGCCGATCGGGAGCGGGTGGTCGTCGTAGGCTTGGCTTCGCTGGGCGTCCGGCACGAAAAGATGGCGCGGGACTGCGGCGAGCGCGGCGAGTGTTTTGACATCGCGCACGCCGCGCGCTTCGACTTGGTCGCGTACCATCCGCGCACGCAGCGTTGTCCAGCGCGCGTCGTCGCGCGGCGACGATTCCGCGCTGTCGCCGCCGTCGCGGCAGCCGAGGGTCGCGACGAGAGGAAGCGCGAAGAGCGAGAACGACGAGAGCGCGAGTGATCGGAGATTGATCATCATCAGCCAGTTTAGATTCGAGTGACCGAAATGCAAGGCGCGAAATCCGGCGGCGGCATTCGCGGTGTGCGCGGCGTCTGTCTCGACCTCGACGGCGTGCTCTACGTCGAAGGCGCGGTGATTCGCGGCGCGGTCGAGGCGGTCGAGCACCTCGCGGCAAGCGGGACACCGTTTCGTTACGTCACGAATACGACGTCACGCAGCCGTGCGTCGCTCGCGAAAAAGCTTGCCGGGTTCGGATTCCCCGCGCGCGAGGATACGATCCTCTCGGCGCCGGTCGCCGCCGCGGCGATGCTCGAGGCGAGCGGCGTGCGCCGTATCGCCGCGCTCGTGACCGCGGACGCGCTCTCGGATTTTTCGCAATTCGAACTCTCGGACGAATCGCCCGAAGCCGTCGTCGTCGGAGATCTTGGGGACGCGTGGACACCGGCGCTCTTGAATCGCGCGATGAACCAGGTGTTGGGCGGCGCGCGTCTTGTCGCGCTCTGCAAGTCGCGCAATTGGCGGCGCGCGTCCGGGCTCGTGATGGACGCGGGGCCGTACGTCGCCGCGATCGAGTTCGCGACGGGCGCTGTGGCCGACGTGGCGGGGAAACCTTCGCCGCGGTTCTTCGAGGCGGCGCTCCGGTCGCTTCAGATGCCCGCCGAGGATGTCGTGATGATCGGGGACGATCCCGACAGCGACGTCGCGGCCGCCCAGTCCGTGGGAATGCGCGGCGCGCTTGTGCTCTCGGGGAAGTTCCGCGCGGGCGATTCCGCGATGCCGCCCGACGGGGTCTTCCCGTCGATCGTCGAGGCGGTCGAAGCGATTCTCGAGCGGCGCTAAGATGCCGCCTCGAGGTTCGTCTTCTCCATTTCTTTCTGGGCGATCGCGAGCGCGTCGAAGTAGCGGTGGACCTCCGCGTCCTTCAGCTCGAAGAGCGTCGCGACTTCGGAAACCTCCGTGCGCACTTCTTCGATGAACGCCGTGATCTCCTCGGGCGTCATTCCGAATCGCTCGGCGTACGCTTCGAGGAATTCGAGATGCGGATTGTGCCGCAGGCTCGCGAGGTCTTCGCAGAACGCGTTCGCCGACTGCACGACGCGCACGAGCATCTGCTCTTCGGTGTTCTCGATGAAGTCGAGGTCCTCGATGCGGATGTACGCGACGGCCTTTTGAATCGATCCGGGCAGATTCCACTTCTTCGCGGCGCGGTAGCCGACCTCTGCGGGATCGAACCCGTCGATGAGCGCCTCGCAATCGTTGATGATCGCCGACTCGAGCTTCGTCGCCTTTCCGTTCGCGGCGCGTTCCGTCGAGGCTTGATCGATGATGATCTTCCCGATGTCGTGAAGCAGACCCGCGGTAAAGGTCTCATCCTCGGGGCACTCGAATCTGCGAGCGAGCAGCTTGGAGGAGACGCCGACCGAAAGCGAATGGAGCCAGAACGCCTCGCGGTCGAAGCCCGTCGCGCGTTCGTTCTTCGAAAAGAGATTGTAGACCGCGGTCGAATAGACGACGTGCCGCAATGCTTTCAATCCGATGCGCGCGACGGCGTCACGCGCCGTCTTGATCTCCTTCTCGCCGCGATAGAACACCGAGTTCGAGACGGAGAGGATCTTCGCGGTGAATGCCGGGTCGTTCCGCAGGCAGTCGGCGATTTCACGCACGCCGGCCTTCGGGTCGTTGCACTTCTCGATAACAAGCGTCGCGACCTGGGGAAGCGGCTTGAGTGTGTCGATCATGTCCGCCAATCGTTCCGCTGGCTTGCGTTCCATAAAACCTCCGCTGGGAACGTCGTTCATCGTGCGCCGGCGCAGCGCCGGCGGTTCAGTGCGTCCCATCGATTATCGGCGCCGGCGCGCCCGCGCTTGAGGCGCCTCTGGCGCGTTTACACACCCTCGCGGCGCTGCTAGAGTCGCGCGGCATGACGGCAGCGAAGGTATCGCGCGATCCGATCGAGACCGCGGCGTTTCTCATCCTGCTTGCCGGCGTGTTCTTCCTCGCGATTCACGACCTCTCGATTCTGTTCTTCCCCCATGACCTCATCTACGGCGAG
The DNA here is from genome assembly GCA_046160485.1 of bacterium. Taxonomy (GTDB): domain Bacteria; phylum Orphanbacterota; class Orphanbacteria; order JBJXGV01; family JBJXGV01; genus JBJXGV01. The sequence continues at coordinate 281,417 of JBJXGV010000012.1, read as the reverse complement.
GGCTTCGTTCTTCGCGACGCCGCGATGCTGAAGGCGGGGAAGAGCCCCTATACGCCGGTCGGCGCCACGCTCGGCGTTGTCGCTAACTACCCGCCCGTTTATCCGCTCGTCACGGCGCTCGCGATGATTCCGTTCGGCACGGGGTTCTTCGCGGGGCGGCTCATTTCGATTCTCGCGACCGCCGGATGCGCGTACTTCATTTGGCGGCTCGCGCGCCGCGGCGCTGCCCCGGATGCCGGAGCGGTCCTCGGCGGAGCCCGCGCGGCGGTGTTCGCGCCTCTTTTCTTCCTCGCGGACGTCGTCGTCTACTACTGGAGCCCCTACGCGCGCGTCGACATGCTGGCGCTCGCTCTCGAGCTGGCGGCGCTCGACGCGTTCGCCGCCGTCGTGCTCGCGAACGAGGCGGATGCGGGCTCGGTGCGTCGTGCCCTTGCGCGCGGCATCGTGCTTGCGATTCTCGCGGTCTTCACGCGCCCGACCGCGCTCGCCGCTCCCGCCGCGCTGATCGCGGCCTGCGTACTCGGCCGCCGAGCGCGAATCTCGGCAATCGCCGCAGGCTGCCTCGCCGCCGGAGCCGCGCTCGTGGCGTTTCTTCTCAACGCGCTCACGTCGGGGGAATTTCTCCGGCACACGATTGCGTACAACGCGAACGCGTTTCGGTGGGGCGAAATCACGAGCCTCTTGCTCGACTTCGTGACGCCGCACGCGCCGCTCTTCGTGATCGCAGCGGCGTTCTTCGTTCTCGTGCCCGGCGGTGCGTGCCGGCGCCTACTCGGTTGCTACTTCGCCGCCGCGTGTGTGCTCGCACTCCTCGTCGGGAAGGTCGGCTCGAGCGCGAACTATTTCTTGCAGGCGGTGGCGGCGGCGTCCGTTCTCGCGGGAGTCGCGATAGCGCGTAGCGAGGGCGTCGCTCGGCGGGTCTTGTGGGTCGCGGCGTGCGCGGGTCCGATCCTCTTCGCGACCGTCCCGTTCTCGCGCACACTCGAGCTTCGCATGAATCCGTTCCCTGCGATGGGGCGCACACCGGGCGACGACGATCGTCGCGCCGGCAACGACGTGATGGGACTCGTGCGACAGACCCAAGGCGAAATCCTGATCGAGGATGCCGGGTTCCTCGTGCGCGCCGGGAAGACCGTTTGGGCGGCGCCGCTTCAGCTCTCGTATCTCGAGGAGCAGGGGCTCTACGACTCGGCGCCTCTCGCAGCGAAAATTCGCCGTCGCGAGTTCGCCGCGATCATCCTCTCGTACAACTTCGTTTCGCCTGCGGTGCGCGCGGCGATCGGCGAGGCCTACCGGCCCGAACGCGTCATCGAGATTCCGCGGCGCTACAAGTACGTGGTTCTGCGGCCCGCACCGGCGGGATAGCGGCGCGGCGCGCGAGAGCCGTTCCTAGACGGGGATGCTGGCGAGAAACTTCGCGTTCGACTCGTGCCGAGCGATCTGCTCGGTGAGCTTCTGCATCGCCTGGAGAGGATCGAGGTCGGCGAGAACACGGCGCAGCGCGAAGATTTTCTTCAGGTCGGCGGGCGGCAGCAGCTTCTCTTCCTTGCGCGTCCCCGATTTCGTCAGATCGATTGCCGGCCAGATGCGCCTGTCGGCAAGCTTGCGATCGAGAACGAGCTCCATGTTGCCCGTCCCCTTGAACTCTTCGAATATGACTTCGTCCATGCGCGAGCCGGTTTCGATGAGCGCGGTCGCGATGATCGTGAGGCTTCCGCCCCCTTCGATGTTGCGCGCCGCGCCGAAGATGCGCTTCGGCTCCTCGAGGGCACGCGCGTCGAGCCCGCCCGAGAGTGTGCGCCCCGAGGTCCGCGTCTCGCGGTTGTGCGCGCGGCCGAGCCTCGTGAGCGAGTCGAGGAAAATCACCACGTCCGCGCCCATCTCGACCTCGCGGCGCGCTTCCTCGAGCACAAGGTCCGAAATGCGTATGTGCGAATCGGCTTCCATGTCGTTCGACGACGCGAAGACCTCGCCGCGGACGCTGCGGCGCATCTCGGTGACCTCTTCGGGCCGTTCGTCGACGAGCAGGACTTTAATTCTTACGTCGGGATGATTGGCGGCGAGCCCCTTCGCGAGCGCCTGAAGCAGCATCGTTTTTCCGGAGCGCGGCGGCGAGACGATCATTGCGCGCTGCCCTTTCCCGATCGGCGTGAAGAGGTCGACGATGCGCGATGAGAGATCCTCGGCGTTCGTCGAGAAGCGCAGCACCTCCGTCGGATCGACGGGCACTTGCCGTTCGAGCGGTTGAATCTTCGAGTAGTCTTCGGCGGCGAGGCCGTTGACCTTCTCGATCTCTTTCATGCGCGCGGGGCCGCGGCCGTCGCCAGGTTGAATCGGTCCGGCCAGACGCACGCCCGAACGCAGCCGGTATCGAGAGATGAGCGGCGCGGGAACGACGATATCGCTGCGCGACGGCAGCAAGTTGTTCTTCTTGCTTCTGAGGAAGCCTCCGCCTTTGTCGCCGACCTCGAGAATCCAATCGTTGAGATCGATCGCCTCGAGGGAAATCTCCGGCCCGGCCTCAGCCGGTCCGCGGGAATGATCGCGGTGCGGCTTATGGCCGCCGGAGCGATGACGTCTCGATCCGGGACGATTGCCTGGTGGCCGATTTCGCGGAGGGCGGCGGGGTGATGGTCTATTCATAGTGTGGACGCGAGGAGAATAGAGGCCGACGCATCGATTCACAAGCGGAAAGAATCGGCGGCTAGAATTCGACTCCGAGCGTTGTATAGAGGCGGGGCTTGCCGAAGGTCGTCGTGAAGTTCGTGCGTTGGGCGAGGTCGAGCATCAGTACACCGAATCCGATGTTCGCGCGCATTCCCGCGCCGTAAGCGCCGAGCAGATTTCCGTAGCGCGCCGCGAGTTCGTTCGTCCCGCCGTTCGTGAACTCGTCGGTCCAGGCCGCGCCCGCGTCGAGAAAGAGCGATCCGCCGATGTCGCGAAACGTGATCGGCGCCGGAAAATTGAGCGCGAGTGCGCGAATGAAGGGGAAGCGCGCCTCGAAGTTGGCGACGGCCATTCGCGTACCGGTCAACTCGCCGTACTGAAGTCCGTGCACGAGAATCGTGTTTCCGAGATGCCAGTTTTCGGCGAGGCGGCCGTCGCGAACGCCCGCGACGACGCGCGACGCAAGCGTGAGGCTATGCGCGGGGCGCCAGTAACGGCGTGCGTCGGCGCGCAGCGTCCACACCTGAATGTCGCCTTGCGATCGCTCGGCGGAGAAGCGAACGCGCCGCCCCTTCACCGGGCCCGTCATTCCCCAGACGACCGTGTCGTTGACGTACGCGACGCCGACACTCGCGAAGCGGTGCCGCTCGTCGCTTCCTTCGATCGGCGTCAGCGCATACGAGCGCGTCCGAAAGAGTTCGTTCATTTCGCCGAGCGCAAGCGACGCTTCGAGCCGCGTGAACTTCGACACGGGATGGAAGAGCTCGAACGTCGCGCCGGCGTAGAGTTCCGACTCTTCGGAGATCGTGAGGCGGTCGTCGATGCGGCGGTAGCGGTTCGTGTGCCAGAACGTCGAGACGCCGTATCCCGTCGTGTGCGTCCAGTTCTCGTACGCGACCGCGATGTCGGAGTTCTTGAGTGATCCGTAGATGCCGAGGCCGAGGCGAATTCTGTGGTCGCCGAGCAGATCGGAGAAGCCGACCTGCGACGCACCGACCGCGCCGCCGCCGCTGCCGACCGCGCCGCCGCCGAGCACGAACTCGGGCGCGAATCGCGGGCGATAGCGCCGAATCTGCGGTGGAGCGCGCGGCTCGGGCGTCAACCCGAACGTGCTCGCGTAGATCGTGTTCTCGTCGTAGATGTCGGGGTCGTACTCGATTCCAGCGGGCGCGGAGCCGCTGACTTTCTCGCTTGGCTCGCGTTCGCCGGCATCCGTCGATGGACTCGGCTCCGCGCGTGGCGTGACAGGTCGCATGTCGTTCGAAGCCAGAAGGACTTCGTCTTCCGAGGCGAACGCGGCCGCCGTCTCCGCGACGATCGGCGTCGCGGCCGTGCGCACGCTGTACGGCACCGCTCGATCCGCGAGGTTCGTGGCGAGGTAGATCCCGTACGCGGCGTCTTCGAGCGCCGAGAAAAGCACCTTCTCACCGTCGGCCGAGATCGAGAGGCACGCCGATGTCGGAAGTATTCCCTGGATGCCGGTCAGGATGTGGGTCGCTCGCTCGAATGATCGATCGGCGAGGCGGTAGATGAAGATGTCGGAGAATCCGTCCGGGTCGGCGGTAAAAAAGATTTTGTCGCCGTGCGCGTCCCACACGGGCGACGCAGCCTTCGATCCGAGTGCCGGCACGCGTTCGGTGATGCGCGAGTCGAGATCCAAGAGCGCGAGTCTGTCCGCGCCGAACATCGCCCCGCTGACCTCCGGCTCGTCGGTTGTGAACGCGATCCACCGTCCGTCGGGCGAAAATGCCGGCGATCTCTCCGCGTAGTGATCGTTGGTGACGCGTTCGACGCGACGCGATTCGAGTTCGAATAGATACAGATCCGATACGCCGCCCGAGACGCCGATGACGGCGATGCGGGTTCCATCGGGCGAGAATGCCGGGCTTCTCACCTCGCCGATGCCGCGGAGCACGTGCCGCGTCGTGCGGCCGCTCTCCGCGTCGACGATCAAGAGCGCCTCCTCGCCCGCGCCCTTCGCTGTGAATGCGAGCGACGCGCCGTCCGGGCTCCACGCGAGCGACGAATGGAACGTGCGCAGCTCCTCGAGTCCGCCGGAGGTTTCGCCCTCGATGAGGCGTCGCGTTTTTCCCGTAGCGACATCACCGACGAAGAGCGACATCGTCAGATCGCGATCGGAGAAGTATGCGAAGCGTTCGCCGTCCGGCGAGATCGCCGGCGAAAGCGCGAGGCGCTCGCGCGCCGAACCGCCCGCCACGCGGCGCGCGAACTTGCGCGGCTCTTCGCGCTCGGCAACGAGCGGGAGATACTCGCAGCGCATCGCGTCGACCCATTCGTCGGAAAGATCGCCGACCGAGAGGCCGAGCGCCTTTTCGACGCCAACCTTCACATCGCGACTCGCGACAATTTCGCGGAGAACGTTTCCGCACACCGAATCGCCGCGCGCCGCGCTGATGCTGCCCCAAAGCGACTGCCCATACCGGTACGCGCGAATGTCCGCGACCCACCACATCTGTTCGATCGACGGCAGCCCTCCCGTGTGGCATCCGTCGGAGATCCACATTGCCGTCTGCGCGTCCGGCCCTTCGACGGAGAGGTGCTCGGCCATCCCTTCCATGAGCCAGAGCGGCATGCGAAACGTGAGCGGGTTGAGACGGTCGCGTCCTTCGCCGCCGAAGAGGATGTCGATCTGGAACGCGTGAACGAGTTCGTGTTTCAGCACGTGGTGGAAGTCACCGAACGAGCCGGTGAAGGGGAGGATGACGCGGCGGCGGAGAAACTCCGTGACACCGCCGGTGCCGACGTCGATCAGGCCGGAGAGCGCGTTCGTCTCCTGAAAGTCGGAGTGTGTCGCGTAGAGGATAACCGGGACGCGTTTCGCGATCGTATGGCCGAGAACGGCCGAGAGTTCGCCATAGATCTCCTCCGCCATCTCCGCGGCCTTCAGCGCCGCATCCTTTTCGCTGTCGTAGAAATGGATGTCGAAGTGTTCCGTGGTCAGAACGGACCAGGAATGCGTTCGCGCTCGGAGCTTGTTCTTTCCGAAGTGTTGAGCGGAAGCCGCGCTCGGTAGAAGGATGAGCGCTGTGAAGAGCACTGCGACAAGGCGGCGGTGAATCATGCGTTCTCCCGACTTTAGGCCCGTACCTTGGGCCTCCACGCCGGGGCGCCTTCGAGAGCGGACCGGCTGGAGGAAGCGCTCAAGGCTCCCTCCTGCGCGGCTACGTGGGCTGATCTCTTTACCTGTCTCTCGTGCAGATCGATAACTTCGAGACGGGCGTCAGTCTACCAGGGCGACATGTGATATGCAATGCCGAATTGCAGTATCTGGCATTTAGTTTGCGGCGCTAGCGACGAAGTCGTCTCGCGTTCTCGAGGCGCTCGCGAGCGGGCGCGAAACCCGGCGCGATCGCGAGGGCATCCTCGTAAGCGGCGCGCGCGTCGCCGGTGCGGCCCTCACGCTCCAGGAGAACGCCGCGGATCATGTGCAACTCCGGCGCCTCCGGATGCGTTGTCAACGCGCGCGACAGCAGAAAGCGCGCTTCCTCGGGCCGATTCGTGTCTGAGGCGATCAGCGCAAGCTGCGCGAGCGCATCGGAACAATCGGGGGAGAGGCGCAGCACCTCGCGAGCGAGGCTCTCGACCTGGGCTCGCTCCGCGGGGCGCTTCCCCGCACGCCGGTACGTGTCCGAGGCTTGTTTCATCGTCACGAGCCTCGACGTGAAGCGCGCCAAGAGCGGCGCCGTCTGCCGGTCGTCGAACTCCGCTCCCGGCGCTCCGACGAGTGCGGGGTCGAACATCTCTTCGTACGGCACGGGATGCGGCGGCACGACGATGTCTCCTTCGGCATGCACTCTATAGAGCCGGTAGAAAGAGTCTTGGTAGACGAGCGTGAAGTGCCTCAGTGCGTCAGGCTGAAAGTGGAAACGGTACGCCGCTGTCGTCGTCGGAAGGTCGAGGCGGTCGGCCATATAGCGCGACGACGACGTGCTCGCGTCGAGCAAGAGATTCGCCTGATAGAGGAAGTAGTCCGAACCGAAGTCGCGGCACAGCGCGTAGAACTCCGCCTCGCTCGAGTACAGAGCCTCGATCATGCGGCGCTCCTTGTTTCTCAGCACCGACGACTCGAACTTCGAGTGGAGATTGATCGTGCGGCTCGTGTACGCCGCGATCATCGGACCCGTCGGATACCAAGTGAGTATCACTGCGTCCTTCGCGGTGTGGCGACGAACCCAGCGCACGATTCGCTCGTTGTTGCCGTAGTTGGGGATCTGCTCGGACGCCTTGGGAGGAAACTGCGCGAGCACGAACGTTCGCCACGGATTCGGGCGGTCGAAGCGGATGTCGTACCAAGTCTCGTACGCGCCGCACGCGATGAGGGCAATCACGATCGCGCGGCGCATCGCAGGGCGAACCGTCAAGAGAACGGGCAATACGAGCGCGAGAAAGAAGATGAAGAACGGCGAGAAACGTTCAAGAAAGAAGTACTGCGCGACGTAGGCGAGCGCGAGGAGAAGCGCGAGTGCCTGCGCGGCGCCGAGCCGGCCCCGCGCGGCGCGTGCGATGCCGAGCGCGAGTGCGACCGGCGCCCAGAGCGCGAGCGTCGAGAGCGGAATCAGCATGCTCGCAGCCTGCGGGCTCTCGAACGCCTCCACCCAGAGAACGCGAGCGTCGTAAGGGAGTTGCGCGGGGTCGGCCGGTTTCTTTCCGAGGTGGCGCAGCTTTTCCACCGCGAGCCCGGTCACGTGCGAGTACTCCTTCTCCGCCGGCGAGACGAGTCCCGCGATGATCGCGGCGGGGATAAAGATCGCTGCGAAGAGTAACAGCGCTCGGCGCCCCGACAGCGCGCGAGCGCGCGCGACCTCGACTGTAACGAGGAGCGCGAGCGCCGCGATGAACGCGGGAGAGAGGAGAAACACCTTCTCTCGAAGAGGCGGGAGCAAGACTCCCGCGATGGCGAGAAAGACGACGAACGCGCGCAGTGTTTTCGCGAGCGCCGTGCGGTCCTCGATGAGAAACAGGGCCACCGGCGCGAGGAGCGCGAAAAAGAAGAGCGCGTGAAATCGGCTGACGTGCCACACGGCAAGACCCACGACGAGGAGCGCGGCGGCGAGAAGCCCGTTCCGTCGCCGGGACTCGCCCCCGCGAAGCGATATCGCGAACGCGGCAAACGAGAGAAACAGGATCGGGAGCGCGAAGTCTTCGCGGCCGTAATTGCCGACGAGGCGATTGAACGAGAAGGGCGACAACGCGTATGCGGCGCTTGCGACGATGCCCGCGGTTTCGGACCCCCACGCCGCGCGCGCGGCGAGGAACGCGGCAACGATCGAGAGGCTCGAGAACGCGCAGATGAACCACACGAGCCAGCGATGAAACGGAATTCCGGGCGCGACGAGGTGCACGGCTCGATAGAGCAACCCGGGCGGGTATTCCATTCCGATCGTCAGGTGTTTGTAGGTCTCGACGCCCTCGGGGAACTGCACCGCTCTGTCGAGGGCGGGGATCGCGCCGCCGTCGGCGACCATCCGCGCGTGCCGGTAGTGAAACGCCGACTCCGTCCAATACTGGCAGGTCTCGTCGAGTGGATCGAACCGAGGCGAGCGCTCGAACGCCGCGATCTTGTATGCCGTCGCGGCGATAACGATGAGGAGCAGAACGGTTCGGTGGGTGCGAAGCGCGGCGGGAAGGATATCGCGAATGTTTGGCATGGATCGGCCGCGGAAGTCTAACAGGTCGGCAGAACGCGGTCGAACACTCTGAGGGCTACAGTCGTTGTCCGCGTTGGCCGAAACTGCTACTATGGGCCTCGTTTCGCCCTTCAAGGTCTGCTTCCACGCGCCCACAGCAATGGAAAGGGTCGATGCTCCCGAGTCACGCACTCGTCTCCGTCATCAGTGTCTGCAACGCGCGCTGCGTCATGTGCAATATCTGGGAGGAGACCCGCGTCCGGACACTCGATCCGGAAACGCTCAAGCGCCTCCCGACTTCGCTGGTCAACGTGAACATCACGGGCGGCGAGCCGTTCATGGCGAGCAACCTGCCCGAGCTCGTCCGCGCCATCCAAGATCGCTGTGCACCGCGTATCGTGATCTCGTCGAACGGAATGATTCCGAACTCCGTCGAGAAGCACATCCGCGAGATCGTGAAGATCAAGCCGGATATCGGCGTGCGAATCTCGATCGACGGCCTGTCGGACATGCACGCGCAGATTCGCGGCTCCGAAGGAGCGTTCGAGAAGTGCATGGAGTCGCTCGACATTCTGAAGCGTCACGGTGTGAAGGACCTCGGCCTCGCGTTTACGATGACGAACCAGAACGTCGAGCACGTGGAGCAGGTCTACGATTTGACGCGCGAGAAGGGCGTGGAGTTTTCGATCGCGGTCGCGCAGAACTCGGGCATCTACTTCAAGACGTCGAACAATAACGGCATCGAGAACGGCGCCGCGAAGAGAGCGCAGTTCGAACGCCTCGTTTCACGCGAACTGGCCACGTGGAATCCGAAGCGCTGGTATCGCGCGTTTTTCGAGCGCGGGCTGCTCGAGTTCTCGGAGACCGGCGAACGGCCGATCGAATGCGACGCGCTCTCCGGATTCTTTTACCTCGACCACGATGCCAACATCTACCCGTGCAATGTGCTCGACCGCAAGGTCGGCAACCTCCGCGAGTCGACGTTCGAAGAGATCTGGAAATCGCAGGAGGCCCAGAGCGTTCGCGGCGAGGTGACGCAGTGCAAGCAGTGTTGGATGGTGTGTACCGCAAGCTCGTACCTCAAGAAAAACCCTCTCGTTCCGGTACCGTGGATTCTCGGAAAGAAGCTCGCGGCGCACGCGGGCATGCCTGTTCTTCGCTAGAGCATCGCGCTCGCGCAATCCGCTGGGGGAGTTTCGCGCCGTGAGAGGAAAAGGACTCCTCTTTTTTCTCCTGCTAGGCCTCGATCTCCTCATCCTCAATCTTTCGTACACTGCGGTTCTTTTCCTGCGCTACCACAAGTGGATGGACGAGTACTTTCTCCATCGGATCTCGACGCCGTACTTCACGCTGCTTCTCGTCACGAACGGTTTGTACCTCATCGCTGCGCACATCCTGCGGACCTACCGGCTCCCGCAGCGATTCCGCATGTCGGATGTGATCCCCGCGCAGGGGCGCGCACTCGGCTTCGTCGCGATCGGCTCCATCTTCATCATCTTCTTAACGAAGGGCCTCGCCCCGTCGGAATGGAACTTTCACTTTTCGCGCCCGACGCTCTTTTTCTTTTGGCTCGCGGGGCTCGTCTCGACTACGGCGGGGCGGCTCTTCTTCGGGAGTCTGCAGGGATGGCTTTTCCGCCGCGGCAAACTCGTGCGACGGCTCCTCATCGTCGGAACCGTGGATGGCGCGCGTGAGATCGCCGAGCGGCTTCGGCTAAATCCGTGGTTCGGCGTGCGCCTCGAGGGGATCGCGGTGGCGCGCGCGGGGAGCGCGCCGGCAAGTTCGCTGCCGTCCGATGTCGACGCGAGCGAGGCGCCCGTGACCGAGTTCGACGAGACGAGCGAGATCGAGCGCATCCTCGAAGAGCGGCGCATCGACGAGGTCTTCGTCGCGCTCCGGCCCGAGGAGGTCGGCCAACTTCTCGAGCTTCTCGAGTCGTGCCGGAAGCGGCACGTCAAGCTGCGCATGCTCCCAGCGCATTTCCAGATGACGGCGAGCCATTTCATGGTGAGCGAGATCGCGTTCCTCGAGGGCGCGAATCGTTACGACATCCTCTTCGAGCTGTATGGGAGCGTCGATCGTACGGCCCGCCTCGATCGCGCGCGCATCGCCGTCGTCGGTTCGAAGGGGATTCCCGCGACGTTCGGCGGCATCGAGCGCCACGTCGCGGAGCTGACGAGTTGCCTCGTGACGCGCGGTTTTTCCGTGCGCGTCTACTGCCGCCCGTACTACTCGAACGTGAGCGGCGAATACCATGGCGTCGAACTCGTGACGCTGCCGACGCTCTACACGAAGCACCTCGACGCCATCACGCACACGTTTCTCTCGACGATTCACGCGCTCTTTTCCGGTGTGGACATCATTCACTACCACGCGATGGGTCCGTCGACTCTCTCGTTCCTGCCGCGGCTGCTTGGCGTGAAGTCGGTCGTGACGGTGCATGGGCTCGATTGGAAGCGCGAGAAGTGGGGGCGGTCGGCGTCGGCCTTTCTTCGATTCGGCGAATACGCGTCGGCGAAGTTCCCGGACAAGACGATCGTGGTTTCGCGCGAGCTCGAGCGGCACTACCTCGAACGCCACGCACGCAGCGTCGCGTACATTCCGAACGGACTCACGCTTCGGCAACCGCTTCCGCCGCGGCAGATTTCGCGCCGCTTCGGATTGCAAGGCCGCGACTACGTGCTCTTCGTTGGGCGTCTCGTTCCCGAGAAGGGCTGCCACTACCTGATCGACGCGTTCCGCGGGCTGCGCACCGAAATGCGGCTCGTGATCGCGGGAGGCTCCAGCCACTCGGACGAGTATGTCGCGCGCCTTCACGAAGCCGGCGCGCACGACCCGCGCATTCTTTTTACGGGCTACGTTCACGGCGACGTTCTGACGGAGCTCTACTCGAACGCGTATATCTACACGCTGCCGTCGGATATCGAGGGCCTTTCGCTCTCGCTGCTCGAGGCTCTCTCGCTGCGCGGCGCCGTGCTCGCCTCCGACATTCCCGAGAACGAGGAGATCCTGATCGATTCCAGCCTGCCGCCGCGCGGCCTTACGTTTCATCGCGGCAGTTCGGCGGACCTGCGCGATAAGCTCGCGTTCCTCATCGACAACCCCGAGGAGGCGGAGCGCCTGCGCGATCTGGGCCGCGCGTTCGTCGCCGCGCAGTACAACTGGAATCGCATCGCGGACGATACGGCGGCGGTCTACCTCTCGCTTCTGGGGCTCTCGCGCGAATCCCAATCGCGCACCGCGTCTTGACACACTCGGGCGCCGAAGATACTCTGCGCGCTGAAGTTCGATCGAGGTCCGCGCGCTTTTCTCGCTAGCCTGTCGAAGCATTCGCGGGCGCCACAACACGAATAACATCCTCGTCAGAGTTCAAACACCGGCAACGAAAGCTCCACACGCCAAAAGGAGAACGTCGATGGCAGACCGCTTGGTCGATTTCCGCATTGAAGAGGGGATCGCGCTCGTCGAATTGAACGATCCGCCCGCGAATACGTACACCTACGAAATGATGAAGCAGCTCGACGAGGCGATTCTCTCCGCGCGCATGGAGCCGTCGTGTCACGTGATCGTCATCACCGGCAAGGGCGACAAGTTCTTCTCGGCCGGCGCGAACATCAAGATGCTCTCGACCGTCGATCCGACGTTCAAGTACTACTTCTGCCTCCACGCGAACGAGACGCTTCTGCGCCTCGAGCACACGCCGAAGCTCGTCATCGCCGCGCTCAACGGACACACGGTCGGCGGCGGCCTCGAGATCGCGCTCGCCGCGGATCTGCGCATCGCGCGCAAGGACTCCGGCAAGATCGGGTTGCCTGAAATCACGCTCGGCGTTCTTCCCGGGACGGGCGGCACGCAGCGCCTCGGCCGCCTGCTCGGCAAGAGCCGTTCGATCGAACTTATGATCACCGGCCGCTTGCTCACCTACGAAGAGGCGCTCGAGGTCGGTCTCGTCACGGAGATCTTCGAGAACCAAAACTTCATGGACGAGATCATGAGCTACGCGAAGAAATTCGTGCCGCCCGCGAAGGCGTCGAAGGCGGTCGGGCGGATCAAGCGCTCGGTCATGTCCGGCTGCGATCTGCCGCTCGAGGCGGGGCTCGCGCTCGAGCGCGAGATGCAGCAGCAACTCTTCCAGAGCGAAGACGCGAAGGAAGGGCTCATGGCGTACGTCGAGAAGAGAACGCCGAAGTTCAAGGGAGCGTAGGCCGCGATGGCGACCGACACGACGGTGGCGGTGAAGGGGCTCGTGATCGGCGGCGAAGTCGTTGCCGCCGCGAGCGGGAAGACGTACGCGGACATCTATCCCGGCGACGGGACGGAGATCGCGCGGATTCCTGAGGGCGACGCGGAGGATGTTCGCCGCGCGGTGGGCGCTGCTGAGTGCGCGCTCGCCGGCCCGTGGGGGCAGATGAGCGTCGCGGATCGCGCGCAGATCCTGCGCAAGATCGGCGACGCGGTGATGGCGCACGCCGACGAGATGGCGCGGCTCGAAACGCTCGACACCGGAAAGCCGCTCGCGGAGTCGCGCGCGGTCGACGTGCCGATGAGCGCCGATTTGTTCTACTACTACGCCGGCGCCGCGCTCGCGCTCGAAGGACGCACGATTCCGGTGAAGGGGCCGTTCTTCCACTACACGGTGCGCGAGCCGATTGGTGTGGTCGGTCTCATCGTTCCGTGGAACTTTCCGCTCTTGATCGGCGCGCGAAAGGTCGCCGCGGCGCTCGCGGCTGGCAATGCCGTCGTGCTCAAGCCCGCGACCGAATCGCCGCTCACGGCGCTTCGGCTCGGTGAACTCGCGCTCGAAGCCGGGCTTCCGTCCGGCGTGCTCAATGTCGTCTCCGGACACGGCCGCACCGCGGGCGCGGCGATCGTCGCGCACCCGGGTATCGCGGGCGTGTCGCTTACCGGCTCCACCGAAACCGGCAAGATGGTGATGCGCGACGCAGCGGAAACCGTCAAGCGCCTTCATCTCGAACTCGGCGGGAAATCGCCCAACATTATTTTCGCCGACGCCGATCTCGACACGGCGGCGAAGTACGCGATGGCCGCGATCTTCTACAACAAGGGCGAGGTCTGCACCGCGGGATCGCGCCTCTTCGTCGAAAAGACGATTCACGACGATCTCGTCGGACGCATCGTCGATCGCACGAAGAAACTCGCGCCGGGCGATCCGTTCGACGCGAAGACACGCCTGGGCCCTCTCATCTCCGCGAACCAGCTCGAGAAGGTGATGGGGTACGTGGAGACGGGGAAGCGCGAGGGCGCGCGGCTCGTCGCGGGGGGCGACCGCCCCGATCGCGCGGGCTACTACATGAACCCGACGATCTTCGACGGCGTCACGAGTGAGATGACGATCGCGCGCGAGGAAATCTTCGGCCCCGTGCTTTCCGTGCTCGACTTCGACAACGAGGAAGACGTCGCGCGCGCCGCGAACGCGAGCCCGTACGGATTGGCGGCAGGGATCTGGACGAGCGACGTGAAGCGCGCGCACCGATTGGCCGCGCGGCTTCAAGCCGGAACTGTTTGGGTGAACGGCTACAACCACTACGACGCTGCGTCGCCGTACGGCGGGAGCAAGGCGTCGGGATTCGGGCGCGAGTCGGGGCTCGAGGCGTTCGAGTTCTATTCGCAGTCGAAGAGCGTCTGGATCAATTTGAAGTGACGCTCGGTTGTTCGCGATGGTAGACGGCGGCGGCGCGCCCGCGAGTGCGCCGCGCGTGCTCGTCGAGATCGCGCCGCCGGTCGCGACGCTTCGCTTCAACCGCCCAGAACGCCTCAATGCGCTGACAGAACACTGCCGCGAGGAGTTTCTTGCAGCGCTCGCGCACGCGAGCGCACGCGAGGATGTGCACGTCGTCGTTGTGACGGGCGCCGGGCGCGCGTTCTGCTCGGGCGGCGACCTCGATCGGCTGCTCGAGTTGCGCGAGGCGGGCGACACGGCGGGCTTCGCGCGGATTCTCGACGGACAGCTCTCGCTTACGCGCGCGCTGCGCGCTCTGCCACAGATTGCGATCGCGGCGGTCAACGGACCGTGCGGCGGGGCCGGGCTGGACGTGGCGCTCGCGTGCGACCTTCGATTCGCCGCGGAGAGCGCTACGTTCGGCGCGCCGTTTCTTCGCCTCGGGATTCTTCCCGACGCTACCGCGCTCGCGCTACTGCCACTTGCCGTCGGCTACGATCGCTCGCTCGAAATGTTCCTCGAGGCTCGATTCGTTAGTGCGGAGGAGGCGCGCGCGCAGGGTCTTGTTTCGCGCGTTGTTCCCGACGCGGACCTGTTGCCGCACGTCCACGCGTTCGCCGCGCGAACCGCCGCGCGCCCGCGAGAACTCGTCGCGTCGCTGAAGCAAATCCTCGACGATGCGCGCCGCGTCGACTGGAGCGTCGACGCCCATCGCGCGGCGCAGTTGCGTGCGTTCGATGCGCCCGCGTCGCTCGACGCGATTCGCGCCGCGCGCCGCACCGGGCCCGGCGCTCGCTAACGCGCGCGCCCGCGCCGACGCGCGCCGTTAGCTACTCAGCCGCGATCGCAAGAACTTCGAGACCTTCGCCCACGCGTCGGCGGCCGCCTTCGTGTCGTAACGCGGATTCGACGGATTCGCGAACGCATGCAACGCCTCGTAGCTGTGGATTTCGTGCGGCACTCCAGCCTCCGCGAGTCCCTTCTCGAACTCGGCGACGGTCGCTGGCGGAATCGACTGGTCGAGCGTTCCGAACACGCCGAAGACCGGCGCGTGGATCTTCTTCAGCTCCGCGGGATCGGTGATCGGATGCCCGTAGTACATCACCGCGCCATCGAGATCGGGCGCCGCGAGCGCGAGCCGCAGCGACCACGCGCCGCCGAAGCACCAGCCGATCGACGCGGTCTTCTTCGCCTGCACCCGCGAATCGTTCGCCAGGAACGCGTGCGCCGCCTGCAGTATCTCGAGCGCGCGCGTGTCGTCGACGCTCTTCATGTACGCCATTGCGGAATCGGGCGTCGTCGCGACGCGTCCGCCGTAAAGATCGACCGCGATCGCCGCGTACCCTTCCGCGCTGATCCGGTCCGCCCAATGTTTGACGTGCTCGTTGAGTCCCCACCATTCCTGAATCACGATGACGCCGGCCAACGGCGGCTTCGCGTCCGCGGGGAGGCTCAGGTACGCGCGGCTTCCCACGATCTCGATCATCGTGCCGCGTGTCGCGGGGGCAACCCCCTCCTTCAATTCATGAAGCGCCTTGAACGCCTCCTCGGAGAGCGCGCCGGTGTGAGGCGTTGCGCTCGGCGGGGCGCTCTTCACGCTTGCGGCCGCGTCCGCGGCCACCGCCGGTTTTGCGTCCTTTGCGGGCTCACCCCCGCACGCCGTCGCCACGAACGCCGCGGCGACCGCTGCGAATCCAACTGCGCGACCGATCCGAATCGCTCGTTTCGTTCCCGTCGTGTCGGTTCTCGTGACCATCGATTGGCTCCTCAATGCGCGTGATGCGCGGATTCGCGTTCGGCCGTTCCGGCGCCCTTCGACCCTCTTGCGTTCGCCGCCGCCGGCGGGGCGTCGAGCGCAAGATACTTCGTCATCCAATCGACGGCGCGGCGGCACGCCTCGAGCCGGTGAGGCGCTTCGACGTAGCCGTGTTCCTCGCGCGGAAACATGACGAACTCGACTGGCAATCCCTTCTGCAGTTTGAGCCCCTCGTAGAGCTCGAGCGATTGCGTCGGATGCACGCGTTTGTCCGAGGCGCCGTGCATGATGAGCGTCGGCGTGCGGCCGTTGCGCACGTGCGACACCGGCGAGCGATCGAACGCAATGAGCGGGCGATCGACCGGGAACCATCCCCAGTGAACAAGTTCGTGTTCGCTCGGAATGTCGCCGCACGCCCACGCGCTCCACATGTTCGCGACGCCGTAGTTGACGACGGCTGCTTTGAAGCGCGCGCTCTCTTTCGTCGCGGCCCACGCCGACATGTACCCGCCGTAAGAGCGGCCGATAATGCCGACGCGTTCCGGGTCGACGAGCCCTTGCGCGGCCAACGCGTCGATACCGTCGAGGACGTCTTGGAACTCGGCGCCCGCGGGATCGCCGAAGTCGCCCTTCGTAAAGGCGACGCCGCGCCCGATGCTTCCGCGATAGTTCGGCAGCAGAAAAACCGCGCCGCGGCTTGCGAAGAGTTGCGAGGGATACGTCGGGTCGGTGTACCAGCCGTCGAGCATGGCGACTTCCGGTCCGCCGTGTACGCCGACGACGAGCGGATAGCGTTTGCCCGGCGCGTAACTCACCGGATAGACGAGAATGCCCTCGATGGTCATGCCGTCGCGCGCCTGCCACGTGATCACTTCCTGCCTGCCGAGCGCGATGCCTTCGAGAGCGGGGTAGCTGCGCGTCAGCCGTGTCCACGGTCCGTCGCCGAGCGGGTGCACGAAAATCTCGGCGGGGTGGAGCGGCGTCGACGCCGCCGTGACGAACGGCCCCGCGCCGCTTCCGATGTCCGCGGAGAGCGAGACCGGACCGTCGAGCGAAATCGTCTCGAGGACGCGCCCGTCGCGCGCGAGTCGCTCCACGACGGTTTGCGTGCCGCGAATCGAGAGCGCGACGATCGATCCGGCGTTATCCCAATCGAACCACGTTGCGGTGCTCGCGGCCCCCGGCATGAGGTTGATCGCGCCGCCGCCCGTCGCGGGCACAACGAAGATGCTCCCCGCGTACGAGTCGCTCGCATCGATTCCGGCGAGGCAGGCGATCGAGCGGCCGTCTCGCGACCAGCGCGGCCGCGCGGCCTTCCCCGGCATGTCCCAGACGAGCGCGACACTCCCACTCTCGGCATCGATGTTGACGAGGCGCTGGAACATGTACGAGGCGTCGACGGTCGGTGTGTCGGCGGCGAGCGCCGCGACGCGCTTTCCGTCAGGCGAAACCGCGATTGCGCGCACGGTGATGGTCGTGTCGGTCAATGCACGCGCCTCGCCGCCCGCGACATCGAGCCGATAGAGCCGCGTCTGCCGGTGATCGCGCCCGGCAACCTCCCAATCGCGTCCGAGCCTCTCCGCCTCTTTCTTCTCCTTCGTCTTGGCGTCCTTCGCCGTGTAGAACATCACGGACGCGCTCGCACCCCACGCGAACTCACTGACGCCCTCGTCTTCTTTCGTGACGGCGCGCGCTTCGCCGCCGTCGACCGGCATCACGAAGATCTGCGATTTGGCGTCGTCGCCCTTCGACGCTCCGCCCGCGCCCCGTTTGTCGAGGAACGCCACGAACCGTCCGTCGGGGGACCACTGAGGATTGCTCGCGCGACCGTCTCGCGCCGTGTACGCCACCGGTTCGCCGCCCGCGGCGGGAACGATCCAGATCATCGAGTAGCTCTTGCCGCGCTCTTCGTCCGGCGCGCGCGCAATCTTCTGCGTGTAGACCACAAAACGTCCGTCCGGCGATACGCGCGGGTCGCTCACCTCGTCGAGATTCGCGACATCCTCCGGCATGAGGATCGCGCCCGACGCGTTGGCGCTCGCCGGCATGCCGAGTGACAACGCGGCGGTGACCACACCGGCGGCCGCAAGAGCGACGGCGATCGCCACGCCCGCGCGGGGTGAAACTGCGAATCGACGGATTCGATGAGGCATCGTGCCCTCCCAAGGTGTGCGTCGCGGGTCGTACGGGGGGGAAGCGCGCCGAGACTACAGCGGCCGGCGGCGCGGTGTCCACTCGACTCGCACGGCGCACGCGGCGCGTGGTATCGTCGCGCCCCATGAGTAGCCTCACACGCGCCGATGCACTCGAACTTCTGCACGATTGGACGAAGACTCCCGCGCTGCGTGCCCACGCGCGCATGGTCGAGATCGCGATGCGCGCCGCTGCCCGCGAACACGGCGGCGACGAGGAACTCTTCGGGATCACCGGCCTGCTCCACGACGCCGACTACGAAGCGTGGCCCGAGGAGCATCCGAATCGCATTGTCGCGCTCCTGCGCGAACGCGGCGAGGAGGAGATCGCGTACGCCATCAGTGCGCACTACACGATTTGGGGGCACCCGGCGCGATCGCTTCTCGACAAGGCGCTCCTCGCCTGCGACGAGATCACGGGTTTTGTCCATGCGTGCGCGCTCATCCGCCCGGAGAGACTTCGCGGTCTCGAACCGAAGTCGGTAATCAAAAAACTGAAGAGTCCCTCGTTCGCCGCCAAAGTTGATCGAAACGAGATCAATCTTGGCGTCGACGCGCTCGGCTGCGGGCTCGATGCGCACATCCGAATGATCGTCGCGGCGCTCCTGGCACACGAAATTGAGCTCGGACTCGTGCCGCCGGCGCCCTCGTCCTGAAAAAACGGTCGCGGCCACCGGGGACACTGTGGTAAGCTGGCGCGGCTGAACATCCTACCGGCGCCGCGTCATCCCCGTTGTCCCGGCGTCAGGCAATCATCATGCGCCCCGCACTGAGGAGACCAACCGATGACCGCTGCTCACGATGTTCGACCAGGAAGGGCGTCCGCGCGCTGGGTTGCCGGCGTGCTGCTCACGTGCTTCTGCCTTCTTGTTGTCGCAGGGATTGCCGCGGCGCAGTCCGCCCAGCCGACCTTCGAGTTCAAGGAGTGGGCCGACCGTATGGGAGCGTACTTCGACGCCAATCCCGAACTGAAGACCACACCATCGAGCGGATGGAAGCCGTACAACCGCGCGAAGTGGTTCAATGAGCAGCGAATGGTCAACGGCGAAGACATCCCGGCGGGCGCGCGTTGGGATGCGTTCCTCGTGAAGCGCCAGCGCGAAGCCTTCGCGAGCAAGAACGCGACGGCGACGTGGTTCTCGCTCGGTCCCGTGAACTTCGCCGGCCGCATGCTCGACATCGACTTCGATCCGACGAACACGACGATCATCTACGCGGGCGCCGCGAGCGGAGGCCTCTGGAAGAGCACGAACTCCGGGCTTGCGTGGTTCCCGCTCGATGACGAGCTGCCGACGCTGGCCGTCGGGGCCGTCGCGGTCTGCCCGAGCGATCCGAACATCATCCTGATCGGCACCGGCGAACCGACCAACAACATCGACCGCGTCGGCGGCGTCGGGATTCTTCGCTCGACGGACGCTGGCCTCACCTGGAGTCCGACGACCGTTGTGTACGGGATCGCGAGCGGCCAGGGCTTCAACGCGATCGAGTTCAACGCCGCTGGCACGGTGGCGCTCGCGGCGGGCCAAGACAGCCTTTGGCGCTCCACCGATCAAGGTGCGACGTGGGCGGTCACGAGCCAGCCCGGAAGCTGGACCGACATCGATTGGGTGAGCACGAGCAACGACTCGGTCTACGCGCTGCGCAGCGGCGACGGTGCCGCGGGCAACCGTGTCCGCAAGTCGCTCGACGGCGGTGTGACGTGGAGCGTCGCCGGCGGTATGGCGCAGGGGCTCCCGGATCCGCTGACGTGGGGCCGCGGCAAGATCGCGATCACGCCGGCCAACTCCCAGTACATCTACCTGCACCTCGCGGACATTTCGGGCAACTTCCTCGGCCTCTACCGCACGACCAATGGCGGCACGTCGTGGACGCTGCGCAACAGCACGCTCTCCGGTCAGGGCTACGGCGCGCAGGCGTGGTACAACAACACGCTCGTCGCCGACCCCAACAACGCGGAGCGAGTCATTCTCGGTGCAACCCCGCTCTTCCGCTCCAACAACGGCGGCACGTCCTTCACGACGATCGGCGGCAGCGTGCACGTCGATCACCACGCGGCCGTCTACAAGCCGGGCGATGCCAACGCGCTGTGGGTCGGCTCCGACGGTGGCATCTACGAGTCGACGGACGATGGCACGACGTTCTTCGATCGCAACGCGGGCCTGACGACGTACCAGTTCTACGACATCTGCGTCTCGCAGTCGGATCAGTTCCGGGCGTGGGGCGGAACGCAGGACAACGGCACCGATCGCTGGGTCAACAGCACGACGTGGCTCAACGGCTTGGGCGCTGACGGAATGGTTTGCAACGGCCACCCGACGATTGCCACGACCGTCTACGGGGAGATTCAGTCCGGCGACCACCGTAAGAGCGTCAACGGAGGCTCAAGCTGGTCCGACTTCAACAGCGGCATCATCGGCGCGGGCGATTGGGTTACACCGGTCGAGATCGATGCGCAGGACGGCAACCACCTGTATACCTCCGCCAACGGCACCACAGGCGGCGTCGGCAGGGGTCTCTACCGCTGCACGAACGGCGCAAGCTGGGTCAATGTCGATTCGATTGGCGCGTCGTCGATTGGGATCAGCCCAGTCAACGGCGACATCGTTTGGAGTCTTCAAGTGAGCGGGTGCCGTCTGTCGACGGACGACGGCGCGACGTGGAACAGCGCGAGCCCGTTCGGATTGCCGATCGGCAGCGGTACGAAGATCCTCGGGGACCCGGTCGATGCAAACACCGTGTACTCGACGTTCGGTGGATACGCCGCTGGCAATGCGCACATCGTCCGCTCGACCGATTTGGGCGCGACGTGGGAAGACGTGACGGGCGATTTCCCGTCGCAGCCCGTCAACACGATGGCGATCGATCCGATCGCGCCGGCCAATTGGTTCATCGGCACGGACGTCGGCGTATGGCATTCGTCGAATGGCGGCGTGAACTGGAACCCGTTCGAAGTCGGGTTCCCGAACGCTGTCGTTGCCGACCTCGAAATTCACAACACGAGCCGCAAGCTGCGCGCCGGCACGCACGGCCGCGGCATGTGGGAAGTCGATATCACCGACGCCGGATCCGAGGGGACGGGCATACCGCTCGGCAGCCCGAGCGCGCTCCTCTTCGATGCGCCCGCGCCGAACCCGCTCACCAACGAAACGCTTCTGCGCTACGCGGCGCGCCGTCCAGGCGAGACGCTCAGCCTGAAGGTCTTCGACGTGCAGGGTCGCTTGGTGACCAACGTTGCCGAGCACGCGGCGGACGGAATCGTTCGCGAGGTGCGGTGGCAGACGACCGGCATCGCCAACGGCGTCTACTTCGCGCTCCTGAAGGCCGGCACGGAAGAGAAGACGCAGAAGCTCATCGTCGTGAAGTAACGGCGCGGCGCTTAGCGTCTCGCCTATAGCAGGACGCCCCGGGTCGCGCGCGGCCCGGGGCGTCTCTTTTTGTGGAGGAGAGCGTGGCCGATTCGGTTCGACGCGATGGGTGGCATCTCGCACGATGGTTTGGCCCGCCGCTCGTTGTTCTTGCGCTCGGCCTCTCGGGAATCACGTTCGGACTGCCGTGGCGAATCACCGATCGCGACGAGCGTCTCGTCGTCGAGAGCGCCGCCGTCACGTTCTCGGGCGATTGGCGCCCGATCGATGTGCGCTACCCGATGCTCTTCGTCTACACCCTGCGCGCGGCGCTCCAACCGCTCGCGCTGTTTCTGTCGCGCACGCTCCCAGCCGGCTCCGACACCGGTCCGCTCATGCTCGCGGAGCTTGCGGCGCACCCGACGCCGTTCTACCTCACGGGCCGCGCGCTCGCCCTTCTCGCCGGAGTTGCGCTCGTCGTCGTCGTCGCCGCGATCGGCCGCCGCCTCATCGGTGAGCGCCACGCCTGGTTGCCGGCGATGATCCTCGCGCTGACGCCCCTCTTCGCGGAGTACTCGCGCTACGCAAAGGTCGACGTCCCGCTGGCGGTGTGGTCGATGCTCGCGGTCCTCATGGCGATGCGCTTCCGCGAAACCGGCCGCGGCGCACTCGCGGCGGTGATATTCGTCGGGCTCGCGGTCGCGACGAAGTGGACGGGCGTCCTGCTTGTCCCGATCGTCGCGCTCGTGGCGTTTCGCGCCTCGTGGCGCGCGCCGTCTCGCGAGCACCTGCGCGGCGTGAGTCGCTTCGTGGGATTCGGCCTCATCATTACCGCGATCCTGCTTGCCTCGACTCCGTATATCTTGCTCAGTCCGGCGAAGATTGTCCGCGATGCGTTGCGCGTCGCCGATCACATTCAAGCGCCGTCCGGGGATTTCGCGCGCCCGGGATATGTTCTCTACCCGGAGGCGCTCGCGGTGTCGTCGTTCGGCGCGGGGTTTCTCGCCGCGGCCGTGTTCGGCGTCGTTTCTCTTCTGCGCCGGCGAGATCGCGCGTGGCTTCCGGCGCTCCTCTTCGCGGCGCTCTACCTCGCGGTCGTGTTCGTCTCGCAAACGGCGACACCTCGATACCTGATGCCAGCCATGCCCGTGCTCGCGCTCTTTTCGGCTTTCGGCATCGTCCGCGCCGCCGAATCGTTGCGGCGCCCGGTGTGGCTGCTCGCGCTCGTCGCATTCCTGCCGACCGCGCAGCCGCTCGCGTCGCGGGTGATCGCCGGCGCAACGAACGCCGACACGCGGCTACAGTCGCTGGCGCTCGTCGAGTCGCGCGTTGCGGACGGCAGCGCCGTCCTACTCGCCGGCGGCGAACGTGGCCTGCCGCCGCTCGTCGCCACGAATGCGCCCCCGTTCTGGAATCTCGCGTGGATCAACGCGGAGGAGCGGCTCGGCGCCGCGCGATACGCGCAAGCCAGGGAACTCGTGCTTCGTCTCCAACGTTCGACGGGCCGGCCCGCCTACTGGGTCGATCGGGTGGCGATGTCGGACCTCGAGTCGTTTCTGACGACGGCGCGGCCCGCCGCGATCGTTCTCTACGACGCCGAGTCGGCGCCGCTTCCGGCGGACGGCGCTTCCGACTACGAGCCGCCCGTGGTGTTCCGGCCGCGCTGGTTCACCTGGTGGAAACACACCAACTCCGTCGTGATCCGGCGCGATGCCTCCGCGCGGCCGCTGCCGTCGGCGCGTTCCACCGCGAATCCATGAGACTGAGGTCGCCCTAGTGCGGCGCGCCGCCGAGAGCCTCGCGCTGGCCGCATTCGCGATCGTTGTTTTCGCGGGCCTTACGATCTGGAGCCATCGCGTCAACGGAGCGATGCCCCTTCTCACCGACGAAGTCGTGCTGCTTTGGCAATCGCGGACTCTTGCGGACGGTCACCTCTCCGAGCCCGTGCCCACTCACCCCGAGTTCGTCAACGTGACATCGATCGTCACGCGCGGCGATCGGCGCTTCGGCCAGTACCCCGCGGGATTTCCGTTGGTGGCGGCGCCATGGGTTGCGGTTGGCGCCGCGTGGCTGGTCAACATCCTGCTCGGCGTCGCGTCGCTTCTGCTCATGTTCCGGTTCGCGCGCCAGCTCGCCGGCGCGCGAATCGCGTGGCTCTCTGCGCTCCTACTTGCCGCGTCTCCGTTCTTCGTCGCGCAATCGACGGCGTACTTCGCGCAGCCTCCGCTGCTGGTGCTGTCGCTCGTCATGCTCATCGCGCTCCAGTCTCGCGAGCGCGGCGCTAGGGCTACGCTGTTCGCGTTCGTCGCCGGTGCGGCGATCGGCTATGCGATCAACGTCTCGCCGTTCACGGCGATCACCTTCGCGGCGGTCGCCGCGGAGCGATGGGTCGCGGCGCGCCGCGTCGCACCCGCGACGCGCGCGCAAGCCGCGGCGTTCGCCGCGGGGCTCCTGCTCGGAGTCGCCGCGTTTTGCGCCGTCAACGCCGCGACGACCGGCAGTCCGTGGCTTACTGGCTACTACGATTCCCGTCCGACCGAAAGAGCCGGGTTCGGCGAGGACGTCGGAGAAGCGGGACACTCGCCGCAACGTGCGGTCGAAAAGACGTTTCAGCGAGTGCGGCTTCTGAACGAATTTCTCTTCGGCTGGCCGTTGACGTCGTGCGGATTCGCGATCCTCTATCTCGTCGCGCGTTTGGCGCGTCGCGCACGGCGTGGGCGCCAAGTGGCAACGCCTGCCGAAGGGATTCCCGTTCTCGATTGGGACCGCGCGCTGATGGTGTTGTTCGTCAGCACGCTCGTCGTCTTTGCCTTTTGGTACTTCCACGGCAACGGACCGTCGTGGGGGCCGCGCTATCTCTATCCGGCGCTTCCCGCGCTGATTCTCTTCACCGCGCGCGGCCTCGACCTGCTCGCGGCGTGGTGCGCGCCAATTTTCGGAACGCGCGCTCGCCTCGCGTACGCCGTGCCGTTCGCGACGGCGGCGCTCCTATTCGTAGTGGGGACGGCGCCGTTTCTTCGCCGCCTCGCGGACGACGACTTCTTGCGCATGCGGCGGGCCACGCGCCGCCTCGTCGACCAGCTCGCGGCCGAGGGAATCGATCGCGGCACGATCTTCGTCGGCGTCGTCGGCCGCACGTCGTTCAACGCGCAGATCGGGCTCCTCGGCGCGACGGGTTTCTCCGACAGCCGCCCGCTCGTGTTCGCGCGCGACCGCGGCGGCGACGCGAACGCCGCGTTCGTTGCCTGGCGCGGCGGTGGCCCCGCGTACGAAGCCAGCTTCGTCGAGGAGACGTTCCAGTGGCGGATCGAGCCGTTCGGCGGTGAGCCTCGTTTCCGGCCCGGAGCGGCATCGCGCGGCGGCCCGGCCGAGCGGAGGCCGTAGCGTGCTCGCGCGGGGCGTCGCCGGTCGCGGTTCCGGTATGCCCCGTAGCATTCTGCTTTTCGCTGCTACGTCAGCCGTAGCGCTCGCGATTTGGGCTCACGTCGCCAACGGCCTCATGCCGATCGTCGTCGACGAGTCCGTCTACATCTGGCAGGCGCGGCAACTCGCGGCCGGTCACCTCACGGGGCCGGCGCCGCAGCATCCCGAGTTCGTCAACGTCCCGTTCCTCCCGATTCGCGAGGGCCGTCGGTTCGCGCAGTACCCGATCGGCTATCCGCTCGCGCTGGCGCCGTGGGTCGCCCTCGGAATCCCGTGGGCGCTAAACGTGCTTCTCGCGGTGGCATCGCTCATCATGTTGTTTCTTTTCGTGCGCGCGCTCGACGGCGACGCCATCGCATGGCTGGCGACTGCGCTCATGGCGTCGTCGCCCTTCTTCATTACTCAGTCGACGACGTTTATGAGTCATCCGATCCAACTCGCGCTTACGCTCGTAGCGTTGCTCGCGCTCGAGCGTCGTGAATCCGGCGCGCCCCGCGTCGTGTGCGCGGCGGTCTGCGGCGCGGCGATCGGATTCGTCTTCAACGTTTCTCCCTTCACTGCCGGGGGAATCGGACTCGTCGCGCTCGATCGATTGATCGCGACGCGCCGGACCTGCCGCGCACGTCCTGCTGAAGTGATCGCGTGCGCTGCACTTGTTCTCGGCGGGGTCGGCGTCTTCGCGCTCGTCAATACGCTCGAGACGGGGAGCCCGCTCGTGCCGGCGTACTACTACACGGATCCTAGCGTGCGCGCGGGGTTCGGCGAAGAGTTTGGCGGCAAACAGGGGCACTCTCCCGCCAGGGCGCTTCTCATGACCCAGCAACGCGTGAAGCAACTCGGTGAGTTTCTCTTCGGGTGGCCGCTGACTTCGTACTGGCCGGCGGCGCTCTACGTGTGTTGGCGAATCGCGGCGCGAATCCAGAAACGCCGCGCTTCCGCGACGACGATGGATCACCGAGGCGCGTGGGACAGCACCTTCGCGGTGCTCTTCGCCGGAACGGTCGTGATCTACGCGTTTTGGTATTTCCACGGAACGGGGCGTTCGTGGGGGCCTCGCTATCTCTACACGACCGTTCCCGCGCTCGTTGTGCCGACGGCTCGCGGGCTCGTGCTCGTCGCTCGCGCTGTGAGCGGGATCGTCGCGCGCAACTCACCTCTCCGCACTCGATCGATCGCGCTACTCCCGTGGGCTCTCGCCCTGGTGCTCTTTCTCACAGGCACCATAGCGTTTCTGTCGGGGATCTACGCACACGACGTCACGCGGACTCGGCGGGTGGCGCGAGAACTCCTCGATCGGCTTCACGCCGACGGCATCGAGCGCGCCACTATTTTCGTGACGTCCCAAGACAAGAAGGGCCTGTTTCAGCAGAACAGGCTGTTGGCGCTGAGCGACTACTCGGAAACGGCGGCGGTCGTGTTTGCGCGGGACGAAGGCACTGACGCGAACCGCGCGTTCGTCGACTTCCGAGGCGGCGGGCCAGCCTACCGAATCGCAGTGCGCGATGACTCTTTCGACTGGCAGGTCGAGCCCTATGGTGCGATCGAGAAGCCCTATCGCATTCCGCGCGCGCCGCAGGCGCCTTAGCCAAATAGTCGGTTGCCGCAGTCTGGTGTTGGGCGCATCATGGCTTTGCCGTTGACGCCCCAATTGGTCGCGATCAGCGAGAGACATCTGCCGGTTGAAGTGCACCGCCCGTCAGGAGGAGTGCGTATGAACCCCGCAAAGCCACATAACGGTTTGGTCGCGAGAGGCTTTCACCGCGTCGGCGCCGAGATGGCTCGTCTCGTGTTGTTGGTTGGCGCTGCGTTAGCGAGCGCCAACGTCAACGCCGCCGAGCCGGCGATCGATTCGACGCGCCTGCTCGACGGGTTTCGCGGGCCGTCGCGCGGATTCATCGAGAACCGCGGACAGTGGGATGCGTCGGTCAAGTTTGCGATGCAGGGCGCGGGCGGCGCGGTTTGGCTCGCGCGCGACGCGATTCTCGTCGATCGCTTGGCGACGCGCGCGCCGGCGCCGCCGCTGCCGCGACGCGGCGCGGGATCGCTCGATGCGCCGGACGCCGCGAGCGCGCGCGAACGCGGCGTCGTCTTGCGCGTCCGCTTCGTCGGCGCCAACCCGGCGCTGCTCGTCGCAGGTGAAGGCGCGCTCTCGACGCGGTACAACTACTTCCTCGGCGCCGATCCGTCGCGCTGGCAATCCAACGTTCGCGGCTATGCCTCCGTGCGGTACGACAACATCTACCCCGGGATCGATCTGGTCTATCGCATGAGCGGCGACCGCCTCAAGTACGACGTGATCGTCGAGCCGGGGGCGGATGCGAGTCTGTTCGCGTTGGAGTACGAGGGCGCGGAGGGTGTGCGCGTCGCCGCCGATGGGACGCTCCGCATCGACACGGCGATCGGGACGTTCGTCGAAGAGGCGCCGCGCATCTACCAGGAATCGAGCGCGGGGCGGGTCGAGGTGGCGGGGGAGTATCGTGCGCTCGGCGCCGCGCGAGCGGGCTACACCGTCGGCGCCTACGACCGCCGGCTGCCGCTCGTCATCGACCCCTCGCTCTCGTGGAGCACGTTTCTCGGCGGCAGCCAAGCGGATGTCGGATCGGCGATCGCGCTCGACGCGAACGGGAAGGCGCTCGTCGTCGGCTCGACCTTGTCGCAGGAGTTCCCCACGACGGTCGGCGTGTATGACCGAATCTTCAACGGCAACTACGACGTGTTCATTACGAAGGTGAGCGCGCTCGGGCGGATGCTCGCGTTCTCGACGTTCCTCGGCGCGTCCAAGGCGGACTTCGCGTCGGCCGCGGTGCTTGCCGTCGACGAGAAAATCGTCGTCACCGGCGCGACGGCGTCGGAGAGTTTCCCGACGACGCCCGGCGCGATCGATCGAACCTACAACGGCGGCGCGTCCGATGGATTCGTTGCCGTGCTCACCTCGCAAGGCGAAGCGCTCGTCTACTCGACGCTTCTCGGCGGAAGCAGCGACGACAACGTGACGGGCGTGACGCTGGCGGGTCTCGACAACGCGGTCGTCGCCGGCTGGACCGGTTCGCCGAACTTCCCGGCAACGTTCGGCGCATTCGATACGAGCCACAACGGCGGATCCGACGCGTTCGTATCGCGCCTCAATGCGGCCGGAAGCGCGTTCGTCTACTCGACGTTTCTCGGTGGCGCGGACGAGGACTTGGCGAATGCGGTGGCTTCTTCCGGGCAGGGCGCCGCGCTCGTCGTCGGCAACACAAGCTCGAACGGCTTTCCGACTTCCGCCTCGGCGTTCGACAGGACGTGGAACGGCGCGCTCGATGGCTTTGCCGCGAGTTTCGATATCGCGACCGGGGCGTTCCTCTCCGCGAGCTACCTCGGCGGTGCGACGAACGACTACGCGAACGCGGTTATCGCCGACGCGCAGGGCAACGCGATCATCGCGGGCGAGACGGAGTCGGAGGACTTTCCGACGACGGCGGGCGCGTACGCGCGGTTCTTCAGCGGGTTTTCCGACGCGTTCATCACGAAGTTCAGCCGCACGAACGATGCGCTCCTCTTCTCGACGTACCTGGGCGGCCGGCAGCTCGATGGCGCGTTCGCCGTCGCGCTCGACACGCAGCGACGAGTTGTCGTGGCGGGCTATACGGCGTCCGGCGATTTTCCGATCACGGAGGGTTACATCGGACAGACGAACAACCGCGGGGTCACCGACGCGTTCGTGTCGCAGCTCAGCGAAACGGCGAGCACGCTTGTCTATTCGACCTACCTCGGCGGCATCCAGCCGGATTTGGTATTAGCGCTCGCGGTCGGCGAGGTCGAGCGCGCGCACGTGACGGGCTACACGGCGTCGCCCAACTTCCCGGTGACGGAGATGGCGTTCGATTCGACGTACTCGGGCGGCAGCATCGACGCGTTTGTGACACGGCTTGCGCTCCTCGGCGTCGAGCCGCCGGGGAAAACGGAGTCTTCTTCGCCTAGCGCGGCCGCGCGTCCGCAAGCGGTTCGGGTCGCGTCGCCGGCGACCGCGTCGATCGCGATCGACTTCGCGCTGCCTGCGCCGTCGCGCGTCGTCGTCACGCTCTTCGATGTCGGGGGACGCCGCTTGCACCAGCAGGATCTCGCCACGGTCCCGGCGGGCGAGAGCCGCGCCGCGATCGAGCCGCGCGGTGCAGCGGCCGTCGCGCCGGGCGTCTACTGGCTGCGCGTTGACGTGAACGGCGAGAGCCAGACGCATCGCGTGGTCGTCATTCGATAGCCGCGGCGAACGATGCAGCAAAACGCGAAGACCCGGGCGAGTCGGCCCGGGTCTTCTGCTATTTGCTATTCGCCGCGCGACGTCGCGCGTTACTTCACGAGCATCATCTTTCGCGACGCCGAGAGTTCCGGAGTCTCCATTCGGTAGACGTACATCCCGGACGAGACCGGTTCGCCGCGGTCGTTGCGGCCATCCCACGCCGCGGTGTGGCGCCCCGCGCGCTCGCGGCCCGAGACGAGCGTCCGCACCTTCTGCCCGCTCGGGTTGTAGACGGTGATCGCGACGGCGCCTTCGCGCGCGAGATCGTAGCGAATCAGCGTCGACGGATTGAACGGGTTGGGCTCGTTCGCATGGAGCGCGGAACGAGCCGGCGTAGCGATATCGACCCCAATTCCGCCTGGCACCGCGGTCGCCGTCGACTTCGCGCTGATGCGAATCTCATCGACTAGCGCTTCGTTCGTGCCGGCCGCTCCCGTGTCGTACGCGGTGAAGCTGAAGCGGACATTGCCGAGCGCGCCGAACACCTCGGTGAGATTGACCGAGCGCTCCTGCCAAGACTCGAGACCGTCCTTTGTGTCTTCGATCGTCACCCACGTCTGGCCGCTGTCGTTGGAGACGTCGACGCGCAGGTAGTCTTCGCGGAAGCGCGAGAGATCGGAGTCGAGTTCCGTCACCCACCAACGGCGATATTTCGCAACGACGCTGTCTTCGCCCGCGAGATTCCAAACCGGAGAGAGGAGCGTCGTGAATCCCTTGTTCACGTTTCCGGAAGTGACGCCGGTCGCGAAGCAGTTGACTCCCGTGTCGGGAGTCATGTCGTAGCCGGGCTGCGCCAGCGTCGCGGTTGGTGCGCCGAGCGCCCAGACGCCGCCAACGGCCGTGCTCCCCGCAGCGTGCGGTGTCCATCCTGCGCCCGTCTCGCACGGATCGTAGATTTTGCAGACGTCGTACGTGTGGTAACGATTAAACGACGCAGGCGTTGCCGTGCCGGACGTGTCCGGTGTCGCGTCCTGCGCGGCGGTCGGAGAGAAACTCGCTTGGCCCGTGCTGTCGCTTGCCGCGATGTAGTACTCGACGACCGCGGGCTGCGCTTGCGCGGGAATCGACGCGCTGAACGCGCCGCCGCCGTTGTCCGTCATCCCCACGGTCGTGAACGCGCCGCCGTTCACGCGGTACGCGAGCTCGACCGTGCTCGGATCGATTCCGCCGGAGAGCGACGCGACCGTTGCGTTGACCGTGCGCGCGTTGCTCTCGTCCGTCGTCGACATGAGACCGCCATGAGTGATCGCCACGCCTGCCGTAATCGTCGGGCACGTGAAGCCCTTCGCCGTCGCAACGGCGCAGATATCCGCGAAGTTCGGCGTTCCGTTATCGAGGTTGCCGTCGTCGTCGTCGACGATGAAGAGGTCTTGCAGCACTTCGATTTCGTTGAACGGCTTGCCGAGGCGACGCGTCCAGTGCCACAGCTCGTGCGTCAGCAGCTTGCCGGCGTTGTCGGGGCTCTTCGAAACGATCGTGTTGTGCGACTCGATCAAGCGGCCGCGCAGATCCCACCAGAATCCCGCGATGATCTGGCCGCGCTCGTGAATCTCCGTCATCGTGAGCGTGTCGGCGAGCGTGAACGCGTTGCTCGAGTTCCGGATGCCGACGCCGCACGAGAAGAAGCCGTCGCCGATGATCGGGTCTTCGTTGATGAAGTTCGCGATCACGTCGGCCTGGCCTTCGCTCAGCGCGCCGTTGAATCCGAAGCCATTGTAGACGGTGCTGTTCACGCCATGGCCGTACTCGTGGTAGACGACGTCGGCGATTTCGCCCGTGTTGTTCGATCCGCCCCCCGCCGCGCAGAAGACCGCGCCGCCGCCGAGCCAGAATGCGTTGCCGGGGCAGCCATCTTGCCCGGGCGGTGTGTTGACGTCCATAAACGCCTGAAAATCCATCCCGGTGAAGGTGAGATCGACGTTCTTGATGAAGTCGTGCGCGCGGTTGGCATGCACCCACGCGGAGCGTTCGTCGAGCCGCGAGTTCGAATCGTCCCACGTGAACGCGACGTCGACGCCCGGCGTTGCGAGCACCGTGTCGGCGGCCTCGGGGCCGTCGACGTTCGTGACGCGAATCCAGTTGGTTGGAGCACGCCCGACGAGGCGGAAATCGACGAGCGTCGGGATCGAGTCGGGAACCGAGAGGACGAACGCGCCGCTGAGCGAGTCGGTCGCGTCCGATGTGGCGACGCCGACGACTTTCACGCGCTGGTTGCGATTGTCGAGCGTCTGCAAGCCGTCGCACACGTTGAACTCGGGCGTGACGCCGCGCACCGTGCCGGTGATGTCGAAACTCTCGTAGTTGTTGTCGCGCCAAAGAACGCGGCCGTCGCGCGCGTCGACGTACGTCGACCAGAGCCCGAACGGCTGCTGCGTCTTCAGGTCGATCTTGTGCGCGAGCCGTAGCGCCACGCCGCTGGGGCTCGCCTCCGGCAGGATGATGAGCGACGAACCTTCTTCTGTGTCGCGCACGGCGACGAAGCCGAGCCCGTTCTTCGCGATCGCGGCGGCGGCATCGCGCGACACCGACGGGGTCATGATGACCGCGGCGTCCGGGTACGCGTTGCTTCGGAACGCCGAGAGCCGCCCGTTCTTCGTCATGATGAGCGTCACCGTCGAGCGGTAGATCCGCACACCCGAGTAGACCTGATGGAAGTTGACGCCCCACTTGTTCATTCCGAAGACGGCGTCGCCCAACTCGAGGTCCGCGCTCGTGACGCCGAAGAGTTCGAGGTTCTCGTCTATGAAGGCGCGAGAGAGAGCCTCGGCCTCCGCGGCGTCGGCTACGTCGCCGTCGGCGGCAAGCACGATGCCGCTGCCGTAGACGATGCTTGCGGTCCCCGTAGCCTCGTTGCGGATCATGCGCCACGTCCCGCCGTAGCGCGCACCGAACGCGTCGAGCGCCGCGTTCTCGCCGCGGCCGCTCGTCAGCTCCGCGGACATCGCGGGCTCCCACGCGCTCGGCCCGGCGATCTCGAGATCGTGAATGGCGGAGGGCGTGATGGCCTGCGCCGCGCTTGCGACGACGAGAGCCAAGATCCCCGCGGCAAAAGAGGCGCGTGTCGTAATCCGGTGACGAGTTTTCATCTCGATGGAAACTCCCTTCGATGATGCGGCCTACCGCTCGCCGTCCGCGGAATACCGTGCGGCGGCGCGTTGCGTGACGAAAATTCGTAGTCTGCGGGACGTTGGGTTCGTGGGCGTGCTTCGGTGATGCGGGACGCAGTGCTCACTATATCACAGCGAGTTTGCGGCACACTACGGCGGAATCTCGCGCCGGGAAAAGAACAGGGGAGAGGCCGAAGCCCCTCCCCTTTGTGAGTCGTTTTTAACTGTTCCGCGCGATCGCGCGGCGAATCTGCGACGGGAGCGTTACCGCAAGACCACGGTGCGCTCGGTCGCCGTCAGCGCTCCGGCCGAAACGCGCAGGAAGTAGACGCCGCTTCCGGTCTCGACGCCGCCTGCGTCGCGGCCATCCCACGAGATCGCGTACGGGCCAGCAGCGTTGGCGCGTTCCTCGAGCCGTGTGACGAGGCGTCCCGCGATGTCGAACACCTCGAGCGTCACCGGGCCCGCGGAAGGAACGCGGAACGACGCGGTCGTCGTCTTGCGCACCGGCACGGGCGCCAGCGTGAGCGCGAGGTCCGTGATCGCGCCGATCGGCACGTTCGTGACGATCGGGCACGCGGCCGCCTCGCACGTGACCGCGAGGCCTTGGAAGTTGCCGCCCGCGGTCGCGCAATCCGCGGCGACGAGGCTCGAGCACGAGCCGTCACCGAAGCAGCACGCGCCGACGAGGATCGGGCAGTTCGCGGCGCCGCACGTAACGCCGACGCCCTGGAACGTGCCGCCGGCCGTCGCGCAATCCGCGGCGACGACGCTCGAGCAGGTCCCGTCGACGAAGCAGCACGCGCCGCTCAAGTCGACGGGCGCCGCCGTCGAATCGAGCTCGACCGCGAAATCGTAGCGCTGAATGCCCGTGCCGCCGGCAGTGCTCTTATAGACACGAAGTAGGTAGAACGGATTCGGCGACGCCGGAAGCACGAAGTCGAGGAGTATCTCGGTCTGCTTAAACGGCGCGGTGGCCGCGGTCGCCAGAAGCGTCGTTCCGTCGCTCGCATAGATCTGGAAGCCGAGATTGAAGACCGAGTCGGTTACGACGACGGCGGTCGCGCCGCCGTCGGGGCCGACGGAGTAGGTCGAACCGACCGGGTCGACCCAGATCGAAACCGTGTCGCCCTCGGACCAATCGAAGCTGTACCAATCGTCGTCCGACGGAGCATCGATGGAGAGGAATCGCACGGTGTCCTGCCCGCCCGTGAAGTTGAGCGTGTCGAACGGCGTGGCCGTGGCGGGCGTGTCGTTGTTCTCGTAGAGGTCGCCGTAGTTCTTCATGCCGCCGCGAATGTCGTCGTCCTGCGGGCCGAGGTACGCGGGGCTGAAGAACGCCTCCATGAGCTTCGTGCTGTTCTCGGGATCGACGTGGCCGAACCCGATGCCATGGCCGTTCTCGTGAGAGACGACGTTGCGCAGATTGCGGTGCTGGCTGCCGCCGGTCCAGAACGTGGACTCGCCGGTATCGAGAACCATGTCGCCGCCGCCCGCCGGATAATAGTTGTACGCGAGCACTCCGTTCGGGCCGTCGATGAATCGCCCGCCGATGCGCACGTCGCCCCGCACGCCGACCGCGCCGTCGGTGCCGGGGTGAGAAGCGCCGTCGTCGACTTCCAGGATGTAGGTGATGCCGATCGCCTTGCCCCACTGAACCTCGAGCGCATTTTGGATTCGGTCACGCCAGATCGTGGAGCCGAACTTTGCGTTCAAGTTCGCTTCGAGGTTGCTGATGCCGCCGTCGATGATCGTGCCGTCGGGCACGATGCTCCAGAGGAGTGTGATCGGGTCGCCGACGCCGCCGACCGCGCCGCCGTTGGTCGCGGTGAAGGCCCAGCGGTCCTGACGGTCGAACTTGTTCGCGCCGCTGAGTGTCGCCGTGGGAAGTGAAGCGAGAATTTCCGCGACGCGTTCCGGCGATGTGTCCGGGTGAATGCAGAGCGCGCGGTCGGCGAGTTCGATGCAGCCGACGCCACCGTGCTGCTCCATCTTCATGCGGAAGCCCGCGAGCGCGATTTCGCGCGCGATCATCTCGGGTGCGTCGTCTGCGATCGTCGGCGCGGTGAGCGCGGCGTCCATGGTGGCCGGCGCGTTCGCGACCGGTGAATCGTTACGCGTTTGGATCGCGAAGACCGCGACGAGCGCGGCGAGAATCAGCGAAGCCAGTCGGGCCCTTTTCACCAGAAACATGGATGTCCTCCTGCGAAGCGGTTGCGTTGCGATTTCACTCGAATGAAATGGCGAAGCGGGCTGGCGGCACGGCGCACCAGGTACTGTTTCCTACCGAACGAACGCACCCGCGGGGCCGGATGCGACAACAGCGGTGCCCACTATAACAAGCGGACGTTCGCGCCCGCAAGGGAAGAGTCTCCCGGCGCGTTCGCGAACGCGGAGAAAACAGCGCGGGTTGGTGCAGCCCTCGAGAAAACTAGAAGATTTGGTCACCGACCAGTCGCGGGAAGACGCGGTTGATCGCGGCCGAGTCGCTCGCGTCCGCGAGGTCGGCGAGCATCGCGCGCGTGTAGGCGTGGCTTCCCGCGAAGAGGATCGTGGCGGCGGCGGCGCAGCGGCCCGATGCGTTGAATATTCGCGCGCGGCTAGTCCAGAAGCGCCCCTTTGCGTCGGCGGGCGCGGCATCGCGGCGGTTGCCGGCGATGAGAAGCGGCGAGTCGGCGAGCGCTTCGGGATCGCAGACGACGCGCAGGCGCGTCGAGACGCCGCAGCCGCCAAACGCGAGCGCGCCGAGCCACCAGCCAATCTCGTCGAGCGCAATGGCCGCCGCACCGTGGAACGCAGCGCGCGAGCGCGATAAGAAGTGCGAGGGAAGGGCGAGGCGCTTCCAAACGGCGGCGTCATCGGCGTGATAGCGAAAACGGAGTCCGCGAGGGTTCGCGAATCCG
The DNA here is from genome assembly GCA_046160485.1 of bacterium. Classification (GTDB taxonomy): domain Bacteria; phylum Orphanbacterota; class Orphanbacteria; order JBJXGV01; family JBJXGV01; genus JBJXGV01. The sequence goes on along the minus strand of JBJXGV010000012.1, from coordinate 246,421 downwards.
CACGACAGACACATGGCGGTGCCGGGGACTTCGTCTGGCGCGCGCTCGGGGATGGGTGCGTTGCGCGTGTCGGCGGCACGGTGCTCATTCGCGCGCGCGAGCAACTCGACGAGCCGCTCGCCGCCCGCGCGCTCTGCGAGCGCCGCGAGATCGTCCTGGCGCGCGCGGCCCACGCGCGCGCGCGCGATGGGCGAACCGTCGTCGCGTTCCACGCTGCACTCGCTCTCGTCGTCGTCCGCTGCGATTGCGCGCGCGACGGCGCGCGTTTCGACGCGCAGTTCCTTGTGGAACGACGCATCGACGACGAATGGCGCCTCGGTCGGATCGGATCGACTGGTTTGCGCTGCGCGGAGCCGCGCGAGTTCAACGAGGAACGTCGTGACCGCGCCGCCGTGAGTGACATCGCGCGGTCCCTGCAAATCCGCGGGAACGACGAGGTGCGCGAAGAGCGCGTTCGCCTCGCGCGACTCGACGCGCAGCGCTCCGCGAAAATACGACTCGATCGGCGGTGGCGCGGCGATGCCCCCGGCGCTTGTCGTCACAAGATCGATTCACCCGGAGGGACGATCGCGTCGACTCGCGCGAGGTCTTCGGCGCCGATCGCGATCGCCGGTGCGCGGAGACTGCTCGTAAGCTGCTCCATCGTGCGCGGCCCTATGATCGCCGACGCGACGTCCGTGTTGTGCAGCGTCCACGCGGTCGCGAACTCGGCGAGAGTGCACCCGAGCGAGGCGGCGATCGGCGCGAGTTTCTCGACTGCCGCGGAGCGCCGCGCGAATTTCGGGTTCGACAGATCGCCGACCCACGTCGTCGCGCGCGGACTGTCCTTCGGATTCGCTGCGCCGGCGCGGTATTTCCCCGTTAGCCATCCGCCTTCGAGTGGACTCCAGACGATGTTGCCGATCCCGAAGCGGCGCGTCATCGGGAAATGCTCGGCCTCCATCGTGCGCCGCAGAATGCTGTACGGCGGCTGAAGCGAAACGAAACGCTCGAAGCCGCGCCGCTCGCTGATCCAGAGCGTCTGCACGATCTCCCACGCGGGGAGGCGCTTCTCCCATATCCCGTCGCCCGAGTAGTGATTCGTCGAGCAACCGATGTAGCGCACCTTGCCTTGCCGCACGAGGTCGGTGAGCGCCGAGAGCGTCTCTTCCCACTCGACGGTCGGATCGGGCCGGTGAATCTGATAGAGGTCGATGACGCTGGTGCCGAGCCGTCGCAGGCTCGCCTCGACTTGCTCGCCGATCGCCTTCCGCGAGAGGCCGCGCTCGTGCGGGCCAGGGCCCATTGGCCCCCAAACTTTCGTGGCGAGTACGACTTCGTTGCGCCGTTCGCGCAGCGCCCTGCCGACGATGATTTCCGACTCGCCCTCGGAGTAGTTGTTCGACGTGTCGATGAAGTTGATTCCCGCGTCGATCGCCGCGTGGATGATGCGCACGCATTCATCGTGATTCGTGTTGCCCCACTTGCCGAACATCATCGCGCCGAGACAGAGAGGGGAGACCTTCAGTCCCGTCGCGCCGAGCCGTCTGAGTTCCATCGCTCTCTCCTTGGCGCGTCTAAGCGCGGGTCGTGCGCGCGGGGTTCGTCGCCGAGCCCGCGGGCGGATATTCGATCGTTCGCGCGACCGCGTCGGCGGCGGCCGGCGTCAGATCGGGCATGAAGAGCGCGTGTTCCTTGCGCCATCGCGCGACGGCTTCCTCGGCGGCGCGGACTTTCTCCTCGTCGCGCCCCGCGCCGCGCGCGAGGTAAATCGTCTGCGACGGAAACGCGAAGCTCGCGCCGCTCGAGTTGACGATGTCGACGATGCGCAGATAGATGTCTTCCCGAATCGCGAAGAACTCCTCCGGGTCGCGCGTTTCGACGCCGGCGAAGACCTCGATGTCGAGCGAGTACGCGCCGAGATGCGCGAGCCGTACACGCCGCGGCTGCGCCAGGATCATCGGGTGAGACGCGAGCATCTTGCGAAGCTCGACGAGCACGAACCGCATCTGATCGGGCGACGTTTCGTAGCCGAGCTGCACGACGGTCTTGAGTTGAATCTGCTCGCGCGACGAAAAGTTCTCGATGCGCGCCGTCGAGAACTCTGCGTTCGGTATCGAGACGAGCGTGCGGTCGGGCGTGCGGATGCGCGTCGAACGCAGGCCGATGTCTTCGACGACGCCGCTGTGTTGGCCGACCGTGCAGAGATCGCCGACCTTCACCGGCCGGTCGGCCAGAATCGCGATTCCGCCGAAGAGATTCTCGAGTGTCTTTTGCGCGGCGAGCGCGATCGCGAGGCCTCCGACGCCGAGCCCCGCGACGAGCCCCGTGATGTTGAAGCCGATATTCTGAAGCAGGCTGATCGCGGCGATGGTGAGCACGAAAATCTTGACGGCGCGCCGGCCCATCGGAAGCAGCGTGCTCGCGGCGGCGAGGTCTTTCGCGCGCAGCCGCTCGAAGAGAATTCCGTTCGCGACGTCGACGAGCCGCAGCAGGAACCACGTCATCGCTAGAACGCCGGCGATCTTGCAGAACGCGGCGAGCCCGTGCTGCGCGGGGAGCGACAGCGAGAGGAATTGCGCGCCGACGTAGAACGCCAGAACCGTCGCGGCCAGCCGGAGCGGGCCGACACCCTTCTCGAGAAGCACGTCGTCCCACGTCACCTCGGTCCGGCGCACGATTCTCCGTGTAATCGTGGTGGCCGCGCGAGCGACGATGTGGGCGACGATGTACGCGACGATCGCGCACAACACAAGCCCGACCCACTGCCATAGCTCGAGCGCGAGGAATCGAATCGAGAAGAAGTACGGCGGCAGTTTTTCGTCGAGCCATCCGTACCCGAACTCCGCGTAGAGTCGTGGAATCTCGGCGACGGTGGATGGCGCGAAGAGCCAGATCGTGTGCTGCGCGCCGTCCGTGCTCGCGCTCGCGCTGTCGCTCGTGCGCGGCGCCGGTTCGCGGCTCAGAAGAATGTCGACGCTGCCGTAAGGCGTCGCGATCGCTCCGATGTGATCCTCGTCGGCCGAGAGTTCGTCGTCCGGATCGCCCGCGTTTCGATCGCTGAGCTTCTCGAGATCGACCCGCAGCTTTCGGTCGAGGACGACCTTGAGTCGGCGCGCGAGAATCTCCGCTTCGCTCGACGCGGGGCTCTCGTGGAGCCCGCGGAGGTCGAGGTACTGCGCGGCGCGCCGGTAATCGCCCGCGCGGCTCGCGTCGAGAAATCCGAGGACGGTGCCGCGCGGCGTCTGGCGCCCCAGCGGATCGTGCCGAACGACGCGCGTTCCGGGATCGACGCTCGCGGAGTCCTGTGCGAACGCCGAAGCGGCGCCGCGCACTCCGAGCGGAGCGGCGACAACGGCCGCGAGAAGCATCGCGCCCGCCGCGAACGATCGCGCTGAGCGCGTCGCGCCGCGCACGACCTCCCTTGGGCGGCCGGGCGAATGCGCATGACGACGGCGAGTTCGAAACATGACGAGCGGATAGTAGCCGATTCCCCGCCCCGCGAAACCGTGAACCTCGACGCTTCCGCCGGGCCTGGAATTCCGCGCGGCGTCCGCGCCGGGTGAATCCAATCTCCGGGGTCGTCTCGTAGTCCATGCAGCGCATCAGACTGTCCGATGGGCGGACAGAAAACTCAGGGAGGCAATTCGATGTTCAGATCACGCATCGTCCAGTTCGGAGTCGGCGCCGCGTTCGCGTTCGCGGTTGCGGCAGGGAGCGGTCTCGGGGTCACGGCAGCTCACGCGGCGGACCACAAAGAGGCGCCGGGCACGCAGGCTGATAAGGCCGCGGACTTAGCCGACGTCTACGTGTTTCACGCAAGCGGGAAGCTCACGCTCGTCATGACGTTCGCGGGCGCGACCGACCCGGCGGACCCGGCCCCCACGTACGATGACGACGTTCTCTATACGTTCCAGCTCGATCGCACGGCCGATTTTCTCCCCGATGTCAGTGTCGAGTGCCGGTTCGGAAAGAACCGCGCGGGCGCCTGGGGCGTCCAGGTGAAGAACATCCCCGGCGCCACCGGACCCGTCTCGGGCGCGGTCGGGCAGACGATCGACGCCGGCAACGGAATTAAGGTCTACGCCGGCTTCCGCGACGATCCCTTCTTCTTCGATCTCGACGGATTTCGCGCAACGCTCGCGACCGGCACGCTCTCGTTCGACAACTCGCGCGATTTCTTCGCCGGCCGCAACGTAACCGCGATCGTCATCGAAATGAACGCCGCGGATGCGACCGGCACCGGCAACACCGATCTCAACGTTTGGGCGACGACCGCCCGGAAGCCTTCGTAGAAAGTGAGGATGCCGATGATGAAGCTCTTGTCTTCTCGAAAGACGCCGTGGCTCATCGCAGCGCTCCTCGCGGTGGCGGCCGGCGTCTCGTCGTGCGGAGACGACGACGGACCCGTGACGCCCGGCGATGAGTTCGTGTTCGCTACGGACGCTGCGTCCGCCTACGTGCGGGTCGATCGCATGGGAATGCCCGCGGTGGCCACGGCGGTCATCACGAGCAAGGCGTCGTTTAACGCCGCCGACCCGGTGAACGATGCGCAGTTTGCGGCAGAGATCACGACGAACGTAGGGAATCTACACACGGCGCTCGACGACGACCTCGCCGGGCTCGGCTTGACGCCCTGCGCGACCAACGATTGCATCGGACAAGCCGCACCATTCGTCGTGCCCGATGTCATTCGTATCGACACGGCGATGCCGTCTGGCTTCCCGAACGGCCGCGGGCTCACCGACCGTGTGATCGACGTCACGCTTGCGCTCGTGCTGCTCGATCTCGACGTGCATAGCGTGACGACATTCGCCGGTATTCCGGTCAATCCCGGCGCGAACGATCTCGCGTTTCTCACGACGTTCCCGTATCTCGCGCCGATGAACACGAATCCGATTCCGGATCCGTTCCTCTTCGCGACGAATCCGGTGACGGCGTACTCGCGGGTCGATCGGATGGGAATGCCGGCGGTGGCGACGGCGGTGATCACGTCGAAAGGCGCGTTCAACGCAGGGAATCCGGTCGACGACGCCGCGTTCGCCGGCGAAATTACGACGAACGTGGGCGCGCTTCATACGGCGCTCGACGACGATCTGGCCGGACTCGGTCTGACACCGTGCGCGACGGCGGCGTGCGTTGGACAGGCCGCGCCGTTCGTGGTGCCGGATGTCCTTCGCATCGACACCGCGACACCCTCCGGATTTCCGAATGGTCGTGGGCTCACGGATCGAGTTATCGATGTCACGCTCGCGCTCGTGCTTCTCGATCTGAGCGCGCACAGCGTCGGGACGTTCGCGAGTATTCCCGTCAATCCCGGGGCGAACGATGCGGCGTTTCTTAACGACTTCCCTTACCTCGCGGCGCCATAGTTCGTCGTGAGCGCGGGTTGTTGCGCAGTGTGTTGCAGCGCCCTTCCGGTCGTCCGCGGCCGGGAGGGCGTTTTTTGCTCGAGGCGCGGCGCGTGAGGCGGCGCGCGGCATCTCTTCGTGGCCGGTTGTTGGGAGTGACCGCGCTCGCATTGGCGCTCGCGGGTTGCGCGGAACGCGACGAGCGCGCCGCGGGCGCGGCCGCCCCGTCGCCTTCGCAATACGAAGCGGATCTTGCGAAGCTCGACGCCGAGCTTGCGGCGCTCGCGGCGCGTACTGCCGGTCTGCCGACGTCGTGGACGCTGATCGAGGGGATTGCCTCCGGCCGCCTCGAGCGGGCGCGGCTGACCGGCGATTACAACGACTACGCGATCGCCGAGTCTCTCCTCGAACGTGCCTTCGAGATCGCACCGACCGGCGCAGGGCCGTTTCTCGCGCGCGCCGGCCTCAACGTCGCGATGCATCGCCTCGACAGGGTCGAAGCCGATCTCGTCGCGGCCGAACGCCAGGTCGTAATCGACGACGCCATGCGCGCGGAGATCGACGGATTGCGAGCGGAAGTCGCGTTTTCGCACGGAAACTACGAGGCGGCGCTCGCCGCCTATCGCGTAGCGGCCGATCGCGCGCCCTCTTTGTCGAGCCTCTTCCGGCTTGCCGCGTACTCGTGGCAAACGGCGGACTTCGCGCGCGCCGAGTCGCTGATCACCGAGGCGGAGCGCGCCGAGCGCGGCATTTCACCGAGGCCGCGGGCATGGCTCGAGCTCCAGCGAGGGCTACTCGATCTCGATCGCGGTCGGCTCGACGCGGCGCTCGCGCACTATCGCGTCGCGGATTCGCTCTACTCGGGCTGGTGGCTTATCGAAGAGCACATCGCCGAGATCGCGACGCTGCAGGGCCGTCATGAGGAGGCGCGGCTTGCCTACGAGCGACTGATTCCGCGAACCGGCGACCCAGAGTTCATGGACGCGCTCGCGTCGGTGTTGGACGAGCTCGGCGACGCCGCCGGTTCTGCGCGTTGGACGAGCGAAGCTCATCGAGTCTACGAGGAGCGGCTCGCCCGTTACCCCGAGGCGTCGTACGGGCACGCGCTCGGGCACTTCCTCGAGCATGAGCCCGACGCCGCGCGAGCGGTCGAAATCGCCGAGCGGAATCGCGATCTTCGTCCGGGGGGCGAGGCGCAGATGCGGCTGGCGCAAGCGTATCTTCGGGTCGGGCGCGCGGACGCTGCCGCCGCCGCGATCGCGCTCGCCCTCGCCTCGCCGTGGCGAACCGCCGAGCTGCACGCCACGGCGGCGCTCGTGTTCGATGCGGTCCGCGATGAGAAGCGCGCCGCCGATCAGCGCGGTCTTGCCGAGGCGATCAATCCCGGAGCCATGACGGATGTCGCGTGGCTCGATTCGCCCGCGCGCATCGTGAAAACCGAGTAGCGTTCCTACTCGTAGCGGAGCGACTCGACCGGAGTGACGTTCGCGGCCTTGCGAGCGGGAAACAGGCCGGCGACGAGGCCGATTGCCGTGAGGATGCCGACGGTGGCGAACGCGATCGGCCACGAGAGGATCGGCTTCGCGAGCAGGTCCATGGCTTCGTTCGAGGCGGGGATGGCGCGAACTCCCGTGACGACGAGAGCCGAGAAAAGAATCCCGAGCCCTCCGCCCGTCAGTGACAAGAGCAGCGACTCGAAGACGAATTGGCTGACGATGTGCGCCTTGCGCGCGCCGATCGCGAGCTTCACGCCGATCTCGCGCGTCCGTTCCTTCGCGACGACGTACATGATGTTCGCGACGCCGACGCCCGCGACGAGCAGCGTGAACCCGCCGATCACGCCGAGGAAGATCTGGATCCCGAGCATGATCTTCTTCCCCATATCTTCGTCCTCGATGAAGTCCCAGACGCCGATCGCGCGCTCGTCCGTAGGATCGAATTTGTGCCGGCGGCCGAGCGTCTCGTAGATCTCGCGTTTCGTTGCGGCGGCACGAAGCAGGTCGCCCGGCTGGAGGAGGAGCGCGTCGACGTAGATGTCGCCGTAGATCGCACGAAACGTTGAAGCGGGGATCACGGCGCGGTCTTCATCCGCCCCGTTGTTGTTAGACGTCTGAAGCTTTTTTTGCATGACGCCGATCACGGTGAACGGAAGGCCGTCGACCGTGACCGTCTTGCCGACGGCGGGTTCGTCCGCGAAGAGCTGCTCCTTGAGTTTGTTGCCGATGAAGAGCACGCGGCGCCTCTCCGCCTGATCGACTGAGTTGAGGAAGCGCCCGCCCGCCGCGGGGTACATGCGCCGCAGCTCCTCGAACGCCGGCTCCGCGCCTTCCATGAACACAGTCGTCTTTTGATCGCCGGCGCTAACGCTCACATTGCCGCGCGCGTACGAAACGCTCGTCATGTCGATGCCGCTCACGGAACGCTTCAGGAGCGTCATGTCGTCTTCCGTGAGCGCGATGCGCCGCCCCTTCGCGAGTCCTTCGAAGTCCTTCGTCGTCTGGCCGCCGTAGACGTAGAAGATGCGGTTGCCGGCATTCAGCAGCCCGCGCACCATCCCGTCCTTGAGGCCTTCGCCGAACGCAAGCAGAAGAACGACCGCGACGGTGCCCCAGGTAATCGCGAGCATCGTGAGGATGACGCGCGTCTTCTGCGTCTTGAGGTCGTCGGCATACTCGCGTAGCAGAATCTTCCACATGGCGGCTACGTCCCGAAGCGAAGGCACTCGACCGGGTCGAGGTTCGCGGCCTTTCGCGCGGGGAAAAGCCCGGCGAGGAAGGCGATCGATGAGAGAAGCGTGATCGTCGCGGCGGCGACGACGGGCGAAATCGTCGCGCGGCCGACGTACTCGACGATCGGCAGCAGTCCGAGCAATTGCACGATGCCGAAGGAGATCAAAAACCCGAGCAGAGCACCAGCCGAGACGATGAGAAACGTCTCGGCGATGAACTCGCGCATGATGTCGGCGCGCCGTGCGCCGATCGAACGGCGGATGCCGATCTCGCGTGTGCGCTCGCGCACGACGACGTACATGATGTTCGCCACGCCGATGCCGCCGACGGTGAGCGTAAAGCTGCCGACGATGCCGAGAAAGATATTGAGGCCGATGAAGAAGTAGCGAATGAATTTGTCGGCCTCGTGCGTGTCCCAAATCTCGAGCGCGTCTTCGTCCTCGTGATCGAACGAATAGCGAGTTCCGAGCGTCTGCCGGATCTTCGTCTCGACCTCCTCCAATAGAAGCGGGTCGGTGACGCGGTAGACGATGTCCGAGACGTGCACCGACCCGAGGATCGCGCGGTGCGTGCTCGCCGGGATGAAGATGCGATCCTTGTCGCGCCCGTTGTACGACATGTTCTGCGTCTTCTTCACCATCACGCCGACGACGGTGAACGGCACCGCGCCGATGAAGAACTCCTTGCCGACCGCGTCGTCGTCCGGGAAGAGCAGGGTCGCGATTTCATCCCCGAGGACGGCGACGCGCCGCCGCTCCGCCATGTCGAGGTCGTTGAGGAAGCGGCCGCCGCGATCCGGGATGATGTTGCGCATCTCGCCGAAGATCGGGTAGACGCCGGTGATGTTGGGGCTCGCGCCCGCCGTGCCGCGGCGCACAGGTGTGTCGCGTTCGTTGTACTCGGGGCTGATCTCGGCGATCTCGGGAACCTCGCGATCCAAGAGCGCCACGTCTTCCTCGCGAAGCGCGATCTGGCGTCCGTGCGGAAATCCCATGAACGATTTCGTCGTGCGTCCGCCGAAGACGAGAACGATTCCGTCGCCCACGCCATGCATGTTCTTCTTCATCGCGGCTTCGAGGCCGACGCCGAACGAGAGAAGCACGACGACGGCGACGGTGCCCCACGTGATACCGAGGATCGTCAGCGCGGAACGAAGCTTCTGCACGCGCAGATCGTCGACGAGGTGGTGCACGGACGCGGGGAGCCTCACGGGGCGCGCTTCCTACTTGATCTCTTTGACGGGCTTCTCGATGACGAGGTCGCCCGCGGCGAGTCCCTCGGTGACTTCGATGCTCACCGCGTCCGAAAGGCCCGTCTTGATCATCCGCTCCTCGGAATCCCCGCTCGGGAGCGAAACGTTCACGCGGGTCGTATCGCCCGCGAACGTGACGACGCGCTCGGGAACGATCAGCACCGCTTCGCGCCGGTCGATGATCACATCCGCGTTGGCCGAGTAGCCGGCGCGCAGGACCGCGCCGCCCGTTTCCGTAAGCGCGATCTCGATCGGGAAGACGGTCGAGTTCTCCTGCTTGCGCGCCTTCAGCGAAATCTTCGCGAGGCGCCCCTTGACCTGCGCATTCGGCAGCGCGCCGATCTTGATCTCGACCGGCATCCCTTCACGCAGGCGGCCGACATCGATCTCGTCCACGGTCCCGCGGAAGATCAGATCCTTCATGTCGGCCATCTTCATGAGCACCGTGCCTTCTTGATAGCTCGAGAGCGGCGTCACGGGGTCGCCGATCTCGACCATCTTCTCAAGAACGAATCCGTCGATCGGCGATTCGACGAGCGTTTTGATGTTGGCGTTGCGAATCGTGACGCGGCCGTCTTCGAGAAGCGCGAGCCGTTCCTTCGAGATCTGCACCTGCAGCGCGGATTCTTCCTGCTGACGCATCTTGCTCTCGAAATCTTGCTGCGAGACCAGACCGCGTTCTTGGAGGGCCTTCTGCCGCTCGATCTCCGCGTCGACGTTTCGCATTTCGATTTCGCGCAGCTCGACCTCGCGCTTGGCTTCGACGAGTTCGATCGGCGTCGGGTTCGGCTTGATCTCGAGGAGCGGATCGCCCGCCTTCACGAAATCGCCCACCTCGGCGAAGCGCGTCTTTACGACGCCGGAGATCTTCGACTTGACGCTGACTTCGACGAGCGGTTCGATCGTCCCGACGGCAAGCGCCTTGTCGACAATGTCGCCGCGGGTCACTTCGACCGTGCTCTCTTTGTTCTTGTTCGCGTTGCCGCGGGAGGACATGAGCGCGATGACCACCCCGGCGACGACGACGATGCTGCCGAGGCTCCAGAAGATTTTCGTGCGCCGCTTCATCAAGGGCTCCTATGGCTGGTGGCGCGCGCCGATCCTAGGATGGCGGGCTTACGGACGAATTCGCGTTGCGGTGGTTACGACGGGTGGAACGGCTCCGCGGTTTCGCGGCACAGGCCCCAATACGGGCTGCGGTCGCGGAAGTTTCACGCGGTTTGCGGATCGCGCCGGCTAGACTCCGCGCCGTGCCGGATCCCAGATGTGCTTGTGGAGTTGGGCCCCAAATCGGACCGCGAGGCGGTCTTCGAGAATCCAGGCGGCCAGCGTTTCGTACGCGAGTTCGCCGAATACCGGCGAGAAGATCACGGGGAATCGTAGGGCAAGCCCGCGAGTCTGAACGGCCTGGCGCGCCCACTCGTAGTCGGCGCGATCCGCGATCACGAATTTGATTTCGCCGCCCGGCCGGAGCCGGTCGATGTTCGCCCAGTCGTTGGCCGCGTCTTCGCCGCTCCCGGGGCATTTCACGTCGAGGATGACCTTCACACGCTCGGGCAGCGCGGAGATGTCGCGGTGCCCGCCGGTTTCGATGAGGACCTCGAGGCCGCGTTCGAGAAGCCTGCGGCAGAGTTCGGGTGCTTCCTTCTGCAAGAGCGGCTCGCCACCCGTCAGCTCGACAAGGCCACAGCCATACGCGACGACGCGGTCGACGACGATGTCGATCGTGAGTTCCTCGCCGCCCGTAAACGCGTACTCGGTGTCGCACCAGCGGCATCGCAGGTCGCACGCCGTCAGGCGGACGAAGACGCACGGCCGGCCGGTGTGCGTCGACTCGCCCTGAATCGAATGGAAGATTTCGCTGACGCGCATGGCCGGAGACTATCACAGGGCCGTGGCGGGTCGGGGAGCCCGGAAAAAGTTGAAACAGGCGCGCCGTGCGCCCCGTCTTACCGGACATGGCGCGCCGAATCCGCGGGCGAGCCACATCCAAGACCGATCGATCCAGGGGAGGACTTCAAGAGTGAAGAGAACCGCATGTTTGGCGATCGCACTTGCCATCACCGTCGCGTTCTCCGCGAACGTGTTGGCGGACGACGACGGGAAGTGGCTTCATGTTCGGGTGGATGAGTTGTCCGCCAACGGAGAAAAAGTCAGCGTCAACGTTCCGTTGTCGCTCGTCGAGGCGCTTGTGCCGCTCATCGATCACGACGAGATCTACGGCGGCAAACTACGCCTCTCGGGCCACGACCTGACTGCGGCCGAACTGCGGGCCGTGCATAAGGCGCTTAGCACCGCGCCGGACGGCGAGTTCGTCACGATCGCCGGTTCCGACGAAAACGTCCGCGTTGCGAAAGAGGGCGGTTACCTTCTTGTCAATGTCGACTCGAACGACCGCCATTCCAGTGAGGACGACGAGTCCGGCGAATCCGCCGGCGCGGATCGAAAGAAACACGCGGAGCACGTCGAAGCGCGTATCCCGATGGACGTCGTCGAAGCGCTGCTATCGAGCGGCACCGACGAGCTCGACCTCATGGCTGCGATTCGCGCACTCGCCGAACACGGTGAAACGGAGTTGGTCGCCGTGTCCGAAGGCGATGGAACCGTGCGCGTATGGGTCGACTCCTCGCCTGCCGGGCGTGAGAGAGGGCAGCAGCAGTGACCCGGAGCGAGATTTCCTTCGCGGTCTTTCTCTCGGTTCTGTTTTTCTGCGCGCTCCTCGTCACCGGCTTCGCGCTCAAAATCTGCTCGATGGGAGCGATCACGGTGAGTGTGAAGGAGCACGGTTCGGGGGGCGATGACATCTCGATATCCCTCCCCGCCAGCGTCGCCTCCGCCGCTATCTTCTTCGCGCCGGACAAGGTTTTCCGGCACGCGGAGCACAATTTTCAAGGGCAGCTTCCGGTCGTGCGTGCCGCGTGCCGTGCTATCGCGCGTGCGCCCGACTGCGTCCTCGTCGAAGTGTCGGGTCGCGATGAAAACGTGCGGATTCGCAAGATCGGCGGCGAACTCGTCGTCGAGGCCGAGACGAACGACGAGAGCGTAAACGTTCGCGTTCCGGTGAAGCTGGTTCAAGACGTGCTGGCGCGCCTTGCGAGATCGTCGGAGAGCGCTTAGGCGGCGAGCGGCCTGCGAAGGCTAGGCGCGCGCGCGCGCCGCGCGCGCAAGATCCGCCGCGATCTCGACGAAGCGGCGGCGTTCGGTGTCGCCGCCGGATGCGAGTTCCGCATCGACGAATCGACGCCGCATTTCGTCGCGCGCGCTATCGGAGAGCACGCGGTCGGCCATCACGAAGAGGGCCTCGTTTTCCTTGTAAATGTGCGCTCGCAGAAGTTCTACGTAGCGCGCCGCGGTCCCGCGCACCATCGACTCGACGGCCGCGTCACCCGGCTCGTACGCTTTTAGCGCCTCGCGCACGGCTCTGACGAATGCCCGGCCTTCGTCGTGTTCGCGCAGCATGCAGCCGATCGGCCCGCCCTCCGCCGCGATTCCGAGGTGCTCCAACTCCGGGAAGAGGATCTCCTCCTCCTTCGCGTGATGCCAACGGTCGGCGAACTCCGCGAAGAATTCGAACGCTCGTCGGTATGTGTCGTGATCGAAGTGCCGCGCTTCCGAGAGCTCGCGCCGAAGCGTGGCGTCGACCGCATCGAGCACGCTCGAGATCACCTCGTGCTCGGCGACGAGCGTTTCGATCGGATCGGTGTGACTCACTCGGGCTTCACGCTGCATGGCTCGCAGCACCGTTGGCCGACCGAGCATGCCGCTCGACGGCACGCCGCACCCGCCCGCGAAAGACACGCGAGAATGCCCACGCCTTCGCCGCATTGACCTTCTCGCGCAGGAAGAACCGCCCCGCGTTCTCCGAAAGCGAACGGCATTCCTCCGGAAGCAAAACTAGACTCACGTGGACGTTCGGCGCGAGACCGATGGGGAGCCCCTTCTCCATACAGGCGTCGTAGAGCCGACGGAACACCGGCACGAGTTCGTCCGTCTCCGGCGGGGCGACGTCGTGGTAGTCCGTTCCGTGAAGCGGACGAAAGACGCAGACCGTTGGAATCGCGCCGACGCTCGTGATCCAGTCGATCGCGCGAATCGACGACTCGGGCGGTTCGAGCCCAGCGATGATCTCGCCGTTCGTCACCCAAGGGCTGTCGAGCGGATTCGTTCCTTTCCCGAGCGACGCACAGTACTCGACGGCCTTGAGATAACGCTCGAGTCCATACTCGCGGTGCTTCCCTGGGCAGACTTCGATGAATCGCTCGGGATCGAAGATCTCGAAGCAGAACGATACGCGGTTGACGCCCATCTCCTTGAGCCGGTCGTAGCGCGAGAGATCGGCGTGCGGCGGCGTTTGAATCCCCACGAGCAGCCCGGTCTCTTCCTTCACGCGGCGAATGTAGGGCTCGAGGATGTCGAGGTACGTTTCGCCGGTGTAGTGCCCCGTGTTGAAGTCGACGTACGTGATGTCCGATTCGGATTGCGCGGCGTGCACGACCTCCATCACTTCCTGAACCGACTTTTCATCCGCATCGTCGTAGCCGAGGTTTAGACCTACCGAACAGAACTTGCAGTTGGTCTTCTCGGGTTTCTCCGTCCAGTACTCACAAACCTTCGACGGGTAGATTCCGAGGTATGTGCCCTGCAGAGAACCGACGCGCGTCATCGACTTTCCGCTCGAGGTCTTCTTCGTGTACCACTCGGGGCGCGGCGCGAGCTGGATCTCGTCGATGAAGACGCCGTCGCGGAAGAGGAGGAATCGGCTCTCGGCCTGGCGGAGAACATACGGCGAGTTCGCCGCGAACTTCTCGGTCACGGGGATGTTCGTCCACAAACCCCCCGGGAGAATGGCCTCGAGGCCGCTGCCGAGTCCTGCACGCGTTCGCAGGATCTTGCGCCCTCCTGCTTGCTCGATGAAACACGAGTCGTCGAGCCGAATGCCTTTGCAATACAGGTCGAGCTTCAGGTACGCGGGATTGATATCTGGTGTCGGTCGCATTCCCGAGCGTTGGGCAAGACGCGTACCAGCCGCGTTCGACACAGTGCCGTTGCGGTTTCGTAGGTTGCGCGGAAGGGCGCGCGCGGCGATCGCGCTCGGAGACAGATTGGCGACCCGCGACGCGCGGCGCCGACAGAATGGCACCGCATCCGCGCCCAGTCGCGCGGAGGCTCGGGTTTGCGTGAACACTAGCGAGGCACATCGCTTGCGTATCCGACGGTAGACCCAATCGCGGGTCGGGGGAGGATCGCGCGTGGAAGCGACAAAGATGGTGGTCGTCGACGGCAACGAGGCAGCGGCCTCCGTCGCCTATCGAATCAACGAGGTGATCGCGATCTACCCGATCACGCCCTCCTCGGCGATGGGGGAACTGGCGGATGAATGGTCGGCCGCCGGTAAGAAGAACCTGTGGGGCACCGTTCCCACCGTGATGGAGATGCAATCGGAGGGCGGGGCCGCGGGAGCGGTGCACGGTGCGCTCGACGGCGGCGCGCTCACGACGACGTTCACGGCCTCGCAGGGCCTGCTCCTCATGATTCCCAACATGTACAAGATCGCGGGGGAGTTGAAGCCCGCGGTGATTCACGTGGCCGCGCGCTCGCTCGCGACGCACGCGCTGTCGATCTTCGGCGACCACTCGGACGTGTACGCGTGCAGGCAGACGGGCTTCGCGATGCTGGCGGCAAGTTCCGTTCAAGAGGCGCACGACTTCGCCGCGGTGGCGCACGCCGCGACGCTTCGCGCGCGCATTCCTTTTCTACATTTCTTCGACGGATTCCGTACGTCGCACGAGATGGCGAAGATCGAGTGGCTCAACGACGACGCGTTGCGCTCGATGATCGACGAGTCCGCGGTCGGCGCGCACCGCGATCGCGCGTTGACGCCCGATCGTCCGGTGTTGCGCGGCACCGCGCAGAACCCGGATACGTTTTTCCAAGCGCGCGAGGCCGCGAGCCCGTACTACGACGCGTGCGCCGCGATCGTCGTCGAAGAGATGGAGCGCTTCGCGACGCTGACGGGCCGCCGTTACAAACTCTTCGACTACGTCGGGCACCCCGAGGCGGAGCGCGTCGTCGTCATCATGGGTTCCGGTGCCGAGGCGGTGCACGAGTTCGTCGAACGGCGCGCCGCCGTAGGGGAGCGGATCGGCCTTTTGAAGGTGCGTCTGTTCCGACCGTTCGCGTGCGAGGCTTTCATCGCCGCGCTTCCTCGAACCGCGAAACGAATCGCGGTGCTCGACCGCGCTAAGGAGCCGGGCGCCATCGGCGAGCCGCTCTACATGGACGTCGTGACCGCGATCGCCGAAGCGCGCATGCACGGCCGCGACACCGCCGGCGCCTCCATGGAGCCACTCGTCGTCGGCGGCCGCTACGGGCTCTCGTCGAAAGAGTTCAACGCCGGGATGGTCGCCGCGGTCTACGAGGAGCTTTCCGAAGTGTCTCCGAAGCGCGGTTTCACGATCGGTATCGTCGACGACGTCTGCGGGAGTTCTCTCGCGTTCGACATCGACGCGGACGCGGAGCCCGACGACGTATTCCGCGGCGTCTTCTTCGGCCTCGGCTCGGACGGCACTGTCGGCGCGAACAAGAACTCGATCAAGATCATCGGCGAGAGCCCGAGCCGCTACGCGCAGGGCTACTTTGTCTACGACTCGAAAAAGTCGGGCGCCGTCACGATTTCGCATCTGCGCTTCGGACCGCGCCCCATCCGCTCGACGTATCTGATTCGCCGCGCCAATTTCATCGCGTGCCACCAGTGGGGCTTCCTCGAGAAGTACGACATCCTCGAGTACGCGACGCAGGGGGCCGTGTTCCTGATCAACTCGCCGTACGCGCCGGAAGATGTCTGGACGCATCTGCCCGCTGAAGTTCAGGAGACGATTCTCGCGAAACAGCTCCAGGTGTATGCGATCGATGCGTACGCGGTCGCGCGCGACGCGCGGCTCGGGCGGCGCATCAACACGATCATGCAGACGTGTTTCTTCGCGATATCGGGCGTACTCGAACGCGACGAGGCGATCGCGAGGATCAAGGACTCGATCGCGAAGGCGTACCACGGCAAGGGCGACGACATCGTGCAGCTCAACTTCGATGCGGTCGACAAGACGCTCGCGAATCTTCACCGCGTTCCGGCGCCCGCGTCCGTCACCGCGGCGCAGCGTCGAGCGGCGCCTGTTCCCGACGGCGCTCCCGACTTCGTGAAAAACATCACCGCGGTGCTGCTCGCCGGAAAGGGCGACCTTCTGCCGGTGAGTGCGTTTCCGCCCGACGGCACATGGCCGACGGCGACCGCGCGCTGGGAGAAGCGCAACATCGCGCTCGAAATACCGGAGTGGGACCCGTCGATCTGTATCCAGTGCAACAAGTGCGTGATGGTCTGCCCGCACGCCGCGATCCGCGTCAAGCTGAGCGCGGCCGACGCCCTTGCGGCGGCGCCGCCGTCGTTCCGCTCGATGGACTACAAGGGCCTCGAGTTCGACGGGATGCGCTACACGATTCAGGTCGCGCCGGAGGACTGCACGGGCTGCACGCTGTGCGTGCGCGTTTGCCCCGCGAAGGACCGCGCGAATCCTCGGCACAAGGCGCTCGAGATGCGCGAACAACTCTCCGTGCGCGACGCGGAGCGCGAGAACTTCGCGTTCTTCCTCGAGCTCCCGGAGGTCGATCGCACGCGCGTGAAGAACGACGTGAAGGGCGTTCAGTTCTTAGAGCCGCTCTTCGAGTTCTCGGGCGCGTGTGCCGGCTGCGGCGAGACCCCGTACATAAAACTGCTCACGCAACTTTTCGGCGACCGCGCGCTGATCGCGAATGCGACCGGCTGTTCGTCGATCTACGGCGGCAATCTTCCGACGACGCCGTACACGGTCAATCGCGACGGCCGCGGGCCCGCGTGGTCGAACTCGCTCTTCGAAGACAACGCGGAGTTCGGTCTCGGGATGAGACTCGCCGTGGAGAAGGCGGGCGAATCGGCGCGGGAGCTTCTCTCGCGTCTGGCTCCGCGCGTAGGCGAGGCGCTCGTCCGTGAAATCGTCGCCGCCGACCTCGGCAGCGAGGCCGGGATTCGCGACCAGAGAGAGCGCGTGGAGCGGCTGCGCCGGACGCTGTCTGCGATCGATTCGCCGGACGCGCGGCGGCTCTCCGCCGTTGCGGACTACCTCGTGAGGAAGAGCGTCTGGATCGTCGGCGGCGACGGCTGGGCGTACGACATCGGCTTCGGCGGACTCGATCACGTCTTGTCGCTCGGTCGCGACGTCAACGTGTTGGTCCTCAACACGGAGGTTTACTCGAACACGGGAGGTCAGGCTTCGAAGGCGACGCCGCTCGGCGCGATCGCGAAGTTCGCCGCCGAGGGAAAATCTCTGCGCAAGAAAGACCTCGCGCTCATGGCGATGGCCTACGGCGATGTCTACGTCGCGCAGGTCGCGTTCGGCGCGAAGGACGCGCAGACGGTGAAGGCGTTCGAGGAAGCGGAATCGTATCCCGGAGCGTCGCTCATTCTCGCGCTGAGCCCGTGTATCGCGCATGGCTACGACCTGGGCGATAGCCTCGACCACATGAAACTCGCCGTCGAGACCGCGTCGTGGCCGCTCTTCCGGTTCGATCCGCGCCGGGTCTCCGCCGGCGAGAACCCGCTCGTGCTCGATTCGAAGGAGCCTAACGTGCGCTTCGAGAAACTCGCGATGTCGGAGACGCGCTTCCGCATGCTGGCGAGCGCCAACCCCGAGCGATTCAAGGCGCTGCTCGCAGCTGCGGAGAAAGAGAACGTGGCGCGTTACGCGGCGTACGAACGCCTCGCCACGGCGCGCACGGCGAATCCAACCGCAAAGGGGGCGTAGACGGTGGACATCTCAACTCGCTATCTCGGATTTCGTCTGAAGAATCCGCTGATCCCCGGCGCCTCACCGCTCTCGGCCGACCTCGACATGGTTCGGCGGCTCGAGGACGCGGGCGCGCCCGCGATCGTTCTGCGATCGCTCTTCGAGGAAGAGATTCGCCACGACGCCCGCATGCAAATGCGCGTCGAGTCGTACATGGATTCGTACGCCGAATCGCTTTCGTTTTTTCCGAGCACTCCGCTCGCGCGATCGGTACCGGAGGAATACCTCGAGCACATTCGGCGGGTGAAGGCGGCGGTCGAGGTTCCGGTGATCGCTTCGCTCAACGGCGCTTCGCCAGGCGAGTGGACCATCTATGCGAAGCGGATCGCGGACGCGGGCGCCGACGCGCTCGAGCTGAACATCTATTTTCTCGCGACGGATTTGCACGAAACGGGCGCCGATGTCGAGGCGCGTTGCGTGGAGGCTTTGCGCGAGGTGAAGTCCGCGGTTGCGATCCCCGTCGCCGTCAAACTCGCGCCGTACTATTCGTCGCTTGCGAATCTCGCGCATCGTCTCGATCTCGCCGGCGCGGATGGTCTTGTTCTTTTCAATCGCTTCTACCAGCCGGATATCGACGCCGAGACGATGGAAATCGTTCCTAGTCTCACGCTGTCGACATCGAGCGAGATCCGGCTGCGATTGCGGTGGCTCGCGGCGCTCTCCGGGCGCATCGGGGCGTCGCTCGCGTCGTCGGGAGGCACGCACACGGCGCTCGACGCGGTCAAGGCACTCATGGCGGGCGCGCACGCCGTGCAGATGGTCTCCGCGCTTCTCATCAACGGCCCCGAGCATCTCACCCGCGTGCGCGAGTCGCTCGTGCAGTGGATGGACGAGCACGCGTACGTCGCGGTGCGCGAGCTTCAGGGTTCGATGAGCCTCCGGTCGTGCCCGAACCCGAAGGCAATCGAGCGCGCGAACTACATGCGGACGCTCGAGAGCTGGAAGGCGTAGCCGGAATCGCGGCAGCTCGCGTTACGAGCGCGCCGCGCCTAGGTTCCGGGATTCGCCAAGAGCTCGCGCACCGTCGCGATCAGTTCGTCCGGATCGAACGGCTTGGTCATGTAGCGCGTCGCGCCCCAGTCGCGGCCGTCGGCCATATCCTCGGGCGCGGTTTTCGCCGAGAGCACGAGGATCGGTAGCGATTCGTTGAGCTGGCGGAATCCCCATGTCGCCTGAAAGCCATCGAACTCGGGCATCATGATGTCCATGATGATGAGCGCCGGCCGCCAATCGGCCTGCTGCGCGACCGCTTGGCGCGCGTTCTCCGCCGTTGCCACTGCGAACCCCTCGGATTCCAAAAGCGCCGACACGATCGCAAGGTGCCGCTTGTCGTCGTCCACAACGAGAATCTTGGGGCGCGAGTCGAGTTGTTCACTCATGTTCGTCCGCCTCCTTTCGGCTCACCGGCTCGGGGAGATCCGGAAGCGTGAGAGTGAATCGCGAGCCCTTGCCAGGCGCGCTGTCTACCGTGATGTCGCCCGCAAGAAGGCGCGCGAAGTCGCGGCTGATCGTTAGGCCGAGCCCCGTGCCGTCGACGCGCCGCGAGGCGCTCCCGTCGGCTTGGTGAAACGCCTCGAAGATGCGCGCCTGCTCGGTTTCTGGAATGCCGACGCCCGTGTCGGAAACGGTGACGCAGAGCGTTCGCTTTCCAGGCACGAGCGCCGCGTTGACTTGAACCGTTCCCTCGTTCGTGAACTTGATCGCGTTACCGAGGAGGTTCATCACAATCTCGCGAAGCTTGACGGCATCCGTGCGGATCATCGGCAGTTCGTTCGTGACCGAGTCGACGAGCGTGAGGTTCTTCTCACGCGCCAGGGGTCTGACTGTCTCGATACAGCCGCGCAGGATTTCCGCGACGGCGACCGGTCCGATGTGGATCGGCGTTTGGCCCGCCTCGATCTTCGCGATGTCGAGCACGTTCGTCACCAACACGAGCAGGCCCTTCGCGCTCTCGGAGACGCCGCGTATCGGCTCGACGAGTTTTGCGGGAACCTCGCCGTACACGCCGCGAAGCGCGAGCGCCGTGTATCCGAGGATTGCGTTGAGCGGCGTACGAAGCTCGTGCGACATGTTCGAGACGAACTGCGATTTCGCCTGTGAGGCGCGGCGCAGCCCCGCGTTTGCTTCCTCGAGCGCTCGGTCGCGCTGATCGATCTCGTCGTGCTGTGCGCGGATGCGCGCCGCCATCCTCTCCCACCCTTGCGCGATCGCCCGGAACTCGTTGTGCGCCCCGGAAGGCATCGCCGCCGCCATGTCGCCGTCGCCGAATCGTTCGAACGCCGCGATCATTCGAGGCAGCGGTCCGAGTACGTAGCGGTCGACGCCGATGACGAGCAGAATCGTGAGTACGACGAAGAGCGCGAACGCGCCTACCTGCAGCATGCGGAAGCGTGCGACGTTACGCTCGCTGTCTCGCGCCAGCGCGTTTGTCAGCGCATCGGCGTCAAGCGCGAGCGCTGCGGCGCGGGCCGTCACCGTCGAGAGCCGCGCGTCGAGGAGCGCATCCGGCGCGCCCGCGTCGCGATCGTTCATGAGCGCGATCACGGAATCGCGGAACGCTGGAAATGTCATCTCGAGCGAGGCGAGATGTTCGCGCGCGGCGGGGGCCGTGACGGCTTTCGGCGCTGGGTACACGCCACGATCGAGGACGTCGAGGATACGTGCGTAGTTGTCGAGCTCGGAGAGGAGTTGGACGCGCGACGCCGGTTCGACGGCGACCGCGTACGCGGCGGTCTGCGACGCGACGAGATAGGCGCGCATGCGGAGGCTCCCCGTGAGATTGACGATCGTCGCATCGCCGGAGAGCCGATTGAGTTCACCCAGCCCCATCGAGAGCGCGCCGATTCCGGATAGAGTCGCGGCCGCGAAGAGCAGATTGAAGCGGCCGCGAAGCGATTGCGGTGTGGCGAGGCGAAACATCCGGCTAACCGGCGGTAGCCGCCGCAGAGGCGCGATGCGCGGGCATCGCCCAATGCCGGTACGCGGCAAGCCGCCCGCGCGTCGCCTCGACGTAGAGCCTGCGCAGTTCGCGCGTGATGGCCCCGACCTGGCCAGATCCGATCGTCCTGTGGTCGACCCGCGTCACGGGCGCGATCTCGACAGCGGTTCCCGTAAAGAACAGCTCGTCGCACATGTACAACTCGCTTCGGTCGACGCGCCGCTCGAGAACCTCCAATTTCAGCTCGCGCGCGGCCATCTCCATTACCGACGCGCGCGTGATCCCTTCGAGAATGTTCTCGGTGACTGCCGGGGTTATGAGCTTCTTGTCGCGAACCAGAAAGATGTTGCACGCCGCGCCCTCGGCGACGTGCCCGCTTTCCGTCAAGAAGATCGCCTCGTCGAACCCGTTGCGCCGCGCCTCATCACCGGCGAGCACGCTGTTGACGTACGCGCCGCAGATCTTCGCGCGACCCGGGATCGCGTCGTCTTCGATCCGGCGCCACGACACGACGCCGGCGTGAATGCCGTTCTCGCTGTTGAGGTACTCGCCGAACGGCAGCGCGACGATCGCGAACGCGTTCGCATCGTCGGGATGAACTTTGATGCGCTGCGCCGACTTGTAGGCAAGCGGGCGGATGTAGAGGTTTTCGTGGAAGTTGTTTCTCCGAATTAGCTCGAGTGTGAGGTCGCAGAGCTGCGCCGGCGTGTGCGGCACGGCGATTCGGAGAATCTGCCCGTTCGCGATCCAACGCGCGTAGTGGTCGAACGGGCGCATCAGGAAGAGTTCGTCGTTCTCGTCGTCCCAATACCCGCGAATGCCTTCGAAGACGCCGGTGCCGTAATGGAGAGCGTGAGTCAAGATCCCGACGCGCGCGTCTCGAAGAGGTACGAACTTGTTCTCGAAATAGACGATCACCGATTCGAGTGCCGTTGACGTCACTGGGTCCGTCTCCTTTCCTGAGGCACCGACTACAATAGGCTCCCCTGTTTCGACGCTTCGTATTGAGGCATGAGGTTCGACCGAACCGCCGACTCCGTCAGCTCGTCGCGGAACTTCGGGTGCGAAATTCGGATGAGTTCGCGCGCGCGTTCGCGCACCGATTTGCCGAAGAGATTCGCTACGCCATGTTCGGTGACGACGTAATGCACGTCGGCGCGCGTATCGACGACGCCGGATCCGATGTCGAGCGTCGGCACGATGCGCGAAATCGTCCCGTCGCGCGCCGTCGACGGGAGCGCGATGATCGGCTTGCCCCCTTTGGAGTGCGCCGCGCCGCGGATAAAGTCGGTCTGGCCGCCGAAGCCGCTGTAGAGCTTTCGCCCGATCGAATCGGAGCAGACCTGCCCGGTCAGATCGATCTGCAACGCCGAATTGATCGCGACCATTTTGTCGTTGCGCGCGATGATGAACGGATCGTTCGTGTAGGACACCGGGTGCATCTCGATCAGAGGATTGTTGTTCACGAACTCGAAGAGTTCGCGCGTCCCCAGCATGAAGCTCGCGACGATCTTGTTCGGGTGAAGCGTTTTCTTGTAGCAGGTGACGACGCCTGCCTTGACGAGGTCCATGATGCCGTCGGAGAACATCTCGGAGTGAACGCCGAGGTCGTTTTTGTCGCGCAGGTAGAGCAGAACCGCGTCGGGGATTCCGCCGATACCCATCTGCAACGTCGAGCCGTCTTCGACGAGGCGAGCGACGTTGCGTCCGATCGCGTTCTCGAGATCCGTGATCGGCCGGCGCGGGAGTTCGAGCAGCGGGCGGTCGGTGCGGACCATGACGTTGATTCGGCTCGCGTGAATGAACGAGTCGCCCATCGTGCGCGGCATCCGTTCGTTCACCTCCGCGATCACCAAGCGCGCGTTCATCGCGGCCGTCAGCGTGGTGTCGACGCCGACGCCGAGGCTGCAGAATCCGTGACTCTCGGGCGGCGACACCTGAATGATCGCGACGTCGACCGGCATCGCGCCGCTCGTAAAAACCTTCTCGACCTCGTGCAAGTAGATCGGAACGAAATCCGCACGCCCCGCGTTGACCGCCTCGCGTACGTTCGCGCCCATGAAAAACGCGGTGTGCCGGAAGTGCCCCTCCATCTCGGGGCGGATGTAGTCGGCTTCGCCGAACGTAAGGAGGTGAACGATCTCTACGCCGCGCAGTTCGGGGCCGCGCGCTGAGAGCGCCTTGACGAGCGGTTCGGGCGTTGCGCAGCCCGGGTGGATGTATACGCGGTCGCCGTTCTTGATGCTCTTTACTGCTTCCTGCGCGCTGACTTCCCTCGGGAATTTCTGGCCGTTCACGCTGGATCGCCTCCTTGAGTTGGGACCCGTACGCCCTGGCGGTCATGCATATCGCGGGCCCAGCCCGGCGTGGGACGTATCGGCCGGAGCCGCCGTATGAGACGTGGGCGCGAGAAGTTAGTCGATCAGATCGCGCGTAGCCTGCAGCTCATCTCGCTCTTGGGAGCCGCTCGCGTACAGGCGCTGACACTCTGTCGTCGACGCGCCCCGCATCGTGCGCGTCGCAAACGCCCGGTAAGTTTTAGGAGCCGGACGAGTGCGTTGCGGATTGAAGGATCCGACTCTTCGCTTCTTCATGCGCGCGTTCGAACACCGCTGGCGGAACAACTCGCAGCAATCGCGGCGTGATGTACGCAATCCAAACCGCCGCGCCGAGAAGCCAGAGCGTCGACGCCGCGCCGAGCCACGCGAAGTAGTGATCGAGCTGCGTCTCGGCGATGAGCCGTACGATGAGGGCGACAGCGGTTGCAATGCCCACGACGCGAAGCGCGGGAAGCCTTCCGCGCAGAACCGAGGATTCACCCGCGTGGCTGAGGACGACCATCGTGCCGATGGCGAACGTCATCAGGCTGAAGCCACCGACGAAGACGAAGTGGAGCATCGCGACGCGCCAGGCCGGGAAAATCGCGACGGCCCATAGGCCGATCGTCAGCGACCAGAGTGACATCCAAAGGTACTTCACATAGACGTCCGTGATCGCAGGACGGCGGAAGAGACGTGTCGTCCAAGCCAGTTCCGCGGTCACGACGGCGGCGCGCAGCAAGTACGCGAGCCGGATTGCACCCGCGCCTTCGATGAGAAGGCTCGCCAGGAGCGCGACTGCGGCGGCGCAGTGCACGACCACGCGCCGCCGCCTCGCGGCCGCGAGCGCCGCGACGGAGACTCCCGGGCGCGCCACGATCGCGGCTCGGTGACCCATGAGCCGCGGCGCGAGAAATCCACCGACACCGAGCACGACCGAGATAACGAACCCCTGTTGCGCCATGAGAAGCCCCGCCTTTTGAAGCCAGGCTGGCGCGAGCCCCAACATGCCGAGGATCGCGAGCAGGCAGCCGGCGCTGCCGATCGCGATACCGAGCGGAAGCCATACGAATTCGACTGGCGGCGCCGCGGACGCGCGCGCTTTCCGGAACCGGCGCGCCGCGAAGTACGCGATGAAGACGAAGATCGCGAGTTGCGCGCCGATCGCTGGGATCCACGCGCCCATCGAGAGGGCGATGACCTGCGCGATTGTGGCCGCGAGCGCGATGCCCACTTCGGCGAACGACGCGGGCGGGGCAGCCGCGTTGCGGGGTAGCGCGGTCATCAAGAAGCCGAGCACGAAACACCCGACGTAGCCGCCCGCTTGCAATTGAGAATGCGCGAGGCCGGAGTAGGTCGACGACCAGCCGTGCGCGTATGCCAACCAGTGGCCGACTCCGACGAACGCGATCACGATCGCGAGCGGGAAGAAGAGCCTGTACGGTTCGCCGCGAAGGCTCGCGCGTGCTGACTCGCCAAGTCGGTTCTCCGAGTGCATTGCCCAACCCCCGTCGCAGGATGCGAACCAAGCGGTCGTTCTCGCGCCCCGCGCCGCGCGTCACGCGCAAACTCTTGCGCCTCATGAAGCCCCGATGGTCGAACCCGGCGAAGAGACGCCACGCCCACGGCTGCCGCGCGGGTGGGACCGCGACGTTCTGTCAGTGGTCGCCCGCACGTTGTGTCAAAAGCGACGGACACGTCGTCCGCGTTCTGGCCTGGTTTTTCCACGCAGCCTCGCGGTGCGTCGACATATACGCGCGCAATCGCGACGCGCCGTGCAGCGAACGCCGTCGGCCCGCTCGGGCACCGCGCTTGCACGACGCGATCAAGGGCGAGGAGATGACGATGCGCGAGGTGAGAACCGATCGTTCACGCCGGCCGCACTTCCGGGCCGGATCGATCTCGATTCTCCTCGTCGTGTACCTCTTAGTCGCGCGAGCGAGCGTCCGCGCGCAACCGCCGAGTTCCTCCGACTGCGCGGGCTGCCACGGCGGTGACGAAGAAGGGTACTCCGTCGTCACGGTGGAGATGATTGCCGGCTCCGCGCACGACGGGTTGGAGTGCCTCGACTGTCACGCGGGCATCGAAGAAACGCCTCATGCCGACTCGCTACCGCCGGTCGACTGCGGCGCCTGCCACGGAGATGTCGCCGAGATCTACACGAAGCATGGCCGCGGCGTCGTCGGGACGACCGAGGACATCCCGACGTGCGCCGACTGCCACGGTTCACACGAAATCCGTGGCGCCGCGACGCAGTCGTCGGCGGTGCATCCGATGAACCTGCCCGAAACGTGCGGCCGTTGTCACGAGAACATCGATCTGGCGAAGAAACACGACATCCAACTGAAGAAGCCGATCGAGTCCTACCAAGCAAGCATTCACGGCCGCGCGACCGCGGGCGGCGTGCCGCTCGCCGCGAGTTGCAACGACTGCCACTCGTCGAATGGAAGCGCGCACAGAATCCTCGGCCCGGGCGACCCGGAATCGGCGATCAATCGGTTCCAGATTCCGAGCACGTGCGGCAAGTGCCACGGGAACATCGAGGAGGACTACTGGTCTGGAATTCATGGGCAGCTTACCGCGCGCGGCGAATCGGACTCGCCCGTCTGCACGCACTGTCATGGCGAGCACGGCATTCTGCCCGTCGATGATCCGCGCGCGCGCGTGAGCCCCGTGCACGTCGCCGAGGCGACGTGCACGCCGTGCCACGAGGCCGCGTTTCTGAACGAGAAGTACGGAATTCCGGCGGGAAGACTCGCGTCGTTCGTCGACTCGTACCATGGATTGAAGAGCCGCGCGGGGGATACGCGCGTGGCGAACTGCACTTCATGCCACGGCGGGCACAAGATCCTTCCGAGCACGAATCCGCATTCGTCGATCTATCCGGAGAATCTTCAGAACACCTGCGGGCACTGCCACCCGGGTATCTCCGCGGAACTCGCGTCGGTCAAGGTCCACGAGAGCCGCGCTGGAATGAGTCGCGGATGGCCGGGAGTCATCGCGTTCCTCTACACGCTCATCATCGTCGGTACGATCGGCGGGATGGTCTTCTATTGCTGGATCGATTTCAGGCGTCAGTACAAGCGGATCATGTCCGTGCCGCAGATTCAGCGCATGGACGCGAACGCGATCTGGCAGCACAGCATCCTGATGGTCTCGTTCACCGTGCTCGTGATCACGGGTTTCGCGCTCCGGTTCCACGATGGCTGGCTGATCAACCGGATCTTTGCGTGGGACGGCGGCTCCGAGGTTCGCGGAATCATCCATCGCGCCGCGGCCGCGCTCTTCACGTTCGGATGCGTGTGGCACCTCCTCTTCCTGCGCTCACATTCCGGCCGCGAATTCTGGCGCGGGATGCTTCCGAGGCGCGGCGACTTCAGTCAGCTCGTCGGAATGCTTCGATACAACCTCGGCAAATCGGATGCGCGCCCCCGATTCGACCGGTTCAGCTACATCGAGAAGGTCGAGTACTGGGCGTTGATTTGGGGATCGGTCGTCATGGGAGTCACGGGTTTTCTGCTCTGGTTCGACAACTACGCGGTGCAGATCGTGCCGAAGGGATTTCTCAACGTTATGCTGGTCGTGCACTACTACGAGGCGGTCCTGGCAACGCTAGCGATTGCGGTATGGCACCTCTACTCGACGGTATTCAGTCCGGCGGTATACCCAGGCAACCCAGCGTGGCTCACCGGCTCAATGCCGCGCGCCATGTACGAACACGAACGCGCAATCGAACCGGCCGACTCGCCGCCGTCCGAATCGCCCGCACCGCCTGCTTCCGAGCCGGAGAAACTTGAAAAAGATGTTGATGGAGGCAAGTACGTCTCGTAGTCTGCGCCCGTTCCCTCCCAGAACAACGCGCGCTCGTTTGGATTCTGGCGCATGGAAAGGGTGTGCTCCGTGAAGCCGGCCGGCGGTTTGGGTTCGTTCCTGCGCTCGCTCTCCGCGCATCCCGTCGGTTTCGTCGGCGTCCTCGTCACCACGACGTCCGCGGTTCTCCTCGGAACCCTCATCTTTCTAGATCTTGTTCACATGATCCACAGCCCCTACCTCGGGGTGCTCACGTTCCTTGTCTTGCCGGGCATATTCGTCGCCGGCTTGGCGCTGATTCCGATCGGACGCTGGCTCCAGTCGCGCCGCAAGGGAGGCGCGGTCGTCGTCGATCTCAACGAGCCGCGGCATCAGAACAAACTCATCCTCGTTTTTGTCCTCACCGTGGTGAACGTGACGGTCCTTTCCGTGGCGACGTATCGCGCCGTCGAGTTTTCCGATTCGAATACGTTTTGCGGAAAACTCTGCCACGAGGTGATGGAGCCGGAGTACACGGCGTATCAAGGCTCGCCCCACTCCCGAGTCGACTGTGTCGCGTGCCACATCGGATCTGGCGCGGGCTTTTTCGTGCGCTACAAGATCAATGGCCTCTCGCAGGTCATCGCCGTGATGACGAACTCGTACAGCCGGCCGATCGAAACGCCCGTGGCGAACCTGCGTCCTGCGCGCGAAACGTGCGAACAGTGCCATTGGCCTGAAAAGTTCCACGGCGACAAGCTCATCGTGAAATCGCACTTCGGCGAAGACGAGACGAACACTCGATACGACACCGTGATGCTTCTGAAGGTGGGCGGGGGCAGTTCCGAAAGCGGATTTTCTTCCGGAATTCACAAGCACATGAGTCTCGACAACACGGTGCGCTTCATTTCGAGTGACCGTGAGCGGCAAGACATCGTCTGGATGGAGGTCGAGCGAAAGTCTGGGGAGAAGATCGTCTACACGAAAGCCGGCGTCGAGATATCCGATTCGCTTCTTACGTACGGGGAAAAGCATCAACTTGACTGCATCGACTGCCACAACCGGCCGACGCACGCCTATCAATCGCCGGAACGGGCGCTCGACAATGCGTTCATCGAGGGGCAGCTCGATCCCGGATTGCCGCGCCTGAAGCGGCTCGGACTCGACCTGCTCACCGCCGAGTACGAATCGAAGGACGACGCGCTTCGCGCGATTCCCGCGAAGGTCGACGAGTTCTATCGCGAGAATTACGCGGAGGTCTATACGCAGTTTCGCTCGTCGATCGAGCGCGCCGGTATCACGGTGCGCGACATATACGCGCGAAATATCTTCCCGTCGATGAATATCACCTGGAACACCTATCCCGATCATATTGGGCACCTCGACGGCGGAGGCTGTTTCCGTTGCCACGCTGGCGAGCACACGACCGCCGATGGGAAAGAGGTCACGAGTTCGTGCGACGCGTGCCACACACTTCTCGCGGAAGAAGAGGAGCAACCTCCGATTCTTCACGCGCTGTTCCCGAATCGCGATCAGCCGGTTGCTCGGTGATGTCTGTTTGGAGCCCTGACAGAATCGAAGGAGGAGATCATGAAGCCCGTTAGTCGCGTGATCGTGCTGGGACTCGTTCTTCTCTTCTGCCTTCATGCAGTGGGATGCGGGGACGAGGAGATCGTGATGGTGCCCGCGGAGATGCCGATTCGAGTTTCGGTTGTTGCCGCGGCGGGGAGCCTCGACACCGGGGGGCGTGTCGCGCTGCGCGCCGTCGTCGAGACGCTCAGCGAGGGGCCGCTGACCTACACCTGGCTCTCGTCGACGGGGAGCTTTTCGAATTCGCGCGCAGAGAGCACCATCTGGACCGCGCCCGATGATCCGGGCGCCTACGGACTCGCGGTGATCGTGACCGATCGCACCGCGGTCGGCATCGGTAACGCGACGGTCGACGTCGGCGCCTACGTCGCCACGGTGACGCCAAAGTATCTCGGAGCGAGCTACTGCGCGGTCTGTCACAACGGTGGGATCGGCGGCGACGAGTTCGCAGCGTGGTCACAGTCGGCCCACGCCGGCGCGATCACGGCGCTCACCAATATCGGCCAGGGAAACAACCCAACCTGCCTAGGCTGCCATACGGTTGGAACCTATGGGATCGACGCTGACCCTGGTGTGCCCATCGACAACGGCGGGTACGATGAAACCGCGGTCGCGCGGCTCGCCGGCGTCCAGTGCGAGAACTGCCACGGCGCGGGAAGCGAGCACCCCGGCGACAAGACCGACTCGCCGCTCGCGGTTTCGATCGACGCGTCGCTCTGCGGGGAGTGTCACAACGATGCGCATCACCCCACGTACGACGAGTGGGACGAGTCGCTTCACTCCGAAGTGATCGAGGATGTAGCGAAGCGAGCGTCGTGCGCGAAGTGCCACAACGGGATCGAGTCGATGCGCTACCTCGACGATCCCGAGGGCTACACCCAGCTCGCCAGCGACCTGACGGAGACCGCACCCGTCGAGTGCGTCGTTTGCCACGAGCCTCACGGAAACGGCAATCCGGGTCAGTTGCGCGACGCAGCCGTCACGGATCGAGCACTACCGAACGCGGTGCTCGTCGAGGCGGCGGGAGCGGGGCGGCTCTGCATGGCGTGCCACAACGGCCGGCGCACCGACACGCAGGTCGAGGCGCAAATCCAGAACGGGGGCCGCTTTGGGCCGCACCACTCGGTGCAGGGCGACATGCTCGCGGGCGTCAACGCGTACGAACGCGTCGACACGAGCTTCGCGTTCGCCTCGAGCAAGCACATTCTCGTTCAGGACGCCTGCGTGACATGCCACACGCACTCGCATGAGGGCGACATCGCGAATGGCATTCCTAATTTCACGGGGCACAATTTCGAACCACAGGTCGAGGCGTGTCAGCCTTGCCACGGAGAGCTCGGCGACTTCGAGGACGTCATCGCGAAGGACGACTTCGACGGCGACGGCACGATCGAGGGCGTGCAGGAAGAGGTCGACGGATTGCTCGATGTCTTGGAGGCGACGATCGTGGCGACGGCGCGGTCGCCGGAAGCGGCGGCGGCGCTTACCGCGGATTTCGAAGGCGAACTGGGCGACACGACCGTAACGACGGTGGCACAGCGGAAGGCGGCGTACAACTGGACCTTCGTTGCCTACGACGGTTCGCGCGGCGTGCACAACACCACGTACGCGATCCAACTTTTGCAGCGGAGTATTTTGTCGCTCGATCCGGCCGCGCTCGATTCGCGGGCGATCTTGCTGACGCAGTCCGATTGACGGCGGTGCGCACGCCGAAAGAGAAGTCCTGCGTGTCTCGTTGCGGCCAGATGCCGAGGAGGAGGGCGCTGTGAGAGGGCTGGGCTTGGTTCGGGTTGCGCGGCGGCTCGCCAGGCGCGGCCGCCTGCGGGCAAGCGGCACGATTCTCGTCGCCGCGTGGCTTATGTGTTCCGCTCTGCACGTGGCGGCAGACGAAGCTTCGCTCGCCGCCGCGGAGGCGCCCTCGTGGTGGCTTCGCTCGCGCACGACGGGTTATCTCTTCGAGGTCGAACATCCAAGCGGTGCGAGCATCGATCGCTTCGGCGCCTACCAGGACTTCGACGGCGCGGTCTCGGGGCTCTCTGGCGGGCGCTTCGCGCTCCGCGCCTCGGGACGCTTCGCCGACGATCTCTTTCTGCGAGAGAAAGTGACCACGCGGAGTCGGCTTTACTCGGGGCACTTCGAGACGCGCTTCTCGCGTCGTGCGGTCCTTCGCGCGGGCCGCCAGTTCATTCAGGAGGGGCCGGCGGGGCTTACCCTCGACGGACTTCTCCTCACGCTTCGTCCGCGCTCGCAGTGGGATCTTCGCGCCTGGGGCGGTGGACGCGCCCCATTTTCGCGGGAGTTTTCGATCGGTGACTGGAGCGACGATGCCGCATGGGGCGCGCGCGCCGGTTTCGTGCCGTCGCGCGCGTTTCGCGCGGTCGCATCGTGGTCGTATCGCGAACGCGGCGGCCGCGTCGCGTCGCGTCCGTTCGGAATGGAGGTGGCGGTCGCGGCGCCGATGCGCGTTTGGATGCGCGGCCGCGCCGCGTACGACACCGCACACGAAGCGTGGGAGCGCGCCGACGTTTTCGCGCAATGGTCCGCGTCTCGTGCGGCGCCGGTCATCGCCTTCGAATTCGTCGATCGCCGCCCCGCCGTCGATGCCGCCTCGTACTTCTCGCGCTTCGCCGTTGCCGAGCGTACACGGCTTGCCCGCGGCTCGGTTCGGTACGAACACGCCAGGGGTTTCGGCGCGGAAGCCGAGTATTTGGGCTCGTTCGTCGAAGACCGGACATCGACGCGCCTCGGGGGCGCATTGCTCGCGCCGCTCGGCCGTGTCGGCTACTCCGCGCGCATCGGCGACGCGGGGGAGGAGAGCCGCTGGTTCGGCGAGCTCGTGTACCGCGCGACGCGCTGGCTTTCGCTCGAGGCAGGCGCGACGCTCGCCACGTACGCACTCTTCGAGGACGCACTCGACGCCGACGAGCGCGACGTGACGACCGCGTTCGGTCGGCTGCGCGCATTCCCGCGACACGGGGTGGGCGTGACGCTCGAGGTGCAGAGCCTCGACAATCCCGAGGTGTCCGAAGACATTCGCGTACTCGCGGCGGTCGACCTCACCGCGGCTCGGGGTCCGGGCCTCATCGGGCTCGACAAGCGGGGGTGGCTACCATGAAGCGTTCCGTGCCCGTGCTGGCACTCCTCGTCGCGTCGGCTCTGGCGTTCGCCGGCCTCGCGCGCGGAGTGAAGAAGGACGAGATTCGCGCCGCACACGGTCAACACGCGCTCAGCGACGTCGCGTGCGAGACGTGTCACGCCGGCGCCGCCGAATCGCGCGCCGGGTCGGACGATCTCTTGCCGAAGAAAGAGGTGTGCGCGGGCTGCCACGATGTCGAGGCGGAGAACGAGTGCGCGATGTGCCACTCGCACCCGGACGAGCCGCTCTCCACGCCGCGCCAAACGTCGACGGCGCAGAAATTCCCGCACGCGATGCACCTGGCGCGCGGAATGAATTGCGCCGAGTGCCACGGCGCAGCGGAAGGCGCCGAGCCGCAGATTCCGGAGAAGTCGCTCTGCCGCACGTGCCACGAGACGGTTTCCGATGGCGGCGATTGCGCGGTGTGTCACGCGGAGTCCGAGCCGCTTCTTCCGCAGACGCACGTGACGGGCTGGACGTCGTTCCATGCGGTGGAGGCGCGCGTCAACTCGGCGACCTGCGAGAACTGCCACACCCAGAAGGAGTGCCAGGATTGCCATGCCGGCGACAACGTGCGGCCGCGCGTGCACCCGCTCAGTTACCGCTTCGGCCACGCCCTCGAGGCGCGATCCGGCGATCTGGCTTGCGCGAGCTGCCACGAGGATCGCGAGTTCTGCTCGTCGTGCCACGCGGCGGAGCGCATCCTCCCGCGCGATCACTCGCGCGCGGATTGGCTGCTCCCGCGTACCGGCGGACGTCACGCCGAGGAGGGCCGCTTCGACCTCGAAAGCTGCGC
This sequence comes from bacterium, assembly GCA_046160485.1. Lineage (GTDB taxonomy): Bacteria > Orphanbacterota > Orphanbacteria > JBJXGV01 > JBJXGV01 > JBJXGV01. The sequence continues at coordinate 213,670 of JBJXGV010000012.1, read as the reverse complement.
CGGCTGCCACGAATCGGGCGCGGAATCGCCGGTTTGCGCCGACTGCCACGGGGGAGGTGCTCAGTGAGTCTCTCATTCGGAAGATGGCTGCGCGCGGGGTGCGTTGCCGCGGCGCTCGTCGTATCCGCCGGTTGCGCCGAGCGTCGGTCGCCGATCGAAATCTCCGCTCACCCCGTCGCGTGGAACGCGCCGAGCTCCGCCGATTTTCACGGCGCGCGTGTGGCGCGCGACGGCGTCGACGGCTGCGTTGCGTGCCACGGCGCCGCGCTCGCGGGCGATGCGGCGGTTCCCGGCTGCGACGACTGCCACGCGGGAGCGGGGGGCCATCCGTTCGGTTGGGCCGCCCGCACGTCTCCGCGATTTCACGGCGACGCCGTACGCATCTCCGGCCCCTCCCCGTGCCGCGTCTGCCATGGCGCCGACTACACCGGAGGGTGGAGCGGCGTCGGCTGCGCCGAATGTCACGCCGGAGGGGAGAGCGGGCATCCCGACGGGTGGATGGAGCCGAACGCCTCCGCGTTTCACGGTCTGCGCATGATGGTTCAGGGGGTCGAGAGCTGCACGCCGTGCCATGGGCCTGGACTTGGGGGCGGATCGAGCGGTCTAGCGTGCGGCGTTTGTCACGAGGTCGTCGGGTCGGGAGGGGTCGCGTTCGGCCACAGTGCTCCTTGACAGCTTGTCAGGAGTAGGCCAACTTGTCCCAATACGATCTCGGTGCGCAGCACCGCAATGCTGCGACTCCTCGTTCACGAAACCTCGGGATGCAGCCAGACTCAACCGAATCACACGAAAAAATCGGCCCGACGTGGGCGGTGCTACACGAGTTTCTCGCGTTTTCGGATTCGGACGACGCGCTTCTTCGCGCCGCGGGCGCCGAAGTTAGCCTCGACGAGAAGCACGCGTTCGTCGAGGAGTTCTATTCGCATCTTCTCGCCCACGCCGAGCTGCGTGCGATTCTCACCGTGCCGAATCGCATCGAGAGGCTCAAGTCCTCGCTCGTCCGCTACGTCGAGAGCCTTCTTACGACGCCGATCGACGACGCGTACCTCGCCGAACGCCGCCGTATCGGCCTGGCGCACGTCAAGATCGGTCTTTTGCCGCGCTGGTACCTGGGAGGCTACAGCCACTTCCTCTCGTGGTGGCTGCCGCGAATCTCCAAGGGGGCCGGCGGCTCGGCGCGCGCGCGCGCGTTCCTGCGCCGCTTGCTCCTCGACCAGATCCTCGCGATGGAGAGTTACGTCGCGACGCGCGTCGAGGGCCTCGAGCAAGAAACAAAGAGCCTCGACATGGAGGTCCGCGAAAAAGGGCGACGGCTTGCCGAATCGGAACGCCAGTACGAGGAGCTCGTCGAAACCGCGCCGGAGATGATCTACCAGCTCGATGCGGAGAACCGGTTCGTCGGCGTGAATCAGACCGGTCTCGGGCGGCTTGGTTACACGACGGACGAGATGCGGGACCTCAACCTCTGGCAAGTCGTGCCGCCCGCGTATCGCCGCGGCGTCGAGGAGCACCTCGGGCGCGTCGTAAGCCAGGGTTCGGCGCGCCTCGAGACCGTTTTTCGCGCGAAGGCGGGCGAAGAGTTCCCCGTCGAGCTGTACACGACCGCGCAGTACGAAACTGACGGGGCACTTATTCGAACGCGCTCGTTCGTGCGTGATTTGTCGGAGCGAACGCGGCTCGAGCGCGAACTCCTGAAGTGGGAGCGGCTTGCTGCCGTCGGGAGTATGGCGGCGAAGGTCGCCCACGAAATTCGCAATCCGCTGCTCGCGATCTCACTCAACGCGGAGTTGGTCGGCGATGAACTCGCGGCACTCCCTACCGCGCGGAGGAAGGAAGGCGAGCGGCTGCTTTCGACGATTCTCTCGGAGGTCGACCGCCTCAACGCGATCATCGAAGAGTACCTCGCGTTCGCGCGGCTCCCCCGGCTCGCGATCGAAAAAAGCTCGCTGCAGGAAATCTTCTACCGCCTAGAGCAGCTCCTGACTCCCGAGATGTCCCGCCGCGGCATTCAACTGCGGATCGTGATCGACGAGGATCTTCGAGCCGTGTCGGGCGACTCCCGGCAGCTCGAGCAGGTGTTCCTCAACCTGCTTCGCAACGCGGAGGACGCGATGCCGGAGGGCGGAGAGATCCGCGTTCACGCGCGTGACGAGGCGCGCGGCGTCGAGGTGACGATCACCGACAACGGCGTGGGCATCCCGGAAGAGAGCGTCACGAAGATCTTCGATCCGTTTTTCACGACGAAGGACACCGGTACCGGACTTGGTCTGGCTTACGTCCAGCAAGTTCTCTTCGAACACCACGGCCGGATTCACTGCCAGAGCCGCGTCGGCCACGGAACGGAGTTCGTGATGTTCCTTCCGTACGAGCCCGGGCGGGCCGTGCTGCCGAGATGAAAACGCACCCCGCGGCGAGAGGAGGGCTGGGATGAGCGCCCCACCGAGAGTTCTGGTCGTCGACGACGAGCGCGACATTCGCGACTCGGTCGCGTTGATTTTGTCGAAGGAGGGCTACGAAGCCGAGGTCGCGGAGACGGCGCGCGCGGCGCTTCAGATGCTCGACACGAAGCGCTACCACCTCGTGCTTTCGGATTTCCGGCTTCCCGACCTCGACGGCATCGAACTCTTGCGGCTCGTGAAGCTCCACCATGCCGACACGGAGTTCGTGATTTTCACGGGCTACGGAACGATCGACACCGCGGTGCAGGCGATTCGCGACGGCGCGTACGACTTCATTCAGAAGCCGGTGAAGCGCCACGCGATCCTGCGAACCGTCGAGAAGGCGCTCGAGAAACGTGCGCTCGTCGTCGAGAACCAGCGGTTGCGCGCGGAGATCTCGTCGGTGCGCGGGCCGAAGGAAGTCATCGCGACGAGCCCCGGCATGCGGCGCACGATCGAGATCGCCGAGCAGGTGGCGCCGAGTTCCGCGACCATTCTCGTGACCGGCGAAAGCGGCACCGGCAAGGAAGTCATCGCGAACATCGTTCACTTCGGGAGCGGGCGAAAGGAGAAGCCGTTCATCAAGGTTTCGTGCGCCGCGATTCCGGAGACGTTGCTCGAGGCGGAACTGTTCGGGCACGAGCGCGGCGCGTTCACCGGCGCGGTCAATCAGCGGAAGGGGCGTTTCGAGCTGGCCGATCGCGGAACGCTCTTCCTCGATGAGGTCGGCGAGATGAGCCCGGCGACGCAGGTGAAGCTGCTCCGCGTGCTTCAGGAAGGGGAGTTCGAGCGGCTCGGCGGGTCGCGAACGATTCGCGTCGATGTTCGCGTCATCGCCGCAACGAACATCGACTTGGCCGAGGCCGTCGAGAAGCGCCGTTTCCGGAAGGATCTCTTCTATCGCCTCAACGTGATCACGATCACGATCCCGCCACTGCGAGAGCGCGCCGAGGACGTACCGCTTCTGGCCGACTACTTCCTGCGCCGCTGGAGCGAAAAGTACAGCCGGGAGATCGACGGGATCTCGCCCGACACGATTACGAGTCTCTCGTCGTATTCGTGGCCCGGGAACGTTCGCGAGCTGGAGAACGTTATGGAGCGCGCGGTGGTGCTGACGCGCGATCGCGTCATCGGTCTGGCCGATCTCCCTGCGACGATCGGCTCCGTGCCGGAGGACCGTCGCGAGGTGCGAATCCCGATCGGTACGAAGATGTCGCAGGCGGAACAGCTCCTCATCGACGAGACGCTGCGCCACACGGGCGGCAACAAGGAAATGGCCGCGCGGCTGCTTGGAATCGCGGCGCGCACGATCTACCGGAAGCTGAGCCGTTCAGAATCGAGCCGCTGACACTCTGTCACGGCTCGCACGGCGTCTGGCGCACTCGCGTACGCTTCGCGGCCCCGTGGCTGGCCGATTCTCCGCATCTCTTCACCGTCATCCTCCGTTAGCGCTCGGCACATCTTTTGCCAATCTCGTAGAGGGTTCTCGCTACCGGCGCGTGGCGACACCGCGCGCGAAGCGAGGGAGTCCGATGATGCGGGGCGCGATGGCGAAGGCAGCGAAACATCCGGCGCGAATTCTGGTCGTCGACGATGAGGAAGCGGTTCGCACGGCGCTTCAGAAAGTACTCGAGAAGGAGCACTACGTCGTCGATTGCGCAAGGTCCGCCGCGGAGGCGATGGAGAAAGCAAACACGGCGGCTTTCGACCTGGTGATCACGGATATCGTCATGCCGGGCGTCGATGGCCTCGCGCTCGTGTCGCACCTGCGTGAAGACAACCCCGACATCCAGGTCATCGTCATGAGCGCCATCGCGGGCTGGGGGCAGTCGGCGGACGCACTGCGGGCGGGGGCGTACGTCTATCTGGTGAAGTCCGCGAAGAAGGACGCGATCGTGAAAGTCGTCAAGGACGCGTTGGATCGCCGGCCGCCGCACTGAGGCGGATTTCGCGTACGCACTCCGCGACCGCCGGCAGGATCGCGCCCGCGACCGCGACGTTCCCCGCGTCGGTGAAGTGGCAATCGTCGAAGAAAATCTCGAGCGTCTTCGGGAGCGCGGCGTCGAGCGCGACGAAACGAGCGCTCGCCGCGGCGGCGCACGCGCGCTGCGCGTCGTTGTAGCGTGCCATCTCGCGCGCCAGCCACGCCGGACTCGGCCGCACGCGACCCGCGGGCGTCTCGACGTAGATCCACAGCGCGGCGCGTTCGGCGTCGCTGAGCGTTTCGTTCCACAGCGTCGGTTGCGCGAGGACGATCGCGCGCGCGCCGTGCTCCGCGACGAGAGCGAGTAGCGACGTCATGCCATCGGAAAACTCGCGTATCGGATCGGGGTCGCGCGAGAGCGAATCGGCATAGGGCGCCGCGGCGTAGTTCGCGCGCAGCTCCGGCAGATTCTTGCTGTGCCATTCGAACTGCCCGCCGGATTGAAGGGCTCTCTTCGTGCCAAGAACGCGCTTGAGCGCGGCGAGCCGTTTGTAGACCTGCGAATACGCTTGGAGAAGCCGCTTCGCGCTGGCCGCGGGCGGTCGCGCCGGGCGCAGCGATGCGACACGCGATGCGGCGCCCTCGTACACGTAGCCGGCGCCGCCGTGAAAGCAGAGATCGTTGATCCCCTCGAGCGTGACGACAATGTCCGGCTGGAACCGCGCGAGGTTTTCTTCGCACCACGCAACGCGGTGAAATACCCGCTGGCCGCCGCCGCCGTACGCGGCGACCTCGATCCGCGCTCCCGTGCCGGCGAACTCCGTCTGGAGGCTTCGAGCAAGAATCGCGGACCAGATGTCGGGAGTGCTCTGAGTCGGCTGGTTAGTCGTAGAGGCGCCGAGGCAGAGAATCCGAATCGTGTCGCGCTTCTTCGGCGCGGTCCAATCCGAGAGTGATCGCATGCCGTAGCGGTTCGCGGTGTAAACGATCTCGGGCTTTACGCCGGGGAGCGATTGCGCGTAGGAGAGCCGCACATCCGTCGGCATCGGTAGGACGAGCCAAAGCACGGCTTCGACCGCGACCCAAAACGCCGCGGCGATTGCGAGAGTGAAGGCCAGCGCGCGCACGCGGCCGATGCGGGGCGGTGTCGCGAGGTGAGTGTCGCTCATGCCGCGCGCGATCTTATCGAGGCGCGCGCGCGGCGTCTGTAGGATTCCGGCCCATTGACGGGCCCGCGAAACGTGGCGGATACTCGCGCCCATGAGCGCGCTGACACGTCACTCGGTTTGTCCTCTCGATTGCCCAGACCGCTGCTCGCTCGACGTGTCGATCGAGGATGGCCGCGTCGTTTCGATCGACGCCAACGGATTGAGTCCGATCACGAACGGGTTCATCTGCTCGAAGGTGCGCGGCTTCGCGAAGCGCCTCTATGGGCCCGACCGGCTGCTCTACCCGATGAAGCGTGTCGGCGCGAAGGGCGCCGCGGAGTTCGAACGCATCACCTGGGACGAGGCGATCGAGACGATCGCGTCGCGCCTCAACGCGATTCTGGAGCGCGACGGCGGCGAGGCGATCCTTCCGTATTTCTACGGCGGTTCGAACGGACCTCTCTCCGAAGGCGTGATGGACCGTCGATTCTTCCGGAGGCTCGGCGCGTCGAGGCTTGCGCGCACGCTCTGCGCGTCGGCGACGAGCCTCGCTACGCTCGCGCTTTATCCGAAGATGGCGTGCGCCGACCTGCCCGATTTCACGCACGCGCGCTGCATCGTGATTTGGGGCGCGAATCCGAATCAATCGAACATCCACCTCGTGCCATACCTTCGAGAGGCGAAACGGCGCGGCGCAACGATCGTGCTCGTCGATCCGCGCGCGACGATGTCCGATAACCTCGTCGACTTTCATCTTCCCGTTTACCCCGGTACCGATGTCGTGCTGGCGCTCGCGGTCATGCGGCACCTGGAGGAACGCGGACTCGTCGATCGCGAGTTCTTGCGCGAGCACGCCACGGGCGGCGACGAACTCCTCGCGCGAGCGCGGGAGACCTCGATCGAGCGCGCCGCGGAGATCACTCACATTCCGGCGAGTGCGATCGAGCGGTTCGCCGAGACGTACGCGGCGGCAGACCCTGCGATCATTCGTTGCGGCTGGGGGCTCGAGCGCAATCGGAATGGCGACGCGGCTGTGGCGGCCGTCATCGCGCTCCCCGCGATCGCGGGAAAGTTCGGCGTACGCGGCGGCGGCTTCGCGCTCTCGACGGGCGCCGCATACCGCTTCGACACGGAGGGCGCGATCCGCATTCCCGAGCCTGCCACGCGCATCGTCAACATGTCGCGCCTCGGCCGCACGCTAACGGATGTGATGGATCCGCCGGTGAACGCGCTTTTCGTGTACGACTGCAATCCCGTGGCGACGGCCCCCGACCAGAATTGGATCGAGCGCGGGTTGCGGCGCGAGGATCTCTTCACGGTCGTGCACGATCAGGTCATGACCGACACGGCACGATTCGCGGACATTCTGCTTCCCGCGACGACGTTCCTCGAGCACCACGAGATTTCACGCGCGTACGGCAGCTACGGACTTTTCATTTCCGAGCCGGTCATCGAGCCGCTCGGCGAGGCGATCCCGAACGAAGTTCTCTTCGCGCGATTGGCGCAGGCAATGGGATTTCGCGAGCCGGAGTTTCTCGAAGACACCGAGGCGCTCTCGCGCGTCATCGCGGCTTCGTTTCGAGGACCGCTCGAGGGAATCGTCGATCTCGAATCGTTGCGGAAGTCGCGGCGCATCGGATTCGACTTTCCTGGCGAGAGCCCGATCCAATTCAAGACGTCTTATCCCGTCAACGACGATCGGAAGGCGCACCTGTTCCCGGCGGCTCTCGGAGCGGAACCGTATCGCTACATTCCGGACTCGCGGCACGCTGCGTTTCCGCTCGCGCTCATCTCGCCGGCGACATCGAAATCGATCAGCTCCACGCTCGGTGAATACAACTTCGGCCAGGTGTTTCTCGAGATTCATCCGAGCGACGCCGCGCCGCGCGGCATCGCCGACGGGTCGTGGGTGCGCGTCCACAACGAACGCGGCGAGGTGATCGTCCGCGCCGCGCACAACGCGCGCCTCATGCCGGGCGTCGCCTCGCTCCCGAAGGGCTTCTGGAAGAAGAGTTCCGCCAATGGCTGCGTCGCGAGCGCGCTCGTTCCCGACGACGTCACCGCAGCGTCGGGAAACGCGTGTTACAACGATGCGCGTGTCGATGTTTGCGCGATCGCAGAGCCGGAAGCCCACACGCAACGCCGCAGCGCGCCCGCGACCCAAGTTTCGAGCTAACGAACGAGCGTGATCTTCCCGCTCGATACGGCCGCCGGCCGCTGGTTCGGCGTGAGCGTGACGCGGTAGTAGTGAACCCCCGAGGCGCCGCGCGCATCCCATTCGAGCCGGCTCAGCTCGTCCGCGTTCGCCGCACGCGTCAAATCGTGTAGGCGACGCCCGGCTGCGTCGAAAACTTCGAAGCGAACTTCGCCGCTCTCCGACGCGCGAAACTGCACGCCGACGGTGCGGGCGGGATTCGATGCCGGCCGCGCCCACAGCGTCGATGCTTCGCTCGTGGCGTCTGCCGCGCCGAGAGGTGTGCCGGTCGTCGACTCCGCGATCTGATCCGCGCCGCGATCGAAATGAGTCGGCGTGCCGGATGGCCGCGGGTCGAGCTCCCAATCGTCGGATACCGCGATGTCGAACGCGGATGGCGCTCCGTCTTCGATCGTCGCTCCTTCGTCCGCGGCCGCGTCGTGTAGCGCGCCCCCGTCGACCAGCCGGAAGAAGTTCACGTTGGGATCCCACGGCGGCGCGAGGTTCCACGACACGTCGGCGAAACACGCCGCGGCGATGGCGCGAGGCAGCAGAATGAACGACGCGGCACCCGCCGACAGAATGCTCTGCGCGTCGAGTTGCTGCTCGATGAATGGGCCGCCGGCGAACGCGGTGTTGTGGCTCGTCTCGACGGTCACTCCCGCCGAAACGTCGCTCTGATACGCGAACGGCTCTGCGACAAGGCTCAGATGATTCGTAACGACGTTGTTGCGCAACAGGACGAGCGAACCGGGCTCATCGTTCGAGATCGAGATCCCGAAGAGTTTGTGATCCGCGACGTCGTTGTTGTAGAGAAGGATCGAGTTATCGGGGAATGCGAAGTTCTCGACTCGAATGCCGTAGTCGAACGTGCCGGCGGTGTATGCGAAGAATATGTTGTTCCGCAGAATGATTTGCTTCGGCTGCCAGATCCGCACGTACGACCAGCCGGGCGAGCCCGATGTCGTCCAGATCGAGCCGATGCGGCAGCGCTCGATCGTGATGTAGTCGTTCCCCGTGCCTGGGTACATCATCTGAATGAGATCGTTCGCGTTCGTCGCGTTGCGCACCAGATCGAGATCCTGAATCGTGACGTAGCCCGCGCCTTGGAAACGGAAGATTGGGACGAATCCGTTCGAGCACGCGATCACCGCGCGGGTGAAGGCGGCGTCGGGATCCGGGCGAATCGTGAGATGACGCGTGACATCGAACGCCACCGGAAGAATCACGTCGCCGGCCGTTAGGTGCACGGCGGCGCCGACGTTGATGAAGTTCTCGACGTCGCCGGAACCCGCGGCGGCGTTGACGGCGAGTTGGAGCGTGGCGAACCCGCCGGGGACGTCGTACTCGGCCCCGTGCGTGATCGCTGGGGCCATGGCGAGCAGCAGCGTGAGCGCGATCGCGAGCACGGAGGGTCGCGCGCCGCGGATCGAGCGGAGCATCTTTCGGTTCATCGTGAACCTCCCGAGATCTGGCGTGATTGCCGGTGAACGTGGCGCCGCCCGATCGGGCAGCGCGAACACATAACGGACCTCGTCGGTGGTTTCCCTGCGGCGCGCTGTGAGAATGCGGAGAGGGCGTTTGCGGGCGCGTCAGGCGCGAGGCGATGCCGGCGCCGGCGCCGCGTCGTCGCGGGACGCGGGCGACGCCAAGAGCCGCCCGCCGGAGCGCGACGCCGCAAGTGTGCCGCACGCCGCGCCGATTTCCTTGCCGCCCGAGTAGCGCCGCGCGATCGGCGCGCCGAGGATCTGCAGGTGGTCGCGAAACGCGCGCAGTTCCTCGCTCGTCGGCGGGGCATAGCGCCCCTCGGGATCGGTGACCTCGATCAGGTCGAGCTTGATCGGAATGCCGGCGAATGCGTCTCGGAGCGCAACGGCATCTTCGAGTCCGGTATTCACGCCGCTGATGACGACGTACGCGATCATCGCGCGCTCGCGCCGCGCCGCGGCGTGTTCGCGAATCGCGTCGATCAGTTCATCGAGCGGATACGTCGATTCGATGGGCATAAGACGCGCGCGTTTTTCTGGAATCGCGGAGGTCACCGAGAACGCGAGGCGGAACGGATGCCCCTCGAGTGTGTAGCGCCGGATCGCCGGCACGATGCCCGCCGTCGAGATCGTGATGCCGCGCCCATCGATCGCGAATCCGGCGGAGTGCGAAAGGATGCGTGCCGCGCGGATCGATTCCGAGTAGTTGAGAAACGGCTCGCCCATTCCCATGAAGACAACGCCGCGCACGGGGCGGTCCGCTTCCTCGCGGATCCGCGTGACCTGGTCGAGTATCTCCCACGTCTTGAGGTTGCGTTGGAATCCGGCGCGCCCCGTCATGCAAAAGTCGCACGCGAGCGCGCAGCCGACCTGCGAAGAAACGCAAACGATGTATTTCGTGTCGAAGATCGGGATGCGAACGGCTTCGAATTGCCCGCCGAGCGGCGACTCGAACAGATACTTCACGAAGCCGTCGGCCGCGACCCGGCGCTCCACGACGGCGAGAGCCGGCATCTCGCCGTGATCGCGCAGGAAGTCGCAGACGCGCCGCGGGACTTGCGGCGTCGCGCGCAGTTCTTCGACGGTTCTGACGCCGCGCGCGAAGATCGACGTGAAGACCTTCGCCGCGGCGGCGCTCGAAACGCCGAGCGGCGCGAAGGCGTCGTTGAGTTCGTCGAGCGTGAGCCCGTGCGGATTGAGTTTTCCCTCGGTCATGTTCATAGCGCGTGCCCAGGATACCGCAATCGTGTAGCATCCGCGCGAAGCGATCTCTCACACTCCACAAGGAGCCCCTCCATGTCTGGCGAACGCAATCTCGCGCTCTTCATCGATTTCGATAACATCGCGATCGGCATGAAGGGGTCGCGCAAGGCGAAGTTTGAGATCCGCCTCGTGCTCGATCGCTTGCTGGAGAAGGGCCGCATCATCACGAAGAAGGCTTACGCCGACTGGAAGTTCTACGACACGTACAAGGCGGAGTTGCACTCGCACGGGATCGAGCTGACTGACATTCCGAAGCGAAGCGTCACGGGGAAGAACAGCGCCGATATCCGGCTCGTCGTCGACGCGATGGACCTCTGCCACACCAAGGCGCATGTCGATACGTTCGTCATTCTTTCCGGCGACAGCGATTTCAGCCCGCTGGTTTCGAAGCTGCGCGAGAACAACAAGACCGTCCTCGGCATCGGGCTTCGCGAATCGTCGTCATCTCTGCTTGTCGACAACTGCGACGAGTTCATCTTCTACGAGAACCTCGGCGAGGAAGAGCGCCGCACGGAGTCGGACCTCGGCAAGGAGCGCATCCCTCCGGCGAAGCAGCCCGCATTCAAGCAGCTCGTGTCGGCGATCAACGCGCTGATTCGCGAGGATGTCGACACCCTCACCGCATCGCTGATCAAGGACACGATCAAGCGAAAAAGCCCCGGGTTCAACGAGACGAGCTTCGGGTACGCGACGTTCGGCGATCTTCTCGAGGATGCGGAGCGGCACAACGTGCTCGAGACCGCGCGCGACAAATCGCGCGGCTCGCTCGTCGTCACGAAGCTGAAGGGCTACAAGAAGTAGAGCGAGCCGCGCTGCGGGCCGCGTTTCAGCGCGCGGGGCGCGGATTCCAGCGGAAGCGCGCCAAGTCTATCCTTCCCGCGGCGCTGAACGCGACGCCCTCTCGTTCGAGAAGCGCGCGCTGAAATTGTTCCGCGCCGGGTTCTCCGCGAGCGCTCACTTCGCCGCGTGCGTTCACCACGCGTTGCCACGGCACCGTGCTCTCGTCGTCGAGTGCGGCGAGCGCGTAGCCGACTTGACGCGCGTGCCTGGGGATTCCGGCGAGCGCGGCGATCTGGCCGTACGTGGCCACCCGCCCGCGCGGGATTCGCCGGACGACGGCGTAGATGCGTTGCCGAGAGAATTCCATCACCGCGACCTCACGTTGGGACAAAAAGAGACCCAGGGCTTCTTCTCGGCGTGGTGTTGCCGATCCCGGACGACCAATCCGGGAAACCCTGGGCTTTAGTTGCCTGCTTGGTTTCTGCGAGGGGTCACGCCCCGAACAAAACCGAAGACAGACCGCCTAGCAGTCAGGCACCTCACGGGTCGGTTTGTTCAAATAGACCACCTCCCTTCTCGTGTACGCGAAGACTAAATCGCGTTCCTCGTCATGGCAAGATGTTTGACAATTTTCGGAGCGCGCAATAGGCTCGCGCACGATCATGCGAAATTTCTCGCACCTCATTCTTCGTCCTGGTTTTGCGATCTGGGCGCTTCTGTCGTTCGCGGGTTGCGGCGAAACGCAGAACCCCGACCCCGTGAGCCCCAGTACAAGCGGCCCGCTCGAGGGCGACCTCCACTTCCAGCGCTTCGACATCCCAGAAGCGGGCGAGCGCTTCGTCACCGGGAACGTCAAGATCTTCGCGGAAGACGTGATTTCGATCCGAGGCACGATGCGCGTGCGGCCGGGGGTGACCGTCACCCTTGTGGCGGAAGACTCGATCTGGATCGGCGGGACGATCAAGCCCGACACGGGTATGGCAGTCTCGCGCTCGGCGCGCAGCGCGGACGAAGCGACGATTTCCGCGGCGACGTCGAGCTTCATCGTCGCGGCCAACGGGATCGGTATCGACGGTCGCATCGCGCTCCCTCCGGACACCGATTTTCTCGCCGCCGGCATTTTCAAGTTCTCCCTTGCGAATCCGCGTATCGCGATCGGCGGCACAATCGAAACGAGCGCTCTCGATGCCGCATCGACGCGTGCGGGAGGCGGTCGTTCAGGAGCGATCGAGATCGGAACCGCTCGGGCCGTGCGTGCGGTCGCCGATCAGGTGCAGGGGACCCCGACGGCGGGGGCGAGGACATTCTTCTCGGTCCACGTGAGCGACACGCTGCGCACGGGGGACGGCGGGCGCGGGGGCGACGACCGCGTCGGCACACTCATCGTCGGCGACACCCGCGCGTTCACCGCGTCGGACGGCGGCGCGGCGGGCGATATCGTCCTCTCGGCGACGGGCGAGATCGACGTGAGTCTCGCGCGGCTGTTACCCGGAAATGGCGGCGCGGGCGGCGACGCGGGCGATTCATTGGCGGCGCGCGGCGTGGATGGCGTTGCGCCGGGAGCGTCGGGGCAGAACATGCGGGCGGAGTCGGGGCACGGCGGCGACGGGGGTTCGATTGAATTGGAGGCCGCGATGGTCGTGCCATTCCCTCCGCAGGCCCCGGGGCGCGGCGGAGCAGGCGGGAGCGTCTTTCTGTCCGCCGGCAACGGCGGACCCGGCGGGGACGGCGGCGACGCGTCGATTTTCCTCGGCGCGCCCGGCGCAGCGGGAACGGGCCGGACGAACGCGCCCGCGATCCCGCCCGTGACGCGCGTTTTGTTGCTCGGCGGCGCGAATGGCGGCGATTCGGACCGGCCGCAATTCTTCGGCGGCGACGGCGGCTATGTGCAGATCAAGTCGCGGGGCAATCGCCGCACGCTCTTGCATCGACTGCGCATCGATGGCTACGGAAACGCCGGCGCGGGGTATAGCGGCTGCGCGAGTGAGCCGCAGGTTGGCGGCACAGGCGGCGGGGATGCGGCGACGGTGCCGGCGCAGGACCAGTTCGTCTCGGTCTTCGCCGACACGTCCGTCACTGTCTTCGGAAACACGAACATCACCGGCTCGTTTCGCGGGGGAGACGGCGGAGATGGAATCACACCGGGCGCGCGCGGTACGGGTGGATTCTCGTTCATGAATCGCACTTTCCTGCAGCGGATCGGCGACGACGGCATCACGGGCGAAAGCTGCGCCGATCCTGCCGCGCGTTAGCGCAAGAGAACCTTCCGCACGTGGGATCCATCGCCTCCCCGGAGCGCGATGAAGTAGATTCCGGCGCTCAGTCGGCGGCCTGAGGGATCGCGTCCATCCCAGTCCGCTTCGTGATCCCCCGCTCCGAACACCGCGTCGGCGACAACCGCGGCTTCCCGCCCGCTCGCATCGAACACCGCCAGTCGTGCGGCGCCGCTCCTCGGCATCGTCCAGCGAATCCGCGTCGCGTCGGCGAAGGGATTCGGCGACGCGCTCAGTCGAAGTGGCGCGCCGGACACCGCGTCCGATCCGCTCGAGACGCTCGTCACGCCGTCTTGGAGTTCCGCGAGGAGCCACGCGACGTTCTGCGGCGTGATGAGCACATGCTCTTCGTTCGCAAGCGGGAAGTACACTGCATCGAACGGAGTTTGCTGCAAGATCTGCGGGTCGTTCGCGACGTCGTAGAAAAGGTCCGGTGCCGCCAGCGCGAGCGCGCTGACGGTCGGGATAAAACAGTGGCTCGGGTGGAGCGCGATGATGTCTCCGAACGGCGCGCTCACAGCGTCCATCTCCGCCATGCTCGCGCGCGATCCGCCCGGTGCTCCATCGTACGGCAGCGTTCCCGCGACCGTGACCGTCTGCTGCTCCGGTGGCGTGAAGATGACGCGCATCTCTCCTCGAAAAATGTCTTGGCTCGCGCTGTTCGGTACCGACCAGACATTGCCCGTGATGTCGACGAAGAGCCCGTCGTACTCCCAGCGCACGATCTGGGCGCCCGCGTTGAATCCTTGATTCGTTTGCGCGCCGCTGCCGTTCGCGATCGCGACGTTCCGCGGCGCGTCGGGGTAATCGCCGATCGCGGCGAGGTCTGCGATGAGTCCCGCGCGGAGCGGATCGCTCTGCCCGGTTGCGCCCGGCGGCGACGTGTGGTGGTAGACGAGCATCTGCCGCGCGGCGGGGGAATCGAGCGCTGCCAGAAGCGCGGCCGCTTCGGCGGAATCGTCCGAGAAGAACGCGAGCCAGTATTGCATGCCGAGCGGAATGTCGGCGCCGAGCTGCGGCGAGTCGAACGATACGAATGTGCGAACGCGGTTCGGCCTCGATTGCGACTCCATGTACGCGAGCGCGTAGCGCGACGCGAGCCCGCCCATGCTGGCGCCCGCGATCGCGATGCTCCTCGACGGATCGATCGACGCCTCGACCTGTTCGATTAGCTCCACGACGACGAGCGAGTTCCGCTGCACGTAGTCGATAGCATTCGTGAAATTAAGAACGACGGCGTCATAGCCGAGCGCCCGCAGGCTCTCGAGAAGCTGCTCGCGATTGAGGAGCGCGTAGAGTTCGTCCCAGTTCATGCTGTTGTCGAGATCGAAGCCTTCGATCACGAGGATCGGGTTCGTCAGCGCGGCGTGATTCGGTGCGAGGTAAACGTACGCTGAACCCGTTCCAGCTTGTCCGAGGTACGGAATCGACGCGGTGATGGCGAGTGTGTCATTGGGCAGCGGCGCACCGAGGCTCGCGACTTCGAATGGAAAACTCGCAGTGAGAGGCGCCGCCCGTTCCGAGTCGCGTTCGGTGGTCGCGAGGCGTAGTCGAATGTGTTTCGTTCCCGCGCTCGAGTAGTCGACGCGCAGATCGCGGTCGAAGCCGGCCGCGACGAATCCGCGCCCGTCGTCGAAGTCGATTTCGATCGTTCCGCGTTCGCTCTGCGGCGCTGCGTTCGCATCGTTCGAGTAGTAGTCGTCGCTCGCGATGCGGAAGCGGACACCGGCGCCGTGATACGTGCGTTCGACGAGTGCCGCGGCCGCGAACACGCGGCGCGTCTCGAACGCCGCGTCCGGGGCGCCGTTCGCACTGCCCAGCGCCAGCCGGCCATTCGTCGCGACGAGCGCGCCGCGCTCGATCGCGTCCGCGCGCACGCGGTTGTACCGCACGTTGAGAAGAGCGATCGGTACGACGCCGCTCTGCGCGCGCTCGCCGCCGCGCTTCATCACCTGCTCGAGCGGTGGCCACGCGGGCTCTCGAAGCGACGCGCGCGACAGCTCGCTGTAGATCTGCCGCCACTCCGAGAGTGTGGCGCTCGCCGATAGCTCGCTGCCGTCGTGGTCGCCGATTCGTGACAGCCCCAGCACGCGATCGTAGAGGACGCCGGTTTCGATCTTCTCCACGGGGATGTTTTCGAATAGCCGCGCCAGCGATTCCGAGGCGCCGCTTGCGGCGAACGCGGGGGAGATCGTCGCGGCGACGGGTAGGAGTATCGCCGCGAGAAACGGCGCCAGAATCCGTGTGCGCAACAAGTTCCTCACCTCCGCTTCGAAGTTGTGTTGTTCGGGAGTTCGCGCGCCGAGGGTAGCAGATGACTCGTGCCGGCGCGACCCGCGCCCGACCGCGGTTCTCGGTGCATGAGCATCGGGTTCGAAGAAAAGCTTGCGTGCCATACAAACGTGTGGTACCGTGCCGCCATGGGTCGCACTCCTCCAGGCGAAACTCGGGAACGCGTGTACCGCTTCGTTCGCGAACGGCTGCTGACGGGCGCGCCTCCCACAATTCGCGAGGTCCAAGACGCGTTCGAGTTCCGCTCGGTCGGCACGGCGCGCGAACACCTCGAGGCGCTCGTCAGCGAGGGCCGCTTGGTGAAGGAGCGCGGCGGCCGGCACCGCGGGCATCGTTTGGCGGGGCCGCCGTCGAACCGGCCGACGATCCTCATCCCGCTTCTCGGCCGCGTTCAAGCCGGCGCGCTCACGGCGGCGGTGCAGGACGTCGAGGAATACATCACCGCGCAATCGCGTTTCGCGCCCGACGAATTGTTCGCGCTGCGCGTTCGCGGCGACAGCATGGCGCCGGAAATCTTGCAGGGAGACATCGTCATCGTGCGGCGGCAGCCGCGCGCCGAAAGCGGCGAAATCGTCGTCGCTCTCGTGGAAAATGAAGCGACGGTGAAGCGGCTCAAGCTCGCGCGCGGGCGAGTCGAGTTGATCGCCACGAATCCGAAGTACGCGCCGATCATGCCCGAGCCCGATGCGATCGCCCTGCTCGGCAAGGTGATCGAGCTGCGTCGCGAACTCGGCTCGCCGCGGCGTGCCGGCCGGGCGCGGTAGGGCTCGCGGTGCGCGGCGTCGCGGGTGCGGCAGCGGAGGATCGCGCACGAGTTGAGAGTGGCGCGCGGGCTGGTGTGCGGATCGGCGCGGAAGCGCTGCCGCTTCCGGCGCGGCGACCGGCCGGCGCCTCGTTGTGGTTCCCGCCCGGACGCCTCGTCGAGCTGACGGGCGGCCGGAGTGCCGCCTGCACGACGCTCGCGGTCGCCGCGGTTCTCCAAGCCCAAGCCGAGTGCGAGACGGCCGCGTGGGTACAGCCGCGAGGCGGCCCGCTTTTTCCGCCGGATCTCGCGGAGAGCGGCGTCGATCTTGCAGCGCTTGTCGTCGTGCATGTCGCCCCGCGCTCGGGCGATTACGCCGCGCCGAAGGCCGCCGAGATGCTTCTGCGCTCCGGAGCGATCGGGCTCGTCGTGCTCGATCTGCGCCCATCGCCGCCGCGAGGCGAGGCGTGGCTCGGGCGAATTCTCGCGCTTGCCCGCGAGCACGAGAGCCGTGTCGTCATGATCACCGCGTCGCGCGCGGGCGCAGGCTCGCTCGGCTCCCTCGTCAGTCTCAGGATCGAGCCGCGCCGCGTGCGCACGGACCGCGGCGCCTTCGCGATCGAGCACGATATCCTCAAGGACAAGCTCGGCGGGTTCTCCGAGGTCGCGCCCGCGCGGCGGCGAGGCCCGTGGGGATTGCGGTGATCGATCATGGCCGACACCTCCCATCAAATCGAGAACGCGGCGAGCCGTCTCGTCGCGGGTGCGAGCGATCGTGCGGCGGACTCCTGCGGTAGCGATGCGGCGCGTGCGGTAAGCCGCGTCGATGGCAATGCGCGAGCGAGCGGCGTCGAGCGTGTCGAACGCGTTGAGCACGTTGAACGCGTCGAACGCGTCGAGCGCGTCGAACGCATCGAACCCGTTGAACGCGTCGTGGCCGGCGGTGATCCCGGCGTTGCCTCCGGGCGGAGCGAGGGCGCCGTAAGTCGCATTGCGTGCGCCGCGATTCCGGCGCTGCCGCTGCAGCTTGTGCTCCGCGAGCATCCGGAATGGAAGGACGACGCTGTTGTGGTCGTCGAGGATGACCGGCCGCAGGCGCGCGTTCTCTGGGCGAATCGCGCGGCGCGCGCGCTTCGCGTCGAGCGCGGGATGCGCTTTGGGCAAGCGGAGGCGATAACCAGCCGTCTGCGCGCGGCGGTTGTGCCCGAGGCGCACATCGCGCACGGTGTCGACGAGTTGCTTGTCCTGCTCTTGCGGTTTTCGCCGAACGTCGAGCCGGCGGCCGAGCACCCCGGCGTGTTCTGGCTCGACGCGAATGGCTTAAACGCGCTGTTCTCTAATCTCGACGCGTGGGCGCGCACGGTTCACGAGGCGATCGAAGGCCGTGGTTTCGCCGGGTCCGTCGCCGTCGGTTTCGAACGCTATGGCGTGTTCGCGGTCGCACGGACGCGTATCGGTTGGCTCGTGATGCGCGACGCGGCTGATGAGCGCTGCCGGGCGGAGGCGGTGCCGCTCGCGCGGCTCGACACCTCGCCCGCGCTGCGCGACCAGATGGCCCTCCTCGGCGTTCACACGCTCGGCGACTTTCTTCGGCTTCCCGCGGGCGATCTGCTCTTGCGCTACGGCGTCGAGGCCGCGCGGCTCCACCGGGCGGCCAGCGGCGAGGCGTGGGCGCCGCTCGCGCCCGAGCTTCCCATCGTGCCCGTGCGCGTCGAGATCGATGTCGATCCGCCCGACGACGATCTGCATCGCCTTCTCTTCGCGCTGAAGGGTGCGCTGCACGCGGCGGCGGCTAGCACCGAGGCGAGGTGCGAGGCGATCACGGCGCTTCGCCTCACGCTCGGCCTCGACGGCGCGGCCGCGCGCGAGGAACGCATCGAGACGGCCGCGCCCACGCTCGACGTGCTCCAGCTTCTCGATTTGGTGCGGCTGCGTCTTGAGCCATCGCGGCTTGCCGCGCCCGTCGAGAAGATCGCGGCCGAGTTCGAGAGCGTGCGCGTGCACCCGCGGCAGCTCGAGCTTCTGAAGGGGAGCGCGCGGCGCGACCTCGATGCCGCGCGGCGCGCGATCGCGCGCGTGAAGGCCGCGTTCGGTGCCGACGCCGTCACGTGCGCGCGGCTCGTCGAGCGGCATCTTCCCGAGGCGAGCTTTCGTTGGGAGCCGGTCTCCGAGGCGCGGCTTCCGCGGCGCGTCGATGCCGTGCTCATCGCGGGCGACGCGGGCGATGCGGGCGATGCGGGCGATGCGGGCGGCGCGAGCGATTCTCCCGCCGCCGCGCTGCCGCTCGTGCGCGGGCTCTTCGCGGCGCCGGTCGCGCTCCCGACGATGCCGGCGAACGATCCCGACCGCTGGCTCGGCGTACACGGCGCGGTCGATCGAATGCACGGCCCGTTTCGCGTGAGCGGCGGCTGGTGGCTGCGGCGTATCGAGCGCGACTACTACTACATCGAGACACGGCGCGGCGAAATCCTCTACGCCTACTTCGACCGCCGCCGCCGGCGTTGGTTTCTGCACGGCCTCATCGATTGAATCATCCGAATCATGCGTGGCTACGTTCCGCTTTGGGTGAAGTCGAATTTTTCGTTCCTCGAAGGGGCGAGCCATCCGCAAGAGATGGTCGAGGAGGCGCATGCGCTCGGGCTCCCCGCGGTCGCGATCACGGATCGCGACGGCGTCTATGGCATCGTGCAGGCGCACATGCGTGCGAAGGAGCTTGGCGTGAAACTTCTCGTCGGCGCCGAAGTGAGCATCGGCGAGACGCGGAGGGATGAACACGCGGATGCGTCGCGCCTAAGGCGAGCGTCGCGCAAGGCGAACGCTCCGCGCACGAGCGAAGAGCCGTGCGGCGCGCGCGTGCCGCGCGGCTCGGTCGTTCTTCTCGCGCAGGATCGCACCGGCTACGGAAATCTTTGCCGGCTGATTTCGATGGGCCGGTTGCGCAGCGAGAAGGGAACTTCGGTGGTCGCCGTCCGCGAGGTTTGCGAGTCGGCGAGCGGCCTCGTGGCGCTGTGCGCCGCGCCGCACCTGCTGCACGGTTTGCGCGACGCGTTCGGCGACCGGCTCGCTGCTCTCTGCGCGCGCCACCTGCGCGCCACGGAAGAGCCGCACGAAGCGGCGTTGCGCAGCGCGGCGCACCGTGCGGGTGTGCTCGTCGCCGCGTGCAACGAAGTGCTCTATCACACGGCCGCGCGGCAGCCGCTGCAAGACATCCTCACGTGTATCCGCCACGGCGTCACGCTCGCGGAAGCGGGGACGCGCTTGCGGCCGAACGCGGAGCACGCGCTGAAGTCGCCTCACGCGATGCGCGAGCTTTTCGCGGACGACCCCGCGTCGCTCGCGCGCACGCTCGACATCGCCGACCGCTGCGCATTTTCGCTCTCCGAGCTGCGCTACCGTTATCCGGCCGAACGCGTCCCCTCCGGCGCCACCGAAATCGACTGGCTGCGCGAGCTGACGATGCGCGGCGCGGCCGCACGCTACGCCGATGGCATTCCGGCCGACACGATGAATCAGCTCGAGCGCGAACTCGCGCTCATCCACGAACTCGACTACGGCGGCTATTTCCTCACGATGCGCGAGATCGTCGAGTTCTGCCGCGACAACAATATCCTCTGCCAGGGGCGCGGCAGCGCGGCGAACAGCGCTGTTTGTTATTGCCTCGGCATCACCGCGGTCGATCCGGTGCGCCTCGATCTTCTCTTCGAGCGTTTCCTAAGCCGCGAGCGCGCCGAACCGCCCGACATCGATCTCGACATCGAACACAACCGGCGTGAGGAAGTCATTCAATGGGTGTACTCGCGTTACGGCCGCCGCCACGCGGCGATGGTCGCGAACGTCGTTCGTTATCGCGGGCGGAGCGCGGTGCGCGACGTCGGCAAGGCGCTCGGCCTTCCGCTCACTGCGCTCGACAGGCTTTCGAAACTGCTCGGCAGCCGCTTCGCCGATTTCGCAAGCGAGGATGTCGAACACGTCGGACTCGATCGCGCCGCTCTCGTCAACGAACACCTCATGCGGCTCATCGAGGAGATCGAAGATTTCCCGCGCCACCTCTCGATCCATCCCGGCGGGTTCTTGCTCGGTCATGAGCCGGTCGACACGCTCGTGCCGATCGAGCCCGCGACGATGGAGGCGCGCACGGTGATCCAATGGGACAAATACTCCGTCGAGGATCTCGGGCTCTTCAAGGTCGATCTGCTTGGCCTCGGCGCGCTCACGCAGGTGCACGAGTGCTTCGATCTGATGCGCCGCCACGAAGGCGTCGACCTGTCGATGGCCACGACGCCGAGCGGCGACGCGGCGACGTTCGATTTGATCGGGCGCGCCGACACGGTCGGCGTCTTTCAAATCGAGAGCCGCGCGCAGATGTCGATGCTGCCGCGCCTGGCGCCGCGCACCTTCTACGATCTCGTGATCGAGGTGGCGATCGTTCGGCCCGGGCCGATCCAGGGGAACATGGTGCATCCCTACCTGCGGCGGCGCAGCGGCGAGGAGAAGCCGGACTATCCGCATCCGAGTCTGAAGCGAGTGCTCGAGAAGACGCTCGGCGTTCCGATTTTTCAGGAGCAGGTGATGAAGATCGCGGTACTCGTCGGCGGCTACACGCCGGGCGAGGCGGATCAACTGCGGCGCGACATGGCTGCGTGGAAATCGAGCGGGCGCATCGAGCGGCATCACGACAAACTCGTCGGCCAGATGACGGCGAATGGTATCCCGCCGGATTTCGCGGAGAACATCTTCGCTCAGATCCGCGGCTTCGGCGAATACGGCTTCCCCGAGTCGCACGCCGCGAGCTTCGCGCTGATCGCGTACGTCACCGCGTATCTGCGATGCCATCACGCCGCGGCGTTTACGTGCTCGCTCCTCAACGCGCAGCCGATGGGTTTTTATTCGCCGGCGACGATCGTCGAGGATGCGAAGCGGCACGGCCTGCGCGTCCTGCCGATCGACGTCAACAAGAGCGCGTGGGAGTGCACGCTCGAGCGGCGCGACGAGAAGGCGCTCGCGGTGCGGATGGGATTTCGCTACGTGCAAGGGTTCGGCGTGCGCGAGCACGACCTCTTGGCGCGCGCGCCGCGTCCCTACCAGAGCCTCGATGACTTCACACGCCGCACGCGCCTCTCCGAGAGTGCGCTCGCGCAGCTCGCGCAAGCCGGCGCGTTCGAGTGTTTCGACTTGTCGCGGCGCGATGCGATTTGGGCCGAGAAGGAGGCGGTGCGCCGCGGGGGCGACGCGCTCCCGATGCCGGGCGGTCATGAAGCGCTCGCCAATGGGCCGCTGTTCGACTCGCTTTCCCCCGGCGAGCAAGTCCTCTGGGACTACCGCACGAGCCGCCACTCGACGCGCGGCCACCCGATGCGCGCTCTTCGGCCCGAGCTGACGAGCCGCCGCATCCCGACGGCGCGCGAACTCAACGCGATGCGCGACGGCGCGCGCACGCAGTACGTCGGCATGACGATCTGCCGGCAGCAACCGGGCACCGCAACCGGCGTGACGTTCTACACGCTCGAGGATGAAACGGGGTTCGTCAATCTCGTCGTGTGGCGGCAGGTGTTCGAGCGCTACTCAGTTGCCGCACGCACTGCACTCCTGCTTGGCGTCAGCGGCAAGGTGCAGTCGGAGAGCGGCGTCATTCATCTCATCGCGGAGCGCCTCTGGGAGCCCGGCTTTCTCTTCAAGCCCGAGGGAACCACGACGCGCAATTTTCACTAGCGACAAAAGCAAAAAAAGAAACTCCCGGCGCTCAGAGGAGACACCGGGAGTTCTCTTTGAAGATGGTGGCGGGGGTCCAAGGCGAAGTGCATTCGCTTCACACCGAGCGTGAGTCGCCGCTGACTTCGATCGAAGTGCCGTTTGTCTGTGCGGGGAAGATACTTGTGCCGGCGGAGATGGAACGGCCCGAGATCGCAGATTTACTCTTTGGACTTCAGGGCGGATGAACACCGATCCGAAGACCAACGAAGAATAGCCGCTCCGCGCCGTCCTTGGCGCGAGTTGCCGGTGGTCGTCTGACGCGATCCAGACGCACTTTTTCCGTGCAGGCGACTAAAGCATGGACGGGCGTTGTGCCGATATGGTAGAAGTGCCATAATATGGACGCAGGCAAGCAACTCATCTGGATGGGCTCGTCCTTGGCGGACCTCCGGGAATTCCCGGAAGACGTGAAGGACACGATGGGTTTTGCTCTACGCGTTGCGCAGCAAGGCGGCAAGCATGTCGATGCGAAGCCACTGAAAGGATTTGGGGGAGGGAGTGTCCTTGAGGTAGTCGAGAACGACATCGGAGGCACGTACCGGGCGGTCTACACCGTGCGCTTTAGGGAAGCCGTGTATGTCCTCCATGCGTTCCAGAAGAAGTCGAAGAAGGGGATCAAGACGTCACTGCAGGACATTCAGCTAATCAAGGAGCGTCTCAAGCACGCGGAGAAAAGCCATGAAGAGTGGACCAAGCAACGGAACGAAGACTAGAAGCAAGGACGTAGAGATCCACCGGAGCAGCGGAAATGTCTTCGAGGATCTCGGTATTCCGGAGAGCGCTGAGGCTCTGGCCAAGGCCGACATCGCGGTGCTGATCGTGGGCATCATCGATCGACGAGGCCTGACTCAAAGCGAAGCCGCGAAGATTCTGGGAATCGATCAGCCGAGCATTTCAGATCTCGTCCGCGGGAAGCTCCGAGGTTTCTCCTCAGATCGACTCTTTCGATTCTTGAATGCTCTCGGCCAAGACGTCGAGATCACGATCCGCAGACGCCCTCAAAATCGGCGTGGGCGCATCCTCGTTCTCGGCAAGGAGCGGCCCGCAATCTCCGCAGCATCGCGCGGGCGAAAGTAGACGCGAAGCGAACTCCGACGTCGGATTCATTCGCAGCGGAGCATCGCGGAACCCACACGCCGGCTCGTTAATTCGTACGCGAAAATCAGTGCTCGATCCGCGCGTAACGAGCAATCACGCACCCGAGGCGAAGTCTAATCACGAAAACGGCCGAGTTCTCCTTTTCGGTGTGGCGTCGCGGTTGTGATTTGATCGCAAGCGGTTACGTGGCAGCAAAGCCTCGCGGGCGTGCTGACTGCTGCACGCGGTCCGAGGCGAAGTGCATTCGCTTGAAAAGGGGGAGACGTCCCACATGATCAAACTCGCGTTCGCGCTTGAGCGGAAAGTACTTATGCCGACAGACGCCAAATGGCCCGGTGTCGAGGAGCTTCTGCTCGCGTAGGGACGGCGGTTCTGACACCGCCCGAATGGACCCGAATCACCGCTTTTCTTGCGGAGATTATCGGTATTATTCACCGCACGCCAAGCGGTGAATAGGCGGCCTAATCGCCACAAAATTGTGTTGCGGCCGTACTGATGGGTCTCGCGCAGCCTCAAACCAGCCCCGTGCCCGCGTTGACTTCAACTTTACGCGACACTCGGCCACGCCCGGACGCTGACGCTGCGCTTCGTCCACCCCGCGTGCTACCCTCTGCTCTGGTTGAACTCTCTATCTCCAGGGGACCCGTGACATGTGCGCGTGTTTTCTGGCACGATCCCCAGATCACCTATACCGGAGCGAAGCGAACGCCGTGAGCGAACTGAAGACCTGTTTCAAGCGCGTGGAATATGATCTCTCCGGTCTACTCCATTACATCGACATCGGCGACATCGGACTCCCCGACATTCAGCGCCCGTTCGTTTGGTCGAACGCGAAAGTGCGAGACCTCTTCGATTCCATGTACCGAGGCTTCCCAGTCGGGTACTTCTTATTCTGGGAGAACGCTCAAGCGAACGGCGTCAAGCAGATCGGCACAGACGCGAAGCAGCACGCTGTGCCCGAGCGGCTCATCGTGGATGGCCAGCAGCGGCTTACGTCGCTCTACGCCGTGTTTCGTGGCCGGAAGGTCCTGGATGACGACTATCGCGAGCGACACATCGAGATCGCGTTCCGCCCGCGCGACGGCACATTCGAAGTAGCTGACGCCGCTATTCGCAGAGATCCGGAGTGGATACCGAACATCTCGACTCTGTGGGCGTCGGGCAAGTCGAGCTATCAAATGGTCAAAGGATTCCTCCAGTCGCTCCGAGAAAAGGCGGAGCTTTCCGAGGAAGCCGAAGAACGCATGAGCCACAATCTCGACCGTCTTTTTGACCTGCAGAAGTACCCGTTTACCGCGCTCGAGATCGCGCCGAGCGTGGACGAGGAGCAGGTGGCCGATATCTTCGTTCGCATCAACAGCGAGGGAGTGAAGCTCAATCAAGCCGACTTCATCCTCACTTTGCTGTCAGTGTTCTGGGACGACGGACGACGCGCGCTGGAAGTCTTCTGCCGCGCAGCACGCCAGCCGCTCGCACCGGGCGCGAAGCCCTCCCCGTTCAATCATTTCATCCAGCCGGACCCGGATCAGCTGCTCCGAGTTTCTGTGGCGCTCGGGTTCGGTCGCGGGCGATTGAAAAGCGTGTATCAGGTCCTCCGCGGAAAGGATCTCGGCACCGGAGCGTTTTCCGCAGAGAGACGCGACGCGCAGTTTCAGGTGCTCAAGGACGCGCAGGAGAGGGTGCTTGATCTCACTCACTGGCATCAGTTCCTGAGCGCGCTGGTCGGTGCGGGATTTCGAAGCGCGGAGATGATCTCATCGCGAAACGCGCTGCTCTACGCGTACGCGTTCTACTTGCTCGGGCGCTGCCGTCACGGGATTCCGGAGCATCAGCTACAGAAGGCGGTCGGCCGGTGGTTTTTCTTCACCAGCCTCACAGGTCGCTATACAAGTTCACCCGAGACAGTGATGGACGCCGATCTAAACCGCATCAAGGATCTCGGCAGCGGACGAGATCTCCTCCAAATGCTCGACGATCTGATCTCGCGCGAGCTGACGAATGACTTCTGGGCGATATCTCTTCCGGCAGCGCTTGATAACTCCTCCGCACGGAATCCCGAGCTCTTCGCGTACGTCGCGGCTCAGAACCGGCTGGGCGCGCCAGTACTGTTCTCTCACAAGAAGGTCGCCGAGATGATCGATCCGACGACGAAGGCGAACAAGAAGGCCCTTGAGCGACACCATCTCTTCCCCCGCGCGTGGCTTGAGAGGAACGGCGTCACCGATCTCAAGGTCGTTAATCAGATGGCAAACTTCGCGCTGCTGGAGTGGCCAGAGAACATCGCGATCAGTGACGAGCCCCCGAGCGAGTATGTTGCCGGAATCCGGACACGATTCTCTTCCGCCGAGTGGCGAGCCATGCACGAGCTGCACGCGCTACCCGATGAATGGGAGCACATGCCGTACGCTGACTTCCTCGAAAGTCGCCGGCGAGCGATGGCCGCGATCATTCGGCGCGGGTTTGAAACGCTGCTGTAACGCGTGTGCGTTTTCGGCCCGCGCGCCTGCATCGAGAAGGAACGCGAGTCGCTGGACGGGACGACGGTCGAGGCGGAGGACGTCGTGGGGATGCGCTATGGCGACGTCGCGCGCGTGCGGCAGCAGGTGACGAGCAGGGAACCAAGGTGCGTGGTCATCGAAATAGGCGGAAGCGTGCGGCTCGCTTCGAATGATTTGTCCTCGCATTCCATCTTGGTGGTCTCCGCTCGACGTCAACCGATCTGGCGGCTTTACGTTTATGCAAACAATTGTGGTATAATTCAGTTTACTTTTTCGATGCGCGCGGTATAACTCACTGAAGTCGCCGCTGTCCCCGGTTGATTCCTCCTCCGTTCAACCCAACGGATGTGGCGGTGTGATCCCGTCGTTATCAGAATTGAGGAGGAGGCCTATCGTGCACAGTCAAAAAAAGCAGAGTGAGAACGGCGCGGTCATCGCCTCGTATTCGCTGTGGACGCTGCCGGCGAATCGCTGGAGGGACTGCGTGGCAGGACTGACCCCTCCCACCAATCTCGTCGCTCGGCTCGAGCGTGTAACGGCCTCGCCGCAGCCTGACGAAGCGCAGCTCAAAGCTTTCCGGACGACGGTGACGCCCGAGATCCTGAGTACTCCGATTCTGTAGCCAACTGTGGCTGCAAACCCAATCCGGTTCTTCAGGTTCAGCGACGCCTCGAATCCGATCAGGGTTCTCTCCAAGGGGTTTCAGCGCGACTACACATTGGCGTACCTGCAGGATCTTGGAGCCACATCCGTAGTCGAGGAACCGCTGTATTTCGACCGCGACTACCTTTCGGATTTCGCGACGTTTTACGCGGTCAGCTCGCGCGGCTACCCGAATACCTGCCGACGCCTGCATTTCTTCTCTGGTCCCGCAGTCACTCGGGACCGGCTTCGCCGCGCCGTAGCGGCTGGTTGGCGCACGCAAAGCAATCTCCGTGCCGCATACTTGGGCTTCGTCGTGCTCCGGCCGATTCCTGATGCGCCATTCGGAAGAACCGTCTTGGTGCACTATCCAGAGAGTAACCCGACGTTGCCGAGGATCACCTCGCCAGCGCGTCTCTACGAGACACACCTCGCCGGGATTACATTCCACGTCAAGGGCCTCGCGTGGCAGCAGCAGGATTCCAGGGTGAGCGCGTGCGCCACAATAGCGGTGTGGACGATGCTTCATTCCTCGGCTCTCGACGAACATCACGCAATCCCGACGACGGCCGATATTACCCGCTACGCTCACCGCACCGCGTCACTGGGCGCCCGCGTCTTCCCTTCGGGTGGTCTCAACATCTATCAGCTCTGCGAGGCCATAAAGGAATCCGGGCTTTCACCAGTCGTTTCCCAGGGGGAGATCACAACAGCAAACGTGCTTCCATCGAAGGTTCCGCTCGTCGCGTTTGGACGAACTCGATTCCTCTCGATGCTCGCTTGTTTGGTTCGATCAGGCTACCCAGCACTAGCGGTGGGACAGCTGATAGACCCGAAAACCGGCGAATCGAAGGGGCATCACGCAATCTGCGTCACAGGCTTTCGAGAATGCGCGCCACCCACTCCGACATCAGGGAAGGTGGAGTTCCAGGATGAACGAATCGAGTATGTGTACGTCCATGATGACAACATCGGACTGAACGTAAGATTTCGGGTACATGTGAACACGGTCGCGAACTGCGTGCACCTGAGGCAGTCGGCCCCGCCCGCCTCGTCCACGAGTCCTAATCCCATAGCGTCCTATCCTGACTTCTATCCGACGAGCCTGATCGCCGCGGTTCACGAGGGGGTGCGCTCCTCCCCCGACGGGGTTTTTCTGGCGACGATCGGAATCGGAAGTCGGCTTATCAAGATGGCAACCGGCGCAGGATGGAGTAAGTTTGGCGGCGTCACCGTCTCCTCGCGGATCGTTAGACTACATACGTACCTTGAGAGCATTCTCGGGACGACTCTTGAGGGTAGACGCCGCGCTCTTGCGAGTACCAGACTCGCGCTGGTAGAGAAGGTTCCGCCGATGAGCCTCCACGTGGGGCTCGCGCGGTTTGGCTGGGGCCCCGCAGCGTGCCTCGACGTGCTCCTCGATACGACCGGTAGCGAGAAAAGCCCGGCGCCGTTCTGCCACGTCGGATACGAATCGAGTTTCCTGTCCCTAGCTGCGGCGCTAAACAGTGCTGAGCCAGGGGCTCTTGGTGTCGGAATCGACGCGACGAAGTGAAACCGTTGCCGAGGTCGATTCGCGCCGCGGGGACGCTCTCCGGCGAGACATCTCCGCGCGCTTGCGATGTGGACGCGGTCCATCCCAGCAACTCTGCCCTCCAGATGGCGCGCGCGTAGACGCAGGCGCGACGCGCGGTGTAAACTCGCAGCTTCAATCCGCCTGAGACATCGACAACGCGAGTTGCTGCAGCAAAGCGGTCGTCGCCAGCGTTCACGCCGAGCCCTCGGCTCGCCGGAGCCGATAAAGACATGCCCCAGACCGTCATCGAGAATCCGATTCTCAACTCGCCGTATCGCGAGCCGACACGCCATTTCCGGTTCACGGACGAAGGCATCACGGACGAGATCGTCGATGGCCGGCGGACGAGTTCATACTTCATTCCGATTGCTCGCCCGCGTAAGAAGGGCAAGCAACTGCAATTCGAGACGGAATGGACGCAAGATCGGATCGAGGAGAATAAGCTCGTCAACCGGATCCGCCCGCGCGTGAAGGCATGGCGCGACGGCGGCTACGTCGGAGTTACGGCTACGACGAGCAGACTTCTCGCCTACTGGACGAACTCCGAGCGCGAGAAGAAGCTCTTCTTCTGCCAGATCGAAGCGCTCGAAACCGCGATCTACATCTCCGAGGTCGCGAGCAAGTACGGCGACGCGTGGATCGAGAACTCGCTCCGCGACGCGAACGAGTCGTCGAACCCCGGGCTACCTCGCACGGCGTTCAAGATGGCCACCGGCTCCGGCAAGACGCTCGTGATGGCGATGCTCGTCGCGTGGCAGGCGCTCAACAAGTTCGCGAATCCTCAAGACGCGCGATTCTCTGACACGTTTCTCGTGATCACGCCGGGTATCACGATCCGCGATCGCCTGCGCGTTCTGCTCCCGAACGATCCGGAGAACTACTATCGCCAGCGCGACATTCTCCCCTCGCAGGACATCGAGCGACTCGGCCAGGCGAAGATACTCATCACGAACTTTCACGGCTTCAAGCTCCGCGAGAAGGTCGCTGCCGGCAAGATCACGAAGTCGATTCTCGCGCGCGACAAGCCGAGCCCGTTCACCGAGACGCCCGACCAGATGGTCCGCCGCGCGTGTCGCGATCTCGGCAACAAGAAGAACATCGTTGTGCTCAACGATGAGTCGCATCACTGCTATCGGCGCAAGCCCGATGGCGAAGACCTGAAGCTCGTCGGCGACGATCGGAAGGAAGCAGAAAAGCGCGAGGAGGAAGCGCGTGTCTGGATCTCCGGTATCGAGGCGGTGAAGGCAAAGATCGGCGTGAAGACGATCTACGACCTCTCGGCAACGCCGTTCTTCCTGCGCGGCTCAGGCTACCCCGAGGGGACGCTCTTCCCGTGGGTCGTCTCGGACTTTTCGCTCATCGACGCGATCGAGGCGGGCATCGTGAAGGTGCCGCGCGTTCCCGTATCCGACGACTCGATGACCAGCGAATTGCCGACATACCGCGACCTGTGGCTGCGTATCCGCGAGGATCTCCCGAAGAAGGGCCGCAGCACCGAATCGCTCAGCGGCACGCCGACGCTTCCTGCGGAACTCCAAGGCGCCCTGCACAGCCTCTACGGCAACTACGAGAAGTCGTACAGACTGTGGGACGGGAACTCCGAGGCGAAGGCGAAGGGACTGACGCCGCCGGTCTTCATCGTCGTCTGCAACAACACGAACGTCTCGAAGCTCGTCTACGAATACGTCGCGGGCTGGGAGAAGAAAATCGGCGGCGCTGACATCGCCCAAGCCGGCGCACTCGAAATCTTCCGCAACGACGACGGTCGGGGCGGCTGGCTCCACCGCCCCAACACGATCCTCGTCGATAGCGAGCAGCTCGAATCTGGCGACGCGATGAGCGACGACTTCAAGAAGATCGCCGCGCGCGAGATCGAGGAGTTCAAGGCCGAGTACCGCGTCCGCTTCCCGGGCCGCGACACAGATAGCCTCACAGACGAGGATCTCCTCCGCGAAGTGATGAACACCGTCGGGAAGGTCGGCAAGCTCGGAGAACATGTGAAGTGCGTCGTCAGCGTCTCGATGCTCACGGAGGGTTGGGACGCGAACACCGTCACGCACGTCCTCGGCGTCCGCGCGTTCGGCACGCAGCTTCTCTGCGAGCAGGTCGTCGGCCGCGCGCTCCGCCGCGTGAGCTACGCCGCGAACGACAACGGAATGTTCGAGCCGGAGTACGCCGAAGTTTACGGTGTACCGTTCTCGTTCATACCGTGCAGCGGCTCAGGCCCCGGTCCGGAGCCGGGCCCGATTCCGACCCGCGTCCGCGCGCTCGAAGACCGCATCGCGTGCGAGATCACCTTTCCGCGCCTGCTCGGTTACCGCTACGACGTCACGGGGGAGCGCCTCGCCGCAACGTTCACCGACGCGTCGAAGCTCGCGCTCTCAACCGCCGACATCCCGACGAAGACCGAGAACGCGCCGATCGTCGGCGAGAGCAGCATCCATACGCTCGACGAACTCAAGCGTCGCCGCCCGAACGAGGTCGCTTTTCTTCTCGCCAAACTCACGCTGGAGAAATACTTTCGGAGCGATGGTGAAAAGCGCACCGACCGCCCCGATACGCATCACTTCGACAGCGAGGTCCAGACGTGGCTCTTCCCGCAAATCCTCGCGATCTCGAGGCGTTGGCTCCACGATTGCGTGACACTCAAGGACAACACATTCCCGCAGCTTCTGCTTCTCATCGAGTTCGCGCACGATGCGGCGGACCGCATCTACAACTCGATCGTTCATTCGAGTGACGGTACGCTGGCGTTGAAGCCGATCCTTCGCCCATACGACACGCTCGGCTCCACGCGCTACGTCGATTTCGACACCACGCGCCCGGTCTACACGACCCGGCACGAGAAGTGCCACATCTCGCATGTCGTCGCCGACACCGAATCGTGGGAGCAGAAGATGGCGGAGGTCCTCGAAGAGATGCCCGAGGTCATCCGCTACGTGAAGAACCACAACCTCGGTTTCACGATACCGTACACGCTCAGCGGCGAGGAGCGGCAGTACCACCCCGATTTCGTCGCGCACGTGGACGACGGCCGCGGCGCCGACGAGTTCCTCAACCTCATCGTCGAGGTCAGCGGCGAGAAGAAGAAGGACAAGGCCGCGAAGGTCGCCACCGCACGCGATCTCTGGATTCCGGCCATCAACAACCACGGCGGCTACGGGCGCTGGGCGTTTCTCGAAGTCGCCGACCCGTGGAACGCGCAGAGCCTCATTCGCGGTTACGTCGCGGAGCACCAAGCCGCGCCGATCGCGAGGGCATCGTAATGGCGGCGAAGAAGAAGGTTGCCGCAAAGCCGGGCGTCGCACGAAAGGTCGAAGCCATTCGCCACAAGGACAAGCGCTCGAACATTCCGACCGAGGAACTGCGCGACTTCGTGGCCGAGGATGAGGCTAAGCCAAAGACGATGCTCTACCCGCGAGACGCGTCGCTCGACCCGCAGCTCGTGTGGAAGGGCAAGGACGAGCAGGACCGCCAAGACCTCGCCGTCCCCGTCGTGCCGATTTACATCCAGGAGAAGATTCATCCGCAGGCGGTGATCGAGGTGATCCGCGCGGAGGCGCAGAAGGGCGAGGCATCACCGCTCACGCTCTTCGCCGACTTCAATGGCATCCAGTTCGAAGACCTCATCGACTTCTACCGCCACGAGCAGAACTGGTCGAACCGTTTCATCCTCGGCGACTCGCTCCTCGTGATGACGAGCCTCGCCGAGAAGGAAGGCCTCAAGGGCAAGGTCCAGACGATCTACTTCGATCCACCCTATGGCATCAATTTTGGCTCGAACTGGCAGGTGAGCACGCGGAAACGCGATGTGAAGGATGGCAAGGCCGAAGACGCGACGCGACAACCCGAGCAGATCCGCGCGTTCCGCGACACGTGGAAGCTCGGGATTCACTCGTACTTGGGATATCTACGTGACCGTGTCGCCGTCGCGCGTGAACTTCTCACCGAGAGCGGTAGTCTATTTGTTCAAATCGGCGATGAGAACGTCCACCTCGTGCGGTCCGTGCTCGACGAGGTGTTCGGGAGCGAGCACTTTGTCGCGACCATCGCCTTTCAGAAGACAAGCTTCGCGACGAGCGAGACGATGCCAACGATTACCGACTATCTGGTGTGGTACGGGCGCGACAAAGCACGCCTGAAAATGCGCAAGCTCTACTGGTCGTCGATTGAGCAGGCTCGGCAACGAGCGCGGGGCAACCCGATCGAACCGGACGAAGCAGAATTCGAATCGCGCGACTTGGCTTCAGCTGGCGCCGGCTCGACAACATTCGAATTCACGTTCGGGGGCGTGAAGTACCATCCTGGAGTAAATCGCCACTGGAAGACCACCGAGGACGGTCTGGCGAAATTGGTGCTGGCCGACCGACTCTTCGCAGCGCGGAACTCCCTTCGTTACAAGCGCTCTCTCTTGGACTTCCCGTGGACGGAGTACACCAACGTGTGGACCGATA
Source organism: bacterium (assembly GCA_046160485.1). Lineage (GTDB taxonomy): Bacteria > Orphanbacterota > Orphanbacteria > JBJXGV01 > JBJXGV01 > JBJXGV01. Next base: position 181,110 of record JBJXGV010000012.1, on the reverse strand, counting down.
CGGTCGTTGGGAGTTTTCACGAGGACAAGCTCTACGTAGTGCAGACAAGCCCAAAGGTCATCGAGCGATGCCTGCTTATGACCACAGATCCCGGCGATCTCGTGCTCGATCCGACGTGTGGCAGCGGAACAACCGCTTACGCCGCTGAACAGTGGGGCCGCCGCTGGATCACGATCGACACGAGCCGCGTCGCAGTCGCCCTCGCGCGCACGCGACTGATGGCCGCGAAGTATCCGTATTACCTGCTCGCCGATTCGCCCGATGGCATCCGTAAGGACGCGGACCTCTCGGGCAAGACGCCGCCGACCTACAGGACGGAGAACGACATCAAGCGCGGATTCGTCTACGAGCGCGTACCTCATGTCATGCTGGGATCGATCGCGAACAATCCCGAGATTATGGAAGGCATGACCCGCGAGCAGATCGACGCCGCGATCAAGCGACACGCCGAGATCGAGATACTGTTCGACAAGCCATACGCCGACTCCAAGCGCGTCCGCGTTACCGGCCCTTTCACGGTCGAGAGCCTCTCGCCGCACCGCGTCCTCTCGGCGGCCGACGAGAACTTCGACGGCAGCGTGAGCGCGCGCGAAGCGCAAGAGCAGCAGGACTTCGCCTCGATGATCCTCGACAACCTGCGCAAGGCGGGCGTGCAGAACACGCAGCGCGGCGAGCGGCTGACGTTCGCGCGGCTCGACGCGTTCGCAGGCACGTACGTTCACGCGACGGGCGAGTACGTGGACGCCGACGGGAAGACGAAGTGCGTCGCGGTGTCGATCGGCCCCGAGCACGGGACCGTCGGGCCGCAGCAAGTGAAGGAGGCGGCGAAGGAGGCCGTGCAGGGCGTCGGCTACGACGTGCTCGTCGTCTGCGGCTTCGCGTTCGACCCGCACGTGTCGGAGGAGATCAAGCGTTACGGGAAGCTCACGGTGCTCGCAACGCGCATGAACCCCGACCTCGCGATGGGCGACGAGCTGCTGAAGAAGACTGGCGCGGGCAACCTGTTCATGGTCTTCGGCGAGCCTGACGTCGAGATCACGAAGCAGAAGGATGGCAAGCTCGTCGCGGAGATCAAGGGCGTGGACGTCTACGATCCGACGACAGGGCAGATCCGCAATTCATCGACCGACGACATCGCGTGCTGGTTCATCGATACTAACTACAACGGCGAGAGCTTCTTCGTGCGCCACGCTTATTTCACGGGAGCGGGGGAGCCGTACGAGAAGCTGAAGCGTGCGCTCCGTGCCGAAATCGACGAGGCGGCGTGGGCGAGTCTGTACAGCACGACGAGCCGCGCGTTCGAGCGGCCCGAGACACGCAAGATCGCGGTGAAGGTGATCAATCACTACGGCGACGAGGTGCTGAAGGTTTTTACAGTGTGATTTTCAGCCAAACCGGCCGAGCGTCCGGTTCGGCCGAACCGTGGTACCATGCGGTTTTCGGAGGGTGAAGACCGCGAGACTGCGGAGCGCCTTCGTTCATTCCCTTGGATTTTTGGAGCTGCTCGTGAGAGGCGCATTGTTTCGCTGGGAACACACACTGTTTCAGGCCGTCGGTCTTGCATTGCTCTTTGGCTTCGTCGAAGGTTGGTTCAAGCACGCATCCGCCGCCCCGCGCGACCATGCCGCTGTCGTAATCCTTCTGGACGGCTCAGGCAGCATGCAGCGTAGTGACCCGCAGCGGCTGCGGGTCGAGGCGGTGAAGCTCTTCCTCTCACTTCTAAAGGACGGCGATCGCGTCAGTCTCGCGGAGTTCGGGGATGGAGTTCGAGAACTGAGCAGTGGCTTCGTCACTGTCGATCGGGACTCACGGTCGCAATTGAGCATTCAAGCTGGGAATTGCGGCTCCAATGGAGCCCATACCGACCTCTTGGCCGCGACCGCTTATGCCGAGCGCTTGATCCGCGGCATGGATGCCGACGCCCGGGCGGGCTTTGCGCCGACCGTCGTCATTTTAACCGACGGCCTGGACGATATCTCAGGTTCGCGAGAAGGGCGACGGCAGGAAATTGATCGATTGCTTGGTTCCATCGCCAACGCTGGCGGCGTCGTTCATGGCTTGGGCTTATCTTCACAGGCAGATCGAGATTTCCTCTCTCGGATCGGTGCGCTCACTGGAGGGGATGTCGTCTACGCGGAAGCCGGGGGCGATCTGCCCTCAGGTTTCTTCAACATCGCGCGCACCGTTGGCTGTCGATGGCTCGTGTTTGAATCTGCTGTTGAGCCCGGCCCGATCGAACTATCGGTTCCCGAATGGGCGTCGGGGCTGACCCTCGCTTTCTTCGCGCGCGGTGGGGTTGCCGATAGCTTCATTGAGGCTGAAGGGACGTTGCCAGTCTTCCGCGGATCAACTTGCCAGGTCGTCTCGCTCGAACGGGAATATCGAAGTAGCATTCACGCTCGCGTTCCGCGACCTGGCGGCCGACTAACCCTTGAAGCACAGGGAGATTTCCTCCTCGATGCGACCCTGCCAGCGCGTGCTGCGGTCGGTGTGCCGTTTCACTGTCGAGCGCGCATCGTATCGGCGAAGGGAACTCAACCGGGCCCGGTCGAATTCGTAAGACGTGGAGTCGCGTCAGTTCGCTGGGTTTCGGCCGCCACTGAAGAGGCGGTCCAACTCTACGATGATGGCGCGCACGACGACGCCGCCGCACGAGACGGACTGTTCGGTGGAACCGCCCTCGTTCGCGAACCCGGTACATACACCTACAACGCAGTATTCCGCGTCCCATTTTCACCGCGGTTGAGCACAACAGGAGCGGTGGAGATGCCCGAAAACCCTGTGGAGGTAAGGTTGCCCGGTGTCTTCGCGCGCCTGCTGGCGGGGATGAGCGGCCGGCCAGCGCACGTCCGTCTAATGAACCGCACATCGCTTAATCTTCGTGTCGCGTTCGCCAGCCCCGGCACTGGCGCTGAGACAGAGACCACCGTCAGTCTGCCCGCAGGTGGGACGGCGAGTGCGGCCATCCGGGCCCGGGGGCATGCGCTGCGAATGATTTCGAAGGACTTGGAAGTTCGGATCGAGAGCAAGCCGGATCCCGTCTGGACCGGTCGCTTGAGTATCCCGCCGTGGGGTCTCGCTCCTGCTACCATCCTCTTCGCAATGGTGGGGGTCGGGCTTGGTTTTCTCGTCCCGCAGCGCTCTACGGCACGTCTGCAGCTCGTTGTCAGCCTCAACCTTACAGATGACACCATGCCCATGACTCGGATGTGCAATCTCGATTCCGACGGTTTGCCCACCTGGGAGGGTATTCCGGGAGATTTTGGCCGGCCTGGCCAGTTCCGACCACGGTCAGGTTTTTGGCGGACGGGAATTCTCTACAAACCCGCTTCTTGGCTACGACCGTCGTTCGCTGGCCGCCCACCGAAGCGGGCCGCGAATGGTTGGATAGTGAAGAACGGGACTATGTGGACCGCAACCGGAGCCGGGGGCAAGGCTCGATACACTATCCAAGCCCCAGGGATGTGAAAGGGAGAAATATGTCTGAAACCGGAAGAGTTCCCGGAGAGATCAATTACACATTCACATGGAAGGACGATGTGGGCCCTAATCAGTCCTGGATGCTAACGACACCGACCTTTGTCATCGGGCTCGGGGGCATTGGCAATGCTGTCGTTCGTCTCCTTCAGGAGCGCTTCCTCATGTCCGAGGGTCGCGCGAAGCCGTTGACTGTTTTCCTGCGGTCCATCGACACGGCTGAGCAGAGCGAGGAAGCGACGCGCGCTGAACGACTACCTAAGGAAATGTACACCCGAATCGGACAGTTCGCCGCCGCAGGAGTCATCGGACACCTAGAGCAGCATCCGATCATCCAGAAATGGTGGCTGTACCCAGAGCGCACATACGCCGCCGGCTTTATAGATCACGGTGCGGGCGCCCGTCGCCCACTTGGTCGTCTCTGTCTTTTCGTGCCGCAGGGCTTCAACAAAATCCATGGTGCCCTTTCCGCTGATTTCGAAGCCGCGCGGAAGAATGATCTCCAGGAGCGCCTCCAGCAGGCTGGCCTCGAGCGAGTACGGCTAAAACCGCGCGTATACATTGTTGGCTCCCTCGCAGGCGGAACATGCTCCGGTACGTTCCTCGACGTTGGGATTCTGGCCCGCCACATACTAGAGCGGCACGGATATGACGCGGGAGCGACTGAGATAACAGGCATATTCGCGCTCCCCTCAGTCATTCACTTGCGCACTGGCGACGGGGGTAGCGCTAACGGTCTCCAGCGCAAGGTGAACACCTTTGCTGCGCTTCGCGAGCTCGATTACCTGATGTGTCGCGAGCAGCAAGAGCCGATTCGGATCAACTACCCCCCTCCGGTCGGCCCAGTCCCGCTCGACTCCGCGGTATTCAACCACGTCTTCTTCTTCAGTGACACGATGCAAACTGGGTACGTATTTGGCCAGCAAGAGGATATTCTCCTCCGAGCTGCCCATTTTCTTTATGGCCAGATTGCACTGGGTACGGGCGAGGCCACAGTCAAGACACTCATCAATGTTTCGCAGTACTTTGACCCGTCCCAGAGACGGGTGGCCGATGGAATGGGGGCAATCTACGGGAGCTTCGGTGTTGAATGGCTGGAGGTGCCCCAGCAGCAGATGATCCGGTCTTGGTGCCGTGAGATTGGCGAAAGCGTGGGTGCTCTGATTGCGGACTTCGAATGGGATCGGGAGGCGAAGCAAAACCTGACTCACGCGCTGAAGAAGCGGCTACCGGACAGTTTTCGCGGATATGCGGCCGCCCTCGAATTCCTGTCGGTCGAGTCATCGGATCTCGGCGCGCTCTCACAACTCCAGGACCTGGGTGTCCTGCTTCAGCCCATCATTGCAGCCCAGAACAAGAGCGAACTCGAGAGCGCACTGAAGCAGTTTCACGTATCCAGTCCCGGAATTCTGGATACGCTTCGCCGCAGCGTCTCCGACTTGCCCACGGAGCCTGATGAAGTCGCATGGATCCAGCAGGTATCACGCGAGCTCATCTCTGACCCCGCATTCCGTATCGGGGGCGCGAAGCGGTTCTGCAAGCACGTAGCGGAGCTTCTATCGAAATTGGGCGCCTCGGCTGGCGAGTCGGAGATCTCCACCGAGGACGTGGTCAAGAACTCCACTCGTGGACTCCTCGGGAACAAGATCGACACAGGTCCAGCCTTCGAGTGGGCGCAAACGCGCCTGCTGAGGCAAGCACGGGCGACGATCAAGGAACGGACCGGCGACCGAGCTGCACGGTTTGCCCATCGTTGCGAACGGCAGGCAGAGATCCTGCAGCAGCTCCAGAATACAGTCAGGGAAGAATGCTCTCGCCTGGGGACGCTGATGGATGGACAGACACCCGAAATTCCCACGGAAATGTGGTTGTTAGAACCAGAAGCCATCGACGCGACGATCCGTGCACACCTGGAGGACCTAACGCGCGAGGTTAGTGATCGCGCTGCGCAGACTTTGAGCCAAACGTTGAGCAGTCTAGAAGCCGTCGATCAGCCACGAGAGATGGCGGCCTTCGGAGCGTTTATCCGTCGGATGGTTGTTGAGGCGATCCGCAGGGCGGCCGCGCGACGCACGGAACGTCCACCCGACGCGATCGCCCGGCTGAAACGGCGGATGACAGCATGCAGTCCACTCGCGGCGATGGTCAACGAAGGCCCTGAGTTTCTGTCCGTCATGAGCGATGCGCAGCGCGCAGTGCCCATGAAAATTGTCGTAACCGGTGTCCCGGGAGCGGAGCAGGAGGAACTCAACGCATGGGCCAGGGAGGAAAAGGAAAGAGCTGGCGACCCGAACGCGTTCCAGGTCATATCTTCAGCCGATGCGTTGCGTGACGACGCTCTCCACCTCTCCCTCGGCTGGCCGCTGTGTCTCTACCGCGAGATTCGAGACTGCTACAACGCTTTCTCGGAGGCAGAGCGAACTCACGCGGAGTTGGCCGGGTTTAGTGGAATCCTCATGGAGATCCCGGGTGCGGCCAAGCACCGGGTGATGCCCCGCTCTACTAAGGATGCGAAGGAGCTATTTGCCATCGCCTTCGTCCTCGATGAAGTCAGGCTAGTAAACTTGGAAAATGCGATATTTTCGGAAACGGTCGCCGTGACGGAATTCCGGTTTCCCGTGTCTCGGGACCGGGCGTTGCGCGAGGCCTTCGATCGCTTCCACCGATCCGGTTATGCCACTCGCTTTGAAGTTCATCGGACGATGCGAGTAGAGGCCGATCCGGAAGCATTCAGGAAGTCAGTGCTCGATGCTGTCGAAAAGAAGCGCGGCAAGCTGGAAGAACTGAAGAACAACGAGGGCGTGGCGCCCGGACTAGTGAAGGAGCTGGCAGAAACGTATGAGTGTGCGGAGCGTTGGGCCCGGAAGCTCGTCGTCTTATGAGTCTAGAAATCCGCCCCGGAATCGTGTGGGGCGTTGACACGGTGGGGGCAGAGGAGGCGCAGCAATGGTGTCAAGGCCTCGACCCACAGGCACGGCGCTTTATTCGCCCGGCCAAGAACTGGGAAGAGGTGCGGGACATTCTGCGCGAGTACAACCAGGACGCTTTTACCGATGAGCTTCGCGAGCTTGGCCTTATATCAGATCGCGCAGGGAGGAAGGTTACCGCTGTTCTTCTCGCCCAGGGCATGGGGCCGACTGCTTTTCGAGATTGGCCCGAGGTGTTCAGCCGCCTGGATGGCTTGGAGAAGGATGTCGTGGCGTTGGAGCGCCACATCGTGCTCCTAGCCCGCTATCGTGACTTCAGACCCAAGGAGCGCGTCATTGCTCGGGATGGCATCATCTCGACGCCGTGGCTAATCTCGACTCGGGCGAGTGATGGGGTCGAATTAGGGGAGCGTACATTTCACCAGGTCATCTCGCAGCTTCTCAACGTCCTCCTACTAGCCGATCGCCGGGGTTTGGGTGAGCAGGCCGGACGCGCGTTCCTCGATGGCTCGCCGTCAAGGGACCATGCACGCCTCGTTGCCTTTCCCGTACAAGGGCTAGCGGCGATGCTGGAGGACATGGCCGACATATGCACGGCGGCGTTGCTCCACTCTCTTGTTCGCGACGAACACTGTGCCCCTAACGAAGCCGAGGCAATGTACAAAGGCTTCGAACGCGAATTGCGGGAGTATCGGGGCGGGGCTATGCCAGAGCGTGAAGTCCTCCGGAGGATGCTCGGTCCCAAGGGTCTCGGGCGATGGGCTCCAGGCCTCCTGCTTGTTGAGGGTCCGCGCATACTTCGCCGCCTTATTGCGGCCGAGAGCGAACTTGGGAGCACTCCTACCACCCACGCAAGTCCAAAACCGGAACCTCTGCGTTCGTCGAATCGCTGGCCGGGAGTCCAGGGCTTTCTCATCCGGTTTCTCGTTTGGTTGAAACTGTGGCGAGTTGCTGCCGCCAACAGTGCTGGATCGTCGAGAACCACCGAGGAAGCGCAGGTTGTCCACGCCCGACTGGCTGCCGCGTTGGCTGTCCTCGAGGGCTTGAAGGTTAAGGCCGGGCGCTTAGGTGAACCTACCCAGCGTATTCCTCAGAGCCGCCTTGACGAATGGACGGCAAGATTCGCTGGAGAGTTGCGCTGCACTTTAGAGGACATCGCAGAGGGGCGTGATTGGACGGCAGATGGCGCGCTGGATCTTGCCGCTACGATCCGTGACCGGGCAACCGCGCATGTACGAGACGCGTTTCCTTCTGCAGTAGAAGATTGGGGCCTACAATCGGACCGGTTGGTGCAGTTCCGTCAAGACCTCCACGACGGGACGCTCTTTCGCTTCTCCGCCTGTAGTCGGGCCGGGCAGCACCCGACCGTCGCGTGCGGTGTCTCATCTGTACGAATCGATCAACCCGTACGCTGCGGCGATAGACCTGCCCCTGTGACTCAGGTCACCTCCTGGCCAGGAGTCGGGCCCATTCTCCTTGGTGCGAGTGAGCCCGTGCTTATTTCGCATTTGGTCTGGTAATGTGACCCCCTTACTCGGCAAGGTCCTTCACGATTTCACTACCTGGGGCTATTTCACTCAGGCCGTCTTCGGTCTCGTCGTGCTTGCTTCTCTGCGGCTTTGGTGGTACTTCGCGACACGCAAGCTCCCTACCACCGAGGAGTGGAGGAGAATCGCCGATGGTATTACTGGACTCGACAGAGCCGGCCTTTCAGAGTGGAAGCTTTCGGCTCCCACGCGCCAGGCGCTCTCAGTCGTAGTGACAGAGCGGGCTGGGATCGGCCGTCGTCGAGAAAGCTCACACGCCTTGGATGTCCTCGAATCGGCATTCCACCACAGTGTGCGCATGCAGCGCGCGTTCAGTGGCCTGGCAGTTATGCTCGGCCTGCTCAGCACGGTCTTCTTTTTCAGCAATGTGATCAGCTCGCTAGAAGGGCTCTACTCAAGTCCCTCCGCGCTGGACGGTAGAATGGACTGGAGCCAGTTTGGTCATACCCTCACTCCACTTAAATGGGTGTACCTCGTTAACACGTTTTGCATCGCGTTAGCGATAATCTTTCTCCTGGGCAGCCTCGGCATCGGCCGAAGGGGCCGGGACACTTTGCATCAGGCATCCGAAGCTCTCGCCAGATTTCAGGATGACGCGGGTGATCATTTTGATCCGCGGCTTAAGGCTGCCATCGACTCGCTGTTGGACGGACAAGATAGGCGGACAGAGGAACTCCTGTCACGGCATCTCAGAGGCGTGACCGATATCGTGACGGAGGTTCGCAATCTGAGCGGGGGGATCGAGCGTGTAGTAGAGGACCTCACGAAGCAGGCGAAAAGCGGGCCCGATGTCGTGCTGGGACCAGTGCGGCAGGTCCAGGCCACACTGGAGGCATTGCTGCAGAGGCTCGACGAGGGATTTACCGCCCTCGCGCAACCGTTCACTGCCGGGATTCCGGCGATGCGCGAACTCAGTGCTTCCGCGGAATCGCTAAAAGAGGCTAGCATGCGCCTCGAGAAGTCAGATGTGCTCACGGCCGTTGGGGCCTTGCAGGATACGGCGGTCGAATTGCGGAAGACGGCCAACGCTCTGTCAACCTCTGTCGAGACATCGCTCATCAGGTACGGAGAAAACGCTTCGAAGGCGGTGGAAATCGGCCTTTCAAGAGGCGTCCAGGACTCCGTTGTCGGACTGAGGAACGCCATCACTGACGGCACTGCAGATAGTCACCGGACTCTGGCGTTGAGCCTGGACCGGTTGCAAGCGAATATCGAGAGTTTCACTAAGGCACTGCAGGACGACAAGGACTCGCTTCCGAGTCGCGTCGGACAAGGTGTGGCCGTGGCACTTGGGCCTGACTACCGCAGCCTCTTGCAGAGCGTTCAGATGCTATCGGATTCAGCCCGTGAAGCCACCGCTACGGGCACACGAATCCAACATGCTGCCGAGGAGTTGACAAAGAAGTTGGAGGTACTTCAGAAGAAGGCGGATCCGCCAAGACGGCGCTCATGGTTTCCCAGGAACTGAGCCGTGCGCCGGCGACTCTTGCCTGACGATGATGAGGGGCTCTTCTGGCCAGGACTTGTAGACCTCTTTGCGTTTGGAATGGTCGTCATGCTAATCCTTGGGATGACGGCAATCGGCCTCCTGCGCGGGCAGAGAAGCGCTGGCGATGACTTAAAGAGGCTCGAAAGCCTTCGGGTCGATGAGGTGGATGCCATTCGCACAGACCTGCGCAATCTCCTGGGCGGAGAATGGACTACAAGCTCGGAGGAGGATTCAGCCAGGGACCACATCGTGATCAATTTATTCGACGGCAGACAAATAGCGTTCGCGAGCGCGCGCGCAGATTTGGATCCGGACGATGCGACTCGCTTGGGTAGCTTCGCCCGCGGGCCCCTCGACTCGATTCTTGTGAGCCACAGAGCGGCTCGAATAGTGATAAATGGAACCGCAGACTGGCAGCAGTTAGCGAGCCCAGTGCATCCGAGGGACAATACCGAATTGTCGGCGCTCCGAGCAGCCTCTGTCGCGAAGATCCTTCGGGAGGCAAGCCCAGATCTCCAATCGCGCCTAACCGTGGCGGGCCTAGGTGAGATCGGTGAAAAGCCGGAACCATCCTTGCCAGACTCCGTTGTAAAACAAATGCTGCAACCATATCGCTCAGTGTCTCTGGAAATTAGGATTGCAACCGAGGAGTTACTCGGCCCCAATGCGAGAAAAAAAGAGCGGCGCTAAGGCGAGACGGCGGGAGCGAGTTCTTGCGGAGGACCGACTCGAACGGGCCAAGAGCGCTCGCGCGGCTGCCATCCTGTCGGTTAGCAAGGTGCTTGAGCAGGTGCGGGCAGGAGCATACGATCGACCAATGCCCATCGCCGATACTGCGGGAGCGCGCCTTAATGCATGGGAGTCCGATTTTGAGTGGGTCGAAGCCGGACGGGAAATCAAGAGCATTTTCATAGGTCGAGGACGAAAGGAGCCTCTGGGCGAGCACGGACTCCGTTGCTTGGGAGAGATCGAGAAGCTTGCGGCCGCGGTCGTCAATGACGCTCGCGACGTCGTGGTACGACTCAATGAATTGCTTGACTGTCTGAATCGTGTGAGCAGGATCGGTGCAGCCCTGGGAGCGAAGGAGACGGCGGCAATCCTTGAAATCGGAGGCGTCGCTCCAGGCCTTGCCCAAGCCGTGCTGGCTAGTTGGGAGCGCGATGTTGGGCTCGCGGGCCAGCACTCGCAGGCACTGCGTGACGCTCTGGATATCCGGTGGAGAACCTTTCAGCGGGTCACGCGCACTCTGCCCCCTGCTGACACTGGCACGGATCAACGATCGCACAGTCAGGCGGAAGATGCAGTCCGCGCAGCATTCTCGACGGCAGAGCCAAAAGCATGGCGTTGCGTGGATCTGCTGGAAATGGCTCACCATAAGCTCGATGCAGTCCTGACCAAAACACTCCAACGTTCATGGGACGCATCAAGAACTTCTATCCGGCGGTCTTGCAAACTCGGCTGGGACTTGACGCAGATCTACCTAGGAGAAAGAAGTCCGACACTCACAGAGTGCGAGGGCGTGCGACTTGGCCTCTCAGCGATCGAACGGCTGGCCTCGAACCGCACAGCTTCGAAGAAGGGAGTTATGCTTCCAAGGCTTCGCTTCGTTAAGTGCGTACTCGAAGGGGTTGCAGCCGTAGACAGTAAATCCGATCCACCGAAACCCACCAGTTCCGGAAGATCTACAGATTGCAGCGGTAGTTAGCCCCCGTGCTGCGCGCAGTAGTGTCTCCCAAACTTGGCGTGCCTCTTGCAGCGGGTGCCCTTTTTAGTATGGGCCTGGCAGCGACGGGTGTGAATCGCCGGGCGTCCGGAAGAGTTGAGAGAAGCAGCGACTCCGCCGATGCACACGGAGCAAGCTCCGTAACCACCGGCGATCACGTCCGCTTTGCTTATCGAGGAAAATCTAGAGCGGAGATACCGACAACCCGCGCGGTGGTACTTCTCGCCCGTTCGCGTGAGGAAGTAGGTGTTGGTGTCCGCTACGGCCGGTAGCGCTCGCCAAGCAGTCGCGGCAGTGTCGTTCCATAAGCCTCGACCCGCCTCCCGAGCGTTTCGCTGCAGCGTGAGGAATAGGTCTGCGTACTTTACATTCGGCGGGATCGTCAGGATCTGCGCGTAGCCCTGACGGATGAGTTCTATGTTGACGAAGGTAGTATCTAAGAAGACGTAGGCCAAGGTACGCCCGTACTTGTCTTTCCGCTCGACGTCGTACTCAAGGCGGACGTCCTTGCCCTCGACCAGCGCCTTATTGAAGGCGGCGGCCTCCTTCCCCATGAACTCGACGGGCTTTTCGGGATGAACGGTCTCGGGTGTATCGACGCCGATGTATCGGACTTTCTCTCCCGAGGAGAGCACAATCGTGTCGCCGTCAACGACACGCGCCACGAGTTCGCCCCACGCCGGCAAAGCGAACGCCGGAAACAGCAGACTGAAGGAGAGAAGCGTCAGAATGCGTCTAGTGGCCGATCGAGAGACGTGCAGGATGAGGCGGGCTACCAATCGGAAACCTCCTTGCCGAGAATGTTGTTTGAGGGGTTGCGCGAGCGACGGGTGCGCCTACAACGATAACGCTACCGCTGTTCGGCCGTTGGGTAAAGATCCGCCCGAACCGAGATTCTGTCGAGTAGCTGGTCCCATATCCATTCACCGCCCGTGGCCCTCATGCGCGAGCGTTTCCTCGACATCGGGGGTCGCGGAAGTAGCCGAACGCGAGCGGTAACGCGGGAACGCGTGAACCCCGGTTGAAAAGCGCGGCACCCACGTGCGTAGCACGCCCAAGATCTGGACGCCAAGTTCGTGAAAGCGTTTGGCGTCTCGAAATGGACCTTCTACGGCTGGCGACAGAGTCGGGGCACGAACCGGCCGGGGCGGCCGCGACGTGAACAGCGACTGCGCAAGATGCTTCGCCCGCTTGTGGCGGAGCTGGTCCCGCCTCGCATCGCGGCGATGATGCAGCCGGTCCTCGGCGAGACGATGCGGCCGCTGATTGCGCAGACGATCGGCGCCTGAGAGGCAGCCGGGCCAGATCTGAACTGGATTCAGTTTTCCGCTTGCAACGAATAAGCGGGAAGCGTAGCATCCGCGCCCGGTCACGCGAGAGATCGGTGACCGAAGGCCTACTGTTCGGGCCTGTGTCGTCGCAGAACAGCGGCGGCTAAAGGGCGGACCCCCAGAGCCCCTCGACACCTTGACGATGGTGCACCGAGAGCCAGTTCAGAGGCCAGCCTAGCGCACCTCCTGATCACTCTTGGCCAGCGACGTCGAGCCCGAGCAACGTTCTGGACAACTCCGTCTGCATTCTGGGCGCGGTGATCACGCGTCTGGATAGCGCCAGCAAGGGCGCGAATAAAATACTCCACAGGCTGCAATCGAGCCCGTGGCGCCACGGCTCTGACATCTTGGGGAGACCTGACGATGTTCAGGATCGTGATAAAAGTGGAGCTGGACTCGATTGGGATCGTCGCACTCATGGCGGTCCTAAGAGTGCTGCTCCAGTTCTGAGCGAGGAGGGGGCCAACGCCCCCTTTCTCGTTTCGTGCGGTCTACAGCGTCGCGCTCCGCACCGCTACAGGGCAGGTGAGCGCCGAAGCGTGCAGATACCTCGACGTCGTGATAACGCTCGCATGGCCGAGCATGTCTCTCACCTCGATCAGGTTCGCGCCGTTCGCGAGCGCGAGTGACGCGGCGCTGTGGCGAAGAGCGTGTGCGTGGACGCCCGTCAGTTCCGCGGAGCGAGCCGTTGTCCGCACGACGTAATCGATCATCGCCACGCTCAACCTGCGTGGCTGCTCGCCTTCCTCCGTTTTCCTCGCGACGAGCCACGGAGAATGCGCGACGCCCGTCCCTCGGATCGCGGCCCACGATCGAAGGGGCGACGCGTTCTTCCCCTCGAAGGCGATCGTCCGAAGTCGATTGCCCTTCCCGTTCACGCGCAAGGTCACGCCCTCCGATCGCACGTCCACGTCGCAGAGCCGCAGCGAACACACTTCACCCGCGCGCAGTCCGCCGATGCCCATGAGGACGAGCGCTGCGAGGTCGCGCTTGCCCTTCCACGAACGGCGGTCAGGAGTCCGCAGCAGGCGCTTGAGCTCTCCAGATGACAACACGCGCGGCGCGAATCCTCTCGTGCCCTTCGGCTTCTTGTAGCCCGCGGTCACGTCCATTGCGATCACGCCCTGCCGATGCGCGTCGCAGAGGAACTCCCCGATGACGGTTGCGCGCCAGGCGATGAACGTCGGCGAGAGTGAGCGCGTCCGGAGCCATTCGACGTAGCGGGGGAGCACCTCGGCGTCGAGCGGCGAGTTGTCGGCGAGCCACGCGGTGAAGCGAGTGATCTCCCTGGCGTACGCGGCGCGCGTCGAGTCGGCGTGGAGGCGACGCAGGAAGATGGGGATCGTGCTGGTGAGGTCGGGATCTCGCTCTCTTGGAATCGCGTTCATCATGGCCCTCCTTCCGGGTCACGACATGAAGGCTTGGATTCGGAGAAAGTGCAAGGCGCGGCCTCGGGAATCGTGCGTGCTACAGTTCACGTTGAATCGACGTGGACGGACAAGGTCGGCCGCGCCTTCTCCGCGTGCGACAGGGAGAATTCAAAGTGCCGTCAACATTCTGCAAGCTTTGTCAGAAGGAAGCGCCGCTTAGAAACTCGCACGTTATTCCGGAGCTCCTCTATAGACGAATCTACGACGAGAAGCATCGCGCCCTCGCTGACGATGCTTCGAGCGACAGAGCTCGGTTGATCCAGCAAGGCTACAGAGAACCGATGCTGTGCGAGGATTGCGAACAGCGTTTCGGGAAACTCGAAAGCCACTTTGCGAGAGAGTGGTGCGACGCCAGGCGCCTTCCTGCGACGGTCCAGGGTCTATTCGTAGCGGTGCACGGTCTCGATTTTGAGAGAATGCGGCGCTTTCACATCTCGCTGCTCTGGCGCGCGTCGGTTTCCCAGCATCGGACGTTCTCCGGAGTAGACCTCGGACCACACGAGCGTCGCATTGCCGAGTACCTGCTTGCGGAGCCATCACAAGCTGACGATGTGCCTGTCTCAATCTTTGCGTTCGTGCTGTTCCAGCCTCCGGAGCGATCCCTTGCAGATTGGGTGATAACGCTGCCGACGCGAACGCGCATCAAGGGCGTGCGCGCTTACGTAGTCGCGTTCTCGGGTTGTAGCTGGTACTACTTCGTCGCGCGACAGCCGCCGCCTTTCCCTCCGGAGTTTGCGCTCTCGCGAGAAGGCAGCTTGGTGATGCCTGCGATTTCGTACGCACAGTCAGGTCAATTTCGCGCGATCTGGGACGCATTGTCGAAGCGGCCGTCGAAGCCATCCAGACCTACCACCCTGGCCCCCTCTTGCTGATCGTGCCGTCCCAATTGATTTCGGCGATGACGATCTCGTCAGAACGACCGCCACCGCCGTCTCCGAAAGGGCCGCGGTCTCGATCGTCCCAGCAGCGGGGATCGTTCGGGTCGTACCACGGCGAGCCGGGTGAGAACATGGCGAGGCGGCCGCCGCAGCGGATCTGATCGGGGCTCGTGATGGGCCGCGGGCCGCGCGATGGTTGCCGCGTCTCCCAGGCTGCGAGCGCGATCGCAACCGCGTAGTCGTCGTGGGCACCGGTCCGGCGAGGGTGGCCGATTCTCGACGCGCCGCCGGGCAACGCCTCGACTTCCAGGGCGCGAATCTCTTTGATCGAACGAGCGTGGTCGAGAAGTTCGATCTTCCCCTCGACGATCAGACTGCGAAGGTTGCCCAGAATATCCGCCTTGCTCGATGTAGTGAACGGGACCTCTTCGAGCGTCAAGCCCACCTCTTTGAACGCGTGCTTCAACGGCTCCGCGCCGTACTGGTCCCCGATTAGGAAATAGATCTGGTAGCGCGATGCGATCGCCTTGATCTTCGGGAGAATGTCGGCGAGCCGAACGGGATGCTCCTTCGTTCCCTCCCAGCCGGCCAGATAATCGACGGTGAGCTTCTCACCGTCACGGTGCGCCACGCAGAACGTGAACGAGTCCCCGCGAAACGCTGCATCGATCGCCGCGACGTAGTGGTGGCCGTGGATGTTCGGCGAGAACTCCGTCCGGCCAGGGATGACACACGCTTCGATCGCGTCGCCGGGAATGAACGACGACACGGCGTCCGTGAACTGCGCGTCGTATTCACGAGCGTAGATCTCCGGATCGCGCGCTTTCTCCTTTTCGAGAAACGACGCTCGCACCGTGGGATTCATCAGGCTGGTGGGCGCGTGCCATACCAACGTGTCGGCATCGACGTGCCGGGCGTTCCACATCTCCCACAGCACGCCAGCTTTCGCGTAGGGGCTCGACACGAGGATTAGCTTCGCGTGATCGAACGTCGCCATCGCCGGTCTGACCGCGCGGACGACTTCGATATCCGGATTCGCGTACTCGGCCTCGGTGAACCAGAACGCGATCTCATCGCAGATGCAGGTCACCACGCTCAATCCGCGAATCGCCCGGAACGACGAAGGGTGAATCGCGATCGTGATTCCGTTGTCCAACTCCATCTCCAGCGCGCGTGATGAGACGACGTGCTGCGAGAGGATCGGGGAGCGCTCGATCTTCCCTCGGATGTAACCCGCGACGACGTTCGCCGCGCGGACGTTCTGCGCCATGAGCAACACGATCCCGCGTTCGCCGGCGGACAGTACGTGGCGCCGGAAGAACGCCTCGTAGATCGCGACGTTGGCTGCGATCTTGTCGCTCTTCCCCGATCGTCTCCCGCAGATGAACCCCGCGGTACCGTACTCGCGCATCTCGGGCGGGCGTCCCGTGCACTGCGCGGCGAGTGCCGATTGATCCGCGTCGAGCGGCAGCCCGTAGAGCGATCGCAACGCGGCCTCCTGCGCCGGCGCAAGCGTGTCGCCGAGAATGTTCGGATCTCGAATCGCCGTGATGATGTCGATCGGGATGGCCGATGTTCGGCTCATGAGCCCTCCTCCGTTTCGATGGCTGGGATGGATGTGAAGTTTTCTTTACGTGCTGCCTCCTCGATCGCCCGCCGCGCCGCCTGCGCTTGCACCAGCGCGTCGAGGTATTCGGGGAGCGTAGGCTTGGCGCCGTGCTTCACGTCGCGCCCGTCGCTCATCGACTGACGGAGTTCGCCGAGCGCTCGGGTCAACCCGCTCTCGACGCCGCCAAGACGGTCGGCCACCGCGCGGACCTGCCCCTCGCGGAGATCGATCAGTCCGGCGACCTTCAGGTAGTTCTCGATCTGGAAGAGTCGCGAGCGATAGCGGACGATCTGCTCAACCGTCGCCAACTGCGATGCCGAGGGATCGCGGCCCGACGTCTGCCGCACCTCGTTCATCAATTCGCTCGCCCATGCGATCTGCTTCCGGGTGAGGATGGGGCAGATGGCGTCGCGCCGTCCCTCGGGACACGCGAGGTGATGCCGGCGGTTTTTCCGCTTCACGTGGTAGAGCGGGCAGAGATTGCAGGTGAGCGTCGTCGGGATCTCGACGGCCTCCGCACTGTGGTAGCCGTGGATGCTCTGCGACTTGGGGAACGCGAGCAGACCCTTCGTCGTAACGCGCACCTCACCCGGAAAGGGTCGCTCCCGCTTGCCGGTCGGCCGCGGCAAAACAGTGGCGACGAGGTGGAGGTCAGCCTCAAACTCTCCGTCGTCGTCGCCCGTCGCCGGGTCGAGATCCGCGTCGTCGGCCACCCGCTTCACCCCCATGCTCGTGCCCGAAATGACCCGTCCGGCGGCTGAATCGCCCCCAGGTCCGGAATCGGCCGGTTTTCACGCCCTGTGGCGCGCACCGTGGCCGCGTAAGTCGTGGATTCTGAAGACTTCGCCCTCCGTGGCGCTCGTCCGGGGACGCGCGAACGTGCCGCAAGTTCAGCCAGGTTGCGTACCGGATCTGCACGGGTTTCGTACCGGTTTCGTACAGGCTCTGCACAGACCATAAAAGTGGTCACCGAACCCTCGATTCGGAGAAATGAACCTTTCTCAGGAAGTCATTTCACACCAAGGCGTTAAGTCCGCGCCAACACGCGCGAGCGCCACGCGCGCCACTCGCCCGATATGCGCTGAACCGGCAGTCACGGCCGATGCGCGATGCGTGTGAGAAATGTCGGGCCCGCCGTCAGACCTTGCGCCCCACGCCTCGGGGTCTCTCTCACGCGGTCTCATTTCGGCCAGGCCACGCCGAGGAGCACGACGCCGATCGCGAGTACGCACCACCACACGCGGGGATCAGGACGCGGCGTCGGCGTCGCTCCCGCGTGCTGCCTTCACGTCGTCGAACGTCTCACCCGAATCGAGCATCGCGACTTTGCCTGTGGCGCTCATCCACCGAAGCGCGATCACATCGACGTACTTCGGATCGATCTCGATCGCGATGCACCGTCGTCCCGTTTGCTCTGCGGCGATCAACGTCGTCCCCGAACCTCCGAACGGTTCGTAGACCCACTCATTGCGCTTGGTATGGTTTTCGATCGGGCGCGTGAACAGGACGATGGCTTTCTGCGTCGGATGATCGACGGGCTCCTCGTCACGCGACGTCATGAGCATCTTCGGCGACGGCGCGTCCCAGACAGTGCTCTGGTCCTTCGAGCCGCGGAATGCCTGGGAGCCGGGCTTGCGTGCGTACCAACACGGCTCATGCTGCCAGTGATAGTGACTGCGCGAGAGCACGAACTGCGACTTCCGCCAGATGATTTGCTGCTTGATCTCGAATCCGATGCGCTTCAGTCCGAGGGCGACTTCAGGCGCGAACGTCGAGGCGTGCCACACGTACGCGGTGTCGAGAGAGGGCACGAGTTCAAATGCATCGGACCAGTCTGCTCGCGTATCCCCGGAGATCGATCGGTTGCGATGATTCTCCGTCTTCATGTACGACGGCTCCGCGGCGCCGAGCGTGTTGTGCCCAGCGCGATCGCGCCACTCCATGTCGAGCGAGATACCATACGGCGGATCGGTGAGAAGCAGTCGGGGCGCGGCGCCGGCAAGGACGCGCTCGACGTCAGCGGCACTGGTTGCGTCGCCGCAAAGAAGTCGATGCTCGCCGAGGATCCAGAGATCGCCGACGCGCGACACCGGATTTTCGGGCACCGGTGGCGCGGGAACCTCTTCAGCTTCGGTCTGGCCGAGGAGACCCATGAGCTCCGCGGGATCGAAACCCGTCAGGTCGAGATCGAAGCCTTCGTCTTGCAGCGCGAGCAGTTCTTCGCCGAGCAGCTCTTCATCCCATCCCGCGTCCATCGCGAGACGATTGTCCGCGAGCACGTACGCGCGACGCTGCGCGGGCGAGAGATGCGACAGCTCGATGACGGGGACGCTCGTGAGCCCGAGGAGCTTCGCGGCCTCGAGCCGGCCGTGGCCGGCGATGATGCCCGCGTCGCTCGCGACGAGAATCGGATTCGTGAATCCGTACTCGCGGATCGACTTCGCGATCTTCTGAACCTGCGCGCGCGAGTGCGTGCGCGGATTGCGGTCATACGGACGGAGCTTCTCGATCGGCCAGTGCTGGATCTGCTGCGGGACGATGATCGGCGCCGCATCGCCTGTGTTTGACTTCGCTCGACTCGCCACTGCTTCGTCCTCCAATAGAAAAAGGCCCCACGCGTGAGTCGAGTCATGCGTGAGGCCGGATCGGTCTGGACGAATCAGGAGTTCGAAGCTCGTGTCAGCTTGAACAGTCGTATCCTATACTCGCTCTTGCTTAGCGTCAATCCCGTGATCGGTAGTCGCGACTCGTCCGAGGAGCAGTCATGCCCCGTAAGAAGGAAACAACTCTCGAAGAGGAAATCCTTGAGGAACGTCGGTGCAAGACACAGTGTCTCCTTCGCAACGCGGACTACATGGCGCTGTGCGAAGAGGCGATCGCGCTCCGCTCTCGCCGCAGGGACGCAAACCGCTCCTTGATGCAAGGAGCGTTCAGCCCAGCGGAGATGAAGCGTATCAATAGGTGGCTGCAAACTGGCACGACGCGCGGCGCGACTCTCGACTCTATCATCGCCAAGATTGAACAACGCCGGCTACTACCACCCGAGCAGGAAGAAGTCGCCGCGCTACTTCGCAGAACGCGGCACACCCGCACCTCGGTCACAGCACTCATGAACTGGGCGCAGAAGTCGGTCGCGCGCCGTCTCCAGCGAGAGCGACACGCGAGTGAGGACCGGCTAGAGAAGATTCATGAGGAGGCCGCGCGGCGGTATGGACTGGCGATGATCTGGGATCCCCGCCCCTTCAAGGACGCACCTGCCGCGCAGTTCGCCGACCTTCACAACGTCTTCTTTGATGCGATCGTGCCGATTGTGCACCTCGCGCTTCCGAAGTTCTACGCAGAGCCACTCTCCGTGGATGCAGCTTCGCGCAGGAAGGGCGCCCCGATCGGACCACGAGACGACCGTCTTGCGAGCTTTTGCGCACACGGCACTGATCTCTTCCTAATGGTAGACGTGCGCCACTCGCGTGCGAGGCTCCACCGGGACTTCGAACTCCTTCTTGAGCGCTTAGAGAAACTGAAAGAGGCTCGCCGATTGGCGGTGTTGCCGGAACGACCCTCGCAGTCGCCGTGGGAGCAATACCTTCATGTATGGGATCTGCGCGCGTCCATGACCAACGATCAGGTCGCACACGCACTATGGCCCGGGCGATACAAGCACGATCGAATCGCCACGCAACGACTCGCCAATCGCTACTTTCGAGAGAGCAAACGGTGGATTCGCCTCGAATGGGCTCATCCACGCTAAGGGGCGTACCTTAGCGCGCCTTTCGGTACCCCACGGCTTGACGGCATGCTCGGTGCAGAATGATAACCGAGACTCGCCCGATAGCCGGTTCGAACCCGCTTCTCGACGCGGCCCTTTCCTACGCCGCGCGCGGCTGGCCCGTCGTCCCGATTCACTTCATCGACGACGCAGCTCATTGCACGTGCGGCAAGCCCGACTGCCCATCGCCCGCGAAGCACCCGATCGGTACGCCGCACGGAATGCTCGATGCGACGTGCGATGAGACGCAGATTCGCGATTGGTGGCGTCGGAATCCGCGCGCGAATGTCGCGACGGTAACGGGCCCGCGCTCCGGGATCCTCGCCGTCGATGTCGATCCTCGCAATGGTGGCAATCTCTCGCTCGAATCGATCGAGAGCGAGCACGGGCGTCTGCCCGACACAATGCGCTCCATCACGGGTGGCAGGGGCGCTCATTACTTCTACCGACTCCCTCCCGGCGTGACCGGCCAGTGCGAGCCAATGCCCGGAATCGAGATCTACGCGCAGGAACACCTACTGATCCTCGCGCCGTCTGTGCACCAGTCTGGCAACAGCTACGCATGGGCGCCGGATTTCTCACCCGACGAGATGACGCTCGCCGATCCGCCGCAGTGGGTGTTGAACGCACTCGCGGAAGCCGCCATCAAGCGTTCCGATTCCCCAGCAGTCGCGCATGACTGCAACGTCCCGATTCCGCAGGGCTCACGGCACAAAGCACTCGTCGCCCTTGCCGGCTCTCTCCGCAGTCACTCCTTCTCGGCAAGAGCACTCGACGCCGTGCTCGCGGTGACGAATCACGAGCGGTGTCAGCCTCCTCTCGACGACGCAGAGGTTTCGAGGATCGCGCGGGATATCGGCGCGAAGGCCACGACCTCAGACCCCGCCGCAGTCGTGGTCGCCGCGGGCGAGCGCGAGCGTCAGTTTCTATCCAAGGCGGAGACCGCCCTCGCTCTCGTCAACGACGAGTCGGTTGTGGAGCCGCCGTCCATCATCGGCGACGGACTGGCGCCGCGCGGCACGACTCTCATCGTTGCGGGCCAGGGCGGCATCGGCAAATCATGGCTCTTAATCCGGCTAGCGCTTGCCGTCGCGCGCGGAGTGCCCTGGCTCGGCCTTCGGACGACGAAGAGCCGCGTTGGAATCCTGAGCTTCGAGTTGCCGCGATGGGCGCTGAAGAAGCGCGTTCTCGCTATCGTCGGTTGCGACCATGAGGGCCTCGACGATATCGTCCTCATGGGCCGCGAAGCCGTTCTTGGGTTAAAGCTGCCTCCCGACGCCGACCTCGTTGCGGCACTCATCCGCGAGCGCGGGCTCGATCTTGTTCTCGTCGATCCTTTCGGGGCGGTTCAGGAATTACCCGGCGATTCCGGTGCTGACGTCGGACCAACCATTCAAAGCTTGCTCGCGCTCTCCACGGCGAGTGACGCGGTCGTCCTTGCGGCGCATCACGTCGCCAAACCGACCGGCGGGCCAAAGCGCGACGCGATCGATGTCGTCCGCGGCCATAGCCGCCTCCGCGACGACGTTGACGCCGTCCTCGTGGTCGAGCCTATGGCGGGCCTTCGTCGCTTGGTATTCGCGAAAGTGCGCCACGGCATCACGCCGGATCCGGTCTGGATCGGTCCGACTGGGGACGTCTGCGACGCGCCCGAGCAAGCCAAGTCGTTCAAGACGCGAAATCGCGACGCTGTCCGCGATCTATTGCGGCTCAACGCGGGCGAGTCGCTCACCGCCGACCAGATCAACGACGCGCTCCAGCTGAAGACACACACCGGCGATCCGCTGAAGACCGCAACGATACGAAAGTACTTGCGCGAGTTGGAAGATGCCGGGCTCGTCGAGTCGCCCCCGGTCGCGCGGAAGTCGGACCCCAAATCGTGGCGCGCCGTTGTCGCCGTAACGGAGAACGAAGAGCCGTTACAGCACGACGAGGACGCGTGAATCTTCAATGACTTATACGCATTCGTTCTTCGCGTTGTTGTTACGCCCCACGCTCGTCGCTGTCGTTGTTGTAACGGTACGTCCCCCTTTAGGGGGAACGTACCCGTTACAGCACAACGACACAGCGACCAGCCTACCGAGCGAGCCTCAAGCATCAACCGCAAAACACCAGGCTCATGCCTACCTATGCCCAACATGGAAGGAGCACACACATGAGTGAGACTCAAGGCGCCACCGCGCCCCCGACGATCTCGGAGGTTCGCTTCCGCTTCGCCCCCGGCCGCGACGGCCTGCTCGGCTACGCGTCCGTCCGGCTCGGCGACCACCTATTGAACGACATCAGCATCGTCCGCGCCGCCGACGGGAACATCATCTGCGTCTACCCGCGGCGGTTCTCGTCGAGCGGGCATCCGCACTACATCCATCAGCCGGTGAACCGCGAACAAGCCGACGCGCTCGAAGAAGCCATCGTCGGGCGGCTGCGCGCTCTTATCGGCGACGCCGCCACCAACAACTCAAGAGGAGCCACCCATGACTGAAGAGCCCTTCATCATCAAGTCCTGGAACGCGCTCGAACTCATCCATGCGAAGCTGAAACCGCCCTGGGTCGAAGTGAAGACCTGCCGCTTCGATCGCGAGCGGCTCGTAATCAACGTCGATCAGCGCTACGAGGCCGACATAGAGCGCTGTACCAACTCTGCGAAGCTCCTCGACATGATCTTTCAGGTCACGAGCAAGTCGTGGTGCACGCCCGAGATCACGCATGACTTTCTCCTGACGATCGCGCGAGCGTGCCACGAGGTTCACGGCGCCTGGGTGCAAGGGGTCTACTGTCCGCACGGCCGCAGCCGGCGCGTCTCGTGGAAGCCGAAGAATCGGCGGCCGGCTGCGCCTGAAAATGGCGCACGATGAGCCGCGCGCCAAAGCCGATCGAGACGATCCGCGTACGCGATCTCGTCAAACGCGCGAAGCGGAATCTCGCCGCGTTCGATCGCGACCTGCACTTCATCGCGACAACACCCGTGAGCGGCCGCCTCGGGATCCCGGTTGGCGAGTACGCGACGTCGTTCCGCGCGTACACCGAGGCGTTCGCGGCGATCACGGGCGGGCTCGACACGCTCGCGCTCGTCATTGAATGCCGCGCCGACGGAACGGTCGCGCCCGTGGAGAAGCGGTGACGCAGAAGGCCGTCGTGTGCGCGAAAGCGCGAAACGACACAAGAGTGCTGTGCTCGCGCCGCGTCTCGCGCTGGATGTGCTGCTCGTACTTGACGAGCGTGCACAACTCGCGCCGGTGTCGCGACATACGCGTCTCAGGAATCTGCTCTTGGGCGCGTTTCATCTCTCGCTTTGAGAGCACAAAGAAGCGTGAATGGTCCTACGGGCACCTAGTGACACTAACCGCCCGCGAGGAGGTAACAAGATGAACGCACCAAAGCCAGACGCGCAGAACGCGACGCCGCGCGAAACCGAAACCATCGAAGCACCCACGATGACGCGAGACGCGGCGCTCGCAGCCGCGCGGGAGATGTGGGGAGCGCGAGGCGACACGGTGATGCTGGGCGCGAGCCACTTCATCGGCGTGCAAACGGGTCGCGATCGCTGGGACTGGCGAGGGCACGGGACGACGTGGGAAGCCGCGGTCGCCGACGCCAAGTCGCAGGAAGCAGATCGGAAGAAGAACAGCGCGGCGCTCAAAGAGAAGTTCGGCCGGATCCCGGTTCGCATCGACGGCGACACGATCACGCGCGAGTGGCACGGAAAGCAGTACGTCGTCACGCGCGTCGAGGGTGGCTTCGAGTTCGCGGGGACGCTCCACAAGAGTCTGACGAGCATCGCGAAGATCGTGACCGGCGCGCGCGCGATCTCGGGCCCGCGCTTCTTCGGCGTGAACGAGACGACGGTGAAGTCGTGAACGCCGCCGTCGAGTACCGCCGCGTCCAGAGCGAGCTTCGCAAGCTCGTCGATCGCGTTCCCGAGGTTTTGAACGCGCACGTCGCACGACAGGAATCGACGCCGAGCTACTGGTCGCACGTCGCGGATCTGAAGAAAGCTCGGCTCGACCTGCTTCACACAATGGCGTTCCTCGGCGACATCGAAGCGCGCGAGGCGCTCCTCGCGGAAGGAGAGACGCGATGAAGACTCCCCTACTCGACCGCGAGTGGTTCGCCGCCAAGCAGCGCGCACTCGAAGCGTATGAGGCCAAGGACGCGCTCGGAATGCTCGAAGCCGAAACGACGGCCGATCTGCTCAGCCGAAAGCGCGACTTGGTCGAACACGCCTCGGGGCTAGCAGAGCGGCTCACCGCGATGGCAGCGAGAGTCGAAGCCGAGCCACTGCTCCACTTCGGGCAGAACACGCTCGGCGAAGTACAGGGCAAGGGGCTCGATGTCGATCGGTGCTGCGCCGAGATCGGAATGCTCCGAGAGGTGATCGCGGGAATCAACTCGGCGAGGAACGCCGCGGCACGCACGCCAGAGAGGAGTGCGTGATGTATCAGGATCTGATCCGCACTGTGCTCGGCTGCGACGCGCTACGCGCCGCGATGATCGAAGAACAGATGCGCTGCGACAACGGCGGCGTGCTCGACCATCTCAGTAAACGTCGCTTCGCCGCCGAGGCGATCATCGCGAACGAGGTGCTCAACGCGATGGCGACCGAATACCCCGACATGTTCCTCCGCATGCAGTCCGACGCGGAGCGCGATGTCTACGTGCCGCGCCCGAAGATGATCGCGGTGCAGTCGTGAGGCGCGCGCGCGGGAAGCGATCTGAGGAAGCGCTCGTCGCCGACGCGGAATGCGGCGAGGACTACATCCTTCGGCCGGGTGCCGATTGGGCCTGGATTCAGGTCGACACGCTTGTCGTGCGTATCCGGCGTGACGGTGAGGGCGGGGTCATCGTGGAAGCGTTCGAGGACGTGGAGGCCGATCCGATCGCCACGCTCGAAGCTGCGCCGGGAGGGACGAGCTGATGGTGTCTCATTCGAACGACGCGCACGCCGCCGCGACCGCGTGGTTGGCGCGCTGGGCCATCTGTCCGCACGATTCGGGCGTCGAAGTCGTGTGCTCGGTATGCGCCGCCTCGCTCGCGGAAACGATCGACCGCGTGGCCGAGGCGCGCGTACGCGGTGTGCCCGCCGCGCCGACGGAACCCGCCGAGCCGCTCACCGAATCCGAAAAGCTCCGCGCCGAGTGCGACGCGCTGATCGCCCGGATGCACGGCTCGCTCGAAGTGGCGATGGACTGCCAGGACGGCGAGCCGGAGGAGAACACGGTCGCGGTGCTGTCGGCGATCAGAGTCGCGATGCTCCGACTGGCTTACGACTACTTCGGCGATCCCGAGGCCGAGGAGACGCTGTCGCGCGAGGGCCACGCGACTTGAGGACGGAGGCTGCGTAGTGGCGAGGTGCGAACAAAATGGATCGTCTCACGCAGCCGACAGCGGGGTGGCGCGTCGCGACTTGGAACGACGCGTCACTCGCCGCCGTCGCGAGACTACCTGCGTAATCGAGTGCGTGACGCTTTCGTCGCGCGAGAGCGAGCAGAGCGTCGAGCTGTCGTCGATCGACGAAGCGTTGCGCCTCGTCATGTCTTGGGTTCTTCGAGCGGAATCCTCGTCCGTACCGAGCGCCAAAGTGGCGATTGGTGGTACCGACATTCACCTTGATGTGATCGCAGACTAAGAGCGTTCATCGAGCCATGAGCCATGCGCCAACAGCCACGAGTAGCCAGCTGAAACCTGCGGCGATGTATCTGCGCCGGTCAACGGATCGGCAGGAAGCCTCGCTCCAGGATCAGCGGAGCGCGATTCTCCAGTACGCAGAGGAGCAGGGTTTCGCCGTCGGCGCCGAGTACGTGGACGACGGCGTCAGCGGCACCAGCGCGGCAGCGCGCAAGGGCTTCCTCTCCATGATCGCCGACGCGCAGTCGCCGAACTGTCCATGGCGCTTCGTTCTCGTGTGGGACGTCAAACGCTTCGGCCGGATGACGAGCGACGAGGTCGGCCACTACAGGTGGCTCCTCACGACGGCCGGCGTCGAGATCATCTTCACGAGCGAAGGATTTACCGGGACATCCGCGGATAAATTCATGAGATTTTTCAAGCAAGAAGCAGCGCGAGATGAGTCGGCCACACTCAGCAAAGCGGTGATTCGCGGAATGGTCTCGCTCGCCGACGAAGGCTGGTGGCCCGGCGGCCAGTCGCCCTACGGCTTCGACTTGGGCTACCACGACACCTCAGGAGCGCTCTACCAGATCGCTCGCAACTCGGACGCGGGGGAGAAGCTGCTCCTCGATCCTGCGGGGACACTCGTGCGATCGGTGCCGCGCGGTCAAAAGGTGAAGGGCTCGCGCAGTGAGCACGTCCGCCTCGTTCACAGCCTCCCCGAGCGCGTAGCGGTGGTGCGGCGCGTGTTCGCTTGGTACACGGGCACGCCGAGCCTCGGATTCAAGTCGATCGCGGATCGGCTCAATCGCGAGGGCGTCAAGTCGCCGCAGGGGAGAGGGTGGGCGCTCTCGTCGATCCGCGAGATGCTCCTCAACCCGGCGTATATCGGACGGGTCATCTGGAATCGGACGAGTGAGGGGAAGTTCCATCGGATCGTTGCCGGACGAGGAGTCGAGCGCGATGGCTGCGGAAAACGCCGAATCGAGAAGAACGCGCGCGAGGACTGGCTCGTGTACGACAACGCGCACGAGCCGATCATCGATCGCGTTACGTTCGAGCGAGCGCAGCAAGTCATGACAGAACGCGCGGCGCGGCGCGTCGCCACAGGCTTCCTCTCCGGGAAGGCGAAGTACTCACGCTACCTGATGTCCGGCCTTCTGCGGTGCAGCTGCGGAAGCTCGATGTTCGGCCAGACGGTGTGGAAGAAGGAGCCGAGGAAAGACGGCTCGCGCATCTCGACGTCGTACTACATGTGCTCGGCGTCGGTCACGAAGGGCGCTTCGATCTGCCCGCCAGTTCGATTCGCGCAGATCGCGCTCGACGCCAGCGTCGCGCAGTTCATCGGTGATCGCCTCACCGCCTTCTTAGGCGCGCAAGGCCGCGGTCTTCTCCGCCGCATCGTCGAGCGAGAGCTAGGAACCGAGGCGCACGATCCACGGCCTCAGATTCGGCGTATGCGGGCGCGCCTGGGGGAGATCTCCGCGAAGATCGATCAAGTGATCGATCTCTCGATCGCGTCGCCCGAGAATCGCGATCTGATGAACGACCGGCTCTCGCGACTGCGCACGGAGCGTCAAGACGTCGAGGCGTCTCTGCGCGAGCTGGAAGCGACCCCGTTCAATCAAGCCGACCCCGACGCCATCGTCGATTCGATCCTCGCGAATCTCGCGGATCTTCAGCGGTTGTTCGCTCACGGCACGATGGAAGAGCGCAAACGTGTCGTCCGTGCGTTCGTCGAGACGCTCACACTTTGCGGTTCGGAACGGAGTGGCGTCTTACGGATGAAGAAACTCCCGATGCCGTCGTCACTTAGCACCGGGAGTTCTTTCGATATGGTGGCGGGGGTCGGATTTGAACCGACGACCTTTGGGTTATGAGCCCAACGAGCTACCGGACTGCTCCACCCCGCGTCGCATGTGAGATTGTCTGAGTGCGCGCAAATCCAATGTGCGGAACAACGACCGCAATCTACCGTGCGCCCTCGGGTGCGTCAAGCGGCAATTTCGACGGCGTGCGCAGCGAGTTCTGATCGAGCGGCGCGCCGAGCGAATCGACGGGAACGAGAACGTAGAGGCGCTCGCCTTCGCGCCCCATCTTGAAGCTCTCGCGCGCGACGCGCTCGAGTTTTCGCGGATCGCTCTTCAGCGCCCCCTTCTCGTCGAGAAGCGTCGCGTGATCATCGCGAAGCAGGGCGATCTCGTTCTTGAGCGCCGCTTCGCGTCCTTTCAGAACGAGCAGATTCTGAAGCCCGTAGTCGGAGAAGACGAACGCGTAGACGACCCAGATCGCCGCGGCCGCCGCGGCGATTTCGAGCAGCCGCTTCTTGACGAGGTGGCGCCGATTCTGCGGGCGGTAATACGGCGCCGCGGGCGGGGCGTCCGCCGTCCACGAAGGGTCGGTCCAGTCGCCGCCGCTCAAAACGCACCATCCGGAAGGTGGTAGAAGGCGTCGATCCCGGCGAATCGCGCGGCGCCGCCGAGTTCCTCTTCGATTCGGAGAAGCTGGTTGTACTTCGCGATGCGATCGGTGCGCGAGAGCGAGCCGGTCTTGATCTGCCCGGCGCCCGTCGCGACCGCGATGTCGGAGATGGTCGTGTCCTCCGTCTCGCCGGAGCGATGCGAGATGACGGCGGTGTATCCGTAGCGCATCGCCATGCGCACGCACTCGAGCGTCTCCGTGAGCGAGCCGATCTGGTTCACTTTGACGAGGACCGAGTTCGCGACACCTTCGTCGATTCCGCGCGCCAGGCGGCTCGTGTTCGTCACGAAGAGATCGTCGCCGACGATCTGCGCCTTCTCGCCGAGCCGGTCGGTGAGAACGCGCCAGCCGTCCCAGTCGTCCTCGGCCAGACCATCCTCGATCGAGATGATCGGATAACGCTCCTGCAGGCGCGCCAAGAACTCGACCATTCCGGCCGCGTCTTTCTCCTTCTCTTTCTCGGCGCCGAGCGTGTAGCGGCCGTTCGCGTAGAAACTCGACGCCGCGACATCGAGCGCGATCCAGATATCGTGGCCCGGTTTGTATCCCGCGCGCCCGATCGCCGTGATGATCACCTCGAGAGCTTCTTCGTTCGACGCGAGGTTCGGCGCGAATCCGCCTTCGTCGCCGACGGATGTCGAGAGCCCGCGCTCGTGTAAAACATCGTGGAGCGCGTGAAATGTTTCGGCGCCCATGCGCAGCGCCTCCGCGAAAGACGGCGCGCGAGCCGGAACGATCATGAACTCCTGAATGTCGACGTTGTTGTCCGCGTGCGCGCCGCCGTTGAGGATGTTCATCATCGGCGTCGGAAGAACTCGCGCGCCGACGCCGCCCAAGTATTTGTAGAGCGGTAGACCAACCGCCGCCGCGGCCGCCTTCGCCGTCGCAAGCGAGACCGCGAGAATCGCATTCGCGCCGAGCTTCGCTTTGTTTTCCGTTCCGTCGAGGTCGATCAGCGTCTGATCGATCTCGCACTGCGCGGTCGCGTCCATTCCCTCGACCTCGGGAGCGATCGTCTCGTTCACCGCTTCGATGGCCGCGAGAACCCCCTTGCCGCGGTAGCGCTTCGGATCCTTGTCTCGCTTCTCGATCGCTTCGTGCTCGCCGGTGGAGGCGCCGGACGGGACCGCCGCGCGCCCTTCGGCGCCGCACTCGAGGATGACGTCGACTTCGACGGTGGGATTGCCGCGCGAGTCGAGGATTTCTCGGCCGAAGATTTCACTGATCGTTGTGTCGAATGTCACGGGGCCCTCCAGGGAGGTGCTCATGCTAGGAGAGGGCATCTCACGGCGTCAAGGCGATTTAGACCGCCCCGGCCGCCGGGTCGCTCGGGCGATCGCGATTGACCCCCGAAAGCGGCGGCTCTTATAGTGCGCGAACGCCTGAAGAACCCACGAAACCTTATCGTCGCGGGGGCCGTAGAATGGCCAACAACGACGCGAGCCGGGAACGGTCGGACCGCGAAGATCGCGACCTCGTCCGGCGATCCCTCGAGGGCAACGAGGGCGCGTTCGAGGAACTGGTCCGGCGATTTCAAGCCCCGGTGCTCAACCTCGCATATCGCGTCGTCCGGGATTGGGATGAATCGCAAGACGTGGCTCAGGAGGCATTCGTAAAGGCGTATGGCGCACTCAACCGTTACGACGCGACGTATCCGTTCAAGGTCTGGCTCTTCCGTATCACGACCAACGTCGCCATCGATCACTTGCGCCGGCGCCGCGGCGGAACCGTGTCGCTCGACGCGCCGCGTTATCCCGGCAGCGACGATGACTCCGGCTGGGATATCGCAGACGACGCTTCGCCGGGCCCCGGCGACGGCATCGAGTCGGCACAGCGTCGCGAGATTCTCGACATCGCGCTCGCCAAACTCGCGCCGCCGCTCCGCGCCGCGATCGTTCTGCGGCACGTCGAGGATCTTTCCTACGAAGAGATTGCCGCGACGCTCGGGATCCCTCTCGGCACGGTCAAGATTCGCATCCATCGCGGGCGCGAGGCGCTCGCTCGCATTCTCAAGCGGCAAATGAAAGGGGACGACGCGCTGTGAAACCGTTTCCGATGACGATCGCGATGCGAGCCGCGGTGCCGGCGTTTAGGGCCCGGCGCGTTTTTCTCGCCTGCTCTATCGCGATGTCGATCGCGTGGGCCTGCGCCGCGGGTGTACCTGCCGCGTTCGCGACCGGTCTCCTCGAACAGGTCGAGCGGCTCGAGTCGCCTCTTCCCGCAGGCGGCCGCCTTCTCATCGACGAGTCGTCGAGCACCTTGGACGTCACGCTCTCTGACGACGGGTTGGTTCGCGTCATCGCGCATAAGTACGCCGAGGGAGGAAGCCAAGAGGATCGTCAGAAGGCGCTCTCGGAGATCTCGGTGCGCTTCGAAAACGAGCCCGGCGGCGCGCTGCGCGTGCGCACGGAGATCCCCGAAAGCGCGCGACAACGCTTCATCGGGGTCTCACTCTTTCCCATGCGGTGGAGCCTCGGGCTCGGCGCGAAGGGATGGGTCGATTTCGAGGTGCAGCTTCCGCGCGGCGCCGTTCTCGATGCGTCGATTACGTCTGGGCAAGTACACATCGCCGGAACGGCGAGCCCTCTGAACGTGCGCACCACGAGCGGCGACATCGAGGTCGAACGCGCCGCGGGCGACCTGACGCTCTCCGCGACGAGCGGTCTGGCGATCGTGCGCGATCTGACCGGTTCCGTTCGGATCGAGGTGACAAGCGGCGACGTTTCCTGCGATGGCGTCACCGGCTTCGCGGATCTTAATTTCGCGAGCTCGAACGTCACGATGAATCGAATCGGCGGTGCGCTGAGCGTCTCCGGCACGAGCGGCGACGTTTCCATTGGAGATAGTGAGGGGCCGGTGAAGGTGGAGATCGCGAGCGGCAATGTCATCGTCGACGGCGGCGAGCGCGGGCTCGAGGTTGGGAGTTCGTCCGGCTCCGTAGTCGCGAAGGTCGCTCGCGCGGGCGGCTCGGGCATCAAGATCGAGACGGCGTCGGGCGACGTCGAGCTAAGCGTCGAGGAGGCATCCGCCTCGAACGTCGAACTCGCGACCGCGAGCGGCGTCATTCACATCAAGGGACCGATCGTGATCGACACTGCATCACGCTCGCACTTTCGCGGCACGCTCGGCGAGGGCGGCGAGCATCTCATCGCGGTCGAGACGCGATCCGGCGACATCACCGTCGTGGCGGCCGTTCCGCCGTCGAACGACTAACGGATGGGATCAGCATGACGAACAACGGCGGACGGGACACCGAGATGAACTGCGACCTGGCGCGCGAGCGGATTCAGAGCTTGCTCGATGGCGCGCTCGCCGCGGACGAGGAAGCGCGACTGGCGCGGCACGCGGCATTTTGCGAGGCGTGCGCCGCGGCCCTCGCGGAAGCGCGGACGCTGGCGGCGGCTCTCATGACGTGGCGCCGAGTCGACGTGCCCGCGCACTTCGCGACAAACATTCTCTCCGCGATTCGCGCGGCGCGCCCGGTTCCGCGCCCGATGCCGATGGGAGTCGCGTGGGTGCTCGTCGCGGTCTCGGCGATCGCGACGGCGGCTCTCTTCTTCCCGCCGGTCGTCCGCGAACTCGCGAGCTTCCTTCTGCAAGGCGCTGAACGCGGCACATCGCGCGCGACCACCTCCGCGCAGGGGCTCGCGGTTGTCGTCGCCGCGCTCGCGCCGTTGTGCGAGCGTTTCTTCTCGCTGATTTCGCCGATCACCGCGCCTGCGGTGGCCGTCGCGAAGGCATTCTCGACAGTTCTTCTTCACGTCATGACCGATCCCGCGAGTTTCGTGATGCTCGCTCTGCTCGCCCTCGTTGCCGGGGCGCTTCTAAAATTCTCTCGCTTCCCGCACGAAAGGAGAGACCTTCATGCGCGCATTCGCTAGAACGCTCGCGCTTGTTATGGCTTTGCTGCTCGTCTCCGGAGTTACCGGTTCCACGATTTCTAACGCGACGCCGCCCGCGCCGCCGGCGCCCGCCGGTTCGCGCACGGACTCGAGCGGCAAGGTCATCGAGGTGACGATCGACGACGACGGCATCCAAGTCGGCGGTATGTCGGTCACCTCATCGGATGACTCCGCTGGGGATGATCCCGGGCACTTCTCCGGCAAGATCACGATTTCCGACGACGGCGACACGATCATCGTTCACAAGAGCGGCGCGTTCCGTGTCGAATCGAGCACGGCCGACGTGGTCCGCATGGGGAGCGACATCACCGTCGCGCCGGATGAGACGGTCCAGGGCGATGTCGTCGCGATCGGCGGGAGCATCGACGTCCTGGGTCAAGTGATGGGCGACGTCGTCGCGATCGGCGGAATGCTCCACCTCGCATCGACGGCGCGCGTCAACGGCGACGCGGTCAGCATCGGCGGTTCCGTCGACAAGGATGCCGGCGCCGAGGTGAACGGCGAAACGGTGTCGATCGGAATTCCACTCCCGGCGATAGGGCCGCTGAGTCATTCGTCGGGCGACCACGGTCCGCGGGCGTCCGCCGTGGTCTCGAAGTTCTTCGTGTTAGCTGTGATGGCGTTCTTCATTTTCCTCGCGGTCTCGTTCGCGCGCGACAAGGTTCGCGCCATGGCCAACGTCATCCCCGAGCGTCCGTGGCGCCTTCTCTTCGTCGGCATCCTCGTCTGGATTCTCTTCGTGCCGGCATGCATTCTTCTCGTCATCAGCATCATCGGGATACTCTTCCTGCCCGTCTTCATCGTTCTGGTTTTCGGTGGTGTGATTGTCGGCCTCGTGGCTGTCTACCAATTGGTGGGCGAGCGTTTCCGCGGCGGCGCATACTCGGGCCGTCCGTTCGCTAGCGCGTTTCTCGGCCTCGTCGTCGTCCACTCCTTCTCGATCTTGGGAACGATTCTCGGCGCGATTGCGCCCTGGCTGACGCCGCTGCCGGGAGCGCTCTCGGTCTTCGGCACGATGCTCGCGTTCTTCGCGGCGACCGTCGGTGTCGGCTGCGTGCTGCACACGCGCTTCGGCACGCGCAACGTCTCGCCGCCCGCGGCGTTCGGCGGCGGCGCGAGCGCGGGCGGAGCGCCGGCCGACTGGGGTTGGACGCCGCCCCCGGTCGTGACTCCGGGAACGGGTGTGAGCGCGGGCGCAGGCGATCGCCCCGTGCCGCCCCCGCCCGAAATTCCGCGAGGCTGAGGCCGCCATCGCTCGCGTATTCATCGTCGCCCTGCTCGCGCGGCTTCTCTTATTCGCCGCGATCGCTCCGTGGCGCGCCGACGCGCTCGAGTCGCGAATCCTGCGGCTCGACGCGCGCCTCTATGCGGAGCAATCCGATCACGTGTTGCGCGGACAGTTTCTGAATCCCGGAGCGATGAAGGCTCCGGGTTACCCGATATTTCTCGCGTTCGCGCGGCTCGTTTCGGGCGGGAGGATCTACGCGGCGATACTGCTGCAGTGCCTCGCGGGCGCGGCGGTCGCGGCGATCGCCGCCTATCTCGGAGCGCGTTTCTTCGGCGAGCGCGCCGGAATCGTCGCTGGCGTCCTGGTGGCGCTCGACCCCGCATCGATTCTCATCGCCAACTGCCTTCTCTCCGACATTCCGTTCACGTTTCTCATACTTCTCGGGGCGTGGCTAACGCTTCGAAGTTTCGATTCGCCGGGACTGCGATGGCCGCTCGTGGCGGGGTTCGTCTTTATCCTCGCGACACTCGCGCGCCCGATCGGCGCCTTCGCTCCGTTCCTCGCGGCGCCGTTTCTCTTCTTCGCCGATCGCGCCGCGAATCTGTCGCCGCGGCGGCGTCTCGTCCGGCTCGCGCTGTTTCTCTCGCCGTGGATCCTCGGCGTGCTCGCGTGGGCGGCGCGCGGCGCCGATCTTTCGCGCTTTCAAGACGCGGCGCGCCTCTTCGATTGGTATCTGATTTCGCTGCGGGAGACGAACGCGGGGAAGCTCCTGCGCGGGATCGCGGCGCTCCTCTTCGAATCGGGGAGTAGCCTTTTCGCCGAGATTCTCGGCTTGGAATCGAAGCGTGTCGTGCTTCTATCCGATTCGATCGAAGGCGGAACGATTGGCGCCATCCGACAAGCGTTCGTCGGGCGCCCGTGGCCGCAACTCGCCTTCGTCGCGTGGACGCTCGCCGTGCTGAGCGCCACCTACGCCGGTGTTCTCGCGTGCGTGCGGTCTGCGCGCGCCGCACGGCCGCGCGTGGCGATCTTCTATTTGATCGCCACCGCGCTGGCGCTCGTCGCGGTGTCGAGCCTATGGGGCACGATGCGCTACCGCGTGCCGATCATGCCGTTCTTCGCGATCTTCGCGGGCGCGGGGCTCGTGAAGCTCGCCGACGTTTGGAACAACCGCCGGCGCCGCGCCTGAGTCCTGCGCTGGCGCTGGCGTGATGTCGCCGCGAAACTCGTCGGTGCGCGCGCTCGCGGTGCGCTTCCCGAATCCAGAGAGATCGGCTGCGATGCTGGTAATCCGGCGCGTGATGCCGCTCCCCGGGAGCGAGCCGCCGCGCGACGGCTCACCCTTCATCCACCATTCGATGCTGCGCATCGCTTCGAGAGTGAGCGGGCGCAGTTCGACGCTCACTGCAATCGTGTAGCGCGATGTTGGCCCAAGGTCGGCAGCCGCGATGACGCCGACGGTGGTGGGCGACGAGACGAACCGCTCGAGTTCGTCGACGGATGCGAACGCGCGGCTCGTGCCGCCGCCGCGCTCGTGCAACTCGAAACGGCGGTTGTGTTCGTCGAGCCATGCGGAGTATTCGAACGTGCGGCTTGCGGCGAGGCTGCCGAACCAGAGACGGCGCTTTCGCCACGCTTCGATCGTGATCACGAGTTCCGCGCCGACGCCGCTCTCCAGCGAGCGGCGCGTTTCATCGTCGAGAAGATTCGAGATGCTCCACGTTGCGGCCAACGAGTCGCCGCGAGCCAACGGCGCCTCGAGCATGACGGCCAGACCTTCGCCGTCCGCGAACGCCGCACTCGCCGCCGCGCAGAGAATCGTGGCGGCGGCCGCGTACAGGATGAGCCTCGGAAGGGGCAACAGCGTCTCCGCTAAAACGTGCGCGCGGCCCGAACGGTGACGCGCGTCGCGCCATCCGAGTCGGATTCCACAGGGCGCGCGACGTCGACGCGAATCGCGCCGTCGAGCGAACCCGCGCCGACGCCGATGTCGGCGCGCAGCTTCGCTTCGGGGTCGCGGTCCCACGCGTCGCCGACATCCGTGAAAAGTGTCAGCGCGAAGTCCGAAGCGGGAACGAACGAGACTTCGAGGTTGCCGAGGGCGTAGCGCGTGCCTTCGAACTCCTTGAACTCGTGTCCTCGCAGTGTCCCGATGCCGCCCAGGTAGTAACGCCGCTCACGCGGGACGGCTCCCAGCGGCTCGCCGTCGCCCGGCGAGATACTCTTGGCTTTTCCGCCCGCAACGCGCGCCGCCGCGAAAATGCGGCGCGACAGCTTGGCGAAGTGGCGCGCGTCCGCGTCCCAGCGCTCGAAGTGAAAGTCGCCGCCGAGCCTCGCGCCGGCGCGTTCGTAACGCGTGGCGAGCGCCGAGCCGCGCAGGCACGAATCGCGCCTCTGGTTTGCGCCCGTCGCGAAATTCGTGTCGCGGTGATCGCGCCGCGAATCGACCGAGTACTCGGCCACGACGCCGCGCATCACACCGTCGTCCCCGGCGCCGAACAGATCGTTTTCGCGAAACTCCTTTTCGGCGCCGAAGACGCTCCAGTCTGTTTGGCGCGCCACGGGATCGTAGTCGTGCACCTCGTACGAGAGCGCGATCTCGTGCGACGGGAGCATGCGGTGAATGAGCGACGCGCGCCCGCCGCGGTCCCGTACGTAGTCGCGAAAGTCTTCCGAAAGGAAGAAGGCCGCGAAGGCATTCTCGTTGTGCGTGATTCGACGATCGTCGAAGTGCGATGTTTTCTGAAAGATCTCGGCGGCCACGGCCGGACCGTAGCGCGAGACGAGCGGAACCTCGACGCGGGCGTCGAAGCCCCCGCGCTCGAGCGCAAACGCGTAGCCGCCCGCGAGGCGCACGCGCGGCACGACGCGGTCGCGACGGTCGTACGCGACGACGAGCCACGGTGCGAAGCCGTCGACGCGGTTGTAATCGCCGGAGAGTCCGATTGCGGCCGAACGAGCCGAGCCGCCGCCGAGCGACAGGTAAACGTCGCCGTCAGTTTCTATGACGAGCGTCAGCGAGTTGCTCTCGTCATAGACCTCATCTTCCGCGGGATCCGGCTCGGGATAAGGAAGCCACTCCGTGCCGCCGCGTGGCACGTAGCGAGCTTTGAATTGATAGACGCCCTCGGAGAGGGGCGCGACGCAGCGCCACGGTTCGCTCTCGTCCGCGCGCGTCATCGCATTCGCGCGCCGATCCCAGTCGTTCCACGTTCCGACGATCGAGACGGAGTCGGCATTCGGCGCGGTGATCGAAAACTCGACGCCCTCGCCGACGCGCACGGGCGTGTGAATCAGGATGTCGCTGCGAGCGCCGAATGCGACCGCGACATCACCGCCGAAGCCTCGGACTCGCGTTTTGGCGTGCGCGCCGCTCGGCGCGCACGCGGCGGCCGCTGTGAGGAGCGCGATCGCGAAAAACACTCGCCGGATCGCGCCAGCGCGGCGCCCCGCGCCGTGTGTTCGACGTGTTCTCCTCATGACGGGTCTCCTCATCGCTGGTTCGTGGCGCGGCAGACGAGAGCCGTGGCGGCGCTCGCCCGGTCTGGGCTCGAGTACGGCCCGCGCGGAATGGGCAAATCGTGTGCCTGCCAGTCTCGGCGCGTCGCGCGACACTCCGAGCGGGGTTGCGCGCGGGTCGTCATCTCGAATCGCGGCGGGGCGAGTCGCCGCGACGCGTCGCGCGGTCGTTCCGACACGCCGGTGTCGCTTCGTGTCACGCGGTCTCGTCGCCCGCCGCGGGTGACGCACCCTCGCGCGTAATTCCGAGTCTGCGCATCTTGCGATGAAGGTTCGCGCGGTCGATGCCGAGTTCGCGCGACGCTTCCGCGACGTTACCGCGAAGGCGGTGGAGCGCTTCGGAAATCAGATCGCGCTCGAGTCTATCGATCTGCTCCGCGAGTGAAAGTCCGTCACCGGTGCTGCGCTCGGGGCGGCGCGTCGCGTCGACCATCTCGGGCTGGGCGGCGCGAGGCGCGTTCTCAGCGCGCCGGCTCGCGGGGGCGGACGCGCCGTCGCTCGCGTGGAGGAGTCGCCGCGCATCTTCCGATCGAATCGTCGCGGGGTTCGCTCCCGCCAGGAGGATGACGGCACGCTCCATCGCATTGCGAAGCTCGCGCACGTTGCCGGGCCACGCGTGCGCAAGGAGTGCGTCGCGAGCCTCGCGCTCGAGGCGCGGCGCCACACGGCCGTACTCGGCGGCGAATCGCGCAAGGAAATGCTCGGCCAGGAGGATGATGTCAGCGCCGCGGTCGCGAAGCGGCGGAACCATGAGCGGCACGACAGCGAGGCGAAAATAGAGGTCTTCGCGAAATCGCCCGCCCGCGATCTCGTCGAGCGGCGATTTGTTCGTCGCCGAGAGAACGCGTACGTCGACCGGGATCGTGCGCCTTCCGCCGACACGCTCGATTTCTCCCGCCTCGAGCACGCGCAGGAGCTTCGCTTGCGTTTCGAGGCTCATGTCGCCGACCTCGTCGAGCAAGAGAGTTCCCAGATGCGCCTGTTCGAATTTTCCGGGCGATGTCGTTGTCGCGCCCGTGAACGCGCCGCGTTCGTGGCCGAAGAGCGTGCTCTCGATGAGGTCCGGCGGAATCGCGGCGCAGTTCATCTTGATGAACGGCGCGTTCGCGCGCGGGCTTGCGTCGTGAAGCGCCTTCGCGACGAGTTCCTTGCCCGTGCCGCTTTCGCCGAGTATGAGCACGCGCCCGCGCGTCGGCGCGATCTGCGCGATCGCGTCGCGAAGCGCTCGGATCGCTTCGCTCTCTCCGAGGATTGCCTCGGCCGGCGCCTCCTCGCGAAGCCGGCGATTCTCCGCGACCAGCCGCGCGCGCTCCGTTGCGTTGCGCACGACGACGATCAATCGATCCGGCGAGAGCGGTTTCTCGAGAAAGTCGAACGCGCCGAGGCGCACGGCGCGCACGGCGATGTCGATCGAGGCGTTCCCCGACATCATCACGACCGGCAGATCGGGTCGCAGTGCGCGTGCTTTCTCGAGGAGGCTCACGCCGTCGGTGTCGGGCAGGCGCACATCGAGAATCGCCAAATCGAACGCCTCCGCGCGGAGCGTCTCGAGTGCGTCTTCTCCGGTGGCCGCCGTGCGCGTATCGAACCCTTCATCGCCGAGGACGCCCGCGAGCGACGAGAGAATATTCCTCTCGTCGTCGACGATCAGGACTCTGCGGCGCGGGCCATCACTCATGCGCATGCTCCTCGGCCAGAGTCATCGGAATCTCCACGCGGAATCGCGCCCCCGGCGCCGGTGAGTCGACGAGCGACACGGTGCCGCCGAGGTCGACCGCAATGCGTTCCACGAGTGCAAGCCCAATCCCCGTGCCGCGCTCTTTCGTGGTGAAGTACGGATCGAAGACGCGATCGCGATCGTTCGGTGCGATCCCCGGCCCGTCGTCGGCGACATCGATCGCCGCGGCGCGCCCGTCGAAACTTACGGCGAGCGTGACTCTACCGCGTTCGCCGATCGCTTCGCACGCGTTCTTGACGAGATTGCCGATCGCGATGCGAAGAAGGAACGCGTCGACGAGGAGGATCGGAAGCGCCGGGGGAGTGGAGACTTCGAACTCGATGCCGTCGCGCCCGTGCAACGCGGCGACCTCGCGCACGAGCGCGGCGAGATCGCACGGCGCCGGCCGCGGAGCGGGCAGTCGCGAGAATGCGCTGAACTCTTCGGCGAGGCGGCGCAGCTTCTCGACCTCTTCGAGCATCGCGCGCGTCGATTCCTCGATTGTGCCGCGAATCGTGTCGGGCATTTCCGGCAGCCGTGTTCGAACTCGGTGAAGCGACAACTCGATCGGCGTGAGCGGGTTCTTGATCTCGTGCGCGACACGGCGCGCGGCCTCGCCCCAAGCCGCGGTGCGTTCGATGCGGCGAATGCGCTCGAGGCTACTCCGAAGGCTTTCCGTCATCTCGTTCCACGAAACGATCAGCCGCGAAATCTCGTCGGACCCGGAGAGCGGAATACGGTGGCCGAGATCGCCCGCGCGAACGCGCTCGGTTCCCTTCATGAGGAGCCCGATGGGATGCAAGAGGCGCCGCCCCGCGCGCGCCGCCAGAACGAGGCTCGCTCCGATCAACAGCGCAACGACGAGTCCCATCTCGATCGCGAGCGCGCGTTTCTCCACCGGCGCGAGCACCTGCAACCGCCGGAAGAACCCGAGTCCCATCTCGAAGTCGGCCATTTTTACCGTGAGCGCCGGGTCGGCTTCGAGCCGAGCCGCGTCCCACGCCACCAGGCTGTCGGAGATCGCCCGCGACGCGTCGAGCGTGCGCGAGATCCCCTTGTTCGAGCGAAGATCGACGGAGCGTTCGAGGTGGCGCATTGCCAGTAGCGCGATGCAGACGGCGGGAACGACGGAGAGCGCGAGGCAGAGGAGGAAGAGTTTCGCGCGAAACGAAAGGCCGGCCCGCGCCATCAAGCCTGCGCGGCGAGCTGGCCGCACGCGGCCTGAATCTCGCCGCCTTTGCTCCAGCGCACCGTGGACGTTACGCCTGCCGATTTGAGCGCGGCGTGGAAGCGGTCGACGACGTCGAGTTCCGGCGGGCGCATCTCGGAGAACGCGTGCGCGTTGAGCGGAATCAGATTCACGCGCCGCCCGCGAAGGAGTCGTCCGAGCTGCCGCGCGTCCTCCGCGGAGTCGTTCACTCCGGCGAGCAGCACATACTCGAACGTGACGCGGCTGCGAGTCGATTTCTCGTAGAGGCGCCCCGCCTCCAGCAACGCGGCGAGCGGGTACTTCTTGTTGAGAGGGATAAGCCGCGTGCGGAGCGCGTCGTTCGCCGCGGTGAGCGAGATCGCCAGGCGCACGTGCGGTCCGTCGGAGGCGAGCTGTGCGATTCTCTCCGGGTAGCCCGACGTCGAGAGAGTGATGCGCCGCGGCGACATCCCGCGCCCGCTCCGCGACACGAGGTTCGCGAGCGCGCGCTGCACGGCGTCGAAGTTGTGCAGCGGCTCTCCCATTCCCATGAGCACGACGTTCGTCAATCGCCGTCCCGGCTCCGCGGCGTTTAGCCGCGACTCCGCGACGTAGACTTGGCGCAGGATCTCGCCGGGAGACAGATGGCGCGCGAGTCCGATCGCGCCGGTCGCGCAGAAGACGCATCCTACGGCGCAGCCAACCTGCGTCGAAATGCAAAGCGTTCGCTTCTCACGGTCGCGCATCAACACGGATTCGACCACGGCGCCGTCGTGGAGGCGCAGGATCGATTTCACGGAACCGTCCGCGCTCGTCGCGTCGCGCACCGGGTCGACGAGCGGGATCGCGCTCGCGTCGCGCAGCCGCGCCCGCAGCGGCTCGGGCAGATCGCTCATCTCTTCGAAGCTCGCCGCGCCGCGTTTGTGCAGCCAGCGGAAAAGCGCGGCGGCGCGGTAGCGTGGCTCGCCGTCGAGAGGCGCGAGGCGCGCGAGTTCCGCGGGCGTCATTCCGAGAACATCCGGAGCGCGCCGAGTGTCGAGAGAACCGGAAGTCATCTTTTGCTTTGGCCGGGAACGTGAGAAGAGGCTTTCTTGACAGTCAGGGAAAGCAGTCCATATATTAGCCGCGCGATTTGACGGCGGCAAGGCAGCCCAAACCGGAGCCCCGCCGCATGATCCGCTCGCGAGTGGGCGGCGGACGGGAGGTGTGCGAATGCCAGTGACCGCGAAGGCCTTCAAGGCGCTCGGCGATTCGGGGCGCCTTCGTCTATTCGAGATCCTGCTCGACGGTCCGCGACACGTGAGCGAACTCGTCGCCGCGCTCGCTATCTCTCAGCCGCACGTTTCGAAGCATCTCCGAATCCTGAAGGACGCCGGTCTTGTCGAAGACAATCGCCACGGACGTTGGGTCGAGTATCGCGTCGCCCTTGGCGCCGGCGCCGCGCCGCGCCTGCTTGCCCAGTGGGGAAACGAGCTCGGCGAACGCGTCGCCGTCGCGGCCGCGCGTAGCGCGCTCGCTTCAACCGTCGCCGACGGGACGGCTGGCGTTGCACCGGCGCGTGCTGCCCAGAGTGCTGAGCCGCGGCGCGAATCGCGTTTCGTCGTACGCAAACCGGACGACGCGTTTGACGCGTATCTCCTCTAACGTGCGCGGGCGCTAACGATGTCTCGCATCCTCGTTGTCGACGACGAGACCGGCATCCAGACCGCTCTCTCGAGAATCCTCGAATACGAACGCTATCAGGTCGCCGTCGCGGGAAACGCGGCGGAGGCGCTCGACCGCGTGCGCGAAGGGGGCGTCGACCTCGTCCTCATGGATGTGAAGATGCCCGGCATGGATGGCATCGAAGCCCTC
Source organism: bacterium (assembly GCA_046160485.1). GTDB lineage: Bacteria > Orphanbacterota > Orphanbacteria > JBJXGV01 > JBJXGV01 > JBJXGV01. Next base: position 139,436 of record JBJXGV010000012.1, on the reverse strand, counting down.
GAGGAGATGGTTCGCGCCGTCCCCGATTTGCCCGTCGTGATGATCTCCGGACACGGCACGATTCAGACGGCGATCGAAGCGAGCAAGAAGGGGGCATACGATTTCCTCGAGAAGCCGCTGGATCGTGATCGCATTCTGCTCACGGTGCGCAACGGCCTCGCGGCAAGAAACCTCTCGCGTGAGAATCGTTACTACCGGCAGAAGCTCGATCGCTCGGGCGATCTTCTTGGCGAGAGCGACGGCGTGCGCGCGATTCGGCGAACGATCGAGCGCGTCGGCGCATCGCCCGCCCGCGTTCTCATCATGGGCGAGAACGGCACGGGGAAAGAACTCGTCGCACGCGCGCTTCACAAGGCTTCGACGCGCGCAGCGGCTCCGTTCATAGAAGTCAACTGCGCGGCGATTCCGCACGATCTCATCGAGAGCGAGCTGTTCGGCCACGAGAAGGGTTCGTTTACGGGCGCTACCGCGCAGCGCATCGGCAAGTTCGAACTCGCGGACGGCGGCACGCTCTTCCTCGACGAGGTCGGCGACATGAGCCCGTCGGCGCAAGCCAAGGTGCTGCGCGTCCTGGAACTCGGCGAAATCTCGCGCGTCGGCGGCTCGAAGAACTTCGTAGTCGACGTGCGCGTCATCGCGGCCACGAACAAGGCGCTCGACAAAGAAGTCGAGGCGGGCCGATTTCGTGAAGACCTCTTCTTTCGCTTAAACGTGGTGCCGATTCTGGTGCCGCCGCTGCGGGACCGCCGCGGCGATGTCGCGCTTCTTGCGCGGCATTTCGTCGCAGAGCTTTCTCGAGAGAGTGCGGCGGGGCCGCGGACGCTCTCGGCCGCCGCGATCGAACTCTTGTCGGAGCACTCGTGGCCCGGGAACGTCCGCGAACTCCGCAACATCATCGAACGCGTGGTCATTCTTTCCGACGGGCCGGAGATCGGGGCGAGCGACATTCCCGCACTGCCGCGCACCGTTCTCGACGATCAAGAGGGCGGATACGCCGCGTGCGCGACGTACCAAGAGTTCAAGGAACGCGCCGAGCGAAATTTCCTGCGCGCGAAACTCGCGGAAAACAACTGGAGCGTCGCGACGACCGCGAAGAAGATCGACATGCAACGCAGCAATATCTACAAGAAGATCGAGAAGTACGGCCTTAAGCGCGGCGACGGCGTGATCGACGTGTCGAAGAAATAGGACGAGAGTCTCTCCGTCATAGGGCGCACCGCGCTCCCGCGCGTGTCGCGCCGACGCGGCTTTCCGCACGCGCCGCGGCGACATTCCTGAGTCACCCAATCGTAACGCGCTGCACATGAAGGTGTTGTTTCACTACGCCTCGGCTGACGGCGACGGGCACGCCGTTTGCGGTACCCACCTTCGAGCGCGGCACACCGATTGCCTAGTGAGGAGACAACACATGACACGTGAAATCAGAATGCTGACCGTCGCGATGCTGCTCTGCGTGGTTTCGTCCGCGGGGCTCGTCGGCTGCGATGATGACGATGGGACCAATCCCGTGGATCGCGAGGCGCCGCCGATACCGACGGGCGTCTACACGATTACGGGGGACGGGTCCGTCGAGATTCGATGGAGTCCCTTGGTCGGCGCCGACGTCGCGGGCTACGAGATCTACAGCGCGCTTACGGACGCGCCGCAGAGCGCCTACGACGAGATCGGTCGTGTGCTCGGTGAAGAGTCCGACTCGTTTCGCCACACGGGAATCGCGAACGGCGTGACGCGCTACTACGCGGTCGCCGCGTTCGATTTCGACGGGAACCGAAGCGCGCTGTCGAGCGCGTTCGTGCTCGTGCACGACACGCCGCGGCCAGCGGGCACGGGTCTGCGAGCGTTCGCGCCGAGTGCGTCGTTCAACCAAGCCGCGATCGATTGGAGCCGTTACGCCGGCGGGAATTCCGCGCTCATCGTGCCGTACGACGACACGCTCGCCGATTTCATTCTCGAGGAGGGAACGGGCGCCGATATCGGGCGGCTCTTCATGATCGGAACGAACATCGCCGAGGGGCCGAATCTCTATCGCAACCAGATTCAGGATTTCGGATACACGCAGAGCCTCGACGAAGTGGATTGGGCGCCCGACAACGAAGACGAAGCGACATGGGCGCAGAGCGTATACGGCGTCGAGATGATCGCCGGGCACTCGTACATCGTTTGGACGTGGGACGACTACTACGCGAAGTTTCGCGTTACGAACGTGAGCGCGACGTCGGTGACGATCGATTGGGCGTATCAAGCAACCGACGAATTCGATTTTCGATTTGAACTTGCCCCCGGTCGGAAGGGTGGCGTGAGATGACGGCGAATACACCTGCTGGAAGTCTCACCTCTTCCACTCCCTCTCCTCAACCGTGCCGCGCGGAGGCCCTCCCCGTTCGGCCGAGCCGGGGGCAAAACTTTTTTGGAACCACGTTTTTGATCGTGGGTACCACGACCTGAACGGCGCGGGAAAAGCGAAAGCCGAGATCGGAAACCGAAAAAAAGTGAAACGGCTTTCGCAAGATCAGCGTCCTACGAGTTGCGTAGATCTCCAGGACAACTCGTTTGCCCTCCTGCAGAGTTGGTCGGGCCAATCACTCGGCTCGACAAGGGCCCGAGGGCTGGGGCTGTTGAAAAGGGGCAACAGTTACCAGTTCCTCGGCCCTTTCCTTGGGGCGTGGCGGGGAGGAGGCTTCACAGCCTCCTCCCTTTGTTTTTTGTCGCGCGCCCGGTTTCGCCTTGAATCCCGCCGCATAGAGAAATACCCTCGGCTCCCTTGAAGACGACTCCCATTCATCATCGCGACTATTCCGGGGCTTTCGAGCGGTCCTCATGCGCAATCGCATCCTGCGGCCGAAGTGCGTTCGCTCGCGTCGGGGTCGTCGGGTGCGTGCTGGCTCTCTTGCTGGCCGGTGCGCCAGCCGTGTTCGCGTCCGAACCGGTCGGCGCCGTGTTTCTGCGCGTCGGTGTCGGCGCGCGCAATGCCGGCATGGGCGACGCCGATATCGTCGGGGCGCGCGATCCGAGCGTGCTCCACTGGAATCCCGCCGGCCTCGCGCGGCTCGCGCGTCCGCAGGTGCTCTTGCATCACAACAATTGGCTCGCCGATGTGCGGCAAGAATACGTCGGCGGCGTCTTCCCGCTTTCGGCGGGCGGATTCGGCGTCGGCGCGAACGGGCTCTACGTCGGAAACATCCCGCGCTACGTCGATGATGTTCCCCTCGACGAGCCGCAGGGCGATTTCGGGTACTACGCGTTGGCGGTGCAGGGCGGTTACGGCCGGGAGTTCATCGACGGCCTCGCGACGGGAGTCGCGGTAAAGGCGATTCGCGAGCAGATCGACATCGAGGGTGCTTGGAGTTTCGCCGCCGATGTCGGCGTTGCGTACGCGACGCCGATTGACGGCTGCCGCGTCGCGATCGTCGTCGCCAATATCGGACCGCCGATCCGCGTCGGCGGCGTGGATGCCGACCTACCGTTCGAGGCGCGAGTCGGCGCGGGCTATCAGCGCAACTTCAGCAATGTCGCGACCGAGGTGCACGGCCTCTTCCGCGCGTCACGAGGGCTCAACCCGCGCGCGCACTTCGGCGCGGAAGTTGGGGCGCATCACGTCTTCCTCCGCGGGGGCGTCAAGTTCGGCTACGACCTCGAGGACGCGTCGTTCGGGCTCGGCGCCGAGGCGGGTCGCCTCGTCGTCGACTACGCGTTCGTTCCGTTCTCGGAGGAAGCGTTCGGCGACGCGCACCGCTTCTCGCTGACGCTCGGTCTTTAGCGCTCGCAGCGGCCGCGCTTATTGTCGCGGCGGCCACTCATCGAGACGGATCTGCCCCTGCTCGACGCGCGCGATCGAAAGCCGCTCTGTCCATCCCCCCAGCACGACGCATTCGCCGCGCGCAAGCCGCAGATGCTGCGCCGCGTGCAGGTGCCCCATGACGACGGTGTCGTGCCCCGCGTCGAACGCGCGCTCGATCGACGCCGCGAGCGCGTCGCCGAGGAAGAACTCCTTCTCGTTCGTGTACTCGCGGCTCGCTCCCGAAATCTTCCGCGCGAGCGGGATCCCAAAGTCGGGGTGAATCGTGCGAAACAACCCTTCCGCGACGCGATTGCGAATGATCCGCTTCAGAAATCGATAACCCGGATCGCCGGCGGCGACGAGATCGTCGCCGTGCGCGGCAAAGATTCGGCGGCCGCCGGCCGATAGAGAGACAGTGCTCGCGCGGGCGGGGATCCCGAACTCGCCTTCGAGATAGGGCCCGAGCCAAAGGTCGTGATTCCCGCCGACGAAACGGATCGGGAAGCCCGACGCGTGGACCTCGGCCATCCGCGCCAGAAGCCGGATCGCGTTTCGCGGTATCGCGTGGCGATACGGGAACCAGAAATCGAATAGATCGCCGAGCAGCGTGATACCGCGGGCGTTTTCCCGCGCGTGGTCGATCAACGAGAGGAGCGCTTCCTCTTTGCGGGTTTCCTCGTCCTTTCGTGCGGAGCCGAGATGAAGATCAGCAGTGAAGATGTGGGAGTCCGGCAAGGCGCCTCCGGCGATTTGAGGGTGCGCGAATATACCACACGGCTCGCTACGGTCGTCGCGGCCGCAGCGACGGCGATCGCGTGGCTCGCCGCCTCCTCCGCGCTCGCTGCGGATACGCCGTTCGAGAGTCCGTTCGTCAGCGTCGCGGAGCGCGTGCTGCCGGCGGTCGTGAGCATTTCGACGCAGTTGGAAACGTCGAGTGCGTCGCGCGGCAAGGCGCGCGGCTCGCGAAGCGGCGTCGTCGAGGATCTCTTCCCGTCGACGGACTGGGAGGCGTCCCCCGCGTCGGGATCCGGGTTCGTCTTCGATGCGAGCGGCCTCGTCGTCACGAACAATCACGTGATCGCCGAAGCGGGGCGCATCTTCGTGGTGCTCGCGGGAGAGGAGCGATATCCGGCCGAAATCGTCGGCATCGACACCGGCACGGATGTCGCGGTGCTTCGTTTCACTCCGAACAGGCCCGTTCCGGCGGTCGAGTGGGGCGACTCGGATGCGATCCGCGTCGGGGATTGGGCGATCGCGATTGGCAATCCGTTCGGCCGGCTCGAAGGGAGCGTGACCGTCGGTGTGGTGAGCGCGAAAGGACGCGCCAACATCGATGTCGAAGGCGCCATGCCCGCCTTGCAGGATTTCATTCAAACGGACGCGTCGATCAATTTCGGCAATAGCGGCGGACCGCTCGTCGATTCGCGCGGCCGCGTGATCGGCATGAACACCGCGATTAGTCCGAACGGCCAGGGGATCGGCTTCGCGATTCCGGCGGGACTCTTGCGGCGCACGGTCGACCAACTCGTTCGCGAAGGGCGCGTCACGCGCGGCTTCCTCGGAATCTATCCGCAAGAACTCACGGCCGAACTTGCGGAGGGAAAGGGACTCGCGGGCGTGAAGGGCGTGCTCGTCGGCCAGGTGCTGCGCGATACGCCGGCCGCGCGCGCCGGATTGGCCCGGGGCGATGTCATCACGCGGATCGGCGAAAAGCCGGTGACCGGCATGAGCGCGTTTCGCATTCTGATTGCAGAGTCGCCGCCCGCGATCCCTGTGCCGTTTACGATTCGGCGCGGCGCGCGCACTCTGACGCTTCGTGTCGTTCTCGCCGATCGTTCCGATCAGGTCAGGGTGATGTCGCGCGAGCCGTTGCTCAGGTCGAGTACGGACTCGTGGCTCGGGATGAGCGTCGCGGAGTTGACTCCGGAGCTGCGCGAAAGCTGGGATCTGGGCGCGCTCGAGTCCGGCATCGTGATCACGGGAGTCGCGCACGGGAGCGCGGCGGAAAAGGCGGGCGTCGAACCGGGCGCGATCGTGCAAGAGATCGGCGACCGCGTTATCCGAAACACGCGCGATTTTCGCAGCGCCATCACCGCGCCGCGCGCGGCGGGATCGCCGGTTGTCCTCCTGCTCAAGCGGGACGGCCTCACGCGCTTCGTGGCGGTACGGTTGGACGAGTGATCTCTTCTCGTCGATCGCGAACGGGAAAAGTGTTGACTCGATTCTGTTCGCCGAATATCTTTGCCGATCGTTTACGGAATGGGCACGTATCGGGCCTCGCCCGTCTCCTCCTCCGTTCCCAGATCAGTTCGCGATTTCGATCTCTTGTCGGGAGAATGATGCGCATTTTCGAACGCCTAACGGTCATGATCATTCCGAGTTCGGATGCGGAGATCATTTCTCTACGGCTTCCGAGCGGCGCGCTCGCGCTCTTCTTCTCCGTCTTCCTCGCGGGCCTCGTCGGTCTCGGAACGTGCGCATTTCAATACGTCGGACAGCGCGAGCGCGATGCGACGATCTCGCAGCTTCGCACGGACAACGGCGAGCTCGGGCGCGAGGTGTCGCTGATTCGCGATTCGATCACGCGGCTCGGCGGCGACCTCGAGCGTCTCGCGGAGTTCGAGCGCGAAATCCGTGTCGCATCGGGGCTTCCCGCGATCGACCCGCAGGTAGCGCGGCTCGGAATCGGCGGACCGAGGAGCAGCGCGCACCACGGCGGTCTCTCGGGCGCCAACGACATGGGCGACGTGACCGGGGAGATCGATCGCGACGAGGTTGAGCAGCTTCTTCGCCAGGCGCGCTTCCGCCGCGCGAGCCTCGCGCAGGTCGCGCAGGCACTCACGCTCCGCAAGGAAACGCTCGAACGCATGCCGTCGATTCTGCCGATCCCCGGGGGGCGCGTCACGAGTCACTTCGGCACGCGCACGGATCCGTTCACCGGAGGCGAGGCCACGCACGAAGGCGTCGACGTTTCTGGACCGCGCGGTTCGGATGTCGTGGCCACCGCGGCGGGGGTCGTCGTCGCGACGCACGCGCGCACAGGCTACGGGCTCACCGTCGAGATCGATCACCAGAACGGCATCAGCACGATCTACTGTCACAACTCGAAGGTCTACGTGCGGCCGGGCGACAGCGTCGCGCGCGGCGACGCGATCGCGGCGGTCGGAAGCACGGGCCGCGCGACGTCTCCGCACTGCCACTACGAAGTGCACGAAGACGGCGTCGCGGTCGATCCGTCACGATTCATCCTCTCGTCGAAGACGATCTACGACTAACGCGGCGCTTCCTTGCGCTCGCATCGCGCGTTTGGCACACTCGCACGCGATGTTCTCCCGCCTTCACCAAATCGTACTCGCGGCGCTGATCGCGTCCTTCGCGGCGCCCGCGCTTGCCTCCGAGAACGACTCGGGCAAGGAGCGATGGCACGTCGTCGTCGACCCCGGCCACGGCGGCGTCGACCGCGGCGCTGAAATCGAAGGCTCGATCGTCGAGAAGGAGATCACTCTCGATATCGCGCGCCGCGTCGCCGCCATTCTCAAATCGAAGGGGAGCGGCACCCGGGTGACGCTCACGCGGGACCGTGATCGCAGCGTTCCGCTCGCGGCGCGGGCGCGTGTGGCGCGCGAGCGCGGCATCGACCTGTTCATCAGCATTCACGCGAACGCATCGAACGACCCGACGGCCTTCGGCGCCGAGGTTTACTTTCTTTCGCTCGAGCACGCGACCGATGACGCCGCGGAGGCCCTCGCGGAGTTCGAGAACGCCGCGCTTTTCGGCGACGACGAAGCCGCCGGGGGCGACGACGGCGCTGGCTCGTCGGAGGAACTGCAGAGTATCGTGCTCGACGTCGCGCGCGGCGAGACGGTCGAACGTTCGAGCGCGCTTGCCGAGATGGTGGTCGACGCGTTTCGGTCGGCCCGCGCCGTGCCCGAGCGCGGCGTCAAGCAGGCCGATTTCGCTGTGCTTCGCTCGGTGACGGCGCCGTCGATTCTCGTCGAAGTCGGTTTCGTCACGAACCCCGAGGAGGCCGAGCGGCTCGCGAAGGGGTCGTACAGGCAACGCATCGCGGAAGGCATTGCGCTCGGCGCGGAGAACTTTCTTTCGCGCGAAGCGGGAATCGCCCCGCTCGCGTACTACTTCGTACGCGATGGCGACACGCTCACCACGGTCGCGCACCGCCATGGCACGACCGCCGACGAGTTGGCGCGCATGAACGGTCTGGCGATCGGCCGGCTTACGGTCGGCCAGCGACTGCGCGTGCCGCGGTGATCCCGAAGAATCTCGCCGACCGTGTGCGCGACTGCGAAGCGGGCGGAGCCGAGGCCGTCTTTCTCGTCCACGGCGAAGAGCATCTTCTCGTCGAAGAGGCTGGGCGCGCGATCGCGAAGAAGTTGATGCGCGGCGGCGAACGCGAACTTCGCGTCGTCGCGGGCGGCAAGGGCGAGGTCGCGGCGATCGTCGCGGAGATGACCGCGCTCTCCTTTCTCGCGCCGCAGATCGTGCTTCTCGTGAAGGACTCCGACCTCTTCGGCGAAGCGGGCGATCGCGACGCGGAGGCGTTCGTCGCGTGGCTCGCGAAGATGCCGCACATTCCGCACCCGCTGCTTTTTACCGTCTACGACCGTCGCGGCGAACGAGGAAGCGTCGACAAGCGGCGGCGCGTCTACAAGGCCGTCGAGAAGCGCGGCGCCGTCTGCGAGTTTCCGCAGATGAAGCCGGATGAGGCGGCCGATTGGGTCGTCGCGCGCGTGCGCGCGGCCGGCGTCGAGATCGATCGCGCGACTGCGAACCTGCTCATCGATCGGACGGGCGTTTCGCTCGGCCTGCTCTCGCAGGAGATCGAGAAGCTTGCGCTCTACCTCGGAGCCGGCAAACGGGTCGATCGCGACGCGCTCGAGGCGATCGTCGGGCCGTCGCGCGAGGAAGCCGTTTGGGATCTGACCGATCACGTGCTTGCGTCGCAGCCCGCGCTCGCGCTTCGCGATTTGTCGCGGCTTATCGATCGCTCCGGCGAGAACCCGCTCGGCATTTTGCTTTGGCTGGCTCGCGAGTTTCGCGCGCTCCTCGAGGCGCGCGCGCTCCTCGACCATCCGCTCTTCGCACGCGCGGGCCGCGTCGCCGCCAATCCCGCCGCGATGCAATCGCAGTTTATTCGGCGGCTCTCCGCGGAGGACAAGGGCGCGCTCATCGCGGAGGGCTACTCGCTCCTGGCGATGCACCCGTGGGCTGCGTCGATGCGCCTGGCGACCGCGTCGCGCATGGGCGCCGAGCGTTTGCGCGATGCACTCGTGACGATCGCCGCCGCCGAGCGCGATCTAAAGCTCGCGGGCGGCGTGCGCGAACGTGCCGTGCTCGAAGAGATCGTTCTCGCGCTCGCGGTGCGCGACTGATGAGCGCCCGGCGACGCGACGAGTTGTTCGGCGCTGAGCGCGCGATGCGGCTTCTGGCGAGCGCGATCGAACGCGGCGAGGTGGCGCACGCGTATCTCTTCTCGGGCCCCGAGGGCGTCGGCAAGCGTCACGGCGCGCTCGCGTTCGCGAAGTCCCTCTTTTGCGAAAGCACGCCGCCGCGTCCGTGCGGATTCTGCGACGCCTGCGAGTCGGTCGCGGCGCTTCGTCACGAGGATCTGCTTGTCCTTCACGGCGATTCGAACCCGCTCTGGCACGATCCCGCGTCGCTTGCGCGCGCGGCCGGTCTCGCCGAGGAGGATCGCGAGGGCGTCGCGGCGGTTCTCGAGCGGATCGCCGGGCACGATCTCATTGCGCGGCCCGTGCCGCTCGCTTCGGAAAAGCGGCGCCTCTGGCCGATCGCGTTCGCGAAGGACGTGTTGGGCGCCGGCGAAAGCGCGCGCGCTCGCGAGCAAGGCAACGCGCTCGCGCGCATCGAACGCCTCGCGGAGCGCGGGACGTTGAGCGAGACGCACGCGCGCCTGGCGCGCCTCATCGCGGTGCCGCCGCTGTCGCTTGCGCTCTACCGTCGGGGCGCGCGCGGCCTCGGAATCGGCGCGATCGCGCCGCGCGAATCGGGACACGGCCGCAGCGTGAAGGCGTTCTTCGAGAAGCGTCCGAGCCGCGGCGCGCGCAAGATCGCGATCGTCGACGAGGCGCACTGGATGACCGAAGAGGCGCAGAACAGTTTTCTTAAGACGCTCGAGGAACCGCCTCCCGACGTGACACTGATTCTGGTCACTCACAATCCCGGCGCGCTCCTGCCGACGATCCGCTCGCGTGTCACGACGGTGCCGTGGCGCGGGCTCTCCGAGAGCGAGATGGAGGCGTTCCTCGCGCGCGCGACCGACTACGACGAAGCGGACCGCCGCATTCTCTGCGTCGCCGCGGGCGGAGCGCCGGGACTCGCGCTGCGTCAAGAGCCCGCCGCGTTCGTCGCGCTTCGCGCGATGGCGGTTGATCTGTTGCGCGCGAGCGTCGCCGGCGACCTGCCGCGGTTTCTCTCGCTCGCCGCGCGCCTCCACCAGGCGCGCACGTCGCGCGACGACGAACGCTCGCGCCTCGATCAGATCCTCGACATGCTGCTGCTCTACCTGCGCGACCTGCGGGCGTGCGAGCTGCTCGGACCCGACGCGGTTCTCGCGAACGGCGACCTTCGCGCGGAACTCGCCGCGGACGCGACGCGATTTCCCGCGCGGCTTGCGGCGACCGCCGCGGAGCGCATCTTCGATGCACGCGCGCGGCTTGCGATGTTTTCCGATCCGCGCCTCGTTCTCGAAGGACTCTTCCTCTCACTCTTTCCTCGCGGCGACGCGGCTCTCGCTCCGAGCCGCGCCGCGGGAGCGTAGCGTGCTCGAAGCCGTCGCTAGATTCTTCGTGCGCGACGCGCCGCTAAAGATTGCTTCGCTCCTTCTGGCAGTAATCATTTGGTACGGCGCGGGAAGCAAGCAGTCGGTCGAGTTCGGCGTGAAGGTACCGCTCGAGGTGCGAAACGTCCCTGAGGACCTGATCATCATCGGCGATCCGCCGCCGACGATTCGCATTCAGATTCGCGGCCGCGGGCGTTTCCTGAAGTTCATGCTCAAAGGCGTGACCGCCGTCGTCGACGCGAGCGAGTGCGAGAAGGGTGTATTCGTCCGGCCGATCACGACGAAAGACATCGTGCTTCCCCCGGGAATGGATGCGGAGGTGAGCGAAGTCCTCGAGCCGCGCATGCTGCGCGTCGAGGTCGCCAAACTCTTGCGCCGCCGGGTGCGAATCGAGCCGGTGCTGACGGGTTCGCCGCCGGAGGGGTTCACCATCGTCGGAAGCCCGCGTGTTTCGCCCGAAGAGATCGAACTCGTCGGCCCGGAGGAGATCGTCAAGCCGCTCACGAAGGCGCTTCTTGCGGACGTCGATCTCTCGAAGATGAAGGGGATGGCGGTGCTTCGCCGACGGGTGATGCTCGCGGGGCTGCCCAAAGTTATCGCGGAGCCGGAAGAGGTCGAGGTGATACTGACCGTCGAACCGATCGCGCGCGTTCGGTTCCCATCGGTGCCGGTGCGCGTCGAGTCCGCCGATCGCGGGGTGCGCGCGTCGGTCGTGCCGAGCGCCGTGAGCATGACGCTCGCGGGTCCATCGAGTGTCGTGGCGCGCCTCGAAGACGAGGGCATCGCGCTGACGATCGACGCGCGGCGTCTCGATACGGGCGCGCACCCGTATCGCACCGACATCGTCGCGGCGAATCGAATCGTCTTCCTTCCGATCGGCTCCGACTCTCTCGAGGCCGCGGGGCGCGACGCCGCCGCGCTCCATCGCACCGCGACCGTGAAGCTCCCGCCGCAGGTCGAAATCGTCGAGATTCTCCCGTCGTACTTTTCCGTCGTCGTCGAACGCGGATCCTCGCGGACTCGCAGGTAGACCGTGGCGCTCATCCTCGGCATCGAGACTTCGTGCGACGAGACCTCCGCGGCGATCGTGCGCGACGGCACGCAGATCCTTTCGAATATCGTGTCGTCTCAAGCGGTGCACTCCGACTTCGGAGGGGTCGTGCCGGAACTCGCGGCGCGCGCGCACCTGCGCAACATCGTTCCCGTCGTGCGCGCCGCGCTCGGCACGGCGCGCTGCGAGCTGCGCGACGTGGATGCGATCGCCGTCACGCAGGGCCCGGGCCTCGTCGGCGCCCTTCTCGTCGGGCTCACGTTTGCGAAGGCGCTCGGCTTCGCGCGTAAATTGCCGGTCGTTCCGGTTCACCACATCGAGGCCCATCTCTTCGCGACGAGGCTCGTTCCCGACGCGCCGCCGCTCGACTTTCTTGCGCTCGTCGTTTCGGGCGGACATACCGAACTGATCGATGTCGCCGGGCCGCGCCGCTACGAGATGCTCGGCGAAACGATCGACGATGCCGCGGGGGAGGCTTTCGACAAGGTTGCGAAGATGGCGGGCCTTCCGTATCCGGGCGGCGCGCACGTCGACCGTCTTGCGCGCACCGGCAATCCTCGCGCGTTCGATTTTCCGCGCAGTCTTTTGGCGCGGGGGAGTCACGACTTCAGCTTCAGCGGCATCAAGACGTCGGTGAAATATCTCTTACGCGACCGGCCTGAGCTTCTCGCGCCCGAACATCTGCCGCACTTGCTCGCGAGTTTTCAGGCCGCGGTCGTCGACGTGCTCGTCACGAAGACGATAGCCGCCGCGCGAGGCCGACGCCGCGTACGCGTCGCTCTCGTCGGCGGCGTCGCGGCGAACTCGCTCCTTCGCGAGCGCCTCGCTGCCGCCGCCGCGCGCGAGGGAATCGCGCTCTGCGTACCGCCGCCCTCTCTGTGCACCGACAACGCGGCGATGGTCGCCGCCGCGGGGGACGATCGCTACCTCGCCGGCGACCGCCTTCCGCTCGACGCGGCCCCTTCCGCGATTCTGCCGCTTCCTTCCGCTTCGTAGCGAATCCTCACGGTTTCTTCGCGCATTTCGCTCCGCGCGTCGCTCTCGGTTCTCAGGCGATTCGTCGCGGCAAATTGCAGTGTCCTTCGCGTTGCGCAGCGCGTCTTGCGTCGACGCTCTGGGCCCACTTCGCAGTTCTTTCTTTAAGCAAATGATTTTGAACTGACCCGCGTCTCTTCATGCTCCCGCCGGCCGGGCACGCTCTTTGCCACCTGGGTTGCGCGCGGTCACGCATCATTGTTCACCCGGGGAGCCCCATGGAACCGCACGCGTCATCATTGTCCGACTCGTCGAACGGCGCCGCGCAGAAAGCGAAGCAGACGATTCTCGTCGTCGACGACGAGGCGAATCTGCGCAAAATTCTGAAGTTTCATCTCGAGGCGTCGGGCTATCGCGTGCTCACCGCCGAGGACGGGATGGAGGGGATCGAGGTCGCGAAGCGCGAGCAGCCGACTCTCGTTCTTCTCGATCTGATGATGCCGAAGATGAGCGGCTCCGATGTCGTTCGCGAGCTGAAGGTCGAGCCGACGACGCGATTCATACCGGTGATCATTCTGACCGCGAAAACGGGCAACGAAGAGAAGATTCGGCAACTCGAGAACGGCGCGCAGGACTACATCACGAAGCCGTTCTCCCTCTCCGAGGTGCTCGCGCGCGTGAAGAGCGTCATCGCATGGGGGCAGTCGCAGCGGCAGGCGAACCCGCTCACCGGCCTACCCGGCAATCTCAGCATCGAGGAAGAACTGACGAAGCGTGTGCTCGGAAAAGAGCCCTTCGCGCTTCTCTACGCGGATCTCGACCACTTCAAGCCTTACAACGACTACTACGGCTATCACCGCGGCGACCACGTCATATTCACGCTCTCGCGCATGCTGTTGACCGGCACGCGGGAGATGGGGAACCGCTTCGATTTTGTCGGACACGTCGGGGGCGACGATTTTGTCATCGTCTCGACGCCGGAAAAAGCCGATGCCATAGGGCAGAGGCTCGTGAACGACTTTCGCATACTAGCGCCGTCGTTCTACGACGCGGCTGATATCGACCGCGGCTATATCGAGGTCAAGAGCCGGATGGGCGAGCCGAAGAAGTTCGCGCTTCTGTCGCTCACGGTTGCATGCATCACGAACGAAACCCGCGAGATCCATCACGTCGTGGAGGCGAGCGACATCGCGGCGGAGCTGAAACGCTACGGCAAAGGCGTTCCCGGCTGCGTCTTCGTGAAAGAGCGCCGCGGGCAGATTTGGTACGCGGAAGGCTACGAGGAGATTCGGGAGTTGGTCGGCGGAGAACTGCGGGGGAGATGACGCACGTGAATCGCACCACGGATCGCAAGCTGAAGGTTCTCGTCGCGGAGGATGAAGAGATGATCCTCCAGATCGTCGAGTTCGCACTGCGGCGCCACGGGTTCGACGTCGTCGTCGCGCGCAATGGCTCCGAGGCGATGACGAGCGCCTCGACCGAAATGCCCGACCTCGTCGTGATGGACATGATGATGCCCGTCGTGAGCGGGTACGAGGCCACGCGTACGCTCAAGCAGTCGCCCGAAACGAAGATGATCCCGATTCTCGGCTTCACCGCACGCGCCATGCAGAGCGAGAGAACGCTCGCGTTCGAGGCCGGATGTGACGATGTACTCATCAAGCCGTTTCAGATCGACGACCTGTTCGACCGAATCGCCTCGCTCATTGGCGAAGGGGGAGAAAAGAGTGGCACCTAACACAACGATGATGCTGTCGCACGCCGCCTCGCACCGCCGCTTCGGGAGGTCCGCGTCGTGATCAACAAAGGGAAGGTGCTCGTCGTCGATGACGAGATTTACATCCTCCATATCCTCGATTTCAGCCTCAACGCGGAAGGCTACGAGGTGATCACGGCGGAGGATGGCGAGGCTGCGATCGAGAAGGCGCAGAAGGAACAGCCGGATCTGGTCGTGCTCGACGTGATGATGCCGAAGATCGACGGCTACGAAGCGTGCAGGAAGATGAAGCAGGATCCGAAGATGAAGGACGTGCCGGTGATCCTTCTCACCGCGAAGGGCCGCGACATCGATCGCAAACTCGGTCTTGAAGTCGGCGCGGACGACTACATCACGAAGCCGTTCAGCCCGAACAAGCTCATAGAGAAGATCGGAAGTTTCCTCGGAGGGTAATCATGGCCGGCGCCCGCGAGGGAGTCAGCATGCTCGAGGCCGCACCGGCTGCCGCTGCGCTGGGACGGCTCACGTTCCTCTCGGGCCTCCTGGAATCGTCGCGCCTGATGAAAGGCGATGCCGATCCGGAAAACCTCTACTGGCGCGTCGTCGAAACGATTCTTCGCACGTCGGAAGCGGACGCGTGTGCGCTCGCTCTCGACACGGAATCCGAAGAGCGTCTCCTTCTTCTCGTCGACGGCAAACTCGAGCGGCGCCAGATTCGGCGCGGACGTACGCTCGACGGCGAGAAGATCGGCAGCGAGGTCTTGCGCGACGGCGTCTCCCGCGTCGTTCCCGCGATCACCGCCGCGTCGAGCACGGATTTTCCCACGTACGTCGCGCGCCACGGTTTTCGCTCGGCGGCCGTTTTTCCGGTGCACGGCAAGACCGGCAACATCGGCGTCCTCTCCGTTTACTTCCATGGGTTCGGCAAGCCCGCTGAAGGCGCGCTCGATACCATCGCGCTCGTCAATGAGGTGGCGTCGGTCGCTCTCGAAAACGCGACCCTCTACCGCCAGGTGCAGCGAAGCTATTTCTCCACGATCGAGGCTCTCGCGTCGGCGATCGACGCGGCGAGCCCCGTCACGCACGGCCACTCGAAGCGCGTGACGCAGTTCGCGCTCATCCTCGGGGAAGCGGTGGGGCTGAATCAGAGCGAACTGACGACGCTTCACTATGGCGCGCTGCTTCACGACATCGGCAAACTCGGCGTGAGCCCGGCGATTCTCGACAAGGAGTCGTCGCTGTCGACGGAAGAGATCGAGGCGGTGCGCGAGCATCCGGCAATCGGAGAGCGGATCATCGCGCCGGTCGAATTCCTGCAAGGCGCGCGTCTCATCGTGCGGCATCACCACGAGCGGTGGGACGGGCAAGGCTACCCTGATCGCCTGCGCGGCGAAGAGATTCCTCTCGGCGCGCGCATCGTCGCCGTCGCGGATTTCTACGACGCGATGATCTCCGTCCGGCCGTACAAGGGCGGGATGGAGCCGAAAGCCGTGGCCGCCGAGATTCGCGCGGGCGCGGGAACCCGCTTCGATCCCGATCTGGCCGAATCGTTCCTCGGAATCACGCGCGCGGCTTCGTAGCCCGCGCGCCCCTCTCGAAGCCCACCGTCGTCTATACTCCCCCGCGCGCGTTTTTGCGCCGCGGCGGAACGATTCACGCCGCGCGGTCGCCCTAGCTCGTTCGCCACCGCCGGGGGTGCTGTGTCGCGTCTCGTATCCGTCGTCGTTCCGATCCCGAAGAATCAGGCGTTCGACTACATCGTGCCCGACGCGCTCGAAGCGAAGGTGCGCGTCGGGTCGGCGCTGGTCGTGCCGTTCGGCGCCCGCAAAATGACGGGCTACGTGATCGGGTTCGGCGACGACGCGGCGCTGGTCGCCGAGGCGCGCGAGCGGGGCGAGCCGCGTGGCGCGCGCGCCCTCAAGCGAGTGGAGCGCGTGCTCGACATCCCGCCGCTGTCGGATGAACTCATCACGCTCGGCCGGTGGATCGCGGAGTACTACATGAGTTCGCTCGGTGAGGCGCTGCACGCGATGGTGCCGGGCCCCGCGGCGCGCGGGCCCGCGCGGCTTCTGGCGCTCACCGCGGCGGGGAAGGATCGCGCGAACTGGGACGCGGCGGGCGAGAAAGGCGTCGCGATCCTCGAGGAACTTGCGCAGGGCGGCGCTCTAAGCGCGACGGCGCTCCGCCGGCGATTCGCCGAATCGGGCGCGATCGATTACTGGCTGCGCCGGCTCGCGGTCGCGGGTCTCGTCGAGGTGACGTTTCGCGCCGGCGCGGGCGACGCTCCGATGAACGAAGTCGTGTCGCTGCGGGCGGGACGCGACGAGTTGCAAGCGTGGCTCGCGGGAGCGGGCCGGCGCGCACCGGCGCGCGCGCGCATCGTCGAGGCCGTCGCCGCGGCGAGCGCGCCGGTCCTCTACGAAGAGCTTCGCCGAAGCGCGGGCGCCACGCGCACGCTCGTCACGTATCTCGAATCGATCGGGTTGATCACCATTGAGCGAAAACCGGTCGAGCAAGATCTCGGCGATTTCATCGTCGATGACACGATCACGGAAATCGAGTGGACCGACGAGCAGCGCGTCGCGCTCGATCGCATCGTCGCGCACCAGTCGAGCCGGCGTTTCGGCGTGATACTCCTGCATGGCGCGACCGGCAGCGGGAAGACGTTTCTCTACATGGAGGCCGCGCGGCAGGCGGTCGCCGCGGGGCGCACGGCGCTCATTCTCGTGCCGGAGATTTCGCTCACGCCGCAGACAGTGCACCGCTTCCGCGTGGCGTTCGGCGAGCGCGTCGCCGTCGTGCACAGCATGCTGCCGCCCGCGGAGCGGGTCGGCGTCTGGCACCAGATCGCGCGCGGCGAGAAGGACGTCGTGATCGGCCCGCGCTCGGCCGTCTTCGCGCCGGTCGCGAATCTCGGACTCGTGGTCGTCGACGAGGAGCACGAAGGCGCGTACAAGCAAGAGGAGTCGCCGCGTTATCACGGCCGCGACGTGGCGATCTACCGCGCGCACCTCGCCGGCGCGACGGTGCTGCTCGGAAGCGCCACGCCGTCGCTCGAGTCGACGCGCAACGCGCAGCTCGGCCGCTACGATCGCATCGTGCTCGCGCGCGGCCGCGAGCTGCCGCCCGTCGAGCGGGTCGATTTGCGCGCGTCGCCGCCCGGCCCCGCTCGATTTCTCTCGCCGGAGCTACTCGCCCGCATCGCGGAGACGACCGCCGCCGGCGGACAGACGATCCTGCTTCTGAATCGCCGCGGCTACGCCGTGTTTCTTCTCTGCGAGAGCTGCGGCTTCGTGCCGCGCTGCCCGCACTGCTCCGTGACGTTCACCTACCATCTGCGCGGACACGCGCTCCGCTGCCACTACTGCGCGCGTTCCGAGCGCGCGCCGGCGCAGTGCCCGCTCTGCTCGGCGACGGCGTTCCGATATCGCGGCACCGGCACTCAGCGCGTCGAGGAGGAACTCATCGGCGCATCGCCAGGTCTTCGCGTCGCGCGTATGGACTACGACACGACGCGGCGGCGCGGCGCGCACGGCGAGATCCTCCGCGCGTTCGCGCGCGGCGACATCGATTGCCTCGTCGGGACGCAGATGATCGCGAAGGGACTCGACTTTCCGCGCGTGCGTCTCGTCGGCGTCGTCTCGGCCGACACAGCGCTTCACCTGCCCGATTTCCGCGCGGCCGAGCGAACCTTCTCGCTCCTCGTGCAAGTCGCGGGGCGCGCCGGGCGCGGCGAAGGCAAGGGGCTCGTCATCGTGCAGAGCTGGACGCCCGAGCATCCCGCGATTGCGCTCGCGAGCCGCTATGAGATCGACACGTTCGTCGCGGGAGAAATGGCCGAACGCGAAGCGCTCCGCTTCCCTCCGTTCTCGTCGCTCATCGCACTCACGTTCGCCGGCCGCGACGGCGACGCGGTCGACGCGGCGTCGATCGCCGCCGCGGAGCGGCTCTCCAAGCATCCGCGATTCCGCGAGGCGTTCATCGAGCTGCTCGGCCCCTCGCCGGCCGCGATCGCGAAGGTGCGCGATCATTTTCGCTGGCAGATTTTGCTCAAGGCGCGCCGCGAGACATGGCGCTTGGGCCGCGAGATTCTCGCGAGCACTCTCGAAGCCGGTGCCGCGGGGCGCTCCAAGGTCGAGACGACGATCGATATCGACGCGCAATCGCTCCTGTAGCGCGCGCTCGATAAATTCTTGACACGTTTCTTCGGGGCTCCATATACTCCCGCGTCGCGACGATCCTCCCTGCGACCTTCCGGAGGCAAATTCCCAATGATGAAATCCAAGTTGTTGCGCGTTGTGTTTGTCATTGCGTGCGTGGCAGGCTGCGCTAACGCGAACCTCGTCGGCGGCCGCAATTATGTCGATCAGGGTGTGTACGACAAGGCTGTCAGCGTCCTCGAGGGCGCCGTGATGGATCTGCCGAACGACCCCGAGGCCCACTACCTCCTCGGCAAGGCCTACGTCCACACGAACCAGTACGAAAAGGCGGCGCCCGAACTCGCCAAGGCGGCTGAGCTTGATCCGGGGTTCTACGCGCTGCGCGCCGACACGATTCAATCCGACGTCTACGCGCAACTCTTCAACGCCGGCAACGAATTCCTCTCCGCGGGCCAGTACGCCGACGCGCTCGACCGCTACAAGAAGGCAATGCTCTTCGGCCCCGACAAGAAAGACCTCTACCAGAATCTCGGTTTCGTCTATACGAAGCTCGGACAGCGGCAGGACGCGATTCGTTCGTACCGCAAGATGTTCGACCTCGATCGCAACAATGTCGACGCGCTGCGCATCGTCCTCGGGCTGTTGAGCGACGCGGGTGAGCGGGAAGAAGCGTTCGCGATCGCGAAGGAGATTCTCCAGAACAAGCCGGGCGACACGCAAATCCTCGGAATGCTCGCCGACATGTACTACGCCGACGCCGACTCCGCGAAGGCTCGCGGCGACGTCGAAACGCAGAAGCAGAAGTTGCGCGACATCGCGCCGCTCTACGAAGCCGTGCTGCAAAAAGACCCCGCGAATACCGAGGCGATGTACCAGCTCGGCCTCGTGAACTATCAGCTCGAGGATTTCGGCAAGGCGGCGACGTATTTCGAGAGCACGCTCGAGGCCACGACGCAGGACGATGTTCATCACCGCGACGCGCTCTACAACCTCGCGGTGTCGTACATCAAGAGCAAGCAGTACGTGCTCGCCGAGCTGCGGCTCCGCGATCTGATCGCACAAGAACCGGCGGAGTGCGATCACTACCGGCTGCTCAACGCGACGCTGCGCGAGCAGAAGCGGTCGAACGAGGCGCTCGAGGCGGCGCGCAAGTTCGAGGAGTGTTCGCAATCGAAGTAGGCTCCCGCCCCAGCGCCGCCGCGCGCAGGAATGTTTCTTGACGCGTGCGGCCGCGAGGGCTACCATGGCGGGCGCCGGTCGCGAAGTGCCCCTAACGGATTCGAGAACCCGCTCACAGAATAGCTGAGGAACACCGCTCGCGCTGCGCCGCGTGGTGAACGTGACGGGCCTGGCGAAGGCCCTCCCAAGATGCCGACAAAGACCTCCCCAACACTTCGCAGCCCGAGTCGTCGCGTGTCGTCGGCTAGCGCCGGACCGACCGACTAACGACGAAAGGATCGACCCATGCAAAGAGGTGAAGTATGGATCTAGCGGAAATGAAGACCAAAACGATCTCGGATCTGGTGCAGGTCGCGCAAGATCTGTCGATCGTCGGGATCAGCGGTCTCCGAAAGCAGGATCTGATCTTTAAGATCCTCGAGGCGCAGACCGAGAAGAATGGTCTCATCTTCGGCAGCGGCGTTCTGGAGATCCTCCCCGAGGGCTACGGCTTCCTGCGGTCGCCCAACTACAACTACCTGCCGGGGCCCGACGACATCTACGTGTCGCCCTCGCAGATCAAGCGGTTCGACCTTCGCACGGGCGACACGGTGTCCGGGCAGGTTCGCCCGCCGAAGGAGAGCGAGCGCTACTTCGCACTCTTGCGCGTCGAGGCCGTCAATTTCGAAAACCCCGAGGCGGTGAAGTCGAAGATCCTGTTCGACAACCTCACGCCGCTCTATCCGCAAGAGAAGATCAAGCTCGAGTACAGCCCCGACGAACTCTCCACGCGCATCATGGATCTTCTCTGCCCGATCGGAAAAGGCCAGCGCGGGCTGATCGTGTCGCCGCCGAAGGCCGGAAAGACGATGCTTCTTCAGCGCATCGCCAACGCGATCACGGCGAACCACCCCGAGATCTACCTGATCATTCTGCTCATCGACGAACGCCCCGAAGAAGTGACCGACATGGAGCGCTCCGTGAAGGCCGAAGTGATCTCGTCGACGTTCGACGAGCCGCCGACACGCCACGTGCAGGTCGCCGACATGGTGATCGAGAAGGCGAAGCGCATGGTCGAGCACGGCAAGGACGTCGTGATTCTGCTCGACTCGATCACGCGCCTCGGCCGCGCGCACAACCAGGTCGTGCCGCACAGCGGCAAGATTCTCTCAGGCGGTATCGACTCGAGCGCGCTCCAGCGGCCGAAGCGTTTCTTCGGCGCGGCGCGCAACCTCGAAGAGGGTGGAAGCCTCACGATCATGGCGACGGCGCTCATCGACACCGGCAGCCGCATGGACGACGTGATCTTTGAGGAATTCAAGGGAACGGGTAACATGGAAATCGTTCTCGAGAGGAAGCTCGCCGACAAGCGCATCTTCCCGGCGTTCGACATCAATCGTTCCGGAACGCGCAAGGAAGAGATTCTCCTCGCGCCCGACGTGCTCAACCGCGTCTGGATTCTGCGCAAGTTCCTCAACGAGCAAACGCCGACCGAGGCGATGGAGTTTCTGATCGATCACGTCGGCAAGACGAAGACGAACAAAAAATTCCTGGAGTCGATGAACTCGTAGAGAAGGAGAGGTCGAAATGAAAGAAGGCATTCACCCGAAGTACGAAGCGACGAAGATCGCGTGCGCGTGCGGCAACATCATCGAGACTCGCTCGACGATGGGCCAGGGAACGCTCCACGTCGAAATCTGCGCAGCCTGCCACCCGTATTTCACGGGCAAGCAGAAGCTTGTCGACACCGCCGGGCGTATCGAGCGCTTCAACCGCAAGTACAAGATGGCGAAGGCCGACGCCGCGTCGTGAATTCGGAACGCGCGCGTTTCGATACCGATCCGCTCACCGTCGGCGGCCAAGCGGTTATCGAAGGCGTGATGATGCGGGCGCCGGGCTCCGTGGCCACGGCCGTGCGGCGCCCCGATGGCACGATCGCGATCGAACGGAAATCGTTTAAGAGCCTCGCCGCGAAGATCCCGATCTTCAAGCTGCCGATCCTGCGCGGCGCGATCGGGCTCGTCGAATCTCTCTTCATCGGCGTCGGCTCGCTCATGTACTCCGCCGAGACGGCGATCGAAGAAGACGAAGCGGCGGCCGCGGGCCCCGCGAAGAAGCAGAAGGACTGGAAGACGAACTTGATGCTGGGCGGCACGGTCGCCTTTTCGCTCTTGCTCGGCATCGCGTTCTTCTTCTACCTTCCGCTCGTCATCACCGAACGCGTCGGCGTGAAGGGGAGCATCGCCTTCAACCTCGTCGACGGCGTCTTCCGCCTCGTCTTCTTCCTCGCGTACATCTGGGGCATCACGCGGTGGAAGGAGATGCGCCGCGTCTTCGAGTACCACGGCGCCGAGCACAAATCGATCTTCGCCTACGAGTCGGGCCTTCCGCTCACGGTCGACAACGCGCGCGCGATGACGCGTTTTCATCCGCGTTGCGGAACGTCGTTCCTCCTCATCGTCATGCTCTCGTCGATCATCGTGTTCGTCTTCGTGGGCAAGCCCGAGACGGTGGGGGACCGGCTCGAGCGCCTCGCGTTCGTGCCGCTCATCGGCGGCGTGTCGTACGAGTTGATCAAGCTGTCGGGGCGGTTCGCCAGAAGCGTGTGGGTGCGGCCGTTCATCGCGCCGGGGCTTTGGCTGCAGCGCCTAACGACGCGCGAGCCCGACGATTCGCAGCTCGAGGTCGCGCTCGCGGCGCTCCATTCGGCGCTCGGGCTCCCCGTGCCCGAGACCGCGCCGGTTCCGCTCGCAGTCCCCGCGCAGGCGGGTTAGTCTCCCCGCATGATCGAGAAACGCGTCCAGGAAGTTCTGCGCCGTTACGACGAGATCCTCGGTGAATTCGCCGACCCCGCGGTCATGAACGATCGCGCGAAGTTTCAAGCGCTCGCGCGCGAACGCGGGCAGGTCGAGCCGATCGTCACCAAGGGACGCGAGTACCTCGCGCTGGGCAAGCAGATCGCCGACAACGAGGAACTCGTCGCGGGGAACGACAAAGAGCTTCGTGAGATGGCGTTCGCGGAGCTGGCGGAACTCAACGCGCGGCGCGACGCGCTCGCCGACCAAATCAAGGTGCTCCTCCTGCCGAAGGATCCGCGCGACGCGAAGAACGCGGTGATCGAGATCCGCGCCGGCACGGGCGGCGACGAGGCCGCGCTTTTCGCGAACGACCTCTACAAGATGTACACGCGCTACGCCGAGGCGAAGGGATTCCGCGTGTCGATCATGAACTCGAATCCCACCGGCGCGGGCGGCTTCAAGGAAATCGTCTTCGTCGTCGAGGGCGACGGCGCGCACGGGAAGATGAAGTTCGAGATGGGCGTGCACCGCGTGCAGCGCGTCCCGGAGACGGAAGCAAGCGGGCGCATCCACACGTCGGCCGCGACGGTGGCGGTGCTTCCGGAGGCCGAGGAACTCGACGTCGACGTCAAGATCGAAGACCTTCGCATCGATGTCTACCGCTCTTCCGGGCCGGGCGGGCAGGGCGTCAACACGACGGACTCGGCCGTGCGTATCACGCACATCCCGACCGGCGTCGTCGTGACGTGCCAGGACGAGCGCTCGCAGATCAAGAACCGAGCGAAGGCGATGCGCGTGCTCCGTTCGCGGCTCTACGAGGCCGAAGAGGAGCGCCGCAACAAGGAGATCGCGCAGAGCCGCAAGGCGATGATCGGCACCGGCGACCGGAGCGAAAAGATCCGCACGTACAATTTCCCGCAGAGCCGCGTGACCGATCACCGCATCGGGCTGACCCTTCACAAGCTCGACCAGGTTCTCGGCGGCGATCTCGACGATATCGTGAGCGCGCTCGAGAGCGCGCAGGTGGCGGCGCAGCTCGAGGGGGAGTAGCCCCGTCCGTGTCCGACCGCGCCTGGACGATCCTCGAGCTGCTCAAGGAGTCGACGGCGTTCCTCGAGAAGCGCGGCATCGAGTCGCCGCGCGTGAACGCCGAGGTGCTTCTCGGCCACACCCTCGGAGTGCGCCGCGTCGATCTCTATGCGCGCTTCGACGCGCCGGTCGGCGAGGCGCCGCTTTCGGCGTTTCGCGAGCTCGTGCGCAGGCGCCTCGCGCGCGTGCCGCTCCAATACCTCACCGGATCCGTCGAGTTCTATTCGCGCGCGTTCGCGATTCGCGAGGGCGTTTTCATTCCGCGGCCCGAGACGGAGCTTCTCGTCGAGAGGGCGCTCGACGCGGTCGGCGGCGCGCCTCCGCGCGTGCAATTCGGCGTGCGGGAGGCGGCGGGCCCAGTCGAGGGCAACGGCTCCGACGGCGTGGGCGACGCGACGCGGGCTTCGGAGACTGCGAAGCCCGCCGTGGCTCCCGCGCCCGCACCGCTTGCGCCGCTACGCTTCGCGGAGATCGGCGTGGGCTCGGGCGCGATCCTCGCGTCGCTCCTCCTCGCAAGGCCGCAGGCGACCGCGGTCGGCACCGACCTTTCCGATGCGGCGCTCACGCTTGCCGCGGAGAACGCGCGTGCTCACGGCGTCGACGATCGCGTCGAGTTTCGCGCCGGCAGCCTCTTCGAGCCGTTTGCCGCTAGCGACGAAGCGTCGTTCGATCTCGTCCTCGCGAATCCGCCGTATCTCTCCGATGATGTGCTTCCCGCGTTGGCGCCCGAGGTGCGCGACCATGAGCCGCGCGCGGCGCTGACGGCGGCGGACGGCGGGCTTGCCGCGCTCCGCGCACTCGTCGCTGGTGCGTGGACGTGGCTGCGGCCGCGCGGCGTGCTCGCGCTCGAGATCGGCGACACGCAGGGCGCGCAGGTCGGTGAGCTTCTCGCCGCGAGTGCGCGCTACGATGACATTACGCTCACTCAGGATTACGCTGCGAAGGACCGCGTCTATCTCGCGCGGAGAAAGGACGACCGCTAGTGGATGCGTTCGTGATTCGCGGAGGGCGGCCGTTGCGCGGCCGCGTCGAAATCGGCGGGTCGAAGAACACCGTGCTGCCGATCATGGCCGCGTGCCTGCTCGCCGACGGAACGCACGCGATCGAGAACGTCCCGGTGCTGCGCGACGTCGCGACGATGTCGAAGCTGATCGGTCTTCTCGGTGCGACGGTGACGCGCGACGGCGCGGCGCTCTCCGTGGAGACGCGCGCCACGGACAGAGCGGAAGCGCCCTACGAACTCGTCAAGACGATGCGCGCGTCGATCTACGTGCTCGGCCCGGTGCTTGCGCGGCACGGCTACGCGCGCGTCTCGCTTCCCGGAGGCTGCGCGTGGGGGCCGCGCCCCGTCGACCTCCATCTTTCGGGCCTCGAGAAGCTCGGCGCGGAGGTCGTGCTCGAACACGGCTATGTCGTCGCGCGCGCGAAGCGGCTGACCGGCGCGGCGATCCACTTTCCGCAGCCGTCCGTCGGCGCGACCGCGCACTTGATGATGGCCGCGTCGCTCGCCGACGGGACGACCGTGATTACGAACGCCGCGATGGAACCGGAGATTCCGTCGCTCGCGGCGTTCCTCAACGCCATGGGCGCGCGCGTCTCGGGCGCCGGCACGACGACGGTCGAGATCGAAGGCGTTCGCTCGCTGCGGCCGGGACGGATTCGCGTCGTGCCCGATCGCATCGAGATGGGAACGTACGCGGCGGCGGCGGTGATTTCGGGCGGCGACCTGCGCCTCTCAGGTAGCCTCACAGACTGCGGCGCGAGCATCGCGCACGTGCTGCGCGACGTCGGCGCCGAAATCGTCGAAGAGGGCGGCGCCACGCGCGTCACGCGCACCGGCCCGCTGCGCGCCATCGACATTTCGACCGCGCCGTATCCTGGATTCCCGACCGACATGCAGGCGCAGTTCATGGCGCTCATGAGCGTCGCGGGCGGGCGCAGCGTGATCACCGACACGATCTACACCGACCGCTTCACGCACGTGGCGGAACTCAAACGCCTCGGCGCCGAGATCGAGCTGCGCGGCAACTCGGCGATCGTCACCGGCGTTTCGCGGCTCTTCGGCGCGCCGGTCATGGCGACCGATCTACGCGCGAGCGCCGCGCTCGTGATCGCCGCGCTCGTCGCGGAGGGCGAGACGAAGGTGAGCCGCGTCTACCACATCGATCGCGGCTACGAGTCGATCGAGGCAAAGCTCCGCGCGGTCGGCGCCGAGATCACGCGGATTCGCGAATGAGCGCGCGCCCCGTAGTCGTCGGGACCTCGGGGCATATCGATCACGGCAAGACGGCGCTCGTGCGGCGTCTGACCGGCACCGACACAGACCGCCTCCCGGAAGAAAAGGCGCGCGGCATTTCGATCGAACTCGGCTTCGCGCACGCAACGCTTCCGAGCGGCCGGCCGGTTTCGTTCGTCGACGTGCCGGGCCACGAGCGCTTCGTCAAGACGATGCTCGCCGGCGCGGGCGGGATCGAGGCGGTGCTCTTCGTGATCGCGGCCGACGAAGGCGTCATGCCGCAAACGCGCGAGCACCTCGATATCGTCCACTTCCTCGGCGTCGAGCGCGGTGTCATTGCGCTCAACAAGTGCGATCTCGTCGAGAGCGATCTGCGCGAACTCGTTCTCGAGGATGTGAAGGATTCACTCGCCGGGACGACGCTCGCCGGCGCGCCGCTCGTGTTTTGCTCCGCCGTCACGGGCGAAGGGATCGACGCGCTCGTCGCGGCGCTCGACGATGTGCTCGCGGATGCCGACGCGCAATCTCGCGTCGGCGGTTCGGTGCGGCTCCCCGTCGATCGCGTCTTCTCGATGCCGGGGTTTGGCACCGTTGTGACGGGGACGCTCCGCTCCGGCGCCGTTGCCGTCGGCGATCGTCTCGAACTCTTGCCGCAGCGGCGCGACGTGCGCGTCCGCAAGGTGCAGACGCACGGGCGCGACGTGGAGCGCGCAATCGCCGGCGAGCGCACGGCGCTCGCGCTGCACGGCGTCGACCTCGCGGAGGTCGCGCGCGGCGATGTCGTCGCCGCGCCGGGCGCGATCGTCACTTCGCTCATGATCGACGCGCGCCTGACGGCGTCACCGCGCACCACGAAGCCGATCGCGAACCGCGCGCGCATCCGCTACCACCAGGGGACGCGCGAGATCCTCGGGCGCGTCGTGCTCCTCGACCGCGACGAACTCACGCCGGGGGAGAGCGCGTTCGCGCAGCTTCGCCTCGAGGAGCCGGAGGCGTGTCTGGCCGGCGATCGGTTCGTCCTGCGCAGCTACTCGCCGCAAGTCGTGATCGCGGGCGGCGTGGTTCTCGATCCCGCGCCGGGGAAACGCCGGCGCTTTCGCGAGGACGATGTCGCGGAGCTTGCGATCAAGGAGCGCGGTGAGCCGTCCGAGGTGGTGCTCGACATTTTGCTGCGCGCTGGGTTGCGCGGCGAGCGCCGGTCGCAGCTTGCGGCGGGGGCGGGGCTCGATCCCGACGCGGCGCGCGGCGCGCTCGAAGCCCTCTTCGCGGACCACCGCGCGCGGCAGATCGGCGCCGATCGCGTGGTCGCTGAAAGCGCGTTCGACCAGATGCGAGCGCGGATCGTCGAAGTCCTCGGCGAGTTTCATCGCGCATCGCCCTTGCGCTACGGCATCGCGAAGGAAGAGCTGAAGGCGCGCGCATGCCCCGGCGCGCCGGGCGAGATCGCGGAGGAGGCGCTGCGGGCGCTTCGCGATGCGTCGCTCGTGATTCTCCTGCGCGAGAAGGTGCGGCTCGCGTCGCTCGGCGAGGCGCTCACGACGACGCAGTCCGCCGCCGCCGAACGCGTCGAATCGATCCTTCTTCGAGAGCGATTCGCGCCGCCCGCCCTCGCGGCGATCGACAAAGAAGCGGGCTTCTCGAAGGAGGATTCTCGCGATATCCTCGACACGCTCGTCGATATCGGTCGGATCGTGAAGGTGACGCCGGAACTCGCGTTTCATCGCACTCTCATCGACGAGGCCGGCGCCGAGGTCGCGGCGATCGTTGCCGCGCGCGGCGAACTCGCCGTCGCCGATCTGAAGGAGCAGCTCGGCGTTTCGCGCAAGTACGCGGTGCCGCTCCTGGAGCACTTCGACCGCTTGGGGCTCACGCGGCGTCAAGGGGACGGCCGCGTGGCCGGACCGCGACTGGCGGCGTGGCGCGCCGCGAGCACACCGGACGCACGCGATGCGGAAGGAACGGACGCAGCAAAGAGTTCGGAGGACGCAAAACGTGTGGATTGATCTGCGAAGCGATACGGTGACGCGTCCGTCGGCGGCGATGCGCGAGGCTATGGCGCGCGCCGAAGTCGGCGACGACGTCTACGGCGAAGACCCGAACGTGAATCGTCTCGAGACCCGCGTCGCTGAGATGATGGGGAAGGAAGCGGCGCTCTACGTTCCGAGCGGCACGATGTCGAACCAGCTCGCGGTGAAGGTGCACACGTCGCCGGGCGACGAAGTCATTCTCGAACGCGGATCGCACATCGCTCTGAACGAAGTCGCTGCGCCCGCCGTACTCTCCGGCGTTCAGCTTCAGCTCTTGGACGGCGACCGCGGCGTGCTGCCGCTCGACCGCGTGGAGGCGCTCATTCACGACGAATCGCTGCACACGCCGGCGACGCGGCTGATTTGCGTCGAAAACACGCACAACCGCGCGGGCGGCGCGATCTATCCGCTCGACGCGTTGCGCGCGCTCTCGCGCCTTGCGCGCGAGCGCGGCGTCGCGATGCACCTCGACGGCGCGCGCCTCATGAACGCCGTCGTCGCGAGCGGCAACGCCCCTCGCGCCTATGCCGATCTCGCCGACACGGTGTCGCTCTGCATCTCGAAGGGTCTCGGCGCGCCGGTCGGTTCGGTTCTGTCGGGAAGCGCTGCGCTTATCGCGCGCGCGCGTCGCTTCCGCAAGATGTGGGGCGGCGGCATGCGGCAGGCGGGCGTTCTCGCCGCGGCGTGCCACTACGCGCTCGATCACAACGTCGAGCGCCTCGCCGAAGATCACGCGAACGCGCGGCGGCTTGCGCAGTCGCTTGCGCTGTGTCCTGGCATCGCGATCAATGAACGCGGCGTCGAGACGAACATCGTTCTGTTTCACGTGCCGGATGCCGCGAAGGCGGCGAAGCTGATCGAACGCCTCCGCGCCGAGAAGGTGCTCATTTCGCCGGTCGAGCGTGCGTGGTTTCGCGCGGTGTTTCATCTCGACGTCTCCGCCGCGGCTGCGGAGCAGGCGGCCGGCGCGTTCGAGCGCGTTCTCCGCTCCGCGAGCGTGGCGGCGTGAACGCACCGATTCGCGCGGCGATCGCGCAAACGAATCCCACGCTCGGCAATCTCGAGAAGAACCTCGCGGCCTGCGCGGCGACGGCGGCGCGTGCGGCCGACGACGGCGCGCGCCTGATTCTCTTCCCGGAACTCGCCGCCACCGGCTACTTCCTCAAGGACATGGTGCCGGACGTCGCGCTCGCGCGGGACGACGCGCGGCTGGCACCGCTCTGCGAAGTCTCCAAACGCATCTCGATCGTGATCGGCTTGGTCGAGGACTCGGCGGATTACGTCTACTACAACAGCGCGTTCTACATCGAAGACGGCGCGATTCGCGCGGTGCACCGCAAGGTTTACCTGCCGACGTACGGACTCTTCGACGAGGCGCGCTACCTCGCCGGCGGGAATACGATTCGTGCGTTCGACACGAAGTTCGGCCGCGTCGCGATGCTCGTTTGCGAAGACCTGTGGCATCTCTCCGCCCCGTACATCGCCGTGCAAGACGGCGCGCAGATTTTGCTCTGCCCGTCGGCGTCGCCGCTGCGCGGTGTGCCGGGCCACGGCACGCCCGCGCCCGCGGAAACATGGCAGACGATGAACCGCACTTACGCGCGCCTTCTCGGCGCCTACGTGCTCTACGCGAACCGCGTCGGTTTCGAGGACGGCGTCGGCTTCTGGGGCGGCTCCGAGATCGTCGCGCCCGACGGATCGACCGTCGCGCGCGCGCGCTACTTCGAAGAGGACGTCATCTTCGGCGAAGTCGATCCGCGCATCGTTCGCCGCGAGCGCATGGTGACACCGCTCTTCCGCGACGAGCGCCTCGGCCTCACCGTTCGCGAGTTGACGCGCATTCTCGGCGGCGATCGAAAGGACTGATGCATCGATGAGCGCACCGGCGGCAACACCACACGCGCGGCTTCGCCCGGATGAGCGCGAGCGATTCCTCGGCGACTGGCCGACGATCGAGAAGGTGCTCGTTTCATTTCTTAAGAACGAAGTCGAGAAGGCGGGCTTCGCGCGCGTCGTGCTCGGGCTTTCGGGCGGCATCGATTCCGCGCTCGCCGCCGCGATCGCGGTGCGCGCGTTCGGTCCCGGCGGCGTGCTCGGCGTCATCATGCCGCACGCGCGGTCGAACCCCGCAAGCGCCGCCGACGCCGCACTCGTCGCGCGCGAGTTCGGCTTCGACACCGCCACCGTCGACATCACGCGCCAGATCGAAGCCTACTTCGAGACCGAGCCCGACGCCTCGCACGTGCGCCGCGGCAACAAGATGTCGCGCGAGCGCATGTCGATTCTCTACGACCTCTCGGCGGCGCGTACAGCGCTCGTCCTCGGCACGTCGAACAAGACGGAACTCCTGCTCGGCTACGGCACGCTCTACGGCGACATGGCGTGCGCCGTCAACCCGGTCGGCGATCTCTACAAGACGCAAGTGCGGGCGCTCTCACGGCAGATGAAAATCCCCGAGCGCGTGATCGAAAAGCCGCCGAGCGCGGATTTGTGGGAAGGGCAATCCGACGAAGGCGATCTCGGATTCACCTACGACGAGGTCGACCAGCTTCTCTTCCTCATCGTCGACTGCCGTCTGACGCGCAAGGAAGCGGTCGAGCGCGGCTTCTCCGATGCGTTCGTCGCGAAGGTCGAAACGCTCGTCCGCCGCTCGCAGTTCAAGCGGCGCCTCCCGACGATCGCGAAGATCTCGGGCCGCACCGTCACGAACGACTTCCTCTACGCTCGCGACTGGGGTTCGTAAGCCGCGCCGCGTAGGTCCGGGCGCGCCTTCGAACAGCAAGCGCCCGCGCGCAAGGCCCGCCGCGGGCGCGGCGAACGGCTAGCGGTTACGCGTAGAGCCCGCGCATCTCGGCGGCGCGCGCGACGCGCTGGATCGCGACGATGAACGCGGCGAGTCGCATCGGCACCTTGTATTCGCCGGAGACGTGGAGCACGTTCTGCGTCGCGGCCTTCATGATGCCTTCGCACTCGTCGAGCACCTTGTCCTTCGTCCAGTAGAAGCCCATCCGGTTCTGCACCCACTCGAGGTACGAAACGGTTACGCCGCCCGCGTTGCAAAGGATGTCGGGGATCACGCGGATCTTCCGGTCGCGGAGGATCTCGTGCGCGGCGTTCGTCATCGGCCCGTTCGCGACCTCGGCGATGATCTTCGCGCGAATCTTCGGCGCGTTCGACACGAGAATCTGATTCTCGAGCGCGGCCGGCAC
This sequence comes from bacterium, assembly GCA_046160485.1. Classification (GTDB taxonomy): domain Bacteria; phylum Orphanbacterota; class Orphanbacteria; order JBJXGV01; family JBJXGV01; genus JBJXGV01. The sequence goes on along the minus strand of JBJXGV010000012.1, from coordinate 108,421 downwards.
GAGGATGTCGCACTCATGCTCGAGCACCGCCTTCGAGTCGGGATTGAACTTGTAGCCGAGCTCCTTGTCAGCGCCGCCGAGCGACTTGTGGGCGTTCGTGTACGCTCGCGCCGCGGCGATGTCGATGCCGGCCTCGGAGCTGTACGTGCCGGTGACGTCGGAGATCGCGACGATCTTGAGGCCTTCCTTCGAGAGGAAGTGCGCGCCCCACGACCCGGCGTTGCCGAAGCCCTGCACCGCGGCGGTCGCGCCCGCAAGCTGCATCGACTCCCACTTCGCGACCTCGCGCAGGCAGAAGAGCATGCCGAGCCCCGTCGCCTCTTCGCGCCCCTGAGATCCGCCGAGTTCGATCGGCTTGCCCGTAATCACGGCCGGCGACGACCGCTCGTAATGCATCGAGTACGTGTCCATCATCCAGCCCATGATCTCGGCGTTCGTGCCGACGTCGGGCGCGGGGACGTCCTTGTCCTCGCCGAAGAGGTTCGAGAGTTCCGCGAAGTAGCGCCGCGCGAGCCGCTCGATTTCGTTCTTTGAGAGCGTCGACGGATTGACGATGACGCCGCCTTTGCCGCCGCCCATCGGAATGCCGACGACCGCGCACTTGAAGGTCATCAGGAACGCGAGCGCCTTCACCTCGTCGACGTTGACGTCTTGGTGGAAGCGGATGCCGCCCTTCGCGGGTCCGCGCACGATGTTGTGCTGCACGCGGAAGGCCTTGAAGAGTTTCACCGAGCCGTCGTCCATGCGCACCGGAAGGTTCGCCTCGGTGATGCGGCGCGGTTCTTTGATAACTGCGATCTGGTCTTGCGAGAGCTGCAGCATGCGCGCCGCCTCGTCGAACTGAAGCATCGCGTTCTCGAAGAAAACGAGTGTCTCGTGGACCACTTGCAGGGCCTCCTTGCGTGGAATAGCATCGCGCGCTGAGCGCGGCGTCGGGGGATTCATCGATCGGAAACTGGCGCCCAATTCTCGGTTAACGGAGGCAGCTCGTGCAAGCGGATTTTGGGAAGGCGAGGGCGCGGAGAACGGCGCGCGATCCGGGAAATGCAGCGCGAGACGCCGCGAGAAGCGCCGCGCCGGACGCAGCGGGCGAGACGGCGGGCGCGCTCTATATCGTTTCGACGCCGATCGGCAATCTCGAGGACGTCACGCTGCGCGCGCTGCGCATCCTCAAGGAGGCCGACGTCGTCGCGTGCGAAGACACGCGCGTCACGCGGACGCTCCTGACGCACTACGGGATCGGCACGCGGACGACCCCGTATCACGAGCGCAACCGCGAGCGCGCGGCGCCGGGGATTCTCGCGCGGCTTGCGCGCGGGGAAAGCGTCGCGGTCGTGACGGACGCCGGTACGCCGGGGATTTCGGATCCCGCGGCGCACCTCGTGGCGCTCGCGATCGAGGGCGGCTTCGTCGTCTCTCCGATCCCGGGCGCGTCGGCGCCGGCGGCCGCGCTCGCCGCGTCGGGTTTGCAGGCAGCGCGCTACGTCTTCGAGGGGTTTCTGCCGAAGTCGGGGAGCGCGCGGCGCCAGCGTATTGCGCGACTCGCCGCGGAGCCGCACACGATCGTGATCTTCGAGTCGCCCACGCGCGTCGCCGCGACGCTCAAGGATCTCGCCGCCGCGCTCGGCCAGCGCCGCGCCGTCGTCGCGCGCGAGATCACGAAGATGTTCGAGGAGTTCGCGCGCGCGACGCTGCCGGAGCTTGCGGCGCGATACGCGGAGAAGGCGCCGCGTGGTGAGGTTGTGCTCGTGATCGAGGGGATCGAGGGTGCGGCGCGTGGTGGTGCGCGCGATGGGAAGCGTCAGTCGCACGACGCGAGCGCGGTGAACGCCGCAAGCTCGTTCGATCGCGCGGGAGTTGCTGACGCAGCAGGCGCCGCGCTCACTGATGCCGCTGCGCCGCACGTGTTACTCGAAGCCGCCCTCCGCCGCGTCGCCGAACTCGCCGCCGAAGGCGCCCGCCCTAGCGCCGCCGTCGCCCGCGCAGCGCGCGAGTTCGGCGTCCCGCGCCGCGAGCTCTACACGCGCTATGCCGACCGCGAGTGATTGCGGCGACCATCGTGACGGCCGTTGGGCGTCGCACGCAGTTTCTTTGGAAGGCACGAACAGCGAGATGGCGGTATCATTCCGCTCGCTCTAGCTTCAGCGTGTTGCTCGCGGCGGCTTAGACGAAGCCCAAGCAACATCGCCTCCGCGCCGGTTCGTCCAACCCAGGGAGGTGCCGCTATGAGAATCCTCGCGATGACGCTCGTCTCAACCGCGTTGATCGTCAATTTCGCCGGCAACGATGCGTTCGCGGTTGGTGAGAAAGAGCGCGAAGTCGGCGATCTCGGGGAGGTCGGCTCCGTCGAGTTCGCTACCACTTGCGATCCCGCCGTGCAGGCGGAATTCGAACGTGGCCTTGCGCTCCTCCACTCGTTCTTCTACGACGAGGCGCGGCGCGTGTTCGAGAGCGTCGCGAGCAAAGACCCCGAGTGTGCGATGGCGTACTGGGGGATCGCGATGACGCACTACCACCCGATCTGGGTGGCGCCCGATTCGGCAGCGCTCGCGGCGGGGCGCGCCGCCGTGGCGCAGGCGCTGGCCGCGGCAAAGACGAGCGATCGCGAGGCGGCGTACATCCATGCGGTCGAAGCGTATTACGAAGGGTTCGACGAGCCCGACCCGACCGCGGTCGTCGCTCCGTCGTGTCACGGCCCCGGGCTCGCGGATCCAAAGGGCCGCGCGTCCTGCTTCAAGCGGGAGATCGAAAAGGTCTCCGCCGCGTATCCAGAGGACGTCAACGCCAGCGCGTTCTTCGCGCTTTCGCTTCTCGCGACTGCGCCGCCGGGCGACCCGGCACTCGAAAATCAAAAGCAAGCGGCCGCGATACTCGAGAAGTGGTATGAAGTCCGGCCCAACCATCCTGGGCTCGCCCACTACCTCATCCACAGCTACGACTACCCGCCGCTTGCGCGCCGCGGGCTCCCCGCCGCTATGGCGTACGCCGGCCTCGCGCCCGTCGTGCCTCACGCGCTCCACATGCCTTCGCACATCTTCACGCGGCTCGGGATGTGGCCGGAGACGATCGAGTGCAACCTCGCGTCGGCGGATGCGGCGCATCGGTACGGAGTGACGCATCATCCCGGCGCGTCGAGTCACGAAGAGCTTCACGCGCTCGACTACCTCGCGTACGGCTACCTTCAAACCGCGCAGGATGAGAAGGCCAGGGAGGTGCTCGATCGTTTGAGCACGATTCACAAGACGCAACCCGAGGTGGATTTCGCGGCGGCCTATGCGTTCGGGGCGATCCCGGCGCGGTTCGCGCTCGAGCGCCGGCAGTGGAAAGAGGCGGCAATGCTCGAGAAGCATCCGATGCCTTTCTGGGGCAGCCTGCCGTTTGCGGAGGGGCACATCGCGTTCGCGCGGGCGGTGGGCGCGGCAAGAAGCGGCGACCTCGCGGCCGCGGCCGAAGCCGCGGACCTGCTCCAAACGCTGGCCGGTGCGGTGGACGTGACGCGCTACCGCTACTTCGCCGATCAGATGGGGATCCAGCGATCGGCCGCGCTCGGGCTCATCGCATTCGCGAAGGGAGATCGCGACGAAGGGGTGCGCATTCTGCGCGAGGCCGCGGCGCTCGAGGACTCTCTCGGGAAGCACCCCGTCAGCCCCGGGGCAATGCTTCCGGTACGAGAGCTGCTCGCGGAGGCGCTCCTCGATAGTGGTAAACCCGACGAGGCGCTCACCGAGTTCCAGGCGTCGCTCGCGATTTACCCCGCGCGGTTCAACGGTCTCTACGGCGCGGCGCGCGCGGCGTCGAAGGCAGGGCGCGAGGCGGACGCAAGCCGGTACGCAGCGCAGTTGCTCGCGATGACCAAGGTCGGCGACGGCAGCCGTCCCGAGATCGAAGAGGCGAGAGCGCTTATCGCGCGCCGCTGAGTCCGGTCAGCGCAGCGTGCGCACCAGCCTTTCGCGTTGACAGCCCCCCGACCCAGCGTTAACCTGCGCGCTTTCGGAAACGATCAAAGACGGGACGGCGCGCATGAGTAAGAAGGAGTTTCAGGAGCGGGTACGGCGCGTATTCAATCCGCTCGTGAACCTTCTCGTGCGGGCGCGGGTCACGCCGGCCGTGCTGACCGGCGTTGGCTTCCTGCTTTCAATCGCTTCCAGCGTTCTGATCTTGAGGGGCGCGAATCGCGCGGCCGGGCTCGTTCTTCTTGCCGGCGGCATTTGCGACGCCCTCGACGGGCCGGTTGCCCGCGCCACGAAGTCCGCCACGAAGTTCGGCGCATTCCTCGACTCGACGATCGATCGCTACTCCGAGGTTGCCGTCTTCATCGCGCTTGCGTGGTGGTTCCGAGCGGAGCCGACGCTCGTCGGCGTGTGCCTCGCGATCACGGGGTCGCTCCTCGTGAGTTACACGCGGGCCCGTGCCGAGGGGCTCGGCGAAGAGTGCCGCGTCGGGCTGCTCGAACGCCCGGAGCGGCTGGTTCTTCTGGTCATCGGGCTTCTCGGAGGATGGAAGGCCGCGGCCGTTACGATTTGGATCATCGCGGTCTTCTCGCACTTCACTGCCGTGCAACGCATTATTCACGTCGCCCGCCGCACGCGCGGAGCGGCGCTGCCATCGTAAGCGCGAGTGCGCATCGGTCGCTGACGACGCGTCAGCCGACATCGGAGGACGATAGACAATGAGCGGGAAGGTTCGAGTCGCGATCATCGGCGTGGGCAATTGCGCGTCGTCGTTCGTTCAGGGCGTTCACTACTACCGCAACGCGCACGAGGATTCGATCGTGCCGGGGCTCATGCACGTCAACCTCGGCGGCTATCACATCCGCGACGTCGAGTTCTCGGCGGCGATCGACATCGACAAGAACAAGGTCGGGCGCGATCTCTCCGAAGCGATCTACGTGAAGCCGAACAACACGTACAAGTTTTGCGACGTGCCGAAGCTCGGCGTTCGGGTGGCGCGCGGCATGACGCACGACGGCCTCGGCCAGTACCTCTCGAAGGTGATCACGAAGGCGCCCGGCTCGACGGAGAACATCGTCAAGATCCTGAAGGAGACGGGCACGGACGTTGTCGTGAACTATCTTCCGGTCGGCAGCGAAGAGGCGACGAAGTGGTACGTCGAGCAGATTCTCGAGGCGGGCTGCGGGTTCGTGAACGCGATTCCGGTGTTCATCGCGCGCGAGAAGTACTGGTCGGAGCGGTTCAAGGCGAAGGGGCTGCCGGTCATCGGCGACGACATCAAGTCGCAGGTCGGCGCGACGATCGTGCACCGCGTGCTGACGCGGCTCTTCTGCGACCGCGGCGTGAAGCTCCTCCGGACGAGCCAGCTCAACGTCGGCGGCAACACCGACTTCCTCAACATGCTCGAGCGTAGCCGCCTCGAATCGAAGAAGATCTCGAAGACGAACGCCGTCACGTCCCAGCTCGAGTACGACATGGGCGAAGACAATGTCCACATCGGGCCGTCCGACTATGTGGCGTGGCTGACGGACCGCAAGTGGGCGTACATCCGCCTCGAAGGCCAGACCTTCGGCGACGTGCCTCTCAACATCGAGCTGAAGCTCGAGGTCTGGGACTCGCCGAACTCCGCGGGTGTCATCATCGACGCGGTCCGTTGCGCGAAGCTCGCGCTCGACAACAAGCTCTCGGGCGCGCTCATCGAGGCGTCGGCGTACTTCAAGAAGTCGCCGCCCGTGCAGTTCACGGACGACGAGGCGCACCGGATGCTCGAGGACTTCATCGCGAAGTACGGCAAGGGCGGTAAGAAGCGTTCGTCGCGGCCGAAGAAGAACGCACCGCGCGGGAAGGCGCCGAAGCCCAAGAAGTCGCGCTCGGCCTCGAAGGCGAAGTAGCGAGCGCGGCGCCGACGCGGGGCGAGCCGCCGCGATGCGGCTCGCCCCGCCGGCCCCGGCGATCGGCCCCCCGCGCCCAAACTCCGCGAGGAACATCCGCTAGAGACGGGAGTGGAAACCCCCAAGCCGTCGGCGTTAGAATGGCTGCGATTTTAGCAGGCGGTCTCAAACGTCCGCCCGAATCGGCCGATGAATAAATGGGTACTTCCTTCCATGTAAGACGCGGGGGTGTTTGATGAGGGCTCGTCGTGATGTGCTGCTTCCCGTACTTTTCCTGACGCTCGCCCTCCTCTTCGCGACCGGCGAGGATTTTCTCTCCGACAAAGTCCAAGCCGTCGGCGGCGACATCTACAAGGACCTCGAACTCTTCAGCCAGATTCTGCGGCGCGTCGAGTCCGACTACGTCGAAGAGATCGATACGCACAAGCTGATCATGGCCGGCATCGACGGCATGCTCGAAGCGCTCGATCCGCACACGCAATTCCTCGATAACGATCAATACGGAAATCTCATGGTGAGCACGCAGGGTTCGTTCGGCGGGCTCGGCATCGTGATCGCGGTGCGCGACGGCGTGCTGACCGTGATCTCGCCCATGGAAGGAACGCCTGCCTACCAGATGGGCATTCAGGGCGGCGACAAGATCCTGAAAATTGACGGCGAATCGACCGAGGGCCTCTCGAGCGACGACGCGGTGAAGAAGCTGCGCGGGCCGAAGGGAACGCAGGTCACGATCTCGATCGCGCGCGAAGGCGTCGACGGCCTTCTCGACTACACGATCACGCGCGACATCATCGAGCTTCACAGCGTTCCGTACGCGTTCATGATGCCCGGCACCGACGGCATCGGCTACGTCCGCTGCTCGCAGTTCATGAAGAGCACGACCGACGATCTCGAGGCGGCGCTTGCCAAGCTCGAGGCGCAAGGGATGAAGGGGCTCGTCCTCGACCTGCGCCGCAATCCCGGCGGGCTTCTCGACCAGGCGGTGTCCGTGTCCGATCTCTTCCTCGACAAGGGCGAGATGATCACCTTCACGAAGGGACGGAAGCGGACCGCGAGCAACAGCTTCGTCGACGAAGGCGATTCGCCGCACGCGAAGTATCCGCTCATCGTGATGGTCAACAGCGGTTCGGCGTCGGCGTCGGAGATCGTCGCGGGCGCGATTCAGGATTGGGACCGCGGGCTTATCGTCGGCACGAGCACGTTCGGCAAGGGTTCGGTGCAGAGTGTGCTGCCGCTCACGAAGGAGACGGGGCTGAAGCTGACGACCGCGAAGTACTACACGCCGTCGGGCCGCAGCATTCACAAGGACGAGCACGCGATCACGGTGCTGAAGGAAGAGCACGCCGACAGCACGCGGAACGCGCATCCCGAGTTCAAGACGAACGCGGGGCGCACGGTGCGCGGCGGCGGCGGGATCGAGCCCGACATGATCATCGAGCAGGACAAGCTGACGACGCTCACCGAGAATCTCGAGCGCAACAGTCTCTTCTTCGAGTACGCGGTGTCGTACCTGGGCAAGCACAAGGATGTCGGGAAGGACTTCGAGGTGACGAGCGCGATGCTGAACGAGTTCAAGAAGCTCGCGAAGTCGAAGAAGATCGAGTTCACCGACGAGGACTTCGACGCCGACAACGAGTACGTCGAGATGGGAATCCGTCGCGAGGTCTACCGCAAGCTGTTCGGCGACGAGGCGGCGTACAAGACGGGGCTTGCGCTCGACAACCAGCTTCAGGAGGCGGTGAGTCTGTTCGGGCACGCGGCGACGCTTCAGGAAATGTTCGCGATCGCCGAGACGCATCGCGATTCGCTCGAGGCGTCGGGCGTGCTGCGCGAGGCGGCCGAAGGGACGGCGAAGCTGACGGCTCCGGACGACGAAGATGAGTAACGGCTAACCGCGCGCCGAACGCGGCGGCGATCTGAACACGAATCCAACTGGCGCGCTCTTGCTCGACTTCGACGGGACGATCTGTCCCGTCGACGTCGGGCATTCGCTTTTTAAGAGGTTCGCGCGCGACCGCGAGGGTTGGGCGGCGCTCGTGCGGCGGTGGAACGCGGGGCTGCTGGGTGGGCGCGACTGCCTCGCGGAAGAGTGCGAGCTGGCGCGCGCGACGCAGGCGGACATCGAGCAGTTCATCGAGCCGATGCGGCTCGACCCAGCGTTCGGCGCGCTTGTCGCGCGGGCGCGCGCGCTCGAGTGGGACGTCGCGATTCTCTCCGATGGGCTCGAGTTCTACATCCGGCGGATTCTGGCGCGCGAAGGCTTCGGCGATCTCGACGTGCGCGCGAATGGGATTCGGTTCGAGGACGGCGCGCGCCTCGTGCCGGAGTTCCCGCACTTCGACACGGGATGCGGGCGCTGCGGCGCGTGCAAAGCGACGGAGATCGCGCGGCGGCGCGCGAGCGGGCAGACGGTGTGGTTCGTCGGCGACGGAATCTCGGATCGGTGCGCGGCACCCGTCGCCGACCGTGTATTCGCGAAGCGTGACCTCGCGCGTTTCGCCGTCGAGAAGCAGATCGCGTTCACGCCGTTCGAGACGCTTGCGGATGTGTTGGCGGAGATGCCGTAGCGGCTCGGCGCTGGTGGGGCGGCGGGTCCTGTCGCGAGGCGGCGACTCGTCCCCGCGGCACGCTCGCTCGTGCTACGCAACTCGCTCGCTGCGACTCGCGAGGGCGCGCGATCGTCGCGGGACTCGCGACCGCGACGCAACGGGCGCGTCCCTCGCTCGACGCACCTCGGGAACGAGCCGCCGCCTCGCGCCACCCGCCGCCGCGACGGACGGCAGAGAGCACGATCAACCGCCGATCCACACCACGAATGCGCGCGCGGAGCTAGCGAAGAACGACGAACTCTGTGATGGCGCGTCCGTGCGCGGCCCTCGCGCGGAGCACGTGCAAGCCGCCGGCTAGGGCGGGCGCATTTTGGCGTTGCGCTACACGCAAGCGATACTCCGCGCTTCATGACCGCGCGGCGGGTGGCGCGAGGCGAGGCCCCGTCCCCAGAGGTGCGTCGAGCGAGGGACGCGCCACGCGCGCCGCGATCGCCCGCTCGCGACGATCGCGCGCCCTCGCGAGTCGCAGCGAGCGAGTTGCGTAGCACGAGCGAGCGTGCCGAGGGGACGGGGCCTCGCCTCGCGACAGGCCCCGCCGCCGCTCCAAACGAAGAGGGTTTCGGCATCGCACCGCGTGGCCATCTCGGGATGCCGGTTGAAGGCGTCGCCCTCACCGGCTAACATCGCCCGCATGCGAATCCGCGACACCGATCTCGGCCAGGTATTCCTCGCGCCGCTCTGCGGCGTCACGAACTCCGCGTTCCGCCGGCTCTGCAAGGAGCAGGGCGCGTCGATGGTCTACTCGCAGATGGTTTCCGCCGACGGCCTCGAGCGCGGCGGCGAGAAGACGAAGGCGCTCATGCATTTCGAGCCCGACGAGCATCCGTTCGGCATTCAGCTCTTCGGCTCCGAGCCCGAGTCGATGGGGATCGCCGCGCGCATCGCCGCCGAGGGCGGGCCCGATCTTCTCGACATCAACTTCGGCTGCCCGGTGAAGAAGGTCGTCTGCCGCGGCAAGGGGGCGGCAGTGCTCAAGGATCCGGCGCGCGCAGCCGCGATCACGAAGGCGTGCGTCGACGCGGTCGACATCCCTGTGACGGTGAAGGTGCGCATCGGTCAGGATGCGTCGACGGTGAACATCTTCGACGTCGTTGCGGCGCTCGAGGACGCGGGCGCCTCGGCCGTGACGATTCACGGTCGCACGGTCGCGCAGATGTTTTCGGGCGCGGCTGACTGGGACGTGATCGCCGAGGTGAAGCAGCGCGCGGGGATTCCGATCGTCGGCAACGGCGACATCGCGACGGCGGACGACGCGTACCGGCGGCTCACCGAGGCGGGCGTCGACGCGGTGATGATCGGGCGCGCGGCGCTCGGCAATCCGTTCGTCTTCCGGCAGATTCGCGAGTACCTCGACACGGGGCGGCGGCCCGACGCGCCGACGGTGCGCGATCGCGTCGAGATGGCGGTGCGCCACGCGGAGCTTCAAGTCGAAGAGTTCGGTGAGCGCTCGGGCGTGCTGACAGTGCGCAAGCAACTCGCGTGGTACACGAAGGGGATGCCCGACGGCTCAAAGCTGCGCGAGCGAATCTTCACGACGACGCGCCTCGACGAGGTGCGCGCGATGCTTCTCGAGTACCTCGCCGATCAGGAACGCGGAACGGAGGCCGCCGCCGATGAACCCCTCGTTTGTTCTTGAGGTTTTGCGCGCGACCGCGGCGGGGCAGCTCGACGTCGACGCCGCGTTCGCGAAGCTGAAAGACCTGCCGTACGAGCCGCTCGCGTTCGCGAACATCGACCATCACCGCACGCTGCGGCAGGGATTCCCCGAGGCGATTCTTTGCGACGCGAAGGCGCCGGAGGATGCGCTCGAGATCGCGAAGCGGATCGTCGCGGCGGGCACGACGCTGATCGCGACGCGCGTTTCGCCGGAGCTGGCCGCGCGCATGACGCGCGAGATCGAGGGCGCGACGCACAACGCGAAGGGGCGCGTCGTGCTGCGCATCGCGCCGGGGTCTTTGAAGGTCGCGCGGCGCGCGATGATCGTCACGGGCGGCACCGCGGATGTTCCGGTCGCTGAGGAGGCGCGCGCAACGCTCGAAGGGCTCGGCGTTGGGAGCGAGTGCGCGTACGACGTCGGTGTCGCCGGGATCCATCGCGTGCTCGCGGATCGCGAGCGGCTGCTTGCGGCGGACGCGATCATCGTCGTCGCAGGTATGGAGGGCGCGCTCGCGAGCGTCGTCGGCGGAATCGCGGCGGCGCCCGTGATCGCGGTGCCGACGAGCGCGGGTTACGGCGCGTCGCTCGGCGGGATCGCGGCACTCCTCGGCATGCTCACCTCCTGCGCGCAGGGCATCACCGTCACGAACATCGACAACGGATTCGGCGCGGCGTGCGCGGCGTTTCGGATTCTCGCGCCGCGCGGCGGCTCCTCGGCGTGAGAATCGCGGTCATCGACTGCGTCGGCGGCGCGAGCGGCGACATGTTTCTCGGCGCGCTCTTGGCGGCGGGTGTGCCGCGCGATGCATTCGACGCGGCGATCGCGTCGCTCGGGCTGCCGGGCGTGCGCGTCGAGGCGGAGCGCACGAGCCGCCACGGCATCGGCGGTATCGCGGCGCGCGTCGTTGGCGGCGGCGACGCGCATCGCGCGCACACGCACGAGCCGCACGAGCACGCGCATCACGACCACGAGCACGCGCACGGCCACCACGATCATTCGCACACACACTCGCACGACGACGCGCCTCGCGACGCACACTCGCACACCCACGACGAAACGCACCGCGATCAACACTCGCACCACGAACCCCACCGCGGCCTCCGCGAAATCGAAGCGATCATCGCGCACAGCGGCCTTTCGCCGCGCGCGAAGGAGAAATCGATCGAGACGTTTCGGGCGATAGCCGTCGTCGAAGGCGAGATCCATGGCATGCCGCCGGAGCAGGTCCACTTTCACGAGGTGGGCGCGGTCGACGCGATCGTCGATGTCGTCGGCACGGTCGTCGGGTTCGAGTTGCTCGGCATCGAGCGCGCGTTTCATTCGGCGGTGCCGCAGGGGCAGGGCGAGGTGCGCGCCGCGCATGGCGTGATCCCGCTCCCCGCGCCGGCGACGCTCGCGCTTCTGCGCGGCCGCCCCGTGCGCATGACCGCGAACCGCTACGAGATGACGACGCCGACGGGCGCCGCGCTTCTCGTGAGCCTCGCGTCGCCGGACGCGCCGCCGGTCTTCCGCCCGCTCGCAATCGGCTACGGCTGCGGCTCGCGCGATCCGAAAGAAATCGCGAACGTTCTCCGCATCGTCGTCGCCGAAACCGACGACGCGCTGCACGAGGAAACGCTCTTCCTGATCGAAACGAACGTCGACGACATGAATCCGCAGGCGGTCGAGCCTCTCTTCGAGCGCGTGTTCGCCGCGGGCGCGCGCGATTTCTTCGTCACGCCGATTCAGATGAAGAAGGGGCGGCCGGCGCTCTTGCTTTCGGCGCTCGTGGATGCGGAACGCGTGGGCGCTGTGTCGCGCACGCTCCTCGTCGACACGCCGACGCTCGGCGTGCGCGTGCGCGAAACACGCCGGCTTTCGCTGCCGCGCGAGGAGCGCACGATCGACACCGAGTGGGGCAGCGTTCGCGTGAAGATTCCGTTTCTCGACGGGCGGCCGTTGCGCGCGCGCCCCGAGTACGAAGATTGCCGCCGCATCGCACGCGAGAGGGGGCTGCCGTTTCTCGAAGTTTACGAGTCGGTGATGCGCCGCCTCGCCTGAACGCGGCCGCGACTCATGATTAGCGCCGAAGGGGTTTCCGTCGGTTTCGCCCCGCCCGCCGCCGCGCGGGGCGACAAGTCCGCGCCACCGCAGTTCGTTCTCAACGACATCACGTTCGCGCTCGCGCGCGGCGAGTCGGTTGCGCTCGTCGGCGCGAACGGCTCCGGCAAGACGACTCTCTTGCGCGTGCTCGCGGCGCTGCTTTCCCCGGAGCGCGGCCGCGTCGAGTTCGACGGGATCGACGTTGCCACCGACGAGGGCCGCCGCGCCGCACGTGCCGGCATCGGCGTCCTCTTCTCGAACCCGGATCTCACGCTGATCGCGCCGACGGTCGAGCGCGAGATTGCGTTCGGGCTCGAGAACCTGGCGTGGCAGCGCCCCGACATGCTCGCGCGCGTCGACGAGCTTCTCGCCGCGTTCGACCTGTCGGCGCGCCGCGCCGATTCGCCGCTCGCGCTCTCCGGCGGCGAACGCGCGCGCCTCGGCCTCGCCGCGGCCATCGCTCCGCGCCCCGATTTCCTCTTCATCGACGAATCGCTCTCGCTTCTCGACGCCGAGCACCGCGCGGACGTGCGCGGCCTCATCGCCGACACGCAGCGCGACGCCGAGATGGCGGTTCTTTGGGCGACGCAAGATTTCGAGGAGGCGCGAACGGCGGATCGCATCGTGATTCTGTACGGCGGAACGATTGCCGGCGAGGTCGCGCGCGCCGACGTGCCGCACTCGCTCGATCTGCTCGAGGACGCGGGGCTTGCCGTGTCGGCGGTCGCGCGCGTCGCCGCGTACCTGCGCGCGTGCGAGATCGATCCCGGCCCGTCGCTCGATTCGATCGAGATGGCGCGGTTTCTCGACGAGGCGCGCGTCGCCGCGCGACCCGGAGCATGAGTCGGCTCGAACCGCGCGGGGGGGCGCGGGACGTCATGAGTCGCCACGATCCCCGGGGTACGGAGCCAGACGCCCGATGAGCCTCGCTGAGCTGCGCGACGTCGTCTACGAATACGATCGCGGCACGCCCGCGGTGCGTCGCGCGCTCGACGGCGTCTCGCTTACCGTGCGCGGCGGCGAGTCGGTCGCGCTCCTCGGCCGCTCGGGCTCCGGCAAATCGACGCTCGCGCAGATTCTCGCGGGAGTCCTCTCGCCTTCGAAGGGGGAGTTGGTGTACGGTGTGCCGGGTTCGAGCGGGAACGCGCGTCGCACCGCTCCCGCCCGGCTCCTGTTCCAGTTTCCCGAGATTCAACTCTTCGCCCAGACAACGCTCGAGGATGTCGCGTTCGGGCCGCGCAACGCGGGTGCGTCGGCGGACGAGGCGCGCCGGCTCGCGCGGGCGTCGCTCGACCTCTGCCGCGTGCCGCCGGAGCAGCACGCGCGCGCGCCGTGGTCGCTGTCGGACGGCGAGCGGCGGCGCGTCGCGCTCGCGGGGATTCTGGCGCTGGAGCCGAAGCTCGTGGTGCTCGACGAGCCGGAGATCGGCCTCGATCGCGCGGGACGCGAACGGCTCGAAGAGATTATGATCTCGCTCGCCGAGCGCGGGACGGCGGTCGTCGTTGCGACGCACGATTCGGAGCTTGCGGCGCGCCGCGCGAAACGCGCGATCGTGCTCGACGAGGGACGCGTCGCGTACGACGGCGCGATGAACGCGCTTCTCGAAACGCCGGGCCGGCTCACCGCGGCCGGGATCTCGCCGCCCGGCACGTCGCGGCTCCTGGCGGAACTCGCGCGGCGCGGGTGGCGCGTGCGGCCGGAGCGTGTCGGCGCGCGCGCGGCGTACGAAGAAGTGATGGCTGCTCGCGGGCGGCCGGCGGTCTCACACGAAGGGAGGCAGAGCGACGATGGCTGACGCGTCCAACCCCAAGCGCGAGCTTCTCGACCGCGAAGAGATCCGGCGTGCGCTTCTTCGCATCACGCACGAGATTCTCGAGCGCAATCGCGGCACGAGCACGCTCGGCATTCTCGGGATTCGCCGGCGCGGTGCGCACCTCGCGTCGCGCATCCACGAAGAGATCTTCGCGATCGAGAAGGTGCGCGTTCCGATCGGAATCCTCGACATCACGTTCTATCGCGACGACCTCAATACGATCGCGCACCAGCCCGTCGTCGGCACGACGGAGATTCCGTTCGACGTCGCGGACAAGAACCTCGTGCTCGTCGACGACGTTCTCTACACGGGGCGCACGGTGCGCGCGGCGCTCGACGAGATCATCGACTTCGGGCGGCCGCGCTCGATTCAACTCGCGGTGCTGATCGATCGCGGACATCGCGAGCTGCCGATTCAAGCGGACTACATCGGTAAACTGATTCCGACGTCGCAGCGCGAGGTGATCGCCGTGCAGGTCGTCGAGGAGGACGGCGCCGATCGCGTGCTTCTCGCGGAGCGCCCGCCCGAATGAGGCTCGACCGCAAGGATCTCCTCGGGCTCGAAGACCTCTCCCGGTCGGAGATCGAACTGATTCTCGAGACGAGCCTCGCGTTCAAAGAGATTTCGCAGCGCGAGGTGAAAAAGGTCCCGATCCTTCGCGGCAAGACGATTCTCAATTTGTTCTTCGAGCCGTCGACGCGGACGCGCGCGTCGTTCGAGCTGGCCGAGAAGCGGCTCTCGGCGGATACGCTCTCCGTCGGTGCGACGCAGTCGAGCGTCGAAAAGGGCGAGAGCCTTCTGGATACCGTGCGCAATCTCGAGGCGATGCGGCTCGACTTCGTCGTTATCCGGCACTTCTCGAGCGGCGCGCCGGCGGTGCTCGCGCGACAGATCGACGCAACCGTCGTCAACGCGGGCGACGGACATCACGAGCATCCGACGCAGGGGCTGCTCGATCTCTTCACGATCAAGGAGCGGCTCGGGAAGATCGGCGGGCTGCGCGTGTTAATTGTCGGCGACGTCTTGCACAGCCGCGTGGCGCGCTCCAACATCTGGGGGCTGACGAAGCTCGGCGCGAGCGTGACGGTGTGCGCGCCGCCGACGCTCGTGCCGCCGGGGCTCGATGCGCTTGGCGTCGCGGTGAACCACGATCTCGATTCGGCGCTCGAAGGAAAGGACGCGGTCATTGTCTTGCGGATTCAGCGCGAGCGGCAGCACGAGAATCTTCTGCCGAGTTTGCGCGAGTACTCGGCGCTTTTCGGGCTCAACGAGGCGCGGCTGGCGCGCGCAAAGCCGGGCATTCTCGTCCTGCATCCCGGGCCGATGAATCGCGGCGTCGAAATTTCGCAGGAGGTCGCCGACGGACCGAACTCGGTGATCCTCGATCAAGTCACGAACGGCGTGGCGGTGCGTATGGCCGTCATCTACTTGTTGGCAGGAGGCGAGTCGGGTGCCGCAGCGTAGGCTCATTCGAGGCGCGAGAATCGTCGACCCCGCGACGGGGCGCGACGAAGTGGGCGATCTTCTCATCGATGGCGCGCGCGTCGCGGAGCGCGGCGCGTCGGCGTCGGGCGCGGAGGTGATCGACGCGAAGGGGCTCGTGCTGATGCCGGGCGCGATCGACGTTCACGTGCACCTGCGCGAACCGGGGCGCGAGGACGAAGAGACGATCGAGAGCGGCGCGCGCGCGGCGATTGCCGGCGGCTTCACGGCGGTCGCGTGTATGCCGAACACCGAGCCCGCGCTCGACAATCAGGGCGCCGTGCGATTCGTGACGGCGAAGGCGCGCGAGGCGGGGCTTGCGCGCGTCTTCCCGATTGGCGCGATCACGGTCGGCCGCGCGGGCGAGCGCCTCACGGAGATCGGCGAGATGGTCGCCGCGGGCGCGGTCGCGTTCTCCGACGACGGCGATTCGGTCGAACGCGCGGGGCTTCTGCGGCGCGCGTTCGAGTACGCGCGCATGTTCGACGTGCCGCTCATCTCGCACTGCGAAGACAAGTCTCTCTCTGCCGGCGGCGTCATGAACGACGGCGCGATGAGCACGCGCCTGGGACTGCGCGGCTGGCCGTGCATCGCGGAAGAAGTGATCATCGCGCGCGACATCGCGATCGCCGAATTCACGGGCGGGCGGCTGCATGTCGCGCACGTTTCCTCGGCGGGCGGCGTCGAACTCGTGCGGCAGGGGAAGCGGCGCGGTGTGCGCGTCACTGCGGAGTCAATGCCGCACTACTTCACGCTGACCGACGAAGCTCTTGCGGGCTACGACACGAATTACAAGGTGAACCCGCCGATTCGCACGGCGGCGGATCGCGAGGCGATCATCGCGGGCCTCGCCGACGGCACGCTCGACACGATCGCGTCGGATCACGCGCCGCACGCGTCGTTCGAGAAGGATCTCGAGTTCGACCGCGCCCCGTTCGGGCTCGTCGGATTGGAGACGACGCTCGGGCTCGTGATGACGGAGCTGGTTGCGCGCGGGCGGCTCTCGCTCGCCGCGGCAGTTGAGCGCATGACCGCGGGACCGGCGCGCGCGCTCGGCCTTCCGCTCGGCACGCTCGCGCCCGGCGCGATGGCGGACGTGACGCTCTTCGATCCCGCCGCGACGTGGCGGGTGGACGCCGCGGCGTTCGAGACGCGCTCGAAGAACTCGCCGTTCGTCGGGCGCGAGCTATCGGGGCGTGTCGCGATGGTCTTCGTCGCTGGCGAGGTGCGGCTTCGCGACGGGCAGATCGTGCCGGGGCGCGGTGCCGGCGCGTTCGGCGACGCCGCCGAAGCGCGCGCATGAACGTGCGCGCGGTTGTCGTCGTCCTGTGCTTCGCCGCGCTGGCATTCGGCCCCGGCTGCGCGTACTTCAACACGTTCTATCACGCGCGCGAGCACTTCGACGAAGCCGAGAAGGCGCGGCTCGAGACCTCCGGCGCGCCGCACTCTTCCGCCGGCAGGCCGGGCGAAGCCGCGGGCGAAGCCGGGCCGCGAATCTCGAAGCGCGCGCTCGACCTCTACGAAAAATGCATGAAGAAGTGCGCGAAGATTCTCACGGACTACCAAGACTCGCGCTGGGTCGATGACGCGCTGCTCATGATGGGGAAGTGCGCAATCGCCCGCGGCGAATATGCGACGGGACTTCGAAAGTACGAGGAGCTTCTCGAGTTCTATCCGAACAGCGAGCTGGTTCCCGACGCGCGGCTGCAGATCGGCGTGGCGCATCTCGAAGAGGGGACGCCGGCGAGTGCGATTCCCGCGCTCGAGGCGGCCGCGGCCGATACGAAGCGCAAGGATCTCGCGCTCGATGCGCACTACTACCTCGGACGCGCGCGCCTCGCCGCCGGCGACAGCGCCGCCGCCGCTGCCGAACTCGACCTATTCGTTGCGGGCGCGTACAAGCATCCTCTGCGCAAGACGGCGATTCACACGCTCGGTGCGATCGAACTGGCCCGCGGAAACCCGGCGAAGGCGCGCGAGGTTTACGAGCGGCTCAAGACGAGCCCTCGCGCCGACTGGAAGGGGTATCGCGAGGTGCGGCTCGCCGTCGCCGAGTGCCTCCGCGAAGAGGGAAGACTCGACGAATCGCGCGAGGTCTACGAATCGCTGATCGCGCGCGCGACCGACGTTCGCGACTCCGCGGAGATCTCGCTCAATCTGGCGCTCATCGTGCAGGAGGCGGGAGACGATTCGTCGACGGTCGCCGCGTTCGAGGAACTCGCGCTTCGCTTCCCGCGCACGGAGGCGGCGGCGCGCGCTCAGTACGAGAAGGGCGTCATCTTCTACGACCGCGACGCGGATCTTGAGCGCGCGCGCGGGGCGCTCGATTCCGTCTCGGTCCATTCGGGGCAGATACCGCAGGGGCCGCGCGCGAAGGAGCGGGCGCGCGTGCTCGCGAAGCGCCTCGCGCTCGACGACCGGCTTGCGACGCGCCTGCAGCGAGTCGCGGCGGCGGCGCAAGAACCCGAGCTGGTGCCCGAACCCGAGACGCCCGTGACGCCAGCGGATAGCGCGGGCGCCGTGCTCGTGCCGGCCGATAGCGCTCTTGCAACCGCGGGCGCTCTGGGCGCGGATAGCTTGCGCGCGAACGGAGCATCCTCCGATAGCCTTCGTGAGGCGGCGCATCCGGACAGCGCGGTCGCCCCGGTCGCGAACCGTGCGGACGCGCCGCGCGCGGGGACTCCGGACGCGACCGAGCCGGCGGACACAACGAACATGGGTGCGTTCCTCGAGCGCGCGCGCGCCGCGCGCGAGGCCCGCGCGAACACGCCGCCGCCGGATGCACCGGGCGTCGTCCCGACGGACGACATCGGCGGGGCCGCCGATTATCCGGACGCAGAGACCGACGCGTTCGCGTTGGGCGACTCGGCGTTCGCATCCGCCGACTCCGCCGCCGCGGACACGACCCCCGCCGTCAGCAGCACGCAATACCTCGCGACTCTCTCGCCCGACAGCCTCGCGAGCCTCGTCGCGCTTGCCGATAGCGCTGGCCGCGAGGATCTCGCCGCGATTTATGTCGAGATCGGCGAGGTCGAACTGCTCGATCTGCGGCGCACCGACGAAGCGCTTGCGGCGTACGAGACGGTGGCGCGCTGGTTCCCCGGCTCGTCGCAGGAAGCGCGCGCGCTCCTTGCGATCGCGTGGATTCGAGGCAATCGCCTCGAACGCGCCGCGGATGCCGACTCGCTCTACTGGCGCATCCTAGCCGAGTACGGCGAAACCGAGTTTGCGCGCGGCGCCGCCCTCGCCCTCGGCATGGACGTCGCGCTTCCCGAACTCGACGCGGATTCGCTCGTCGCTGCCAGCATCGCCTGGCCGGCGCCGGGGGCAGGAGCGCGTGCGGGGACCGACGTTCGCGACGATGTTCGCGAGGCCGAAGCGCAGGCCGCCGCGGCGGCGATTCGCGACTCGCTGACCACGCCGCCCGGTTTCGAGGATCCGATGATGGGCCTCTTCCCGGGCGACAGCATCAACGCGGCCACGCGCAACCCGGACGAAGCCCAGAATCCGATGGACCTTCTCGCTCCGCGCCCGCTCACGCTCGCCGAGCCGCACTACACGTCCGAGATGCAGGACCTCGGACTCGTCGGAAAGGTACGCGTCGAAGTGATGGTCGGCCTGTCGGGCAACGTGCTCGACGCGCAGGTTGTCGAAACCGAAAACGTCGAACTCAACGGCGCGGCGATCGAGGCCGCGCTGCGCTCGACGTTCACGCCGCCGCGCGGAGTCGACCGTGTCACCGTCACGTTCCGGTTCCCGCCGGGCGATACGACGGCGGTCGAGCAAAAGACAGGAGACGAATATTGAGCGCGCCGCAAGCGCGCCCCGCCGCCTCGCGCGCGGACGCCGGCGCGGGCGCGCGCATCGCGATCGCGCTCGACGGCCTCGGCGCGCGCGCGGCGCTTCAACTCGCCGACGACATCGGCGACCCCGGACGGCTCTACAAGATCGGCCCCGCGCTCTTCACGGAGGACGGCCCCAACGTGATCGCCGCGCTTCGCGATCGCGGCAAGCAGGTCTTCCTCGATCTGAAGTTTCATGACATCCCGCAGACCGTGGCCTCGGCGGTAGCCGAGGCGGCGCGCCACGGCGTGACGCTGCTGACGCTGCACGCGTCGGGCGGACGCGCGATGCTGCGCGCCGCGCGCGCCGCGATCACGCCCGGCCCCGCGGCGCCGCGACTCCTCGCCGTCACGGTGCTCACGAGCCTCGACGCCGCACTTCTGCACGAAGCGCTCGAACCTGCCGACGCACAGCCCGCGGCGCTTGCGCTTCGCCTCGCGCGCCTGGCGCGCGCGGAAGCGATCGACGGTATCGTTTGCTCGCCGCTCGAAGCCCGTGCGCTACGCGCGGCGCTCGGGCCCGAAGCCCTTCTCGTGACACCCGGCATTCGCGCGCGCGGTGGCGCGGCCGACGATCAGCGCCGCACGCTCACGGCCGCCGAGGCGATCGCCGAGGGCGCCGACATCCTCGTCGTCGGCCGCCCGATCGTCGCGGCGCCCTCGCCGCGCGACGCGTTTCTCGCGTTCGCCGCCGAGGTCGAAGCCGCCGCCCCATGAGCGCGCCCCTCGCCGCGCCCGAAGCCCTCGCACTCCTCGAATCTTCCGGCGCGATTCTCTCCGGCCACTTTCGCCTTTCGTCGGGCGCGCACAGCGACCGCTACATCCAGTGCGCGCGAGCGCTCGAGCATCCCGCTCGCTCCGAGCCGCTCGGTGCGGGAATCGCGGCCCTTGCGCGCTCCATCGCCATCGATGCCGTCGCCGCGCCGGCACTCGGCGGACTCATCATCGGCCACGAAGTCGCTCGCGCGCTCGGAGTTCGCTTCATTTTCGCGGAACGCGAGGAGAAGCGTTTCGCGCTGCGCCGCGGTTTCGAGGTCGCGCGGGGGGAGCGCCTCCTCCTCGTCGAGGATGTGCTCACGACCGGCGGGTCGGTGAGCGAACTCCGCGAGGTCGTCGAGGCTGCCGGCGCCACCGCCGTCGCGGTCGGCGCGATCGTCAACCGCACCGACGGCGCCTTTCATCCCGGCATACCGGTCTTCACACTCGTGACGCTCGATGTCCCGCGTTATTCCGCCGACGCCTGCCCCCTCTGCGCGCGCGGCGTTCCGCTCGTTAAGCCCGGTAGCCGCCCCGCGTAGGGCCGCGGGTTCACTTCGCGCACGAAGTACTTCGGCTGCCAAACCGAGCCGTGCCGCCGGTAGAACTGGTGGTACTTCCGCGAGTAGTTCGCCTTCAGCTCGCGCAGCGTCTTCTCGATGCCGATCGTCGCAGACGGACGCATGAGCAGATGGATGCGGTCGGGCAGCCCGACGAATCCGAAGAGCGCGTACCGGAGTTGCGGCCGGTAGTAGAGAAGCGTCACGCGCATCAGTTCGAGCGCGCCCTCCTTCGCGAGGAGCGGCTTGCGCGCGTACGCGTTGAGCGTGACCGAAACGATCGGACCGGCAAGGGCATCGCGAACGAGCGTGTCTTTCATCTTTTCTCCTCGGGATTGGGGCGACGCGCGCGCGGATCGCCACGTTCGTCCGCGCAGAATCCCGCTAACAAGAATCAGACCAGTTTGGTGAAGGTTCGCGCGAAAGGGCGCAGACTTGGGAAACTCGCCGAGCGTTTGAGGTGCCGCGCAGTTGGTCTCTAGTTTGTGAATTCGCTTCGCCGCGGGGCGCGGCCTGCCAACTTTCCAGTGGAAATCAAAAGAGCCGAGGAGTACACTGGCCGCACTTTCGTTGGAACCGCAACGGCTCCGACCCCCGGGCGAAAGCCCACTAACCCGATCGCCCGACATCATCAAGAAGGAGTCACACCATGCGAAGCGGCGCTCGAGTGAGGGGAATCCCCCTTCTAGCCTCTTCTTTCGTCGTGAGCGCGTTAACGCTATTCCTCCTCACGATGGCGTTCGGCGATTTCGCCTTCGGCAGCGCGAACGGCCCGGACGACGGCTACGCCGGCAACCCGCCCCTCGGCCTCGACTGCACGATTTGCCACTTCGACTCTCCGCCGAACACCGGCGCGGGCAATCTCGAAATTCTCAATCTGCCGACCACGTTCGTGCCCGGTAGCACGTACACGCTGATGGTCGCGCTCTCCGATCCGGGTCAGATGCGCTGGGGCTTTGAGCTCACCGTCCTCAATGTCGGCGACGAACAGGCCGGCGAACTCGTCGTGACCGACCCCGTTGTCACGAAGCTCTCCGATAATGCCGACCCGGAGCCCGATTACCTCAAGCACACGTTCGACGGCGCCTACTTCGCTCCCGACGTTTCGCCGGGATGGACCTTCGATTGGGTTGCGCCGAACCTGCCGACCGTAACGTTCTACGTCGCCGGCAACGCCGCGAACGCGAGCGAGGAACCCTCGGGCGACCGCATCTACACGCGTTCGTACACGATCATGCAGGGGACGAACGCCACCGAGCCGGGCTCGTGGGGCAAGATCAAGTCGATCTACGCGACGCGGTAACCGCGCGAAGCTCGCCAGTTCGCGAATCGAAGTCTGACAAAAGCCGGCGTCTCCGCCGGCTTTTTTTGTGAGTATTGATTGCGGTCGCGCGCGCGGCGCGGTTACGCAGTGGCGGCCGCGGCGAGCTTGCGGCTCTCGCGGCCGATCATCACCGCGAGCACGAGCCACACGACGACCAGCGCGATGTTCACCATCGCAAACTGCTGCGTCTTGAACGCGAGCCAGTTCGTTCCCGCGAAGACGAGCGCCGCCGAGAGCACGTCGCCCGCGCGCACGAAGAACGTGTCGATCGCCTGCTTCGCTTTGTACTTCTGCTCGCGCGTCGTCGGGAGGAAGAGGACGTTGCGCACGGTGTTCTGCAGCGAGTAGTCGGTGGCGTTCTCGGCGGTCTTCGCCCAGCGCACGGCCGAGAGGATCGGGTAGAACGCGAGCAGGCCGTAGCCGCCGAGCGCGATCACCGGCAGGAAGAGAATCGCGATGCGCACGCCGAGGTACTTGAGAATGCGCGACACGAGGAAGAGCTGCACGAGAAGCCCGACAAGGTTCACGACGCCGAAAAACTCGGCGTAGAAATTCTTGATGAACTCCTTCTCGTCGACCACGCCAGCGGCGCCGGCCGCGACCGCCTTCGCGGCGGCGTCCGCCACGGTGCGGCCCAAAATGTATTCGCCCGTCGTGTTCACCCAGTTGAGAAACAGAATCATGAGTGCGATGAGAAAGAGGTAGCGGTTCTTAAGGACGAGACCGAAGGCGCCGTTCTTGCCGATCGGCGCGTCCGCATCCGCGACGGCGGATTTGGAGGCGGCACGCACCGCGGCCTTCCCTCGTTCGCGCGAATCGACGAGGTTCGTGATGACCAGGCTCGCAAAGAGAATCGCGCCCGCAAGCAGCAGGAGTTCGTTCACGTCGAGGATGCCGGTCATGTATTTCGTGATGACGCTTCCGAGGACGGCGCCGAGCGACGCGCCGAACGCGACGATCGCGAAGAGCCGCTTTCCTTCATCCGGCGTGTAGACGTCGTTCGCGAACGACCAGAACTGCGCGATCACCATCAAATTGAAGATGCCGACCCACAGGAAGAAGACGACGCCGATGTGCGGCGTGTTGGCTTTCGCGAGAATGTAGAACGCGGCGAGGCACCCGATGAAGAAGATCGTGACGGTGTTAATGAGTTTGCGGCGCGAGAAGCGGCTCGCAAGCAATGCGTAGATCGGCACGGCGCCGAGAAGAAGGAGCGCCTGCCCAGCCGCGGCGTAGCTCTTGACCTCCGCGCCGCCCCCCGCGAGGATGAGCGCCTCGCGCACCGGCTTGATGATGTAGTACGTCGTCAGCAGCAGGAAGACGTTGAGCGTGAGGAGGAGTGCGGTGCCCGCCTCGCCGGGGCGCATCTCCGTGAAGAGGCTCAGCACACGCTCGATCACGTTCTTCTTGCGCATTGAGTCGGTTGACTCCATTGGACTCGCCTCCCGGCTTAGCGATCGACCGCGACGAGGCGCTGGCTTGCGCGCGCGACGTACGCGGTGATGGGGTTGCTCCACCCGTCGCCGCGATCGACTTGGCATTCGACGGCGACGAACGGATAGCGTGCAGCCGGTGCGGCGGCGAGTGTTTCGACGGCGGGCGTCTGCGTGAGGTCGAAGATCGTGCTGCGCGTCGACTCGACCCACGACGACCACGACGCGGCATCGCGATCGGCGGTGACGGCCGCGCAGCGCGCGCGGTACTTCACCGGCTCGTCGCGATAGATCCCGCGCTCGATGCCGATGTCGCGGAAGCCGACGACGCCGCCGTCTGCCTGAAAGAAGTCGAGCGGCGCGGAGCGGTCGAAGATCTCGCGGGCGAGCTTGTCGCGCCGCTCGGCGAGCGTCTTCGCCATGTACGCGGCCGCCGCGGGATCGCGGTAGCGCGCCTCGGCGACGACCGCGCCGATGTGCTCGTCCGTAAACGCCGAGATGATCTTCGCGGCCCAGTACGCGTCGCGGTCGGTCATGTTGTCGAACGCGCTGTTGTGTTGAATCGGTTCGTACTCGTACGGGCCGAAGACCTCGGTCTGGAAGTAGCCGATCTCGCTCATCCCCGCGGGGCGCGTGAGCCGGCGCCAGCCGTTTTCGCGCAAACCGAGCGTGAGGATGCGCGCGCTCGTCGACGCGAAGTCGAGCGTGTACTCGTGCCCGTAGCGCGCCACGGGTCCGCGCCCGCCCGCGCCGAGCGTCGCGGTGAAATCGATCAGGTTGTGCCGCACGAAGTGGCGCCCGTCCTCTTCGACGAACGTGTCGAGCGTGTTCCCTTGCTTCGTATCGAAGTTCTGCACCCACGCCGAGAAAATCCGCAGCCCGCGCAGCGTGCGCCGGTCTTCGTGATTGATGCGATCGTTGGGGTCGTCCTTGCGCCGCCCCTGAAAGTTGAACGGCCCGATCGGTTTTCCGCTGAGGAACTTGCTCGAGATCGCGCGGTAGGTTCCGTCCGGGGTCTGCGCGACGCGGGCGAGGATCGCGTCGAGATCGGCCTCTGTCATCGGCCGCTTCTTGCCGCCGCCCTCCTTGATCGAAACCTTCTCGCCGAGCCGCAAATCCTCGCGGCGAAATTCGACGGGAGAGTCGTCAGGCGTGAAGTACCCCGACGCGTAGGCGAGGCGCGACGCGATGACGCCCGCGCAAATCGTCAGGCCGTCGTACTCGGGCAGATCGAACTTGATGACGTAGACGGCGCCGGTCGCGTCTTTCACATTGAAGCCGGGCGTTACCCCTTGCGTCTTCGCGGCGACGACGGTCCATGGCGCGCTCTTGTCGGGGCCCTTGCCGCTGCCGGGGCCGCGCGCCACCTCGGCGGGCGTCATCGGGTAAAGGCCGATGCGATTCGTGAACCACGTCGAGTTGAGCGCTTCGTCGAGCGTGTTGATGTCGCGCGCCGCGGGCACGTGGTCGCCGCCGAAGAGCGATCCGACCCGCCGAATGGCACGCACCGGGTTGAACGCGCGCACGAGCGGGCGTCCCACCGAATCGTCGATGCCGTCCCACAGAATGTTCGGAGAGCGCTCGGCGGGTTCGGTCGCGACATCGTGCGCATCGTCGTCGTACCAAACGGGCGGCGCGTCGACGAGATGCGGCCTCGCGTCGGCGGCGCCCGCTGCGGCGAACGTCGCGAGCGCGACGAGCGTCGCCGCGTTCGTGCACGCACGGCGCACGGCGGCCCCCGCACGCGCACGCACGCTAACGAACCGGGATCGGATTGCGGCCATGATAGATTCCATTCTTCGCGAACTGGAAGACTTGATCCGCGCGCACGCGGAGGACGGATTCTTCGTTGCTCGTCGCGTACTCGATGCGGCCGACGAAGCCTTTGTTCCCGATCAGCCGAAGTCCGAGGCCCCACGAGTCGGTCATGTTCCTGCGTGAAATCTCGTCGGCGTCGCCGAACACCTGTCCGACGTCGGCGAGCACGTACATGTCGAGCCCCGCGCGATCGATGAATTTCTCGTTCCACACGGGCCACCGGTACTCGCTCGAGAACGCGATCATCCCGCGGTCGGTCCACCGCGTATCTTTGTAGCCGCGCAGTAGGTCGGGGTCGTCGTTCGTCATGAGCCGCTGGAACGGGATCTCGTCATCGCCCGTGTTTTCGAGCCACGATGCGAAGCCGCGGAGCGCAAACGCGCGCTTCGTGTGCCAGAGCGGGATGAACTGCTGAAACTCGCCGCGATAGTTCCAGAACGCGACCTCCGAACCGTCGGTGCTCTTGAAGTGGCCGGCTTTGAGCGTACGCACACCGCCGGATTCGGGCCGGCCCGTCTCTTTCGTGTCGTCGTGGATGAGCGCAAGGCTGAGCGTGACGCCGTCGGAGCGCTCGCGGTGGCCCGCCGGCAGCCGCCCCGCGAACTGCTCGTCGATCGTCGGGTCGTCTTTGCTGCGCGGCCCGCGCGTACCGACGAGCGAGTAGAGCGCGCCCGCCTCGACGAACGCATGGCCCGCGATGCGGTGCTTGAAGCTCGTCCCGAACCACGATGTTTCGTTCCGCACGAACGATTCGTCCGACGCGTCGGTGTCGGGGCCGATACCGAAGAACCGCGTGTTCGGCCGCATCCGATAGCCCGCTCCAAACTCGAGGTCGTCGCGCGCGGAGACCGGGATCGTGACGCCGGTCGTCGCGCGATGGTGGCCGTTCTGGCTCGACTGAAGGCCGAGGCGAAAGCGATTCTTCGGCGAGAAGAACGCGTCGTGATATGCGGTGATGCCGCCGCCGAGCCCGGTGAGACTGCCCGATGTGACGTTGAGCATCAGCCCGAACGGTCCCTGCTGTGGCCCGAGAAGCTTCTGCACTTTTTTCACCGCGCCGGTCTCGTCCATGTACGTGATCGCTTCTCGCGCGCCCGCGTTGATCAGCGAAAACGGCGCCCTGACGATGTAGTACGGCGCAAGGAGCGTCTTTTCCCAAAGCGGCGTCGGCCGGTTCGCGAATTGTGACGTGACGGAGTCGCTCGGCGATGCGATGGGGCCCCAGTAACTCGTCGCCGGCGTCTCCGACGGCGTCGCCCCCTCTTGCGCCGATGCCATGGGCACGTGGGGCGCGATGAGTAGGGCGAATGCTAGGGCCGGGAGCAATCGGTTCAACACGGGGGCGTCACCATCGTGATCACTACGGTACGCGAGTCTGAAACGGATTGGGATACTCCGGCGGCGAGCGGCAAGCGTTCGATGCGTTGTGTCGACGGGTTCGCTGAAGTGTAAGAGCACTGTGCACGGTACACGCGATGGCCCTCTCGATTCAAGGTGAACTTGTCGCGGCTAGCATGACGGCGGAAGAGCGCGGGGCGGTTGCGCTGGCGGAGGCGGAAGCGGCGCGGGTTCCGTTGGCGGCGAGACCACTCCGAGCGCGGCCGCTGCGAGCGTGGCGCCGGAGGTCGGCGGCGCGGCGTCCGCGGTCGTCGCCGCCGTCGCCGCGTCGACTGCCGCTGCCGCGGCTTCCGCCTCGGCCAACGCTTGCGGTTTGACGATTCCCTCGCCCTCGACGCGTGCTTCGTCGGGCCGTCCGGCCGCGAGCGCGCGAAGTCGCCGCGCGAGCGCGTGCAAGATCCCCTGCAGAAGCGTCAAGTCGCCCGCGGCGACGTCGTAAAACTCATCGCGGTGGAGGGCGAGCACCAAACCCGTCTCGATGCAGTCGGCGCGATGGACGCGCCCGGAGTCGTCGACGAGGGACCACGATCCGAACGCCTCGCCGGGTCCCACTTCGGACATCGCTCGATCACCCCTCAGGAGGCGCACGCGACCCTCGACGACCAAGTACATCGCGTCGGCCGGCTCGTCTTCCCGGTAGATCGTATCGCCCTCGATGATTTCGATTTCGCGCGCGATGTCGGCGAGCCCGAGCAGGCGGCGCGGGCCGACGTCTTTGAGGATGTCGGCGCCCTTCAGAATGAGAACACGCTCAAGAGGAGTCAGCACGGGCGCACCGGGGCCGCGGCGGCCGGGCGGCCGTTGCCGCCGGTGAGCGTTTCAAGTTCGGCGAGCACGACGCGGTCGTCTCCCGCGCCGGTGTCGAAGAGACGTCGATCGAGATCCGGCGCGCACCGAGCGGCGCGGACCGCGCACGCGCGCAGCCACCCGTCGGTCGATTGCCACGCTCGGCCGATGCACTCGGCGAGGCGCTCGGGATCGGAGGGATCGCTCGGCGCGTCCGCCAACTTCGGCTCGAAGATTTTCATGACCGGCGTGAACACGTTGCGAGGAAGCACGTGTCCAAGATACTCCAATGCCGGCGCCGTGATGTCGGGATCGCGAGACTTCAGCCGTTCGTACACGCCGGCGAGCGGCCGCGTTTCATACCAGCAGGCGAGCGCCTGGACCGCGCGCTGAAGCGCCATCTCCGCGGATTCGCGGTAGCTCTCCGCGAGGAGACGCACCTCCGGCTCCGCGAAGTCCCCGAGGCGGAGCACCGGATCGAGCGATGCACGATAGTCGCGCAGCTCGCGCAGAAAGTGCCTGTGCGCTGCCGAGCGAGGCATCACCGGTTGCCCGGTCCGTTCGCGGACGCGCGTTAAGCTTCGCAGCGCGAGGTGGCGAAGCCGCAGATCGTTGCGCCCGACCAGCGTCATAAGCGCGGCGACGGCGCGCGGGCTCGCGATGTGCGCGAGCGTCCGTGCGGCGAGCGACTCCGCGCGCGCGCCGTGTTCGCCGGCCAAAAGGCTCGAGAGTGCGGGGATGGCGGGATCGCCGACGGCGGCGATCGCCCGCCGCGCTTCGTAGCTTAGCTCCGGCACGAGGAGGAGGGGAACGAGCGCGTCGAGAAGCTCTCGGTTCGGGCGGCGCGTCGCGGAGAGAATCGCGACACGTTGGATCTCGACATCCGGGTCCGCGAGCAGCACGCGCAGCCGTTCCACGGACGCGCGTCCCGTGAGCGTGCCGAGCGCGCGCGCGGCGAGGAGCACGTCCTCGCGCTCTGGAGACTTCAGACGCGCCTCGACCCACTCCTGCGTGATCGCGCCCGGCGCCGCGGCGGGTCGATCGAAGAGCACCTCCACGGCGTCACGCCGGAGGGCCGCGTCGTCGCGCCCTAGGAGGTCGCGCACGAACGCGACCGGCTCCTTGGTCCTTTCGAGCAGATATCGGATTGCCGCGCGACGGAGGCCTTCGTGCGATTCGCCGAGGAAGCCTTCGATCACGCCGTCGCGATCGCGCAGGCGCATCGCCTCCATCGCCTCGACCGCCGCCGCGCGCACGCTGGGCGACGGCTTGAGGAGACAGCCGCGCACCGCGCGAGCGATGTTGGGCTCGCGCGCGGACTCGCAGAGCTTGAGCGCGAGCACCGTGCGGCGCTCGTCGTCGGCGCGCAGAGCCGAGAGGAGCGCTTTCCGCGCGGACGGGATTCGTATCGAATCGGGCGACGCCTCGGGTTCGAGCCAGCGGGTGCTAAGCGCCTGCTGAAACGCGCGGCCGTACTGTCGATTCAGAAGCAGGAGCACGGCAAGCCACACGCCGGCAAGCCCCGCGGTCACGCCGGCGATCGCCGAGACGGGGACGTCTCGCACACGCAACACGACCATGAGGAGAACGCCGACGAGCGCGTCCGACCACCTCTCGACAAGCGTGTCGATGGCGGGCTTGATGCGCCGCCGCTCGCGGGGAAGTATCGCGGCGTAGTAGATCTCGCTCGCCGACTTGCCGAGCGTTTGAAACACGATTCCCTGGATCCAGCGCGTGCCGACGACAGCCCACCATCCCGAGCTGAGGGCGATCCACGATGAAAAGAGGATCACCGTGCTCGGCTGCACGGTCGTGGATGCGGCAAGACCGAGCCGCTGCATGATCCACGCTGCGGCCCCGAACTGGAACACCAACGCGAGCGCATGGAGCCCGACATAGAACCTGCCCAAGAACTGCGTGAGATCGCCCGAATCGGGATAGGCGCGCTCGATGAAATACTTGAACTGAAAATCGACGAGTGTCGACACGATCACGGAGAGGGCCATCGCTACAACCAAGAGCTTGATGTAAGCCGAGCGGCGAACGATCTCCCAGCCCGACGCTGCGGTCGGCATCTCCTCGGGTTTGGGGCGGCGATCGCGCTCGGCGCCGAGGGCGCGCGTGACCGCGTGCGCGACTATGAGAAGGCCCGGCAACGCCCACATCAGACCGAGTCGCTGAATGTTCGGGGGGAGCCATCCGGCGATCGCGCCGCCGGTCAGCCCGCCGATCAGGCCGCAGCCGCTCAAGAGCGGGATCAAGCGGCGCGCACGGCGCGAATCCCAAACATCGAGAACGAGCACCCAGAAGTGCGGCAGGAGCATCATCGCCTGGCTGCCGGTCCAGATGTAGAACGCGGCCGCCGTCGCGTGGCGTGCGAACGGATAGGTCGCGGCGGCGGCGATACTGCACGCGATCGCGAGGTATTGGCTCAACCGCGTGGCGCTCACGTGGGCGAAACGGCGCGCGACGCGCGCCTCGATCCACACGAAGCCCGCCGACGCGAGCGCCACCCCGATGTACGCATACGGCAACGCGACGGCGTCGAACTCCGCTAGGAAGAGCGCGTCGCGCAACACCTTCGCGATCGTGTAGGCGCAGAGGAGCGTCGCGACCAGCGCTCCCATGAGCAGAAGCAGCCGGCGCTCGTGCGGCTCGAGCCCGAGCCGGCGCATGAGGCCATCGTAGATGCGGATCGGCATGCCGGTCGCCGGCTACGCCGAGGAGACCGATGCGGGGGCGCGCCATTCGAGCGCGCGTACCTTTGTACCATTCACATCCCAAGTTTTCAAAGTCGGCGCTCCAAAGAACGTGCTGCGTAACCTATCGTGAAGACACTGCAATGGCTTGCCCGCGACGCGCAAGCTCCATACCGGCCGGTTCGCATCTTGCATGCCTAACACCGTGACTTCTCCCGTCGAAATACTGGTTCGCTAACCCATTACCGGAGATCAGGCTGACGTGAACACCTTCTGGCGTGTGACTCGTGTGCGCGGTGCGTCGGGGAGTACTCTCGTGCTCTCTGTCGCGCTCTGCGTATCAGCGGTGGTCTTCGCGTCGCGGGCTTGCGCCGAGCCTCGCTTCGGTGACTCGACCTGGGTCGCGCCGTCGGCCGCGGTTTTCGACGACTCCACGGCCGAGGGGCCGCGCGTTGCGAAACCCGATCATGAGCGCCGGTGGGAGACGGCGCTGCGCACTCCGTTTCGGGTTGCGTTTCTGCCGCTGCGATTCGCTGCTCGCGGGCTCGAGGCCGGCGTCGGCCGTTACGGCGAACGCTTGTTGACTCCGAAGCCGAAGCGCCCGCCGAAGCGATTCTCCATCGGGCCGCGCATCGACCTGGGCGGCGCGAAGGACGGCGACCTGAACGACGTCGGCCTGGGGCCGTCGTTGGACTCGGAAGGTTTTCCGGTCTCGAGCGCGGAGCTCAGCCTGCACGGCTCGTGGACCATCAACGACCGCCGTCGCGTGCGATTCACCGGCGACGTCCGCGAAGGGCGACCGGTCTCGTTCCGAGTGCGCGGCGACTACGACTACAAGCCGAACCGGCGTTACTACGGGGTCGGTAACGACGTGAGGAAGGAAGCCCGCGCGTACTTTCTGCTCGAGAACACGAGAATCGAGGCGGAACTCGTTCTGGGCGCATCACAGGTTCGTCAGTTGCGATTTCTGGGCGGCTTCTCGAGCATGAGCCCGCGCCGCGGTTCTCACGGTTCACCGTTGCTCGAAGATGTCTTCAATCCGACGAACACGCCGTTCTACCACGAGACCACTCGGGAACTGCTTTACGGCGTCTCCGGAGATTTCGCCGCGCTCGACGACCGCCGCGACCCGTCGCACGGTTTCCACGGTCACGCGGATCTGCGGCACGCCGTCGGTCTCGACGATGGCGATCCCGACTACAACCAGTGGTTCTTCGAGGGCCGCACTTACATCCCCGTGTTCGCCAAGCGCCGCGTGATCGCCGTGCGGTGCGTCTACGCGGGCATCGACCCGACAGGCGATGGCGCGACCCAGATCCCTTTCTATCGCCTCACAATGAGCGACGGCCCGATGCGTTTCGCCGCCTATGCCAGCCAGCGTTTTCGTGACCGCCAGCTCATGCTCGCCCGGGTCGAGTATCGCTGGATGATCTGGCGTCGGTTGAGCGCCGTCGCACTCTATGACCTCGGCGAGGTTGCTCCGAACTTGAAGGCGTTCACCGCCCGAGGCGCGCACGCGTCGTACGGCGGAGGACTCCGCATCGGCGTCGGCGATGGGATCGCAACACGATTCGATGTCGCGACCGGCTCTGAGGGGATCAACGCGGTGGTGCGGCTCGGGAGCGGATTCTAATGAGCGCGCGCGAGCATCACTTCGATGTTGCGGCATTCGTCGCGCGATGTGCGCTTGTCGGCGTTGCGTTCATGCTTGCGCCGTCCGCGTCGGCAGACGTCGGCGCGCCGGCCGGCCCATCCCCGCGGAGCGCGCGTCACACGTCAGCGTCAGAGATCGACAATAGCACTTGGGTCGATCACGATGGGCACCCTATCCCACAGCCGCCGGAGTGGGAGCCTAGCTTCTGGGGTCACCAGTTTCGCGAAGGCGTGGTCGAGCCGTTCACTCACGCCTTCGACATTCCCGACAAGATGCTCGACATCGTCCATCTGCTTGGAGCGGACACGAGGCGCGGCGCCGTGAATACGAACGCATTCGACGAGGCGCCGAACTCCACATGGTTCACGAACCGCAACCACGTCCGCTCAGTTCCGGTCGCGGAGCTGCGTCGAGGAGCGCATCCAGCCGCGCTGCCGGCGAAGCCGTGGACGATCAAACACGCGAAGCAGGGCGGCCGCACGATGGGATTCCAGATCAAGGACGCGGATGGAGCGAAGTGGCTGGTGAAGCTCGACCCTCTCGGCTACCCACGGCTGATCTCCGGCGCCGATCGGATCGCGGGGACGCTGCTTCACGCAGCGGGGTACAACATCCCGCACAACGAACTGGTTCGATTTCATCGCGCGGACCTGACCATCGATGCGGATCTGTTGAGCGGCGCCGAGGGAGAACTCTTCACCGAGGCCGATCTGGATTCGCTGCTCGCCCGCAGCGCCATACTCGGCGACGGCAGCTACGCTGCCATGGCGAGCCTTTTTCTTTCTGGCCGCGTGCTCGGGGCGCCGAGCATGCGCCGCCTCCGCCCCGGCGACTCGAACGATTGGTACGCGCACAAGAATCGACGCGAGCTTCGCGGCCTCTTCGTGCTTTGCTCTTGGCTCAACAGTTGGGATACGAAGGATCACAATTGCCTCGACACGTTCGTCGAGACCGGTGACAGCTTAGGGCATGTAGAACACTACTTCCTCGATGTCGGCGCGTCGCTCGGCGCGGGGGGCAAAGGCCCCAAGGCGCTGTGGGATGGCTACGAAACATCCGTCGACTTCGGTTGGATCGCGCGCCGATTCGTCACGCTGGGTTTCGTCGATGAGCCGTGGCGGCGCGCGCAGCAGGAGACGGGAATCCCGTCAGTCGGCAATTTCGAGTCCGAGGTGTACGAGCCGGAAGATTTTCGGACCTACATTCTGCATCCGGCGTTTCGCGAGATGACGGACCAGGATGGTTATTGGGGCGCGAAGATCGTCGCATCGTTCTCGGACGCGCAGATTGCAGCGGTGGTTGACGGCGTTGAGTACGAGGATCCGCGCGCGAACGAATTCCTCGTGCGAGCGTTGATCGAGCGGCGAGACAAGGTCGCGCGGCACTGGTTCGGCCGCATCGCTCCGCTCGACTTCTTCCATGTGCGGGACGGCGCGTTGCACTTTCACGATCTCGCGGTAGACGTTGGCCTCGACGGCGCGCGCGCGTATGATATCGATGTGCGATCCTCCGGCGGATCGCGCGCGGAGCGCCAGCGCATTCAATTGAATCGCACGGAGCTGCCGCTCTCGGATTTCGGGGGCACCGCGCAGAGACTCTCACTCAAAATTTCCGTCGCGGGAAGTTCCGCGAAGGCATCGTACGTCGAGCTGACGCGGAAGGATTCGGGATGGGTCGTGACGAGGGTACGGCACGGGTGACGCGGGGTGCCGCTCGACGCGCTCTGCCGGGGATAGCGCGAGCGTCGCGAGTTTGCGGTGTGGTGGCGGCCATCGCGACAGCCGCTATTGTCCTCGACGGCTGCGGCCACACCGGCCGCTTGCAGAGCGTCACGCGGACGGTCTCACCGGCGCCGGCCGATAGCTCGGCGCCGTCCGACAGCGCGGCGATGACCGTAAGCCCGATGCTGTCAATTCGTCCCACCTCGACACAAGCCGCGCGTCTGACTTCGCTCTTCGGCACCGAAATGGTCGCGTTCGTGCCGGGCACGGCCGATTCGACGCGGCGGTTCCTCGGTCGGCTGAGCAACGGCTACACGGCGGACACGCTCAACATCTTTCTCTGCGGCGACAACCGTCCTGGCCACCGCACGAATCGCCTCCAGCCCCAGTACCACAAAATCAAGGACATGGTGTCGCTGAACCCATTGAAATTTGGCCGCGGGCTGCTCGCGATTCCGGTGTTTCTAGCGAAGGGTCTCTATCCGGATTTCGCGCTCATTCGCGACATTCCGGATTTGATGCGGAACACGCCGCGGTTTGGCCGCGAGCAAGCGGTCGTCGACGCGATGATCGCGACGATCGATTCGGTGCACGCGCACGGCCAGATCGTCTCGGCTGTCGTCAACACGGGCGACCTCGTGAAGGATGGCCGTTATCCGGGGCAGTGGGAGCGATTCTTGGAGATCGTCCGGCCGCTTGCTTCGCGCGTTCCCTACTTCCCGATCGCGGGCAATCACGAGCGCACGGATACCATCGATGGCATTGAGAACTGGCTCACCGGGACGGGACTGCCGATCGGTGGCCAGCGCCTCTACTACTGCTTCGACTCCGCCGACGGCTGGGTGAGGTTCATCGCGCTCGACTCCAATCCGATGACGGATCCCGCGAATCACTGGACGCGCGAAGTCGAGATCGAATACAGCGACGAGCAGATTGAATGGCTCGTAGCTCGCCTAAGCGAGCACACGGGGCCCGCGTTCGTCTTCTTGCATCACCCGCCATTTTCGAGCGGCTTCCACCGCGTGGAGTGGGAGGACGATCCGATGCTCGTCGAGCGGCGCGAGCGCATCGTGCGTGCGATGCGCGACGCTGGTATCGCTGTGTTGGCCTCGGGACACGAGCACGCGTACCAACGTGCCTTGCTCACATGGCCGGACGCGGTGCTCATTAGCATTGTCACCGGCGGCGCGGGCTCGCCGCTGCACGCTATCCCCTCACCCGCGCAAAGCGCAAGGCTCTACAGTGAGTACAAGGTGGCGGGGTCGGTGGTGAATCCGGAAAACGTCCTCACCGAGTCGGTGTTTCACTTCGTTCACGTGCGGCTGTGGTTCGGCGGCGGGGAGTTTTTCGCTTATGCGGTCGATGCGGACGCGAACCGGCGGCTGATCGACAAAGTGGAGATCGACCTGAAGCGGTACGGCGTGCCCGAGATCGATCAGCTGAAGATGCCGATCCGGCCGCAGGAAGGGCCCGCGCAGCTGGCGCCGAAGGAAGAGACCACGGAAAAGGAAGAAGTGAAGGCCTCGAGCGATTCCACGTCGGCGAGCGAGCGATTGGAATCGCAGCCGCCGCCGAGCGAGCCGGACCCGCTGCCGAATCCCGACCGATAGGAGCGTTGACGCTTCGCGCCGCCCGCTGGTACCCTTGGCTCCTTAGAAACGATTCGCGCGTCCCACAGAGCGTCATGCCCCAGGAGCTGCGATGTCGCGCGCCCGATCAGCCAGACTACGGGACGGTCTTACGCTTGGCACCGCGCTGAGTGTTTCGCTCGCGCTGAGCGCGTCCGCTGCCACGTTCACCAACTTCGAGAGTCATCAAATTCATCCGCTCGCCCTTTCGGCGGACGGCGCGCGGCTCTTCGCGGTCAACACGCCCGACAACCGGCTGACGGTCTACGCGATCACGCCGGCCGGGCTCGCGATCGAGGCGGAGATTCCGGTCGGTCTCGAGCCGGTAGCCGTGCGGCCGCGCACGCCGAACGAGGTGTGGGTCGTCAATCATCTCAGCGATGACGTGAGCGTCATCGACCTGACGACGATGAACGTGCG
Source organism: bacterium (assembly GCA_046160485.1). GTDB lineage: Bacteria > Orphanbacterota > Orphanbacteria > JBJXGV01 > JBJXGV01 > JBJXGV01. Next base: position 72,897 of record JBJXGV010000012.1, on the reverse strand, counting down.
CGCGACGGTGTTCGCGGGCGACGAGCCGACGGACGTTGTGTTCGCGGGCAGCGCGGCGCGCGCGTTCGTGTGTGTGTCGCAGGAAGACGCGATCAAGATTTTCGACGCGAACGATCTCGAGGCGCCGCCGGTTGTCGTGCCGCTGTTCGGGAGCGATCCGCGCGCGCTCGCGACGAACGCGGACGCGTCGCGCGTCTACGCGGCGATCTTCGAGGGCGGCAATCGCACGAGCATCTTGCACGCGACCGAGGTGGTCGCTGGCGGCGGACCGCCGGCGCCGAATCCTCCGAAGCTGCCGAGCCTCCCCGCGGCGCCCGAGGTCGGGCTCATCGTGCAGTGGAACGGCGCGAACTGGCTCGACGAAACCGGCGCGAAGAATTGGAACGCGTTCGTGCCGATTCCCTACACGTTGCCGGACTACGACGTCGCGGTACTCGACGCGAACGCGCCGTCGCCGTCGCCGAGTTACTTCGCGGGCGCCGGAACGCTCAACTTCAATCTCGCGGTTCATCCTTCGACGGGGCGCGTGTACGTCGCAAACACGGAGGCGATCAATCTCACGCGATTCGAGCCGAACTTGCGCGGGCGCTTCGCGCAGAATCGCGTCACGATCATCGATCCGTCGAGTGGAAGCGTGACGCCCGTGCATTTGAATCCGCACATCAACTACGCGGTGTCGCCGGGGCCGCCTTCGGAGATCGCGCAGTCGCTTTCGCAGCCGAACGCGGGGGAGTGGGACGCCCCGGGCGCGAATCTCTACCTCGCGGCGATCGGCTCGGGCAAGGTCGCGGTGCTCGACGCGGCGGGCGCGGTGACGGCGCGCGCCGACGCGGGCGAGGGCCCGAGCGCGGTCGTCGTCGACAACGCGCGCGCACGACTCTACGTGCTCGACCGCTTCACGAATCGCGTGCTCACGCTCGACAAGTCGACGCTCAACACGATCGGGAGCGTGGGCCTCGGCTATCAGCCCGAGCCCGCGGTCATCACCGAGGGACGCAAGTTTCTCTACGACGCGCGCATCACGTCGGCGCACGGCGATCTTGCGTGCGCGTCGTGCCACGCGTTCGCGAACTTCGACAACATCGCGTGGGATCTCGGCGATCCGACGGGTGCGATGCAGCCGTCGCCGCAGTTCGGCGTGCCGCCGTTTCATCCGATGAAGGGGCCGATGACGACGCAGTCGTTGCGAGGGCTCGCCGCGACCGAGCCGTTTCACTGGCGCGGCGATCGCGCGGGTTTCAACGACTTCAATCCCGCGTTCACGAGCCTTATGGGAGCGGGCGCGCCGCTTCTCGCATCCGACATGCAGGCGTTCACCGACTTCATCATGACGGTCGTCTATCCGCCGAACCCGAATCAGAATCTCGATCGCACGTATCCGAATCCCGCGGCGCCGACGCCGAGTGCCGAGCGCGGGCGATTCGAGTTCACGACCGAGCCGCACGATGCGAGCCTGCGCTGCCAGGATTGCCATCAGAGCGCGCCGACGGACGAACCGTTTCGCGTGGCGCCCGGCACGAACTCGCTCCTGATTCCCGGCCCCGCGCTTCAAGAGAGCCAGGCGTTCAAGGTGCCGCAGATGCGGAACCTCTACGAGAAGACCGGCTTCTCCGACGCGCCAGGGCCGCAGAAACGCGGGTTCGGTTTCATACACGACGGCGCGATCGACGACCTTTTCGATTTCGTTTCGCTTCCCGTGTTCCAGTTCGAGACCGTGCAGCAGAAGCGCGACATCGAGGCGTTCATGCTCGCGTTCGACACCGGGACCGCGCCGGCGGTCGGGGCGCAACAGACGCTTGACGGCACGAACGCGAACGCGCCGGAGGTCGTTGCGCGCGTCAACACGCTCGTCGCGCAGGCAAACGCGGGGAACGTCGATCTCGTCGCGAAAGGGCGCGTCGGAGGGATCGCGCGCGGCTACGTCTACTCCGGCGGCGGCGCGTTCGAATCGGATCGCGCCGCGGACGCGCCGATCCTCGAGAGTGCGCTCCGCACGCTCGCGGCGGCAGGGGCGGAGATTACCTACACAGCCGTGCCGCCCGGCAACGGCACACGCATCGGCGTCGATCGCGATTGCGACGGCTACCGCGATCGCGACGAGATCGACGCCGGCTCGAACCCCGCGGACGCGGCGTCGACGCCCGTCTCCGTCGAGCCGCCGGGCGCGCCGGACTCGCGGCCGGTGAAGCTCGCGCAGAACAGCCCGAACCCGATGGGCGACGCGGGGACGACGATCGCGTTTACGCTCGCGAGCCCGGCCGACGCGAGCGTGCGCGTCTACGACGCGAGCGGCCGCGAGGTCGCCGTCCTTCTTCCGCGCAGCCGCCAGCAAGGGACGGTCTCGCTACGTTGGGACGGCCGCGATTCGCGCGGCGCGCTCGTTTCCGCCGGCGTCTACTTCTACCGCGTCGAGGCCGCGGGGCGCACCGAATCGCGGCGTCTCGTGATTCTGCGGTAGCGCCGCACGCAGCGTCGCGCGTCTTCCGTGCTGGCGGCGCAAGCGTTCATGCATCACTCTTAGCGCAGACATCATTTCCCCGGCGCGATTCGCACCGGCATCGAAACAAGGAGGAGTCCGTGACGGCGAAGGAACGTGAAGGCAAGAAGAGCAAGTCGGACGACGGGACGAGCGCGATCATCGACGGACTGACGAAGGCGTATTGGATGGAGGTCGAGACGGTGATCAATTACATCGCGAACTCGATCGACCTCGACGGCGTTCGCGCGGAGGAGATCAAGAAGTCGCTGCAGGTCGACATCGCGGAGGAGTTGATTCACGCGCAGTCGCTCGCGCGCCGCGTGAAGGAACTCGGCGGGCGCGTGCCGGGATCGATGGCGTTCGCGCCGAATCAAAAGACGCTGCAGCCGCCGAAGCGCTCGACCGACGTGAAGGCGGTCATTCGCGGCGTGATCGAAGCGGAGAACGCCGCGTGCGAGCACTACAACGCGGTCATCCGGCTTTGCGAAGGCAAGGACTACGTCACGCAGGATCTGTGCGTGCGCCTGCTCGCCGAGGAAGAGGCGCACCGCCGCGAGTTCCGCGGATTCCTTCTCGAGTACACCGACAAGTCGTAACGGAAGACGTTTGGTCGAGCGCGCGAGGTCGATCGCCTCGCGCGCTCCCGCCCCGACGCGCCCTTCGCGATTGACTTCGCGCCGAGCAAACCCCTAATCTCAGGCCTTTGATTTCTTTCCCGCCGCTCCGAGGAATCCATGAAGAAGATCGGCATCGTCGGAACCGGTTACGTCGGCCTCGTTACGGGGGCCTGCGTCGCCGATTTCGGTAATCAGGTTATTTGCGTCGACATCGATGAGGCGAAGGTGCGCTCGCTTCGCGAGGGAAAGGTTCCGTTCTTCGAGCCTGGGCTTGCGGAACTCGTCTCGCGCAACGTGTCGCGCAATCGCCTTTCGTTTACGAGTTCGCTCGCGGAAGCGGTTGCCGCGTCCGAGATCCTCATGATTGCGGTCGGGACGCCGACGGGTTCGGCGGGCGAGGCGGATCTGAAGTACGTCGAGGAGGTCGCGCGCGGGATCGGGCGCGCGATGACGGGCTATCGCGTCATCGTGACGAAGAGCACGGTGCCGACGGGGACGGGCGCGCTCGTCGCGCAGTGGATTCGCGAGAGCCAGCCGCGGCCGATCGACTTCGACGTCGCATCGAACCCCGAGTTCCTGCGCGAAGGAAGCGCCATCGAGGATTTCATGCGCCCCGATCGCATCATCATCGGCGCGTCGTCGGAACGCGCGCTCGAGATGGTCGCTGAAATGTACAAGCCGCTCTATCTCATCGAGACGACGATCGTGCAGACCGACGTGCCGACGGCTGAGATGATCAAGTACGCGTCGAACGCGTTTCTCGCGACGAAGATTTCGTTCATCAACGAGATGGCGCGGCTCTGCGACAAGGTCGGCGCGGATGTGTCGATCGTCGCGAAGTCGATGGGGCTCGATAAGCGGATCGGTCCGAAGTTTCTCCACGCGGGCGCCGGTTACGGCGGGTCGTGCTTCCCGAAAGATACGCTCGCGCTCGCGGGGATCGGCGAACGCCACGGCGAGGCGATGCAGATCGTCAAGGCGGTCATCGACGTCAACAAGAGCCAGCGCGACTACGTGTTCGCGAAGGTGACGGAGGCGGTCGGCTCGCTCAAGGGGAAGACGGTCGCGGTGCTCGGGATCGCGTTCAAGCCGAACACGGATGACATTCGCGAGGCGCCGGCGATCGAGATCATCGAACGCATTCTCGCGAGCGGCGGCTCGGTGCGTGCGTTCGATCCCGTGGCGATGCAGGTCGCGACGGCGGTGCTGCCGACGATCACATACGCGTCGGATCCGTACGACGCGGCGAGCGGCGCGGATCTGTTGCTCGTGATGACGGAGTGGAATGAATTCCGCGAGCTGGACTTGCCGCGGCTGCGCGGGCTGTTGCGTGCGCCGGTTATCGTCGACGCGCGGAATGTCTACACGCTCGAGCGCATGCAGGAAGCGGGCTTTCGCTACTTGTCCGTCGGGCGGAGGAATGTCGGATGACCGGCGCAGCGCGGCGGATTGCGGGCAAGGGGAAGAACGGCGCGACGCGCGTGCTCGTAACGGGCGGCGCGGGGTTCATCGGCGCGAATTTCGTGCACCACCTGATGGCGTTGGACGGCTACGCGGTGACGGTGCTCGACAAGCTCACGTACGCGGGGAATCTCGCGAACCTCGCCGCGTTCGAGCGCGACACGCGTTTCCGCTTCGTGCAGGGCGACATCTGCGATCCCGCGGTCGTGGGGAACCTCGTCATGGATGCGGATGTCGTCGTCAACTTCGCCGCCGAGACGCACGTCGACCGCTCGATCGACGACGCGGGCTCGTTCGTGAAAACCGATACGTACGGCGTCTACATCCTCCTCGAGGCGGCGCGCGCAGCGAAGTCGCGGCGCTTCATCCAGATCTCGACCGACGAAGTTTACGGCGAGGCGGGAGACACGCCGTCGCGCGAGGACTCGCCGCTCATGCCCGCGAGTCCGTACGCGGCTTCGAAGGCGGGCGGCGATCGCATTGCGTTCTCGTACTTCGTCACGCACAACGTGCCGGTCGTCATCACGCGCTGCTCGAACAACTACGGGCCGTATCAGTACCCGGAGAAGATGATTCCGCTCTTCGCGACGAACGCGATCGAGGGGCAGCCGCTTCCTGTGTACGGCAGCGGTAAGAACACGCGCGACTGGATTCACGTGAGCGATCACTGCGCCGCGCTCGAGTTGCTGATGAACTCGGAGGGTGTCGACGGCGAGGTGTGGAACATCGGCACGGGCGATGAGCTGAACATTCTCGACATCGCCGCGCGCATCAATCGCGAGACCGGGCGCGGGCCGGAGTCGGTGAAACTCGTGAGCGACCGCCCTGGGCACATCCGGCGCCACGCCGTCGACTCGGCGAAGATTCGCGCGCGCCTTGGCTGGATGCCGCGCTGGACGTTCGACAAGGGATTGCCCGCGACCGTGCAGTGGTACAAAGAAAACGAGGCGTGGTGGCGCCCAATCAAGGATGGTTCGTTCCGCGAGTACTACCGCGCGCACTACGACGACCGCTTGAAGAACGCGAGGTCCGCGTGAGCGCGGCCCTTCGCGTCGCGGCTCGGCGGCGAGGTGTCGTGCGATGAGAGTTCTCGTCACCGGCGCCGCGGGTTTTCTCGGCTCGCACCTCTCGGATTTGCTGCTCGACAAGGGCCACACGGTGATCGGCATGGACAACTTCATCACCGGCAATCCCGAGAACATCGCGCACCTCATCGGGAATCCGCGCTTTCGATTCGTCGAGCACGACGTCACGGACTACACGTACGTCGAGGGCGCGCTCGACGCCGTGCTCCACTTCGCGTCGCCCGCGTCGCCGATCGACTACCTCGAGCTGCCGATTCAGACTCTGAAGGTCGGCGCGCTCGGCACGCACAAGGCGCTCGGCCTCGCGCTTGCGAAGAACGCGCGCTTTCTGCTCGCGTCGACCTCCGAGGTCTACGGCGACCCCGAGGTGCATCCGCAAGAAGAGTCGTACTGGGGCAACGTCAATCCGATCGGACCGCGCGGCGTCTACGACGAGGCGAAGCGCTTCGGCGAGGCGATGACGATGGCGTATCACCGCGCGCACGGCGTCGACACGCGGATCGTGCGGATCTTCAATACGTACGGCCCGCGCATGCGCGTGCGCGACGGGCGAGTGGTGCCCGCGTTCATCAGCCAGGCGCTCACCGGCAAGCCGCTCACCGTGTTCGGCGACGGCTCGCAGACGCGTTCGTTCTGCTACGTGAGCGATCTGATCGACGGAATCTACCGGCTGCTCGAGTCGAGCGAGAACGACCCCGTCAACATCGGCAACCCCGGCGAGATGACGGTGCTCGATTTCGCGCGCGAGATCATCGCGCTCACCGGCTCGAAGAGCACGATCGTCTACGAGCCGCTCCCGCAAGACGACCCGAAGGTGCGGCAACCGAACATCGCGAAGGCGCGACGGCTGCTCGGCTGGGAGCCGAAGGTCAGTCTCCACGAAGGACTGGGGCGGACGATTGAGTGGTACCGGACGCACCGCGAGCTGATCGAAGGGACGGGCAAGGCCGCGACATGAGGCCGTCTCCTCCGCGGCGGGCGCGCGCGGATTGCCGCGCCGCCATCGCGCTCATTGCCGTTCTCGCATCGATGGCGCTCGCGACGGCGTTCGCGCCGCGCGCGGCCGCCGCACCGCCGACTCTCGAAGAGCGCCTGCGCGTCCAGGAGGAAGAGCGGCAAAGGCTGCTCGAGCGGAAGAAGACCGACGAGGAACTGGGGAAGTCGCAAGCGATCGAGGGCGCCGTCGAGCGCGGCGAGTATCGCCTCGGGCCGGGGGACCGGCTCGCCGTCACGCTCCGCGGCGTGCTTCAGAGGAGCGAAGAGGTGCTCGTCGGCGCGGAGGGAACACTCCTCGTCCCTCCGGCGGGCGGCGTGCCCGTCGCGGGTCTCACCATCGACGAAGCGCAGACGGCGGTGGCGCGCGCCCTCGAGCGCGACTACCGCGACGTCGAAGTCCGCATCGACCTTCTCGAGGTACGGCACTTCGAGGTTCACGTGCTCGGCCACGTCAAATTTCCGGGGACGTTCGTCGTTCATGCGTCGACGCGCGCGAGCAACGCGATCGAGAAGGCGGGGGGCGTCCTCGGGAACGGCTCGCTCCGCGCCATCCAGCTCGAACGCCGCGACGGCACGACCGCCAACGTCGACCTGCACGCGTTCCTCCTGCTCGGACGCACCGCGGCGAACCCGGTTCTGTCGGATGGCGACCGCATCGTCGTTCCGTTCGCCGGCGAGAGGGCCGTTGTCGGCGGCGACTTGGGACGCCAAGGCGAGTACGAAGTGCTTCCGGACGAGACGATCGCCGATCTCGTCGCTCTCGCGGGAGGCGCCGGTCCGGGCGCCGATCGCTCGCGCGTCTTCGTGCATCGATTCATGAGCTCCTCGGGGCCGCTGACCGATTCGATCCGCGTCTCGCTCGACGACGAAACGGCGGATACTCCCGCGCGGCCCGGCGACCAGATCTACGTCTACTCGATTCCCGACTGGCACATTCGCCGCGCGGTCGCGGTTCGCGGCGAGGTGCTCTACCCGGGCGACTACGTCATCGAGGAGGGGCGCGAGACGCTGCAGATGCTCGTGACGCGCGCCGGCGGGCTGACTGCGGAGGCGTCGCTCGGCGAGATGACGCTCACGCGCACGATCGGCCAAGAGAACTACGACCCGGAGTACGAACGGCTGAAGTTGATTGATGTCGGCGACATGACGCGCGACGAGTACGACTACTTCAAGCTCAAGTCGCGCGAGCATCCGGGCCGCGTCGTCGTGAATTTTCCCGCGCTCTTCATCGGCGGCGATCTGACTGAGGATGTCCTCGTGCGCCGCGGCGATCTGCTCAACGTGCCGATCGCGACGCGATCGGTGAAAGTCTCCGGGCAGGTCGCGTCACCCGGGGCGATCGCGTACGAAGAAGGGAAGCCGGCGCGCTGGTACATCGAGCGGGCGGGCGGCTACGGCTGGCGCGCCGCCGAGGGGAAGACGCGCGTGATCCGGGCGCGCACGGGCGAGTGGGAGTCGGCCAGAAAATCGAAGGTGATCGAAGTGGGCGACACGATCTGGGTGCCCGAGAAGCCTGAGCGCGACTACTGGGAGTTGTTCAAGGACTACCTCGTCGTGGCAGGACAGATCGCGACGATCTATCTCGTCGTCGACCGGATCGCGAATTGAGAGCGGGGCTGTCGCGGCGCGGAAGCGCGGGCGGGCGCGTATGAGTAACGGCACGCAACCGACAGACGGGCTCCACGGAGCGGACGGCGCGCGCGGCGGATTTCGACTCGTCGATCTCGCCGAGATCTTGGCGCGCGACGCGTCGCGCATCATCGGCTTCACTCTGGCCGTCGGCGTAATCACCGCCGCGATCAGCCTCGTTCTGCCGGCGTGGTTCTCGTCGCGCACGACGATCTTCGGCCCGGAGGACGTCTCCGAGACGCGCCACTTGCTCACCACGCTTCGCTCTCTCTCTATTCCCGGCGTCCGGCAGAACGTCAACGCGCAGAGCCCCGAAACCTTCATCGCGATTCTGGAGAGCCGCAAGCTGCGCGAGCGGATCATCGAGCGTTTCGAACTGGTGAAGGCTTTCCGTTCGAAAGGAGTCGAGGACGCGCTTCGTAGGCTCAAGAAGCACGTCTGGGTCGACCTCGAGAACACGGGAATCATCAGCGTCGACGTCGAGGATCGCGACCGCGAGCGGGCGGCGGCGATCGCGAACGCGATGATCGAGGAGCTGAACGCGATCAACGTCGAGCTGCGGATCTACAAGTCGCGCCGCGCGCGGCAGCATCTCGAGGCGCAGCTCGTGCAGATCCGCACGCGGCTCGGCGCGGCCGAGGAATCGCTCGCGGCGTTTCAGACGGAGAATCTCGCGGTCGCGCTCGACGAGCAGGCGAAGGCCGCGATCACCGCGTTCGCCGAACTCGAGGCGCAGGCCATGGCGCTGCGAGTCCGCAAGGCGCTCGTCGAGGGCTACGCGACCGAGTCGAACCCGGAATACCGCGCGCTCGCGCGCGAACTCGCCTCGCTCGAGGCGCAGTTGAAGGGATTCGAGGTCAGTTCCGCGAGCGAGATTCCGTTCGCGCGGCTCCCGGCGCTCGGGCTCCGGCTAGCGCATCTGATGCGGGAAGCGAAGGTCGGCGAGGCGCTGCTCGCGATCCTGACCGAGGAGTACGAGCAGGCGCGACTCGACGAGGCGAAGGAGACGCCGGTTGTCCAGGTGCTCGACACCGCGGTGCCGGCGGAGCGGCGCTCATGGCCGAAGCGCTCGATCCTCGTCGTTTCGGCGATGGCGGCGGCGTTCGTCGTCGCCCTCGCCGCGAGCATCAGCGCCGATCGCTACGCGAAGCTCGCCGATCCCGACGACGCGCGCCGCTGGTCGCAGATCGCGAGGAGATTTCTCCCTTGGCTTCGCCGCGACACGCGTCACACGTAGGGCTCGCCGGCGTCGCCATCGCGGCTCTGCTCGTCCTGTTTCCGCTCGGGCCGCGCTACGCCACGCGAACCGGCAACATCTACATCGCGACGCTCGCCACGCTTCTGTGGCTCGCCGGCTGGTGCGTCTTTGCGTTCGCCGGCCCGCGCGGGGGACTCTCCCTCGCGACCGCCCCGCAGAAGGCGCTCTTCGCGTACGCGGCCTTCCTCGGACTCCAATTGCTCATCCACCTCGGAGCGATGTTGGAGCGCCCCGCATTCCTGCTGCGGGCCGTGCAGCTTCTCGCCTACATGGGGCTCTTCGCGACGATCTCCTCGATGTCGCTCGACGCGCGGTTCGCGCGCCGGCTCGTCGCGATCATGCTCGGCGTCTTCGGCATCGAGTGCGTCCTGACGTTCCTACTTCCCGACAGCACTTCGGTGCACGGATTCCTGACGGGAACATTCGACCGCGAGCACAACACTTTCGCTGCGTACCTCTTGCTGATGACCTGCATTCTCTTCGCGCTCCTCTCGCACGCGCCGCCTGGGCCGCGCCGGTTCCTTCTCGCGGTCCTTCTCGCCGCGGCGGTGCTCTGCCTCGCGCTCTCGCTGAGCCGCACTGCGTACGTCGCGATGCCGGTCGCGATCCTCGCGCTGATTCACCGGCGGTGGGGAAGGCGGCCCGTCGCGGTTTCGGCGGCGGTTCTTCTCGGCTTGATACTCGTCTTCGGGCTCATTTTCCCCGCGAGCGTCCGCGACCGTTTCGCGAGCATCGTCGAGATCGCATCCGGCGAAGGGCAGGACATTTCCTTCATGACGCGTCTGGCGCTCTGGGAGATGGCGGCGAGCGAGTTGATCCGCACCGGGTTCGTCGGCGTCGGGCTCTATGGATTCCATTACATCGACAACTACTACGTCCGAGCGCTCGTCGAGACGGGGCCGATCGGATTCGGGCTCTTCGTTTGGTTTATCGCGGCCGCGCTTCTCTGGCTCTGGCGTGCCTACGCGAGCGACGAGGACGAGGCGGTGCGGACGCTCGCCCTCGCGCTCTACGGCGCGACGGTCGGCCTGCTCGGCGTCATGAGTCTTGCGACCGACTCGTTTCTCGTCCACCGCGTGATGGGCCTCTACTGGGTCCTCTTCGCCACCGTTGTCGCCGCCCACCGCGCGCGCCGGGTCGGTGGTCCCGCGAGCGGCGCGCCCCTCGACGTCCCCGCTTGATCCGGCTCCCCTCGTCGGCGCTCGGTAAGCGCCTCTTCCGCGGAACGTTCTGGTCCGTTCTCGGCGTGACCTGTTCGCGCGGATCGCTCCTCGTGTCGATGATCGTCGCCGCGCGCCTCCTCGGCCGAACCGCGTTCGGAGAACTCGGCGTGATTCAGAGCACCGTCGGGATGCTTCAGTCGTTCGGCGTGCTCGGTATGGGCCAGACCGCGACGAAGTACGTCGCGGAGAATCGCCTCAAGAATCCCGGCCGCGCGAGCGGAGTGATCGCGCTCTCGAACAGGATCGGGCTCGCGGGCGGGCTCGCGATGGCCGCGCTCCTCGTGCTCCTCGCACCGCGCGTCGCGCGCAGCGTTCTCGCGGCCCCGCATCTGACGGGGGCGCTCCGCATCGCCGCGGGGATGCTCCTCTTCGGCGCGCTCCTCGCCGTCGTCACCGGCGCGCTCGCGGGGCTCGAGGCGTTCAAGCGGATGGCGCGGATGAATCTCGTCGTCGCGGTTCTCTCCTCGCTCTTCATCTTGATCGGCGTGTGGCGATGGGGCGTGACCGGCGCGGTGTGCGGCCTCGTCGCCGCGGCGGCGGCGGCGTGGCTTTTGATGCGCCGCGCGCTCGCGGCCGAGACGCGCGCCGCCGGCCTGCCGCCCCGGGGCGATTTCGGCGATTCGAAGCTCGCGATGCTTTGGGGATTCGGCGTCCCCGCGGTGCTCGGCGGCGTCATCGTCGCTCCGGTGAACTGGATCGCTGCGGCGCTTCTCGTGCGCGAACCGAATGGCTACGCCGAGATGGGGATCTACAGCGCCGTCAATCATTGGCGCATGGCGATACTTCACGTTCCGCTCGTTCTCGGCCAAGTGCTCACGCCGATGTTCGCCGAGCGCGCAGGCGCCAGCGACGCTTCTTCCGTCCGGCGCCTCTTGCGAATCGGAATGAAAACCACGCTCGCAGTCTCCCTTCCCGTGGTCGCGGTGCTCGCACTGCTGAGCCCGACCATCGTCCGCTTCTACGGCGCGGGATTCGAGAACGCCGCGCCCGCGCTCGTGGTGATGCTCGCCACGGCGCTCTTAACGTCGCTTCAGTATCCGCTCGCCAACGCGATCGTCGGCATGGGCCGGATGTGGGCGATTTTCTGGATGAACCTCGGGTGGGGAATCGTCACGGTCGCGCTCACCTACTGGGCGCTGCCGTGGGGCGCGCTCGGTTTGGCGATGGCTCAGTGCGGTGGCTATCTCCTCTTTCTGATCGCGAACGTCGTCCTCGCTCAATGGATGCTGTCGCGGCTCGCGCACGAATCGACAAGCGGCGTGGCGGAGCGATGACGGCGCCGGGCGCGATGAGGATTCTCTTGGTCTCGATCTACGATGTTGCGCGCAGCGGCGGGCTCTCGTCGCATGTCGAGGAGGTCGCGTCCGCCTTCTCCGCAGCCGGCCATACCGTGCGCGTGCTCACGCCGTACACCGCGCGGCCCGCGTGGCGCCGCCGCGCGGTAATGGACCTCCCGCGCCTTGCGCTTCGCGTCGTCGACCGCGATGCCGCGTACCGGTACTTCCTCGCGTCGGCGCGGCGCCGCCTCGCCGCGGCGATCGACGCCGCGCTCGCGCGCGATGGCGCCGACGTGATTCACGCGCACGATCCGGTCGCGCTCCTCGCGAGCCGCGACGCCCTCGCGCGCCGCGCGGCCCCGCCTGCCGCCGCGGCCGTCGGCGAAACGCCGCGAGCGCGCCGCGCCGCGATCCCATGCGTCCTTACGGTGCACGGCGACATCGGGAACATGGCGGCCTCCGACGGCGCGGTAAGACCCGGCGGACGCGGGCGGCAAACGGCTGAGCGTCTCGAGGCGCTTGCCTACGCCTCCGCCGACGCTCTGATCACCGCCGATGAACGGCTGCGCCGCCACTGCATCGCGCTCGCGCCGCGCTGCGCGCCGCTCGCGTTTCCCAATTTCGTCGACGTCGATCGCTTCCGCCCCGCGCGCGACGGCGACGAGCCGGAGTTGCTCCGCGCGCGGCGCTCGACCGGGCTCGGCGCGGCGGAGCGTTTCGTTCTCGTCCCGCGGCGGCTCGTGAAGAAGACAGGTGTGGTTTTCGCGGTGAGGGCGATGGCGCACGAATCCCTCGCGCGCCCGCCGCACGACGCCGTCGTGCTCGCGATCGCCGGAGACGGCCCAGAGCGCGCGGAGATCGCGCGCGAAGCGGAGCAACTCGCGCTCGGCGGTCCCGGCGGCCGCGTGCGCATCCTCGGCGATGTTCCCCGCGCCGTGCTCGCGAGCCTCTACCGCGCGGCGGACGCCATCGCGATCCCGTCGATCTCGCACGCGGGGGTGATCGAGGCGACATCGATCTCGGCGCTCGAGGCGATGGCGACGGGAAAGGTGGTCGTCGCCTCGCGCATCGGAGGGCTCGCCGAACTGATCGACGACGGCCGCACCGGTTTGCTCGTGCCGGAAGGCGACGCGCCGGCGCTCGCGGGCGCGCTCCGCCGCGTGCTCGACGAGCCGGAATCGTCGGCGGCGATCGGGCGCTCGGCGCGAGAGTACGTCGAACGCGAGCGCTCCACGACGGCGTGTGCGCGAAGGCTTCTCGAGTTCTACGCGCGCGCCGCGAGCGGTGCGCCGTGAGAATCGTCATGGTTTCGTGCGATTACTTTCCAACGACCGGCGGCATCGCCGGTCATATTCGCAAACTCTCGCTTGCGCTCTCGCGCCGCGGGCACCGCGTGGTGATCGTCAATCATCGCTACGGCAACGGCGAGCCGAGTGAGTGGAACGAGGAGGGCGTGCGGGTTCTCCAGAGCCATCTCGGGCGCGAGAACTCGCACGTGAAACTCACGCTCCCCGCGTACTGGGTGACAGGGCGCGGAGAACTTCTGCGCGGCGCACTCCACGCCGGCGCACTCGACGCGGAGGATGCGATCCTGCACGTCCACGACCTGCTCGAGGGGATCGGACTCGTGCGATCGATCCCGGCGTTCCGCGGCGCGCGCGTCCTGACGAATCACTCGTCGACCTACCTGCGGTGGATTCATTCGCCGCCGAAGATGGCGATTCTCGGCGCTCTCGTGGGATGCATGCGCGCCGTGATCGCGCCGTCGCGCGAGCTGGAGCGCGAAAGCGTGCGGCTCGGCGCGCCGGTGGCGTACATTCCGAACGGCGTCGACCTCGACGCGTTCCGGCCACCGGACGGCGCGACGCGCGCCGAGGCGCGCCGGCGGCTCGGCGTGGACGCAAGCCTCGTCCTTCTGTCGCCGAGGCGCCTCGTCCGCAAAAACGGCGTCGATCTTCTCGTCGAGGCGATTCCGAAAATCGCCGAGCGTTCGCCGAACGTGATCGCGCTTCTCGCCGGCGACGGCCCGGAGGCTGGGGCGCTGCGGGCGCGCGCGCAGACGCTCGGCGTGGCGGAGCGCGTGCGATTTCTCGGTGACGTGGGCAACGATCAAATGGAGGCGCTCTACCACGCTGCGGATCTGGCGGTGGTGCCGTCGCGCCTCGAGGCGACGAGCCTCGCCGCGCTCGAGGCGAGTGCCTGCGGTCTAGCGATCGTGGCGACGCGTGCCGGCGGCCTCCCGGAGGTTGTCGAGGATGGCGGCACCGGACTCCTGGTCGACGTCGGCGATCACGCCGCGCTCGCAAGCGCCGCGATCGCGCTCCTCGCCGATCCCGATCGCCGCGCGCGATTCGGAGCCGCCGCGCGCGCGCGCGTCGAAGCGCGCTTCGGCTGGGAAGCGATCGCGGCCGAGACCGAGGCGATCTACGCGGCCGCGCTTCGCGGCGTAGCCGCGCACCGGCGCGCACAGTTGTGAGCCGCCGGGCCCACGCTACGGCCCGCCGCGATTCGATAGAACAGTGCGCGTGCGCCCGCTAACCGTGCTGGCGACGCGTGGCCCGGCCTTACCGGTACGATCGACTCTTGCGCGAGCTGTCGGGGCCGTGGAAAGTGTAGATCTTGCGGCTATCGCAGGTGCCGGCCCCAATACTCTCGCCAGCCCTCGCTCACGCGGCTCGGGCCGTTCGCGGGCCGCGGTTCACGCGCGCGGCGCCTGCCAGAACATCGCCCATCATTCGGAGGTCGCGTACGGTGAGGCCATCAACAGTCGCGCAAACTAGAATGGACGGCCGAGCGTTCACCGTCTTCGCGTTCTTCGCTTGCTTCTTCCTGTTCTTCGCGAGCGGGAGATTGGGCAGTGGTGATGCGTACGAGCAACTCCGCGCTGCGATGGTGCTCGTCAATACGGGTGAACTCGGTGCGCGGACGCCGCCGGGCGATGCCAAGACCCGGAGTTTTCCGTGGCTGTTGGCGACGGATGGGAAGTACTACGAGCCGCACGACATCGGCAACGTCGTAGTGATGATTCCGGCCGCTGCGCTCGGGTCACTTTTCTCCAAGGCGCCATTGGCCGAGAAGATTGCCTATCCCTCCATCCTGACGCGCGTCGCCGTAGCCATGTCGATGGCCTGCCTAAGTGCGGTGGGATGCTATTTCATGTTCCGTCTCCTCTGCCTGTACAACTCTTCACGAATCGCGTTCTGTTTGAGTCTTGGATTTCCGATGACGACGATTTTCTGGGTTTACTCGAAGGTCGCATTCGACGTACTGGGGGGGTGCTGCTTCATGGCGGCGAGCCTCTACTTTTCCGCGAGGATCGCACGCGGTCAGCGCGAACTGCGCAACGCGTTTTTCGCGAGCGTTGCACTCGCCACGGCGTGCTCATTCAGATTCTCGCTGGTCCCGTTCTTCGCCCCGAGTCTCGTCCTGCTCATCGTGCTTTCCCGGCGACGTGCGATGACATGCTCCATCGTGGCTTCAGCGACCTTTCTCGCCGTCATGCTCCCGAGTTTCGTGTACAACTATGTCCGCGGCGGTTCGCCGTTCCTTCCTGCAAACGCGTCACCGATCTACGCGAACAACGCACTCAGCACAGAGGTTCTGCGTGGCGCGTATGGCCTGCTCCTCGGCCCGAACCGCGGTCTTTTTCTGTATTCGCCCGTCTTGCTGTTGGCGCTCGGCGCGCCGTGGTGGTGGTCGAAGTGCCCGACCGACGAGCGTAGGGTCTTCGCGTGCTTCGGCCTCGGGTCGGCGCTTTACTTCACCATGATCGCGATGATGACCAATTGGGGACAATGGGGCTGGGGGCCGCGGTACTTGCTGCCGATTTTGCCGTTTCTCTATCTGGTCGCTTCGCGAGTTGGTGTGCGCCTCTGGAACTTTAGGCGGTGGCGGCCGCTCGTCCTCATGCTTTCGATCGCGTCCGCTGCGTTGAGCGCGGCGCCGGTGCTTGTGAACTGGCACGTGGCGACGGCGACCTCCCCCGGAGCCAGTGCTCAGGACGCCGCGGGTCCCTATCAGCAGTTGGCCGTGTGGCGGGGACTCCTAATGGGTATCCAGGGCGATGCGCTACCCGTGCTTCCCGAGTTCGCCGATGACCCGATCCGGAGTGCCGGGTCACGGTTTCCGGACCTGTGGACCGCGCGCCTCATGGAGAGATCACGAGTCGGCTGGCTTGCTGGGCTCGCAATCGGGTGCTCGCTCGCGTTAGGCGGGGCGGCGCTTCTGCGGAGAATCCTTATTCCTAGCCTGCGAATTCCGGAAGACACTCGATGAGCGACGGATCCGGCAATCTCAGCGACCGGAATTCGACGCGCGCGGCCGTTCGCGAGCCGATCGAAATTCTCTGTCTCGACACCGCGCGGCGTATCGGCGGCGGGCAGGTCAGCATCGAGCGCCTGCTGAGGAACCTCGATCCCGCGCGCTTTCGCGTGACGCTCGCGTGCCCGCGGCACTCCGCGCTCGGAGACCGCTTCGCCCTTCGCGGCGCGACGCGCCTCGAGTGGCTGCCGACTTCGCGTGCCGTGCGTGTCGCGCGTTTCGATCCGCTCGCCTCCGGCATCAGCCGCCGCATCCTGCTTCCGTTCGCCGCCGGCGCCGCGATCGCGAGGCTGGCGCTCTGGCTGCGCCGGCGCCCGCGCGCCGTGATCCACGCGAATACCTTCCAGGCCGCAACGATCGGCGCGATCCTCTCCATCGTCACCGGCCGGCTGCTCATCTTCCATGACAGAATCCTCCGCTCGCACGGGCTCATCGAATCGTGGGTTCGGAGCCGCGCAAGCGTTATCCTGGCGATCACCGAGGTCGTCGCCGCGAAGTGGCGCGACCGCGCGGCGTCGCGAACGCGCCTTCTGATCGATGGGACGGAGCTCGATCCGGATCGCGCGCACGAGCCAGGCGCGCTGCGCTCGCGGCTCGGAATCGATCCGTCGGCGAACGTGGTGCTTGTCGTCGCGCGGATCTCGCCGGAGAAACGGATCATGGATGTGATCGAGGCGCTCGGTCGGCTTCGCCGGGATACGGTGCTCCTCATCGCCGGCGAGCCGTATCTTCCCGAGGATGTGAGCTACGCCCGCAAGTTGGCCGCGCTCGCCGGCGAACGCGGCGTCCGCTGCGAATTTCTCGGCTTCGTCGAACACCTCCAGCCTGTCTACTACGCGTCGGACGTTTTCGTTCTGCCGACTCTGGCGGAGGCGTTCGGCCAAGTGGTCATCGAGGCGATGGTGACGGGACGGGCGATCGTCGCCGCGCGGAACGGCGGGCCGCTAGAAATCCTCGACGACGGCCGCACGGGGCTCTTCTTCACTCCGGGTGACGCCGGCGATCTCGCCGAGAAACTCGACCGGCTGCTCGCCGACCCGGCTCTGCGGCTTCGGCTCGGAAGCGCGGCGCGGCTCGACGCGGAGGAGCGCTTCGGTATCGCGAAGACGGTCGCGCGATTCACCGAGATCGTCGAGGAACTCGTCGAGCCGCGACCCCGTTAAGCCGCGCCGCCCTCAGTCGAGAAACTCGATGTTCGCGCGATCCTTCTCGAAGAGACTCGCGCACGCGTGCCGCTTCTGTTCGTTCTCTCCCGGCCGGAAGTAACGCCGGAAGACGACGCTCACCGCGCGGTCGTAGAGGTTCGCGATGTGGAGCACGAGCGTATCGTGGCAGAAGACGCGCGCGATGTTCGGGAGCGCGAGTATCGAGAAGAGATCCTCGATCGACGTGCGGCCGCGAAGATCGAGGTCGACGAGCCCCGAGTAGTCCGCGCGGTCGCGCGCGGCGTCCCGGCTGCTTCCGAGATGCACGACGAACGCGCCGGCTTTCCGCGCGCGAAGCGCGTCTTGGAGCCGCCTCCCCATCCGGTGCGTGACGCGGTGCCGCCCGGAGTCGACGTAGTTGTTGAGCACGAGCACGCGCGGATGACTTGCCAGCGCGAATCGATCCGCGCCGTCGACGTCAAAATCGATGTAGTCGGACCTCACGATGTTCTGTGGCAGATCGAGGTCGAAGTGCTGCGAGAACGAATCGACGATGTGATTCGACATCGGACGCCGGATCCGCGTCGAGTTCGTGTCGAAGAGGAAATACTCCTGCGCCAGACCGAACTCGCGGCGCACGCGCGGCAAGAGGTCGGTCCGCGAAACGATCAGATGCCTCGAAACGTCGCGCGCGCCGTTGTCGAGATGGCGCGCGAAGAGAAACGCGATCTGCTTCGTCGGGCGGACCGCCACGCGGATCCCCGCGCCGGCGAGCTTCTCGACGAGCGGCTTGAACCAGAGCTGGTCGCCGTAGTGCATGAAGAGCGGCTCGTCGAAAAAGAAGAGCACGCCGTCGTACCCGGCGAGCGGGCGCGGCGCGTTCGCGACGACCGTTCCGCCGCACGCGTTGCGCGGCGCGAGGAGATTCTGGAGCCGGACGGCGGCTTTCGCGATGTAGTAATTCATCCGCGCGCGCGATGCGCGCCGACGTTACGTTGTAGCGGCACGGCGGCGAATATATAATCGCCGCCTCACGAGGCCAAGCACCGAACACACGCCGGCGAGGCCGCAACGCAAGATCATCCGCCGCCCGGCCGGAAGGGGACGACGATTCCATGGGAGCATCGATTCATCAAACGGCCCGGCTCGAGGCGGGCGTGACTTACGGCGAGAACGTCGTCGTTCTCGAGAACGCGCATCTTGCCGCCAACGTCCGCATCGGCCACAACGTCGTGATTCACGCGGACACGCAGATCGGCGAAGGGTGCGTAATTTCGGATAACGCGGTGATCGGGCGGCGGCCGGCGCGGCCGGCGTTCGGCACGCTCGCCGTCGTCGATTCGCTCGCGCCGTGCGTGCTTGGCGCGTACTGCCACGTCGGGACCTCGTCGGTGATCTACCGCGGCGCGCGTCTGGCGGACAAGGTCTTCGTCGCGGACCTCGCGTCGATTCGCGAAGAGGTCGAGATCGGCGAAATGACGATCGTCGGGCGCGGCGTGTACGTCGAGAACAAGGTCCGCGTCGGCCATCACACGAAGCTCGAGGCGAACTGCTACATCACGGCCGAGTCGACAGTGGGGGACTACTGCTTCATCGCGCCGTACGTCGTCACGACGAACGACAATTTCCTCGGCCGCACGAAGGAGCGCTTCAAGCATCGCAAGGGCTGCACGATCGAGAGCGGCGCGCGCGTCGGCGGCGGCGCGGTGCTTCTGCCCGGCGTCACCGTGCACGCGGACGGTCTCGTCGCGGCGGGCGCGCTCGTGACGCGCGACGTTCCGGCCGAACGCATCGTCGCGGGCGTCCCCGCAAAGGACTTTCGCGAGGTTCCGGCGGCCCAGCTCTTGCGGAACCAAGAGTCGTGAGCGGGCCGACGCCGGGCGCAGGACCCGGAGCGGGACGATCCGCAGCAGCAGCACCGGCGGTCGCGCCGCACGCGACGCCCGCGCCAGAGCGCATCGGCCTCGGGCTCGCGCTGCGCCGGCAGCACGCCGCGCTCCTCCCGGCATTCCACGCCGCGCTCGACGAGATCGTCTCGAGCAGCGCGTTCGTGATGGGCCCGGCCGTCGCGCAACTCGAGCGCGCGCTCGCGGATCGCGTCGGCGGCGGCCGCGAGGCGATCGCCGTCCACTCCGGCACCGACGCGCTCCTGATCGCGCTGCGCGCTCTCGAGATCGGCCCCGGCGATGAGGTGATCATCCCCGCGTTCACGTTCTTCGCGACGGCGGAGGCCGTCGTTCTCGCGGGCGCCACGCCCGTGATCGTCGACATCGAAGACGACACGATGACGATCGACGCGGCGCAGGTCGCATCGCGCATCTCCGAACGCACGCGTGCAATCATCCCAGTTCATCTCTACGGCCAGTGCGCGAACGTCGAGGCGCTCCGCGCGGCGTGCGGCGGGCGCGCGCGCCCGATCGCGATCATCGAAGACATGGCGCAAGCTCTCGGCGCCACGCGCGCCGGCGTACACGCGGGCGCGCTCGGCGATCTCGCGGCCGTCTCGTTCTACGTAACGAAAAATCTCGGCGCGCTCGGCGACGGCGGGCTCATCTTCGCGCGGGACCCGGACGTCGCCGCGCGCACGCGCCGCCTTCGCGACCATGGCTCATCGCGCAAGTACTTCCACGAGGAGGCCGGCTTCAACTCGCGGCTTGACACGCTGCAGGCCGCGTTCATCCTCGCAAAGCTGCCGCTCCTCGACTCGTGGACCGCGCGCCGCCGCGCGATCGCCGCGGATTACACGCGCGCGTTCCGCGGCCTTTCGCTCCAGCTTCCGGTCGAGGCGCCGTCGAACATTCACGTCTACCACCAGTACTCGCTTCGCACTCCCGCCCGGGACGCCTTCCGCGCCCACCTCTCCGAACTCGGGATCGAGACGGGTATCCACTATCCGACGGGTATGCACGAGATGCCCGCACTCGCGGCGTTCGCCGGCGGCGTGCGCTGCCCGCGGACGGATCGCGCGGCAGCCGAGGTCGTCTGCCTCCCGATATTCCCGGAGATGACGGACTCCGACGTCAGCCGCGTGGTTGAAGCAGTTACGTCGTTCCGCGGCTGACCCGTTCGGCCGCGCCGCCGCCCGCGCCGCGGCCCGCACCGAGAATCGCTCCGCACCGTCGCGGCCGCGATCCGCTGGCTCCTTTCATGCAGCGTTCACGAACCGCTTGACAGGGGGACAGTCGGCACCTACCCTCTTCGGGGTTTTTTTTAAGTCCTGTTTGTCGGTCTCGCGCAACACTTTGTAGAGTCGCGACAACGTCAGTTTCAGGGGGGGCTCGTGATCACGGTACTCAGTTTGATCCTCGCGTTCGGGGCAGCGACGGCGGCCGTTTTGGTACTGGCCCCGTTCGCGATCCGCCTTGCCCGCCGGATCCGGCTCTACGACGTGCCGAACGGTCGGAAGGTGCACAGCCAGCCCACGCCGCTTCTCGGCGGGCTGGCCGTTTTCTGCGCCACGATCGGGGTTCTCCTTACGATCGGGGCCTTCGCTGGCGAGTCGATGAACCTCTCGCGCGTCGGATTCCTCGCGGGCGCCGTGTGGATGTTCCTTCTCGGCCTCGCGGACGACCGGCGCGGACTCGCGGTCCCCGTCAAACTCGTCGGGCAATTCATCGGCGCGGCGATGCTCGTGTGCACGGGCAACACCGACGGTCTCATCGGCCAGCACCCGCTTGCGCTTGCGATCTGCATCGTCTGGACGGTCGGCATCATGAACGCCATCAATTTCCTCGATGGCCTCGACGGGCTCGCGGCGGGAACGACGCTTCTTGCGTGCGTCGCGTTCGCGGTCGTCGGCTTTCTCGGCGGCCAGCCGTACCCCGCGTTGATCGCGGCCGCGGCGGGCGGCGCGGCCCTCGGGTTCCTGCGCTGGAATTGGAATCCCGCGCGCGTCTTTCTCGGCGACGCGGGCAGTCTTTTCCTCGGCTACGTACTCGCGGCGCTCGGCCTCATGTCGACGTGGGATCGTGCGTCTCTCGCCTACGTCGTCGTTCCGATCATCGTGCTCGGCGTGCCGATCTTCGACATCACGTTCGTCGTCGTGATCCGCATGCTCGAAGGGCGCGCGATCTCGTGCCCCGGGCGCGATCACACATCGCACCGCATTCTTCGCATGCTTCGCTCCGTTCCGTACGCGACCTCCGCGTCGCTCTCCGTGACGCTTCTCCTCGGCGCGACGGCGATCGCGCTCACGCTCGCCGCGCAACCCGCGCTCATGATCGTCGCGACGGGGAGTCTCGCGATTCTCTTCGCGTTCGTCGGGCATCGCCTCTCGAAAATCTCCGGCAGTTAACGCCGAAACTCGCTCGCTTCCTTCGCGCGACCGCGCTCGCGCGAGCACGTGACGGCTCCGAGCTTCGAAAACCATCGCGTGCGTTGACGCTCAAAAAATCGTTGTGCTAGACTGCGCGCGTTCCGCACGAGACGAACGTTTCCTTCACCGAGGAAGAGGAGAGCGATGACGCACGACTCCCATCGCGTCATCATCGGGAGCCACTGCTCGAACCTCGCCCAGGCGCAAGCGCGATGGGTCGGAATAGAACTGCGTCGCGCCAGCCCGCAAGTGAAGGTCGAATACGCCGTCGTCTCATCCGCGACGGTGCGTGCTTCCGCGCTGCGAGAGATCGAAGATGCCCTGCTCGGCGGGAAGATCGACGTCGCGCTTCACGGCGCGAACGACCTGCCGTACGACTGGCGCGCCGGAAGCGTGGTCGTCGCCGTTCCCACTCGCGAAATGCCGTTCGACGTTCTCGTCGCCGCCGAAGGGATGGGTTTCGAGGACCTGCCGCGCGGCGCGCGCGTCGGAACGCGCGGCGTTCACCGTCGCGCGCAAATCCTGTCGCAGCGATCCGACCTCTCGATCGTCGAGATGCCCGCCGAGGCTGTGGCGTGCATCGCGAAGATCGATGGCGGCGAGCTTCACGCGCTCGTAATGTCGGGCGCCGAACTCGAGTGGCTCGGCCTCGCGGAGCGCGTCTCCGAGATCATCATGTCGAGCGTGTGCCTGCCGTGTCCCGGACAGGGCGCCGTCGCGCTGCGCGCGCGCGAGAAGGACAGCCGTTCGCGCGAGATCGCGTCGGTTCTCGACGATCCGGTTGCGCGCGCGACGATCGAAGCGGAGTGCGCATGCGTTCGCGCTCTCGGCGGCGGGCTCGAGATTCCCGTCGCGGCGTACTGCGAGGCGATGGACGACGCGCTCGCGCTCGAGGGACTCATCGCGTCGGCGAACGGCCGCCGGCTTGTCCGTGACTCCGAAGAGGGCGAAATCGACGATGCTGCGGCGATCGGCGCGGCGCTCGGCAAACGCCTCCTCGCGGACGGCGGCGAAGAGATCCTCAGGTCGATCGGCTAAGAGATGCTCGACATCCGATTCATCCGCGAAAATCCGGAACTCGTGCGCGACGGCTTGCGCAAGAAGCGCGTCGAGTTTCCTCTCGACGAATTGCTCGCGATCGAAGAAGAGCGGCGGCGCATGCTCCACGAAGGCGAGGTCCTCAAGGCAGAGCGGAACTCGGTGAGCGAGGAGATCGCGAAGGCGAAACGCGCCGGGCAGGACGCGGCGGAACGCATCGCCGCGATGCGCGCCGTCGGCGACAAGATCGCCGCCATCGACGAAAGCGTCCGCGGCGTCGATGCGAAACTCGACGACCTGCTCCTACGCATACCGAACATGCCGCACGCGTCGGTTCCAGAGGGCATCGGCGCTGAAGACAACGTCCCGGTTCGCAGCGGCGGCCCCGCGATCGCGTTCGACTTTCCGGCGCGCGCACACTGGGAAGTCGGCGAGGCGCTCGGCATTCTCGATTTGGCGCGCGCCGCGAAGATCTCCGGCAGCGGATTCTCGCTCTTGCGCGGCGCGGGCGCGAAGCTTTCGCGCGCCCTCATCAACTGGATGCTCGACATCCACACGACCGAGAACGGCTACGAAGAAGTTGCGCCGCCGCACCTCGTCCTGCGCTCGACGATGACGGGCACGGGGCAGCTTCCAAAGATGGAAGAGGACATGTATCGCACCGACCTCGACGATCTCTTCTTGATCCCGACGGCCGAGGTGCCGGTGACGAACATCTATCGCGACGAGATTCTCGAGCCCGACGATCTGCCGCGAAAGTTCGTCGCGTACACACCGTGTTATCGGCGCGAGGCCGGCTCCGCGGGGAAGGAAACGCGCGGCATGACGCGCGTACATCAGTTCGACAAGGTCGAGCTCGTGAAGCTCGTGCGGCCCGAAACCTCCTACGACGAACTCGAATCGCTTCTCGGCAATGCGACGTCGCTCCTCGACCGGCTCGAACTTCCGTACCGCGTCATCACGCTCTGCACGGGCGATCTCTCGTTCGGCGCCGCGAAGTGCTACGACATCGAGGTGATGAGCCCCGCGAGCGGCAAGTGGCTCGAGGTGTCGTCGTGCTCGAACTTCGAGGACTTTCAGGCGCGCCGCATGAACCTGCGCTTCCGCCCGGGCGCGAAGGAGAAGCCGCGCTTCGTCCACACGCTCAACGGCTCGGCGCTCGCGCTCCCGCGCGTGATCATCGGCATCATCGAGAACTGCCAGACCAAAGACGGCAAGGTGCGCATCCCCGCGGTTCTGCGGCCGTACATGGGCGGCCTCGAGTTGATCGGTTAGCGCCCTTTCGGCACTCATACAAAAGGGCTACAGTTGCGTCATTGATTTGGTGACGCCTTCGCGCCGTCCGAGCGACTCGGGCGCCCCGCCAGCGTCGGTTCACCCGCGCGGATCACCATCGAGGAAATCATGACGAAGCCCGACGCGAAATCCACCCGCCTTCGCGACTCGTGGAGAGGACGTTCGCTCTCCGGTCGCGGGCGCCGGCCGTCGATCGATCTCATCAAGGGTTACCTGTTCCTCGGCGGCGGATTCGTCTTCCTCGCGTTTTTCGTCTATACGAACTACCTGATCGGCCGCCTCCAAACCCAGTCCGACACGCTCGCCGGGATGTTCGCGCGCTTCTGCGCCGTCGCGACGGTTCCGGCCGCGCAGGATCGCGAGGTGAAGCGCATCTTCGAGGAAGTCATGCGCGACGTTCGCTATCCCGTGATCGTCACGAACGCCCGCGGCGTTCCGTGGACGTGGAAAGGAATCGACGTCGACCTCAACTCGGTGCCGTTCGAGGTCTTCGCGTCGACGGATCCGCACGCGCCGCAGGACCCAGCGGTCGCGAAGATTCTCAAGATCGTCAAGGAGATGGATGCGAAGCACGAGGCGATTCCGATGCGGCGGCCGGGTCTGGGCGACGTGATCGGGTGGGTTCACTACGGCGAGTCCGACATCGTGCGCGAGCTGAAGTGGGTGCCGTTCATTCAGGCCGGCGTCGTCGCGACGTTTCTCCTCATCGTGCTTCTGGGCTATCGCAGCGTGAAGCTCTCGGAGCAGCGCTCGATCTGGGTCGGCATGGCCAAGGAGACCGCGCACCAGCTCGGAACGCCGATCTCGTCGCTCATGGGCTGGGTCGAAATCCTCAAGGAGCGGATCGCCGACGGGACCGACTGCAACGACGCGGTGAAGCGCAAAGAGCTGCTCGGGATTCTCTCGGAAACCGAGACGGATATTTCGCGGCTCGAGAAGGTCGTCTCGCGCTTCAGCCACGTCGGCTCCGCGCCGGCGCTCTATACGGCGGATCTGATTCCCGTGCTCCGCTCGAGCGTCGACTACCTGCGACGGCGATTCCCGCAGTTCGGCAGCGACATCGAGGTACGAGAGAACTACGATCCGCTTCCTCCGGTTCGGATCAACGGCGAACTGCTCGAGTGGGTCGTCGAGAATCTCGTGAAGAATTCGCTCGACGCGATGCAGGGGAGCGGTGGGATCGTCGAGATTTCGGCGCGCTACGATCCGGCGGATCAACAGGTGCGTGTCGCGTTCAAGGACAACGGCCGCGGGATCGCTCCGCCCGATTTGCGGCGCGTCTTCCTCCCCGGGTTTTCGACGAAGCGCCGCGGGTGGGGCTTGGGCCTGCCGCTCTCGAAGCGAATCGTCGAGGAGTATCACGACGGCAAGCTTGTTGTTGTGAAGAGTGCGGCCGGCGAGGGGACAGTGATCGAGATGTCGCTTCCGATCGCACAAGCGCGCGCCGCCGAGGAAACCGAAGAGTATTCCGCGGGTGAGAGCGGGGCTCGCGATCTCGATCGCGATCCTGCTGAACGCCGCGTTGGCACCTAAAGGAGGTATCGAGTGACCACGGAAGTGAAGCGCTCCGTCTTGTGGGCGGACGATGAGATCGATCTTTTCCGCCCGCACATCATGTATCTCGAGGAGCGCGGGTTCGCCATCACGCAGGTGCGAAGCGGCGACGAGGCGCTCTTGCGGATCGGCGATACGCGCTTCGACGCGGTTCTCCTCGACGAGATGATGCCAGGGCGCGACGGGCTCTCGACGCTCGAATCGATCAAGCAAACGCACCCGGCGCTTCCGGTCGTCATGATCACGAAGAGCGAGCAAGAGGATCTGATCGCGTCGGCGATCCGCAAGGAGATCACCGACTACCTCGTCAAGCCGGTCAACCCGCTGCAGATTCTTTCGGCGCTGCGCAAAATTCTCGACCGCGAGAAGATTCGCGAGCGCGGGATCGCGCAGGAGTATCTCGAGGAGTTCACGCGTCTGCGCGCGCGCATGACGAGTTCGCCCGACTGGCGCGAGTGGATCGAGATCTACATCCGGCTTACGCGCTGGGATCTCGAACTCGAACGCCACCGCGATGTGGGGCTGCGCCAAACGCACGAGGATCAGAAGCGCGAGGCGAACGCGGAGTTCTGCAAGCACGTCGAATCGTCATACGAGCGATGGCTCGGAGCCACCGACGGCCCCGTGCTCTCGCCGGGCGTCTTCTCGAAATACGTCATCCCGCACATCAAGAACGGAAAGAAGGTCTACTTCGTTCTCGTCGACTGCATGCGGCTCGATCAGTGGTACGCGATCGAATCGCTGCTCACGCCGTACTTCGATGTGCAGACGGACTACTACTACTCGATCCTGCCGACCGCGACGCCGTACTCGCGCAACGCGATCTTCTCGGGGCTCTATCCCGCCGAGATCGCGAAGCACTATCCGGACTATTGGGTCGAGGCGTCGCCCGACGAGCGCAGCAAGAACCGCTTCGAGCGGCAGCTTCTCGACGACGCGCTCGCGCGCAAGAAGATCGAACTCTACCCGGCGCCGCGCTACGTGAAGATCTACAACACCGAAGAAGCGGGAAACGTGAAGCGGCAGCTTTCGTCGTTCTTCTCGATTCCGCTCGTGTCGCTCGTTTTCAACTTCGTCGACATTCTCGCGCACGGGCGTTCCGAGTCGGAGATTCTGCTCGAGCTGGCGCCCGACGAGCCGGCGTTTCGCAGCCTCATGCGCTCGTGGTTCCAACACTCGGCGCTCTTCGACATTCTTCGCGCGGTTTCGGCGCAAGACGCGATCGTCGTCCTCACGACTGACCACGGTTCGGTGATCGGCCGCAAGGCGACGCTCGTCTACGGGAACAAAGAGACATCGACGAACCTGCGCTACAAGTACGGCACAAACCTCGGCTGCGACGCGAAGCAGGCGATTCACGTGAAGGATCCGGCGCGTTACCGGCTCCCGGCCGACTCGATCAACAAGAACTACATCTTCGCCCGCGAGAACTACTACTTCGTCTACCCGACGAAGTTTCACGAGTACGAGCGGCAGTACAAGGGGACGTTCCAGCACGGCGGCGTTTCGCTCGAAGAGATGGTCCTGCCGTGCGCCACACTCGTTCCGAAGCAGCGCACCTAGCGATGGAATTCGTCGTTGCGTCAGATTCGCCGTCGCGGACGGAGCAGGCGGGGCGCGCTCTAGCGCTCGGACTCCTCGACGGCGATGTCGTCAGCCTCGTCGGCGATCTCGGCGCGGGGAAGACCGTCTTCGCCCGCGGCGTGCTGCGCGGTCTCGGCGTGGAGGCTGTCGTGCAGAGCCCGACGTTCGTCGTGGAGCGCGCGTATGGCGGCCGGCTCGCCGCGCGGCACCTCGACCTCTACCGAATCGAAGGCGATTCGGCGCTGCGCGAGATCGGCA
This sequence comes from bacterium, assembly GCA_046160485.1. Lineage (GTDB taxonomy): Bacteria > Orphanbacterota > Orphanbacteria > JBJXGV01 > JBJXGV01 > JBJXGV01. Next base: position 45,362 of record JBJXGV010000012.1, on the reverse strand, counting down.
TTCCCGAACGGTTCGCCGAGGGCGGCGTCTTCTTGATCGAGTGGGGCGATCGCGCGGCGAAGCATCTCCCCGCGGACCACATTCATGTCGCGTTCTCGGAGCCCGCGCCCGATGTGCGCTCGATTCGTATCCGTGGCCCGGCGCGCGTCGTCGAGGCGATGAGCGCGGAGGGGATCGGCTCGTGAACGCGGAATCGAACGCAGCCTCGCGCGGACACGAAGCGCGCGTTACGCGATTGTGCGCGGGGATCGACACGTGCTCCGACCGTCTCGCGCTCGCACTCGTCGTGGGCGACTGCGGCGACGCTCGCTCGGGTGTGCGGCTCGACGGAGCACGTATCATCGGCGAACGAGAAATCGACGCACGCAACGCGCACTGCGAGGCGCTCTTTCCGTTGCTCGTCGAACTCTTGGAGCAATCCGGCCGGGACGTGAGCGAGATCTCGCTCATCGGCGTCACTGCCGGGCCCGGGCGGTTCACGAGCCTGCGCATCGGGCTCGCGACCGCGCAGGGGCTCGCGCTCGGCCTCGATGCGCGCGTGGTTCCCGTCTCGGTTTTCGAGGCGGCGTCAGTGGCGCTTGCTGATGAACACCCGAACGGACTCGTGGCGATCGTTCTCGATGCCGGGCCGGATCTGCACTGGGCTGTGTGCCGCGCTGGCGACGCAGCACACGCGCTCCTCGCGGGCCCGGCACTCGCGCCGCCAGCCGATGTCGCGCGCGATCTCTTCGCGTTCGCGGCGGCGGCCGCTGCGCCGCTCGCCATCGCCGGCTCCGGCGCCGCGCGCGTCGTCGCATCCTGGCCCGCGGGCGCGCCGGCGCTATCGACACTCGTGCTGCCGAATCTCGCGCGGGCTGCCGCGTTCCTCGCGCTCGCGCGCTTCGAGGGCGCGATCGATCCCGCCGAGCTCGAGCCGCTCTACCTGCGCCCGACCCGCGCCGAGGAGATCCGGGACAATGCCCACGCCCGAAGCCCTCAGAATTGAGCCGATGACGCACGCCGATGTCGACGCTGTCGTCGCGATCGAACGCGAGGCGTTCTCGCTGCCGTGGTCGCGCCGCGCATTTACCGCCGAGGTCGACGATAAACGGGTCTCGGTCGCGCGTGTCGCGCGCCGCGGAGATCGTGTGGTAGGCTACTCGATCGCTTGGAAGGTCGCCGACGAGCTTCACATCGGAAACCTCGCGGTCGCTCGCGACTGCCAGGGCAGCGGCGTGGGGCGTGCCCTTCTCGGCGAGATGCTCGCGATGGCGGAGCCGGAATCGCTCGTCTGCGCGACGCTCGAGGTGCGGATGTCGAACTCGCGCGCGATCGCGCTCTACGAGGGGCACGGCTTCCGCGCGGTGGCCCTGCGCCGCCGCTACTACCCGGACAACGGCGAGGACGCGATGGTGATGCTCAAAGACTTCACGGGGCCCGAAGGAAAGGAAGCGCCGACGCCGTGACCTGGTTCAAGAAGGCGAATCGCGGCTTAAAGACGCAAGAGAAGAAGGAGATGCCGGGCGGGCTGTGGTTGAAGTGCCAGCTCTGCGAAGAGATCATTTATCGCAAGGAATGGGAGCGGAACCTCTTCACGTGCCCGAAGTGCGACTTTCATTTTCCGCTCTCGTCGTGGGAGTACATCGCGTACCTGCTCGACCCCGGAACGTTTCAGGAGACCGAGCGCGAACTCGCGCCTGCCGATCCGCTCGGGTTTAAGGACTCGAAGCGCTACACGGATCGCCTGCGCGCGACGCAGGAGAAGACTGGGCTCCTCGACGCGGCGGTGTGCGGCCTCGGCGCGATCAGCGGAATGCGCGTCGCGACGTGCTTCTTCGATTTTCGTTTCATCGGCGGCAGCATGGGCTCCGTCGTCGGCGAGAAGATCGCGCGCACAGCGACGCGCGCCGTCGCGGAGCGCGTGGGGCTCGTCGTGCTCTCGTCGTCGGGCGGCGCTCGCATGCAAGAGGGCGCGCTCTCGCTCATGCAGATGGCGAAGACGAGCGCGGTTCTCACGCGTCTGGCCGCGGCGCGCCTGCCGTTCATTTCGATCCTGACGCACCCGACGACCGGCGGCGTTTCCGCGTCGTTCGCGTCGCTCGGCGACGTGATCGTCGCAGAGCCGAAGGCGCTCATCGGATTCGCGGGACCGCGCGTGATCGAGCAGACGATCGGCCAGGAGCTTCCCGAGGGATTTCAGCGTTCCGAGTTTCTTCTCGCGCACGGGATGGTCGACATGGTCGTCCATCGGCGCGAGCTGCGCGAAACACTCGAGAAGCTGCTGCGCCACCTCGGACCCAACGGCAAAGGGAGCTAAGGCAAGCCGCCGTGGCGTCGCTCGACGTCGAGCGCGTTTCGTTCCGGCGGGGCGCCACGCAGATCCTCGACGACGTCAGCCTCTCCGTCGCCGACGGCGAGTTTCTCGTCGTCGTCGGTCCTTCAGGCTCCGGCAAGTCGAGTCTGCTTCGCATTGTTGCCGGCCTCGAGGCGCCCGACGCGGGCGACGTGCGCATCGGCGGCGCCTCGGTGACCGCGCGCTCGCCGCAAGAGCGCAACCTCGCGATGGTGTTCCAGAACTACGCGCTCTATCCGCACATGACCGTCCGTCAGAATCTCGCGTTCGGTCTCGAGGTGCGGCGCACTCCGGCCGCGACGATCGACGCGGAGGTGCGGCGCGTGGCCGATCTGCTCGGGATCGCGCCGCACCTCGCGAAGAAACCGGGCGCGCTTTCGGGCGGCGAGCGGCAGCGCGTCGCGCTCGGGCGCGCGCTCGTGCGTCGCCCCTCCGTCTTCCTCTACGACGAGCCGCTCTCGAATCTCGACGCGCGATTGCGCGAGGAGATGCGCACCGAGATCGCGCGCCTTCACGCGCTCGAGCCGACGACGTCGCTCTACGTCACGCACGATCAAGCCGAGGCGATGACGCTCGGAGAACGCATGGCGATTTTCGAGGGCGGGCGCCTGCGACAGGTCGGCGCGCCCGACGTTCTCTATCGCCGGCCCGCGGATCTTTTTGTCGCGGGATTTCTCGGGTCGCCGCGCATGAATGTGGTCGAGGGCGCGGTCTCCGAGCGCTTCTTCCGCGCGGGGTCGCTCTCGATCCCACTCGCGCCCGCGTACGCATCGCTCGTCGCGAGCGGCGCGCGCGCGACGCTCGGCATCCGCCCCGAGGAGGTTGGCGTGGCGCACGCGGGGAGCGCGCGCGCGGAGGAGGCGCGCGCGGGCGGCGCCGCCGCGAACGGCTCGCGCGCACGCGTGACGCGCGTCGAGCACCTCGGCCGCGAGGCGCTTCTCCATCTCGATGCCGGCGGCGTGTCGTTGCGCGCGCTTGCGCCGGTCGATCTCGGCGCGGCGCCCGGCGCCACAGTTGCGCTTCTCATCCCCGGCGATCGCATCCACCTCTTCGACCCTCGCTCTGGATTGCGCATCGCCCCAGATGGCGAGGGCGGAGTGTGACGCGCACGACAGCGCGCGCCGCGCGCCGCGCGATCCGCTCGCTCGCGTTCGCGCTCGCGCTCGCGTACGCGATCATCGCCCCGACCGTCGCGCCCCGCGCCGCGGCGCAAGACTCGGCGGCCGTGATCGCGAGCGACACGCTTGCGACGAACGCATTGCCGCCATCGCCGGCCTCCGCGACGGACGCGGTCGAGCCGCCCGCGCCATCGTCCGCGCCATTGCCCGCCCCGTCGGGCCCGCGCCCCTACGCGCTGACGGGCGATCGCCTCAGCATCCGGAACGACAATGGCGCCGAAATCGTGCGCTTCGACGGGCACGTCGTCTTTCACTCGGGCGCGACGCTCGTGCGCGCGGATTGGGGCGAGTACACGAGCGCCGATCGCGCGGCGCGCTTCGGCGGGCGCGTCGAGATCTTCCACGAAGGATCGCTTCTCCTCGGACCGCTCGCGGTTCTCCACGAATCGGACGAGCGCCTCGAGTTCCCGTCCGGCGTGATCGTCCTCGACGACGACCGCACGCTTCTGGCGCGCAGCGGGCTCTTCGATTTGCAGCGCTCCACCGGCTCGCTCTGGGACGAGGCCGCGGTGATCGACGGGCCGCGATCGATCGAGGCGGACTCGATCGATCTCGTCAGCGATTCCGAGGCGCGCGCGCACGGACATGTCTTGCTTCGCGATTCGGAGGAGCGAACGCGCGTCACCGGCGACGAAGCGATTCTCACGGAGGGGCGCACGCGCGTGACCGGCGCGCCGCGCCTCCTGCGCTTTGACACGCTCGGCGAGGTCGAAGCGAAGATCGAGTCGGACACGCTGACGTTCGGCGACGGCGGCGGACTCGAGGCGACGGGCCGCGTTCGCGTCGATCAGCAGGGGACGACCGCGCTCGCGGAGCGCGCAGAGATCGGCGAGGGTGCGAAGCGCGCGAAGCTCGCGGGCGCGCCGCGCGTCGAGAAGGACGGGCAGACACTCACGGGCGACGAGATGACGCTCGTCTTCGCGGACTCGGAGCTGCGCGAAGTCCTCGCGGAAGGCGGCGCGCGCATGACGCGCGACGACGACGTCACGGGCGACGACGGCGCGCCGGAGCGCGAGCGCGCCACGGCGGAGGGCGACACGATTCGTCTCGAGGTCGAGGCGGATTCGCTGCGGCGCGCGGTCGTCTGGGGCGACGTTCGCAGCACGACGGAGCGCTCGTCGCTCTCGGGCGAACTCCTCGAGAAAAACGACGTGCTTGGCGATTCGCTCGTACTCGACACAGCGGCGGGGGAGGCGGACCGCGTTCGCGTGATCGGCCGCGCGACGGGGCGCTACTCGCCGCGCGAGACGACCGCGCCCGCGCCGTCGCCCGCGCTCGCCGATTCGATCGCGCCAGAAACACTCGGCCTTCCACCCGACTCGTCACTCACCGCGGCCACGGACTCGACCGCCGCCACACGCCCCGACTCCGTCGACGCCGTCATCTATTCGGCCGACACGATCGAATTCCGCACCGGCGACCGGCGCATCGTTCTGACGGGCGCGGCGAAACTCGATTACCAAGGGATGACGCTCAACGCCGACACGGTCGTCTACGATCTCGATCGCGCGGTACTCAACGCGACGGGCGTGCCGAAGCTGCGGCAAGGCGGCGAAGACGTCACGGGCGAGCGGATGGGCTACAGCCTCGAGGATCGCAAAGGGATCGTCTACGGCGGAGAGACGACGTACCAGACCGGGCGCCTGCGAGGCGGCGAGGTCGTGCGGCTCGACAACAGCACGCTCGACGTGCGCGACGGCGTCTACACGTCGTGCGACCAGAAGCCGCCGCACTTTCACTTCGAGAGCAAATTGATGCGCGTCTATCTCGACGACAAGTCGGTCGCGCGCCCCGTCGTACTTTTCATTCACGACATTCCCGTAATCGGGCTGCCATTCTACGTCCTGCCGCTCACGCGCGAACGCCGCTCGGGATTTCTGCTTCCCGCGATCGAGTTCGGCTTCTCCGACCGGCGCGGCCGCTTCGTGCGCAACCTCGGCTACTACTGGGCGACGAACGATTACGTCGATTTCACGGGGTGGACGGACATCTATCAGAACGAGCGCTGGACCGGCCACCTCGACATGAACTACGCGGTGCGCTATCTGCTCAACGGCAGCATCAGCAGTTCGTATTCGCGCGAGACGAGCACGCTCGGCGGCGGGCGCCGCTGGGATTTGCAGGCGTCGCACCGCCAAGAGCTCGGCGACCGCGCGACGCTCACCGCGCGCGCCGACTTCGTGAGCGACGCAACGTACCGCCGCGATCAGGGAACGACCGTCGACGATCTCAACCGGCAGCTCAAGTCGGACGCGACGTTTCAGAAAAGCTGGACGAGCCAGTCGATCACGCTCTCCGCGTCACGTCTGGAGAAGCTCGACCGCGGCGATATCTCGGAGCAGCTCCCGCGACTCTCGTACTCGCGCCAGCGTTTCCCGATATTCGGCGGCTCCACGAAGAAAGGCGACGCCGCGCCGTGGTACGGCACGACGTATCTCGGCGTCTCCGGAAACCTGATCAACGCGCGCGAGAAGCGCGTCGACCAGACGACCCTTGCGGTCACGGAGACGAACAACTTCGCGACGGAGGGGACGTTCTCGCTCTCGAACTCGATGAAACTCTTCGGCTGGCTCGGGCTCTCGCCGAGCGCCGATTATCGCGAGGCGCTCTTCAACAAGGACAAGACCGGGAAGAGCTGGCAGGAACGCGGCGTGTGGAGCGCGCGCGCTGCGGCGAACACGAATCTCTACGGGACGTGGTGGCCGCGGCTCGGGCCGGTCGTGGGCGTTCGGCACATCATGACGCCGAGCGTTTCGTTCGGCTACTCGCCCGAGTTCAATCAGTACCTCATCGCAAGCGACGCCGGTGTCCCCAACGCGCAGGACCTCTTTCCATCGGTCTCGGGAATCGGCGGCACGCCGCGTGGATCGCAGTCGCTCGGCATCTCCGTGCAACACACGTTTCAGCTCAAGCTCAACTCGGGCGGCAAGGAACGTTCGATCGACGACCTTCTCATCATCGGCCAGAGTCTCTCGCGCGACATCAAGCGCGGCGGAAAGTCGTGGAGCAATCTCTCATCGAGCGTGCGGCTGCGGCCTGCGCGGCGCTACGACGTGAACGTCAGCATGACGCACGATCTCTACGATCTCACGATCGAGTCCGCGTCGATCCAGAATCAGCTCTCGCTCGACGGGTCGATGTTCGCGCGGGGAGGCGACGAGAAATCCGGCGCGCCCGCCGACTCGTCGCGCGATGACGGCTACGACGACACGGATGCCGATGCCGCCGTCGCCGACGCGATCGCGCAGGGCGATTTGGCGCGCGGGCAAGCCGGACGCGAGCGGCAGCGCGGCCCGTGGCGCCTCGGCTTCTCGCACAGCTTCTCGAAGTCGCGCTCGGGAACGCGCGCCGATCATCGCATCTCGTCGAACCTTTCGACGACGCTCACCGACAAGTGGTACTTCGACTACGCCCCGTTCTTCGATCTGCGCGAGCGCGAGGTGATTTCGCAGTCTTTCACGCTGATCCGCGATCTTCACTGCTGGGAAGCGAGCTTTCGCGGCCGCTACGACGGCTCCGGATGGGAGTATTTCTTCAAGATCAACATTCGCGCCCACGCCGAGGTCGGCTACGAACTCGGCCGAAAGGTCTTCTAGCCGCGCTGGCTCAAGCGCGCCGCGGGATCCGCCGACGAAAGATCAGACGATCGATCTGGCGGCTAGCGCCGGCACTTTCGCGGTGATAGTATGCGAACGCTGTTTTTCCGAAGTCAGTACCCCACGAGGAGCGTCATGAAACGGAAGCATGTGATCACGGTTGTGGTCGCGCTCGCGCTCGGCGCGTGCGCCAGCTTCCCCTTCGGTGGTCAGGGCGGGCCTGAGACGTCGTTTATTGTCGCGAGTTCGGACAATATCGGCGAGCTCAAGCCCTGTGGCTGACACTCGAAGGGGAAAGGGGACCTTTCCAACCGACTCGGTGTAATCGACTCTCTGCGGACAATCGGCCCCGTCCTCGTCTTGGACGCGGGCGATTTCTGCGGCGTCGAAAATAAAGCCTACGGGTACGACACGGAGGTGATGCTCGACGCCATGAAGGCGACTGGGTATCACGTCGCGACCGTCGGCGAGTTCGACCTGAAGCGCGGCGTGAACTTCGTCCGCGATTCCGCGGCGCGCGGCGGGTTCGACCTCGTCTCGGCGAACATATACGCGAAGGGTCAGGGGCAGGTGCGTCCCTTCGCGCCCTACGTCATCAAGAAAGTCGGCAAGAAGCGTTACGGCATCATCGGCGTCATCGGCAAGGACGACGCGGCCGCTGGGAATCGCGGCGGCGTGATTGTCGACAAGCGCACGCTCGACGATAACCAAATCGTGATCACCGATCCGCTCGTTGCGATCAAAGAGGTGTTGCCCGAGGTGCAGAAGAAGTCGGATCTGGTCGTCGTCATCGCTCACACGGGAATTCAGCGCGCGCGGGAGATCGTGCAGCTCATTCCCGAGGTCGACATCGTCGTGCCGGGACACGGCGGGATCGCGCTCGAGAAGGCCGAGGGGACGCAGCCGGTCCTCGTGCCGTGCACGCAGCGCTCGGACCGCCTCGCGATTCTTCGCCTCGTCTCCGACGGCTCGAAGATCCTCGAGACGAGCGGCGAGACTCTCGTCCTGAATCAGGACAAGTCGCCGTTCAACGTCGCCGTGCGCGACGTCATTTGGAAGGTGCTCGATCTCGACGAGAAGGGGAACAAGCGCGGCAAGCCCGCCGACGCACCGCAGACCCCGGAGGATTCGATCAAGGCCGCGCTCAACGCGCCGCCGAAGGAAGCGCTTCCCGATCAGCCGGAGAACGATTTGGCGTCGCGCATCGAGATGGAAGGCGATCATTACCTCGGCGTCAACTCGTGCAAGGATTGCCACGTCTCCGCGTGGGCGCAGTGGTCGGAAACGAAACACGCGCACGCGTACGAATCGCTCGCGTCGGGCGACGACTGGAACAACCACGAGTGCCTGCCGTGTCACGTGACCGGCTACGCGCAGCTCGGCGGCCACGCGACGATCGGGCTCTCGCCGGAACTTTGGAACGTGCAGTGCGAAGAGTGCCACGGTATGGGCACGCTTCACACCGCGAAGGCGGCCGAGGTCACGGAGGCCACGTGCCTTCGGTGTCACACGAAGGACCAGGATCCGGATTTCGATTTCGCCCGCGACATCGTCGGGATGATTCACTGACCGTGAGGCCTCCCCGCCCCACGATGACGTGAAAGAACTCACACTCGCATTCGGCGCGAAGGGGATGGCGATCCTCATCCCCTTCCTTCTCGCCGCCGCATTCCTCGCGTATCACAAGACGATTCCGGCCGTGCGCGGCGGGACCCGCGTCTTGCTCACGACGCTTCGCGTGCTTGCGCTACTGCTCCTGATCCTCGCGATCCTCGAGCCGGTCGCGGTCTTCACGAATCAGGAGAAGAGCCGGCCGGTGGTCGCGCTTCTGGTCGACGCGTCGCGGAGCATGCAGATCGCGGATGCGGGCGCCGGCGGGAGCGAAGGCAGCCCCGCGAGCGCTGCGGCGACCCGCGCGGCCGTGGCGCGCGAGATCGTCCGCGGCGACGGGCTCCTCGCATCGCTCGAACGCCGCTACACGGTCGTTCCCTATCTGTTCGGCGACGGCGCGACGTCGAGCGCCGATCTCGACGCCGACATCGGCGCGCGCGCCGAAGGGACGGACATCGCCTCGGCGGTCGCGGGGGCGCGGCAGGCCGGCGCGATCGACGGCGTCGTGATTGTTACGGATGGCGTGCGGACGTCGGGAGCGGACCCGGTGAGTGCCGCGCGCGAGCTGGGCCGCCCGGTCTTCGCGATCGGCGTCGGCGATCCGCGGCCGAAGAAGGATCTGTCGGTGAGCAGCGTACTCGCGAGCGACGCGGTCTACGCGGGGACGCCGTCGCCAGTCGTCGCGACGCTGCGCGGACATGGCATGCGCGGCGAATCGATCGAGGTCGTGCTCGAAGAGGGCGGCACCGTTCTCGCGCGGCAGACGGTCACGTTTCCCGAGGGAAGCGAGATCGCGGAAGCGCGTTTCACGCCGGTGTTCGAGCGCGAAGGGATTCATCGCCCCGTCGTACGCGTTCCCGCCGCGCCTGGCGAAGTGACGATCGAAAACAACGCGCGCGATTTCGCGCTGAAGGTTCTCAAGAAGAAGATCGAGGTGCTGCTTCTGTTCGGGCGGCCGGAATACGATCTGGCGTTCTTGCGGCGGGCGCTCGTGGCGGAGGAGGGGATCGCGGTCGATGCGTGGTTCTCCGATCGTGAAGGGCGGCTCCACAAGGGCGGCGGAGAGCGCACGCCGCCGGCCGGCGCGCTCACCGAGGAGACGTTGTTCCGCTATGACGCGGTCGTCGCCGGCGGGCTGACCCCGGATCTGTTCCGCGCGCTCCCCGCGGCGCTCTTGCGCGGCTACGTCGAACGGCGCGCGGGTTCGCTCGTGCTGCTTCCGGGCGACGCCGGTTTCCAAGCGCTGCCGCGCGATCTGTGGGCGATCTTGCCGGCGGCGGGGCCCGACGCGGGCGGCGGCGGCGGCGCGAGTGCGGGCATCGCAGCGGGGCCGTTGCGCGCGGGGCTCACTCTCGAAGGCGAGCATCATCCGCTCACGCGGCTTCTGCCGGAGGTCGACGCGAATCGCACGCTCTGGTTCGGGCTACCGCCGCTGAGCGGCGCCGCGCTCGTCGGCACGCCGCGCCCCGACGCGGACCTCCTCGTCTCGGGCGCGCGCTCGCCCGGCGAGCCCGGCGGGCCCGGGAGCCAGCCTCTGCTTCTGCTCTCCAATCAAGATCGCGCGCGGGTTCTGATGGTCACCGGCCGCGGCGTGTGGCGCTGGGAATTCCTGACGGCGGGCGTCGGCCGTTCCGGCGAGCCCGTCTCGCGGCTCTGGGGCAACGCGGTGCGATGGCTCGTGTCGCGCGACGAGTTCAAGCGCACCGAGGTGCATCCTGAGGAGCCGTCGTACAGCCGCGGGCAGCGCGTGCGCTTCCTCGCGCGCGTCCTCGACGACGCGTACACGCCGGTCGACGACGCCTCGCTCCGCGTGACGCTCACGCGCGCGGACGATCCGAACTTCTCGCGCGAGATCTCGCTCTCGTCGTCGGGCTCGCCCGGCGAATACCGCGGCGCCGTCGAGGATCTCGCGCCCGGCGAGTATCGCTACCGCGGCGCGGCGGAGCGCAGCGGCATCGCGCTCGGCGCGGACGACGGCGAGGTCGTCGTCACCGAGCGCAGCGTGGAGTTCGAAGCAACGGCGATGGATGAAGCGACGCTGCGCGCGATGGCGAACGTGTCGGGCGGCAAGTACGTCGCGGCTGCGGACTACAGCGAAGATGCGCTGGGCGTCGACCTACCGGAGACCTTGCGCGAAGTGAAGCGCGAGATCGCGCTCTGGAATCACCCGATGCTCTACATCACCATCGTCGGGCTGTTCGTCGCCGAGTGGTTCCTCCGCAAGCGGCGCGGTTTGGCGTAGAGCGGAATAGCAAGAGCCCTGCGCGTGGACGGGTCGCGGCGCGAGGTATCGTCCGCTGCGGGACGCTTGCTCGTGCTGCCGCACTCGCTGCGCTCGGGGAGCCTCGGTGGCCGCTCTCGATTGCGCGGAGCGATCGCCGAACACGGAACTAGGCGGCCACCACTCCACGCCCGCTGCGGACGATGCCTCGCGCCGCGCCCTCACCACGTTTGCGCAATTCTTCCGCGACAGTCAGCGGTTGCGCCGGACGTCCCGCGCTTGCGCGGTTGACGATCCGGTGACGTGCGCGCAGAATAGTGCCCGTCGAGCGACTGGGAACGGGCCGATCTCCACGGCCCGGAGGCGCGTATGCCAATCGGAACACGCAATGCGGCGATCGCGAGGATCCACCGGATGCCGTTGCGCAGGTTCGTGCGCTGCGCGTGGGGCTCGGTCTGCTTCGCGCTCATAGCGCTCGCTTCACCCCGCACTGCGATGGGCGAGATCCAATGGACGATCGTTGCAGCGGACACAACTGGCAACGTCGGCGAATTCTGTTCTCTCGCGCTCGACGCTTCGGGCGCTCCTAACATTGCCTATCGCGATTCACCGAATCGCTCGGTTTGGTACGCGACATCTACGGGTGCGCCGTGGGTTCATGAACTCGTTCAACTAGCAGGTGGCTCGCCGAGTAATGACGCTACGACGGCAATCGCGGTGGCGTCTGACGGAGCAGTCGGTGTTGCCTACGCATCCGGGACATCGAACTACGTCCGTTTCGAAGAACGATTGGCCGGATCATGGATCGTCGGGATAAATGATTTCTTGGGCGGGGGAGCGAGTGTTTCGGTGTGCTACGACTCGTCCGGCGAACCGCACGTAACGTACCCGACAACGTCATCGCCAACGTTCATCGATCGCCACCGTACAGAGTCCGGGTGGGTTTCTCAGGTGATCAAGAGCAATGCTTCCGTCCAGCACAGCAGCGTTAAGCGCGGCACTGATGGCCGCCTCATCGCGGCATTTCAGGACGGAGCGGGCGGTGATCTCGCATGGACGACTCGTGACGTCGACAGTGGGGCGTGGACCGACGTCAAGGTTGATACGACGACCTCCAACGGGCTCTTCACATCGCTCGCTATCGATTCCGCGGGCGAATCGCACATCAGCTATCAGAAGACGGGGCCGAGCTTCGATCTGCGCTACGCCAGGAATGTTGGTGGCACGTGGCAGATCGAGATCGTCGATACGGCGGGGACGACGGGGTACTACTCGAGCATTGCTACGGATGGCGACAACAACCCGTGGATTGCGTACACGGGGTTTCTGAGCGCGACGACGTTTGCGATCAAGTTGGCCACGAAGGCGAGCAGTGCGTGGACCATCACGGCGATCGACACGGTGACAAGTCTCGACCGCGTGAGCCTCGGGATCGATGCGCTGGGGCGCAAGCATGTCGCGTACTACGACGCGGCGCCGGGTGATCTGATGTACGCAGTGAGCGATGCGGCGACGGACGTCGGCGTCGCAGGTTCGGTAGGGGGCGCCGCGCTGCGGCTGACGCTCGTGCCGAATCCAGCGTTCGAAGGCCGGACGCAATTCAGCCTTCTTCATTCGGCGCCCGGCGACGCGCGCGTAGACCTCTACGACACGAGCGGTCGGCGCGTGCGCGGCTTCACGGCGCCGCAGCGATCGAGCACATCGCTCACGTGGCAATGGGACGGCACTGATGACGCGGGACGCCCAGTCGCCGCGGGCGTCTACTTCTTGCGCGCGGATGCGGGTCACGAACGCGCGAGCAAGAAGCTCGTCGTCGTTCGATAACAACTCCGAAGAATCTACGGTTTGTTGACGATGAGGTCGGCGATTGCGCCGATCGCGGCGAGATTGACGCCCGTTAGCAGGAGCAAGACGGCGGGTGTCGAGAGGCCGTGGCGTGCGATGGCCCAGTAGATGAGGAGGCCGGCGCCGGAGATGAAGAACGCGAGCGAGAGCGGCACGAAGACGCGCAGCGGGCGAAAATAGATCACGGTCTTGAGGATCAGCGCGGCGAAGTTGAGCGTGTCGCGGATGGGCCGAATCTTCGAGGTGCCGGTGCGGCGGTGGTAGCCGATCGGCACGTACGTCACGCGGCGTCCGCGCGAAAGCGACGCGAGCGTGATCGTCGTCGTGAACGAGAATCCTGCGGGCAAGATGGGGAAGAGCGGCACGGCTTGCGCCTTGCGGAAGAGCCGGAGCCCGGAGTTGAGGTCGGCGATCTTCGTCTCGAGGAGGAAGTTCGCGAGCGCGCCGAGAATCCACTTCGCGGGGCGGCGAATGAGCGGGATCTGCGCGCCCTTTCCGGAGCGCGCGCCGACGACCATGTCCGCGCCGTCCGCGAGCGCGAGGATCTTCGGAATGTCCGCGGGATCGTACGTGCCGTCCGCGTCGGTGATGAGGATCTCTTCGTGCACGGCGTGCGAGATGCCGGTCTTGAGCGACTCGCCGTAGCCGCGGTTGCGCTCGTGCGTGATGACGCGCAGCCACGGCGCGGGCGGCATGGCGGCGATCGCGCGATCGGTGCCGTCGCGCGAGCCGTCGTCGACCGCGATCACCTCGTACGCGCCGCCCCACGCGTCGAGCACCGCGCGCAGCCGCCCGAGAAACGCCGCGATCTCGCCCGCCTCGTTGTAAACCGGAACGACGACCGAGAGCGAGTTCACCGCGCGCGGCGCGGGGCTCACGCGACGGCGGCCTTCACGGCCATCCAGCCGTCGAGGACCTCGAGGAAGCGAACCAGGTCGGCGGGGCTCTCGGCGACGTAGCTGCCCGAGCGCGCGGCGTCACGGCCGATGCCGATCGCGATGCCGCTCATGTCGCGCGTCATGCGCAGCGACGGAATGTCGAACGGGTAGTCTCCCGCGCAGATGAGAAGCGGGAACGTGCCGCCGCGCCGGTGGCGCTCCATGAAGCGGCGCACCGCGAGGCTGCGGTCCCACGCGATGTCGGGGAGGATCTCGATCGTGCGGCGCGCCTGCACGATCTGCACGCGCTCGCCCTCGAGCCGCTCGACGAGATGCGCCGCGAGCCCCTCCGCATCCTTGCGCGAGATCGTCGGGTGATGCACGCAGAGCGAAACGCGCCGGTTCTCGATCTTCGCGCCGCTCCACCCTTCGATCTTGCCGCCCATCTCCTCGATCGTCGTCTCGATGATGCGTTCGGCGCGGAGGAAATCGTCGTGCGCCTCGCGTTCGCCGCCGTCGAACAGCTCGAGCCCGTGCACCGCCGCGAGCGCGACCTCTTTCACCTTGATGAGCTTTTGCATTTCCTTAAGCGTGCGCCCCGAGAGCAGAACGATGTCGATGTTCGGGCGCGACGCGAGGCGCCGCAGGCAATCGCGCGTCGCTTCGGGAAGCGCGGCGTCGGTCTCGACGTCGGCGCCGTCGAGGAGCGCGCCGTCGTAGTCGATCGCTAGAAGGATCTGGCCCGACGCCAGGCACGACCGCTCGATCGTCTTAAGCGACGCTTCGGCGAGAAGAAGCGGAATCTTCAACTGGATTTCCTTTGCCCCGGCCACGTCACGGGAGTGCGGGTTGGATGAACGGCGACGACGCTAACAAGCGCGCGCGGGCGCGTCAAGCAATTGACCGTCGAGGGACCGCAAGAAGCCGCCAAGGGACTTTCGCCGGGTACGGCGGCGGTGGTAGACTCGGTCCCGTTATCGGCACGAGAGTCGCGGCCCCGAAGCCTGCCCCGCCGCGCTGGGCGAACCGACCACGCCCGCTCCGTCTTGTGCCGCGCGACCTGGCCCGCTTCGCGAAGGGAGTTTTCGACATGCGACACCTGCTTGCGATTCTTCTGACAGCGCTGACTCTCTCGTCGATCACTGTCACAGACGCGCGCGCCGGACAAATCTGGACTGATGGCAACGGCGACGGCTTGCCTGATACGTCCCCACTCACTCTCCCCCCGAACACGGATGTCACGATCGGGCTTTGGGTCGACGCGCAGTCGTTTACGTGGACCAACTACCTGGCCTACATCGAGTGGACGCCGGGGAGCGTTCAGTTTCTCAGCGCGACCTACGTGGTGACGGGAGGCTCGAACTTCCCGATCGACGACTTCTCCCACCCGAACGGCGTCGGATTCGGCGGCAACGGGTTCAGCCAAGGGGGCGTCGACCACATCGGAAACGTCACGCTCCGGATTACGAGTCCACTAGGGGCGGTCACACCGATCATCGACATCTACAACCCGTTCTACGTGTTCTCGCAGCTCGGTTCGGGTACGGCCTACCAGCTCTTCACGACGAATCCGGGGACGGCACTCGATCCGCCTCCGCCTCAAACCGGCGCGTGCTGCCTTCCGGACTTTTCGTGCGCGGTTCTGTCAGAGGCGGACTGCGCTGCGAACGACGGCATCTTCATGGGGAACCAGACTCTCTGCAGCGAAGTCTTTTGCCCGGATGACGGGCCCTCCGGTGCGTGCTGTTTCCCCGATCGCTCCTGCCAAGTACTCCCGCAGACGCAATGTGACGCGATGAGCGGCGTCTTCATGGGCCTATTCACGTCCTGCGCCGAGGTTTCGTGCGGCCCGCCGTTCGTGGGCGCGTGTTGCTTGCCGGACGGCGCCTGCCAAATCATGATCGAGAGCGATTGCGTGGCGAACGGCGGCACGTATGCCGGCAACGACGTCGCGTGCGCGGATGCGAACTGTCCGCCACCGACGGGCGCGTGCTGTTTTTGTCCCGGTGGGTTCTGCGAAGATGACCTCACGCCCGAAGATTGCATCGCTGCTGGCGGCATTTTCGTAGGCTCCGGCACGACCTGCGCGATAAACGGCTGCGGGTGTCCGGATCTACCCCTTGCGTGCTGTTTTCCCGACGGTTCTTGCATCGAACTCTCTGTGATCGACTGCTTGGCCCAGGGCGGAATTACCGACGGGTCGTCGTACACCTGCTCGACCGTGGAGTGCGTTCCGGCGAACAGTGTCGAGCCGAAGTCGTGGGGGAAGATCAAGTCGTTGTTCCGGTAGCGGCGCGGTCCTCGCGCGACGGCGAGCGTCGGCGGGCTCGAGAGCATGACCGCCGGCGTGCGAGAGTGATCGGATGACGAAGTCGAGAGGCGGCGAACCAGCCGCCTCTTTGTTTTTGCGCGCAGATTCGTGGCGGATGCGACGCTCACGGAGTTGTTCGATCTCACCGCGCGAAGACGTCTTGATGGCTCGCCTCGCGATCACTAGGTTCGCGCCGCGATGGGGGAGCGTGGGAGGGCATGCGGGGTCGTAGCGTTGGTCGCGACGGCGATCCTGTGCGGCGGCGCGGCGCGCGTGGCCGCGCAGACCGACGCCGATGCGGTCGTCGACGCGCAGGCGGACGAGGACCTCGCTGCGGAGATCGAGTGGCTCGTCGATCACCCGGTGAATTTGGGGAACGATCCGCTCGGCGTGCTCGAGGCTGTGCCGGGCGTGCCGGCGGGCTTCGCTGCACGTGCGGAGAACGCGCGCGCGCTTCTCCCGTTCCGCCGCGCCGAGGGTTTGTTGCGTGTGCCGGGCGCCGATCCGCAATTGCTCGCGCGGTTGCGGCCGTACGTCGTCGCGCCGGCCGCGGTGTCACGAACGCGAGGGCGGCTTTCGTTCGAGAGTAGCTTCGGCGGGTTGCCCCGGGGGGAGCGACTTATCGAACGCTCGGAGTTCGCGCGCGGCGGCGTTCGATTCGGCGGCGTGCTCGAGCGCGATCCGCGCGAGCGCGCGCTCGCGGACTACCGATCAGCGTGGCTCGATCTTCGCGCGGGCCGCGCGCGCGTCGTCGCCGGAGCGCTCGATGTCGACTGGGGGCGCGGGCTCGTCCTCTCGAGCGCGCGCGCGGCGACGGGCGCGGCGCTCTCGCTCGATCGCGCGCTCCGCGCGGGGCGCGGGCTCTCCGCACATCGCGGCGTCGGAGAGGAAGGCCACTTCCGCGGCGTCGCGGCCGAGGTCGGAGGTGCGCGCTGTGCGATCACCGTGCTTGGCTCGCGCACTCCCCGCGACGCGCGCGTGAACGACGAAGGCAACGTGACGAGTCTGGCGGATGGCGGGCTTCATCGAACCGCGTCCGAAGTTGCGGCGCGCGACCGCCTCGACGACGCGACGGCGGCCGTGCGCGCGGAGCTGCGCTGGCGAGGGGGCGCGCGCTTGGCGACTTCGTTCCGCGCGACGGGGCTTAATCCGCCGCTCGCGCCGCGAACCGGTTCGTCGCTGCCGACGGGGCGCCGCGATTCCGCCGCCGGCGCCGATCTTGCCGCTCCGCTCGGGCCGGTCTTCGTCGCTGCGGAGTGGGCGGTGCGCGCGGGCGGCGGCGCGGCGCGGATCGGAGGCGCCGAGTGGCGGCGCGGCGCGAGCGCGGTCGCGCTGACGGCGCGCCGCTACGACGCGAACTATCGGACGCTGCACGCCGCGCCGCCGGCAGCGCGAGGCCGGTCTGCCAACGAAGTCGGACTGACGTGGCGCGCTCGCACGCGTGTGGCGGGCGTTGCGTTGGAAGCCGTGCACGATCGTTGGAGCGATGTCGCGCCGCCGCGCGAGGGCTCGGCGCTCGAGCACGGGCGCGAGACGCGAGTCGCGTTGGAAGCCGGGCGCGGCGCGCGCCGCTACGCCGTCGTCGCAAGCCGCAAGACCCGCTTCGAGGAACTCGCGGGCGACTCGAACGAGTTGGACGCAAGCGATCGCTACGCGCTCCGCGTGCAGCTCGAGAACCGGCTGCGCGGGAACTCGACGGTGTCACTCGTCGCGAGTGGCGTCACGCTTCGCTCGGACGGGGAGGAGTCGCGGCGCGGCGGATACGTGCAGGGGCGCGTTCGCATCGGTGGCTTTGCGGGGTTTAGACCCGCGTTCTCGGCGACTCGATTCTCCGGCGACTCGGGCGCCGTGGTCCCGCGTCTTCCGGAGACCCTCTTTCCGGGATCGGTGCGGTTCGTTTCGCTGGCCTCGTCGGCGCGTCTGTCGGGCTGGCGCACGAGCCTCGTCGTCGAGCGCGTGCTGACGCGCGAGGCGCGGCTTTCGATCGGCGCGGTCGTGCACGCGCCGCGCGGAGCCGCCGCCGTCGCGGAGGGCGCCCTGTCGCTGCGCATCGGCCCGTCCCGCATCCCGTGAGGCGCGCGCCCCGCGCCGCGCACCGATCGCGCCGCGCGCGCACGGCGCCGCGCACTCATCGCGCCGCGCACCCAACGCGCCGCACCACCGCGCCGCGTCGTTGACGCCTCCGCGCACGGGTCTTACCATGAGGCCTCACGAGGCGAATCGCGCTACGAGCCGATCATCGCCGTGCATTCGTAGCCGACACAACGGAGGCCGACTCGCGTGCAGCTTGCCGACCGGATTCTCGATTTTAGGGCGACGACTTCGCTCGAGGTGATGCAGAAGTCGCGGGAGATGGAGGCGCGCGGCGTGCGCGTCGTGCACTTCGAGGTCGGCGAGCCCGCCTTCGATACGCCGGCCCACATCGTGCAAGCGCTCGAGCGATCGATCGAGGCCGGCGAGACGCACTACGGACCGCCGCCGGGATTGCCCGAGCTGCGGCGCGCGATCGCCGAGGATTCGACGCGGCGGCTCGGCGTCGCGTTCGCGCCCGACGAAGTGATCGTGACGCACGGCGCAAAGCCCGTGATGATCTTCGCGCTCCTGACGTGCGTGAATCCCGGCGACGAGGTACTGATTCCCGATCCCGGCTACACGATCTACCCGACGCTCGTGCGGCTCCTCGGCGCGACGCCCGTCGTCTACGGCTTCGACGCGAACGACCGCGAGCGGCTCGACCTCGCCGCGCTCCGCGCGAGCATCACGCCGCGCACGCGCATGATCATGCTCAACTCGCCGGGGAACCCGACCGGCGTCGTCCACTCCGAAGCCGAACTGGCGGCAATCCGCGATCTGGCCGTCGAACAGGATCTCTGGGTTGTGTCCGACGAGATCTACTCGCGCATCGTCTACGAAGGCCGCCACGTCTCGATCGCCTCGATTCCAGGAATGAAGGATCGCACGATCGTGCTCGACGGATTCTCGAAAGGCTTCGCGATGACGGGGTGGCGGCTCGGCTACGCGCTCGCGCCTCGCGAAATCGCCGCGCGCTTCGCGCTCTTGATGACGCACACGACGACGTGCGTCTCGACGTTCGTGCAGCGCGGCGGGATCGCGGCGCTTTCTGGCGGCGACGACTCCGTGCGCGCGATGGTCGAGCAGTTTCGCGCTCGGCGCGCGCACATGATGCAGGGGATTGCGAAGATTCCCGGGTTGCGCTGCGCGCGGCCTTCCGGCGCGTTCTACGTTTTTCCGGACATGACGCCGCTCGGTCTGTCGACGGCCGAGCTGACGGACCGCTTGCTCGCGGCGGGGGTCGCGGTCGTTCCCGGCACCAGTTTCGGCTCGCGCGGCGAAGGCCACGTGCGGATTTCATTCGCCGCAGCGCCCGACGAGATCGACGAAGGCCTCTCGCGCATCGCCGCCGTCGCGGCCGCGGCGCCGGGTGTCGCGTGAGCACCGGCCTGATCGTCGTCGCGCTCGGCGGGAACGCCATCATCCGCGCGAAGGAACACGGCACGCTCGAGGAGCAGATTCACAACGCGCACGAAAGCCTCGCGCCGATCGCGCGCATTATCGCGACGGGGCGCCCCGTCATCCTCACGCACGGAAACGGCCCCATCGTCGGCAACATCCTGCTGCGCAACGAAGCGGCGCGCTCCGTCGTTCCGCCGATGCCGCTCTACATCTGCGGCGCGGATTCGCAGGGCGGCATCGGCTACATGATGCAGCAGGTGCTGCGAAACTCGCTCGCGCGCCTCGGCGCCGAGCGCCCGGTCGCGACCGTCGTCACGCAGGTCGTCGTCGACGCGAACGACCCCGCGTTCGCCGCTCCGACGAAGCCGATCGGGCCGTTCTTCTCCGCAAGCGACGCGCACCTGATGCGCGTGCGCATGGGCTGGGTCATGGTGGAAGACAGCGGGCGCGGGTTCCGGCGCGTCGTCGCGTCGCCCGAGCCGCGCGAGATCGTCGAGCTTCCCGTGCTCCGCACGCTTCTCGGCGCGGGGCTCTCGGTCATCGCCGTCGGCGGCGGCGGCATCCCCGTCGTGCGCGAACCGAACGGCGATCTGCGCGGCATCGAGGCCGTCGTCGACAAGGACCTCTCGGCGGTTCTCCTGGCGCACGAACTCAACGCCTCCGCGCTCGTCTTCCTCACGGGCATCTCCGAGGTGCGCCATCACTACGGCGAGCCCGACGAGACGCCGATACATCAGGCATCGCTCGCGGAGGTCACGACCGAGCTGGCCAACGGGGAATACGCCGCGGGCAGCATGGGTCCGAAGATCGAGGCAGCGATTCGTTTTCTGTCGCACGGCGGAGAAACCGTGCTGATCACGAACCCCGAGAGCCTCGAAGCGGCGCTCGAGGGAAAGGCGGGGACGCGCATCACGAAAAGCGGCGCGCCCGCGGGTGCGATCCGCTGAACCCCGCATTCGCCAAGGAGCGTGACCGGGAGATGAAACCGGCTCTCTACGCCGAGTACTACGGCTTCATCGAGGAGCCGTTCAACATCACGCCCGATCCGAAGTTTCTCTACTTCGACGAGCGGTACCGCGAGGCGCTCGCGCACCTCGAGTACGGCGTCCAGTACGGCAAGGGCTTCGTCCTTCTGACGGGCGAGGTCGGCACCGGAAAGACGACGCTCCTCAACGCGCTCTTCGATCGCCTCCCGCGCGAATTCACGACCGCGTTCATTTTTTCGACGACGATGAGTTTCGTCGAACTCCTCAAGATGATTCACGACGACTTCCAGACGGGATTCTCGGCGGACACCGAGGCGCCGCTACTGATCGGGCTCAACCGGTTTCTGATCCGGCAATACGAGGAAGGGAAGAACTCGGTTCTGGTTCTCGACGAGGCGCAGAATCTCGACTTCGCGCTGCTCGAGAAGATTCGGCTGCTTTCGAACCTCGAGGCGCGCAAGTCGAAGCTCTTGCAGATCGTGCTCTCCGGCCAGCCGGAGCTCATGGACAAACTCGCGCACCCGAGCTTGCGGCAGCTCAACCAGCGCATCGCGATTCGGTTCTCTCTCGCGCCGCTGTCGCGCGAGGAGACGAACTACTACATCGATCATCGCCTCAAGGTCGCCGAGTCAAAGGGGCTCGTCACGTTCACCGACGAGGCGGTCGACCTGATCTACGAGCATTCGCGCGGCATTCCGAGGCTCGTCAATATCGTCTGCGGCAATTCTCTCTTGCTCGGGTTCGGCGCGGGGAAGCGGAAGATCGATGCGTCGGTCGTGCGCGAAGTGATCGCGGATCTGACTCGCATGCCGGTGCGGCTCCCGCCGACGGCGCCCGTGCCCGATCTGGGGACCGACGCGAATGCGAACTCGGCGATTGCCGCGCCTGTGGCGCTTGGTGCGCCCGCGCCACTTGCTCTCCCAGTCGCGCCCGCCGTTGCGCAGGCATCTGTTGCGAGCGCGCCTCCGATGCCGGCGCCGGTTGTTTCGCCGATCCGGATCATGCCCGCCGGCGCCCAGCTCGCGGCGTCGGCGAATTTCTCGAGTGACGCACCGTGGACCGTGGACGAGGCGGCGGCGTATCTGCGCACGTCGCCCGCGGCGGTGAGGCGGCTCCTCAAAAGCGGGGAGATCCGAGCGCGCCGAATCGGCCGAAGCTGGCGGATTCTTCGCCTCGAGATCGATCGCTATGTGCGCGGCGGCGACGAACCGCCGCGAATCGAGCCGGACGAAACGCGAGCCTAGCGCTACCCCTCGTCCTCGTCGCTGTCGGCGTCATCGGCTGCGGCGTCGAACCACGTTCTCGGATCGTCGTCGCCATCTTCCTCGCCGGTCACGAGCAGGTCGTCGAGTTCGCCTTCCTCGAATTTCTTCGTCCAGTTCTTCTCGTCGTCTTCGCGCATTTTCCCGGGCGCCTTCATCCCCTCACGCCTCGGTTCCTGGCGGCCGCGTGCGCTTCCGCGGCGCAACGGCTTCTTGCTGCCACCCTCGTTCGCGTACATCGATCATCACACCTCGCTGGAGCGCCGGCCGTGGCGCTCGTTCATCCATGATCGGCTCGCGGGCGTCGCGAATTGAGGGGGTCGCGCCGATAGAGTTGTCGTCCGGCCCGCGCGAGTTCGAAGTCGCGGGCGCTCGCCGCCCCGGCGTACAATCGGCGGCCCCGCACGGACGGCGCCGCGGGGCGGCGCGCGCGGTGCGCAGCGCGAACGCGAGAGAATGCGGCCGCGGCTGGTCGACGACAATCACGAAGCAAACGGGAGATCCAGAATGAGAGTTCTCGTAACGGGAGGCGCCGGCTACATCGGCAGCCAGACCGTGAAGGAATTGCTGGCGAAGGGCTACGAGCCGGTGACGCTCGACAATCTCTCCGAAGGGCATCGCGAGGCGATTCCCGGGGGGGCGTTCCGCGAGGGCGACATCGCCGACGGCGCGTTCGTGCGGCGCGTTCTGCGGGACGACGCGATCGAGGCGGTGTTTCACTTCGCGGCGTCGTGCCTCGTCGGGGAGTCGGTCACCGATCCGGCGAAATATTATCGCGACAACCTGCTCAACAGCATCACGCTCCTCGATGCGATGCGCGACACCGGCGTTGCGAAGATGATCTTCTCCTCGACGTGCGCGACCTACGGCGATCCGGTCGAGCTTCCGATGACCGAGGACCACCCGCAGGTGCCGGTGAATCCGTACGGCGAGTCGAAGCTGGCGTTCGAACGCGTGCTGCGCGACTACGCCGCCGCCTACGGAATGCGCGCGGTGTCGCTTCGCTACTTCAACGCCGCGGGCGCGGACGCGAGCGGCCACCTCGGCGAGGATCATCACCCCGAGACGCATTTGATCCCGATCGTCTTCGCGGCGGCGCTCGGCACGCGCGAACGCGTCGACGTTTTCGGCGACGACTACGCGACGCCCGACGGTTCGTGCGTCCGCGACTACATCCACATCGTCGATCTGGCGCACGCGCACATTCTCGCGCTCGAGCGCATGACCGGAAGCAAGCCGTTCACCGCGTACAACCTCGGGACCGGCAGAGGGTACTCGGTGCTCGAGGTGATTCGCGCGGCGGAGGAGGTTACGAAAAGGAGCATTCCGTTTCGAGTGGCGGCGCGACGCGCGGGGGATCCCGCGGTGCTGATCGCCGGCGCGGAGAAGGTGCAGCGAGAACTCGGCTGGACGCCGAGCCACTCGAGCATCGAAGAAATCCTCGAGACGTCGTGGGCGTGGCACCGCGCCCACCCGCGTGGCTACGGCGGTCACACGTGAGCGCCCCGGCGGCGCGGCCGCTCGTAAAGGAGACGCTCGACAACGGTCTGACCGTTTTCGTGCGGGAAGACCACAAGGCGCCTGTCGTGACCGCGAACATCTGGGTGCGCGTCGGGTCGAATCACGAAGACGACGGCGTGCTCGGGTGGTCGCACGGCATCGAGCACATGATGTTCAAGGGGACGCCGCGGCGCGGGCCGGGCGATGCCGCGCGCGAGGTGCGCGAGGCCGGCGGTTCGATGAACGCCGGCACCGGCTACGAGACGACGAACTACTACGTGACCGTGCCGCGCCGAAACTTCGCGACCGCGGTCGACATTCTCTCCGACGCGGTGATCCACTCCGCGTTCGATTCGTCGGAGCTCGATCGCGAGCGCGGCGTCCTCATCGAAGAAAACCGGATGTACCGCGACCGGCCGTCGGGGTACGGCCTCACGTGGGAGAAGCTCCTCGCGCTCGCGTTCTCGCAGTCGAACTACCGGCGGCACATCGGCGGTCCGGACGAGAGCCTGCGCGGCACGCCGCGCGAGCGCATCCTCGATTACAAGAATCGCTACTACGTGCCGGGCAATGCGGCGCTCGTGATCGCGGGCGACGTGGGCGCGAGCGAGGCGATCGCGCAGGCGCGCGAGCGGTTCGGCTCGTGGGGCGCGCGAACTCTCGAACCGCGTGCGCGCGTGGTCGAGCCGCCCCAGCGCGAGACTCGCTTCCGCGCGTTCGGCGGCCCGGTCACGCAGACGTATCTGAAGATGGGCTGGCACGGAGGCTCGGAGACCGAGCGCGAAACGTTCGTCACCGAGGTGCTTTTGCGAATTCTGGCGCGCGGCCGGTCGTCGCGGCTCTACCGCGAGGTGCTCGAGAAACGCGGGCTTGTCTCGGAGATCTCGACGCTCGGCGAGAAGGGGCCGATCGAGAGTTTCTTCGCGCTCGACTTCGTGACCGAGGCGGCGAACCTCGCGGCCGCGCAGGAGGCGGTGTTCGAGCAAATCGCGATCTTGCGCCGCGAGCCGGTGCGCGAGGAAGAACTCGAACGCGCCAAGAATTTTCTCTACCGCTCGTTCATCCTCGGACAAGAAACGGTCGAGTCGCAGGCGCACGCCCTCGGCTACTACTTCATGATGGGCGACGAGGGGCTCGTGGAGCGCTATCCGCGCATCATCGAGTCGATCGAACGCGAGGATCTGCTTCGCATCGCCGCGGAGCGATTCGGCGGCGACCAGTGTTCGATTCTCGTCTATCACCCCGAGGGTGCCCCGGGCGAAGCGATCGAACGCGACACCGCGCGCGTGATCGCGCGGCTTGCGGCGCGCGCGCTCGCCGATGATGGCGAGCGAGCGCCGAATCCTGTCGCGCCGGCGCCGGTGCCCGCGCCCGTGCCCGCGCCGGTGCACGCGGCGCAGCAAACCAAGTCGGCTCCCGCGCGCCTCGGCGACTCGCCCCGCTTCGAGAAGATCTCTCTGGCCGGCGGCGCCACGCTTCTCTTCAAGCGGCGTTCGGCGCTCCCCGTCGTCTCCGCGAGCGTCATCCTGCACGGCGGCGCGGCGAACGAAGACGCGGCGACGAACGGCGTGACGGGGCTTTCGCAGCGGAGCATGGTGAAGGGGACGCGCTCGCGCTCGAGCGACGCGATCGCGCACGAGTCGGAGTTCTTCGGTGCATCGATCGCGCCGCTCTACGGATACGACTCGTGCGGCTTCACGTTTTCCACGGTGACGAAGTCCTTCGACCGCGCTCTCGATATTTTCGCCGACGTCATCCTCCACCCGACGTTCCCGGAGGCTGAGGTCGAGCGCGAGCGCGCGCTGACCCTCTCGGAGATCGCGCAGGTCGAGGATCAGCCGTTCGAGAAGGCCGCGCTCGAGTTTCAACGCGCGCTCTTCCCGAACGACGCATACGGTTTGCCCGTCTCGGGGACGGATGCCTCCGTGCGAGGGCTCGCGCGCGCGAGTCTTGCGCAATGGCGCGAACGGTTCTACCGCGCCGGAAACCTTCTCTTCGCCGTCGCGGGGGACCTCGATCGCGATTCGGTCGCATCGACGCTCGAGGCTGCGTTCGCGGAGGCGCAGCCCGGCAGGGTATCGCCGCCTGGCGTGCTCGACGCCGCATCGCCGGCTCCCGCGTCGCGCGAGATCGTCATCGAAAAGGACGTGCAGCAAGAAGTCATTCTGCTCGGCGTTCGCGGGCCCGCGGCGACGGCCGACGAACGGTACGCGCTCTCGCTCTTGTGCAACGTGATGAGCGGAATGGGAAACCGGTTGTTCGTCGAGCTGCGCGACAAGCAGAGCCTCTGCTACTACACGGGGATGTTCTACCGGCCGATGCGCCGTGCCGGTGTCGTCGGCGCGTACGTCGGCACGTCGCCCGAGAAGGAGAGCGCGGCGCGCCACGCGCTCGAGAGCGAACTCGCGAAGGTCGTCGACGCAGGCGTGACGCAAGCGGAGCTTGATCGCGCGAAAAACTCGGTTCTTGGTCATTTCGCGATCGGACGCCAGACGAACTCCGCGGAAGCGGGGCTCGCGGCGCGGAACGAACTCCTCGGTCTCGGGTTCGACGAGAGCGAGCGCTTCGAGGGCCGCGTCCTCGCCGTAACGCGCGAGGACGTGTTGAGCGCCGCAAGGCGATGGGTCGCGCTCGACCAGCTATTGGTGACGGTCGTTCGGCCGCGCCGCGGATAGGCCGTACCGCATCTCGGGCGGCGCGTTTTGACAGCTTCGAAACCATCTGTTAGATTGCGACAACTCTTGCGATACCCTTGGAGGCAGACACTCATGAATTCGATTCGGCACTCGGTCGTCGCACTGGCGATACTCGCACTTTCCGCGGCGACGAGCGTCGCGGGCGACGTCTCCTCGGACAAAACGCCAACCCCGGTTCTCGATCAGCAGGTTAAGACCGACGGCACGACGGCGGCAAAGATCAACGCAGCTCCCGATTTCACACTGAGCGGGATCGATGGCAAGACGTACAGACTCAAAGATTATCTCGGCGACGTTGTCCTCCTCGACTTCTGGGCGACGTGGTGCGGGCCGTGCAAGATGGAGATCCCGCATTTGAAGGAGTTGCACGCGCGGTACAAGTCCAAGGGTCTGACTGTGATCGGGGTCTCGCTCGACGCGCAGGGAAAACAAGCGGTCGCGCCATTCGTCGAGAAGCACCAAATTCCGTTTCTCTCGCTTCTCGGCAACGCCGAGGTCGTGAAGGCGTACGGTAATGTGCGCTCGATCCCCACGACGTTTCTCATCGATCGCAAGGGTGTCGTGCAAAAGGTCTACAAGGGTTATCAGGACATCGCGGTCTTCGAAGCCGACCTGAAGAAGCTCCTCTAGAGCGCACGCGGCACCGGCGACACGCCCATGACGTTTCGCTACATTCTCTCGAAGTCGCTCCAGATCGTCGGGCTCTTTGTTCTTCCCATCGCACTGATCGTGGGGATGACGGAGCCCGATTCCATGTATCGCGAACTCGGGCTGCTCGCGCTTGGGGCGGCTCTCTTCATCGCGGGGCGGCGGATTGAGCCGCGCGGTGAGTAGTGCCCGGTGACGCGCCGCCTCGCTACCGCGTTCCCGCATTCCACGACGCTCACGTTCATCTGACGCAGACCGGTCTGGCGCGCTCGCGTGTTGCGCTTGGCCGCGCGGCGTCGCGCGACGAGTTGCTCGCGCGGCTGAGCGCCGCGCTGGATGCGCCGCGCGCCTGCCGCATTCTCGTCGGCGAAGGCGCGGACGAAAGCGGCTGGGCCGACGCGGCGCTCCCGACACGCGACGACCTCGACCGGATCTCGCGCGACGTCCCCGTGATCGTGCGCCGCGTCTGCCTCCACAAGGCGGTGGCGAACTCGGCGGCGCTCGCGCTCCTGGATTGCGACGATCCCGAGGTCGACGCCGGCAGCGGCGTACTCGTCGAGGGCGCGGTGTTCAGTCTCGACGAAAAGCTCCTCGCGCCGGCGCTCGAGGATCGCATCCCGGCGATTCTGCTCGCCTCGCGCCTTTCGCTTTCGCGCGGCGTCACGGCGGCCGACGAGATCTCTTCCTGGCCGTCCGTTCTCGCGGTGCTCCGTCTTGCCGAAGAAGGCCGCCTTCCGATGCGGATTCGCATGCACGTTCTCTATCCCGATCTCGAACGCGCACGGGCGCTCGGTCTCGCGTCGCGCGCGCGCGTCGGATCGCAGGGGTGGGGAGTCATCGGTGGCATCAAACTGTTCCTCGACGGATCGCTCGGCGCGCGCACCGCGGCGTTGCGCGAGCCGTATGCCGACGACGCGAGCACACGCGGTCTCTTGCTGATGGATGCGCCGACGCTGGCCGCGCGCATCCGCGAAATCGAGAGCGCGGGATTCTACGCGCTCGTGCACGTGATCGGCGATGCAGCGCTCGACACGGCGCTCGACGCGTTCGAAGCGGCCCGGATCGCGCCCGGCAACCCGCTCGGGCATCGCCTCGAACACGTCGAAATCGTTCCGGACGATCGCACCCTCGATCGCCTCGTGCGGCTCGGGCTCCACGTTGTCGCGCAGCCGAACTTCGTCGGGAATTGGGGCTGGCCTGGCGGTCTCTACGAGCAGCGTCTCGGCCCGGATCGTCTTGCGCGCATGAATCGCTTCGCGAGCCTCCGAGACGCCGGCGTGCCGCTCCGTTTCTCTTCCGATGCCATGCCGATCAACCCGCTGTACGGAATCCAGAGCGCGGTGTCGCATCCGAACACGGCGGAGCAGCTCGATGCGCTCGACGCGTTCGCGCGCTACAGCGTCAGAGGCAATGACTCTATCGATCTCTCCGCACCGCCAGAGCTCGCCGCGATCGACCCGAGTACGCGCGTGCTGGCGGCCGCGATCGATGGCAAGATCGTGTACACCGCCGAGGACTCGGCGAGCGACGCGCGCTCCGACGCGAAAGCGACGTGAAGCGCCGCCCGGATGACGCGCCCGGGCTCTTCGACGAAGAGCGCGGCCCCGAGCGTGTCGCACGCTCGGCGCCGCTCGCCGACCGGATGCGCCCGCGCACACTCGACGAAGTCGCGGGCCAAGATCATCTCGTCGGCCCGAATGGAATCTTGCGGCGCGCGCTCGACCGGCGCGAACTCTTGTCGTTCATCCTGTGGGGCCCGCCCGGCTGCGGAAAAACAACGCTCGCTCGTATCTACGCCGCCGCCGCGGGGGCGCGCTTCATGGAATTCTCAGCGGTGCTCTCCGGCGTGAAGGAGATTCGCGAGGCCGTCGAGGAGGCGCGCGTCGCACTGAAGGCGGGGCGGCGCACGGTTCTCTTCGTCGACGAAATTCACCGCTTCAATCGCGCACAGCAGGATGCGTTTCTGCCGCACGTCGAGCGCGGAACGATTCTTCTCATCGGTGCGACGACCGAGAATCCATCGTTCGCGCTCAATGCGAGCCTCCTGTCACGCGCGCGTGTCTTCACGCTGCGCCCGCTCGACGAGACGGCGCTCGCCGGTCTGCTAGCGCGAGCGCTCGCCGACCGCGAGCGGGGGCTCGGCGCGGAAGGGCTCAGCGCCACGCCGGAGGCGCTCGACGCCGCCGCACGCGCCGCCGGGGGAGATGCGCGCGTCGCGCTGTCGCTTCTCGAGCTGGCGGTGCGCACGCGCGCCACGGCTCGCCTCGCGTCGCCTGCTTCCGCGCCCTCCGGCGCGCCGGACGCGCCGCTCTCGCCGGCCGACATCGCGTCCGCGCTCCAATCGAAGTCGCTCCTCTATGACCGGGCGGGCGAAGAACACTTCAACCTCGCCTCCGCGCTCCACAAGAGTCTTCGCTCGAGCGACCCGGACGCGGCTCTCTATTGGCTCGAGCGGATGCTCGCATCGGGCGAAGACCCGCACTTCATCGCGCGCCGCCTCGTGCGCTTCGCGTCGGAGGATGTCGGCAACGCCGACCCGAGTGCGCTCGGGATCGCGCTCGCCGCGTGGCAGAGCTTCGAACGCTTGGGCTCTCCGGAAGGAGATCTCGCGCTCGCGCAGGCCGCGCTCTACCTCGCGCTCGCGCCGCGCTCGAATGCCGTCACCACCGCATCCGGCGCGGCGCGGCGCCGTATCGCGGAGGGACCGAACCCGCCGGTGCCTCTTCACATCCGGAACGCGCCGACAGCGCTCATGAAGGATCTCGGCTACGGCGCCGGCTACGCCTACGCGCACGACGACGCCGACGCGGCGCTTCGCCAGAGCAATCTGCCGGAGGCGCTCGCGCACGAGCGCTTCTATGAGCCGAAACCCGTCGGCTTCGAGAGAACGCTCAAGGAACGCTTGGATGGAATCAGAAAGCTGCGGGACGCGGGGAATCGACCCGGAACGGCCTAGAACCGCCACGCCTGGCGCACGCGCGCCTCGCGGAGCTAATCGAACAGCCAGTAACGGACGATAGTAACGAGAGCGGAGACTCCGTCTTTCCAGCCGATCTTTTTGCCCTCGGAGTAGTCGCGGCCCCAGTAGGAGATCGGTATCTCGACGACCCGCGCGCGTCGCTTCGCGATCTTCGCTGTGATCTCGGGCTCGAAGTTGAAGCGGTTCGACTTGATCGTGAGGCTCTTGATCAGGTCGCTGCGGAAAACCTTGTAGCAGGTCTCCATGTCGGTGAGGTTGAGATTCGTGAAGATGTTCGAAAGAAAAGTGAGGAACTTGTTACCGATTGCGTGGGTGAACAGGAGCGCACGCCGCTCGCCACCCAAGAAACGCGATCCGTACACAACGTCCGCGACCCCGTCTTCGATCGGCTTGATGAGGCGCGGATATTCGTCGGGGCTGTACTCGAGGTCGGCGTCTTGAATGAGCGTGATCTCGCCGCGAACGTCGGCAATCGCCGTCCGTATCGCGGCCCCTTTTCCCTGGTTCTTCTCGTGAAAGATGATGCGAACGTCCGGATGTGAGAACGCCCTTAGCATTTCGCGCGTGCCGTCCGTCGAGCCGTCGTCGACGATGATGACCTCTTTGCGGATCGGAACGGCGAGGACTTTTTCGATGAGAGGCAGCGCCGTGGCGCGTTCGTTGTATACGGGGATGATGACCGAGAGCAACACGACCGACTCCTTGTTTCATGTTGGCGCGCGAAGGGCCGACGCTATCAAGGGCACTCGCGAGTGTCAACGCGGAAGGCCGCGCGAGCGTGCGTCGGGCCTGCATACGTCGCGCCCGCCGCGATTCTTCTTGTCGGCTTTTGATCGCCGTGATATAAGACCCCGTCTTGCGCTAGGACTTTCGATCCCTTCCGAACCCCATCGCGCGCAAGGCCGTGAATTGACAACTCCGACGAAACAGGTGGGAATCCTAAGATGAAAAAAGCATTCGTTCAGCGGTTCGTGACCTACTCGTTCTTGACGGTCTCGGCGTTTCTCGTGTGGCGCGGCGATGTGGCGCGCCTCGCGCTTCGCGAAAGTGGCGACGACAACGCGGCCGAGGCTGCGGCGATCGCGCGCGCCGATCGCGCAACGTACGGCCCGCTCCACGAAATTAGCGGCGAGATCACCCGCGGCGATCGCCTCGGCGGCGCGCTCACGAGCGCCGGCCTCGAGCCGCCTCTTGTCGATCTGATCCTCACGTCGCTCGTCGACGTCTTCGATCCACGCGGCATCCGGCCCGGCGACACGTTTCGCGCGATCGTCGATCCGGAGATGGCGCTTTTGGGTTTCGAGTACGACCGCGTCGGCGGCGAGACCATCCGCGTCGAACCGCAGGGCGAGGAGTACACCGCGGTGCGCGTCGTCGAGCCGGTCGAGAGGCGTGTGGTCATGCGCGAGGGAGACATCACGAGTTCGCTCTTCGAGTCGATCAAGCGCGCCGGCGGAAGCGCGGAAGAGGTCGAACTCTTCGCGAACATCTTCAACGGCTCGTTCGACTTCTTCTCCGAGAGCCACAAGGGTGACGCGTTCAGCTACGTACTCGAGGCGGACTATTCCGCCGAAGGGATGCGGCGTCCCGTTCGCGTCCTGAGCGCCGAGTACATATCGAAGGGGCGCGCCAAGACCCTCGCTGCTTTTCACTACACGCCGACCGGCGCCGAAAAGGGCGGGTATTATTCGGCCGACGGCAGCCCGCTCGCGCGGCGCTTTATCAAATGCCCACTACCGTTTAGCCGGGTCACATCGCGCTTCACGCACAGTCGGCGCCACCCGATTCTGAAGACCTGCCGTCCGCATCTGGGCGTCGATTTCGCCGCGCCCACGGGGACTCCTGTATCTGTCGTCGCCGACGGCGTCGTGATTACCGCGTCGCGCCAGGGTGGCTTGGGCAACACCGTGAAGGTCCGCCACACCGGCGGCATCGAGACCACTTACGGACACCTCTCGCGCTACGGGAGCGGCGTCCGCAGTGGAGTCCGCGTGTCGCAGGGCCAAGTCATCGGCTACGTCGGTTCGACGGGGCTCTCCACGGGTCCGCATCTTGATTACCGCATTTCGAAGGGCGGCGTGTTCGTCGATCCGCTCAAGTTCGAATCGCCGGGCGGGCCGAGTCTCCCTGCGGCTGAGCTTGCGAACTTCTACATTGCACGCGACGGGCTTGTCGCCCTGACGGCGTCGCTACAGCCGGGCGAACCGCAACCCGCGTTCGTCGCGATCGGCAGCGACTCCGCGGTCGCGAAGCTCTCGCAGCGATCGTGACGCACGCACCTTCGCGCTCCCGCGCGAGGGGCCTAGTCCTTCCCGTGGTCAGCGGCGTCCTCATGGGCGCCGCGTTCCAACCCTGGCATGTCGAGTTTCTGATCCTCGTCGGGCTCGTGCCGCTCTTCATCGCGCTCGAGCTCGCCGCCGCGGATTCGGCGTCGCCCCTGCGCGGGGCGTTTCGCGCCGGCTTCGCGTTCGGCATGGCCTACTTCGGCGTGATGGCGCACTGGATCCTCTTTCTGACGTCGAACCAGCTTCCGCACCAGACCGTGATGATTCCGCTCTTCCTGATTCTCGCGGCGTATTTGGCTCTCTATCCCGCGCTCTTCGCGCTCGCGCTCGTGGCGTGCGCGCGCCGCACACGCATCCCCGCGGCGATTCTCGCGCCGCCCCTCTGGGTCGCGAGCGAGTGGCTTCGCGCCTCCGGCGAGATGGGATTCCCGTGGGGCGATGCGGGGTACGCGCTGACGACTCATCTTCCGCTATTGCAGAGCGCCGCGTGGGTCGGCGTGCCGGGGCTCTCGCTTCTGGCGGTCATCGCGAACGTGGCGGTGCGTCACGCTCTCGCGGCGCGCGCGCGCGCGCGTTTCGTTCCGCTCGGCGCGGTCGCGGCGCTGCTCGTCGCGCTCTTCGCGCTCGGCAGTGCGCGCCTTGCGGCCAACCCGCCGGCGGCGAACCCGTCGTTCACCGTGGCCGTCTTGCAGCCGAACATCGAGCAGAGCCTCAAGTGGGATTGGGAGTCGCTCGATAAAAGCGTCGACGCGATCGCGCGACTCTCGCGGCGAATCTCTTTCGAGAGCGTCGATCTTGCGGTGTGGCCCGAGACGGCGATTCCCGCGTACCTTCGCGAGCAGGAGAGTTATGCGCGCATCGTACGCGAAATCGTCGCGCAGACGGGCGCGCCGACGCTCCTCGGTTTTCCCGACAGCGAGGTCCACGGCGACGAGCGGCTCTACTTCAACTCCGCGCTCTTCATCCTGCCGGACGGCACCGACGGCGGCGACTACCGGAAGATGCATCTGGTTCCGTTCGGCGAGTCGCTGCCGTTTCAGGGAATTCTCCCGGCGCTGCGCAAGGTCGATTTCGGCGAGGCGGACTTTACGCCGGGCACGGAGAAGACGCTCTTCACCGCGGGGGCGTCGCGCTTCGGCGTGGCGATCTGCTTCGAGGCGATCTTTCCGCCGATGACGCGCGATCTCGTGCTGCGAGGCGCCGAGATGATCGTCACGATCACGAACGACGCGTGGTACGGGCGTTCGTCGGCGGCGTGGCAGCACGCGCGGATGTCGCTCGTGCGCTCGGTCGAAGATGGCGTGCATCAGATTCGATCCGCGAACACGGGCATATCGTTCGTCTCGGATCCGTTCGGGCGCGTGCTCGGCGAAACGGGCCTCTTCGTCGAGGACATGCTGACAGTCGCGATCGAGCCGAAACGCGTCCCGACATTTTATTTGCGGTTCGGCGATCTCTGTCTCTACGCGGTGCTTGCGGCGACCGTCTTCGCGCTCGCGTCCGCGCTGCTCCCGATACCGTACGTCTCGGTTAAGTCACGCCATGCCAAATAATCATCGCGTTCTTCTCGGGCGTTACGTGCAAGCAAATTCGCTGCTCGTTCGCCTCGACCCGCGCGCGAAGCTCCTCGTCGTTTCGCTCGTCCTCGGCTCGCTGGTCGCGACGCGAACGCCATCGGGTCTCGTCCCGGCCGGGGCGCTCTTCGCGCTTGGCGCCGCGTCGTCGCGCCTCTCTTTCGGCGTGATCTTCGGCGGCCTGCGCGGCATCGGCTGGTTTCTCCTGATCACGTTTCTGTTCCAGATTTTCTTGGTTCCGGGCGGCGGGGAAATCCTGGCGAAGATCGGTTCCGTCGCACTCACGGCGGAGGGACTCACGCGCGCGATCGGGCTTTCGCTCGCGCTGCTCATGACGCTTCTCTTCGCGAACCTGCTCACGCTGACGACTTCGCCCGTCGACGTAGCGGACGCGCTGCGCGCGACGCTCGCGCCGCTGGCGCGCCTGCGCGTCCCCGTCGAAGATCTCGCGCTCGTCGCGCTGATCACGCTCCGCTTCGTGCCGACGCTTCTCGACGAGGCGGAACGAATTCGTAAGGCGCAGATCGCGCGCGGCCTCGCGCCCGGCCGCGGGCTTCTCGCTCGCGTGCGCGCGAGCCTGCCGCTTTTCGTGCCGCTGATCGAGGGCGCGTTCCGCAAGTCGGACGAGTTGGCCGTCGCGCTCGAGGCGCGCGGGTACGAACCCAACGCGGTGCGCACGAGCTACCGGCAACTCGCGTTCGCCGCGCGCGACGTCGTCGCGGTTGCGCTCGGCTGCGCCGCCGCCGGTGCGACGCTCTGGCTCGCGTTCGCGTCGCGCACGCCCGCATGAGCGACGCGCCGCCCGCCGAACCGATGCTGCGCACGGTGCGCGCCACGGTCGAGTACGACGGTACCGATTTCGACGGCTGGCAAGTGCAGCCCGGGCGCCGCACCGTGCAAGGCGAAATCGAGGCGGCGATTCGCCAGATCACGCGGCAGAAGGTTCGCGTGATGGGAGCCGGCCGCACCGACAAAGGCGTGCACGCGGCGGGGCAGGTGGCGAGCTTCGAGATCACGACGGCGCTTTCGCTCGACGCGCTCGAGCGCGGCGTGAGCGCGATTCTCCCGCGCGACGTCGCGTTCTTCGACGCCGCCGAGGTGCCGTTCGGATGGAGCGCGCGCCGTAACGCGGCTTCGCGCGAGTACGTCTACCGGATCGCGCGCCGCCGCTCGCCGCTGGCGCGCCGCAACGCGTGGGAGATGTGGGCGCGCCTCGATCTTGCGCGCGTCCGTGCGGCGTCGGCGCTCCTCGTCGGCGATCGCGACATGCGCGCGTTCTCCGTCGGCTTGCCGCCCGAGCGCAACACACGCGTGCGTCTGGCACGCATCGACTGGCGCGAGGAGGAGACACCGACTGCGCCCCTCCTCGTCGCCGAGTTCGAGGCGAACCGCTTTCTGCGCGGCATGGTCCGGCGTCTCGTCGGAAGCCTCATCCTCGTCGGCCGCGGCAAGTGGACGCTCGACGATGTGGCGCGCGCGCGCGACTCGCTCGACGCGCGGTCGGGCGGGCCGTCGGCGCCGGCGTGCGGCCTCACGCTTCATCGCGTTCGCTACGCGAATCCCGCCCGCGCGAGCACGTAGGCCCCGCCCCAAGATCGGCAAGACATTCCGCGCCGGATGGATTAGATTCTGCTCTGTTCGACCGCGCCACAATCGCCTCCCATCCACGACAAGGAGTCGTCATGAAGATCTTTCTCGACACGGCGAACCTCAAAGAGATACAGACCGCTGCCGACCTCGGCATCCTCGACGGCATCACGACGAACCCGACGCTCGTTTCGCGCGAGCCCGGCGATTTCTGGGAGAACCTCGCGACGATCTGCAAGATCGTGAAGGGGCCGGTCAACGCGGAAGTCGTCGCGCCAGACGCGGACACGATGGTGCGCGAAGGCCACCGCCTGCGCGAGGTCGCGCCGAACATCGTCGTGAAGATTCCGATGTCGGCCGAGGGACTCAAGGCGGTTCACCGTTTCCACAAAGAGAAGATTCCGACGAACGTGACGCTGATCTTCTCGGCGAATCAGGCGCTTCTCTCGGCGAAAGCGGGCGCGTCGTACGTGAGCCCGTTCCTCGGCCGCCTCGACGACATCAGCCACGTCGGCATGGATCTCGTCCGAACGATCGTGGCGATCTTCGACAACTACGGCTATGAAACCGAGGTGCTCGCGGCGAGCCTGCGCAACCCGATTCACGTAATCGACGCTGCGCTCGCGGGCGCGCACATCTCGACCCTGCCGTACAAGGTTTTCGAGCAGATGCTGCACCACCCGCTCACCGAGAGCGGCAACGTGAAATTCCTCGAGGACTTCAAGAAGACGGGGGTCAAGATCCTCGGATGAACGACGGGCTCGGCCGCCCGAAACGGTTCTTCGGGCTCCTACGATTCGCGGTGACGGTCGTCGCGGGAATCGCGATCGGGTTCGTACTTGCGCGCAGCTATGCGCAAGATCGCCCCGATTCGGCGGCGACGAGCCCCCTACCAGTGACGCAGGTCGCCGACACGCTCGCGCGCCAGTCCGATCCTCTCTACGATTCGCGGCGCACCGCGATCACGAATGCCGCTGAAGTCGTCGGGCCATCGGTCGTGACGGTCACCGTCACGCAGGTGCGTATCATTCGCGCTGGCCCCGCGCTTCCGTTCAACGATCCTTTCTTCGAGGATTTCTTCCGGCACTACTATCCGCGCCGCGAGTACGCGCAGCGAGCGCACAGCATGGGCTCCGGGTTCATCGTGTCGCACGACGGATTCATCCTGACGAACGAACACGTGGTACGCGGCGCCGCGGAGATCAAGGTGACGCTGACGGATGGCCGCGAGTATCCGGCGGACCTCATCGGAAGCGACGCGACGTACGATCTAGCGGTGCTCAAGGTCGAAGCCGATGACCTGCCGGTTGCGCCCCTCGGGTCGTCGCACGATCTGCTCGTCGGCGAATGGGTCGTCGCGATCGGCAACCCGTTCGGGTTTCTGCTCGAGAACACCGAGCCGACCGTGACGGCCGGCGTCATCAGCGCGACGCATCGCGACATCCGCCAGTCCGAGACGGACGCGGGCGTCTACAAGGAGATGATTCAGACCGACGCGGCGATCAACCCCGGCAACTCGGGCGGGCCGCTCGTCAACGTGCTCGGCGATGTCATCGGCATCAACACGTTCATCTTTTCGAAGACGGGCGGCTCCGTGGGAATCGGGTTCGCGATTCCGATCGACACCGCGAAGCGCGCGATGGAAGAACTGAAGAAGTACGGGCAGGTGCGAAAGGTGTGGGTCGGCATTCGCGTGCAGGAGATCACGGCGCCGCTTGCGCAGTATCTCGATCTGGCGGATCGCAAGGGCGTCATCGTTTCGTACGTCGAGCCGGAGAGTCCGGCGTCGCGCGCGGGGATCGAACGCGGCGACGTCGTGCGGCACGTCAACGGCGCCGAGGTGCAGGGGATCGAAGAGGCGCGGCGCGCGTTGTTCGGTGCGCAGGTCGGCGACGAGCTGACACTTTCGATTATTCGCAACGGCAGCACGCGCGAGATTTCGTTCACGCTCGTCGAGGCCGCAAGCGGCACCGGCGGGGCGCGGTGACGAGGCGTTGACCCGATGATCGCGCGTTACGCAACACGCGAAATGACGGCGCTCTGGAGCGACGAGCGGCGGCTCGACGCGTGGCTCGAGGTGGAGCTTGCGGCGCTCGACGCGATGGGCGAGGCGGGCGTCGTTCCCGCGGATGCGCCGGCGAAGGTGCGCGCACGCGCGCGCGTCAACGCCGCGCGCATGGCCGAACTCGAGGCGTCGCTCGGCCACGACCTCGCGGCGTTCGTCGACAGCGTCGCCGAGAGCGTCGGCCCCGAGGGGCGCTGGCTCCATTTCGGACTCACGTCGTCGGACGTGCTCGACACCGCGCTCGGCGTTTTGCTCTCGGAGACGGGGCGCCTCTTGCGCGCGGAACTCGCATCGCTGCGCGACGCGGCGCGCCAGCTCGCGCTGCGCCACCGCAACACGCCGATGGCGGGGCGCACTCACGGCATGCACGCCGAGCCGATCACGTTCGGGCTGAAGGTGCTCCTCTTTTGGGATGAGCTCGGGCGCGCCGATGAGCGGCTTGCGCGCGCGTTCGACGATGCGCGCGTCGGCAAACTCTCGGGCGCGGTCGGCACGTTCGCGCATCTGGCGCCGCGCATCGAGGCGGCGGCGTGCGAACGGCTCGGCCTGCGCCCGGCGCCCGTCTCGTCGCAGATCGTGCCGCGCGACCGCCACGCAGCCGTCGTCACCGCGATCGCGCTCGCGGGCGCGTCGCTCGATCGCTTCGCGACGGAGATCCGTCACTTGCAGCGCACGGAAGTCGGCGAGGTGTCGGAGGGATTCGGCCGCGCTCAGAAGGGTTCGTCGGCGATGCCGCACAAGAAGAACCCGGTGCGCAGCGAACGCGTCTCGGGATTGGCGCGCGTCCTGCGCGGACACGCGGCAGCCTCGATGGAGAACGTTCCGCTCTGGCACGAGCGCGATATCTCGCACTCGTCGGCGGAGCGCATCATTCTGCCCGAGTCGGCGGGGCTCCTGCACTTCATGCTGCGCGAGACGCGCGACATCGTGACGAACCTCGATGTCTACCCGGAGGTGATGCGCGCGAACCTCGATCGCTCGCGCGGGCTCTTGCAGTCGCAGGCGCTGCTGCTTGCGCTCGTGCGCGCGGGGATGGAGCGCGATCCCGCGTATCGCGCCGTCCAGCGGCTCGCCTCGAGCGTGCGCGCGGGAAGCGGCACGCTCGCCGAGGCCGCGAAGAGCGACGCCGAAGTGCGCGAGCGCCTCGCCGCGCACGATCTCGACGAGCTGCTCTCGGAGGCGCGCGCGCTCGCGAATATCGGCGCCGTGTTCGAGCGCTCGGGGATTCTCGCCGAGGGCGCGCGATGAGCGCGGGCGCGGGCGCCGCGGGCGACGGGCTCGCGCTCACGCACGACGAACGCGCGAGCATCGAACGTCTGATCGGCCGCGCCCCGTCGCGCGTCGAACTCTTCCTCTTCGACGTGCAGTGGAGCGAGCACTGCTCGTACAAGTCGAGCCGCGCGCTCCTCGGTGAATTGCCGACGAAGGCGCCGACGGTGATTCTCGGGCCGGGCGAGGACGCCGGGATCTTGCGGCTCCCCGCGTGGGGCGGTCGCGAGTGGGCGCTCGTCGTCGCGCACGAGAGCCACAACCATCCGTCGCAGGTCGTGCCGGAAGAGGGCGCGGCGACCGGTGTCGGCGGCATCGTTCGCGACGTGAGCTGCATGGGCGCGGAACTCATCGCCGTCATGGACGGGCTTCGCTTCGGCGACCCGAACGGCGCGCGCGGCCGGCGCGTCACCGAAATCGCGCGCGGTGTCGTCTCCGGAATCTGGCACTACGGCAACGCGATCGGCGTCCCGAATCTCGGCGGCGACACCGTGTTTCATTCTTCGTTCGATGAGAACTGTCTCGTCAACGTCGTCGCGGCAGGCGTTGTGGCAGCGGATGAGATCGTGCGCAGCAGCGTGCCGCGCGAGGCGCACGACGAAGAGTTCGTGCTGATTCTGCTCGGCAAGCCGACCGACTGGAGCGGGATGGGCGGCGCGACGCTCGCGTCGCGTGTGCTCGACGCGAAGAAAGACGAAAGCGATCGCGGCGCGGTGCAGGCGGCCGATCCGTTCTTGAAGCGCGTCCTCTTCGAGGCGAACCAGGAAGTCTTCCGCCGCTTGCACGAGGCGAAGATTCCGTTCGGCATGAAGGATCTCGGCGCGGGCGGCGTCGGCGGGATGAGCGCGGAGATCGCCGCGAAGGGCGGCTTCGGGATGGAAGTCGATCTCGACGCCGTGCACCGCGTCGATCCCGAGCTGCCGGCCGAGGTGATCGCGTGCGCCGAAACGCAGGAGCGATTCGGGATCGTCGTCCCGAAGAGCGCGGCGCCGGAAGTGCTCGCGGTTTACAACGACGTGTTCGCGCTCCCCGTGGTTCATCGCGGCGCGCGCGCGTCGATTGTCGGTCGCGTGTTGCGCGAGCCGGTGTATCGCTTGCTGCGCGGCGGTGCGGTCGTTGCCGAGTTGTCGATCGAGGCGCTCGTCGACGGCGTGCGCGTCGAGCGCGCGGCGCGGCCGCGAGTTCGCGCGGCGGCGCCCAATGTCGCGCGCGCCGCGGACACGTCGGCGCGTACGGCAACGCCGAGCGCGAGTCCGCTCGAGACGCTCGCCGCAGCCGCCGCATCGATTCATCTTGCGTCGCGCGCGCTCGTCTACCGCTTCTACGACACCGAAGTCGGCGCGCGCGCCGTGCTGCGCCCCGGCGAATCCGACGCGGCGATTCTGCGCCCCGTTCCCGAGGCGCCCTTCGGCGTCGCGTTCTCGCTCGACGGCAATCCGCGGCTCGGCCTTCTCGATCCGCGCGAGGCCGCGATGCACGCCGTGTGCGAGGGCGTGCGCAACGTCGTCGCCGCCGGGGGCACGCCGATAGGGCTCACCGACTGCCTCAACTTCGGCAGCCCCGAGGACCCCGAGGTCTACTGGGATTTTCAGGAGTCGATTCGCGGCCTCGCGCTCGCGGCGACCGCGCTTGGGCTTCGCGATCACGCGGAGAGTCCGCTGCCGTTCGTATCCGGCAACGTCTCGTTCTACAACCAGTCCGTCTCGGGGCGCGCCGTCGCGCCGTCGCCGATCATCGGAACGTTCGGGCTCGTCGAGGATCTTTCGTTCGCGACGACGCTGTCGCTCAAGGCGCCGGGCGATCTGCTCGTTTTGGTCGGTCCGCGCGCGCGCGAACTCGGCGGCACGCTCCTGGCGGAGATGCGCGGCGCGGCGGCGCTCGGCGATCGCGCGTCGCGTGTTGCGCCGGTCGATCTCGCGGGGGAGCGCGCGCGGGCGCGCGCCGTCGAGGCGGCGATTCGTGCGCGGCTCGTGCGCGCGGCGCACGACATCTCCGAAGGGGGTGTCATCGTCGCCGCGTTCGAGATGGCGCTCGCCTCGCGCGGCGAGATCCGCGCGGGCATGCGTCTGCAGCGCGACGCATTCCCCGCCGACCTCGACGACGACGCGATCCTTTGGAGCGAGGCGGGCGGTTATCTTCTCGAGATCGCGCCCGGTGATGCGGTCGCGCTCGGGGCGCTCTTGCGCAAGTGGGATGTGGAATCGGTGACGATCGGCGAGGTCACGGGCGACGGCCGGCTCACGCTCGACGGATTCGAGCGCGGCGACGGCGGATCGAGTCCGTCGTCATCTCCATCGTCGTCGCTCGAGATCGCATCGATTCGCGCCGCGTGGGAAAACGGACTCGGCGCGGTCTTCGGCACGTTTCGCGATCCGGAGGGGCCACGATGAAGCGCGTCGCCGTGCTTCAGATCCCCGGCTCGAATTGCGAGTGGGAGACGATTCGAGTCGCGCGCGCCGTCGGCCTCGACGCGGAACTCTTCCGCTGGAACGAGCCCGCCGCGCAGCTTGCGCGCTTCGACGCGGTGATTCTTCCCGGCGGCTTCGCGTTCGAAGACCGCGTGCGCGCTGGGGCTATCGCGGCGAAACTCCCCGTGATGGAAGTGGTCGCGTCGATGGCGGCCGATGGCAAGGGCGTCGTCGGGATTTGCAACGGCGCGCAGGTGCTCGTCGAGGCGGGGCTCGTGCCCGGGCTCGAGCCGGGCCGCGTCGAGATGGCGCTCGCGCCGAACGAGAACGGCCGCGGCGGCTACGACTGCCGATGGGTGAACCTCGCCGCGGGGCCGCGCGCCGAGCAGTCGATCCTCGCGGCCGCGCTCGCGCCGGGCGCCGTCGTGCCTGCGCCGATCGCGCACGGCGAAGGCCGCTTCGTCGCGAGCGACGCTGCGATCCTGCAAACGCTCCTCGTCACGGGGCGCGTGCTTCTGCGCTACGTCGACGCGAGCGGCGAACCGAGCGACGCGGTTGCCGTCAATCCTAACGGCTCGCTCGGCGGCATCGCCGCGCTCGGCAACGCGGAAGGAAACGTTGCGGCGATCATGCCGCACCCCGAGCGCGCGTCGTGGATGCACCAAGTCCCCGACACGTGCGCGGGCGCGTGGGGCGAGCGGCGCCGCGCGGCGCGCACGCACGATGAACTCGACGCTCCGGGCCCCGGGCGCGCGATCTTCGAATCGATCTACGCTTACCTGGAGGCGCGATGACGGCGGCGCCGCTCGTGCGTTATTCGCTGCGCGTCGCGTTGCGCGGCGAGGATCTCGCCGCGATCTCCGCGTTCGAGGCGCTGCATGAACGGATGGGCGCGCACGATTTGGTTTCGCTCGAGCGCGAGACGGTGTGGGGCGTCGAGCTTCCCGCCGCCGGCGTCGAGGCTGCGGCGCGCGCGCGCACCGCGCTCGAGACGATCGCGCGCGAAACGCTGCTCTTCGCGAATCCCGTGAAGGAACGCTGGCGCATCGAAGAGGGGTCGCTCGCGCTTCCCGGGGCGCCCGGGCGCGCCGTCGTCGGGCTTCTCGTGCGCGATCGCCCCGATCGCGCGGGCGAGTCGCGCGCCGGGGCGCTTCGCGATACGCACGGTCTCGCGGGCGCTCGTGTTTCGCGCGCGACGCTCTGGGTGCTCGGTCTTGCCGGTATCGCCCGCGACGCCGCGCTCGCGCGCGCCCACGAACTCGGCGTCACGACCGCGCGCCGTGCGGGCCTCCTCGTCAATCCGCACTTTCAAGATTTCGAGTTCGTGGTGAGCGAATGAATTCGCGCGAGCGCAAGGAGTCGTGACGTGTCGCGTCTGAAAGAGTACTGCGGCATCGTCGGCGTGATCGGTACGCCGAAGGCGGCGCGCATCGTGCACATGGCGCTCTACGCGTTGCAGCATCGCGGTCAGGAAGGCTCGGGGATCGTCGCGTTCGACGGCGCGCGGATGCACGCGCACAAAGCCGAAGGTCTCGTCGCCGACATCTTCACCGACGCGATCCTCGACGGCTTGCCAGGCGATATCGCGATCGGCCACAACCGCTACTCGACTGCCGGGGGTTCGTCGCTCGCGAATTGCCAGCCGCTCTGCGCGATCGGGCGCGCGGGCGAGGTCGCCGTCGCGCACAATGGCAACCTCGTCAACGCCGCCGAGCTCCGCGGCGAGATGGAGGAGCGCGGGCTCGTCTTCCAAACGACCGCGGATACCGAGGCGATTCTCTACCGGCTCGCGAACTCGCGCGAGGCGACGACCGACGCGATCCTCGCCGACGCGATGCGCCCGCTGCGCGGCGCGTACTCGCTCACGATCGCCACACGCGACGAGATGATCGGCGTGCGCGACCCGTGGGGCTTCCGCCCGCTCTGCTACGGCGAGCTTCCCGGCGGCGGTTGGATCGTCGCGTCCGAGTCGTGCGCGCTCGACATCGTCGGCGCGAAGCTCTTGCGCGAGATCGCGCGCGGCGAGGCGCTCATCTTCGATCGCAAGGGCGGCGTGCGCACCGTACGTCTCCCTGGGACCGACGCGGAGGAGGAGCGCTTCTGCATCTTCGAGTACATCTACTTCTCGCGGCCCGACTCGCTCGTCTCGGGACAGTCAGTCGATCGCGTGCGCCGCGCGCTCGGCCGCAAGCTCGCGCAAGAACATCCCGTCGTCGCCGACTGCGTCATTGCGGTGCCGGACTCGTCGAACTCGGCGGCGCTCGGCTTCGCCGAGTGGAGCGGCGTTCCCTTCGAGCTCGGCCTGATCCGCAATCACTACATCGGGCGCACGTTTATTCACCCGACGCAGGAGATGCGCGAGAACAAGGTGCGGATCAAGTTCAATCCCGTGCGGTCGCTCATCGAGGGGAAGCGCATCGTTCTCGTCGACGACTCGATCGTACGCGGGACGACGAGCCGCAAGCTGATCGGCCTGCTTTGGAAGATCGGCGCGAAGGAGATTCACCTGCGCATCAGTTCGCCGCCGATTATCAGCCCGTGCTACTACGGCATCGACACGCCGACGAAGAGCGAGCTGATCGGCGCGACGCACACGGTCGCGGAGATCGCGAAGCACCTGCGCGTGACGAGCCTCGCGTACCTCTCGCACGCGGGAATGATGGACGTCTCGCCGCGCGAGGTCGGCTATTGCACGGCGTGTTTCAGCGGCGAGTATCCGGTCGCGCTGGGCGCGGATCCGAAGCTCGGCTGCGGCGCGGCGTAGTCGCGCAACCGCCCAATCGATGAGATAGCGTGACGGCGAAGCTTCGATTCGAGATCGCAATTCCTCTGGCGATTCTCGGCGTCCTGATGATCGCGACGATGCCGGCGGAGGTCGCGCCGATCGATGGCGGCGAGCTTTCGGCCGTTGCGCAGAGCCTCGGCGTGGCGCATCCGACCGGGTATCCGCTCTGGACGGTGGTCGCGCGGCTCGTCGCGATGATTCCGGTCGGGCCGACGCTTCCGTGGCGGCTCGGGGTTTTCTCGTGTGCGGCGGCGCTTGCGGCGCTCGCGCTCGTGGCGCCGATCCTCGCCGCCGCGATCGGAGCGAGTGCCGCGGCGCGCGCGCGCGCGGCGATCGCCGGTGCGGCGCTCCTTCTCGGCGGGTCGATGCCCGTCTTCCTCGAAGTCGCGCGCGGCCCGGAGGTGTACGCGCTTTCGCTCTTGGCCCTCGGTCTCGTCTTGCGCGTGAGTTGGGAGGCGGCGCGGCGCGCGCTCGCGCTCGGCCCCGCGATCGTTCTCTCCGCATACGTGCTCGGACTCGGCAGCGGCGTTCACATGACGCTCGTCCTCGTGGCGCCGGCGCTCGTGCTCGCCGCGTGGCGCTCGCGCCCGCGCGCGGCGACGTGGGTGTTCGCGCTCGCGTTCGCGATCCTCGGCCGCACGATC
Organism: bacterium; assembly: GCA_046160485.1. GTDB lineage: Bacteria > Orphanbacterota > Orphanbacteria > JBJXGV01 > JBJXGV01 > JBJXGV01. Next base: position 1,227 of record JBJXGV010000012.1, on the reverse strand, counting down.
TACGCGTACTTGCCGATTCGATCCGCGTGCCAGCCCGCGCTCGACTGGGGGAACCCCGAGACGTGGCACGCGCTCAACGCCCACGCCTTCGCGTGGCAGTACCGAGTGTGGATGCTCGAGTCCGGCGACGCGCTCCTGAAGAACCTCTCTCTCTTCGCGCGCGAGTCGTGGTCGGCGTTCTCCGTCGTGCTGGCGCTTGCGCCTCTCGGAATCGCGCGCCTGGCGCGGCACGATCGCGGCGCGCTCATGGCGAGCGCACTCATGTTCGTCGCGTTCCTCGGCTACTCGCTCGCGTATTCGATTCACGACATCGCGCTCTACTTCCTTCCCGCGCAGCTCGTGCTGCTCTATTGGATCGCGGCGGGTAGCGGGCAGATTCTCGAGTGGATCGAGGGAGGGCGGCGCGGGGGGCGCGGAGCGCGAGGGCCGTCGCGCGCGGGCGCGGGCGCGAGTGGGAGTGCATCGGCGGCAGTCGCGTCGCCGTCGCGCGTGCCGATGCCCGCCGCGCTCGCACTCGCCGCGCTCCTGCTCGTGCCCGCAGCGCTGTCGTGGCGCGCGAACGCGGGCCTCGCGCGGCGCGAGGCGCACGCCGCCGAGTGGTATGCGCGTTCCCTCCTTGAGTCGCTCCCGGGGCGCGCGATCGTCCTCTCGCGCAATTGGGACATCTTCGTGTCGCCGAGCATCTACTTGCAGTCCGTCGCAGCGTTGCGGCCCGATGTCAGCGTTCTCGACCAAGAACATTTCCGCAGATCGTGGTACGCACCGCTCTTGGCGCGCACGCTCCCCGACAACGCGCGCGCCGCCGAGCGCGAGACCGCGGAGTTCCTGCGGCTCCTCGCGCCGTTCGAAGCTGGCGGCACGTTCGACCGCGACGCGCTGCAGGCGGCGTACGAGCGGATGATTCGCGCATTTCTCGACGCCGATCCGACGCGCCCGCTCTTCGCGACTTCGGATGTCGAGCCGACGGTGCTGCGCGCGTACGCCGCGGAACCGTTCGGCCTTGCGCTGCGCCTCCTGCGAAACGGCGAGACGCGCGGCGTGCTCTATCGTGGCGAATTCCCGGCGTGCGACACCGCGCACCTGCCGCGCGCGGGGGAGTGGGAGCGGTTCGCCGCGAGCGTCGCCGGCGACAACGCGCTCGCGAACGCGGAGTACGCGGTCGCGCTCGGCGACACCGCGCTCGCGCGCCAGCGCCTCGCCGACGCCGCGCGCCTCGGCCGCGCGGCC
>JBJXGV010000011.1:0-9129 GCA_046160485.1 bacterium | reverse complement strand
TTTGGCCTCGATCGGGGAAACGACTTAGGACCAGTATCCGGCTGTGGGGTATTCGCTCTAGTGGGCTGCTCCGGAGTCCCAACGGTAGTGCGCGAAGGCCTTGTTCGCCTCCGCCATCTTGTGGGTGTCTTCCTTCTTCTTGATCGTCGCCCCTTCGTTCTTTGACGCCGCCACGAGTTCGGCGGCGAGCTTTTCGACCATCGACTTCTCTGAGCGGGCCTTCGCGTACATGATGAGCCAGCGCATCGCGAGCGCGGTGCGCCGCGACGGCCGCACCTCGACGGGCACCTGATACGTGGCGCCGCCGACGCGCCGCGACTTCACCTCGAGGATCGGCTTCGCATTCGTGAGCGCCGCCTTGAACACGGTGAGGCCCGGCTGACCTGTCTTCTCTTCGATGATTCGGATCGAGCCGTAGAGAATGCGTTCGGCCGTGCTCTTCTTGCCTTCTTGCATCATGGCATTGACGAACTTCGTGATGAGCGGGCTCCCGTACTTGGGATCCGCCGGAGTCTCTCGCTTTACGATTACTTTACGGCGCGGCATAGTCTCGCTTTCCTACTTCTTGCCCTTGGTCTTCGCAGCCGGAGCGCCTGCCTTCTTGCGGCGCGTGCCGTACTTCGACCGGCTTCGCGTACGCGCCTCGACACCGGAGGCGTCGAGCGTGCCGCGAACAATGTGATAGCGCACGCCCGGGAGGTCCTTCACGCGGCCTCCACGCACGAGCACGATCGAGTGCTCCTGCAGGTTGTGCCCTTCTCCGGGAATGTAGGTGGTCACTTCGATGCCGTTCTGCAAACGGACGCGAGCGACCTTTCGAAGGGCCGAGTTCGGCTTCTTCGGCGTCGAGGTGTAGACGCGCGTGCAGACACCGCGCTTCTGAGGCGACCCTTTAAGAGCCGGCGCACCCGTTTTCCACTTCGGCGCCTGACGCCCTTTACGAATCAACTGATTGATCGTCGGCAAACAAAACCTCCCGCTGTTTCTTGATTTACCCCGGAGGGGGAAACGCAGAATTTATAGGCCAGATATCTACTTGTCAACTATTTTTTCGATCGCCATCTCTTCGAATGCTTCACTCTCGTCCGAGGCCTCCGGCGGCAGCTCGAACGGCTCGGTGAGCTGGATCCTCCGGCACCGCGGGGCGCCCGTTCCGGCGGGAATCAGGTTGCCCATGATCACGTTTTCCTTCAGACCAAGGAGGTGATCGGTGCTCCCCTTGATGGCCGCCTCGGTGAGGACGCGGCTGGTCTCCTGGAACGACGCGGCCGACACGAAACTCTCCGTGGAGAGCGACGCCTTCGTAATTCCAAGCAGAAGCGGCTGATAGGTCGCGGGCTTTCCGCCCTCGGCGACGACGCGATCGTTCTCGTCGCGCACGACGGCCTTATCGACCCGGTCGCCTTCCAGAAACGCCGTATCGCCGGGATCGTCGATGCGGACCTTCTGGAGCATCTGCCTCACGATGATTTCGATGTGCTTGTCGTTGATGCGCACGCCCTGGAGGCGGTAGACCTCCTGGATCTCGTTGACGAGGTACTCCTGGACCGCGCTGTTCCCCTTGATCTGGAGAATGTCGTGCGGGTTGATCGGCCCCTCGGAGAGGCGGTCGCCCGCGACGACGCGGTCGCCCTCGCGCACCATGAGGTGCTTGCCGAGCGCGATGAGGTACTCGGTCTCGAGTCCCGTGTCGGACGTGACCTTGAGCTTGCGCATACCGCGCACGAGCCCCGCGAACGAAACGACGCCGTCGATCTCGGAAACCGTCGCCGCATCCTTCGGCTTGCGCGCCTCGAACAGCTCGGCGACGCGCGGAAGACCTCCGGTGATGTCGCGCGTCTTCGAGATCTCGCGCGGAATCTTCGCGAGCGTCCGGCCGGCCTCGACCACGTCGCCGTCGTGCACGACGATGCGCGCGCCCGTCGGGATCGCGTACTCGGCGAGCTTCTTCCCGCTGTCGCTCATGACGTAGATGTGCGGGTGAAGCGTCTTCTCTTTGTATTCGATGATGACGCGCTGGCGCAGCCCGGTCTTGTCGTCGAGCTCGTCGCGCAGCGTGACGTTGTCGATGATGTCGATGAACTTCAGCGTTCCGTTCTTCTCGGTGAGAATCGGCGTTGCGTACGGATCCCAGTCGAAGATCGGATCGCCTTCCGCGACCGTCTGGCCCGCCTTCACGAGAATCTGCGCGCCGAACGGCACCTTGTACGTAGCGCGCGTGCGGCCCTCGTCATGAATCTCGATCTCGCCGGTACGGCCGATGACGACGTGGATCGGCTCGCCCTCGCCCTTCATCTTCACGGAGGTGACGGCGTCGTTGAACACGATCTTGCCGGGGCCCTTCGCGATGACGCGTGACTGCTCGGCGATGCGTGCCGCCGTTCCACCGATGTGGAAGGTACGAAGCGTGAGCTGCGTTCCCGGCTCGCCGATCGACTGGCCCGCGATGACGCCGACGGCCTCGCCGATGTTGACCATGCGGCCGGTCGCCAAGTTGCGGCCGTAGCACTTCGCGCAAACACCGCGACGCGCCTCGCACGTCAGCACGGAGCGGATCTTCACGTGCTCGCATCCCGAATCGTCGATCGCCTGCGCGGCCTCTTCGACGATCTCCTCGCCGGACCTCGCGAGCAGCTCATCGGTGAACGGGTGGTAAGCGTCTTCCACGGCGACGCGCCCGAGGATGCGATCCTTGAGCGGCTCGATGACCTTCTCGCCTTCCTTAAGCGCGGTGGTCTCGACGCCGAGGATGGTGCCGCAATCGACGACGTTGATGATGACGTCCTGCGCCACGTCGACGAGCCGGCGCGTAAGGTAACCCGCGTCGGCGGTCTTAAGCGCCGTGTCGGCCAGACCCTTGCGAGCTCCGTGCGTCGAGATGAAGTACTCGAGCACGGTCAGCCCTTCGCGGAAGTTCGCCTTGATCGGCTGCTCGATGATTTCGCCCATCTGCCCGGTGATCTTCTTCTGCGGCTTCGCCATCAGCCCGCGCATACCGGCGAGCTGGCGAATCTGTTCCTTCGAACCGCGCGAGCCGGAGTGAGCCATCATGTAGATCGGGTTGAGTCCGTTCTGATCCTTCGAGAGACCGGCGAACATGATCTCGGAGATTTCGTTCGTCGCGTGCGTCCACGTGTCGATGACCTTGTTGTAACGCTCGCCGTCGGTGATGACGCCCTTGTGGTACTGCGCCATGACCTGCGTGATCACGCGATCCGCCTTGTCGAGCAGCTTCTCCTTTTCCTTCGGAACGAGAATGTCGTCGATGCCGACCGTGATTCCGGCCGACGTCGCGAACTTGAAGCCGATCGCCTTGAGCTCATCGAGGAACTGCGCGGTCTTGTAGGGGCCGAGATGCGAGTGGCAGGAACTCACCAGCCGCTCGAGCTCGCCCTTGTCCATCACCTTGTTGATGTAGCCGAGTTCCTTCGGAATGATGCGATTGAAGATGATGCGGCCGACGGTCGTGTCGAGCATCACGCGGTCCTTGCCGGTGCCGGTGCGAACCTTCACCTTCGCGTGGATGTCGATCGCGTCGTGCGCGTGCGCCATCTCGACATCGTTCCAGCTCTCGAAGCTCTTTCCTTCGCCTCGCGCCTTCGCCACTTCCTTCGTGAGGTAGTAGCAGCCGAGCACGATGTCCTGCGACGGCGCCGCCAATGGCCGGCCGCTCGCGGGGGCAAGGATGTTGTTCGCGGAGAGCATAAGGATGCGCGCCTCGATCTGCGCTTCGAACGACAGCGGCACGTGCACCGCCATCTGGTCGCCGTCGAAGTCGGCGTTGAACGCCGCGCAAACGAGCGGATGAATCTTGATCGCCTTGCCTTCGACGAGCACCGGCTGGAACGCCTGAATGCCGAGGCGGTGGAGCGTCGGCGCGCGGTTGAGAAGCACGGGGTGATCGCGAATGATCTCTTCGAGAATGTCCCAGACCTCGGGCTTCTCCTTCTCGACGAGTTTCTTCGCGCTCTTCACCGTTTGCACGTAGCCCTTGTCCTCGAGCTTCTTGATGATGAACGGCTTGAAGAGTTCGAGCGCCATGTTCTTCGGAAGACCGCACTGGTGCAGCTTCAACTCGGGCCCGACGACGATCACCGAACGCCCCGAGTAGTCGACGCGCTTGCCGAGAAGGTTCTGGCGGAAGCGCCCCTGCTTACCCTTGAGCATGTCGGAAAGCGACTTGAGCGGCCGGTTGCCCGGGCCGCGCACGGCGCGCGAACGGCGGCCGTTGTCGAAGAGCGCGTCGACGGACTCCTGCAACATGCGCTTCTCGTTGCGGAGGATGACCTCGGGCGCCTTGATATCGATCAGCTTCTTGAGGCGGTTGTTGCGGTTGATCACGCGGCGGTAGAGATCGTTCAGATCGCTCGTCGCGAAGCGGCCGCCCTCGAGAGGAACGAGCGGGCGAAGATCCGGCGGCAGAACCGGGATCACCTCGAGAATCATCCAGTCCGGCTTGTTGCCGCTTTGGCGGAACGCCTCGACGACCTTGAGGCGCTTGAGAATCTCTTTCTTGCGCTGAACTGACGTCTCGACGCGCGCGGAGACGCGCAGCTCGCTCGCCATCTCCTCGATTTCGATTTCCGTGAGAAGCTCCCGGATGGCGCCGGCGCCCATGTCGGCCTTGAAGCGATCCTTGAACTCGTCCCTGAGCTCCTGGTAGCGATCCTCCGACAGAAGTTCCTTCTTCTCGACCGGCGCGTCACCCGGGTCCGTGACGACGTACGACTCGTAGTAGAGAATGCGCTCGAGATTACGAACGCTCATGTCGAGCAGGTGCCCGATACGGCTGGGAATCCCCTTGAAGTACCAGATGTGCGAAACCGGCACCGCCAGCTCGATGTGGCCGAGCCGCTCGCGCCGAACCTTCGCGTGCGTCACCTCGACGCCGCAGCGATCGCAGATCACGCCGCGATAGCGAATGCGCTTGTACTTACCGCAATTGCACTCCCAATCCTTCACCGGCCCGAAGATCTTCTCGCAGAAGAGTCCGTCCTTCTCCGGCTTAAACGAGCGGTAGTTGATCGTCTCCGGCTTGGTGACTTCGCCGTACGACCAAGAACGAATCAGCTCGGGGGAGGCGAGTTGAATTCGAATCGATTCGAAGCTCGAGACCTTCTTTTCTCTCTCTTCTCTTGCTGCGAACACGCGGCGATCCCCCCTATTCCTCTTCCAGGTGGATATCGAGCCCGAGGCTCTGAAGCTCTTTGACGAGCACGTTGAACGATTCGGGAACGCCCGGCTGCGGCGGGTTGTCGCCCTTGACGATCGCCTCGTAGACCTTCGAGCGGCCGATGACGTCGTCCGACTTCACGGTGAGCAGCTCTTGCAGCGTGTACGCCGCGCCGTAGGCCTCGAGAGCCCAGACTTCCATTTCTCCGAAGCGCTGGCCTCCGAACTGCGCCTTACCTCCGAGCGGCTGCTGCGTGACGAGCGAGTATGGCCCGATCGACCTCGCGTGGATCTTGTCATCGACGAGGTGCGAGAGCTTGAGCATGTAGATCTGGCCGACGGTGATGGGCCGCATGAAGCGCTCGCCCGATCGGCCGTCGACGAGCGTGGTCTTGCCCGACTCGGGAAGCCCCGCCTTCTTGAGCATCGCCTTGATCTCGTCGATGCGCGCGCCGTCGAAAACCGGCGTCGCGATGCGAAGCCCGAGTGCCTTCGCCGCCCAGCCGAGGTGCGTCTCGAGAATCTGTCCGAGGTTCATACGCGACGGCACGCCGAGCGGGTTGAGCACGATCTCCACCGGCGTTCCATCCTCGAGGTACGGCATGTCTTCCTCGGGGAGCACCTTCGCGACGACACCCTTGTTTCCGTGGCGTCCAGCCATCTTGTCGCCGACGGAGAGCTTGCGCTTCTTCGCGACGTAGACCTTCACGAGCTTCACGACACCCGGCGCGAGTTCGTCGCCGCGCGACAGCCGCTCGATCTCCTTCTCGAGATCCTTCTCGATGCGGTCGAGCATCACCTGCGCGGATTCCATGATCGTCTGGACCTTCTTGTTCGCCGCGCGGTCCGTCGTGATTTGGCAATCCATCGGGAAGCGGTCGAAATCGAGTTCCTCGAGCGCCTTGCCGGTGAGCTTGCGGCCGGCTCGCAGCACGATTTCGCCGGTGCGGTCGAGCACCTTCTCCGACGTTTCGCCTTCGAGGATCGCGCGCACGCGCTCGTCGCGCATCTCCTTGACGCGCTTGCGCTCCTTCGTTGCGTTGCGGCGCAGCGTGTCGACCTTCTTCTTCTCGTCGGCCTTCGCGCGTTCGTCGCGCTCCTTCCGCGAGAAGATCTTGATGTCGATGACGATCCCTTCCATCCCCGGAGGCGCCTTCAGCGACGCGTCGCGCACGTCGCCGGCCTTCTCGCCGAAGATCGCGCGCAAGAGGCGCTCTTCCGGCGAAAGCTCCGTCTCGCCCTTCGGCGTCACCTTGCCGACGAGGATGTCGCCCGAGCGAACGTGCGCTCCGATGCGAACGATTCCGTCGTCGTCGAGGTTCTTGAGCGCGTCTTCGCCGACGTTCGGGATTTCGCGCGTGATCTCTTCGACGCCGCGCTTGGTATCGCGCACCTGAAGCTCGAACTCCTCGATGTGAATCGAGGTGAAGCGGTCTTCGCGCGCGAGCTTTTCGGAGACGAGGATCGCGTCTTCGTAGTTGTACCCGTGCCACGGCATGAACGCGACGAGGATGTTCGCGCCGAGCGCAAGATCGCCGCGCTCGCACGAAGGCCCGTCGGCGAGCACGTCGCCCTTAGCGACCTTCTGCCCAACCGTCACGAGCGGCTTCTGGTTGATGCACGTGTCCTGATTCGAGCGGCGGAACTTGATCAGCTTGTAGACGTCGAGCCCGTCCATGCCGGAGAGGTCGGTGTCCTTCGCGCGCGAATACGACACCGTGATCTGGTCGGCGGACGCGCTCTTCACGACGCCGGGATGGCGCGCGACGATGCAGACGCCCGAGTCGCGAGCGACACGCCCTTCGAGCCCCGTGCCGACGATCGGCGTTTCGGGGCGCAGAAGCGGCACGGCCTGGCGCTGCATGTTCGATCCCATGAGCGCGCGGTTGGCGTCGTCGTGCTCGAGGAACGGAATGAGCGCCGTCGCCACCGAGACGAGTTGCTTCGGCGACACGTCCATGTAGTTCACGCCGTCGGGCTGCACGAGCGGGTAGTTGTCCCTCTGGCGGCACGCGACGAGTTCGTCTTCGAAGCGGCCCTTCGCATCGAGCGGCGCGTTCGCCTGCGCGATGATGTACTTGTCTTCTTCGCTCGCGGTGAGGTACTCGATCGCTTCGCCGACGCGTCCGTGATTGACCTTGCGGTACGGCGTTTCGAGGAAACCGAATTCGTTCACGCGCGCGTACGTCGAGAGCGACGAGATCAGCCCGATGTTCGGACCTTCCGGCGTTTCGATCGGACACATACGGCCGTAGTGCGAGTAGTGCACGTCGCGCACCTCGAAGCCGGCGCGTTCGCGCGTAAGACCGCCCGGCCCGAGCGCGGAGAGCCGGCGCTTGTGCGTGAGCTCAGCGAGCGGGTTCGTCTGATCCATGAACTGCGAGAGCTGGCTCGACCCGAAGAACGTCTTGATGACGGCCGAGATCGTTCGCGCGTTGATGAGATCGTACGGCGTGATCGACTCGGTGTCCTGAAGGCTCATGCGCTCTTTGATGATGCGCGCCATGCGCGAAAGCCCGATCGAGAACTGCGCGGCGAGAAGCTCGCCGACCGAACGGATGCGCCGGTTGCCCAAGTGGTCGATGTCGTCCGTGTAACCGTTTCCGGCGCGCAGCTTGAGCATGTACTTGATGAGCGCGACGAAATCGCGGTGATCGAGAATCGTGAGGTCTTTCGGAAGATCGAGTTCGAGGCGCGAATTGATCTTGTAGCGGCCGACGCGCGCCAAGTCGTAGCGGCGCGGGTTGAAGAAGAGCCGCTCGAGGAGCGCTCGCGCCGTCTCGAGGCTCGGCGGATCGCCTGGGCGAAGCAGCGTATAGATTTTCTTAAGCGCGGCCTCTTCGTTCGGCGTCGTGTCCTTGCGCAGCGTGCGCACGAGGATCTCGTTGTCGAGTTCGTCGTTCGCCACGAGGATGTTGATCTTCTGGACCTTCGAGACGCGCAGCGCTTCGAGGAGCGCCGGCGTGATCTCGTCGGTCGCCTCGGCGACAACCTCGCCCGTCTCCGGATTTGGCACGTCGCGCGCAATGATGCGCCCGAGGAGCGCCTCGCGCTTCTTGTGCGTGTGGAAGTTGATCTCTTCGAACTCGTAGAAGAGCGCGAGGATCGACTCGCTGTCGGAGTAGCCGAGCGCGCGCAGAAGCACGCTCACCGGCTGCTTCCGCTTCCGGTCGATGTGCACGAACATGATGTCGTTCACGTCGATCGAGAACTCGACCCACGAGCCGCGGTACGGAATGATCCGCGACAAGTAGAGCCGCTTGCCGTTCGGATGAATCTCTTCATCGAAGAAGACGCCCGGCGACCGGTGGAGCTGGCTAACGATCACGCGCTCCGCGCCGTTGATGATGAACGTCCCCTTGTCGGTGATGATGGGGAGTTCGCCGAGATAGACCTCTTGCTCGATGATGTCTTTGACTTCGCGCTCGCCGTTGACGTTCTCGCGAACGACGAGGCGCAGCGTGGCCTTCAGCGGAACCGCGAACGTGACGTCGCGTTCCTGGCACTCGTCGACGTCGTACTTCGGCTCGCCCAAGCTGTAGGAAACGAACTCGAGCGAGAAGTTGCCGCGCGCATCCTGAATCGGAAAGATTTCATTGAAGACCGCCTGCAGCCCGACGTTCTCGCGCTGCGAAGGCGGCACCTTGCTCTGCAAAAAGTTCTCAAACGACTGAAGCTGGACATCCAAGAGGTTCGGAATGTCCATGATCGAAGGAAGCTTTGAAAAATCCTTACGCTCAACGGAAGCCAAGGCTAGAACCCTTTCTGTTGAAGAAGGGCCACTTGCAAATCAAGAGGAGAAAAACTCATTCGAAACGAACCGCGAGAGCCCGGAGCGCTGATCGCTCCCCCACGCCCAGAGCGAGCGCGGGAACCGACGCGAGCATCGCGCCGCCCGCTCGGCCGCGAGATCGTTTCGTCGGGCCGTGTCGACGGAACCGGGTGCCCGGCAGTGCG
>JBJXGV010000010.1:0-190722 GCA_046160485.1 bacterium | reverse complement strand
CCCTTCGGCCGATAGACTACTCGGGCCCGCGCGCGTGGGCAATCGCTGTTCGGGAGCCAGCGGCGGCGCTCCCCGAACTCGCCCATGTATCCATCACAAATGAGGTGACGTGATGTTAGGGAATCTGGATGCCGCTGCCCCACTGCTCGATCAGGCCGAGAGCGTGAAAACTGCGGCCGATGACGCGGTTGCGTAGCTTCGACACGCCTTGCGGCAGATCTTCGATCGTGAGGCCGAAAGGCAAGAGGCCCGGGTTCTCGACCTCGAGGCGGTCGTCGAAGATCGAGAGGCGCAGCGGCGCACCCCGCTGCGAGTAGTCGGCGTGGGCCACCGCGTTGATGATCGCTTCGCGCACCGCTACGGGTGGGAAGTTCGAGCGCTCTTTGCGGCGAACGGTGCCGATGTCGGCGCCGTGCAGTGTGTGCTTGTGGATGAAGGCGATCGCCTCCTCGACAGCGTACACGGGCAGCGAGCGGATCTCGGCGCGATCAACGATGAGGCTCTTGTCAGCGCCGTGGAAGCGACCGGCTTGGATCCAGGCGTCCGGAAAGTGGCGCTCGCGGTCCTTGCCGAAGAGGATCATTCCGCCCACGGTCGGTACCTTGCGACCCTGATGGTTCGTGAGGAGTCGCAGAGTCTCCAGGTCTCGGCGGGCAAGCGTCCGGAAAGGGGCGAACGACTCGGAAGCGGCTCGGAAGTCGATAGCTTCCGAGTCGAGCCCCGGCATGGGCTGCTCGTCGAAGCCTTCGCCCCGCGCAAAGCGCCGCAGCTCCTCGATCATCTCGGCGTCGGCGCGGCGGTTGGTCGAGCCCACTCGGACGTAGACGCCGCCGGCGGGACCCTTCCCGGTGAAGCGGTGCGGCCGGCTCGGGCTGGGATGAACCTGTAACAGCAGCACCTGCGTCCGGCGCCAGGGCAGGATCTCAATCTCCGGCACGAGCCGCGGTGTGATCCGGTCGCTGACAAGGTTGGCCAATCGCTCCTCGAGATCGAGCGGGCTGCGCACACCTCGGACGTGCCGGCTCCCGTCCTCCACGCCGACGAGCAACGTCCCGCCCGCGGTGTTGGCGAAGGCGACGATCGTCTTGAGCGCCCCGTCGGGCGAGGAGAGGTCGCGCTTGAACTCGAGCGTCTTACCTTCCGGGCGCTTGAGGATCTCCACGAGGTCCATGACGCTCGGAAGAATACTCGGAAGACGCTGAACGCTTCAAGCTTCTGAGTTGCCAGGCCCACCTGTCGCTCGGCGGGCTGCGTTAGATTGGTCCGCCTGTCGGAAATAGACAGCGTTCCTCTCAGCCTATCGCGCCACGGTCTCACGAGTGTCAGAACGTTGCTCGAACGGTGGTGCGTGACGAAAAGTGACACCAGCGCGCGCAGGAGATCGGGTACAATGGCGCCCATGTCACTCTCAATTGCGCGTCGCGCTCGAACGAATTGGTGGGTGGGCAGCCCCCTCGGTGTTGCACTCGCGGTTCTCGGCGTGCTCGCGCATCCCGCGTTCGCGGCTGCCGCGCCCGCGCCCGCGCCCGTGAGCGCGAACGCCGCACCGTGCGTGGGTTGCACGCCGCTCGACGACGCGGGCGGAGTGCCCTACCTCGGGACGTACCCGCTCGGCCTCTACGCTGGCGGCACGAACACTCCGCCCGCCGCGCACCTTGCGCTCGCGATGACGGCTGCGGCCGGCGTGGTTCCGCGCAACGCGAGCGGCGCCGCCGACCCCGACGGCCTCATCGGATTCATCGCGATCGGAATGTCGAACACGAACCAAGAGTTCGCGACGTTCGAGCGCGATGAAGATCCGTCGCCTGTGCGCAACGGCCGCATGATCATCCTCGACACGGCGCAGGGCGGGCAGTCCGCGGAAATCATCATGGACCCGAGCGCGCCGTATTGGGACCTCGTCGACGATCGCGTCGCGGCGGCGGGGCTCGACGCAAATCAGGTGCAAGTCGCGTGGCTGAAGGAAGCGAGCGGCACCGTCTCGGTCTTCACGTTTCCCGCGCACGCCGACACGCTCGAGAGCCACGTCCGCGAAATCGTGCGCAATCTGAAGGACAACTTTCCGATGCTGCAGCTCTGCTACGTGTCGAGCCGCATCTACGGCGGATACAACTCGAACCCGGCGCGCGGCGAACCGCTCAGCTACGAGACGGCGTTCGCGTACCGCAATCTCATCGACGCGCAGGCGAGCGGCGATCCTGGGCTCAACGCGGATCCCGGAGCGGGCGTGCTCGAGGCGCCCGTCCTCCTCTGGGGCCCGTACCTTTGGGCGGACGGCGCGACGCCGCGCGCGAGCGACGGGCTCACGTGGGACCTCGCCGACTACGAGCCCGACTTCATTCATCCCGCCCCGAGCGGCGAGGCGAAGGTCGCCGCGCTCCTTGCCGGTTTCTTCACGAGCGACGCGACCGCCACGCCGTGGTATCTCGCCGACACCGGCGCCGACATCACGGTGATCGACGCGTCCGCGGATGCGTACGTGCTCAGCCAACAGCCGTCGACGAACTTCGGGACCGACACAGGCCTCGAGTGGTTCTACAACGGCGCGCGCAGCTACATCCGCTTCGATCTCTCGAGCGTGAGCGACGACGTCGTGCACGCGAAGCTCAGCCTCAAGACGCTGCCCGGTGACGTGATTCGCGAAGGCGAAGTCGTGGTAGTGAGCAACACGACGTGGAACGAGTTGACGATCACCGCGCTGACCGCGCCGCCGTTCGATGGCGCCGTGCTCGGGTCGATTCCGTTCGCGAGCACGGGGACCGCGGTTTCGATCGACGTGACGTCCGCGGTGCAGGCGGCGATCGCCGCGGCGCCGGGGACCGCGAAGCTCACGCTCGGCATTCGCCCGACGCCAGGGTCGTCCGCGCCGCAAGTCGTCGGAAGCCGCGAGTCGAGCGACACGCCGCGCCTCGTCCTCACGACCACGCCGTCCGTGACGGCGCTCCCCGCGAGCGGCTCCGCATCGCGCGCGATCGAACTCACCGCGCGCCCAAATCCGTCGCCGCGCGGCTCGAGTATCACGTTGTCGCTCGCGCTCGCGTTCGATCTGCCGCGCGTCGAGGTTTCGATCTTCGACGCGAGCGGCGCGCTGGTGCGGAAGGTCTACGACGGCGCCGCGGCGGAAGGATCGCGCGGCATCGTGTGGGACGGCCGCGACGCGCGCGGGCGCGTCGTGCCGAGCGGCCGCTACTTCGCGCGCGCCGTGGCGCCGGGCGCTGCGCGCGTCGCGGACGCGCCGATGGCCGCTACGCGAAAACTCATCGTCGTTCGGTAGGTCGCGACCCAAGCCGGCGCGAATCTGCGCCGCCCTCACAGCGCCGAGCTCTGCCGCACGACGAGTCTTGCAATGCGAGTGTCGACCGTCGGCAAGCAAATGACGACGCGCCGCTACCTATACGATGCCCGGTGGGCGCATCCCTTGACACTCCGAATGCACCGCAGAATACTGGCGCGCATGGTGACAAGCCCCGTTCCATAGGAGGTGTTCGATGCCGCGTTCGCTTGTACTCTGCTTCGCCGCGCTTGTGATCGTCATCGGCGCTGCTTCCGCCCACGCGGATGCGGTCACTGTCGTCTCGTTCTCCTGGTCGGTCGATGGTGCAACCGTGGCCAACGCATCCGCCGCTTGCGTCGCGTCCCCCCTGCCGCCGCAGTGCGAGGTTTTGACGGCCTGCTCGAACAATCCCTCGGATTCGTTCGCGGTCGGTGGTACAACCCTCGAATCCCGCCCCACCGAAACCTACGCAGCGCGCCGGACGTGCGCCGCGGTCTGCAACTGTTGCGTGGGCGGGGCATCGGGCGAGGGCGGTTCTCAAGCTCAGGTTTTCATGGCGGTGAGTTCGTCGGAAAGCACCGCGTCCTGGTTTCTCGGCGCTCTTCTCAGCAGCACCGCTTCGGCGGTGAGTCCGGATGCACAGGACTGCGTTGAGGGAGGCGGCGACGGGTTGGCATCCACCGAGCAGTCGTGGAGCCTCGTCTTCGATGTTGACGGCGGGAATCTGACATTCTCCCCGAGCCACGTGCTCGCAATCAGCGGCACGGGCTCCAGCATCGAGAGCGAGATCACACTCTCGGGCGACACCTACACCGTCTTCACTCAGTCCCTGAGTCGCTCAGAGGAAGGCGCAACAGATGGAAGCACGTCGATCACAACGCCTCTCCTGCCAGGTCGATTCACGCTGACAATCCAGTCGCAGCTCACTACCACCGCTTCCGCCCCGCCGAACGGCAGCGGCGGCTACGCCCAAGCAGACGCACGCGTGAATTTTCAACTCACGCAATCGCCGGGCTCCACGAGTGTCGGTGCGCAACAGGCTCACTCGATCCCCGCAGTTTTCCTAGAGGCGAATGTGCCCGAACCATTCTCCGCGGGAACGAGTCTCCAGTTCCGCTTGAGAGAATCGGCGCCTGTGCGTCTGACGATCTTCGACGTGGCGGGATCTCGCGTCGCGACACTCGTGAACGAGGTGAGGTCCGCTGGAGCACACACCGTGACGTGGAACGGGCGCGGCCTGTCGGGAGAACGCGTATCGTCGGGCGTCTACTTCGCGTCGCTTGTGAGCGGTGGGGAAACCCGCACGCGGCGACTGACGCTCTCGCGATAGTTCAGATCTGCCGTTAGTGCGCGGCCGCGGGCTCCGCGTGTGAGTCCGCGGCGGCGGGCGCGGCATCGCTCGCGGCGCCATCGCCGGCCGGTGCGGCTTCGCCCTCGACCGGCGTCGCTTCAGGCGCAGCCTCGGGCTCCGGCATCTGCTCGGCGACCTGCTCCGCCATCCACGCCGCGTAATCGGCTTCGCTCTGCACGTTGTAGAAGCCGCGCATGCGGTAGTGACCCAAGCCGCAAAGCTGCGCGCACGCGATCTCCCAATTGCCGGTCGCGATCGGCGTGAAGTACACGGGGATCTCCATTCCTGGGATCGCGTCCTGCTTCACGCGCATCTGCGGCAGATACAAGCTGTGAATCACGTCCTGCGATGTGAGCTTTATGAGCGCCTGCTTGCCCACCGGAAGATTGAGCTGATTGATCGTGACGATGTCGTCCTTCGCGGCGGGGTCGGTGCGATCGAGTCCCCACACGTTGTCGTCCTTGACGAGATTGATGTCGCGCCGACCGAAGACGTTGTCCGCGCCCGGGTAGTGGATGTTCCACGCGAACTGCTGCGCGATGACGCTCACGACGACGACGTTAGGATCGGTCTCGCTCGGCGCCTCGGCCTTCAGGTCGCTCCAAATCGGAAACGCGAGCGCGACGAGAATGACCGCCTCGACGATCGCGATCGCGGCCTCGAGATACGACGAAACGTGATTCCTCACGCCGTGATAGTTGGCTTTCGGATTCGCGCCCCGGCGAAAGCGCACAAGGCAGAGAACAAAGAAAAGGCCCCAGCCGACGAAGAGCACGGCCATGATGACGTGAATCATGCCCATCATCGAATCGACGCGCGCGCCGTGAGCGGCCGCGTTGATTGGCATTCCGAGCAGCTTGACCCAGTCCATGCGACCTCCTGCGGTGCCGAGTTACGCTTTGTGGGCGGGGTGCGCCCCGTCCGAAAAACTGACGACGTGCAGCGCGTTCTTACGCGCTTCCCAGAGTTTCGTGCGCCGCCGAATCGTCAAGATGAGCGCGATGAAGCAGCTCAAGACGACGCCCGTCACGCCGAGCAGAACGTAGATACCGCCGTTGATGCTCGCGGCCCACGGCGACTTGGGGTCCGCGCCGAAGCACACGGAACATGCCGACGCGGCGAGCGGGCTCGCGAGTACGGCCGCGGCGGTTGCGGCGAGCGCGGGCGCGCGACGATGCGCGATCGCGAGCGAGCGCTCCATCGCGCGCGCGCACGACGGCCGCGCGTTCACGAGAGCCTCGCGTCGCGCAGCTTGCGCACGAACGAGAACAAGTACGCGACGAGCGCCGCGCCCGCCACGAACCCGGCGATGCCGAGCGCCAAAGACGCCCCGCCGTCGCCTGCCGCGTGTGCGCGCAGATTCCAAACGCCGAACCCCGCCGCGAAGAGAATCGAGACGATGATGAAGAAAACGTGGAATGCCTTCAGCGACACTAGTGGCTCGCGCCTCCGTGGCCGTCGTCGTGCGCTCCGCCGTGCGCGCCGCCCGCGTGGCCCGTCTCCGGATCCCACGGCGCCACGACGCCCTCCATCACGCTGTGCTTGCCTTCGCCGCCGTTGATGTCGAGAAGCGGCCACAACAAGAGCAGCAAGAAGAAGAGAACGCTCACACCGAGCAGCCAATAGATCGGCTTCACTTCCGACTTGAGGTGCATGAACCAGCCGGCGACGAGCGAGCCCTTCACCGTCGCGATGAGAAGCGCCACGACGAGTCCGATCGCGATCGGCAGGTGGATGTAGCTCACCGCGACCGTAATCACCGTGCCGACCGCGAGGGCCGCAAAGATCAACTTGTATCCGCGAACTTGCTTCTGAATGTCGGCGTGACCGCTCATCGTCGCTTCATGCCTCCTAAAGCAAGTACAGAATCGGGAAGAGGAAGATCCAAACGAGATCGACGAAGTGCCAGTAGAGGCCGGCGATCTCGATGCGGTTCGTGAGGCGCTCGGGTTCGGTCTCCCACATTCTCACGCCGACGAGCAGAAACCACGCGTTGACGAGAATGCCGCCGATGACGTGCAGCCCGTGCAGACCCGTGAGAGTGAAGTACGTCGCGAAGAAATTGTGCGTCGACGGGAAGTAGCCGTGCTTGAACTTCTCGTTGTACTCGTACGCTTTCACGGCGAGGAAGATCAGCCCGCAGAGAACGGTGATCGCCATGTTGCGTTTGTACGCGGCGAGGTTCTTCATCTTGAGCGACGCCCACGCCATCACCATCGTGACGGACGACGCGATCAGCACCATCGTGTTGAAGGTCGCGATCGGCACGTTGAGAATTTGCGAGCCGTGCGGCCAGTTGCTCGAGCCCATGCGCAGCACGATGAGCGACGAGAAGAGCGCGCCGAAGAGCATCACTTCGGACGCGAGGAAGAGCCAGATGCCGAACTTGCCGTTGTAGAGCCCTGTGTCGGGCCGCTCGTCGATCGTGTACGGAATCTGCATCAGTGGCCTCCGCCGGGCACGTGCGCGAGCGCCGGCGCGTTCTGCGGTGTGAAGTCGGTCGGCTGTCCCGGCACGCTGTACTCGTACGGCCCGTTGTGCACGATCGGCGTCGACTCGAAGTTTTTGTGCGGCAAGGGCGGCGACGGCGCGGCCCACTCGAGCGTCGTCGCGTCCCACGGATTCGCGCCGACCTTCTTCCCGCGCTTCATGCTCAGGAACAAGTTGATGATGAAGAAAATCTGGAAGATGCCGAGCGTCCACGCCGACATCGAGATGACCTTGTTCCACATCAGCACGTCTTGCGCGTGCGCGTACGTGACGCCGCCGTCTGCGAGCCGCCGCGACATGCCGGCCATTCCCTGAAAGAACATCGGGAGAAAGACGCCGTTCATGCAGAAGAGCGATCCCCAGAAGTGAATCTTCCCGAGTCCCTCGTTCATTTTTCGGCCGGTGACTTTCGGGAACCAGTAGTAGATGCCGGCGAAGAGCGCGAAGAGTGTCCCCGGCGCGACGACGTAATGGAAGTGGCCGATGACGTAGTAGGTGTCGTGCAAGTGAACGTCCGTCGGACCGAGGCCGAGCGGGAGTCCCGTGAGCCCGCCGATTCCGAACATCGGCAGGAACGCGATCGCGAAGAGCATCGGCGTATTGAAGCGCATCGACGCGCCCCAGAGCGAAATGAAGAAGCAGGAGAGAATGATGACCGACGGGATCGAGATGATCATGGTCGTCGTCTGGAAGAACTTGCTCATCGTGGTGCCCATGCCGGTCATGAACATGTGGTGCGCCCACACGACGAACGACATGAAGCCGAGGAAGACCGCGGAGTAGACGAGCGACTTGTAACCCCAGAGCGGCTTGCGTGTGTTGTTCGCGATCACCTCGGCGATGACACCCATCGCCGGCAGAATGAGCACGTACACCTCGGGGTGCGCGAGGAACCAGAAGAGGTGCTGCCAGAGGATCGGCGTGCCGCCGCCGGCGTTCTGGAGGATCTCGCCGCTGACGACGAGCCCGCTCGGCATGAAGAAGCTGGTGCCGGCGAGGCGGTCCATGAGCTGCATCACCGCGGCGCCTTCGAGCGGCGGGAACGCGAGCACGAGCAGGAACGACGTGACGAGCTGTGCCCACACGAAGAACGGTAGTTTCATCCATGTGAGCCCCGGCGCGCGAAGCTGCGCGATCGTCACGATGATGTTCACCGAGCCGAGGAGCGACGACGTGATGAGGAAGACCATGCCGATGAGCCAGACCGTTTGGCCCATCCCTTCGATGTTCGAGAGGGGCGAGTACGAGGTCCAGCCGGACTTCGCGGCCCCGCCCGGAACGAAGAAGCTGGCGAACATGATGACGCCGCCGACGAAGTAGCTCCAGTAGCTCGCCATGTTGAGCCGCGGGAACGCCATGTCGGGCGCGCCGAGTTGGAGCGGCACCATGTAGTTGCCGAACGCGCCGACCGCGAGCGGCACGACGCCGAGGAAGACCATGATCGTACCGTGCATCGCGCCGAGCTCGTTGTAGAACTCGGGGGCCATCGCGCCGCCGGGGAAGCGCGTTTCGCCGAGCAGCTTCCCGAGCAGCGGAAGCGACTCCCACGGATACGCCAGATTCCAGCGCATCAGCATCATCAAACAGAATCCGAAGAGGAGGAAGAAGAGCGAGGTGATGCCGTACTGGATGCCGATCGTCTTGTGATCGGTCGAGAAGAGGTACTTCTGGAACCAGCCCTCGTCGTGATGGTGCTCGCCGTGGTGCGCTCCGTGCGCGCCGTGAGCGTGCGCCCCGCCGTGGGTCTGTTTTTCAACTGTGCTCATGCACGCCCCCTGCTTGGTTTTGAGCGTTCGGAGTCTCCCGGATGAGCGGAACAAGCCGCGGTTCCAGAGGGAGCAACGGATGGTATCGGGGCGCGTAAAACGGTGTCAAGGCGTAAAGCCGCTTCGAACCGCGCGACCCCGGCGTTCGGCGGCGCGGGTAAGCGTGTGTTGCGCCCGCCGGGAAGAACGGGCATTCTGTGGGGCTCATGAGTGCGGAGACTCAATCGAAGGGAGTGCCGGGATCGGCGGCGGCTGTCCACGCCGCGGGGCTCGAGTTCGCGTACAAGGCGCGCGCGGCGCTCCGCGGAGTCGACTTCGAGGTCGGTGCGTCGGAAATCTTCGGGCTTCTCGGGCCGAACGGCTCGGGGAAGACGACGCTCTTCCGCATTCTCGCGACGCTCATGCAGCCGAGCGCGGGTTCGGCGCGCATCTTCGGGCGCGACGTCGTGCGCGAGCAGGGCGCGGTGCGCGAGTCGATCGGCGTCGTCTTCCAGGCCGCGAGTCTCGACGGCAAACTCTCCGTCATCGAAAACCTGCGCCACCAGGCAATGCTCTACGGTCTTTCGGGGAAGACGCTCGCATCGCGCGTCGCCGAGATGCTCGAGCGCGCCGGGCTCGCGGACCGCGCGGGCGAGCGCGCCGAGCACCTCTCGGGCGGGTTGCGGCGCCGCGCCGAAATCGCGAAGGGGCTCCTGCACCGGCCGCGGCTTTTGCTGCTCGACGAGCCGAGCGTCGGGCTCGACCCGGGCGCGCGGCGCGATCTCTGGACGCAGCTTTCCGATCTGCGGGCCGCGCACGGCATGACGATCCTCGTCACGACGCACCTGCTCGATGAAGCCGAACGCTGCGACCGCATCGCGATCATGGATGCGGGGAAGATCGTGTCGATCGGCGCGCCGTCGGTACTGAAGGAGACGATCGGCGGCGACGTCGTGACGATCGGCGCGCGCGAGCCGGCCGCGCTGCGCGATGCGGTGCTCGCGCGCTGGGGCGGGGACCCGCAGGTGGTCGACGGCACGGTGCGCGTCGAGCACGCCGCGGCGCACGCGTGGGTCACGGAACTCGTCGCGGCGTTCCCCGGCCAGATCGACTCGGTCACGGTCGCAAAGCCGACGCTCGAGGATGTCTACGTCCACGAAACCGGGCATCGCTTTTGGGACGGTGCGGGGGCGGCGCGATGACGCGTGCGCTGCTTCCGGTTTTCTCGCTCTGGTGGCGCGAGATCATTCGCTTCCTGCGCCAGCGCAGCCGCGTCACCGGCTCGCTCTTGCAGCCGCTCCTCTTCTGGCTTCTGCTCGGCGCGGGCCTCGGCGGATCTTTCCGTCCGCAAGGCGGCGCGACGAACGCCGACTATCTCGAATACGCGTACACGGGCACACTCGTTCTCATCGTCCTCTTCACGGCGATCTTCTCGACGATCTCGGTGATCGAGGACCGGCGCGAAGGATTCTTGCAGGCGGTGCTCGTGGCGCCGGTGTCGCGCTCGACGATCGTGCTCGGCAAGGTTCTCGGCGGCACGACGCTCGCTGTCGGAGAGGCGCTTCTGTTTCTCGCGCTCGCGCCGCTCATCGGCGTGTCGCTGTCGCTCGGCGTCGTGCTTCGCATCGCCGCGCTTCTCACCGCGATCGGCTTCGCGCTCACGGCGCTCGGCTTCATCATCTCGTGGCGGCTCGACACGACGGCGGGCTTTCACGCGATCATGAATCTTCTCCTGCTTCCGATGTGGCTCCTCTCGGGCGCGTTCTTTCCGGCGAACGGCTCGATGAAGGCGCTCGCCTACCTGATGGCGGCGAATCCTCTCACCTACGGCGTCGCGGCGCTGCGGCGGCTCTTGCATTCCGGCAATCCCGGCGCGCTCGCCGGAGTCCCGTCGATGCAGACGTCGATCATCGTCACGATCGCGTTCGCGGTAGTGATGTTCGCCGCCGCGGTCGTAACGGCGCGAAAGCGCGGAGTCGTGATATGAGCGAGAACGCGAACCGGCCCAACGTCCTGCGCTGGGCGATCGTTGTGATGGGCGTGCTGATCGTCGGGCTTGCTCTCGCGAGCGCGCGCCTGCGCGGCGGCGGGCGCGCGGGCTCCGAGTTGCCCGTCTACGGCGAAGTGCCCGCGTTCGCGCTCACCGAATCGAGCGGCCGCACGCTCTCGCGCGACGACCTTCTCGGCAAGCCGTGGATCGCGGACTTTATCTTCACGCGCTGCTCCGGCACGTGCCCGGTGATGACGTCGTCGATGAGCGGGTTGCACGAGGCGTTCGCGGAGGCGCGCGACGTGAACGAGCTGCGCTTCGTCTCCTTCACCGTCGATCCCGAGTGGGACACGCCAGAAGTGCTGCGCTCGTACGCCGAGGGAATTGCTGCCGATCCCGAGCGATGGCTCTTTCTCACGGGCGATCGCGCGGCGATTTACGCGCTCTCGCAGCAAGGATTTCACCTCGGCGCCGGCGACGATGTCGCGACAAGCGAGATCATGCACTCGACGCGCTTCGTGCTCGTCGATCGCGCGGGGCGCATTCGCGGCTACTACGATGGCATGGAGCCGGAGGCGGTCGCGCAGCTCGCGAAGGATGCGCGCGTCATCGCGCGCGAGCGCACCGCCGCGCCGCCGCCCTCTTCACCGTCGCCCGACGAGACGCGGACGCCCGACAAGACCTCGTGATCCCGATCACGTTTCTGCCGACGCTCAACGCGTGCCTCAACGCAACGAGCGGCATTCTGCTTTTCACCGGCTTCGTCTTCATCCGCCGCCGCGAGATCGCGCGTCATCGCGCGTGCATGCTTGCCGCGTCGTGCGTGTCGGTCGTCTTCCTCATCTCGTACATCACGTATCACTCGCTTGCCGGCTCGACGGCGTTCGAGGGCAGCGGCTGGACGCGCCCCGTTTACTTCGCGATTCTCATCAGCCACGCGATTCTCGCGGCGGCGACGGTGCCGCTCGCGATCATCACGCTGCGCCGCGGGCTGCGTAATGACGTCGCGCAGCATCGCCGCATCGCGCGCTGGACCTTCCCGATCTGGATCTACGTCTCCATCACGGGCGTGATCGTCTACTTGATGCTCTACCACATGTAGTCCGCGTGTCGGCGTTCGGCGAGGCGCTCACGTTGGCCGCCTGACGCGCGAAGGCGGCACGTCGCGCGCGCCGCCTTCTCGAGTTGCCGGATGCCGCGCCCGTTCGCGGCGCGTGCCGGCTATCGATAGAGACTCTTCACATGGCCCCAACTCTCGGACACGGTGGCCGCAGGCTCGGGCGGAAGCGGAATGCCGGTCCCGTCGTCGCCCGCGAAGACGATCGTCATCGAGCCGTCGAGAATCCACGCCTGAATCACGCCGTCGGGATCGGCGAGCGGAATCGGGCCATTCGTGATCGGCCACGTCACGGGCGCTTCGCCGATCGCTTCCTGCGCGATCGGATCGTCCGACCGCATCGTCACCTGGTAGCGAATCGCCACCGTGTTGTGAAGCGGGCGGGGGAACGCGGGGAAGTCGTACTCGAAGAATACGTCGAAGAAACTCTGGGTCGGGAAGTCGACATCCGGGATCACATTTTCCATCTCGCCGAGCGATGGCAGAACTTCCCACTTGCGAACCTCGCCCGGGCCGATGATCGGCGAGATGCTCGTGAGCGACAGAGAGACGATTTCGATCGGCACGATCACGGTGCCGCGCGGGCCGTCGAGCGGCGTTCGGGGAATGAGAATCGTCGTGCCGCCGCCCTGGATGGGGCCCGTCGGCGCGCCGGGGTTGTTGGGATTCGGTCCGAGCCGCACGGTTTGCGTGGATCCGGTTTGCTGCGGCGCGACCTGCGCGGTGCGGTTGCACCAGAGACACGTCGTGACGCCTTCGAGCTTGCACGTGCGCGGACATTGGAGCATGCGGCACGCGTCGCACGTCGATGCTGGCTTGTCGAACGTCGAGCCGTCGCCGCAGGTGCCGGTGCAGCGTCCGGCGTTCGCGGTGGAGGGGGCGAGGGCCATCGTCGCGGCCGCCGCGATGATGCCGGCGACGAGCGCGAGTGCGGCGAGCGAAGGGTTTCGTGGACTGCGTTTCATTGCGGGCGCCTCCTTGCGGGAAGAGAGCTTGGGGTGGAGCGCGCGGGCGAGGGTGGATGTGGTGTTGGGCCGCGGGCGGCTCCACGGGACAGGTATGAATTCTGAAAACGGACCGGGGCCGGGCGTTGCCCGGAGCTATTTGCGGAGCCGGCGTGGATTGCGCGCGGTGTGACGAAAGCCGCGCGGGCGGCGGGCGATCCGCGCGGGGGGCGCCGTGCGACACGCGAGGCGACGCAAGGCGCCGGACGCCAGACGCCAGACGCAAGACGCAAGTCGCCGGACGCCAGACGCCAGACGCGCGGGGCGCTTAGCGGTTCGCGGCGCGCGCGGTTTCGATCTGCGCGCGCATCTTCAGCGATTGCGGGTCGGCGGGCGCCAGGGCGAGCGCTCGGTCGACCGTCGCGAGCGCCGCGTCGAACGCGCCGTGCCCCGCGAGGTAGGTCGCTCGCATTCCGAATGCGCCGACGTACGCGGGGACGATTGTTTGCGCGACGACGCTCTCCGGATCGCGGCGCGCGGCGCGCGCGTTGACGAGGCTCTCGAGCGCGAGCGGCGGCGTCGCGTTCGCGTCCGCGCGAAACTCCCGATCCGGCGTGATCTGCAGCGTGAGTCCCTCCGGAACGAACGCGAACTCGCTCGCAATCGCCTTGATCAGGTTCGCGATCGGCCCGCCGAATTTCGTCGCGACATCGGTCGTGATGTAGACGGCGCCGCCTCGCGCGTGCGCGCGCACGAACGCGAGCATGAATTCGTGGAAGCGCGCGTCGATGGCGCCGCGGCGCATCGGGTCCGCGTCGTACGCGGCGGGGCCGCGCTCCCAAACGCGCATCTCGGCGAAGAACGCGTCGAGTTCGGCGCGTGCGGGCGCGACGACGGCGGGGCTCGCGCGCAGAAGCGCCTCGACGTACCACGTGCGCCAAAGCTGCGTGAAGTCGATGACGGTGACGTCCGGCCGCACGCCTTCGACCTTCTGCGTGTAGAGCAGCGACGAGTAGAGATGCCAGTCGCCCGTGATGACGACGCCGTTCGGCGCGACGGAGGCGAGCGTGTTCATGTCGTAGTCGCGCGCGATCGTGTCGCGGCTCCGGTCGCGAAGAGGGAAGTGCGCGACGAGTGCGGGCGCGGCGACGAGAATCGCGGCGGCGACGACGATGGCGTTTCGCGCGCGACGCATGAGCGCGTCGAGCCCGACGGCGGCCGCGATCGCGAGTGCGGCGAACGTCGGCAAGAAGTACGCGTCGCGGTCCTCCTTCACGTGGTAGACGAGCGTGCACGCGACGTTCGCGGCGACGAGAAGCGCGAGCGCAGCGGCGAGGCCGCGGTCGGCGCGCCAAAGCACGAAGAGGCCCGCAAGCGCGAGAAGCGGCACGGCGGGGAACCACGCGGGGCCGAACTCGCGCGCGACCAGTGCGACGAAGGCTCGCAGCTCCTGCGAGAACGCGACGCCCGACGCGCCAAGCTGGAATCGGTACTGCCATCCGCTCACGTGCCACCAGAAGCGCTCGAGCGTGCGCGGGTCGCCCCAGTCGAGAACGGGAAGGCGCGCGGCGGCGATCGGCAGATACGCGTAGATCGAAAGGCCGGCGAGCGCGGCGATGGCGGCAGCGATGAGCGTGCGCGGGGCGAGGCGGTCGTCGGCGTTGTGCGCCACGCGGCCCGCGCGGTGCGGGCGCGTGGCGATGAGAAGCGCGATGCTCGGCACGATGAGCGCAGCGGTCGCGTGATGCACGCCGAGCGCGAGCCCGAAGACGAATCCGGCGAGGATGAGGAGGCGCGGGTTGCGCGTTGCTGCGCGCGCGGCGCTCTGAACGCTTGGCTCTCGCGCTTCCGCCGTCGCGGCGGCCGAGTCCGATGCGGCCGCAAGCGGCGCGCCTCGCTGCGCGCGCCAGCGCAGCACGATGAGCAGCGTCGCGAGCATCGCGAGGATGTTGAGCGCGTAGACCTCGGCGACGGTCGCGTAGTTCCAGAGTGTGCGCGATGTCGCGAGCGCGAGGCCGGCGGCGAGGGCGGAGACCGCCGCGAGCGCTCGCGTACGCGATCGTCCGCTCGCTGGCGCACCCGCGCGCGCATCGCCGCTCGCGTGTTGCCGCGCGTGGCGCCCCCACCGATCGCCCGCCCGCGCCGCCGCGATCGCCTCCGCCGCAACAAGTACGGCGACTCCCGCCGCGAGCGCCGCGAAGATCGCCGACGCGAAATTAACGCGCGCCGCCACGCCGCCGAACGGCAAGAGCGTCGCGAGCCGCGCGAGCAACGTGTACGTCGGAAAGCCGGGCGGATGCGCAACGCCGAGTTCGTGCGCCGCAAGGATCAGCGCGCCGCTGTCGGTGAGCGTCACCGTCGGCGCGAGCGTCCGCGCGTACAGCGCCAGTGCCGCGGCGCCGGCGATCGCGGCCGGCACGACGCCCGCGACCCAACCGCGGCTCTCGATTCTGTCACGCAAGACTGTGGTTTGCCTCCGGATCGTGGTCGGATTGCGCTCGGCGCGACGGTAGCTTGCCCGGCGATCGAAACGCAACTGATTGCGGCGTGAAGGAGTTCTGCGCGCGCCTCGAAGGTTGGCGCGTCCGATTCCTCCTGGCGCGCCGCGCGCGCCAGCGAGTATCGTGGGGCCCACTCAGGATGAGCGACTCCTCGGAAATCGATTCACAAGTTCGTCTTGCCGCATTCGCTTTCCTCGACGAGGCTCGAGGCACGCACGGCGATGTCTTGCCTTGGAACTTGCTGACGGAGGGCTTCCAGTTTCGCGGTGAGCGTGTCTGCCTCATTGGCCAGTCCGGGATTTGGAAGCCGCGCGTGCTTCCCGAAATGCCGCTCAGCATCGCGACCGCGCCGCCGGCGCCGGGACGAAAGCCGCCGTACGAGGATGCCATCGATGGCGCGGGCCAACTCAACTATCGCTACCGAGGCACCGATCCCGATCATCGTGACAACCGCGCGCTGCGGCTGGCGATGAAGAATCGCGTGCCGCTCATCTACATGTTTGGAGTCAGCGCGGGCGAGTACCTGCCGGTCTACCCGGCGTTCGTTGCCGGCGATGACCCGTGGGGTCTCACGTTCAAAGTGAGCTTCGATGAATCTCGGCTCGCGGCGGCGGACGGCGCGTACGAGCAACCGCATGCCGTGGACGCCCGGCGCGCCTATATCACGCGCGTGACGGTGCAGCGGCTTCACCAGGCGGCGTTTCGCGACCGGGTGCTGCGCGCCTACCTCGAGCGTTGCGCGGTCTGCCGGCTGCGTCACAAGGAACTCCTCGACGCCGCACACATCGTTCCGGACAGTCGCCCCGCCGGCGACCCTGTCGTGCCCAACGGGCTGGCGCTCTGTAAACTGCATCACGCCGCGTTCGACAAACATATTCTTGGGATACGGCCCGACCTCGTGATCGAGATCAGGCGCGAGATCCTCGAAGAGCATGATGGCCCGATGCTCCGGCACGGCCTTCAGGCGCTGCAGGGGCAGTCGCTGGCGGCCCTTCCGCGGCAGCCGCTGCTGCAGCCGGGCCGGCGGTACCTGGAGGAGCGCTATGACATGTTCCGAAGGGCGGGCTAGATTGGAGCCGTACCGGTGATGTACACACGTGCGATCGTGCGGCCGCCGAGCGCGAACTTTGCGGACGGGTTAACCACGAGCGCGAAGGGCGCGCCTGACTTCGCGCTGGCGCTCGCGCAGCACGAGCGGTACTGCGCGGCGCTCGAGGCGTGCGGGCTCGTGCTCACGCGGCTTGCGCCCGACCCGCGCTTCCCGGACGCGACGTTCGTCGAGGATGCGGCGCTCGTGGCGGCGGGCGCGGCGCTCATCACGCGGCCGGGCGCGCCGAGCCGCGCCGGCGAGGTCGAGGGCATTCGCGACGCGCTCGCCCGCGCTTTTGCGACGCGCGGCGCCGGTGCCACGCGCAACGCGAACGCCGCAATCACCGCGATCGAGCCGCCCGGCACGCTCGACGGCGGCGATGTCTGCGAGGCCGGGCGCCGCGCGTTCATCGGAATCTCCGAGCGCACGAACGCGGAGGGCGCGCTCCAAGCCGCCGCGTGGTTCGCGCGCCGCGACATCGCCGCTGTGACGATCGACATTCGCGGGATCGCGTCGCTCCTGCATCTGAAGAGCGGGATTGCGTTCCTCGGCGACGCGCGGCTCGTCGTTGTCGACGCCCTTGCGGATCACGCGACCGACCTCGCTCGCGGACTCGGCATCGCGAGCGAACTCGGCCGTGACCTCGAGCTGGTGCGCGTCCCCGCCGGCGAGGAGTACGCGGCGAACTGCGTGCGCATCAACGATCGCGTGTTCATCGCCGAGGGCTTCCCGCGATTCGACTCCATGCTCCGCGCGCTCGGCTACGCGACTCTCGCCCTCCCGATGTCCGAGTTCGAGAAAATGGACGGCGGCTTGAGTTGCCTCTCGCTTCGATTCTGATACCGCGCTGGCGCGCTGCCGTGCTCGCGCCTCACAAAGATGCGTGTGATGCGTGTGCGGTTCGGCCGGCGCGCGACGTTTTCTTGATGGTGAATTCGCAACTCAAACAGGAGGCACTTCGATGCACAAGAATCCTATGGCCGCCGCACTCGTGATCGGCTCGGTGGTGGCGGCGCTGACGGCGGGCGTCGGCGCGGGCGTTCGCCCCGTCGCGGCCGCGAACGTCATCAACGTCGAGTTCAATTTCACGCCGTACGTCGGCGACGCGGCCACCGACGACGAAGTCCAAACAGTCGCCGGTATGGCGCGCGTTTTCATCAACAACATTCCGTACGCCGTGCAAGAGGTGACCGAACAGGAACTGCCGGTGCTCTTCGACGAGCGCGAGATTTCGCCCTCGGTGTGGCTGCCGGTCGAGTCGTGCGGCGGCGCGCTGCGCAAGGGGAAGAACACGCTGCGCATCGAGTTCGAGCCGAAGAGCGCGAGCAAGGCGTACCGCGCGCGGCTCGCGTGGGCGTCGGTGATGGACGAGAGCACCGAGGAGGGGAGCGACGGCAGCTATTCGTCGACGAACATGAGCGACGCGGGCGTCGACGACAAGGAAGCGAAGGGCAAGGTCGTCTTCGAGCGCGAGTTCATGGCGGATTTCGCGGCGGACATGCCGTGGCATCACTACGCCGCTGTGACGGCGCTCACGGACGCAGACAAGAAGGCACTCACGGCGCTCGTCGCGCAGCGCATCGAGATGTTCAAGCCGGACTTCGCCGCGTTCTACGCGCTCCTCGAAGCGAACACCGAGATGGACATCACGGGCATGAAGGAGGCGAAGTGTCTCGACGCGGCGTATGCGGCGGGCGCGCGCATCGCGGCGCCGAAGCCGGCGGATCTCGACATCGTTACGACCGGCGGACCCGCGGTGGTGATTCGCGCGAAGGACGGAAATCTCTTCGTGCCCGAGGACATGTCCGCGTTCGAGAAGATCGAAGACCCCGAGATCCAGATGTGCATCGGCATGGCGTTCGCGACGGCGTTTCCTCCGCAGATCGTCGTCGTGCGCGCACCGTCCGGCGCGTGGGAGGCCGCGTACTGATCGCGGCTGGCGCGAGTTCTCCGGGGTGGGGTCGCGCGGCCTTGTCGGGGCGCGCGCTACTGCGCGGCGATTCCCCGCCATTCCTCCGCGTCCGCGCCGCGCCCGAGCTTCTCGTACGCCTTCACGAGGATCGCTGCCGCGTCTTGCGTCCGCTTCGTTGTGTCGCCTTCGCTCGCTCGCAGGATCGGTAGCGCTAGCGCCACCATCTCCGCGGCATCCTGCCATCGCTCCTGCACACTCAGGCTGCGCCCCAGCTCGAAGCGTGCGCGCGCGACTTGGACGTGATCGTCGCCGTACGCTTCGCGAAAGGTTGCGATGCTCTGCCGAAGCAACTGATCGCACTCCGAATATCGCCCGAGGGTGAGCAGCGTGACCGACATGTTTCGCTCGCACGCCGCGGTCTCCGTGTTGTTCTCGCCGAGCTTGGAGCGAAACAGCGGCAGGACACTTTCGAACAGCTCCAACGATCGTTCCGCCTGCCCCGATCTCGACGCGACCACCGCCATGTTTTGCGTGGTCCTCGCGACCTGGATGTGATCCTCGCCCAGATTGCGCGCCCGGATCTCGCGCACGCGTTGCAGCGCTACCAGAGCGTCGTCGTACTTCTTCTCCTGAAGGTCGACGTTTGCGAGGTTCTCGAGCGCCAAGGCGTAGCTGGGGTGATTCTCTCCCAGCACGCGCGAGTGAAAGACAAGCGTCTCCTCGAAGAGCGAACGTGCGCCCGCTAGGTTTCCGAGTTGCATTTGCGCGACGGCGCGGTTGTTGAGGCCGACGCCGACAAGGGGGGCGTCGGGATCGACGGCCCGGTGTAGGCGAATCGATTCGGCGATCAATGAGTCGGTGGCCACCAGATCGCTCGACTGCTCGTCCGCGAGTTGGGCGCGCAGCGCAAGGACCATGGCCTGGTGGTAGCGAGTGTCTCCGCCGAGATCCTGAAGTGTCTGCTCGGCGACCGTGAGAACCGAATCGCCCTCGGCGTGCCGGCGCGCGGTGGTCAGGCGGAGCGCGAGTGTGATCAGCGCGTCCGCGTCGCTCGAGTCCGGCCGGGCACTTCCCAGCCGCCGGATCCGTACGACTTCCCGCGCGGCCTTGATGGCTTCATCGTGATCGAGATTTGTCTTGTGAACCTCGACCATCCCCACCCAGAGGTCGGCGACCTCGGGGGCGTCCGGGCCGAGCGCATCGATGCGCAACGCCAGCGCGCGCCGGGTCTGCTCCGCGCCGGGCTGCAGCTTGCCGAGCGCCAGATACGTGCTCCCGATCACCGCTCGCATGTCGGCCTCGAGCAGCGGTTGACCCGGAAACGCCGTGTCGAGATTCTTGGCCGCCGCGTCGAGCGCTTGCGCCACCGTGAAATCGCGTTCGCCCCCCGCCCACGGATCCGCCGAGTGGAGCATCTCCTGCAAGAAGGCGTTGATGGCTTGGGCTTTCGCGGCCGACTCCTCGGCTCGGTCGCGCTCGCGCCGGATGCGCTCGGCCGAAAGCGCGGCGTTCACCGCGAACGCGACGACCACCGCCACCGTCGCGCACGCCACGAGCACGCCGGCGCGGTGACGCCGCACGAACTTGGCCGCGCGGTAGCGCGCGCTCGGCGGCCCGGCCAACACAGGCTGATTCTCGACGTGCCGTTGGATGTCCTGCGCCAGTTCGCGCGGCGAGCCGTAGCGCCGGCTGCGATCCTTCTCCATCGCGCGCAGCACGATCCAGTCGAGATCTCCCTTGAGTTCGGTGTTGAGGCGGCGCGGATCGGTGCGCCTCTGTGCGGCGATGATCTTCGTCTCCGCCCCGAGGCTCGAAAGCCGTGCGCTCGGTTTGAGGGGATCCCGATTCTGCAGGAGGTCGCGTACTCCCTCGACGCTGGCGCGCCGCAGCTCTTTCGAATCGAACGGGAGCGCGCCCGCCAGCAACTCGTAGAGAATCACCCCTAGGCTGTAGACATCGGTGCGCGTGTCGACATCGTTGCCGGTCGGATCGGCCTGCTCGGGACTCATGTATTCGACGGTGCCGATCATCTGACCCACCGCCGTGTGCATGCTCCTGTCGGTCAACGCCTGTGTCGTCGCCTTGGCCACTCCGAAGTCGATGATTTTCGGCGTCGGCTTGCCGTCGAGATCGGTGACGAGGATGTTGCTCGGCTTCAGATCGCGGTGGAGGACCGCCTTTTGATGCGCGTGCTGCACGCCTTCGCAGCACTGCTGGAAGAGCGCGAGGCGTTCGCGCGTGTTGAGCTTTCGCTGATCGCAGAAGTCTGTGATGGGCCTGCCCGCCACGTACTCCATCGCGAAGTACGGCCGCCCCTCCGGCGTCGTGCCGGCCTCGAAGACGCGGGCGATGCAGGGATGGTCCATGAGCGCGAGCGCTTGCCGCTCACCCTCGAAGCGCGCGATCACGTCGCGCGAGTCCATCCCCGCCTTGATGAGCTTCAGGGCGACGATGCGCTTGACGGGTTTGGTCTGTTCGGCGCGCCAAACCTCGCCCATGCCGCCGCTGCCGACACGGTCGAGAAGGCGGTATGGACCGATCTCGTTCCCCGTTCGGGCCAGGAAATCCGCGGAAGCGGTGTCGTCGTTCTCGGCTCCGCCATGGACGGATCGAGTATCGCGGATGTCGTCGGAGTCGCTCAGAGTCCCGTCCATGTCGGATCGGCGCGGCGCGTGCCGATCGGATGTTCGTGCTCCCGCTGCGCGCCGGGCCGCGCGCGCGCCCGGACTCGTCTCGTGCGATCACCCTTAGCGCGTGATCGGCGCGAGTGTAGGTGTGCGTGGAGACGAGGGCAATCTCGTTGTCGGCGGCGGCGCTTCGGCACGTGCGGGAAGGCGCTGGCGCTGGCATGGGTGTATGATCGGCGCCTCACCTGGGGGCTACGTCATGAATCGTCGAGTTAGCGTGTTTCGAATTCGCACGACCGCTTCGCAACTCTTGCCTGCTTTCCTCGTCGTGCTTATCGCGCTCGTCACGCTCATCGCGGTTTTCTCGCCGCGCGCGGCGCACGCGTTCACCTACGGCGACACGCTCACGACGATCTGGCGGCCGATCGTCAACATTCCGGCGATTCACACGCCTGCCGAAACGCTCAACGTGATCGCGAACGCGCCGTCCGGCGCGACCGGCTGGGCGGCGACTCTGCGGCGCGGCTCGCTCGTGTATCCGCTCACCACCGCGTCGCTCGCGTACGATGCGACCTACCAGCGCTGGAATCTCCGCTTCCGCCTCCCCGCGAGCGCGCCCGACATCCTCTACGACCTCATCGTCACGCGCTCCGCCGCCGCGTCCGACACCGCGCGCAGCGCCGTGCGCCTCGTCAACGCGCGCAAATCGTCGTTCTACTTCTTGCAGATCAGCGACACGCATCTCGTCACGCACCTCTACTACTACGAGTCCGGCGCCGACACCGACACGAGCGAGATGGCGGATTTCCAAGCCGTCATCGACGACATCAACCTCATCAATCCGGAGTATGTCGTGCACACGGGCGATCTCATCAACGAGGGCGAACTCGAGGAGTTCCTCGGGAAGTTTTACTGGTCGCGCTCGCAGGCGAAGATGTACGAGTTTGCCGTCCCGTTCTATCTCATCAGCGGCAATCACGACATCGGCGGATGGGACGACACGCCGCCGGCCGCGGGGACGGCCCGGCGCAATTGGTGGCGCTATTTCGGCTGGCCGTACCTCGACAACCCGCCCGCCGGCGTGCCCGAGCACAGCCAAAACTATTTCTTCGACTACGGGCCGCTGCGCATGATCGGGCTCGAGGCGTACAACAACTCGGGCGGCTATGACGACTTCGAGGTGCCGACGTACGGCGCGAACTCGTTCACGACGGAGCAACTCGATTGGCTCGACGCGACGATCGCGTCGGCGCCCGCCGCATCGAAGAAGGTCGCGTTCTATCATTCGGACTTCTCGAACCAGGTGAACACCCGCCTCGCCGAGATCGGCCTTGTGGCGGGATTGTGGGGGCACTTCCACAGCGTCCCCGAGGGGAATCTCACGACGCCGCCGTACAGTCTCGGGCTGCAATCGGTGTGCGACGGCAAGCGCAAGTACCGGCTCGTGCGCGTTGCGCCCGACGGCACCGTGACGCCGCGCGCGATGCTGGCGTCGGGCGCGACCGGACAGAACCTTACGCTCTCGTTTGCTCCCGCGAACAACGGCACGAACTCGACCGTGACCGCGACGATCGTCAACAACCAGAACGAGGCGTTCGAGCACGCGCTCGTGCGATTCCGCATGCCGGACGGATCGAGTTACCAGGCGAGCAGCGGGACGATCGTGCGCCAGTACTCCGAGGGCGGCGTACGCCACGTGCACGTGAATCTGCCGGCGACCGCACTCGCGACGGTGGCGACGACGCTTTCGCCGGCGGTCGGCGTGCCGGCGGGTGACGATCGCGGCGCTGACGCGTCATCGTCCTCATCGCTCGTCGTCTTCCCCGCGTGGCCGAATCCGATGAGCGACACGGGACGGCTGTCGTTCTCGATTCCGCGCGATGGCCGCGTGGCGATCGACATCTTCGACGTCGAAGGGCGGCAGGTAGCGACGCTCGGCGGCGAGTACGCGGCGGGCGCGTGGAGCGTCGACTGGAGCACGCGCGGCGCGCGCGGCGACGCCGTCCCCGCGGGCCTCTACTTCGCGCGCTTCGAGTTCGAGGACGCGTCGCGCACGCAGAAGATCGTCGTGCTGCGGTGACGCGCGCGCTTGCCCTCGCGATCGCGAGCTGTGTCGCGCTCACCGGTTGCTACACGGAGCTCCGCCTTCCCGAGCAGCGGGTCGCCTACGAAGAAGAGGAGTTTCGCGAGGAGCCCCAAGCCGACCCGCACGCCGATCTCCCGCCGCCGGATCCGCAGTCGCTCGAGGTGACTGTCGACAGCTACTTCTATTGGGTCGCGTGGGAAAAATGCAGTCGCGTTGACCCGCTACGCGGTTTCCCTCTGCCGATCACATACGATTGCATTCGTCCGGTCGACGTCGGTGTCAACATCCGCAATCTCGGCCAAGAATCCGTCGTTGTCGAAGGCAGCGGGCGCGATGGCGTCGTGATCTACGTCGAGGAAGGCGTCGGCGACACCTGGTATTCGTTCTCAGTCGCCGGGCCGGGCGACTCTGCACAGCGCATCCCGCCGTCGCTTTTCCCCGGCACATGGCTGACACGAACAGTTCGAATCGACAAGCCGGGATGGTTTCGCGTCGCCGTCAAAGGTCTCAGCATCGGAGCCGACCCGGAGGTCTTCTATTACTCCCCGCCGTTCGAAGTCAGGCTGCGGTAAGGACGAGAGGTCTATGCATGAAGAAGGCGCGTTCTAAACAATCTCCGGAAGAAATGCTTCCCGAGTACGACTTCTCTGGCGGTGTTCGCGGGAAATACGCCAAGCGATTTCCGGAGGACTCGGTACTCGTTCTGTTGGACGCTGACGTCGCTCCGATGTTTCCCGACGCGAAGTCGGTCAACGACGCGTTGCGCGCCGTGGGTTTGATCATTCGCGCGAGGCTCCGACGAACCACGCGCCGCCGCTCCGCAAGCTAATTCACTAGAACGCGGTCACGGCAGATTCCAAGAGTTGCGATTGACGCTACATCGGGTCTACACTGGTTCGCTGTCGGCGTAAACCAAAGCCGGAGGGATCCTCGCGATTCGTTCGGATGCTCGAACGCTCGGCGTGTGGAGCACTCGATGCCCGACTGCGTAGCTGCTGTTTCCGATCTTCTCTCTCCGATCCGATCGCGGCGATTCCGTTGGCGACACTTCGCCGCCGCAGTCTTTCTCCTGCTCGCAGTTCCCACATTCGTCTGCGCGGACGCGCCGTTCCGCGGTGCTACGGAGACCGATGGGCGCTGGGCGAAGATACTCGTGTCGCCGAACGCGCGTTGGGGCCACTCGATCGTGTACGACTACGAGGGCGACCGCGCGATCCTCTTTGGCGGTTACTCCGGTGTCGCTTGGAACGACACTTGGGTCATGAGCCTCGATTCGGCGCCACAATGGTCGAGGCTCGAAGTTCTCGGCACGCCGCCGCCACCGCGCTATCGGCACACGGCGATCTTCGACGATGTCCGACGTCGAATGGTCGTATTCGGCGGAACCGACGGCGCTCCCAAGAATGACGTTTGGGAGCTCTCATTGGACGGGCCAGCCGAGTGGCGACAGATATCGACATCGGGCCTGCCCCCCGCGCCACGTTACGCTGCGAGCGCCATCTACGACGCGTACTCGGATCGCATGGTGCTGGTCAGCGGTACAGCGAGCGACAACTTCTCGGACTTCAACGACCTGTGGACGCTCTCGATGGACGAGCCCGCGACGTGGGTCCGCCAAGTCGTCTGGGCAACACCGCTCGCGCGTTGGGGTCACACCGCTGTCTACGACCCGATCAATTTTCGAATGATCATATTCGGTGGGCGTACCCTCGGCGGCAACGTGGCCGAGACCTGGATTCTCTCGTTGGCGGGACCGCTGGAGTGGCAGGTGTTCTACCCGATCACACGTCCGTCGGCCCGACGCGATCACGTCGCGATCTACGACATGCTCAACCGCAAGATGCTCGTGTTTGGCGGATACGGCGCCGCGCCGCTCGGAGATCTGTGGTCGCTCGATATGACGGGCGCGCTGGCATGGAGCCAGCCCGTGGCGACGGGGTCCTCGCCCACGCCGCGCCAAAGTGCGTGCGGAGTCTACGATCTCATGGACGAGAGAATGGTCGTGTACGGCGGTTGGGACGGCGCGAACAACCTGGACGACACGTACGAACTCGCACTCGACGGCGCTGCTGTGTGGACGCGGAAGGAGCCGCGCCTCTGCAATCAGTCGCTCGTCTTCGACGCGGATCGCGATCGGCTGATCGCCTTCGGTGGGACCGACGGCGCGACGCTCAAGAATGACGTCTGGATACTCGATCTGAGCGCGGAATACCCGGCTTGGACGCGGCTCTTCCCTGCGGGGACCCCGCCTTCGCCGCGCCAATCGCATACGGCGGTTCTCGACCCTGCGCGCCAGCAGATGATCGTGTTTGGCGGCAAGGCGGCGACGCACCTCAACGACGCGTACGCGCTACGCCTCGAGCCAGAACCGGCGTGGATCCCGCTCTCGCCCGCCGGCTCACTTCCGTCGCCGAGAAGCGTGCACTCCGCGATCTACGATCCTGTCGGAAATCGCATGATCGTCCACGGCGGTTGGGATGGCACGATCAGAGCCGACACGTGGACGCTCGCACTTGTGGGCGAGTCGGTGTGGAGCGAATTGGTACCTTCGGGCGGATCGCCGCCCGCATGGTACGGACACGGCGCTCTCTACGATCCGGTGGCGGAGCGGATGGTCATCACGTGTGGTCAGGACGCGTTCGGGCGTCACAACTTCACATGGGCGCTCTCGCTCGCGGAGCACCTGGTCTGGTCGGAAGTCGACGGGACGTTTCCGCGACCGACGTACCGCGATCTCTCCACCGCGACGTACGATCCTCTTCGCGGTCGGATGATCCTCTTCGGCGGACTTGACGATGGCGGCGCTCGCAACGACACGTGGTCGCTCTCGCTCTCGGGCGAAGCGGTTTGGAAGGCGCTCGCACCCGCTCGCATACCGCCGTCGCCGCGCTCCGGGCATTCGGCCGCGTACGACGGCGCGCGAGATCGGCTGATCATCTTCGGAGGCCCCGGGTCGACCGCGAGCGACACATGGGCGCTCGAATTCGACCCAACGACAGGGTTACCCGGCGTCGAGCCGGCTACACCGCGCGCGCTCATGGTCGGTGCCGCGATTCCGAATCCGTTCGTGACGAAGACACGCGTCAAGCTCTCACTCCCCGAGTCTGCACGAGTCTCCTCGTGCGTCTACGACGTGTCGGGGCGCGTTGTTCGCACCCTCGCGGAGGGCATAGCGCCCAGCGGCGAAAGCGAGATCTCTTGGGACGGACGCGATGATCGGGGACGCCCGGTATCGCGAGGCTTGTATCTTCTGCAAGTCCGATCTGGAACCGCCTCATCAGTGCGAAGGGTGGTTCGCTACTGACGGACGCTCCGTTTGGTCGCGGCGTGTCGCCGACCACAGCGACGTCAAGGCAGGAGGCTGTGAGATGAAAAGTGCCGGTGCGTGGGTCGTCATACTTGGGTCCGTCGTCGCGCTTTCGTTCTCGTCGGCGAGCGCGATCGAACGAGTGCTGATACGCGAGTGGCTCGAGCCGAAACGCGCCCAGGCCGTGCAGACGCCTTGCGCGTTGAGCACAAACACGAATGGCACGTGCGCCAACTATCGCTGGTACAACGTCTGCTCTGGTTACATCTGGATCTACACCCTAGCGTACGGCGAAGGCGTTGGCGTTCTGTTCGGGGGCGATTCTCAGCCGTGCGTCGCGCCCGGAAACGAGGTCAAGCGTGTCATCACGTACTACAGGAATACGTATCCTTCCTACGGAGGTGTGCAGTGGAATGTGTACCTCGATCGCGACAATCAGGGGGACGGGTGTCCAGACGGCGCGCTCTCGGTGACGACACAATCCGAGCCGGGTCTTCGATGGAACTGCTGGAATCTCGGCTATACGCTGCCCGATGACACATGGCATGTGATCGTGCGCCAAGTTCGACGCGGGTCCGATTTTGCCATCGGCCGCCTCGCGACGGACGGCCCCTACA
The DNA here is from genome assembly GCA_046160485.1 of bacterium. Classification (GTDB taxonomy): domain Bacteria; phylum Orphanbacterota; class Orphanbacteria; order JBJXGV01; family JBJXGV01; genus JBJXGV01. The sequence goes on along the minus strand of JBJXGV010000010.1, from coordinate 163,671 downwards.
CTGCAAATTGTGATCCCGATTCGCCGATGCGCTCGTTCTACTACGGCATCAACGGTGCTCAGTGCCGGCCGTGGGTCGGCCCGACTGGAGATTACGACAACTTCTTGATGTGGCTGGTAATCGACGGTGAGATGCCGAACGCGGCGAAATCGACGACGTGGGGAGCGATCAAGGCTCTCTATCGCTGATTTAGAGCGATCCGGGTCCAGGGTGTAATCGAACAGAAATCAGCGGCGCTTCCGCATGCTGCGCGGTGCGGGAAAGAAGCGAGATCGAGAATGGCAACGAGTCGAGTGCGCCGAGTCGTTGCCACGCCTAGCCGATAGACGAATCGCGGGACCTGCTGGCGACAATCGTGAGCGCACGTTCGCGAAGTTGTTCCAAGAGCGCCAGCTTCTCAGCGTACGGCATCGCCGCGAGCTTCCGGCGGAACTCCTGCTTGCTTTTCAGGATCTCCCTCATCTCAAAGGTCATGATTGGTCTCTCAGGAATTGCTGCTCGAATCGTCGCCAGCGATCGGTGAGTCCGTGCCTCGCAATGATAGCCTCAAAGCGCGCGGCGTCGAGTGCGCCTGCTTCGATGAACTGGAGCAGTCGGGCTTTGTCTTTTGCTCTCCCGGTTTGCAGCGCGAGGGCAGCCAGGTGCTCGGCGGAAAACACAGACGCAGTCTCACCCTCAACATCGACTTCGCGCGCCTCAGCGAGTGCCTCCTCGCCCAACGGTCCGGGCGGCGACAGAAACTGCACCGGCCAGCTGGCGATGACGATGTATTCACCGTCCACGGTGCATCCGCGCGCGCCGAGATAATCGAAGATCGCCTGGGGGCTGACGATGACATGCCCGGGTTCTGGACGGAGGGCGACGAAGATGTCGATGTCGAGCGTCGCGATGGGTTCTAGATAGTACGTCGCGCCCACGGCCCCACCGATCGCGTAGCGCTCGATGACGCCATCGTTCCGCATCTGATTGATGAGCGCGATTGCGTCTCTGATCTTCATCCCTGCCTCGCTCGCTTCAATCCGAACTCGCTACTCACCGAGGTACGCACTCTGGATGCGCGGGTCGGCGAGGAGCGCGGCGGCCTTGTCGTGCATGATGATTTCGCCGGTCTCCATCACGTATCCGGTGTGCGCGAGTTTGAGCGCCATGCGCGCGTTCTGTTCGACGAGGAGAATCGTCACGCCTTCCTTGTTGAGCGTCTCGGCGACATCGAAGATGCGCTTGACGATGAGCGGCGCGAGGCCGAGCGAGGGTTCGTCGAGTAGGAGCAGCTTCGGCCGCGCCATCATCGCGCGCCCGACCGCGAGCATCTGCTGCTCGCCGCCGGAGAGCGTGCCGCCCGCCTGCTTCTGCCGCTCCGCGAGAATCGGGAACAGCTCGTAGACGCGCGCGATGTCCTTGCGCACGCCGTCGGGATCCTTGCGCGTGAACGCGCCCATCTCGAGGTTCTCGAGCACGGTCAGGCGCGGGAAAATCTTGCGGCCCTCGGGGGAGTGCGCGATGCCGAGGCGCACGATCTCGTGCGACGGCGTCGACGCGAGGTCGCGCCCCATGAACGTAATGCGCCCGCCGCGCGGCCGGATCGCGCCGCTGATCGTCATGAGCGTCGTCGTCTTCCCCGCGCCGTTCGCGCCGATGAGCGTGACGATCTGCCCTTCGTCGACCGCGAGCGAGATCCCCTTCAGGACCTCGATCGCGCCGTAGCCCGCGCGGAGGTTCTCGAGTCTTAGCATCCGAACTCCGCACGGGCGCGCACACGCATCGCGCGGTCACGAACACTCATCGTGCACGCCTCCGTCATCCGAGTTCTTCCTTGCCGAGGTACGCCTCGATCACGCGCGGGTCGCCGCGCACTTCTTCCGGCGTCCCCTCGGCGATCTTCCGCCCGTACTCGAGCACCGCGATGCGATCGCTGATCCCCATCACGACGCGCATGTGATGCTCGATGAGAAGCACCGTGACGCCGCGCTCGCGGATGTCGCGAATCAGCTTCATGAGCGAGACCGTCTCCGACGGATTCATTCCGGCGGCGGGCTCGTCGAGGAGCAAAAGCTGCGGGCGCGTCGCGAGGGCCCGCGCGATCTCGAGGCGGCGCTGATCGCCGTACGCGAGGTTCTTCGAGAGCGCGTCGGCTTTCGGTGCGAGGCCGACGAACGCGAGGAGTTCGCGCGCGTCGTCGCGCGCGCCCGCGTCGATCGCGAGCGACTGCCGGCCGAACGCGCCGAGCCGCGCGAGGCGCGCGAAGTACGCGATCGTGCCGCCGAAGAAGAGAACGAACAGCGCGCCCGACGCGGGCGACGCACCCGCGCCGCCGCCGCGCAGCGACAGCGAGAGCGCAAGCAGCGTGACGATGAGAAGGACGGGCGCCGCGACATCGAAAATGCGCTCCTTGCCGTACCACGGCCCGCGAGCGGTGAGGTGCCGGTCCATTCCGGCGAGCACGTTCTCGAGCACGCTCATTTCCTTGAAGAGGCGAATGTTCTGGAACGTGCGGGCGATGCCGCAGCACGCGATCCACGTCGAGGTACGGCGCGTCTGGCGCCACACGTTGTAGCTGCCCGCGGCGCCGATGAGTGCGCCGACGATGAAGATCGCGAGGCGCATGCGGCGCGCGCCGGCCGCGGCGCTGCGCGCGTTCGACGCGTCGCGCAGCCGCTCGGCTGCGTCCTCGCGCGTCGCGAACTGCGCGAGCACGCGCGCGCGATCCGCCGACACGATCGCGAACGAATCCGCGCGCGCTTCGATCGCGCTCTCGCCGCCGGGCAGCCGCATCGTCTCGGCGACACGCGCGTGCAGCGCATCGGCTTCGACCGCCGTCTTCGCGCTTCCGAACGTCGTCGAGCCGTCGTGCGACACGACGTAGTAGCGCCCCGTCCGCTGCTCGACGCGCGGCTCGGCCGCCATGTAGTCGACGAAATCACTCCACGCCGCGCCGAGCGAAAAGCCCGACTCGCGCCCGCGAAAGTTCTGCTTCACCGTCGCGGCCCACATCGTGTCGACGTTTGAAAAGAAGAGGAGCAGGAACAGCCCGACGGTGACGCCCATGAGCGCCCACCACGCGAAGAGTGCCGGGCGCACCTCGCGCTCGAGCTTCTCGCTTTTGAATCGAATGCAGCCGGTCGTCGGCTCGTAGATGCCGGTGATCGCGTTGAAGACGGTCGTCTTGCCGGCGCCGTTCGGTCCGATGATCGCGAAGATCGAGCCGCGCGGAACGCAGAGGTCGACGTCGCTCACGGCGGTGAGCCCGCCGAAACGAATCGTCAGCTTGTCGATGTCGAGGAGCGGCGCGTCGTGCGGCGTCGCCGCGCGCGACGCGTTCGGCGAGCCGCCGGCATTTGCCGCGCTCACGCGACCGCCCCCTTTGCGCCCTCATCCTCCGCCTCGTGGAACTCGGCCTTCACGCGCGCCGACGGCCACAGCCCCTCGGGCCGGAAGCGCATCATCAACACGAGCGCGACGCCGAAGATGATCCAGCGCCAATTCGAGAACGTCAGCAACACGTTCGTGGATCCGCCGTCGGAGGCGCGCGCGATAAGGCGCGTCAGAAGCGGCGAGAGCACGTTGTCGAAGCTCAAGAGCACGAGCGCGCCGAGCAGCGCGCCGCGCAGACTGCCGAGCCCGCCGATGATCAGGCAGCAGAGCGCCATGATCGAGTAGTTGAAGTCGTAGGTGTTGGGCTCAGCGGTGGTGGTGAGATTTGTCGCGTAGAGCGCGCCGGCGAGTCCCGCAATCGCGGCGCCGATCGTAAACGCGGTGATCTTCGAGCGCACGGGATTAAGGCCCATGCACGAGCTGACGAGTTCATCCTCGCGCAGCGCGACGAACGCGCGGCCGAGGCGCGAGCGCTCGATGTTGCGAAAAACGATGACGAGCGCCACGAGGAGAAGGAATGCGACGTAGTACATCGTGATGAACTGCGCGCGCCCCGTGCCGGCGTCGGGGCCGAAGAGCGCGCGCAACCATTCCGGAAGCCACGGCTCGGGAATCGGATTGAGCCCGCGCGGCCCGTCCGTGATGTTCTCGAGGTTGAGCAGAACGACGCGCGTCACTTCGCCGAAGCCGAGCGTCACGATCGCGAGGTAGTCGCCGCGCAAACGAATCGTTGGCGCGCCGAGTGCGAGCCCCGCGAGACCCGCCGCGCACGGCGCCGCAATCAACGCGCCCCAGAACCCGAGCTGAAACGGATACTTCTCGACGGTGACGATCCCCGTCGTGAACGCGCCAATCGCGAAGAACGCCGCGATGCCGAGTTGCAACAGTCCCGCGTAGCCGACTTGCAGATTCAGCGCGAGCACGAGAATACCGAAGATGAAAATGTTGACGAGTTGGCGATCGAGCCGCAGCGGCGTGCCGGCGATCGCTTCGACGGCCATGTCGAGGAACGGGAAGAGCGGGTAGACGAGCAAGACGAGCGCGGCGACGACTTCGAGGCGCGGGAGGCGGCGCGAACTCTTCGGCTTCGGCGCGACCGCGGTTGCCGCCGCGCCGCTCGCGCCCGCCGCGCCCGCGCTCACACCTTCTCCCGCGTGTGCGCGCCCAGGAGTCCCGACGGCCGGAACACGAGCACGACGATCAGAATCCCAAACAGAACCGCCGGCTGCCATTGCGCGCCGATGAACTGATCGCTGAATGCGCGCACGAGTCCGATGAAGAGCCCGCCGAGAACGGCACCGGGAATGTTGCCGATCCCGCCGAGCACCGCCGCCGTGAACGCGTAGAGCCCATTCTGATATCCGATCTGATAGTTGATCGTGTTGATGTAGAGCCCGTAGATGACGGCGGCGAATCCCGCGAGCGCGCCGCCGATGAGAAACGTCACGCTGATGACGCGATCGACGTCGATTCCCATGAGCCGCGCCGCGACCGGGTTCTGCGCCGTCGCGCGCATCGCTTTCCCGAGCTTCGAGTAGTTCACGAAAAAGTAGAGAAGCGCCATCACAGCAAGCGAACTGCCGATGACGACGAGATCCTTCGGCGTCACGCGAATCGCACTCGCCTCGCCGAGCAAGTTGTAGTTCGGGATCAGGCTCGGGAATGCTTTGGGCGCGGCCGCCGCGACACCACCGCCGAACACATCCATCGGCAGGCCGCCCCAGAACAGGCCGATGTTCTGAAAGATGAACGAGACGCCGATTGCCGAGACGAGGGGCGCGAGTTTCGGCGCGTTGCGCAGCGGGCGGTAGACGAACCGGTCGACGCTCCAGTTGAGCGTCGCGGCGAAGACGGCGCAGATCGGGACGATCGCCACGAGCGCGATGATCGTCGCGCCGGTGCCCGCCTCACCGAGCCCGAACACGCCGACGAGCGTGAGCGCGAGGAACGACGCGAGCATGAAGAGATCGCCGTGCGCGAAGTTGATCAGCTCGAGGATGCCGTACACCATCGTGTACCCGAGCGCGATCAGCGCGAACACCATGCCGTTCGTCAGGCCGATGAGAAGCTGCTGAAGAATTGTGTCGAGCATTCGCCGTCAGCGCGGCCGCGCGACCGCTGCGGGTTGAGCGAGCGTTCGCTCTCTCACGACTGCGGCGCGGTGCCCTGGCCGAGCAGCGTCACGAACTCGAACACGCCGCCGCGAACGATGTTGCCGCTCATGATCTCCATCGTCGTGTCGCCGTTGGGATCGAACGACCACGTGCCGAGCGGACCGTCGACCTGCCGCGTCTCGGCGACCGCGAGCCGGCACGCCTCGCGATCTTTCTTGCCTGCGCGCGCGAGTGCGTCGAGCGCGACCTTCCCCGCGACGTAGCCGTACACCGCGTACGCCTCGGGCTCGGCGTTGTACTTCGCGCGGTAGCGCGTCACGAACTCGGCGCCCGCGCCGACGAGCTGCGCCGGCGGCACTCCGCCGAACGTGACGTACGCGCGCTCGTTCACATTCTCAGCGCCCGCCGACTGAATGAACGCCTGCTCGAAACAGCCGTCCGGAATCATGATCTTCGCGCGCATGCCGATCGACACCATGTCCTTGGCGATCTGCCCCGCGTTCGTCTGCGTCGTCCCGCCGAAGTAGATCCAGTCGGGATCCATCTCCTTGATCTTCGCCATGAGGCTGCGGTACTCCTGCGCCTTCGGATCGATCCCTTCGCGGCCGAGCAGCTTGATGCCGAGGTCCTCCGCGGTGACGCAGAACACATCCGCGATCCCCTTGCCGTAGAGGCCGCGGTCGTCGAGGACGTACACCTTCTTGCCGCCCATCTGATGGATCCACTGCGCGGCGACCTTGCCTTGCAGATCGTCGGCGGGCACGACGCGGAAGTAGTTCACCTTGCCGGTCGGGCGATACACGCCGGGTTCGTTCGGTTCGCCCATGCCGGGCTTCGTCAGGCCGGTGTAGGTGTTCGCGGGAGAGATCATCGCGAGTCCGGCGCGATTGAGAACCGGCATCGAGATTTTCGCGGCGCCCGAGTTGTACGTGCCGAGGTAGAACATGATCGCGGGATCCTTCACCGCTTTGTCGGCGTTCGCCGCCTCGACCTCGGGATCCCAGTCGCCCTTCTTCGCGGAGGCGTCGTCCCAATCCTCGTACTCGATCGCGAACTCGCCGACCTTGCCGCCGGATTCGTCGATCGCCATGCGGATGCCGTTCACCATCGTGGTGGTCTGCGCGTTCGCGCTTCCGGTGCGCGGCAAGCTGCTCACGATCTTGACGACATTGGAGCTGCCGCCGGAGGTCGCGTGCGATGCGTTCGCGGCCGCGCCGGACTTCGCGGCGTCGCCGCCGGCCGGCTGCGATTTGCCGCCGCAACCCGCGGCGAAGAGCGCTGCGCCCGCGAGCAAAACGAAAAGCGAAGCGAGGGCGCGCGACGCGCGGCTCGATGGGGACGTGCACAGGCTATTCATAGAGAGGCCTCCTCGATATCGTTTGGTGAAGGGGCCCCGATTCTATGGGCGGCCGCGCAAAAAAACGAGGGCAAAGTCAGCGCCGAGGCGCGATGCAGGAAGGCGCCGCGCACGGGATGCGGCGCGAAGGGCGGCACCCGAACGGCGCCGCGCGAGAAACGGGTTCTCCTCGCGGGCGCCGCGGCGATGCGCGGAGTGCGCGCTCTACCGGAAGTAGAAGACGAGCCCGAGATTCACCGTCATGACATCGGCATCGACTTCGCCGACCGACGACGGAATGTTCTCGAACTCGTAGTCGACGAAATGCCAGCGCACGTCGCCCGTGACGCTCACCGCGTCGTTGAGCAGAATCTCCGCGCCCGCGCCGAAGTGATAGCCGAGCTTCGACTCCGTTTCGTCGTCGAACGCGAAGTCCTCCGGAAAATCGATCGTCGTGTTATAGAGCCCGAGCCCGACGAGTGCGTAGACCGGCGCGATCGGAAGAATCAAGAGGCTCGCGGTCGCGGGCCACGTCTTCAGATCGATATCGTTGCCGAACTCCTCGTTGCGATAGTCGACCGCCGCTTCGAGGCCGATGAACTTGCCGCGCGCGCGCGCGAGCACTCCCAGCATGTGCGACGACTCGTCGGTGTCCTGATTGTTGACGAACGCGTAGCGCCCGCCGAGGCCGAACCCAGAAAACGCGAGTTCTGCCGCACGAGCCGGGAACGCGGTTGCCGCGAGACTCGCGATGGCGCTAGCGAGGACGAGCGTGTTGCGAACGATGCGATGCATGATGTCTCCTCTTGGAATCCAGGTGGCCGCGGCTATTGAACCTTGATCGCGAATCAGCGCGATCGTTCGCGGTTAACGAAATGCTAAGCACGAAGGCCCTCCGTTGGGAGGGCCTTCGGTGCGAATCTTCAAACACGCATTGCGCATCGGTCCGCGCGCCGCGCGAAAGTTCGTGTTACATCGACCCCGCCATCATCTCGCACTGCTTCGCGAGTTCGTCGATCTGCGCCTTCACGGCCGGGTCCGATGACGTGAGCACCATGATATCGCCCATCTTCGTCATGCCCATGCTCATCTTGGCGCCGGCCTTTATGGCGCTGTGCATTCCTTGGCAGAAGCCGCAGAGCTCGGTCTTCACCTGTTCGTCGGTCATCGTCGCGCAGGCCGCGCCGGCCTTCTGCATCGCGGCGCTCGCGGCGTGGAAGACCGCCACCTTCGAGGGATCCGTGACGCCGTGCATCATCGCAACGCCGTCATTGAGGTGCGCAACGTCCATCGTCATCGACGGCCCGATCTCGGCCATCGCGGGCGCCATGTTCTTGCACACGGAGCACTTGAGCATCTCGGACATCATCGCTTGCATGTGCTCCGCGCCGGCCGCACCGTGCGCCGCTTCCTTCTTCGCGTCGCCGGCCCACGCCGCACCGATCGCGAGCGAAAGCAGGCATGCCGTGACGATCAATTTCTTCAACATTGGGACGTCCTCCTTCATGTGGTTGCGTTCAGGTACAACGAGGGCCGCATCATTATCGAACGGATCAATATGATGTCAAGACCTCTCTCGGGTTTCATCGCCTCGGCGAAATGTCATGCGTGCGTGATCCTTTACAACACCGGGGAAGCGCAGAACCGTGTTGTGCATCGCGACATAGACGCCCGGCTCGACGATCTGCACGGCGAGGAGCGCCTCGGTGAGATTTTGCAGCGCGTCGGTCGTGCGCAGTTCGTACGGGCGCATCGCGCCGGTCAGCACGATCGGAACGCGCGGGCGCTCGCCGACGCGCTCGACGAGCCGTTCGCCCGTCTGCTGCAAGCGGTCCGTGCCGTGCGTGATGATGAGTCCGTCGTGCGACTCGCAGTACGCGGAGGCCACGCGCACGATGCGTTCGTGGTCGGCCTCGTGCATCTCGAGCGAATCGACGTTCATCACGGGCACGCGATCGATCGTCACGCCGTTGAGCACGAGCGACGCAAGCATGATCTCGAGAACGCTCCGCTGATTCGCGAGAGAACCGTCAGATTCGTTGTAAGTCTTCTCGATCGTGCCACCCGTGGAGAGGATGGCGATGCGCTTGGGGCGATTCATTGGCGGCAGGGTAGCACTCGAGCGCGCGTTGCGCTAGCGAACCGGGCCGGCCGCAGGGTTTGCGGCCATATAGATAATGTCACCCGCACGGGATCGCCCGCGGTATCATCGAACCCGTTAATGCCCCGTTCACCCGCGAGCAGAGTTCCTCCGCGATTCACTGGGAGGTGCGCTATGCGGCGCTCGATCATCCTTTGGATTCTTCTGACAAGTCTCTTGCTGGCCGCGGTCCTCGCAATGCGCGCCAACGCGGCGGAAAACGCGCTCCCCGCCGCGAACGCGTATCGCGCGCCGGAGTCCGCCCTCCCGCTCGGCCTGACCGGGCAATGGTCCGGCCCTCTCGCGTGGCCGGTCATCGCGATCCACGCGGCGGTGTTGCCCACGGGCGATGTGCTCTACTACTCCTATCCGAACGACTACATCATGCCGCCGCACGGAGACCACGATCACGGGATTGGACCGGGCAAACTCGCGAAAGCGCCGCCGGACGCACGGAGCGGCGTGAATTCTGGCTCGGCCGCGATGGTGTGGGACCCCGCGACATCCGCGTTCAATAACACGTTCGTCCCGCTCGATCTGTTCTGCAGCGGACTATCGCTTCTGCCGAACGGCAAGTTGTTCGTCACCGGTGGGAATGTGAGCCCGGTTGTGTGCCCCGACGGGTTTCAGGGCCGGCCCGAGACGCACTGGTTCGATCCGAACACGGAAGCTTGGGAACAGCGGGAGAACATGTCCGTCGGGCGTTGGTATCCGACGAATCTCACGCTCGCCGACGGTAGCGTGCTGATTCTCTCCGGGCTCGACGAGAACTGCACAACGACACCCGTGATGGAACGCTACTCGCTCACGTCCGGAGTCTCGCCCGTGCCCGGCGGGATGCGGTACGTCGACCTCTATCCTCGGCTGCATTTGCTCAGCACGGGGAAGGTCGCGCACGTGGCGCCGGAGTGGGAGACGTATCGCTTCGATCCCGCGGCTCCCCAATGGGAATTCGTGGCGACAACGAACGCAGGGTGGCGTGGAAGCGCGCCGAGCGTGCTGCTCCCCGGATTCACCGATGTCGTCATGGTGTTCGGCGGCGAAACCGATTTGGGCGTGGTATCGACCTGTGAAAAGATCGACTTCGCGAGCCCGACGCCGAGTTGGAGCTTCACGTCGCCGATGAATGCGGCACGAGCGCACGCGAACGCGGTCCTCCTGCCGGACGGCAACGTCCTCGTGGCCGGCGGCGGAACGAGCGGCCTCTACTCGAGCCCCGAGTACTCGACCGAGCTGTACGATCCGCAGGCCGACGTATGGACACCTCTTCCGCCGATACAAATCGGGCGGATGTACCACTCGACCGCCGTGCTGATTCCGGACGGGCGCGTTGCGCTCGCAGGGCAGGACAGCGGCCTTGCGGTCTTCACCGGAGAGATCTACCAACCTGGCTACCTCTTCCGCGGGCCGCGTCCCGTCATCACCTCCGCTCCGGGCGAGGCGCTCTACGGCGCGTCGTTTACCATCGGTACCCCGCAGGCGTCGCAGATAACGAAGGTCGTTCTGATGGGGCTCTCGACCGTCACACACTCGTTCAACACGGGACAGCGGCACGTGCCGCTCGCATTCACCCGGCCTGGGCCGAGTCAGTTACTCGTCACCGTGCCGTCGAACGGCAATCTCGCGCCACCCGGCTATTACATGCTGTTCATTCTGAACGGCGACGACGTGCCCTCCGTCGCCGCGATGATCCGCATCGACTCCGCAGCCACGCCGGTCGCACCGCCGGCCGGGCCGCCCGCGCTCGCGCTTCACGCCGAACCGAATCCGATGCGCGAGTCGAGCCGCGTGCAATTCGAGATGCCGCGTTCCGGCGCGGCGCGGCTGCGCGTCGTGGATGTCGCGGGGCGCGTTGTGCGCTCGCTCTTGGACGGCGAACGGCCGGCCGGCCGCCACGAAGCGCGGTGGGATGGCCGCGACGCCGCCGGCGCTCCCGTCCCGAGCGGACGCTACTTCTACGTGCTCTCGGCCGGCGGGCTGGAGAGCCAAAGCGCGGTCGTCGTCGTGCGCTAACCCGTCGCGCGGAACCCTCCCGATCACGCGACACGACCCCACGAAGCGGATCGAAGCGAGCGTTGCTGCGCCGCCGCGCCGTCCGGTATACTGAACGCCGTTCTTGCCCCCAGGGACACCTTGGACCGACAACGTGGCTCGAGCCCCCGAGCCCAGGAAGGGAATTCGATGCATCGCAGCAAGGCCGGAGGGCGCCGCGGCGCCGCCAGGGTGATCGTTTCGTGTTTCTCATTCGCGGTGGCATTGGTCACGGCGGTAGCGGCGACGAGCGCCGCAGCCCCCGCGAGCCTCAACTGCGAGTTGCTTTCGCGCCGCGAAGATTACGCGGGCTCGTACGCCTCGTGCTGGGGCTACGTCGATCCATCGACGAACATCGAGTACGCCATTCTCGCCGCGCGCACCGGAACCGCGATCTACAACATTGCCGATCCGCGTAACCCCGTGCTGACTGGATTCATCGCGGGACCGAACAATCTCTGGCGCGAAATGAAGACATATCGCGAATTCTGCTATGTCGGCACCGAGGCGGGAGGCGGGCTGCAAATCATCAGCCTCGCGAATCCGGAGGCGCCGTTCCTCGCGGCGACATTCACGGGGAGCGGGCTGAGTTCGATTCACTCCGTGACGGTCGACACGCTCAACGCGCGGCTCTACGCGAACGGCGCGAACGGCGGCTGCCGCATCCTCTCGCTCGCGAACCCGACGGCGCCGACGCAGATCGGCAACTACGGCGGCGCGTACGTTCACGACTCGCATGTGCGCGACGACACTCTTTACGCCGCGTGCATCGGCATCGGCAAGGTGCAAGTTCTCAACGTTGCGAATCCGGGGGCAATTTCTCTGATTACGCAGTTCACGACCGAGCGCAACGCGACGCACAACTGCTGGACGACGGAAGACCGTCAATTCCTGCTCGCGACGGACGAGACCGGCGGCGGGCGCGTGACGTCGTGGGACATCAGCGATCTCGGCGACCCGATTCAGGTCGATGGATTTACGGCCGACGCGAACGGCGACGCCCACAACGTGCACATCCGCGACAATCTCGCGTACGTGGCGCACTACACCGAAGGCGTGCACATCCTCGATATCACGGATCCAACGGATCTGCGGCAGGCCGGCTACTTCTACACGTACAACGGCGGCGGCCTCTTCGACGGCGCGTGGGGCGTGTTCAACTACTTCCCGTCGGGAACGATCGTCGTCAGCGACATGCAGAGCGGGATGTTCCTCGTCGACTATTGGGAGAACGCGGGCGCGGTCGGGGGCGCCGTCACCGACGCGGTGACTGGCCAGCCAATACCGTACGCGCAGGTTTCGCTCGTCGAGACCGCGCGCGATTTCGCGGTCAGCGGCGCGGGCGCGTTTCTCATCGACGCGAACGAGGGAAGCCACACGGTGCGCGCGCGCGCGTTCGGCTACGACTCGACCTCCGCGAGCGTCACGGTGACGCCGGGCGACACGACCGCGCAGGGTTTCGCGCTCCAGCCGCTCGTGGGCGGCGGTGCGGCGGGCACGGTGGTCCTCGAGTCGAACGGTTCCGCCGCGACGAACGTGATCGTTTCGGTGAAGGAAACGCCGATCGCGGACACGACGGATGTGAGTGGCGCGTTTTCACTCGGCGGTCTTCCGGTCGGGAGTTACAAGCTCTACGTCGATGACTATTCGTTTCAGCCGGAGTCGCTCACGACGGACATCGTCGCGTCGGGCCAGGCGCTCGTCACGTTCGTCGTCGACCGCGTCGACATCGCGTTCAGCTTCGAGGACACGAGCAGCGCAGGCTGGACGACGAACGCCGACGGATCCGACAACGCGGATGTTGCGACGCACTGGGTGCGGCTCAATCCGAGAGGTTCCGCCACATGGGAAGGAATCGCGGTGCAGCCCGAGGATGACCACACGCGCAATCCGCTCACGAAGTGTTGGGTGACCGGGCAGGGGCCGACGAGCGGCGGGCCGCCCGAGAACGGCGATGTCGACAACGGCAAGACGACGCTGTACTCGCCGGTCATGAACCTGACGACGTTGTCGTCACCGGTGATTTCATTCTGGCGTTGGTACACGAACAATTCAGGCGAGAACCCGGGAACCGATTCGTGGCGCGCGCAGATTTCGTCTAACGGCGGCACGACGTGGGTCACCGTCGATTCGACGAAGACGACGACGAACGCGTGGAAAGAGATTCGCTTCGCCGTTGCGAGTTACGTGCAGCCGACCGCGACCGTGCGTATGCGCTTCATCGCCGAGGACATCGGCGGCGATTCGAACGTCGAGGCGGCGCTCGACGACTTCCGAGTTTGGGGCAATGCGGAGGCGGTCGGCGTTCCCGTGGGCGACGTCGCGGGCGATGCGGATGGCTCCGACGGCGCGAGTGATGCGGGAGCGCGCTTTGCGTTCCGCTTGCACGCGAACTCGCCGAATCCGATTCGCTCGGGCGTGGGAGACGCGACGGAGTTCCGGTTCGATCTGCCCGCCGACGCCGATGTCGCTCTCGAGGTCTTCACGATCGACGGGCGTCGCGCGGCGAACGTGGCGGCGCGGCGGCTTCCGGCGGGCGTGCACAGTGTGCGCTGGGACGGGCGCGACGAGAGCGGCCGTGCGCTCGCGAGCGGCGTCTACGTCTACAGACTTCGGGCGGGCGTCAACGCGGCGTCGCGTAAGCTCGTTGTTCTCGACTGACGCGCTGCCGCTGCGACTGTATCGCGCTCGCCGTTCTTGAGAACGCGCTCGACGTGGCATATTCGCTTCACGTCGTGCCCGTAACGCAAGATCGCGAAGAGCGGCCAGTTGTGGGAGCCGAGGTCGTGGCGCGCGTGGAAGCGCATACTGAGAAAAACGTCCTCCCACGTCGCCTCACGCTCGACGAGCAGGCGGGCGACGCGCGAATCGATCTCGAACTCGTGACTCGGGCGCGCGGTCGTCACGAGCGACGTCTTGAAAGCGCCTTGTCGCGTGTCGACGTAAACCACGCCGCCGTTCGTGCCGGTCACGGTGAACTTCACGAGCGCGCCGATCTTGCCGCGCACGTGGCTGCTCGATGCGAAGATTTCCCGCACGAAATCGCGAAACTGCCAGACGCCTCCGACCGGTAGCGGCGGCAACGACGCGAGGTGCGCGTGAATCGACGCGGCGCGACGCGCCTGGTACTCGCGCAAGAACTCTTTCTTATTCGCCAAGTCGAACTCGCGCGCGCGCTGTACCGCAACCCCGCCAGTAGTGTCGATCTCATCGCCCGGCAACACGAGATGCAACCGTCCGCCGATCTTCCCCGCGATCTCCGCGAGCACGTCCTTCTCGTCCAAGGCAATTCGGTTATCGCCGAAGTTGAGATGGAAGCGATCGTCCTCGAGGAAACAGGGCAACCCGGCGCAGCAGATCACCTGCTTCGCATCGACGCCGTTCGCCATGTCGACGAATGCGTCGATCGACTCTTTACGCGTTCGCGCCGCGATCGCGAGTTGCTCGATCTCTCCGTCGGCGTGCGCGGCTAGATACTCCATCGCGACAGAAGGCTGCGCGAAGAGAATGCCGATCTCTTGCTCGCGGAGCTTCGCAAACTCGCTCTTCGCGAGATGGCAATCGTTTGCGTTGAGGATCGTCGTGTCGCCCGCGCGAATCAGCGCGATCGAGTCGAGCTCGCAGAGCGACGGATTGCGCACGAGACGAATGTCGAATCTGTCCGCAAGCGCGTAGTTCTTCCAGTCGGCGAGCTTAACGATGCGCGCGAATCCGAGATCTGCGATCTCGTTCGCGAACGCGTCCGTGATGTAGTCCGCGATGATGACAGTGATTCTTTCCTTCGGCAGCGTGGCAAGAAACTCGCGGTCGAAGTGATCGAAGCGCCGGTGGCTCAGGTAGAGGAAGTCGGCGGAGCGAAGCGCGTTGCGATCGATCGCGTCATTGGGCGGGTATTGATGCTGCGAGTGGAGAAACGCCCCCGACTCGCTCATCCACGGATCGCACAGCAGCGAAGCACCGCGGTACTCGATGAGGAGCCCCGCGTGGCCGAGAAAGCGGATGGCGGGGACGTCGCCCCGCACGATTGGCGCAGCGGCGCTCGTGTTCGCGCGCTCGACGTTGTTACGCGCGCTCACGCTCTGCGCAAGAGTTCCTTTTTTCATCGCCGCCGCCCGCCGCGCCGCGACGGACTGGCCAGTTTTCAGCACCGGGTCCATTTTCAGCCGCTCCTCTGGGTTAGCGAGGTCGGCGGAACTCGCGACGAAGATGCGCGATAGCCGCCGGACATCACTGACGCGCGATCCATACGGCAATCTGCGTGCCGCGCCGCGCGCTGGCGCTCCTGACCGTTTCTTTCGGGCGCGCGGGTCGCGGTGACGATCGCGTTCGTCGGCATCCTCGGTCGCGCCCTCGGCGCCGGCGCGTTCGATGTCGAAATCCGGGAAGGAGATTCACCTCACGCCGACGGAGTACAAGCTGCTCGCGGTTCCGTGCGCCACGCGGGGAAGGCCGTCACGCAGCGGCAGCTCGTGCGCGAAGTGTGGGGGCCGGCGCACGAGCGGCAGACGCACTCGCTGCGGATCGACATGAAGCAGCTCCGCAACAAGATCGAGGCGACGCCAGCGCGGCCGCGCTAACTGCGCACCGAACCAGGTGTCGGATACAGACTGATTGATGAGGCATAGCGAGAGGGAGCGTGCTCGACGGAGGCGCGTGCTCCGCGCGCGCGCCGCGCTAGAACTCTAGAACTTGAACTCGACGCCGACGCCGTTCTTGTCGACGCAGAGATGCGCGGGCAGGTTGGCCCCGGATTCGCGATGGGCCATGAAGCCGCCGACGACCAAGCCGAGCGCGGCGCCGCCGAAGATCTCGGGCGTGGTGCGCGCGCCTTCATCCATCTCGCCGGCCGCGGCAAATGACGCCAGAGCGAGCGCGGGTACGCCCGCCTTCCAGCCGAAGCGCCCGCGAAGAATCGGTGCGATCGCGAACGCCGCCGAGGTCGAGCCCGACGGGAATGCCGGGCCGTGGTGATCGCCGCGGCCGTAACGAATGCCGGCGTTGAGAGCCCAAACGAGCGCGCCGTTGACGAGAAGCGCTTTCGAGAGATCGGTCGCGGCGCCCGTTAAGCGCGGGCTCGACGAAAGGCGTCCCGCGGCGAACAGCCCGAGCGTTCCGGCGCCGAGGACCGGCGCGCTGCCGTACATCTCGTCGAGTTCGGAGCCGGCCTCGAAGATCCTTTCGCTTCCGGAGCTCGTGCCGCCCCCGTTCGAAGTCGCGATCTGAGCGCAACACGTCGCGGGGTTTGCGCAGAGGGTCGCGACGGTGGTTGCGGCGGCGGATGCGATTGCGAGAATCGCGCGGCGACGATGGCTGAGCGGCATGGCCGGACGGCTCGCAATCCGTATGCCCGCCGCACCGCATTCCGCCGCCATTCTGGGCGACGCGTTTTCAACGGTTTGCGCCGCGGAAGCCGGCTGCCGCGCCGCGCGGGCTGCGACGCCGTCCTTTCTTTGCGACGCGAATGTCCCTGTAGACGACACGCTGGCGCGGCGCCGACGGGCGGGCGAGCGCACAGAATTACGAGCGCGCGCAAGCCCCGGTGCACGCGCGCGCGCATCGGATCACGCGTGGCAACAAACACCGGCGCGTGGCATGACAATCGCGCTGCCGTGATGTAGATTGCAGCGCTCATGCGGCGAACCCATCGAATTCTGACCTCCAACGCGCGTCCGTCGTTGTCACTTCTCGCGGCACTCGCGCCTGCGCTCGTATTGCTCATCGCTCTCGCGCCCGCGCCCGCTTGTGCGGCGACGCTCAGCGGCTTCCTCTCCGACGCGAACAGCGGCGAGTCGCTCGCGTTCGCGACCGTCGTCGTTCGCGGCGACTCCGTCTCCACGGGCGGGCTCTCGAATGCCGACGGCTACTACGCGGTGAACGGTCTGCGCGCCGGCGCCTACGTCGTGACCTACCAGGCGATCGGCTACGACGCGCGGCGCGACACGCTCTCGCTCGCGGCCGGCGAGCAGGTGCGGCGCGACGTCGCGCTCGGCGTGGCGCCGCTTCAGATGGAAGGCGTCGAGATCACCGCGGACAGAGGTAAAGAGGAGCAGCAACTCCAGCCCGGGTTCATCGCGTTCGACGCGCGGCAGCTCAAGCGCATGCCGTCGGTCGGCGAGCCCGACATCATCCGCAGTCTCCAGATGCTTCCCGGCATCCAAGCGGCGTCCGACATCTCGAGCGGCCTCTACATTCGCGGCGGCGGCCCCGACCAAACACTCATCCTCCTCGACCAGATTCCGCTCTACAACCCGACGCACGCGTTCGGCTTTTTTTCCACGTTCAACGCGGATGCGATCAAGGACGTCAATCTCTACAAGGGCGCGTACCCGGCGCAGTACGGCGGACGGCTCAGCTCAGTGCTCGACGTCACGAATCGCGAGGGGAACCGCAAAACCTTTCAGGGACGCGGCGGCATCAGCCTGATCGCCGCGCGCACGACGCTCGAGGGTCCCGTTGGGAAGGGCTCGTGGATCGTGTCGGGGCGGCGCACCTATCTCGAGCCGGTGCTCTCCGCGATTCGCACCGACGAGAACGAGATCCCGTCGTACTACTTCTACGACACGAACGCGCGCTTGCACCAAGACCTCAGCGACTCGGACCAGCTCACTATCAGCGGCTACTTCGGGCGCGACGACCTCAATCTCGATCTCGACGAGGGGAGTTTCGTCGACTTGCGCTGGGGCAACGCGGCGATGACGGCGAAGTGGACGCACATCATCAGTCCCACTCTCTTCGGCAACTTCCTCGTCGCGGGGAGCGAGTACAAGAGCGACACCCGCCTCTCGTTTTTCGAGACGCCGATTCGATTCACGAACAGCCTGCGCGATCTGTCGGTGAAGGCGGACCTCGATTACCACCCGAACGCGGCGCACGTGGTGACGGCGGGACTTCTTGCGTCGCAGTACAAGTTCACGTTCGAGCAGGAATTCAATCGCGACGCGCAGGCGGGGATCGATCAGAAGCCGCACTCTTACGCGCTCTACGCGCAGGACGAATGGACGGCGTCGCCGCTCACGAAGGTTCGCTCCGGCGTGCACGTGCGCTACTTCAGCGAGGGCTCGCGTTGGATCGCGGAGCCGCGTGTGTCGATCAGCCAAATCGTGGGCGACGGCGTGCGCCTCAAGCTCGCAAGCGGCGGCTATCACCAATTCTTGCAGCTCGTGTCGACGGAAGGATTCAGCGGCGGCGATTTTTGGGTGCCGACCGATGCGACCGCGGAGCCGGGGCGGTCGTGGCAGGGGGTCGTCGGCCTCGAGTGGGAGAAGAGCCGGCGCTACTTCTTCACCGCGGAGAGTTACTACACCGATCTGAGCGACCTCGTCCTCTTCGACAACGACGCGGCGGTCGATGGCGCGGGCACGGCGTCGGAGGATGTCTTCAAGACCGGCGGCAGCGGTCACGCGACGGGGCTCGAGCTGTTCGCGGAGCGGCGCACGGGCGCGCTCACCGGTTGGCTCGGCTACACGCTCGGATGGAGCCGCCGCACGTTCAGCGAGGTGAATCAAGGCAAGTCGTTCCCGCCGAAGTACGATCGCCGCCACGACGTGAAACTCGTCGCGAACTACGATCGCGGGAAGTGGTCTTACGGCGCCAACTTCATCTTCGGCACGGGACAGGCGTTCACGCCCGCGGGCGGGCGCTATTCGATTCGCAACCCCGCAACCGGCGAACCGCCCGAGGACGATCTCCTCTTTCCGGCCGAGCGCAACAGCGCGCGCCTACTGCCGTATCACCGCATCGACGTGAACGTCGCGCGCGACGCGACGCTCTTCGGCCAGAAGGCCGAGTGGTTCTTGCAGATCTTTAATCTCTACAGCCGGAGGAACGAGTGGTTCATTCAGTACAACACCGAGGAAGAGACGGCGGAGCCGGAGGTCGTGCGGATGCTGCCGATCATTCCGACGATCGGGGTGAACTTTGAGTTTTAGCGCGCGCACTCGCGTACGGCGCTCGGCGCGCGTGCGTGTGTGGGCGCCGGCCGTCGGGCGTGTCGTGCTTGCCGCGTGCGCCGCGCTTGCGATCTTCGGCGGCTGCGCGGCGAACCGCGACACGAGCGAACTCTTCGACACAAGCGCCGTCGGCACACTCGTCGTCGACGCGGTTCTCATCGTCGACAAGCCAATGCCCAATCTCTTTGTGCGCACGATTCTCGCGCCGGATGTTCCGTACGATGCAACCGTCGCGGGGGTGCGCGGCGCGCAGGTCACCATCAAGACGACTAGCGGCAGTTACCGATACCAGGAGGAGTCGCTCGGATCCGCGCGAGTCGGCTTGTATCGACCCCCCGGCGCGCCGCTCGTCGCGCCCAACACGACCTACGACCTGGAAGTCGTCACGCTCGACGGCCGCCGCGTCACGGCGACCACGACGACGCCCGATCGCTTCAACGTGTCCGACTGGGTGCTGCTCGACGAGGAGTCGCTCGAACTCATCCGCGATTTCGCGACGTTCGAGCAACTCGGCGACAGTGTTTACTACGCGCCGCAGAATCAGGTCGTCTATCTCGACGGCCTGCTCGAGGCGCGCTTCGCGCCCGGCCCCAATTTGAAGCGCTATCACGTCGGCCTCTCGAGTCTCGATCTCGATTCCGACTACGTCATCGAAGGCGACTTTCTCGAGGACGAAGACTTCGAAGACTTCGATCGCGAGGGGAGCTCGCCGGCGCTCGAGGCGAGCGGCGGTTTCGTGCGCCTGCCGTGGTTCGCGATCTACTTCGCCGGGCGGCACAAGATTCGGGTGTACGCGATCGATCAGAACTGGTTCGATCTGGCGCGTTCGAGCCCGGAGCTGATCGGCAACGGCGGGCCGAACGTCGGCGGCAACGCCGGCGACGATTTCGAGCGTCCGATCTTCCACGTCGAGGGCGGCGTCGGGCTGTTCGGCGCCGGTGCGGTCGACTCGATCGGGTTCACGATTCTTCCGCGCCAGTGACGCGGCGCAACGCTCAAAGGGGAACTGCACGATGACGTCATCGCACACGACGCGGCCGATCGTCGATGTCGCCGCCGATCTCGGCATCGCGCGCGAGCACCTCACGCTCTACGGCGATCGCGTGGCGAAGATTCACGAGGGCGCGCGGGCAGCGGCTCGCGAGAGCGGGCGCGGCGTGGGACGGCTCGTGCTGGTGACGGCCATCACGCCGACCGACGCGGGCGAAGGAAAGACGACGACGTCGATCGGGCTCGCGCAGGGGCTCGCGCGCACAGGGCGCCGCGCGTGCGTCGCGCTGCGCGAGCCGTCGCTCGGCCCCGTCTTCGGCATGAAGGGCGGCGCCACGGGCGGCGGCCTCTCGTGCGTCGAACCCTCCGACGAAATCAATCTCCACTTCACCGGCGACTTTCACGCGATCTCGACGGCGCACAATCTTCTCGCCGCGCTCGTCGACAATCACATTCATCACGGCAACGCGCTCGGGATCGACACGCGGCACGTGATGTGGCGGCGCGTGATCGATCTGGCGGATCGCGCGCTCCGCGAGGTGATCGTCGGGCTCGGCGGCGCGACGCAGGGTGTGCCGCGCGAGACGGGCTTCGACATCACGCCCGCGTCCGAGGTGATGGCGGCGCTCTGCCTCGCGGAGGACGCGGACGATATGCGCGCGCGGATATCGCGCATGATCGTCGCGCTCACCGCCGGCAAAGAGCGCGTCACCGCCGCGGACCTGAAGGCGGTCGGCTCGATGATGGTCGTGCTCAAGCACGCGCTGCGCCCGAACCTCGTGCAGACGACCGAGGGCGTGCCGGCGATTCTTCACGGCGGGCCGTTCGCGAACATCGCGCACGGGTGCAACTCGGTGATCGCGACGAAGACCGCGCTTGCGTGCGCCGACTGGGCGATCACGGAGGCGGGTTTCGGATCGGACCTCGGCGCCGAGAAGTTCTTCGACATCAAGTGCCGCTCGGCGGGGCTCGACACGGCCGCGGTCGTCGTCGTCGCAACGGTGCGCGCGCTCAAGCGGCACGGCGGCGTGGCGAAGGGCGCGCTCACGACGCCCGACCCGGCGGCGGTCGAGCGCGGCATCGCGAACCTCGCGAAGCACGTCGAGAACGTGCGGCATTTCGGCGAGACGCCGGTCGTCGCGATCAATCGCTTCCCGACGGATTCGGACGACGAACTCGCGGTCGTGCGGCGCGCGTGCGAAGAGATGAAAGTGCCCGCGGCGCTCTCGGAGGTCTTCACGCGCGGCGGCGACGGCGGCGTCGAACTCGCCGAGACTGTGGTCGCCCACGCGGAACGCCGCGCGCGGCCGTTCGAGCCGATCTACAAGCTAAGCGATCCGATCAAGGGGAAGATGGAGAAGATCGCGTGGCACATGTACGGCGCGGCCAGCGTGATCTTCACGCGCGAGGCCGAGCGCGATCTCGAACTCGTGCGCCGCTTCGGCGGCGAGGCGCTGCCGCTCTGCGTCGCCAAGACGCCGATGTCGCTCTCCGATAACGCCGCGCTCGTCGGGCGCCCGCAGGGGTTCGTCATCACGGTGCGCAGTTTCATGCTCTCGGCGGGCGCCGGTTTCGTCGTCGCGATCGTCGGCGAGATTCTCCGCATGCCCGGGCTGCCGGTGAGCCCGCAATCTGAACGCATCGATCTCGTCGATGGCGAGGCGCGCGGGCTGCGGTAAGCGCGTCTGGATCGCGGGCGGAGCGCTCGGCCATCTCGGCCATTGGCTGTGCTGCGCCGCCCGCTCAACTAGCGGAGAACTGTCCGAACGGACTTAAGCCGGATCGTGGATCCGGCCGGCCGTCTCCGGCGCGCACCGATCACTCCGTGGCAGTCGGACTGGAATCGTGCGCCGTCGGCGCCATCCCCTCGCGACGCACGACGTCGAGCAAGAAGAGAAACAGTGCGATCACGAGCGGCCCGACGAAGAGGCCGATGAAGCCGAACGCGGAGAGGCCGCCGAAGATGCCGAACGAGACGAGCAAGAGGTGCATGCGCGTGCGGCCCTTGATGAAGATCGGCTTGAGCACGTTGTCGATCATGCTGACGACGAGGCCGCCCCAGAGCAGCAGAAACACGCCGGCGCCGACGTGGTCCTTCATGATCAGGTAGATGCCGGCGGGCAGCCAGACGAGCGACGTGCCGCCGATCGGCAGGAGCGCGCAGAAGAACATCGCGGCGCCGAGAGTGAACGGGTTCGGAAGTCCGGCGAGCGCGCAGCCGATACCGCCGATCGTGGCCTGTATGAGTGCCGTCAACATGACGCCGTAGAACACGGCTTCGATCACCGACTGGAACTCGGTGATCACGCGCGTCCGGTCGTCGTCAGCGAGCGGCAGGTTGCGACGGACGTAGTCGACGATGCGCCGCGACTCCTTGAACAGAAACGCCATCGTCACGAGCATCACGAAAACGGTGAGCACGGTCGTGAGTGCGTTGCCGATGAGCGCGCCGGTTTTCGCCGAGAGCGACGTGCCGATGTCTTGCAGTCCCTTCACGAGACTCGCTTGCAGATCGATCTTCGAGACGTCGATGAACTGGCCGAGGAACGCTCGGACTTGATCGAGCACGGCGTAGATCTGCTGCACCGGGTCGGGGCCTACGCCCGACGAGACGCGCCGCTCGAAGAATCGATACACGCTTTCGATCGATCGCACGATGCGGACCGCGGCGAGGAAGAGCGGAAGGACGATCGCGGCGGCGACGAACGCCGACATGAGAATCGAGGCGCCCCACTCGCGGCCGCGCAAGAGCCGCACGAGACGCGTATAGAGCGGATAGAACGCCGTGACGAGCACGACGGCCCACGCGATTCCGGGAATGAGCGGCTTTAAGACGAGAAAGACGAAGTAGAGCGAGACGAGAAAAAGGCCGAGGAGCAAGAGGCGGCGTGTCGTCACGCGGCGATCCTATGGCATCTCCTGAATCCGAACAACAAGAGACGCGTTCAGCCGGTGCGCACGCCCGGAGAGTCCGAGATCCTAGAGCGTCGTTTCGTAGATCAGGAGGCGCGGCTCGCCCTCGTCGTCGCGGATGACGTGAACGGGGTTCTCGAGCGTGATCTCGCCGGGGCGCGCGATGACGACGACTCGATCTTCAGTGGCATTCGCCGCAAGCGCGTCCCACGCCGCGTCGTGCGTGTCATCGTGCCCCACGTACATGAAGTAGATCTTCCCGACCTGGCTGTGGTACTCCCACTCGTCGACCAGAAACGTCCGCCGCTCGTCGCGGAACCACTGGCGAGCATCGTACCCGAGAGCGACCATCGCGACGACGTACGGCATGTTCATGCCGGCGGCCGTGCAGAAGACCGCATCCGTTCGATCGAGGCGCGGCCGAAGCCACTCGCACGCCTCCACCAAGTCCACATGGAACGCCGCACGCGTCCACGGTCGATCGTTGAACTCGCCGAAGAAGGCGCGATAGCCGCGCACGTGCGACGCGACGGCGATAGCGAGGAAGATTGCGGCGGCGATCGTCGCGGCGCGCGGTGTTCGCGCGCGGAACCATCGCCACGCCTCGATCGCGCCGGCGGCGGCGGTCAGCACGAGACCGCAGAGTCCGGCGAGACTCCGTAGCGGATGCAGCGACTCGGCCGAATTGAGGCAGTCTCCGACCGGATAGAGAACGAATGCGGCGAGCAGGATCCGGTACGGCGCCGCCGACCTGGCCTTCAGTGCCGCGGCGGCGACGCCGGCCACGAGCAGAGGGAGGACGTACCAGTCGAGATAGCCGCCGGCGGGCGGCGCGATGAAGTCGAGCATCTTCGAGTGAACGAACAGCCACGAGACATTGAAGTGGGCGAGAAAGCGCTCGACAACCGCGAGAGCCTTCTCTGCAGAAGAATCCGTCGCAGCCCAAACCCAGTTCGTGAGCGCGCGTTTGTTGATCTCCGGGTCGGTGGCGTGCCTCCAGACGAGGGGGCCGAACGCGGCGAGCCAGGTTCCGGCGAACGCGAAAAGCGCGAAGGCCCCGCGGCGCGAACGGGCTACGAGCGCCAGTCGATGTCGCGCCAAGAGAGCGATGGCCGCCAGGAAGAGCGGCAGAAAGAGCCGCATCGACGGGTACCCATAGCTCGACACGCCGAAGATGGCGCCGGCGAGCGCGGCTCGCATCGGTTCCGGAGAATCGGCGTCATCGCGAGCGATCGGAAACCGCGCCCAAAGGAGCGCCGCCCAGCAGAGGGAGACGAGGAAGGGCGTGAGCGCGGGGTCGGCCGCCCAGCGGCTTTGTTGTACGTGCCACGGGCTGAGCGCGAGGAGCGCCGCAGCCGCGAGTCCCGTCGCACTCCCGAACATCCGCGTGCCGATGTACGCCACGAGAAGAACCGTCGCGATGCCGGCGATCGCCACGGCGAGGCGCGCCGTCAGAACGCTCATCCCGCCGATCGCCTCGAACGGGATGAGGAAGTACGTGAAGAGAGTGGTGGGGTTGTCGCCGAAGGCGCGCGTGTAGAAGGTCGGCCACGCGAAGCCGGAATGATCGTGTCCCGTCTTCAATAGGCACTGCGCGTTCCAGATCGTGACCGCCTCGTCTTGGTTGAGTCCGGGCGGTGAGGCGGAGCCGAGCTGCCAGAGACGCAGGCTAGCCGCCGTCACGAGGATCGCGAGCAGGATGAAGAACTCGCGCCGTCCTCGCACGAAGCGGCCCATGCGGTCGCTAGCCCGCGCGTTTCACCGTCGCGCGCTTGACGGCGGGCAGTATGCGCTTCCGCAGCCGCAGCGACTTCGGCGTCACCTCGAGCAGCTCGTCGTCCTTGAGGAACTCGAGCGCCTCTTCGAGCGACAGCTCCTTCGGCGGCACGAGCTGAATCGCCTCTTCCGCCGTCGAGCGCCGAATGTTCGTGAGGTGTTTCTCCTTCACGATGTTCACGTCGATGTCGCGCGGCCGCGAGTTCTCGCCGACGATCATCCCCTCGTACACCTCGGTGCCCGGGTGGATGAACATGACGCCGCGGTCTTGGATGCGCTCGATCGACCACGCGGTCGAGCGGCCGGTGCGGTCGGCGACGAGCGCGCCGCTGACGCGCCCCTCGATCGTCCCGCGCCACTCGGCGAACCCCTCGAACAAATGGTTGAGCAGGCCCGTGCCGCGCGTGTCGGTGAGGAACTGGCTGCGATAACCGATGAGCCCGCGCGACGGGATGCGGAAATCGAGCCGCACACGCCCCGTGCCGTGGTTGACCATCGCGAGCATCTCGCCCTTGCGCATCGAGAGCTTCTGCGTGACGACGCCCACGTACTCCTCGGGGCAGTCGATGAAGACGCTCTCCATCGGTTCCATCTTGCGGCCGTCGACTTCCTTCGTGATCGCGGTCGGCTTCGACACGGCGATCTCGAATCCTTCGCGGCGCATCGTCTCGATGAGGATCGCGAGCTGCAATTCGCCGCGCCCCGACACCATGAAGTTGTCGGGCGTGTCGGTCGGATCGAGGCGAAGGCTCACGTTCGTGAGCAGCTCCTTCTCGAGCCGCTCGCGCAGGTGGCGCGTCGTGACGTAGCGGCCGTCGCGGCCCGCGTAGGGCGAGGTGTTGACCGCGAACATCATCGCCACGGTCGGCTCGTCGACGTGCAGAGGCGGCAACGCCTGCGGATTTTCCGGGTCGGCGATCGTCTCGCCGATGGAAATGTCGCTAATGCCGGCTACCGCGATGATCTCGCCCGGCGGCGCCGCGTCGACCTCGACGCGCTCGAGGCCTTCGAACACGAAGAGCCGCGTGATGCGCGCCTTCGCGAACGTCCCGTCGTGGCGGCAGACGCTCACGTCGGCGCGATCGCCGATCGTTCCCGAGACGATGCGCCCGATAGCGAGCCGCCCGACGAAGTCGTTGTAGTCGAGGTTCGTGATGAGCACTTGCAGCGCTCCGTTCTCCGAAACGCGCGGCGGCGGAATCGTCTTCACGATCTGGTCGAAGAGCGGCGTGAGGTTCGTCTCCTCGCCGTCGGGCGTGAATCGCACCGTTCCGGCGCGCGCGTTCGTGTAGAGGATCGGGAACTCGAGCTGCTCCTCCGTCGCACCGAGATCGATGTAGAGATCGTAAATCTCGTTGAGCACTTCGGCGGGCCGTGCGTCCTTGCGATCGATCTTGTTCATCACCACGATCGACGGAAGCGCGAGTTCGAGCGCCTTCTTCAGAACGAAGCGCGTCTGCGGGAGCGGTCCCTCCGACGCGTCGACGAGCAGGAGAATCCCGTCGACCATCGTGAGCGTGCGTTCGACCTCGCCGCCGAAGTCGGCGTGCCCAGGCGTGTCGACGATGTTGACCTTGATCTCGCCGAAACGCACCGACGTGTTCTTCGCGAGAATCGTGATCCCCTTCTCGCGCTCGAGGTCGTTCGAGTCCATGACGCGTTCGACGATCGCTTCGTTCGCGCGGAAGATGCCGCTCTGGTAAAGCATCGCGTCGACGAGCGTGGTTTTGCCGTGGTCGACGTGCGCGACGAGGGCGAGGTTGCGGATCTTGTCGGGCGAGAGATTCATGAAAGGTATCTTTCTCGGAGTATGCGGATGTGGTGGATTTCGTGTCCGGCGATGATGAACGGAATCACGCGCGCGACGAACGGATTGTCGCTTGCCGTCCCCTTGCGCATCAGTTCGTCGTCGGTGAGGCTGCGGAAGAGCGAAAGGCTTGCGCGGCGCACGGTGTCGAGTTCGTCGAGAAGCTCGGGAAACGGGCGCCGATCGAAGTTCGTGGCCGCCACGTAGTCGTCTTGCTCGAAGCCGGAGAGCGGCGTCGCGTCGCCGCGAGCGATCCGCAGCGCGCGATACGCGAAGATGCGCTCCGCATCGGAGAGATGCCCGACGATCTCCTTGATGCTCCATTTGCCGTCCGCGTAGCGGAAGCGCGCCTTCTCATCGCTGAGCTGCGCGAGGAGCTGCGCCCGCAAAGCGATCTGATCTTCGAGGATTGCGATCACGTCGGTTTCGGGGACCTGGTCGACGTAACCACGGTAGTACGGCGCGCACTCGCCAGGTTCTGGCTTCACAGTGAGCAGCTTCGATCGTGCGGTCATGACGTTTCCTTCCCTCTCGCTTCGTCCGTGTGTGTTGTGGGTCGGCGAGTGTAGCACGAAGGGCTTGCTGCGCGTGTTACTCTGCCAAATTGAAGCGCCGGATCGCGACGCGGCTGGATCCGCGCCGAGGAGCGCATCGATCGGCAATGAAGGAGGAGTGTGGAGCGACACGACGTCACACTGCTGACGAAGCGGCAGTCGAGCGATACGGGCGGGTCGCGCGGCTCGAGCGCCACGACCGACTTCGCCGAGCTCGATCACGAAACGCATCGCGAGGCCTACCTGCGTCTCGGGTGGGCCGCCTTTTCGTACGCCGTCGTCTATTTCCTCGCGTTCTCCATCTCGTGGTTCCTTGAATCGCTCCACAGCGACGTCCGCCTGCCGGCACGGTCCTTCATCATCGCCGGAATTTCGATCACCTGGGCGCTCGGCGTTTTCACGCGCTGCCGCTTACGCAACATTCCGCCGTCGCATCTTCCGATCGCGGCCGTCGCGTTCGCGATCATCGGGGCGATCGGGATCAACGCGGGCTACTGGGGCTGGGAGTCGCGCGTGACCGACGCGATGCACGCCGAGGGCGTCCCGTGGGTCTGCGTCTGGATTCTCGTCTTTCCGACGCTCATGCCGGCCTCGCCGCGCAAGATTCTCTTCGCCTCCCTCACCGCGGCCTCCACGGGTCCGATCATCGTGACGTTGTCGGGGCTCGCCAACTCGCTTCCTCCCGGAATGACATGGGCGAGCGCGGCGCGCTTCGCCGCGGTCGTCTTCTTCCCGGCGTATATCGCGGCGGCGCTCGCGCACTGGTCGGCGCTCTTCTACTACAAGCTGAGCCGCGCGGCGGCAGACGCTCGCCGCATGGGGAGCTATCAACTCGTCGAGCGCATCGGCGCGGGCGGAATGGGCGAGGTGTGGCGCGCGAAGCACCGGCTTCTCGCGCGGCCGGCAGCGATCAAGCTGATTCGCGGCGACGCGCTCGGCCGCGACGAGGCGACGCGCACGACGGCACGCAAGCGTTTCGAGCGCGAGGCGCAAGCCACCGCCGCGCTCGGCTCGCC
Organism: bacterium; assembly: GCA_046160485.1. Lineage (GTDB taxonomy): Bacteria > Orphanbacterota > Orphanbacteria > JBJXGV01 > JBJXGV01 > JBJXGV01. Next base: position 135,673 of record JBJXGV010000010.1, on the reverse strand, counting down.
GCACACGATCGATCTCTACGACTTCGGCATCACTGACGACGGCACGTTTTACTACGTGATGGAGCTGCTCGAAGGGATCGACCTCAAGCGGCTCGTCGAGCGGCACGGACCGCTGCCGGGCGAGCGTGTCGTGCACATTCTGCGGCAGGCGTGCCACTCGCTGCACGACGCGCACGTCGCGGGAATGGTTCATCGCGACATCAAGCCCGCGAACATTTTCGCGTGCCGGCGCGGCCAGGAGTACGACTTCGTGAAGGTGCTCGACTTCGGGCTCGTCGCCGCGAGCGCGCAATCGGACGGAACGCGCACGCAGCTCACGCAAGAAGGATTCATGAGCGGCACGCCGGCGTTCATGGCGCCCGAGATGGCGAGCGGCGAGGGCGGCATCGATCCGCGCGTCGACATCTATGCGCTCGGCTGCGTCGGCTACTGGCTCCTCACGGGGCATCTCGTCTTCGAGGGGAGTTCGCCGATGGCTGTGATTCTGAAGCACGTCAAGGATCCGCCGCCGCCGCCGTCGACGCGCTCGGAGCTGCCGGTGGACCGAGAGCTTGAGCGCATCATTCTCGCGTGCCTCGAGAAGGATCCCGCGCGCCGTCCCGCATCGTCGCTCGAATTGGCGCGGCGGCTTGCGCGCTGTCAGGAGTCGGCCGGCGCGTGGACGGAGCAGCACGCGCAGAACTGGTGGCGCACGCACGTGCCGGCGCTCGCGGTCCGGAGTTGAAACGCGCTGCCCCCGTGCCGCAGGATAGGCAGGCATGACATCGCCGACATCGCCGAGAAGGAAGGCTGGATCGCGTGCGAGCGCGCGCGGGCGCGCCGCGTCGCGCACGCCGGCGCGCCGCGTGCGACGGCACGCGTGGGCGCTGTTGCCGCGCGAGACGCTCCTCGATCAGCGCATCTGCGATCTCGATCTCTCGCTCGACGGCACGTGGGTCGAGGAATGTGTCGAGACGCTCTTCGGCGAGATGGCGCAACGCGGCGTCACGATTCGGCCGCATGTTTGGCTCTCGCAGGATTGGTTTTCGCCCGACGGCGTGCCCGGGCTCGCGATTCCCTTCTATCTCGTGCACCCGCGGCTTGCGCGTCTCGAACGCAGCATGATGCTCGAGGTCGAGGGCGGCACGCGCGAAGAGTGCCTGCGCATCCTGCGCCACGAGTGCGGCCACGCGATTCAGCATGCTTACAAGCTGCATCGCCGCCAACGCTGGCAATCTCTCTTCGGCGTTTCGTCGACGCCGTATCCCGTGTCGTACGTGCCGAATCCCGCAAGCCGCCGCTTCGTGCAGCACCTGCGGCTCTACTACGCGCAGAGCCATCCCGACGAAGATTTCGCGGAGACGTTCGCTGTGTGGATGCAGCCGCGCGCGACGTGGCGGCGGCGCTACGCCGGCTGGCCCGCGCTGAAGAAACTCGAATACGTCGACGAATTGATGGAGGAACTGCGCGGGAAGACGGCGCTCGTGCGGTCGCGCGCGCGCGTGGAGCCGGTGTCGCGCATTCGCACCACGCTGCGGCGCTACTATCAAGAGAAGCAGGCGCTCTACGCCGTTGCGTACCCGAGCACGTACGATCGCGAGCTGCGCCGCTTCTTCAGCGACGAGCCGCGCTACCGCGACCGCGAACTCGCGTCGCGATTTCTGCGCCGCCACCGCGCCGAGATCCGGCGCACGGTCTCGCGCTGGACCGGCGAATACGAGTTCACTCTCGACCAGCTCTTGCGCGCGATGATCGCGCGATGCCGCGAGCTTCGGCTCCGTGTCGTCGGCCCCGAGCGCCGCATCATTCTCGACTTCGCCGGAATGCTCGCGGTGCGCTCCGTGCATTTCCTCTACAGCCGCCAGGTGTCGATCGCGCTATGACGAAGAGCCGCCGACGCCTTCGCGTTCTCGTGCTGATGCACCCCGCGCTCGTGCCGCCCGACTCGCAGGAAGGCCACACGGAGCGCGAGGCGTTCGAGTGGAAAACGGAGTACGACGTCGTCACGACGCTGCGAAAGCGCGGTCACGAAGTGCGTCCTCTCGGCGTGAGCGACGACCTGCATCCGATTCGCGACGCGGTCGAGGAATGGAAGCCGCACGTTGTCTTCTCGCTGCTCGAGGAGTTTTACGGATTGCCGGAGTTCGGCCATCACGTGACGAGTTATCTCGAGCTGTTGCGCGTTCCGTACACGGGCTGCAACCCGCGCGGGCTCGTGCTCGCGCGCGACAAGGCGCTCGCGAAGAAGATTCTCGCGTACCACCGCGTGCGCTCGCCGGGCTTCGCCGCGGTGCGGCGCGGGCAGCGTGTGCGCAAGCCGCGGCACCTCACGTATCCGATGATCGTCAAGAGCCTCACCGACGAAGCGTCGCTCGGGATCGCGCAGGCCTCCGTCGTCGACAACGACGCGAAGCTCGAGGAGCGCGTGAAGTTCATCCACGAGAGCATTCAGAGCGACGCGTTGATCGAAGAGTTCATCGACGGGCGCGAACTCTATGTCGCGGTGCTCGGCAACACGCGGCTGCAAGTGCTGCCGACGTGGGAGCTGAAATTCGAGAACATGGCGCCGGGCGATGTCGCGATCGCGACCGCGAAGGTGAAGCACGACCCCGAGTATCAAGAGAAGCACGGCATCGTCGATGGACCCGCGGCGCTCGATCCGGCGCAGGCGGCGGTGATCACACGCACGTCGCGCCGCGTCTATCGCGCGCTCGCACTCGACGGCTACGCGCGGCTCGACTACCGGTTGCGTCCCGACGGCGCGCTCTACTTCCTCGAGGCGAATCCGAATCCCGAAATCGCGCAGCGCGAAGAGTTCGCCGCGGCGGCAGCGAAGGCCGGGATGAGCTACCCGAAGCTGCTCGAGCGCATCGTCGCGCTCGGCATCGGGCGCGGGAGTTTGTAGGTTGCTTCGCCACGGGCCGCTCGCGCAATCAGGTCGTCGCGCGCGGCGCCGTGGTGCTCTGCACGATGGCGACTCCGATCAACAAAATGACGCCGCCGATGATCGTCGTCGGCGTGACGGTCTCGTGAAGGAGCGCGACGGCGGCCACGAGCGTGACGAGCGGCTCGATGTAGAGGAACGCCGCGACCTTCGACACTTCGAGACGCTCGAGCGCCGCGTACCAGAAGAGGTAGCCGAGCCCCGAGCAGCCGATGCCGAGGAAGAGAATCGCCGCGATGCTGGACGCGGAGAGCGCGGCGTATTCGCGCCAGCCGTGGCTCGCGACGAAGAACGGAATGAGCATCGCCCATCCGAGGAACATGGCCGCGGTCGTGGCGCGCGCGCTTCCAAGGCGCCGGATCGTCGCGTGGCCGAGCACGGTGTAGATCGCCCAGGTCAGCGTGCTCGCGAGGACGAGGAGGTCGCCGCGCGTACTCGGCAGCGTAAGAACGCGCGACGAGAACTCGCCGCGCGTGACGACGATGACGGCGCCGGCCAAGCCGAGCGCAAGACCCGCGAGTTTGCGCGCGCCGAAACGCTCGCGGAGAAAAACCGCCGAGAGCACCGCCGACCAAATCGGGATGAGTCCGATGAGCCAGCCCGTGCGCACGGCGGTCGTGAGCGCGAGGCCGCGAATCTGAAGCATGTGATGCACGAAGACGCCGACGAAACCCATGAGCGCGAGCGCGGGCCACGTGTCGCGCGGCGGAATGAGCGGCTCGCCCCGCGCGCGCAGAATCGCAACGAGCACCGCGACGCCGAGTGCGAAGCGCGTGAAGACGATTGTGATCGGCGAGGCTTCGGTGAGGGCCGCTTTCGTGGCGACGAACGAGATGCCCCAGAGGATGATCGCAACGAGCGCGCCGGCGCGCGCAAGCCGCGTGTCAGCGGTCATGGCGCGAGCCGCGCACGGCGTTCGTCACGCCGTCACGCGCGCTTCCACTCGTGCGCGAACGCGATCGCGAGCCCAACGAGGAGCATAACGCCGAGCCAGAGCGCCAACTCGAGCGCGACGAGCGGCCACGGTTCCCACATCGCGTTCCACGGCAGGTAGAACTCGAACCACGGCGCCATGAGAGCCCACGCCGCAACGCCGAATTTCGCGCCCTTCACTGCCAGCGTGTCGCGCGCGAACGCGCCGCGCACGAGCCGGTAGACGAGACTGTAGATCGTTGCGATGACGAAGATGCCGGCGGGAAGAATCCACTGCGCGCTCGCGATGCGCGGCAACGGCTCGATCGAACCGAACACCGCGAGAAACTTCGCGCTCTGGAGTTCGGGGTTGGCGAGCAATGCCTGCGCGGGCCCGAAGAGCGCGAGCATGCCGGCAAGCCACGCGACACCGCCCGCAAGGCCACCCGCGATGGCGCGCGCGGCGATCACGCCCGCGGCGCGATGTTCTTGTTCACGCGGAACATGTTCGTCGGATCCCACTTGCTCTTCACGTCGACGAGGCGCGCGTGGTTCGCCCCGTACGCGGCGGCGATGCGGTCGCCCCCCTCATCTTCCGTCATAAAGTTGATGTAAGCGCCGCCGGTCGAGAAGTGGCGCATGCCGCGCCACGTCGCGCGCGCCCACTCGATGTTCTCTGCGTCGCCGTCGGGCGCTTCCCACGAGGACGTGATGTTGAGCACTGCGCGCGCGGAGCGGTTGCCCACGGGCGAGTGTTCCTCCGCGACCGAGTTGATCGCGCCATCGATGGGGAAGACGACGATCGCCGAATGCGGCGACGGAATGCGCGCGGCGTGTTCGATCGCGTCGGCGAAGAGCTGCGGCTCGAGCCCACGCACGTATTCGGATTTCCAGTAGTAGCGGCGCCCCTTCGGCTGCACCGCGTCGAGAAGCATTTGCTGCGATGCGTACGAGCGGCGCTGCACGATGTCGCCGACTGGCGCGCCGAACCGCTTGAGCGGCGCCGCGAGATGCTCGCCGTCCGCGATGCTCCCCGCATGGCAGAAGAAAATTACGACGATCGGTTTGCCGTGCGCTTCCTTCGCGATCCACGGCGCCGGCGGCGCCATGCGAAGGACCGCGGCGCACGTCAGTTCGCGCGGCGCGCGCGACATGAGATCGCGATACATCTCGAGGACCGCGGGCGCCTCCTCGGCGCGCCACGCAATCGCGCCGGCGATGATCTCGGGCCCGACCGGGTGGAGCGCGTACTCGAAGCTCGTCGCGACGCCGAAGTTGCCGCCGCCGCCGCGCAGCCCCCAGAAGAGATCGGCGTTCTCGCGCTCGCTCGCGCGCACGAGACGCCCTTCCGCCGTGACGATGTCGATCGAGCGCACGTTGTCCGTCGTCCAGCCGTGCTTCCGCGTGAGGTAGCCGAAGCCGCCGCCGAGCGTGAGCCCCGCGATTCCTGTGGCCGATACGAATCCGAGTACGGTGGCGAGGCCGTGAACCTGCGTTTCGCGATCGACGTCGGCGAGGAGGCAGCCGGCCTGCGCGTGCGCGATGCGATCCGCCGCGTCGACCCACACGCCGCGCATCGGCGACATGTCGAGCATCAAGCCGCCGTCGCACACCGCGAGTCCCGCGATGTTGTGGCCGCCGCCTTTGATCGAGAGGAGAAGGCCGCGCGCGCGCGCGAACTCGACGCACGCGACGACGTCCGCGGCGCCTGCGCAGCGCGCGATGAGCGCCGGCCGGCGGTCGATCATCGCGTTCCAGAGCGAGCGCGCGTCGTCGTAGCCCGCATCGGCGGGCGTGAGCAGGCCGCCGCGCAGCCGCGCCTTGAGCGCGTCGATCGCGCCGCCGTCGAGTTCCACCACGGTGTTGTCGCATCGCATCGCTTTCACGTTCGGCATCGCTGCCATCGTCTCACTCCTCGTTCTGGTTCTTGTAGAGCCCTGGTCGCGCGATCTCCATGTAACCGCCGGGGTTCGCGGGCGGCGTGAAACCGAAGCTCGCGTAGAGGCCGTGCGCGTCGCGCGTCACGAGCATCCAGCGGCGCAGCCCTTGCAACTCCGGATGCGCGAGCACCGTCTGCGTGAGCCACTTCCCGAGACCGCGGCCACGATACTCCTCGAGAACATAGACGTCTGCAAGGTAGGCGAAGGTTGCACGATCTGTGACGGTGCGCGCGAAGCCGATCTGGCGCGCGCCGTCGAAAAGGCCGAAACAGAGCGAGCCTGCGATTGCGCGGACGACCGTCTCGCGCGGAATCGCCTCCGCCCAATACGAGCGCGCGAGGTAGGCGTGTATCGCGTCGATGTCGAAGCGGCGCGCGTCCGTTGTGATGAGAAACGAGTCGCGCGTGCGCTCGAACGACGCAACCCCGTCGCGGGCGCGAGCGGCACCATCGCTGTTCTCGGAGTTGGCGTCGCGCGGCGTCACGCGTGTTTGAGCACGACCCACGTCGTCATCGCGCGCTTGTTCTGGACGAGCGTCGTCTTGATCGGGTCGAGAAGCGCGCCGCCGAGTTCGCGCGTGAGAGAAAGCAGAAGCCCTTCGTCGGCGAGGTATCGCTCCGTGCCGTCGGGAAGTGCGCAGCGGCGGCCCTCGATGCGGCGCACGCGATCCTCGATGCCGATCGACGACGCGAGGCGGCAGAAGAAAACGCCGCCCGGCGCGAGCGCACGCCACGCGCCGCGCAGCATTGCGTCGAACTGCGCGTCGTCGCGCGCGAAGTGGAGTACGGCGATGCACACGACCGAACCCGCCGAGCCGTCCGCGAACGTCATCGCTTCAACGGGCTCCGCGCGGAAGTTCTCGGCGGGAAGCGCGGGCGCAAGCTGCGCGGCCATCTTTCGCACGGCTCCGATCGCGCGCTCGTCCGGGTCCGCGGCGCACACGTTGTAACCCGCGCGCATCAGGTGAACGAGATTCCGCCCATTGCCGCATCCGGCGTCGAGCACCGTCGCGCCCGGCGCGATCCGCCCGCGCAGAAGCTGATCGAACAGATAGATGTCGATCGCGCCGAATTGCGCTTCTAGATCGGACATTCGCGCGCTCCCTCAGGACGTGGGCGGCGTGACCTCTCGAACGATTCGCGTGAACGCTGCCTCCAACGGAGCCAAATCTCTAGCGGCTGTCAGCCAGACGGTTTCGACGTCGACGCCGAAATAGTCGTGCGTGAGTTTGTCGCGCATCCCGGCAATGTCTTGCCAAGGAACCCCCGGATAGCGCAACCGCAATTCGGGTGAGAGGCCCTTCGCGGCCTCCCCGATGATTTGGATCTGGCGAATGACACCGTCCTGCAGCAACTGTGTTGAGACGAAGGCGCTGCGATCGACGCCGTGAAGGTAAGTCCGAATCGTGTCGGTGGCGTCGAGCATGTGACGAAGGCAGACACCATCGTCACGCTTCATAGAGAACTCGGGTGTCGCGTTCGATTGCGGCACGCAAATGCGGGCTGATCGCGCCCTCGGTTAGGAGATCCACCTTTCTGCCGAGAGCTTCCGCGATTTCGCGTTCCATGCGAACGAGCGAAAGAAGACTCTTTGGCTCCGAGAAACGAACGATGAGATCGATGTCGCTATCGGGGCCGGCGTCACCGCGCGCAACGGATCCGAAGAGCGCGACCATCGTAGCACCGCGATCTCGGCACAGCTCGACCAGCCTTCCCGTGTTGATCATTTCCATAGACAAGACTGCCTCCCTCGCCGGGACATCGACGTGCGAGAGCGTATCAGATCCGAGAGAGCGGGCACACCCCGCGACGATCAGCTCGGCCAGAGCCAACCGAACGCGCCGGCGGTGACGCACGCGTAGACGAGGCCGTCGACCGTCAACTTAAGCACCGTCGAGACGCTGCGCTTGTACCAGATCGCGTTCTGCCAGATGCCGAGCGCGTATCCGGCGAACGCCGTCGTCCCCACGAAACGAAACACCGCGAGATAGTGGGCGCCGGGGCCGAGCGCACACGCCGCGACGTACCCGGCGAATATGCTCACGACGATGCTGTACACGAACCACGCGATCAGACTTCCCGTCATCGATGGCGCACCGCTCTTCATCACCGTCATGAGGAGCACGGGGCCGGCTTTCATTTTCTCGAGGAACGCCGGCGTTCCCATCTCCTTCATGCTGCCGGCGCGCGGAACGCAGTACTCGCCCGGCGCGAGGTTGAACGGCCGCAGCGCCGCCATCACGGCCTCCTCGTTCGGAACGCGCTTGAAGTCGCCGGCGTGGTACTGCAGCACCATGTGGATGATCGAGCTGACGACGAAGACGAATACGCCCGAGAGCAGAATGGGAAGCCAGAGCGAACCGAGAGAAACCACTGCGCACCTCCTGCCGCCGCGATCGGCGGGTTGATGGGAGAACGGTGATTCGCGATTGCGTGTGTTTCGATCTGCTCGAGTCGATGCGCCCGCCGCGGGCTGAAGGCGGCCCCGTGCGCGATCGACTACCCGGCGCGCGCCCTCCGTGCCCGAATCTGCTGGACGATCGTGTCGAGGCCTTGCAAGAAGCGCGAGCGGTCGCGCTCGTGAAACGGCGGCGGGCCGCCCGTGACGTCGCCGGATTGGCGAAGGCCCGAGAGCAGTTCGCGCGATGCGAGCGCGTCGCCGATGTTGTCTTCGGTGAAGGGTCGGCCGGTGTGGCCGAGCACGTGCGCGCCATTCGCGAGGCAGCGCGACGCGAGCGGAATGTCGGCGGAGATCACGATGTCGTCGGCGCCGGCGTGCGTGGCGATCCAGTCGTCGGCCGCGTCGAAGCCGTCGGCGACGACGACGAGCGCGACGCGCGGTTCGCTCGGCACCCGCATGCGCGAATTCGAGACGACGCTCACGCCGAGATCGTACCGCGTCGCGACGCGATACACCTCCTCTTTTACCGGGCACGCGTCGGCGTCGATGAAGATGTGGAGCATCGGGTGACTACGATCGCGGGGATTGGGCGCGGGGTCTACAGCGAAGTTTGCGGAAATAGATGCCGGCGGAGAGCGCAGCGTACACGTTCCTCGGAACGCGCTTCGCGATCAATTCGCGAACGGCGGCGACGAGTTCGACCGGAAGATGCCACGCGGCTCCGGCGCCGCGCCAGAATCCAGTTGCTCTTCCGCGCGCCGTCGGGAAGAATATTCGCGCGGCGATCTCCACCGAGTCTGGTCGCGCCGTTCTTTCGCCCTATCGCTCCGGCGCGCCATCGACCGTGCCGGCAGCGCGCGCTGTTACCCTCCCAGACAGCGCGCTTCGTCGCGGACGAGCGAACATCCTAAGTTTTCGAGCAAGCAGGAGGGTGATCACAATGCATCAAACGAGGATGACGGTTCGTAATGCTGGAAGCGCGAACGCGGTTCGACCGATAGCCGGGAGCGTGAGCGGGAGCGCGATGCGATCGATCGCGACGGGCGTCGCGCGCGCCGCCGTGCTGGCGGCACTCGCCGCTACCGCTGCGCCTGCGCCAGCGCGCGCCGAACTCGACGCCGACAACACGGCGTGCGTCGAGTGCCACACGAAAACCTCTGCCGCGCTCGTGCGCGAGTGGGAGCACTCGCGGCACGCGACGAACGAGGTCGGCTGCTACGACTGCCACCGCGCCGCCGAGAGCGAGCCCGACGCGTGGAAGCACCACGGCGCGTGGATCTCGACGCTCGTCACGCCGCGCGACTGCGCCGGCTGCCACGAAAAGGAGCAGGCGGAGTTCGAATCGAGCCATCACGCGAAGGCGGGCGAGATCCTCGCGAGCCTCGACAACGTGCTCGCGGAGAAGGCGTGCGGCATGCCCGGCAACATCGCGGACGCCGTTAACGGCTGCTGGCAGTGCCACGGCTCGATCGTGAAGTTCAAGAAGGACGCGAGCGGCAAGACCCTGCGCACAGGCCCGGAGAACAAGCCGGTGCTCGACGCGGACACGTGGCCGAACTCAGGGATGGGGCGGCTCAACCCCGACGGCTCGAAGGGCTCGTGCCACGCGTGCCACTCGCGCCACGACTTCAACGCGAAGCTCGCGCGCAGCCCCGAGAACTGCGGCAAGTGCCACATGGGGCCCGACCATCCGCAGATCGAGATCTTCAACGAGTCGAAGCACGGGATCGCGTTCGCGGCGAACCGCGAGCGGATGGCGCTCGACAAGGAGGGCGACTGGATCCTCGGGCGCGACTACTCCGCGGCGCCGACGTGCGCGACGTGCCACATGAGCGGCTACGTCACCGCAGACGGAACCGTCGCCGGCAACAGCCACGACGTCGGCGAGCGGATTTCGTGGACGCTGCGGCCGATCGTTTCGACGAAGCTCAACCTCGTCGTCTTCGAGGACGGCTTCAAAGAGGATTACCCCGACACGCGGCCGCTGCCGAAGGTCGGCGACACAGTGACGACGCAGGAGAAGTACGTCGAGAACGACGTGATGAAGTCGCGCGACGTGCCGCGCAAGGTCGCGCGCGTTCGCATGTGGGACGACCGCCGCAACGAGATGAAGCAGATGTGCGCGAGTTGCCACGCGACGACACACGTCGACAACTTCTACGAGCAGTTCGACGATCTCGTCGTCCTCTACAACGACAAGTTCGCGAAGCCGGCGAAGGCGATGATGGATTCGCTGCACGCCGACGGCGTGCTCAACCCGCGCTCTCCGTTCGGCACGAATCTGCAGTGGACGTTCTACGAGCTGTGGCATCACGAGGGGCGCCGCGCGCGGCACGGCGCATCGATGATGGGCCCCGACTACACGCATTGGCACGGCATGTACGAGGTCGCGAAACACTTCTACGCGAAGTTCCTCCCGGAGGTCGTCGAAACGGCGGAGGCGAAGTCGGAGGCGATGGGCGAGAAGTACGCGGCGCGCGTGGCGGAGTTGCTCGAGGGCGACTCGCACCTCTGGCTCAAGGGCCTCACGGCGCAAGAAGTCGATGCGCTCAAGAAGGAATACCAGTCGCGCTACCAGCAGAAGCAGTAGCGCGTCGCGCAGCTGCGTTCGCGTCGTCGAAGAGCCGCCCGCACCCGCGCGGGCGGCTCTTGTCGCGCGGCGCGAGCCCGCGTACCCCCTGGCGCTTTTCTAGCACCTCGGCTATCCTCGGCCCGCTTTGAACGGTCGCGGTCGGAGGGCCGTCTTTCCCCGAGAGAGTGAACCGCCGTTTCCGAGAGGCGCCCTACGCTGGGCTCCCGCCATCGGGCGCCCCTCATTCATGAGTTTCTGACGCCACATCCCGACTGGAGGGCAGCCTCGGTGCCGCCTCGATTCGCCTCGCCCGCTCGCGCGCCACGATCGGCGCTTCAAACGAAATCGAATCGCTCGGCGCGGCCGGCGCTCGCGGCACCCAGCGCACGCGCGGCGCTGCTCGCGCTTGCACTCGCGCTCGCGCTCGCGCTCGCGGGCTGCGGCCGCGGCGAGAAGAACGCGCAGGCCGCGCAGACGGCCGGCACGGCGCCCGCCGGACAGGCCGCGATGCACGGCAAGGGAAAGATGCCCGGCGGCGCGGGCGGACCCGGCGGCCCTGGCGGCGGCGCGCCCGAAACGCCCGCCTCCGCAATCGCAGCAGAACCCGCGGCGGCCGACACCGTGCGCAGCTACTACGTCTCCACCGCGACGCTCGAGGCCGAGAAGGCCGCGCAAATCCTCGCGCGCGTCGACGGCCCGATCACCGCGCGCCTCTGCGAAGAGGGCGACGAGGTTCGCGAGGGCCAGACGCTTCTCGAGATCGACGACGGCCCGTACCGCATTCGTCATCAGCGCAGCGAGACGTCGTTCGCGACGGAGAAGCTCGCTTACGACCGCTCGAAGGAAATGCATGCGCGCCAAATGGTGAGCGACGGCGAACTCGAACTCGCCGAGAGCAAACACGATCTCGCGCGCGCGGACCGCGATCTCGCGGCGCTCGACGTGTCTTACACGAAGGTGAAGGCGCCGTTCGCGGGGATCATCACCCGGCGGCTCGTCGATGTCGGGCAAACGGCGCGCGTCGGCACCGCGCTCTTCGAGATCGCCGATTTCCGGCCGCTCCTGGCGCGCGTTCACGTCCCCGCAAAGGAGTTCGGCAAGCTCGCGCAGGACCAAACCGTGAAGCTGACGCTCGACGCGAGCGGAGTCGAGCTGTCGGGTCACGTGACGCTTGTCAGCCCGATCGTCGACGCGAGCAGCGGCACGGTGAAGGTGACGATCGAGGTCGACGCGTTCCCGGCGGGCACGCGTCCCGGCGACTTCGCCGAGGTGAAGATCGTCACGGAGACGCGCGCGGGTGTGATCGCTGTGCCGAACATCGCGATCGTGCAGGATCGCGGCGAGAACATCGTCTACGTGGCGGCCGACGGCATCGCGGCGCGGCGCGTCGTAACGCTCGGCCTGCAAGACGACACGCACACCGAGATCGTGTCGGGCGTGGCGCTCGGTGAGATGATCGTCGTGAAGGGGCAGCGCTCGCTGCGCGACGGCGCGCCGGTGAAGTTCGTCAGCGACGCGGCCGATGCGGGCGCGGCGGCCGCCTCGGCGGCAGACACGAGCGCGGTCGCGGATTCGTGATCGCGCGGCGCCGCATGACGCGCGAAGTGCATCGCCCGGTGCGCGCGTGATCGCCGGGCTGGTCCGATTCGCGGTCCAGCGCCGCGTCACGATCGTCATGATCACGATGGCGGTCGTCGCGTTCGGCCTCGTCGGCTACTCGCGCCTCTCGCTCAATCTTCTCCCCGACATCAGCTACCCGTCGCTCACCGTCCAAACGGAATTCCCCGACACTGCGCCGGCCGAGGTCGAGAATCTCGTGACGCGTCCCGTCGAAGAAGCCGTCGGCGTCTTGCGCGGGCTTCAGTCGATTCACTCGGTGTCGCGCGCCGGCCAGTCCGAGGTGACGCTCGAGTTCGACTGGGGCACGAATATGGACGCGCTCTCGATGGACGTGCGCGAAAAACTCGACCGCCTCGATCTGCCGGACGAAGCTGAGAACCCGGTCGTCTTGCGATTCGACCCGAGCCTCGATCCGGTGATGCGCATCGCGGTGCGCGCGCCCGCAACGATCACCGACATCCGCAGCGTGAGCGACCGGCGGCTGAAGCCCTCGCTCGAAACGGTGCATGGCGTCGCGTCCGCCGACGTGAAGGGCGGCCTCGAGGAAGAGATCCAGATCGACATCGACCAGGGGAAACTCTCGCGGCTCGGCGTTCCGATCGAGCAGGTGCGGCAGGTGCTCGCGGTGTCGAATATCAATCTGCCGGGCGGCGCGCTGCGCGATGCCGACACGCAGTACCTCGTGCGCACGGTCAACGAGTACGACACGGTCGAAGAGATCGCGGAGCTCGTGATCGCGAACACGGACGGACGGCCGGTCGTGCTGCGCGACGTCGCGGACGTGCGGCGCGGCCACAAGGAGCGCGAGGAGATCACGCGCGTCGGCGGCGAAGAGTGCGTCGAGATCGCGATCTACAAGGAGGGCGACGCGAACGCGGTGACGGTCGCGAACGCGGTGCGCGAGCATCTCCTGTTCATGGCGGGGGAGTCGGAGGAACAACTCGAGAACGCGACGCCGGGAACCGGCGCGCACGACCTACCCGACGGCTGGCGCACCGACGTTCTCTTCGATCAGTCGCGCTTCATCAAGCAATCGACCGACGAAGTCGTGGGCGCGGCGATTTCGGGCGGGCTGCTCGTGACGCTCGTGCTCTTCCTCTTCCTGCGCGACCTTCGCTCCACGGTCATCATCGCGATCTCGATTCCGCTCTCCGTCATCGCGACGTTTCTCTTCATGTACCGGCTCGGGCTGTCGCTCAACATCATGTCGCTCGGCGGGATCACGCTCGGCATCGGCATGCTGCTCGACAACGCGATCGTCGTGCTCGAAGTGATTCACCGCCGGCTCACGCTCGGCGAGTCGCCCAAAGCCGCCGCAATCTCCGGCACGACCGAAGTCGGCTCGGCGATCATCGCGTCGACGCTCACGTCGGTCGCGGTTTTCCTCCCGCTCATCTTCGTGCAAGGGATCGCGGGGCAGATCTTCAAGGATCAGGCAATCACGGTGTCGATCATTCAGATTGTGTCGCTTGTCATCGGGATGACGATGGTGCCGATGTTGGCGTCGATCGGGCGGCGGAGAATGCTGGGCGGGCTCGCGGCCGAGAGGTCTTCCTCGCGGGACGGGTCCGGCGCTCTCGCGCCTCCCCTCCGGGCCGCATCGCCGCCCGGTGCCGCGCACAGCGCGGCCCCTGCCGGGCACCCGGCTCTGTCGGCACGGCCCGCCGAGGAAGACCTCTCGGTCGCGAGCCCTTCGTCTGTGCCGGAGTTCACGCTTGGGCGTTGGTCGCGCGCGTACGATGGCGTGCTTGTGAAGGCGATTGCGCGGCCGTGGCTGGCGATTGCGCTCGCAACGGTTCTGTTCGCCGCGTCGCTTGCGCTCGTGCCGTTCTTGGGGATGGAGCTGATTCCGCAGGTTAGTGAGGGCGAGTTTTACTTCGATGTCGCGATGCCGGAGGGGTCGCCGCTTGTGGCGACGGATCGCACGCTGCTCGAGATGGAGAGGATTGTTGCGTCGGAGCCGGAGGTCGAGAGCTACTACACGAGCGTTGGGATTCGGCAGGCGGCGGGCGGGATGGTGCTGCGCACGAAGGACGAAAGTGTCGGGCAGCTCAACGTGGTGATGAAGAAGCGCGACAACGCGGCGGCGGAGGACGCGCTGGCCGAGCGGCTGCGCGCGCGCTTCGCCGCGATTCCCGACGTGCGGACGAAGCTCGGGCACGCGTCGTACATGAGCCTTTCGACGCCGGTCGAGCTGCTCCTCTTCGGCGAGAACATCGACGCGCTTGCGGAAGATTCGCGCCGCGTGCTCGAAGGGTTCGGCGAGATTCCTGGGCTCGTGGACGCGCGTTCGAGTCTGGAAGAAGGCAATCCCGAATATCAGATCGTGTTCAACCGGCCGCGCGTCGCGGCGCTCGGGCTCGATCTGGCGGCGCTGTCGAACACGCTGAAGGACCGAGTGCAGGGTGTGGTCGCGACGCGCTACAAAGAGATGGACCGGCAGATCGACATTCGCGTGCGCAACCGCGAGCCGGATCGCGACACGGCGGCCGACATCAAGAACCTCGTCGTCGCGAACGTGGGCGGCAGCGCAATCCCGCTGACGGCGGTCGCCGACGTGCAACTCGATCGCGGGCCCGCGGAGATTCATCGCATTCAGCAGCAGCGGTGCGCGGTGATCTCGGCGAACCTCGAGGGGCGCAGTCTCTCGGCTGTCGTGCGCGACGTCGGCGCGTTCATGCAGCGCACGCCGCTCTCGCGCGGCGTCACGTGGGAGATGGGCGGGCAGAATCGCGAGATGGAGGTATCGTTCAAGAGCCTTCGCTTCGCGCTCATCCTCGCGGTGTTCCTCGTCTATCTCGTGATGGCCGCGACATTCGAATCGCTCGTTCACCCGCTCATCATTCTTTTCACGATTCCGCTCGCGCTGACCGGTATTGCGCCGACGCTTCTCATACTCGGCCAGAAGATCAGCATCATCGTCTTCATGGGCGTCATTCTTCTGGCGGGAATCGTCGTCAACAACGCGATCGTTCTCATCGACGCGGTGAATCAAGAGCGGCGCGAAGGCGTCGGGAAGGCGGCGGCGGTGCGGAGCGCTTGCCATACGCGCCTGCGGCCGATTCTGATGACGACGATCACGACGGTGCTCGGGCTCGTGCCGATGGCGCTCGGATTCGGGCAGGGCGCGGAGTTGCGTTCGCCGCTTGCGATCACGGTGGCGAGCGGGCTTCTCGGCAGCACGCTTCTTACGCTCGTCGTCATTCCCGCGGTGTACGTGGTCGTGCCGTCGCGCGTCGGCTCCGCGGCGGACGCGCGCGATCTCGCTGCGCGCGACGCGGCGGCGCTGCGCGAGTCTGCGCCCGCAACCGCACCCGCGCCGGAGGCCATCGCGTGATCCGTTTCGCCTTCCCCCCCGAGGCCGCTGCGTGAACCTCCCCGAGATCGCGATCAAGCGCCCGGTCGCCACGCTCATGGCGCTGATCTCGCTCTTCGTGCTCGGCGCGATCGCGACGATGCGCCTGCCGCTCGCGTTCATGCCCGAGATGGAAGAGCCCGAGCTTTACGTCAACGTGCCGTATCAGGGCGCGACGCCGGCACAGATCGAGCGCACGATCGTGCGACCGATCGAAGAGGCGCTCGGTTCCGTGAAGGGGCTGCGCCACATGTGGAGCATGTGCGCGCCGGATGGCGGCCGCGTCAATCTCTTCTTCGACTGGTCCGTCGACACCGATATCGCGCGCGTCGAGGTGCGCGAGAAAATCGACCGCATTCGTCACGAGCTGCCCGAAGACATCGACGAGATCACCATCTCTTCGAACTGGGACGGCGTCGAGACGGACGAGACGGTGCTCGAGGGGCGCATCGCGTCGAAGCGCGACCTGTCGAAGAGCTACGAATTGCTCGAGCGCAAGATCGTCGCGCCGCTCGAACGCATCGCGGGCGTCGCGTCGGTCCGCGTCGACGGCGTGAACCCGCAAGAGGTGCGGATCAACCTGCGTCTCTCCGATTTGCAGGCGCATCGTCTCGACGTGCGCGATCTGGTCGCGATGCTCAACGGCGCGAACTTCGATCAGTCGCTCGGCGTCATTCGCGAAACGGATCAGCGATACAGCTTGCGTACGGTCGCGACGTTCACGAGCGTCGGCGACATCGAGGCGCTGCCGCTCGGCGAGGCGGGACTGCGCTTAAGCGATGTCGCGGACGTCGTGATGGCCGAGCCGCCGCTCGAATACGGACGCCACCTCGACGGGCAGTTCGCGGTCGGCGTGTCGGTCAACAAAGAGGCCGGCGCGAACGCGGTCGAGATCTGCGACGAGGTGAAGCGGCGCGTCGCGGCGATGGCGACCGACCCCGATCTCGACGGCATCAACTTCCTCATCTGGGAAGACCAGGGCGAAGAGATCAAGAAGACGCTCTTCGATCTCGCGGAGACGGGCGTCGTCGGATCGCTGCTCGCGGCGATCGTGCTCTACATCTTTCTGCGGCGGCTCAGCACCACGCTAGTCGCCGTGTCGTGCATTCCGTTTTCGATCATCGTGACGTGCGGGGTCATCTGGGCGCAGGGACGGTCGCTCAACACGGTCACGCTTCTGGGGCTCATCGTCGGCGTCGGAATGCTTATCGATAATGCGGTCGTCGTGATGGAGAATGTCTTCCGCCACGAGGAGAAGGGTGAGGGCGCGCGCGCGGCGTCACTCATCGGTTCGCGCGAGATCTCGACCGCGGTCGTCGCCGCGACCGCGACATCGGTCATCGTCTTCCTGCCGATGATTCTCCAGGAGCGCAGCGAGATGAGCATCATCCTCGCGGAGCTGGGCTCGACGATCGTCTTCACGCTGCTGGCGTCGCTTCTCATTAGCCAGACGCTGATCCCACTCGCGACGGCGCACTTCATTCGGGCGCGCACGCACAAGCGCGAGCGCTGGCTGACGTGGCTCGAGGAGCGGCAAGAGCGCATCCTCGCCGCGACGCTGCGGCGCCGCTGGATCGGTCCGCTCGTCGGCATCGCCGTCACCGCGACCGGCATTTATCCGTACATGAAGATCGACAAGAATTTCGACGCGTCGCCGACCGACATGTTCGTGCAGGTCAACTACCAGTTCAGCGAGGAGCTTTCGCTCGATCGCAAGGAGGCGATGGTGACGCGCGTCGAGACGCTGCTCGACGCGCAGCGCGAAGATCTCGGCGCGAAGAACATCTACAGTTTTTGGGCGGACCACTTCGCGATGACGCGCATCTATCCGCACGACAAGTCGGCGACGGATGCCGAGATGAACGCCGTGCGCGCGAAGTTGCGCGGACTGCTTCCCGAGATCGCGGGCGTGAAGCTCGAGATCATGGAGGGCGGGCGGCAGATGTGGCAGATGGATCGCGGCAAGCGCGTCGCGTTCCAGATCACGGGCGAGGATAGCGAGGTGCTCGCGACGCTGGCCGACGATGCGAAGGCGCGGCTTGCGCAGGTGCCGGGATTGCTCGATCCGTTCGCGGGAACGCAGGGCGGCTCGCAGGAGGTGCACGTGGCGATCGATCGCGATCTGGCGCGCGCGTACGGCGTCGCGCTCGACCAGCCCGCGCGCGCGATCGACCTGACGTTCCGCGGCCGCCGGCTGCGCAAGTTCCGCCACGGCGACTCGGAACTCGAGATGCGGCTCACGCTCGACGAACAGGACACGGAGAGCCTCGGACAATTGCGCAGCCTTCCGCTGCAAGTCGACGGAGGCAAGACGATCCCGCTCGCGACCGTCGCGAACTTCACCGTCGTGCCGGGAACGGAGCGCATACAGCGCGACAACCGCGTGACGAACGTTTGGGTCGGCGCGCGCTTCGAGGAAGGAACGCGCGAAGAGTACATGCCGATCGTGACGCAGATCGCCGAGGGACTCGATTTCCCGCTCGGCTATAGCTACACGTTCGCGAACTCCGAGGCTCGGCGCGAAGAACAGCAATCCGAGGCGATGACCAACTTGCTTCTGTCGCTTCTTCTCGTCTTCGCCGTGATGGCGAGCCTCTTCGAGTCGGCGCGCCAGGCGGCGGCGCTGCTCATATCGCTTCCGTTCGCCGCCGCCGGCGCAGCGTGGACGCTCTACCTCACCCGCACCGACTTCGATCAGCCCGCGTTCATCGGCCTGTTGCTGCTCATCGGCATCGTCGTCAACAACGGCATCCTGATGCTCGATCACACGAACAGCTACCGGCGCGGCGGCATGGAACGCAATCGCGCGCTCATTCTCGGCGGCCGCGAACGCCTGCGGCCGATCATGATGACGGCGATGACGACGTTTCTCGGGCTCGTGCCGATCGCTGTGACGCGCCCCGCGCTCGCCGGCGTCTACTACTACTCGATGGCACTCGTCATCATGGGCGGCCTCGTCGTCTCGACCTTCCTCACCGCGATTCTTCTGCCCGTGTCGGCGTCGCTTTCCGAGGATATGTTCGCAGGGATCGGCCGCGGTCCCGGCGCCGTCGCGCGCCTCGTGCGGCGTTTCGCCGCGTCGCGGCGTTCGCGAACCGCGTAACGTCGAGCCACAAGATGGTTCGTGCAAATTAGAGGGCAGCCCTCTAATTTGCACGGCTGCTTCCGAAGCTCGCATCTACCGCTGCAGCCGCTAACTTCTCACGGGTTCGTCACGTGTTCGTAACCCCGCGCTGATGAAATGCGCTTCGTGCGGGCGCCATCGTGCCCCCGCGGGAAGGACGCGGCATGCCGATGAGCCAGGGACGGGTTCTCGTTATCGAGGACGACGAAGATATCGCGCAGGTGATCGAGCACAATCTCTCGCGCGAGGGCTTCGAGGTCTTGAGCTCCGCCGACGGCGAGAACGGTTTGGCGCTCGCGAAATCCTCCGAGCCGGACGTCGTGCTGCTCGACATCATGCTGCCGGGTCTCGATGGCATGGAGTTGTGCCGCTTGCTGAAGCTCGACCCGGCGACGCGCTCGATTCGCATCGCGATGGTTTCGGCGCGCGGCGAAGAGACGGACGTCGTGCTCGGTCTCGGCGTCGGCGCCGACGACTACATCCCGAAGCCGTTCAGCCCGCGCGAGCTTGTGGCGCGGGTGAAGGCGCTCATGCGGCGCGGGCCGCTGCACGGGGCGCAGACGCGGCCGGTGCGCGTCGTGCACGAGAACCTGATCGTCGACATCGAGCGCCACGAGGCATTTATCGACGGGCGGCGCGTCGCGTTGCGCGCGACCGAGTTTCGCTTGCTCTATTTCCTCGTGTCGCACCCAGGGCAAGTTTTCTCGCGCGACCGCCTTCTTTCCGAAGCGGTGGCGGAGAGTGCGTTCGTCATCGATCGCAACGTCGACGTTCATGTCGCCTCGATTCGCAAGAAGCTCGGGGAGGCGCGTGAATTGATCGAGACGGTGCGCGGCGTCGGGTATCGCATGCACGGCTGACGCGGCGCGCCGACATGCACCCCGTCGACGAACGCGCGCGCTCTGCGCTGTCGGATCTCCGGACAATCGAGCGCGCATCGATTGCGCAGCGGCGCACGCAATCCCGCGCGAGGGCGCCGCGCGAAATTCCCCAGGCCGCGCGGGGCGCCGCGAAACGCTTGTGGCGCCGCAACGTGCCGAGCGCTCGCCCGAGTTCTCGCCTCGCCCCCGTGGCGCACGTCGCCGCGTTCCCCTGGCACGCCTCTTGATGTTCTCGTCGGCCATCCCGTTGTCGAGGGCGTCGCGCGAGAGCGCGCGCACTCACGAGGAAAGGAGGTCGACCATGACGCGTTTCGTCATGATCGCCGCGGTACTGATGGCAACGTTCGCAGTTCTGTCATTCTCATCCGAGCCCGCGAGTGCGGCCGGTTCGGGCGGTTCGCAGTTCGCGTCGAGTTCGGGCGGCGCCGCGTCGTCGAGTTCTTCTTCTGCGGCGGTTGTTTCGCGCGGACCCTGGCCGCGGCCGCCATTCCCGACGAAGCTCGCGCGCGAGGAAGATCCGAATCCAGGCGAGTTGACGATTCGAGTGCCGATCGTCGTTTGGCTCGGCATGATTTTCTAACGCGAGAGCGGCTCTCGTCGGTTTCTGATTCGGTGCGTTCGCGCGGAGCGTCTCGCGCGCTCGTCAACGCGCAGCCACACGCGCCGGGTCGTGCGCGGCCGGTTCCCCCAGAGCTGGCCGCGCGAACTTTTTTCGCGCCCGCCCCCCTCGACCACCCGCAGCGTTTCGCCTAGACTCTGAGTCTCCTCGGACACGAACTATCACTCGGCATGGAACAGGGCAGGGAAGCGATCTCGATGGAAACTACGACCTCGAAGGCGAGCGGCGCCGATCTCTCCGGTCTGCGCATCGATCGCGACGCCACGGGCGACGCGCGCGGCGGCGGCGCGGCGAAGCGCATCGCGATCATTGCGGTCGCAGCCGTCGTGCTGCTCGCGGGCGTCGCGCTCGTCTCGCAGCGCTCCGGAAGTTTCGCGCCAGAGGTGACGGTCGGCGCGGCGCGCATGCGCGCGGGCGGCGGGCCGTCGGCGATCCTCACTGCGAACGGCTACGTCGTCGCGCAGCGCAAGGCCGCGGTCGCGTCGAAGGCGACGGGGCGCCTCGCCGAACTCTTCGTCGAAGAGGGGAGCGTGGTGAAGACGGGAGAGGTGCTCGGGCGGCTCGAACACGCCGACTACGACGCCGATGTCGCGAAGGCGCGCGCCGACTACGAGGCGGGGCTCGCGCGGCTCGTCACGTCGCGGCGCGACAGCACGTTTAAGCAATCCGAGTTCAATCGCCAAGCCGACCTCTTGCCGGCGGGTCTCACCGATCAGGCCACGCACGATCGCGCGAAGAACGAGTTTGATCTCGTGTCGCTCGGGATTCGCGAGAGCGAGGCGGCGGTGCGGTCGCTCAAGGGCGCGCTCGACTTCGCGCTCGCGAACCAGGAGTACACGAACATTCGCGCGCCATTCGACGCGACCGTGCTGCGCAAGAACGCGGAGATCGGCGAGATCGTCGCGCCCGTGTCGGTCGGCGCGATGAGCGCGCGCGGCGCGATCGTCGAGATCGCCGACATGGCGTCGCTCGAGGTCGAGGTCGACGTGAACGAGGCCTACATCGCTCGCATTCAAATTGGCCAGCGCGCCGAGATTCGTCTCGACGCGTATACGGGCCGGCCCTACGGCGGGCACGTGCGCCAGATCGTTCCGACCGCGAACCGCCAGAAGGCGACCGTCGTCGTGAAGGTCGCGTTCGACACGCTCGACCGCTTCGTGCTCCCTGAGATGGGCGCGAAGGTGACGTTCCAGGAATCGAAGACGGCGGAAGAGAACGCGCCGCCGCCGATGCAGGTCTTCGTGCCGAAGGAAGCGATCACTGAGCGCGACGGACGCGGCGCGGTGCTCGTCGTCGAGGATGGCCGCGTGCGAACCGCCGTCGTCGAAACCGGCATCGCCGAAAACAACGAGGTCGAAATTCGCTCCGGACTTCGCGGCGGCGAAGCGATTATTCTCTCTCCCGACGCGAAGCTCGCCGATGGCGCCCGCGTCCGCGCCGCAAAAGGCGCGAAGTGACGACGATCGGTTTCGATTTCTCACCGAGGAGGTCTTGATGGCGAACGCGATCGTCGAGGCGCGAGGCCTCGTGAAACACTACAAGCGCGACGGCTTCGATATTCCGGTGCTCGACGGGCTCGATCTGACCGTCGACGATGGCGCGTTCTACGCGCTCATGGGGCCGTCCGGCTCCGGCAAGACGACGCTGCTCAACCTCATCGGCGGCATCGATCAACTCACTTCGGGGAGTCTCGTCGTCGCAGGACAGGAACTCGCGCGGCTCTCGAGCAAGGATCTCGCGCGCTGGCGTTCGCGCAACGTCGGCTTCATCTTCCAGCTCTACAATTTGATTCCGGTGCTCACGGCGTTTCAGAACATCGAGCTGCCTCTGTTGCTTACAAAGTTGTCACCGGCGGATCGCAAGAAGCGCGTGATGCTCGCGCTCGATGTCGTCGGCATCGCCGATCGCGCGAAGCACTACCCGCGCCAGCTCTCGGGCGGACAGGAGCAGCGCGTCGCAATCGCGCGCGCAATCGTCTCAGACCCGACCATTCTCCTCGCCGACGAGCCGACGGGCGATCTCGACGCCGCCTCCGCGAAGGAGATTCTGATTCTCTTGAAGCGGCTCAACACCGAGCACAAGAAGGCGATCATCATGGTGACCCACGATCCGCACGCGGCTGAGGCGGCATCGAAGACGGTTCACCTCGACAAGGGCGTTCTTTCCAAGTAGCGGCGGCGACCATGTCATTCTTCGTTCTCGTTGCAAAGGGTCTTACGCGGAACAAGCTCCGCACGCTGCTCACGATCGCGGCGATCACGGTGGCGCTCTTCCTCTTCTCGACGCTGCAGACCGTTCTCACCTCGCTGGATCAGGCGGTCGAAGTGCTCGGTGACACGCGCCTGGTTTCGCGCAACGCGATCTCGCTTATCTTCCCGCTGCCGATGTCGTACACCGATCGCATCGAGCGCATCGAAGGCGTCGACGCTGTGACGTGGGGCAACTGGTTCGGCGGTCAATACAAGGATCGCCCGCAATCGTTCTTCGCGAACTTCGCCGTCGATCCCGAGTCGTATCTCGACATGTATCCCGAGATTCAGATTCCGCCGGATCAGCAGGCGGCATTCCTGGGCGAGCGAACGGCATGCTGCGTCGGCACGCGCCTCGCGCAGGACTTCGGATGGAAGCTCGGCGACAACGTGACGCTGACCGGAACGATTTACCCCGGTGAATACACGTTTACGATTCGCGCGATCTACGACTCCGACCGCCGCGGCTTCGACAAGCGCTCGATGCTCTTCCACTGGAAGTACTTCGACGAGGCGCAGCCCGCGAATTCGCAGGGCAACATCGGCTGGTACGTGATTCGCTTGGAGAACCCCGCCGATGCCGCGCGCGTGAGCGCCGCCATCGACGCGACGTTCGACAACTCGAGCGCGCGCACGCTCACCGAATCCGAGCAGGCCTTCCAGCAGAGCTTCAACTCGATGATGGGCAGCATGAAAACGATGGTCTATCTCATCGGCACGGCGGTCGTGATCGCGATGGTGCTCGTGGCGGCCAACACGATGATCATGGCGGGACGCGAGCGTACGCGCGAGTTGGCCACGATGAAGGCGCTCGGCTTCGACGACGACACGTGCCAGCGCCTGCTGCTCTCCGAGTCGATGCTCGTCGCGATGATCGGCGGCGTGCTCGGCACCGTCGTCGCGAAACTCATGTACGACGCGAGCGGCTTCACGATGGGCGGCTTTTTCCCCGACTTCAACGTGCAGTGGTCCACGGTCGTGGCGGGCCTTGCGATCGCCGTCGCGATCGGCCTGATCTCGGGAATCGTTCCCGCGCGGCGCGCGCAGAAGCTGCGCATCGTCGAAGCGCTGCGGAACGTCGGATGACGGCGAGGCGATCAACATCGAGGACATCAACGCGAACCGGAGAGGTGTAGATGGCGCTGCCTCTTGTCTATAACGTGCGCAACGTCGCGGCGCGCCGCGTCGCCACACTCATGACGGCGCTCGGCATCGCGCTCGTCGTGTTTATATTCGTGTGGTTCCTCGCGCTTTCGAGCGGCTTCAAGAAGGCGCTCGTCTCGACGGGGCGCGCCGACAACATCCTCGTGGTGCGCTCGGGCGCCACGTCCGAGGTGCAGTCGGGTCTCGACCGCGAGGCCACGCAGATTCTCTTCGCGAACGCGGCCGTCGCCACCGCGAAGGACGGCTCGACGCCGCTCGCCACCGCGGAGGCCGTCATCATCGTCAACATCCCGCGCAAGGACGGCATTGTCGCCAACGTGACGGTGCGCGGCGTTTCGCCGGCGGCGTTCGAGGTGCGGCCGTACGTGCGCGTCACGCAGGGGCGCCAGCCTACGCCCGGCCTCGCTGAGCTCATGGTCGGCAAGGCGCTCGCGCGCCGCTTCGGCAACCTCAACGTCGGCGATACCGCGATGATCGGCGGCGACCCGTGGAGCGTCGTGGGCATCTTCGACTCCGGCGGCAGCGCGTTCGAGTCCGAGATGTGGGGCGACGTCGAAGTCATCCTCTCATCGTTCCAGCGCGAAGGTTTTCAGTCCGTCACGTTTCGCATGAAGGACCCGACGCAGGCCGAGGCCATCAAGACGGAACTCGAGGCCGAGCCGCGCATGCGTCTGCAAGTGTTCCCCGAGCGCACGTACTACAGCGATCAATCTCAGATGATGTCGGGGATCTTGACGTTCCTCGGCACGTTCATCGCGGCCGTCATCTCGATCGGCGCGGTGTTCGGCGCGCTCAATACGATGTACGCCGCCGTCGACGCGCGCACGCGCGAGATCGCGACACTCCGTGCGATCGGGTTCTCGCCAGCCTCGATCACGACCGCATTCGTCATCGAGTCGGTGTTGATCGCGCTGCTCGGCGGCGTCATCGGCTGCTTGCTCGCGCTGCCGTTTAACGGTCTCTCGACCGGCACGACAAATTGGGCCAGCTTCAGCGAGGTCGCGTTCTATTTCCGGATCACGCCGGCGCTTGTGGCCGCTGGGCTCATCTTCTCCGCAGTGCTCGGCGTGATTGGCGGGGTTCTTCCGGCGCTGAAGGCCGCGAGAAGCCCGGTCGCTGCCGCGCTGCGCGCGAACTGATCGCCGCGATGGCTCCGCTCGACGCGTCGACCGTCCGCACGGCGCGCCTCTCGAACGGTTTGTCGATTCTCGCGTGGCCCGATCGTGCGATCCCCAACGTCGCGCTCTATCTCTTCTACCGCGCCGGATCGCGCAACGAGCGCCCCGGCCTCACCGGCCTCTCGCATTTCTTCGAGCACATGATGTTCAACGGCACGCGCACGCACGGCCACATGCAGTTCGACGTGATCATGGAGCGCGCGGGCGGCCGCAACAACGCGTACACCACGCAAGACGTCACGGTCTACCAAGACTGGTTCCCGCGCGAAGCGATCGAGACCGTCTTCGATCTGGAGGCCGATCGCATGCAGGGGCTCGCGCTCGATCCGGATGTCGTGGAGTCGGAGCGCGGTGTGGTGCTTGCCGAGCGCCACAGCATGGTCGAGAGCAGCAATCAGGCGCTCCTCGATGAGCGGCTCTGGGAGGCTGCGTTCACGACGCACTCGTACCGCTGGCCCGTGATCGGGTGGATGGACGACATCGCCTCGTGGAGTCCCGCGGATCTCGAGCGCTACTACCGCACGTACTACTCGCCGGCGAACGCGCTCCTCGTCGTCGCGGGAGACTTCGACGCCGACGCGCTCGTGCCTCTCGCCGAGCGCACGTTCGGCCGCGTCGCCGCCGGCACGCCGCCGCCCGCCGTGAGCGCGATGGAGCCGCCGCAAGAGACCGAACGCCGCATTACCCTTGTACTCCCTTCGCACCTCGCGACGTTTTCCGCCGCGTGGCACATCCCGAGCGCGCGCCATCCCGACTTCTTCGCGCTGCGCATCGTCGAGTCGCTGCTGCTGACGGGACACTCGTCGCGCCTCTACAACCGACTCGTGCATCGCGAGCGCGCGGCGATCTCGGTGGCGGGCGGCTTCGATCTCACGGTCGACCCGACGTTGTTCAGCGTCAGCTGCGAGATTCGCGAAGGGGAGACGACGACACATGCCGAACTCCTCCTCTACGAAGAAATCGCGCGGCTTGCGAGCGAGGGCCCGTCGGCGGACGAGCTCGCGAAGGCGAAGCGGCAACGGCTCGCCGACCACTATCGCGGCATGAAGACGATGTCGGGGCGCGCGGGCGCGATCGGTTCCTGCGAGGTTTTCTTCGGCGATTTCGCGCAGGCGTTTCGCAGCCCCGCGGCGTTCGATGCGGTCACGGCCGCTGACGTCATGCGCGTTGCGTCGAGCGTCTTCACCACGAAGAACCGCACCGTCGCGACGCTTATTCCCGCGGACGATGACCACGCGGGAGCTGGCGCCGGCGTCGAAGCGGGCCACGATATCGGCGGCGAGGCGTGAGACGCGTGGGAAGCGTGCGAAGCGTGACGCGATGATCGGCGCCGCGGCGAGATTGCGCAGGATAACGTCGTGACGGAGGCGGCAACGGAACCGCGATGGGTGGCGCGATGACTGCGTGGGCGGCGATACCGCCGGTCGAGTGTCGGCGGCTCACGAACGGACTTACGCTCCTCCTCGTCGAGAAGCGCGAACTGCCGCTCGTGTCGATGGAGATTCTCGTGCACGGCGGGGCGCGCACCGATCCGCGCGGCAAGGAGGGGCTCGGCTCGCTCGCGTTCTCTCTCTTGCGGCGCGGCACGCGGCGGCGGAGCGCCGAGGCGTTCTCGCTCGCCATCGATTCGCTCGGCGCCATCTACGGCTCGGGCATCGATCACGACGAGGGACATCTCTCGGCGGAGTTTCTCTCGCGTGACGCCGGCGCTGCGCTCGATCTGATCGCCGAGGCGGTCATGGAGCCCGCGTACCCCGACGAAGAGATCGCGAAGCGCGTGCAGATCTCCGTCGACGGCATCGGCGCGGACAAGGACTACCCACCGTCGGTGATCGGGCGCTACTTCGACGCCGCGCTATTCGATGGCCATCCGTACGGCCGCTCCGCCGGCGGCGACGAAGCGAGCTTGCAGCGCGTGACCCGCGACGACCTCGTCGCGTATCACGAGTCGGTGTTCGACCCGGCCCGTGTGACGATCGCGCTCGTCGGCGATTTCGATTCGGCGACGATGGCGCGCGAGGTGGAGCGCGTGTTCGGCGCGTGGCGCGCCGCCGAGCCCGCGCGCGCGGCACGGAGCGCGGGAGCGCTGCACGTACCTGGCGCAATGCTCGCGGCCGATCTCGACCCGAACCCTCCGATCCGCGTGCGCAGCTCGCGTGTTCTGCTCGTCGACGAGCCTGACGAGAAGACTTGCTACTTCTGCTTCGGCAATGTCGGCGTCGCGTTCGGCGATCCCGATTGGGCGCCGATTCAACTGGCGTGCACGATTCTCGGCGGGCAGTTCACCTCGTGGCTCAACATGGCGCTGCGCGTCGAAGAAGGGCTCACGTACGGCGTGCATGCCGCGTTCTATCGCCGCCGCCAGCCCGGGCCGTTCTGCGTCTCGTCGTTCACGCCGCTTGAGCACGCCGATCGCGCGCTCGATTTGGCGCTCGCGCAGCTTCGGCGCCTGCACGACGAAGGCATTGGCGACGACGCGATCCGCGCCGCGAAGAGTTATCTGCGCGGACAGTTTCCGCTTTCGGTCGAGACGTCGGATCAGATCGCCGACGTCGTCGCGCTCCTCGAGGCGCGAGGGATGGACCGCGCGTATGTCGACGGCTACCTCGAACGCGTCGAGTCGGCGACGGCCGCGCGCGTGAACGAGTGCGCGCGGCGCGTCTTCCCGCGCGACGATCTGGCGTACACGCTGATCGGCCCGGCGGCGCGGCTCGGCGCGCTCGCCGAGCGTCTCGGGCCCGTCACGCACAAGCGGCTTCGCGACCCCGGCTTCTAGCTTCGGGCCGCGTTCGCGCGCATGCTGCGCACGGCGCGCACGCTGCGTTCGCGGATCGCGGGGTCGTTCGGGCGTTGCTACCGCGCAGCGGCGCTCCTGCGTCCCGCGCCGACGAAACCGCGCGATCCCGCACATTTCGCTCAAGCCTTCCGCAAATCGCGCCGAAACGATCAACATGGCCGGCGGACTCAAAGCTCTCCTATTGAATAGGCCGCGCAATCTTCCGTGGAAGGGCGGCGACCAGGTGCAGGAAGACGCGACGGCGCGTCGCCTGCGCGATCTCGGCGTCGACGTCACGCAGGGCGATGCGCTCGAGCCGGATCTGGCCGGTGTCGACGTCGTGCACCTGTTCAATCTCATCGGCGGCTGGACACTGCGTCAGTTCCGGCATGCGCGGCGGTGTGGCGTGCCCGTCGTGATCTCGACGATCTACAATCCGCGGCAGTACGCGATGAACGCGTTCGTCGAGCAACTCGAGATGGTGCGCGGCGCGAACGCGCTTCTGCCGAACTCGCGCTCCGAGGCGGCGAAGCTCGCGGCGGATTTCGGTCGCACGGCGCCGGTGGCGATCGTGCCGAACGGAATCGAGCCGGAGGGATTGCCCGCGCCGGGCGACGTTCCATTCGAAGCGCGCGACATCGCGCTTTTCGTCGGACGCATCGATGAACGCAAGCGCGTGCTCGAACTCGTGCGCGCGTGGTCGGACCCGCGCCTCGCGGGTCGCATTCCGCTCGTTCTCTGCGGGCACCCGTTTCTGCCGCCGTATTTCGAGTCGGTGCGCGCCGCGGCGGCGCTCGCGCCCGCCGGCGCAATTCGCTTCGAAGGCGAGGTGCCGTCGTCGCGGCTCGGTGAGTATTACCGCCGCGCGCGCGTCTTCGTGTTGCCGAGCCGCCTCGAGACGCCGGGCCTCGCGAATCTCGAGGCCGCCGCGTCGGGCTGCGCGCTCGTCGCGGGCGAATGCGACGACGTGCGCGACTACTTCGGCGATCTCGCGAGCTACTGCGACGGGAGCGATCCTCGCGCGATCGCGGATGCCGTCGTCGCGGCGTGGAATGCGCCGCCGCCCGCCGCGCTCGCCGCGACCGTACGCACGCGCTACACGTGGGAAGCCGCCGCGCACGCAACGCTCGACGCCTACCGCGCCGCGATCAGCGCCCCCGTCGGCGCGTAACGCCACCGTAGCCCGGCTCGAACCTCAATCGTCATCGCCCCATTCGTGTGCGCATTTCGCTCTCGCGCGCAACACCGGCTTCGTTTCCACGTCCAGGCTCAGCGGTTTCTCTCGATCTCCTCGGAAGAGCTCTCGAGTTCGCCATCTCGAGTGAAGTCCGCCTCGATCTTGCCTGCGGCTGTCACGACGATGCTGTCGGTGCCGTTCTTGACGATGTAGTATGCCAGCGCTGCCGGGATGGCTCCACGGTTCGAGTCGTCCGAGTTTTCCGGAGGCCCCGATTACGATGGAACGCGGTCGTGGGACATCAGGGTTCTCGCCGGCAGTGAAGGAGCGACGGTTCGCCGGTGGGTCCGCGGGTCTGAATACTGCGGGCCGAGCATGAAGATCGGAAGCATGCAGATCCTACGACGGACGGGATCATCCGACGAGGAGAGTCGAACGCGAGGTCGTCGACCTGCGATGCGCGAACGAAACTTCAGTAACGAGGTGTCGGCGTACTTTGTTCAGGAGAGATGGACCGCCGACTCCACCGATGGCTTTGTTCCGCGACGAACACCGCCTCAGCTCGCGGCTGAGGACGCTCACGCTCTGAGGCCGACGTTAGCCTCGCGGCGCGATTCCATGGAAGAAATCTCGATCCAGGATCGTATTGTGCGAAGGGAGCGCGGGCGCGGGCTTGGACGCCGCGGGTGGCTTGTCGCGCCGACAAGAGCCACGCGCCGACCGATGCCCAGCCGACGTAAACTATTCCTCAAGGGAGACATCTCCCGTATGAAGCAAGAGCCCCTTCGTCCATTTCCAGGCCGAGCTACTTTCCAGTCCCTTGCCGCCCTCCTCTTGGTGATCGCGTTCGCGACACGTGGCCTGGCGAGCGAACGCTTCCACGAGTGGCTACCGATCTCCGATTCCACTTGGGCTATCGCTCCCAACGAATCGCTCGGTAGCCTTCACGCCGCAATCCTCTTCGACGGCCACATCGTCGACGACAAGGACATCCAGAGTGGCATCACAGTTATCAGTTTCTACCGGCGGATACGTGTGTTCGACGAGCGCGGTCGGGAATCATACGGCTCCGTCACGGTGCCGTTCGATGACGACGAGAAGCTATGGGAACTCAAGGCGCGAACGGTAAAGCCGGATGGAAGAGTGATCCCCGTAAATGACGACGAGATGCACGACAAGTCGATTCTGTCGTTCGGTGGTCGACATGAAAAGGCGCGGGTATTCGCGTTCAAGGGCGTCGAACTTGGCGACATCGTGGAGTACTTTGGCACGCGCGAAGCGCCCTGGGGCAACTTGCCACTCGTCCAGTTCCAACACCGCGACTTCACCGCGGAGGCAACCCTCAACTGGCACTTCGTGGATTTTTCCCGATCGCCGTATGTCCCGGCGTGGATCATCGCAAACGGGGCCACGTTTCTCGGCTCCGTCGAGCAGTTGCCCGACACGAAGAAACCCCGTCAGCTCAGGGTTAGCTTTCGGAATCTGCCAGCTCTGCCCGACGAACCTTTCCAACCGCCGGAACAACTGATTGCCGCGCGGCTCTATGGGCATTACGTGCGCCCGGACCTCGAAGAGGAGGACCCGTATTGGGAACGGGTCGCGGATGAGGCCGCGAGACGCCGAGCGATATTCCTTGGGGAGGCGGATCGCCTGGAGTGGTGGATGAAAGAGATCGAGCGGCGGCCCCGGGTTCTCAGTGCGGATCTCGCGGACTGTGTCGCACGCATCCACGCCGAAATCGACAACGAGCTATCATTTCCCCCGGGTGAGGGCCCCGATGAGATCAAGTCGTGCCGCACTGTTAACAACTTGCTGGCCCTCAAAATTGGCACGAGCGAGAACATCAACCTGCTCCTGGTGAAGATGCTGCAGCGACTCGGTTACGATGCCTCGATCTTCTGGGCTGCGGACCGCTCTAGGGCAGCATTCGTGAAAGAGTGGGAGGCAACTCGGCAGTTCTGGCTTCAGGGTGTCGTGGTGAAGAAGAAGCAGGATCGCGTCGATGACGCTCGTTGGGTATTCCCCGCGATCCCCGTGGCGGTGACGGCCGGGATTCCGTGGCAGGCGCAGGGATCCGGCGTGCTCATTGAGAACCTCGGAAGCGGAAAGACACGACCCTTTCCAGCGACCGCGTCTGTGCCGATCCAACCCGCCGAAGCCAATACCGTCGATCAAGTGATCGACGTTACGGCATATCTCGACGGCAAACTCCGCGGCCGCATGGTTGTGACCCGTCACTGCACAAGCGAGTTCGACGAGGATTGGGCTCCGTCTCGGATCAGCGAGACGAACGTTGACGACGCCCTGAAGAAACTCGCCCTTCGAGAGGGGCAGGCGTGGAATGCATTCGAGGAAACGACTTCGACCGAAGGATTCACTCGGATCTACGCGTGCAGCCTTGAGGCCACGGGACTCGTGGAAACGGCAGGCGCGCGGGTGCTCGTCGCTCTCGGTCAATTGCGCGTGGACGATTACCGGATTCCCGAAGGCGCTCGTCATACAGACATCCACTTGCCGTACCCTGTGATCTACAGGTCGAAAGTAAGTCTGTCGGCCCCTGCCGGGTACGCAATCGAGAGCATCCCCGCGGATTCGACCGCCACGTCCTCCTTCGCGGAGTTCACGTCGCGATGGGAGCGCAGCGGCGGCACGAACGATCAGCCTTCTCGGATCACGCGAGAACGATCGTTGCGAATCGCCGAATGCCTCTTTACCGCGCGGACCGCGCCAACGCTCCGTGACTACTTCGCCGCTGTCTACAAGTCCGACGCTGTGCCAGTCGTTCTGAAACAGGCGCTGGCTGCCGAGGGTGAACGCCCTCGTGGCGATCCTGACTAGCGTGTGTCAAAACCGAGGTGCGCGAACGCGCGGCTTGCTGCCAACGGTAGCTTTCGTTGCGGCCACCGTCACTATGTTGCCGGGCACGCTCTTGGCCTCACCGGAATGGCTCGACAATGCACCCATTGCTGAAGGCCGCGCACTATTCCCGGACGAGGCCGTCGTGGAGGTGTACCGCAGTCGGCGGGTCTCACTCGACAAACGCGGGCGGCGCACGGTGCTTGAGCGCAAGGTCTACGATATCCGCGACGGGAGTGGGCAAGGATGCAACGCGGCCTGGTACTGGGAGAACGTTTGGCGCCGCGTGGAGGCGCTCGATGGCTGGCGGCGCAACTCCTCAGGCAAAACGGAACACTTGAAGAAGGCGCTTTCGACCCAGGTCCTCGGCGGAGAACTCTTTTCGGACGCTCGACAGGTTGGTCTCGTTATCCCGGAAGTCGGTCCCGGCACGGTCGTCGCCTTCGAGTGTCGCTACTCCGACGAGGCGCCCGGGCTGTGCTTAAGCGACTGGCCTGGTCGCACGAAAGTGCCAGTGGTTCGATGGGAGTATGAGTTGAGATTGCCCGACCAGTGGGAGGCGGCTGGGTTCTGGGTCGACCCCGATGTCGGGAGTGTGCCATCCCCGGTGGTTCCAGACAGCATTCGCACCGGACTGGTGATGTGGGTCCGCGAAGGCATTGCCGGCCCGCCTGAGGCTGAGCCGCTGTGCCCACCAATCGAGGCGCTCGCCCCTACCTTCTACGTGACGATCAAATGTCCCGAAGGCGTTTCTGGTGCGATCGTAGATTGGGATGCGGTTTCGGATTGGCACGAAGATCTCCAATCGGGTGCTCTCGCTGCAGACGAGGGGCTCGGCGACGCGGCGGTCGACCCGGATGGCGCTGAACCCCGGAGCGCCGCGGTGACGCGACGCATCGCCACGTTCGTTCAGTCGTCGATTCGCTATGAGCAGATCTATCTCGACGACGGGGGCTGGCGACCGCACGCGGCCACGGAGGTCTACCAAAACCGGTTCGGTGACTGCAAAGACATGGCGTGCTTGCTCGTCGCGATGCTCCGAAAGGCAGGCGTCCCCGCGTTCCCGGTCGTCACGAACAGTGCGGAGTGGGAGCCGCTGCGTCGAGATTTCCCGTCGCCCTACGCCTTCAATCACTGCATTGTGGCCATCGGGCCTGACGACTCGACAGGGCTGATGGCGGCGCGGTCCGACCAGTGGCTCTTCTTCGACCCGACCGCGAAATCCGTGGCGTTCGGTCGACTCCCCGCCTCCGTCGAAGGGAAGCTGGCGCTTGTAGTGGGGGCGAGCGATGAGGCCGCCCTCGTTCGCTTGCCACGGGCGACGGCAGCAGCCAACCAGAAGATCCACCGCGTTTCCCTCCAGCTTTCAGAGAGCCTGGACTGCACGGGAACAGTCGACGTGCTCCTCACTGGGCAGGCCGCATTCTCGTTTCGGCAGGAACTCGCTGGCAGCGGCACGGAGACGCTAAGGCGACACTACCAGGCAGCGCTTTCCAAACAGATGCCCGGCGGGCGGGTGCTGCAATTCGAGGCCTTAGGAATCGACTCGCCGTCCGAATCCCTCCGCGTCGCCTACGAGATCGAGCTGCCCGCGATGGGTCAACGCGTCGACCAGACTGTCTTCGTTGCGCCACTAGCTCTTATCGCGCCCGCCGAGGAGATCTTTACCGCGGACCATCGACGAACAGACATTTGCCTGCCGTATGCATACATGAGCGAAACAACTGCGACGGTTCGTCTGCCGGCTGGGTGGGGTTTAAGCGACGTGCCGGAGGACGCTTCGGTCGTGAACGCGTTCGGCATGTATCAGAGGTCCTGCGAGCCGACGGAAGACGGGTTCCAAGTCGTGCGCGTGGAGGCTGTCGAGCACACTCAATTCCCCGCCATCCAGTACGCCTTTGCTCGCGAGTGGGACCGCACGCGTTACGATGCCGACCGGCAGATGGTCGTGATCTCCACGCGCTAGGCGCGGCTTCAGAGCGACCCGCTTCTTCCGAGGCCGGCGCCGAATCCAATGAGTGGTCGCCAAGACGGGTGAGCGTTGGCGGGATCGTTCGGATGGAGACCCCAGCGGATCGACATGCTTGGATCAAGATGTGGAGCCCATTCCCCGGCGAGTTGGATCGAACGGACGGGCAACCCGAGTGAGTCGCTCGTCGACACGAGTTTCACGCCGGCGACATGGAGGGTGCTAAAGTCGGTCGCATTAACAGGGGCAAGAGCACAGGGCGAGGCGTCGACGACGCCGCGGCGCGGACCGGCGTGGGGCCGTGTGGTGGTCTGGCCAGGTGCGGACGAGGAAGGGGCTGCTGCCCGAGGTCCTGAACGCGCCGAGTTACTTGTGCTCTCCTTCGCCGATGTCTCGCTCGACGCGCATATTGCCCACGCGAACATCGGTGGCGGCAATTCCGGGGAGATCCGCGCCGCCGTTCGCATCGAACGGAAACGCGAGTGCAGGATTTTCAAAGTGGAGCGTGGCTCCAGCTCCGAACCAAGCGATGTCAGCCAGGAGTTGCGCACGGGTCGGCCTGTTCGCCGTCGCGGCGTCGAACCGCACCACCGCCTGGTCGTCTTCGGTGCGGAATGACGGTAGCTCGCCAGCAGGGCGGGCGGCGGCCGGAATCACCGAATGCGCCTCGCCGGTGGTTCCCGGAAGCTCGTACTGCGCTCGCATAGGAATCAACGCGAGTATGCGCGGGCGGCCCCATCCGTACTTCGCGCTCGCGACGGCGAACGCAGAGCGCAATTGAGCAACCGCCTGAGGGCTTGGCGGCGGGGCGCCGGAGTTGTCGACCGCAGTCGAGTGCTCATCCTCGCCCATGGCTCTCACTCGGGCCGCCAGGCGATACGCGCAGTCCTTGCACTCTTCGAGGTGACGCTCTGAGCCTTCGGTCAAGGCTACGCCCTCGATACCCGCTGCGATGCGCGCGAGTTCGGTGTCGCTCAGGTGGCTCATCGGCCCTCGGCCAGACGTCGTCCGCGACGCTCTGTCAATTGGAATACGATCACTGAGGGCGCATTCTTACGCCGCATCGCTATCCAAAATCTTCCTGAGCGACTCCCGCGCGCGCATGACTGCCGCGTACGTCGCGTTGGGGGAGTTCTTGAGAACGCGGGCAATCTCCTTGGTGGCGAGCCCGTTTTCCAGCATCCAGATGATGAATCGCTCCTTCGGTTTGAGGCGAGCGATGGCGTCACGGACTAACTGCTCGGCTAGGAACGAGTCCGCCGCCAGGTGTGATGGCAACGTATCACGGTAATCGTCCCAGTCGCTCCAACGGTTCGCGTCCTTATGTTCGCGCAAACGACTGCGATCGATGGCGAAGTGTATCGCCAAACGGGTCAAGTACGCGCGAAACGAGCTATTGCGCCGAACGTCGTAGTCGCGTAGCCGCTGGCCGTCTTTGTCCAGCAGGCGCAGAAGAAACTCCAGGCAGGAATCTTCGGCGTCCTGACGATTTTTCGGCAGCCAATAGAATATGGGATAGATGATCGGCCAGGATTCCTTGTAAAAAATGTCCCACGCCTTGCTGTCCCCGGCGAGACAGCGACGGATGATGTCGGTCCACGGAACAGGATCGTCTTCTCCGCGAACGTACCGGCTCACTTCTCGACGGTCCTGGCGGCGGCCACAACATCCAGGTCTTGCAACGAAGACCCCTCATCGCTCCCCAGGCCGACCGGACCCAGTTGAACGTGTGTGTACACACGAAACGTGCTTTGCCACTCGTCGATCACTTCACGCGACGTGAAGTTGACGCTTGTCCGTCCCTCGTCGATCCAGCTCTCGGCGACCTGAATCAAAGGCGCGTTGGGGCTCACGTTCACCAGAGTTCGCGGTGGCGCGACGCCGATCAGGTACGCGTCGCTCAGCGGGTCGCGCAACGGCACGCCCACCGCGAGTCGAATCGTCGGCGGTTCGCCGGGAGCCGTCACGATTTCGAGCGCGCGGGTTGAAACGTGCATCGCTTGAACTCCCAACTCCTCAGCTATGCGGGGCAGAACGGGAAACACAAAGTGTGCGAGACACGGTTGGCGATTCGCGTCCCATGTCGGTGCTTGTGCGGCTGAGTCCGGTGTCGAGGTGGAATCGGTAGCGACGGCCGAACCAGCGCTCTTCAGGCTGCGGAAATCGCTCGCGCGAAGGAGCAACACGGCGGCGCCATCCGACGCGGCGTGATATCCGGCCGCGACGACTTCCGGGGGGCCCTCGCTGTCGCAGTCGATGCTTTGGAGAGCCTCGATGTGTCCGTTGTGCAGGACCGCACCTGCGGGAACGGGGTCGTCGTCGAACATCGAGAGCACCGATTGCGAATATGGATGTGCGGAAAACGACACCACGATTTCGTTGTCGCCGTCACTGTCTAGATCCTCGACGAGCCCCGCCTTTCCGTTGTAGACGATCTCGCGATGGGATTTGCGCGGCTCGACGGGGAGACCGCTCGTTACGAGGAAGTACTCCCAAACGGCGCTGAAGTCCTTGAGATCGCGCACCTCGACCGAGCCCGGGAGTCCGAATCCCGCGCGAACGACGATCACGAGGCGCGCCTCGCCGTCCGGATCGCCGGGAAGGTGCGACGCGACTGTGGTGTAAGCAAAGGCCCGGCCCGCGGGATCGCGATAGGTGCGAGCGGGTGCCCCACCCTGGTACGACAAGTCGATCGCGTTGTCTCTAATCTCGGCCGTCGGACCCTGCGTGCTGCCGTTTGTATACTCGCGAACCCCCGCGACGCCAGCCAAGATGATCATCGTGAGCACGGCGAGCGCAGTCCGCAGCGGCAGACGCTTTTTCGCGATGGGTTCGCGGATGGAGTCGGCGGGTAGTCGATCGCGACGGACGGATTCGCGAGCATCGAGAGATTCCCGAACGGACGCAGCTCCGACGATTGCGAATGAACCTGCGCCAGACGGAAGGGCCGTCCGCGCCAGGGCGGTCTGCGCTTTCGCGACGGTGATTCCCGCGAGTCCCGCGTAGAACGCCGCACGAACCTTGGCGCGAAGCGAAGCTTCATCCACAGCGGCGACTTCCCCGGAGGGGAGCACTCGCCCCGTCCAAGCCCAGTCCGCCCGCGGGAACGACCCGGCCCCGCGATTCTCGGCGGCGTCCAGCGCCGACAGCATCGCGACAGCAATCCCCAGCCCAGCGGAGTCGCCGACAACCGGTGCTTCCGACTCGGTAACGCTGCAGTCGAACACGAGGCGCAGCGGTCGTGCTGGGGCATCTACTCCACGCCAGAGCGATCGTCTGTCTTGCCGGACCGCCATGCAAGACACCGCCGCGCCGAGCGCATCCTGGCTCACAGCCTCGAGGGGGCGGAGTCCGATCTGGAGCGGCTTCTGGTCCGGCCCGGTCCATCGCACGGGGCTCGACTCGTGATTGAACGGGCGGGCTCGGATGGCGATGCGAACGAGGAAACCGATCCCGGTTTGCTCGTCGCCGTCCTCCACGGCAGGGACGCTCAAATAGACGGGGACGAGAGCTGCGACTACGCCGGGTTCCACGCCGCCAGCACGGTCGCTCGCCACGATCGACCGCGTTGGATTCGGCGGGCATTCGATGCCCAGAACACCGCACCCGCGCTCGATGACGGCGGCGATCTCGGGGTCGAGGACGCGATACCGGCGATCGTGAGTGGCCGCCAGTAGTTCTGGTCCAACTTCATCCAGCAGCGATTGCCGCCCTACGAACGCTGGAGGAAGCACAAGCACGAAACGGCTGATCGCGAAGGCACGAGCGCCTGGCATCTCGCACGCACTCAGAAAGCAACGGAGTCGCCTGTATGCGTCGTCTGCTTGCGAATACGATGCCACGCCCATCCAGGGGAAAGGGTGAACCGATCAGCCGCTCAACGGACGGCTCATTATCAGTCAGCGCTCCTGAGCGCGTCAACGACGCACTCCACGGACCGTCGATGCGATGTAAGAAGCCACGGGCTCGGTTCGTATCATCAACGGGGTGGGAACAATGGAACCGAGGAATCGGACGGAGTGCTTTGCGATGTGGGCGTTCATTCTTGCATCGTGATCCGGCCGACGGTGCCTCGTAGCCCCTCCCAGGGTTGAACGACCATAGAACGTCAGTTCGTGGCGCTCGCATCTTAGTCGGTCCTTCCTCATCGCGCTCGCTCTGACGCCCAAGAATATTCGCCATCCGCCCGAGCGAGTACCCCTGCTCAGTCGGGAGAGTGCATGAGTCGAGAGTGGGTCTTCTGTGTGCGTCCCGGCGGCTACCCGGCAAGCGCGCTCTCACAACGCAACCTCCCTCTGTCCCAGCAATGCCGCTCCATCTATGACAAGAGCGTGGCGATCGATCTTTCTCTTCACAAGAAGTCCAGTGCGTCAAGTCGCAGACGTCGCGCAGGCGCGGGCGACGCCGCTGACGCCTCCGAGCGCACATTCACGCTTGGGTGTGTAGGCCAAACCCAAAGAAGGAGATCAGGAATGGCGACAACCGTCACAAGTTGTGCGATGCAGCATCACGGCAGCAATCTGCTCTTCTCCCCACCGCGCCCAGCAAGAGGGGCCAAAAGGAGCGTCATGAGCAAGGGGCTCGTCCTCGCACTGGTTCTTCTCGCATCTGTTTCGGAGCCAACGGCAACGCGCGCCGACGTTGTCATCCCTGACGAGTCTGGGAACGGCCTTGATGCGACCTTTGTAGGTTCACCGCAATTCGTGAGCGAATGCGCCGGGCAGGCTCTCGAAGTCCTTCCCACGAGTCTCGACTTGAACCACCACGGGAGCGTTGAAGCAACCGCTTCTCAAGTAATTCAAGAGTTGACAGTGGAGGGGTTCTTTCGCTGGTCTGGCAACACTGATGGCGCGAGTCTGGGGCGCACCATTATCGACAAGGTCTCCCAGGGTGATGATGCAGGACGCAGCTGGGCGATTGGCATTATCACCGACACCAGACAACTCACAGCCGTCGTATGGTATAACAGTACCAATGGCCGTATAGATCTCGTTGACCCAGACCCACTGCCGAACCCGATGACCGAATGCGTCCACGCGGCGCTCACCGTATCTGCAGGGGGCGAGGTACGCCTCTATCGCGATGGGCAATTGAAGGCCTTCACATCGTTTTCTGGCATGAGCGTCAATTACGCCAGCAACACGCCAATCGGTTTCGCCAATTCTATCAACTACTCATCCCCAATGAGAGGCGTTCTCGATCAGTTCCGGATTTCTAATATCGTCAGAACTTCGTTTCCGAGCAGTCCGCAGGCCCTCCCGCTCGATTCGAACACAGTCGCGCTGTGGCGATTCGGCACTGACTGCGGCCCGCCGTACACGGTGTCGGGACAGATTCGGGACGCGCAGGGGAATGGGATCCCGGGCGTGCAGGTGAACAAGGGTTGCGATGTCGGCGGGTACACGACGACGGACGCGAACGGATACTGGACGATAGGAGGTATTTCGGCGGCGTGTTGCACGATTACGCCGGTGAGGGCCGGGTGCACATTCTCGCCCCCAAGCCAGACGATCTGTGGCTGCGCGGAAGACGTTGATTTCACGTGTGACGCCTCGTCGACAACGGCATGTTACCCGCTGAATGCCGACCCGGGCGTCTTCACGTTCTTGGACCCGAACAACTATCTCCACGGCGCGTTTCCGGTCGCCAGCCACACCGTCGTTGACGGAGACGGCATGGGATTCGACATGAAGATCACCGGCTGTTCCGTGCCCGGGAACTTTGGTGCGGAGTCGGCGATCGGATTCACGACGCAAGGCAACACGTACTCGATGGGCGTCCTCCTGGTCTACGACGACCAGGTCTGCTATCGAGCGCGGCTTTTCGCCAACGGCGATCAAGGCACCGACGCGGTTCTCAACGTCGGAACCACGTATCACTACGCGTTCGATTACTCGGGCGGGACACTGTCCCTGGCGATTACGGACGCGAATGGCGGTCTGGTTCACAGCGACGCCATGGCGCATACACCGGGGACGGGAGACATCTTCCAGTTCGGAGTCGACTACCCCGGCGGTGGCACGGAGTACTTCCAGTGGGCGAACGGGCGAGTCGAGTTCCGCGTCGACCGCGCTGCCGATCCCTCTCACATCGAGGGCTGGGTCGACAACCTGAGTGCGCCAGGCTGCGATCGCCCAACGGCGCCGGCTTGTCTCGATCTTGATGACGCCGACCCAGGTGTCTTCACTTTCTTGGACCCAAACAACTACCTCCACGGCGCATTTCCGGTTGGCAGCCACACCGTCGTTGACGGAGACGGCATGGGATTCGACATGAGGATCACCGGCTGTTCCGTGCCCGGGAACTTTGGTGCGGAGTCGGCGATCGGATTTACGACGCAAGGCAACACGTACTCGATGGGAGTCCTCTTGGTCTACGACGACCAGGTCTGCTATCGAGCGCGGCTTTTCGCCAACGGCGTTCAAGGGCCCACCGACGCGGTTCTCAACGTTGGCACCACGTATCACTACGCGTTCGATTACTCGGGCGGTACACTGTCCCTGGCGATTACGGACGTGAATGGCGGTCTGGTTCACAGCGATGCCATGGCGCATACACCGGGGACGGGAGACATCTTCCAGTTCGGAGTCGACTACCCCGGCGGTGGCACGGAGTACTTCCAGTGGGCGAACGGGCGAGTCGAGTTCCGCGTCGACCGCGCCGCCGATCCTTCTCACATCGAGGGTTGGGTCGACAACGTGAGTGCGCCAGGCTGCGCAACTCCGGCCTGTTATCCTCTTGACGGCACCGATCCCAGTGTCTTCACGTTCCTGGACCCAAACAACTACCTCCACGGCGCGTTTGGGGTCGCCAGCCACGCGGTTGTCGACGGTGACGGAATGGAATTCGCCATGAGGATCACCGACTGTTCCGTTCCCGGGAACTTTGGCGCAGAGTCGGCGATCGGATTTACGACACAGGACAACACGTACTCAATGGGAATCCTGCTCGTTTACGACGACCAGGTTTGCTATCGCGCGAGGCTTTTCGCCAACGGCAATCAGGGCACCGACGCGGTTCTCAACGTCGGCACCACTTATCACTACCTGCTCGAATATTCGGGCGGTGCACTATCCCTGGTGATTACGGATGCAGGTGGCTCTCTGATCCACACCGATGCCATGGCGCATGCACCTGGGATGGGGGACATTTTCCAGTGTGGGGTCGACTATCCGGGCGGCGGCACGGAGTACTTCCAGTGGGCAAACGGGCGAGTCGAGTTCCGCGTCGACCGCGCTGCCGATCCCTCTCACATCGAGGGTTGGATCGACAACGTGACCACGCCGGGATGCGCCACTCCGGCCTGCTATGCCTTTGACGGTGGCGGTCCCATCATCTACTCATTCCAGGACCCAAACAACTACCTCCACGGCGCGTTTCCGGTCACCAGCCACACAGTCGTTGACGGTGACGACATGGAATTCGACATGAAAATGACCGATTGCTCTGTTCCCGGGAACTTTGGCGCGGAGTCGGCGATCGGATTCACGACGGAGGCCGGCCCGTACTTTATGGGGCTCCTATTGGTTTACGACGATCAGACCTGCTATCGAGTGCGGCTCTTTGCCGGCGCCGTCCAAGGCACCGACGCGACTCTCAACGTCGGGACCATGTATCATTACGCCTTCAATTACTCAGGCGGGACACTATCCCTGACAATTACGGACGAAGGCGGCGCCCTGGTTCACACCGATGCCATGGCGCATGCACCTGGGACGGGCAACATCTTCCAGTGCGGGGTCGACTACCCGGGCGGTGGTACGGAGTACTTCCGAGTGGCGAACGGGCGACTCGAGTTCCGCGTCGATCGCGCTGCCGATCCCTCTCATATCGAGGGTTGGATCGACAACGTGAGCACGCCTGGATGCAACGTCGAAGCTACCTCAGTCCCAGCGGCGACCGTGTCGTCAATACCCAGGCTTTTGGCGGCGCCGAATCCCCTCGCCGGCACTACGGAACTGTCTTTTGACCTTCCGATGGCTCAGCGAGTCCAACTCGCAATCTTCGATGTGTCCGGACGGCTAGTGCGCAACGTCGTAGACGAGACACTCGTCGCGGGCTATCACAGATTCCAGTGGAACGGAGTGGCGTCAAGTGGGAGGCGTGTCGCTGCGGGCGTTTACTTCGGGCGCGTGACGACCGCTCAGGGGGCGAAGTCTACCAGGCTGGTGGTTCTTCGTTAGGCACGGGTGAGTAGCACAGATCGGTGAAGGCGGTGCAGCGGTGCCATGTAGGCGCCGCTGCACGTTCTTTGTTGGTCCTATGCTTCGACATGGTGTGGAAAGGAATCCATGAGGATGCACTGCCTTCGTGATCGGTTCCATCGCCTCCGAGAACGGTTATTCGCGCGGGTTGCGCCCGCGCAAGGAGGCCATCATGAAGATCCGCAACGAGACGTGGCGGGAAGACCGCACCGAGCCCTCGAACGAGGTGTTCCGCGAAAACCGGGAGCCGCGGCGCTGCCGCCGCCGCCGCGAGACGCTTCGCGTTGCTCTGTACCGCAGGCGCATTCATCTCCAGCAAACTCACCTCGCGTACTGGCTCAACCCCACCCCCGAGAAAATCGACTGCGTCTGCGAAGCTTCGCGTTTCTACTTCGCCAAGCGTAGCCTGGGTTGCAACTGCCGCAAACGGCGCAAGGGGCACTGCAAGTACGGCAATGGATGCCACGCCGGTCGCCGCATGGCGGTGGACGCGCGCATCAAGTCGCGCCGGCTCGTCCGCGACTTGATGGGCGGGCGAGTCGATCCTGAGTTGGTCGCGCCGGGCCGCGGCTTCTGGGGTTTCGTCGAGAAGCCGAAGTAGAGCCGCGAATCTATCGCGTCAGTCGATGTAGCCGAGGCTCCGAAGTCGTTCGCGCGTCTCTTCGTCGAGGGGCTCAAGCGAGAGCGCGGCGCCGATCGCCTTTTCCCATGCCGCGAGGCGCTCCGAGAGCCTCGTGGTGAGCGCGGCCGCGCCGCCGTCGTCGCTAGCTGCGCTCGTGCGCGCGCCCGCATCCGCCGCGAGATTGCGCGTCTCACCCGGGTCGCGCGCGAGATCGAACACTTCGAGCGAATCCGAATCGAGCCAGCGGATCAGTTTGCCTTCTGCGCTGCGCATCGAGAGCTTGCGCGGGATGACGTTCACGTCGGGCCCGGGGCGATCCGAAGGATGCGTTTCGCTGACGGCGAGCGATGGTGAGCCGACGACTTCGTCGTCGATGGCGTGCGTCGCGTCGTGGCCGCGAACGTCGGAACGTGCGCCGGTGTTCATTCCCGCGCCGATCGCAAGGAGCGAGCGCCCTTCGACGTTCGCGAGCGGCGCCCGCTCGAGAATCGCAAGGAGCGTCGGCGCGAGGTCGAGCAGCCGCGCGGGCGCGGCGACGATGCCGCGCGCGGGCAAACGCCCCGGCAGCGACACGATAAGGGGCACGAGCAGCGTTGTGTCGTAGAGCTGGTGCGAGTGGCCGAAGTAGCCCGCGTGTTCGCCGAGCGTCTCGCCGTGATCCGATGTGACGCACACGAGCGTGCGCGCCTGCGCGCCCGTCGCATCGAGCGCCGCGAGCAGTGCGCCGACTTGCGCGTCAACGTACGCGACTTCCGCGTCGTAGCGCGCGCGCAGATGGCGCGTCTCTTCCGCCGGAGCGTCGCCGCTCCGAATCCAGTCGCGCACCTGATTGTCGTCCCACTCCGGCATCGCGCCCGCGTAGCCCGCGTCGGCGTACTCGCCCAACACACCGGGCGCCTCGTACGGCTGGTGCGGATCGTAGTAGTGGACCCAGAGGAAGAACGGTTCGCGCGCGTGCGCGCGCAGCCACGGAATCGCGTGCGCATTCGTCGACTCGGCGGACGAGACCGATTGGCGCGTGCCGGCGCGGCTGTACGCCTCGATGTAGTCGTCGAAGCCGCGGTCGAGGCCGGCGCGCCGCGCGAGGACGGCGCTCGAGACGAACGCGCCGGTCGCGTAGCCCGCGTCGCGCAACGCCTCGGCAAGCGTCGCCGCGTGCGGCGCGAGCGTTTGCCCATTCGCGAGAACGCCGTGCGCGCGCGGCGAGAGCGCCGTCATCATCGTCGCGTGCGACGGCGCGGTCGTCGGCGCCGACGTCACGACAGTTTCGAAAAGCGTGCCGGTGCGCGCGAGCGCGTCGAGATGCGGCGTCTCGCACGACGAGCTGCCGTAGCAGCCGAGCCGGTCGCGGCGCAGCGTGTCGATCGTGATGAGCAGAACGCTCGGCGGATCCGTCGCCTTGGCGCCGGCCGCCGCCGCCGGCTGCGCGCCGAGCAAGAGGCACAACGCCACAACAGCGCGCATGCTACTGGAGAATCTCCTGCACGCGGCCATGCTTCGCGACGAGCAAGCTCCCCTGCGCAAGCTGCGTCCACCGGTCGCTCTGCGTCATCGGGCAGCTCGCGACGAGGACAACGCGCGCGGCGCTGCGGCGCGCGGGGGCATGCGACGCGCGCGCGCCCGCGGCGCTGCGAACGAGCTGAAGGCGCGAACCCGGACTCGCGGAGTGCGTGGAACGCGCCGGCCGCGCGGGTCGCGACGCCTCCTCGGCGGGCTCGACGCGTTCGGCGTAGAAGAGCGAGGTGTCCGCGTACGCCCAGAGCGTGCTCCCTTCGGCCAGCACGAAGTTGAATTTGCCGAGGCGCCGCACGAGATCTGATTCGCCCTTCAGCCAGCGCGAGAAGTTGCGCGGCGGCGCGG
This sequence comes from bacterium, assembly GCA_046160485.1. Taxonomy (GTDB): domain Bacteria; phylum Orphanbacterota; class Orphanbacteria; order JBJXGV01; family JBJXGV01; genus JBJXGV01. The sequence continues at coordinate 91,272 of JBJXGV010000010.1, read as the reverse complement.
GCGGCATCGCTTCGAGAAACCAGAGGAACGCGTGCTCCGAGTCGGTTTCGCCGGTGCGCTCCAATCGCGAGAGCGGCAGCTTTCGCACGTCGGGCACCGTGCCATTGTGCATGAAGACGAACGATCGCTTCAGAAAGTGGCGTCGAAACGGATGCGTGTTGTCGATCGAGTTCTTGCCGACGCTCGAGTCGCGCAGATGAAAAAGGAGCGTTTCGCCGTTCGCGCGAAGCGCACGCGTTACCGTCGGTCCGCCCTCGTCGAGCGCGCTCGCGAACGAGCGCGGCTCCTTGATGAGCGTGGTCTGCGTCGTGCGGATCGCCGCGAGCCCCCAGCCATCCGGGTTCTCTTTGGTCGCGAACGGCGCGAGGTTCTCCGCGAACGGCTTGATGGTGCGCGGTTCGCTTGCCGAGATCGCAAAGAGGTGACACATGCGGGGCATGTTAGCACAGATGCATGTGCGGCCCGGCGTGGTAAGGTCGTCGCCATGCGCGTGTCCGGAGGGCTGCATGCAACGGCGGAGTCGTGATCGCGATGTGGGGGTGCCTGCGCGTGCGCGCGCGCGAAAACGCGCGTCCGCCGCGCCCCGCGTTTTGAGCGCGTTCGCGTCTGCGCTTTCGCCCCGCGCGCTCGCCACGAGTCTTGCGATCGCCGCGCTCTTTGCGAGCTGCGACGGACGCCCGCGCACCGAAGGAGGAACGATGTCGGGATCTTCGCACTCAGCCAAGAGCGGCGCCGGTGACAAGCCGCGCCACACCAATCGCCTCGCGCGCGAGACGAGCCCGTACCTCTTGCAGCACGCGCACAATCCCGTCGATTGGTATCCGTGGGGCGACGAGGCGTTCGAGAAGGCGCGACGCGAAGACAAGCCCATCTTCCTTTCGATCGGCTACTCCGCGTGCCATTGGTGCCACGTGATGGAGCGCGAGTCGTTCGAGAACGATTCGCTCGCGGCGATCCTCAATGAGCGCTTCGTCTCGATTAAGGTCGACCGCGAAGAGCGCCCGGACGTCGACGGCATCTACATGAAGGCGGTGCAGATGTTGACGGGGCGCGGCGGCTGGCCGCTCTCCGCGTTCCTCACGCCGGATCGCAAGCCGTTCTACGGCGGCACGTATTTTCCGCCCGAGCGGCGCGGCGGGATGCCGGGCTTCGGCGACTTGCTCACCGCGATCTCGGACGAGTACGCGAAGAATCGCGCGGGGGTCGTTGGGCAAGCGGAGCGCATTCACGAACACCTCGGCGAGCGCGGCGAGTTCGGCGAACCCGGCGAGTTGTCGTGGGCGGCCGTCGATTCCGCCGTCGGCGAGCTACGCCAAACGTTCGATCGCGCCGACGGCGGCTTCGGCGGCGCGCCGAAATTTCCGCCATCAATGGCGATTCGCCTCTTGCTGCGCGAGCACCTTCGCAAGGCATCGCCGCAGATTCTCGACATGGCGACGGTGACGCTCGACAAGATGGCGGCGGGCGGATTGTACGATCACTTGGGCGGCGGCTTCGCGCGCTACTCGACCGACGCGCAGTGGCTCGTGCCGCACTTCGAGAAGATGCTCTACGACAACGCGCTTCTTGCGACGGCGTACCTCGATGCGTTTCTCGTGACGGGCAACGACGACTACGGGCGCATCGTGCGCGAGACGCTCGACTACGAACTGCGCGACATGCGCGACGCCGGGGGCGGATTTCACAGCGCGGAGGACGCGGACAGCGAAGGCGAGGAGGGGAAGTTCTACGTCTGGACGCACGAGGAAGTGATGGCGGCACTTGGTGCGGAGACGGGGCGCGTGTTCGCGGCGTACTACGACGTGAGTCCCGGCGGCAATTGGGAGGGGCATTCGATTCTGAACACTCCGCGCTCGCTCGAGGATGTTGCGCGCGAGCTTGGCGTGAGCGAGGCGGCGGCGCGCGCGGCGATCGACGGCGGGCGGCGGCAGCTTCTCGAGATTCGCAGTCGGCGCGTGCGGCCCGGAACGGACGACAAGGTGCTCGTCGCGTGGAACGCGCTTCTCATCACGAGCCTCGCGCGCGCGGGCGCCGCGCTCGACGAGCCGCGCTACACGTCGGCCGCGGTGGAGGCCGCGCGCTTCATTCGCGAAACGATGACGAGTCCCGATCGCCGGCTCGTGCGCAGCTATCGCGCGGGTACCGCAAAGGGCGCCGCGTTCCTCGAGGACTACGCATATCTGTCGAACGCGCTCATCGATCTCTACGAGGCGACGTTCGACGCGGCGTATCTTGTCGAAGCGTCGCGCTTGGCGGAAATTATCATCGCCGACTTCACGGACGCGAGCACGGGCGGCTTCTACTTCACGCCGGCGGATCACGAGTCGATGATCGTGCGGCTGCAGGATCCGTACGACAACGCGACGCCGGCGGGCGGGTCGGTCGCGATCACGGCGCTCCTGCGGCTGTCGCGGCTCTGCGATCGCGGCGAGTTTCGCGATGCGGCGGATGGTGCGCTGCGCGCGTACGCCGATGCGGCGGCGAATGTGCCGCGCGCGTTCCCGGAGTACCTCATCGGGCTGTCGTACGCGCTCAGCCCGTCGCGCGAGATCGCTCTCGTCGGCCGCGCGGACGACGCGCGCACGCGCGAGATGTTGCGCGCGGTGCGCGAGCGCTTTCTGCCGAACACGGTCGTGGCGCTATTCGACGAAGGCGCGCGCGGCGGTGACGCGAGCGCGGCGCTCACGAAGCTCATCCCGCTGCTCGATGGGAAGAGCGCGATCGATGGCGCGGCGACGGCGTACGTTTGCGAGAACTTCGCGTGCCGCGCGCCCGTCACGGATGTCGCGGAGCTGGCGCGCGAACTCGACACACGCGCGGGGAATCCTTAGGCGCACGCGCGGCGATCCGTTCCGTGCGCGCGTGCAGCGTGCGCTCCGCGCCCCGCGCCGCTCGACGTTACTCGCTGATTCGCGGCGGCGCGTACTCGACGGCGGGGTCGACGCGATACGCGTACTCGCTCTCCCATCCGCTCGCGAAGAAGCGATCGAGAATGCCGCCGATCTTCTCGCTCTCGACTGTGACGCCGACATTGCGGCTCTCGTAGAAGTAGTCGCGCTCCCAATTGCTCGTGCCGATCCACGACGCGCGCCCATCCACGACCATGTACTTCGAGTGAATCACGCGCGCGAAGGGGATGAACCCGCCGGACCACTCCGGGAACGTGATCATCTTCACCTCGAAGTTCGGAACGACGGCGAGCGTCTTAAGGTGAGGAATCGTCGAGGGGCGTTTGCACCAGTCGGCGCAGAGGAGGCGAACGTTCACGCCACGAGCGGCCGCGCGCTGGAGCGCGCCGTCGAGAGCCTCGTAGTACTCGCCGCCCGACATCGGTTTGTACGTGAGGAGCTGCACCACGACCGATGTCTTCGCGCTGTCGATCATCGCGACGAGGCGCGGTTCGTCCCATGGCACGCCGCCTGGCAAGAAGTTGCGCGGGCTCGCGACCGGCGTGACGAGCGCCGTCTCACCCGGCGCCATCTCTTTCACGATCGGAAAGTCCTCGCGTACCGAGGGCACTACGCATTCCATCTGCACCTTCGCCTGCGTAAGTGCGGTGAACCAGTCCGTGTCGTAGATGGCCATCATCGCCGCGGCGACAGCGCGATCGTGTATGCGCACGCCGAGCTCCTGAATGTGCGAGAACGCGCGCCAATCGAAGTTCTGGCTGCCGAGGTAAACCGTCTCGCCGTCGACGATGAAGTACTTCGCGTGAAGCACGCCGCCCGCGACTGCCTTAAAGTCGAGGAGCAGCACGCCGCGGCCTTCGCTCGCGCAGTTCGGGCTCGCGCCATCGCCGATCGATTCGCGCAGCCGATCGACGATCTGCGGATACGTCTTGTAGAAAGTCGACGAGCTGACGAAGCGCACCTTCACGCCGCGATCCGCGGCCTCCTCGATGGCGGCGAGAATCTTGTCGATCGGGTCGTTCGCGTCGTTCGGGTCCTCGGATGCGTAGAACTCGGCGAAGTCGAGCGACGTCTTCGCGCTCTGAATCATCTCGAGCCACACGGCCTCAGCATTGCGAATGTCCGCATGATCGAGGGACGTTTCAATCGGCGCGCTCTCGACGATCTCGAAGTCGGGGTAGCCGGCGATGATGTGGATCGCGCGCTCCGGCGTCGTGTCGGCAGTCGCATGCGGGGCAGCATGAATTACAATCGCGGCCATGATGCAGACGCGCACGGACGCCGCGATGATCGCGCGTAACCGGATCGAAGGCGAAAGCAGCATCGAATGGCTCCTCCAGGGCGGAAGGTGATGGCGCAGTCTAGCACGAGCCATCGCGGCGTCGCGTTGATCGCCGCGCTCGTGGCGGCGGCGGCGATCCTCGCGTGGTGGCCCGCGCTCCGGGGCGAATTCCTCAACTGGGACGACACGACGTACGTCCTCGAGAACCCGATGCTGTCGCCGCTTTCGGCGGACAACATCGCGAGGATGTTCACAACGTCCTACGCCGCGAACTGGCACCCGCTGACGTGGCTCTCGCATGCATTCGACTGGGCGCTCTTCCGCGACAACGCCGCCGCGCATCACGCGGTGAACGTCGCGCTCCACGCGGCGAACGCGGCGCTCGTCTTCATCGCGCTCGCCGCGCTTACGGGCGCGCGAGGGCGTGCCGCCGCGGTTGCGCTTCTCTTCGCCGTGCACCCACTGCGCGCCGAGTCGGTCGTCTGGATCTCCGAGCGTAAGGACCTCCTGTGCGCGTTTTTCTTCTTCCTCGCGATCATCGCGTATGCGCGCTACTGCGCGCGCGCGAGCCGCCGGCGATTCGCCGCCGTCGTCGCGGCACACGCGCTCGCGTTGCTCGCGAAGCCGATGGCCGTCACGCTGCCGGTTGTCCTGCTTGCGCTCGACTTCTGGCCGCTCGGGCGCGTGTCGCCTCTCTCGCGCGGCGCACTTCTGCGCGCCGCGCTCGAGAAGGCGCCGCTTTTCGCGCTCTCGGCCGCGGCGTCGATCGCGACGGTCGTCGCGCAGTCCGCCGACGCGGCGACCATCTCGCTCTCCGCGATCGCGCTGCGCGAGCGCCTCGCGAACGCCGCCGTCGCCACCGTCGGCTATCTCGGCCACTTCGCGTGGCCGCTTCGTCTCTCTCCTTTCTATCCGTTCCCCGGCCATGTCGGCGCGCCGCCGCTCTCCGCGCTTGCTGTCGCGCTCGCCGTCGCGGCGCTCGCGGCGATCACACTCGTTGCGGTGCGCCTTCGCGCCACGCGTCCCTACATCCTCGCGGGCTGGCTCTGGTACCTCGCAATGCTTCTGCCCGTGAGCGGCATTGTGCAAGTCGGTTCGCAGGCGATGGCGGATCGCTACACGTATTTGCCGCTGATCGGACCGGTCGTTGCGTTCGTGTGGGTCGCGGCGGATGTGCTCGGCGCGTCGCGCGTGTTGCGCGCGTCGCACGAGTTGCGATTTGTGCGCGTCGTCGCGCCGCGTGTCGCCCTCGCGGCCGCGGCGCTCTTCTTCTGCGCGCTCTCTTGGAGGCAAGCCGGCTTCTGGCGCGACTCGCAATCGCTCTGGACGCGCGCGATCGAAATCGCGCCACGCTCTGCGGTCGCGCACGGCCATCTCGGACATGCGCTCGTCGAAGCCGGCCGCATCGACGATGGCATCGCCGAGTATCGCGCGGCGATCGCGCTCTCGCCGACTTACGAAGTCGTCTATCTCAATCTCGGGCTCGCGCTCTCGAAGCTCGGCCGCGCGGACGAAGCCATGGAGACGTTCCGCCAAGTGCTCGAGTTCAAGCCCGACTTCGCGCCCGCGCGATATCAGCTCGCGAATCGAATGTTGCGCCGCGGGCAAGTCGACGAGGCGATCGCGCACTACCGCGACGCGATTCGCGACGACCCGCTTCTCTCCGAGGCCCACTACGATCTCGCGGTGATTCTCGTCGAGCGCGGCGCGTTCGACGAGGCGGCCTCGCACTACGAAGCGGCGATTCGTGCGAGGCCACGTTACGCCGAGGCGCAGCTCAACCTTGGCGCGCTCTACGCAAGCCGTGGTCGCGTCGCGGAGGCGCGCGCCCTCGCGCGCCGCGTGCTCGCCGAACAGCCGCCCGCGCGCGCCGCCGAGCAGGCCGAAGCGCTCCTGCGCGCGTGCGATGCGCGCGCCAACGCTGCAAGCCCGTAGCGCGATCGGCGCCAGCGCGCCCGGCCTTTGTTTCCTGGCGCCCGAGGGGATTTGATATCCTGCCGCACCATGGCGGACGCGAACGCGAGCGGGGCGCGGAGATCGAAACCGTTCGTGCTGCAACCGGTCGCACGCCGCATCGCGCTCGCGGGAATCGGCGAAGTCGGCGCAAAGGTCGTCGCGTTCCTGCCGGCCGCGTATCTCGCGCGCGTCGCGGGGCCCGAAGGCTTTGGCGTCCTCGCCTACGCGACCGCGATCATCGCCCAGTTTATCCTCGTCGTCGATTTTGGTCTGAGCGTCTATGGCGTCCGCGAACTCGCGCGCGGCGCGGCGCCCGCCCGCTTCACCGGCGAGATCTTGTCCGTGCGATTCCTTCTCGCGATCGCCGCAGTCGTAATCCTCTTCGCCGCGCTGCCGTTCATCGGCAAGAATCCGCTCGAATCCTCCGTGATCGCGTCGAGCGGCTGGCTCATCCTCTCGTTCGCCGCCGGCCTGACGTGGGTCTTCCAGGGAATCGAGATCATGGGGGTCGTCGCGCTCGCCGGGACGCTCACGCAGATTCTCTACGCGGGCGGCGTCATCGCCGCCGTGCGCGGCCCGGAAGACATCGCGCGCGTCCCCGTCGTGCAGGCGGCCGCCGAGATCGGCGTCGCGCTCTACCTACTGTTCCTGCTCGCGCGGCGCGGGCATCTGCCGCAACTCGGCCTCGGCGCGGCGCGCGCGCGCGACATCTTGCGCGCATCGTTCCCGCTCGGCGTCGGCCGCGTGCTGCGCGTCTTTCTCTATAGCGTCGACACGCTCATCCTCGGCGCGCTCGTCGCGCACGAAACGCTCGGGCTCTTCTCCGCGGCGTCGCGCATCGTCTTCGCGCTTCTGACGATCAACGTGTTTCTCGGGACGGCGCTTCTGCCGCGCATCTCACGCGCGAAGGGAGAAGACTCCGCGATCGTCAGCCGCCTCGTGACTCGGCTCGGCTACGCGACGGCGACCGTCACGCTCCCCGCCGCGCTCGGGATCTCGCTTCTGGCGCGCCCCATCGTCGCGCTTCTCTTCGGCGACGAATTCGAAGGCGCCGCGACGACGCTTGCGATCTTCGCGTGGGCGATTCTGCTCATCCCGCTCGGGGAAAACTTCCGGCGCATCCTCTGGGCATTCGACAAGCAGGCGCACGACGCGCGAAGCCTCGCGATCGCCGTCGTCGTCAAGATCGCGCTCTGCTTCGCGCTCATTCCGCGTTTCGGCGTGGCCGGCGTCGCGTTCGCAGTCGTCGTCTCCGAGTTCGTCCTGCTCGCGCTCTCGATGCTCGACGTGCGGCGCGCCGTCATCGCATTCCAATTCCTGTCGGTGTTGCGCGCGCCGATCGTCGCGGCGCTCGCGATGGCCGCCGCCGTTCTCCCCGCGCGCGCGCTCGGCGTCGCCCCCGCGATCGTCATCGGCGCCGTCGTCTACATCGGCGCGCTCGCCCTGCAGCGCGGCATCCCCGAGGAGATCTTCGCGCGCACTCCGCGTGCCCCGACCAACCCGGAGGACGAGAAACCGAGCTAGCTCAGCGTAGTCTCTGGTACTCGATCTCTTCCATCCAACGCTCCTCGCCGTCTTGGTACCAGGTCCACTGGGATGTCACGCGTTCATCGCTGACGAAGCGGAACACGGCCTGATCCATGTGGCCGCGGTCACGCGTCGGCAGGTTCCCGCCGCCGGTGAACGTGAACGTCGCACTCAGCCCGTCGCTGGCGATCTGCGTCGCCTCAAGCTCCGGCTGATTTCCGGCGACGCAGTAGTGAATGAGCTGGAGCCGGTCGCCGTCGAGCGCGAACATCGTCACCATCGTTTCGTCTGGGTGCGCGTCGAAGGATGTCGCCATGACGACGGAGCCGGCCGCGATCGTGCGATAAGTGGTCGTCTCTTCCCAGCCTTTCGTGCTGCGGCCTCGCCACTCGCCGCTGAGTCCCTTGAGCCGCTCGAACAGCGCGCGCGCCGCGGCGGGCTCGGGCACCGCGCTCTCCGCGCGGGCATCGTCGCGCTCGGTGTTGGACGCGTGCGCGACGCCCGTCCCCGGTAGGGTGGTCAACAAGGACGCCGCCAGCACCCCGGCCAACGCAACGCATACGTGTTTCCGATTCATCGTATCCTCCTCTCGAAGCCAGTCCACGGTCGTGTGGCCGGCTGACGTAACCTATGTGTCCGATGCAGGCCGCGGGGTTGCATGAATTCGTATGCAACCTTCGCGCGGAATTTCGTCACAGAGGGGAAATGACGCAGCAACCGGAACGCGACGACGCAGCACTCGTGACGACATTTCTCCGAACGCGGAGCGAGACGTCGTTTCTCTGCCTCTACGACCGCCACACGCCGTCGCTCTACCGATTCGCCGCGCGACTCGCCGGCGGCCCGGGCGCTGAGCCCGAGGATTTGGTGCAGGAGGCGTGGGTTCGCGCTGTCGAGAGGCTGCACGAGTTCCGCTGGGGCTCGACCTTGCGCACATGGCTGTGCGGGATCGTGCTCAACGCGTGGCGCGAGCGCGTTCGCGGAGAAGCACGCGATCGCAACATCGTGGCGCTCGCGCAGCAAGCCCCGCCGCGGACCGCGACGAACCCCGAGATGGCGCGACGGTTGGGTTTGGCCATCGACGCTCTGCCAACCGGATATCGCGAGGTGCTCCTGCTGCACGATGTCGAGGGCTACACGCACGAAGAGATTGCGCGCCACTTCGGAATCGACACCGGCACATCCAAGAGCCAACTCCACCGAGCGCGCCGCGCGTTGCGCGAGGCGCTCCACGCAGCGAGAGGGGTTCACCATGGTTGATGATCGCGACGAGTTGGGACCGGCGGAACGCGATGCGCTGCGTTCCTGGGGAGACGATTGGGAGCCGCCCGCTGGGCTAAAGGGTCGAACGCTCGAAGCGCTGCGCGTAAGCGGAGCGATAAGCACGGCCGCATCGGGCGCACGAGTGGGCCAGCGAGCGCCACGTTGGATCGCCATGGCCGCCGCCGCCGCGATCGTCGCGTTCCTCGGCGGCCTCGTTGTTGGAGGGAGGTTGCGTGTTATGGATGCTCACGACGCGCCGATCGAACAGGAACGGTTCGTCCTTCTGCTCTACGAGTCGGAGGAGTATGCGAACGCGACGACGCCTGATGCGGAGGTCGCGCGAGTGCACGAGTACGGAGAGTGGGCCGGTAACACGGCGCGCTCGGGGCGCTTCGTCACGGGCGAAAAGCTCGCCTACGACGGACGCTGGTGCCGCATGCGCGGCGACGCGCTCGAAACGGCGCCGCCAATTGCCGACGCCGTGCGCGGCACGCTCGCCGGCTACTTCATCATCGGCGCGGCTAGCTACGACGACGCCGTGGCAATCACGCGCGACTGCCCGCATCTAAAATACGGCGGCAGCATCGAGGTGCGGCGCATCGAACCGACGTAGGGCGGCGCGCTACCGCTAAAGCATCGCGACGTGGCGCGCCAGACGCGCCAGGACGCCGTCCCAGCCGGGGAGTGAGCCGGACACCGAGAGCGCCCACGCCTCGGGCGACGCGCCGCTTCGCGCGAGCACGGTTGCGCGCGAGCCGCCCGCCTCCTCGGTGATCGCGACGAGCACCGTCGACGCGACCGGCCCCGCACTCGTTGTTTCTTCGCATTCGAGCCGCAGTTTTTCGGGGACGCTCCAGCCGGAGAGCGTGCCGCGAATCGAGCGCGCGGTGCTCGCGCCAGCGCCCGCGCCCCCAGAAATGCTCGCGTCGAACCCCGGGCTCTCGCCGTCGCGCGGGACGTACTCGCCTGGCCACCACTGCGCGATCGCCTCATTGTTCGTGAGCGCGTGAAACGCCGCGGCGCGCGGGCCCGCGAAGTTCGCGGTCGATCGCGTGCGCATCATTCCTAGCAACACGGCGGTCCCCTCGAATCGAAACACCTCGCCGTGAATCGTCGCGCGCAGGTCGCGCCCCGTCTCGAGCACCGACTTCAGATTCGCGAGATGAAAGTTCCACGCGCGCACGACGGCGCGATAGATCGGCTCCGTCGCCACGCCCGGATCGAATCCCGTTTGCGAAAGCGTGACGATCGTCTGCGGCCCCTGCTCACGAAGGTCGATCTGAAGCGGCTGCGGGCGGCCCGTGATTTGGTCCGCGACGTCCATCATGATGTGGCGGTTGGGAACGAGGTCGCGAATCGTGATCGGAAGCGGGAGATCTTCGCCCGACTCGAGGCCGCAGTCGCCCGGCGAGAGGAGCAAGTCGAGGCGGCCGCCCGCGCGCGTGAAGCCAGTCACCTCGCGGCCGAGCCAGCGGACCATCCCCTGGGGGTAGCAGAGCGCCTGATAGACGTCGCGCGCGGGCGCACGCACCGAGAGCGCCAGCTCGATCGAGCGCGAGTTGCCGTAGGGAAGCGTCACGCGGGCCGCGCCGCCTTCCGCTCACACTTCGCGTCTGCTATGATGGTCGTCGCCCCCAACTCGTCAGTGACATCATCCGCTTCCAGGAGGCCTCACCACAATGCTGAAATTCTCCTCGCGCCGCCGTTTTGCGCCCGTCTCCGACCGAGCTTCTCGTTCTGTCCGCGCGGGCCTGCTCGCGCTGGCCGGCCTTGCGGGTCTCGCCGCCGCTGTCTTTCCGGCTCCCGCGCACGCGTTCGACGTGATCGCGACGAGTCCGTCGCGCTACGAGCTGGGCGTCGCCGCTGACATCTTCACGATCGCAGCCGTCTTCGATGCCACTCCGGCGACTCTGCCCGACGCTTCGGCCATTCGCGTCGCCGGCGTCGAGTCGGGCATCCACTTCGGTTCGTTCGAGATCTCGGGCGACTCGCTTCTCTGGCACAACCTCTCCACACCGTTCTTCCCCGGCGAAATGGTCAACGTGAACTACCGGCGCGACATCACGTCGGTGGCCGGCGATTCGCTTACGGGCGGCCACTACTTCGCGTTCACGGTCGCGTCCGGAGTCGCGCCCGCGACCTGGTCGCCGCGCGTCGGCTACCGCGGCGCCGATGTTCCGTATTTCCTCTACGGGGGTGATCTCGATGAAGACGGGACGCCCGATCTTGCGGTGCCCAATGAAAACACCGACGACGTGTCGACGTTCCTCAATCCGTTCGGCTCTGGTTATTTTCCGCAGCGCGTCGACTACACGGTCGGCAACATGCCCTCATGCTGCTTCGGCGAGGACCTCAACAACGACGGCTACCAGGATATCGCGACGGCCGACATCCTCGGCAACACCGTCAGCGTTCTGATCAACGAAGGTGATGGCACGTTCGCGCCCGCGGTCGCGTATCCGTCGGGCAATCGAGTCCGCCAGGTGTTCGGCGGCGACTTCGACGGCGACAACGACATCGATCTCTGCTCGACATCGAATCTCACGGATCAGGTTTATCTTTTCTACAACAATGGCAACGGCACCTACGCGCCGGGCGTAACGTACAGCGCGGTTCAGGACGCGCCGTTCGCGGTCGAAGCGGGCGACTTCGATCTCGATGGCCACATCGACATCGCCGTCGCGTGCCAGCTCGCCGATAGCGTGACGATCATGACGAACAACGGTCTCGGCGGATTCGCCACGACGAGCACGTTCCGGATCGGCAACAACCCGTGGGAGAGTTCGTGCAACGACCTCGACGGCGACGGCGATCCCGACCTCATCTTTGTCAACTCCGCCGAGGACAGTATGGCGTTCGCGTTCAATGACGGCACGGGCGCGTTCCCGGTCGTGACGAAGCGGAAGGCGGCGAACAACGCGTTCCCGCTCGCGTGTTACGTCGCCGACCTCGACGGCGACAACGACATCGATGCGATGTCGTCGAACTTTGCCGCGGGCTCGGTGCGCGTGTTCGTCAACAACGGTGCCGGCGCGTTCACGATCAATGCGACGCTTCAGGTGCGCACTTCCGGCTCATACACGTGGGCGCACGACCTCGACGGCGACGGCGATCTCGATCTCTCGGTCGCGGACGAACTCGCCGACTCGATCTTCGTCTTCTACAACGGAGGCTCGCCGGCGACCGATGTCGGGGATGGCTCCGATCTCGAAGGCAGCGGCGCGACTCCGGCAGCGGCGCTCGCGCTCTGGCCGAACCCTGTGCGCGCGGGCACCACGACGAACCTGCGGCTCGGCGGATTGAGCGGCGACGTTGTCGTCGATGTCTTCGCCGTCGATGGCCGCAAAGTTCGGCGCATCTGGTCGGGGCCTATCGCCGCCGACGCGCAGCTCTCGTGGGACGGCCGCGACGAGGGCGGGCGAATCGTCGCGTCGGGGCGCTACTTCGTGGCGGCATCATCCGAATCGAGCACGCTGACGCGCGAAGTCCAAATCGTGCGGTGACGCAGCGCGCGGCGCCAATCTTCGCGTGAGCGACGACACGAGCATCGGCGGGCGCGCCGACCGATTTCCGCTGACGAGCTGGTCGGCGGTCGCGGGGGCGCGCAGCGCGGATGCCGAGCAGCGAACGCGCTCGTTCGACACGCTTATCGCCGCGTACTGGAAGCCGGTCTACAAGTACATCCGCATCAAGTGGCGCAAGCCGAACGAGGACGCGAAGGATCTCACGCAGGGATTCTTCTTGCGCGCGATGGAGAAGGATTTCTTCGCGCCGTACGATCCCGCGAAGGGACGGTTTCGCACGTTTCTTCGCACGTGCCTCGACGGGTATCTCTCGAATGAAGCGAAGGCCGCGGGGCGCCTCAAACGCGGCGGCGGCGCGACGTTTCTCTCGCTCGAGTTCGAGACGGCGGAGGGGGAGATCGCGACCGTCGATATCGCGTCGCCCGAGTCGATCGAGCGCTGTTTCGACACGGAGTGGGCGCGCAGCCTCTTCGGCCTGGCGATCGAGGCGCTGCGCGCCGAGTGCGCCGCGCGCGGCCGCGACGTTCACTACCGCCTGTTCGAGCGCTACGATCTCGACGACTCGGAGATCCGCCCAACCTACGACGCACTCGCGCGCGAGTTCGGCATTCCGGTGACGAGCGTCACGAACTATCTCGCGCTCGCTCGCCGCGAACTGCGCCGCATTGTCCTCGAGCGCCTGCGCGAAATCACCGCGACCGAAGAAGAGTTTCGCGAAGAGGCGCGGTTGCTTCTCGGAAAAGATCCGGAGCCGAACGCGTAACGGAAGCGCAGGAGGCGCGCGAACGAACATGACGTTTGTCGGCGATCGAGTTCTGACGCATTTGCGCGATGTCGCGGATCGGCCCGATCTCTCGGGGACGAAGTACGAACTCGTGCGGCGGCTCGATCGCGGCGGCATGGGGACGGTCTACCTCGTGCGCGACACGCAGCTCGATCGCGACGTCGCGCTCAAGGTGTTGAGCGCCGAGGATCCGTCGGGTGCGCTGGCGGAGCGCATGGTGCGCGAGGCGCGGCACATCGCGCGGCTCGAGCACCCGAACATCGTGCCGCTGCACGACACCGGCCGGCTTCCCGACGGCCGCGTCTTCTACGTGATGAAACTCGTGCGCGGAAAGCGCCTCGACGAATGGCGGCGCGAGAACCCGTCGCTGCCCGCGGCGCTGCGGCTCTTCCTGAAGGTGTGCGAGGCGACCGCGTTCGCGCACTCGCACGGCGTGATTCATCGCGATCTAAAACCGCAAAACGTGATGGTCGGCGAGTTCGGTGAGGCGCTTGTCATGGACTGGGGGCTTGCGAAGGCGCTGCGGCACGAGACGCCGGCGGCGGGTGGCGTGGAGGAGGCGAGTCACGCGAGTCCTGCGCGCTCGGGTTTCGGTCCGGCGGCGGATTCGGCGCGCGGCGCGCGCGACACGACGCTGCCGCTCGCGCCGGGCGCACACCTCGCGACGACCGCGCACGGCGACGTCGTCGGCACGCCCGCGTACATGGCGCCGGAGCAGGCGCGCGGCGAGATCGCGCTCATCGACGAGCGCACCGACGTCTATTCGCTCGGAGCGATCCTGCGATTTCTCATCGCGGGACGCAGCGCGAGTGACAGCGGCGAGAGCGGAAGCGCGTCGCTGGCGGGCGCGCCGAAGCCGCTGGCGTCGATCTGCGCGATGGCGATGGCCGCGGATCGCGAGGCGCGCTACGCATCGGTGCGCGCCCTCGCCGCCGACATCGATCGCTATCTCGGCGAGCAACCCGTGGCCGCGCATCGCGAGTCGGTCCTCGAGCGCGCGAATCGCCTGCTCGGACGGCACCGGACGATCGTGATTCTCATCGCCGCGTACCTCGTGATGCGGCTCGTCGTGCTGCTAACGCTCGGCCGGTGACGCAGCGGCGCCGCGGCCGCCCGCGCGGAACGATTTTCTTCCGCCGTTGAAAAAGGGGCCGCGCGTTGCGTGTAATGGAAGGCCAGACCAGTCGGCGCGTGTCGCCGTGGAAGGGAGGGAGCAATGCCAAAACCAGTTCTCGGACTCGTCCTGGGCGCGCTTCTCGGGCTCGTCGATGGCGCCAGCGCGTATCTCTATCCGTATCCCGAAGTGCGCGCGCAGATCGTGAGCATCATCATCGGGTCGACGTTTAAGGGCGTGCTGACTGGCCTCGTTGCCGGCGTAGTTGCGCTGAAGTTCCGCTCGCTGCCGCTGGGAATCGGCGTTGGTTTGCTTGTCGGACTCACGTTGAGTTATCTCGTCGCGGCGATGCCGAGCGAGAGCGGCCAGCACTACTACTTCGAGATCATGCTCCCCGGCGCGATTCTCGGCGCGATCGCCGGATTCGCAACGCAGCGCTACGGGCGCACGGCGCGCGTCGCGCGATAGCGCGCGCTCGCGCAGGACGAACGATCATCACCTAACACGCTCGGCGATCGAGCGAGAGGAGACGGTCATGCAGATGTGCGAGGTTCTCGAGCAGCACAAGAAAATCACCGCGGCGATGTCCGGAAATTGGAGCGGTGACGAGAAGCTCCACCCGTCGCCGTGGGACGCTGCCGGCGGCATGGCGAAGGGGCGCCTGTCGGCGCGCACCGATCTCGACGGGTTCTTCGTCATCACGGAATACCAGCAAGAGTGCGGCGGCGCGGTGACGTATCGCGGGCACGGCGTCTACGGCTGGGATCCGAATCTTCAGTGCTACACGATGAACTGGTTCGACTCGATGGGCGGCGGTTGCGCGACGGCGGCGCGCGGAACGTGGACGGGCAACACGCTCGTGTTCACGCACGAGGGTCCGATGGGGCACGGGCGCTACACGTACACATTCGAGAGCGCGACACGCATGCTCTTCCGCATCGACATGTCGCAAGACGGAAAGAACTGGGCGCCGTTCATGGAGTCGGTTTTCACGAAGGCGTAGCGCGACGCGACGCGGTTCGGCGCCGCGCGCGGCGCACGGCGCGCGTGTTCACCTCTGGACACGCGCGCCGAAGCCTGACACTCTTCGTGCCAAGAGGAGGGAATCGGCATGAAGAAGGGAATGATCGGCTGCCTCGGCGTCGGCGCAGCGCTACTTGTACTCGTCTTTTTGATCGCGGGCTGGGTGATGGGGCAATACAACGGGCTCGTTCGCGCGCGCGAAGAAGTCAGCGCCGCGTGGGCGCAGGTCGAAAACGTCTATCAGCGCCGTCTCGATCTGATTCCGAACCTCGTCGAAACCGTGAAGGGTGTCGCTGAGTTCGAGAAAGAGACGTACACGGCGGTGACGGAGGCGCGCGCGAAGGTCGGCCAGATCACGGTCACGCCCGAGGTGCTCAACGACCCCGACGCCTTCCGCAAGCTCGAGGCCGCCCAGTCGCAGCTTTCGTCGGCGCTCTCGCGGCTCTTGGCTGTCGCGGAGAACTACCCGCAGCTCAAAGCGAATCAGAACTTTCTCGAGCTGCAGAGCCAACTCGAAGGGACGGAGAATCGCATCACGGTGGAGCGGCAGCGATTCAACGACGCCGCGCGCGGCTACAACACGCGCATCAAGACGGCGCCGACGAATTTCATCGCGAACATTTTCGGATTCCGCGAGCGGCCGTACTTCGAGGCGGCTCCGGGTGCTGCGACCGCGCCCAAGGTTGAGTTCTAGCGTGGCGCCGTCCTCGCGGCGGCGCTGATGCCGATGAGACTGACGGGGCCGCGCCGAGTTGTTCGCGCGCGGCTTGCCGCCGCTGCGGTTGTCGCGTTCGTACTCGCGGCCATCGCGTCGCGCGCCCTCGCGCTCGACATCCCGCCGCGTCCGCAGGCGCGCCTCAGCGATTTCGCGGGGCTCATCGATCCCACCGCGCGCGCCTCGCTCGAGGCCGATCTCACTCGCTTCGAGGGCGCCACCTCGTCGCAGATTGCGGTCGCGATCTTCCCGTCGCTCGAGGGAGAGAGCCTCGAGGATTTCGTGAATCGTGTCTTCGAGACGTGGAAACTCGGGCAGGCGGAGCGCGACAACGGCGTCTTGCTCGCGATCTTCATCGGCGATCGGCTCGCGCGTATCGAGGTCGGCTATGGGCTCGAGGGCGCTCTCACCGACGCCGTGTCGTCGCGCATTCTGCGCGAGCGCCTCACGCCGGCGTTTCGCGAGGGGCGCTACGCCGAAGGGATCGCCTCCGCCGTCGCCGCGATCGAAGCCGCGACGCGCGGCGAGTTCACCGCCGAGGCGCCATCGAGCGAGCGGAAAGACGCGCGCGCGGAATTGCTGCGCGCGGTTTTCATCTTCGCGATAATCGTCGTGTTCATCACGATCTCGAATCGCGGCGGCATGGGTGGTGGGACGACGGTCATCGGCCGCGACGGCATGCGCCGCGTGCGTCGCGGCGGCTGGGGCGGCGGCGGCCCGTTCATCGGCGGCTTCGGGGGCGGGTCGGGAGGCGGATGGGGCAGCGGTGGCGGTGGATTCGGCGGCGGCGGCGGTTTCTCCGGCGGCGGCGGCAGCTCAGGAGGCGGCGGTGCGAGCGGAAGCTGGTGATTGGCTGAGATGAAAACGCCGAGCCCGCAGAAGTTTTTCTCCGCGGCGGAGTCGGAGCGCATCGCCGCTGCGATTCGCGACGCCGAGTTGGGTACGTCGGGCGAGATCCGCGTTCATGTCGTGCGCCGAGCGGGCGGCGACGCGCTTGTCGCTGCGCGCGCGGCGTTCGCGAAACTCGGCATGGAGGCGACCGCGCGCCGCAACGGCACGCTCCTCTTCATCGCGACCGGCGATCACCGCTTCGCGATCTACGGCGACGAAGGAATTCATCGCGAGGTCGGCGACGCGTACTGGGGCGCGATCCGCGACGCGCTCGCCGCCGACTTTGCTCGCGGCGCATTCTGCGACGGCGTCTGCCGCGCGATCGCGGAAGTCGGGGTCGTCCTGAAGCGCGCGTTCCCTCGCGAGTCCGGCGACGTCAACGAACTCCCCGACGCACCTACGTTCGGCGACGACGCGTAACGCACGGACTCGCGGGGCGCCTGGCCTAACGCTTCTCTTCGCTGCCGAATGAAAAGACGCAGCCGATCTCCGGCGCCCAGTCCGCCGCCTTCGACGTCACCCCCACCGCATTGTTGAACTTGAAGAAGATCGCGTCGGTCACGTGCCATTGCGCCTCGCCGATCATCTCGATCTCATCTTCCGCGCCCTCGAATCCGAGATACACGCGCCACGCGGGCGAGAGCCGCTTCAAGTACTCGAGCGCATACTCGCCGGATTCGAACTTCGACTCTTCCTTCGAGTACTCGACGGCGGCACGCACCGTCACGGTGCCCCACGCGAAGCCTCGCACGGCTCCGGAACCGAGTTTGAACTCCCATTCTGGCGTGCCGATCAGCACCTTGCTTCGCTGCTGCGGGCTGACGGCTTCGAAGTAGCTGAAGAACTCCGGCCGCGAGGCTGTCTCGCGCGCCCAACGAAGCCGGAGTTGGCCCTCGACGTCGCCGGTCCCGGACTCCTCGATTCGCGTTGGCGTCGCGGAGGTGTCGTCGGCCGCCTTCTCGAGAGACGCGCTGATGACCGCCGCCTCGAACTCCACCGCGAGCCAGTCGGTGATTCCGTAGCCGAGAAAGATGAGGCCCTCCGACGCACGAAACTTGCCGCGAAAGTCCTGCTCGAGCCCGTAGCCGAGCTCGGCGGGTTTGTACTCGGCGTTGTTGTCGAGGTAGTACTCGAAGAACGGATAGACGAGCAGCTCGCCGTCGCGGATGTAAGTGCCGAACATCGACGTCGGAAGACCCGTACCGCGGTCGGCTTGGCGCGCCGAAGGAGTCGCGTCATCCGCCTGCGCGACTTGCGCGTTCGTGTTCACCGAAGCGGCGAATGCGATCAGTACAATCGTGGCGGCTGCGTCGCGAATCCCAGTCATGGCGTTGCCCTCTTTCCGGACGTGGTTCGTGACGTGCGGCACAGGTGGGGGCCGCACGTCGGGTCGAAGTCTCTCAGAGAATGAACACGCGAGCGCCGCGGTTTGTGACACGCGCGGCGCGGAGAACGGCGCTGCTACCGCTGGGGGGCCGCGAGCGAGAGACGATACTGACGCTCGGGGTCGGCCGAGCTGCTCGTCGCGACGCGATCGCCCTCCTTGAGCAAGAGACGCCGTTCTCCGATCTGGATCGAGAGCCACGGCGCAGCCTTCGGCAGCTCGATATCGTAGCTCGCGACCGATGCCGCGTTTTCAATCACGAGAAGATCGGCGCTGGTCGTGAATGTGGCCGCGCCGCCGACGACGCGCACGACGATGTCCGCGCGATCGACGAGCGACACGAGCGCCTCGCCGCGAGGCTGTTCCGCCGCGAAGCGAATCGTGAAATGCGCGGAAGGCGCGACGGCGATGCCGGCGGGCTCGCGTGGATCGCCGGCGCCGGGAACGTGCGAATCGCCGGGCGCCGGCGGCGGCGGCGACGCGGGACCCGAGACCCACGCGATGACGCGCTCCAACATGTGCGGCAGCGGCGAGCCGGGCGCGGCGTAGGCGGCGCCGGCGGCCGCGGTCGCGATGAGGATGGCGGCGGCGCGCCGTTGCCACGCGTGCATCGGCGCGCGTTGTTCGCTGCGCCAGTCAGCCGCGCCGGTGCGACGGCCGGTCGCGCGCGCGGCGATGGCGGCCGCATCGATCGATGGCGCATCGTCGTCCGCACTCTTCAAGAGATGGAAGATCGCCGCCTCCTCGCGCCGCGCATCTTCGACACGCGCGCGGCAGGTCGCGCACTCCGCGAGGTGGCCGTCGATCTCGTCCTTCGCAGGGGGCGCGACCTCGTCGTGCAACACGCGCTGAATCTGCTCGGTATCAAGATGCATCGGGACCCCCTTCGTAGTGATCGCGGAATGCGCTCTTCGCGCGCGCGAGAAGCGTGCCGATGCTCGACTCGGCGATCTCGAGCGCGAGCGCGATCTCTTTGTAGCTGTAACCTTCCGCGCGCAAGAGCAGCATTCGCCGGTCGCGCTCGGGAATTTGATCGAGGGCCGCTCGCACGCGCCGCCGCGTGTCGCCGGCGAGCGCGACGTGGTCGGGCGCTGGGCTTGCGTCCGCGAGAAGGTCTTCGCCGCGCTCGGGCGTCAGAAGCCGCAGCCGCCGCGAATTCGTCGTGCGCGCGTTGCGAAAAAGATTCGTCCCGACCGTGATCAGCCACGCCTCCGGTGTGTCGGGCGCCTGACCTCGCTGATAAAGCTTCACGAACGTCTCCTGCGCGATGTCCGCAGCCAACTCCGGTTCGCCGGAGAGGCGGCTCAGATAGCGGTAAACCCGCCGGAAATGCGCATCAAAAAGCTGCACGAATTGCTCATGAAAAGATGAATTCATCTGGTAGAGGAGCAGATGACGGGCCGGGTTTGTGACACACGCCTCATTAGAATCTCCAATCGATACCGACGACGAGCGGCGAGCGCGGGCGCATCTCGACGCGGGTTCGCTCCCCCGTATCGGGATTGATCGCAACGGTTAGCACGTTCTGCCGGTTGAAGAGATTCGTCACGGTGCCGAAGACGCCGAGCTGCGCGTCGCGTCCCGCGGCGTGCACGTGCCAGTGTTTGCGCACGCTTAGGTCCATCCGGAAATACCCGGGAAGCCGCGTGGCGCCGAGCGGCTCGGCGCGTTCGGTGCCGCCGCCGACGAATTCGCAGCCCTGATCGAGGAGGTTGCACGCCTCCCACTCGATGAAGCCGAGCCCTGCCGTGCCGCGCCGCCCAAGCGCCGACTCAAATCCAAGCCGGATGTCGGACGTCGACGACGGGAAAACGATGATGCCGCCCTCGATCGAGTGGCGCGCGCCGTGCGCGGGGACGTAGGTCGTGTCCGCGTACGTCAGACGCAGGTCTTGATACGCGTAGCTCGCGAGGATCGCGTAGTGCGCGTCGTTCGCGGCGAACTCGAGCGTCGCGCCGCGCGCCACGCCGGTGCCGCTCACGTAACCGCTCGCGGTGAACGGATCGGAGTCGAGCGGCGCGACGAGCGCGAGCGCGTCGAAGTCCCGCGCGTACGCCTGCACGCCGACGCGCATTCCGGCGGTCATGCGATGATCGAGCGCGATGATTCCGACGTGACTCTTTGCGACGGGAACACCGCCCGCACCCGCGCCGATGTAGAGGTCGGCCGGGAAAATATTGTCGACGGTCGACTCGGGATTGCGCAGCGACTGCGCGAACTGATGACGGCGTGCGTATGCGCCGGAAAGCGTGAGCGTCTGCGTTGCCTTCCACGTGAGCTTCGCGCTCGGCGCGGCGTAGAGATCGCGCGCCGCCCATGCGCCGGTGAGCGCGACATCGATCGTGCTCCGCGCGGTAACGGGCCGCGCGTGTTGAACGAACGCCGCGCTGACGGGCGCGCGAACGTCGAGCGCAAGCGATCGCCCTTCACCCGAAAGAGGCGCCAGCGCGTACGACGTGTGGCTCCGCTGCGCGCGCAAGCCGCCGACGGTACGCGTGTTCGCGCCGCGATGCTCCGCGCTGACGACGGCTCCCTCGTCGCGGCGGCGCGCCGCGAGCTCGTCCGTGAGCGAGTCGGCGCCGGTCCACGTCGCGCCTGCGCGGGCGCGCGCGCTCCACACACGCGCATCGAATACGACCGCCGCGACGCGCCGTGTCCATCCGACCCCGATCGATCGGCTGTCCCACGCGAGTTCGTTGCGCGACCTGTCGACGTCGGAGGCGCCTTCCGGACCCGCGATGGCGGCGGCGTGGATTTCGTTCACCGTCCCGTAGTCGAGGACGCGGGCGCGCCCGCCGGCGAACGGCGACTCCACCTTCACGATCCAGTCGGTGCTCTCGCCGCCGATGTGAGAGGCCTCCTTGCGGCGCGGGACAAGGCCAGGAAACGCGGAGCGTACGCTCGCGAGGTATCCCGCGCCGCTTTCTCCGAGCGGGCCGTCGAACGTTGCGCGCGCCTGCGCCGAGCTGGCGCTGCCTTGGGCGGAGTGTTCGGCGCGCGGCGCTCGCGTCGTACCGGTCACGGCGCCCGACAGCGCGTCGGGGAATTCGACGCGCGCCGACGAGGTGAAGAGATCCAGACGCGAAAGCGCATCGGGGTTCCAGGCGCTGAACGTGCCGCTCGAGTGATACGGGCTGAAGACGGGGATGCCATCGAGGAGATACGTGACCTGGTCGGACGAGCCGCCGCGGATGTGAATGCCGCTCGGCGACTCCGCGGCAATCGCGACCTCGCCGCCGCCGCTTGCGCGAAACGCATCGGGCTCCGACGCCAGAGGATGATTGCGGATCGCCGCCTGCGAAACCGCGCGGTCGGAATCGATCGCGCTATCGCCGTCATCGAGGCCGCGCACCGCGACCGGTGCGCTCACGTCGATGGCCCCGATTTCGATGGGTGCTCGCTCTAGCGCGACGCCGATCTCGACGACGCCGTCGGGCGGTACGAGCGCGTGAAACGTTTGAGGCGCGTAACCGATGCGCCGCACAACGATGTGCTGCGGGCCGGGCAAAACATCGGTCAGCGAGTAGCGACCTTCCGCGTCGGTGGTCGCGGCGCGCTCGATATCGCTGAGCGAAACCGTGGCGCCCGCAAGCGCCGCGCCGCTCTCGGCATCGCGCACGATTCCCGCGATCGAGGCGTGCATGATCTGCGCGGCGATCAATACGATGCTGACGGTTGAGATCGAAATGCCCAAGTTCTCTCCGCGGCGTTGAGCGTGCCTAGTCGATCACGACCTCGAAATCCGAGGCGGCGCGTAGACCGCCGAGTGTAATCGCGAGCCGCGACGCGTTCCCACTGCGCGCGACGAGGTTTCCGCCGCGCACGGAGACGTTCGGCTCGACGCGCGCGCCGTCACCGGTTGGCGCGCGATCGACGACGATCGTGAGCCGCTCGAGCGCTTCGTTGGTGCTATAGCGCAGCGTGGTCGCGCCCGCGCGTGTCTCGCACGCGTGAAACGCGACGCCTTCTCGGGCGCGCCACCAGCGCGCCGCGTCCGTTACGCGGAGGAACGGTAGAGCGCGCGCTTTCGCCATCCGCACGAACGATTCGTAAGGGGCACGCCCAGCGGGATGCGTGTCGGAGTCGAACATCCGCGGATGCCACAGAATCGTGACGAGGCCGCCGAGTACGGCGGAGCGATCGAGAAGCTCGCGCCAGAGCGGATCGAGCGCGACGCTTGCGTCCGCCGGCTGGATGCGCGCGACGTCCATCATCGCGAGCGGCACCTCGAGGAGCGCGACCGCTTCGTCGCGCGCGTGATCGAATGGCCGAAACGGAAGCGACGTCCCCGCGCGAAAGCCGGTCGCATCCGAGTAGCCGATGGACGAATCGTATTGAATGCCGGCTTCGCGTAGATCCCAGAACGAACCGCTCGCCGAGAACACGAGATAGTGCTGGCGGTTGCTCTCGACGCGCGCGCCGAGCACGTGCTCGATCATGCGGCGCTCGTTCGTCATCGCGTGAGCGCTCGCCGCCGACTGAATGCTGCCGTGGAGTCCGACTTCGAAACCTTGCGCGTGCAATTCGCGAAGGAATCGCCGGAACGCGCGCGACTCGACGTTGTAGCGGCGTCCTTCCGAGTCGCTCGGCACGGTGAGAAAGAACCAGCTCGACGATACGCCCTCGGCGCGTTCGTAGTCGCGAACGCGGCGCGAAAAGAGGAGCGGGTCGCGGCGCTCGCGCGACAGACTTCGGAGCGCGCGCGCGAACGCCGTGCGCCGGCTCGGCGCGCCGTTCGCGCCGCCGCCACGCGGGAGAGCGCGCGCGACCGCCGCGAGGCCGCGCGCGAACTGGCGCGGCCACGAGAGCGACTGGTCGACATCGTGCGTGAGCGCGACGGCGCATGGCTCGCCCGACGGCCAGTGAGCGATGCGCGCCAGGGCGCCGCCCGCGGCGAGTTGCTCGCGGCGCACGAGTTCGAGAAACAGCGCGGCGAGACGATCGACGACGGGTGTGTGCAGCGCGCGATGCTGGGCGAGAACGCTCGACGCCGAGGGAAAGCGCCCGAAGCGATCGCGCTCGTGGGCAATCGTCTCTTCCAGACGCGAGAGATGCACGAAGATATTGGCGATGAGGTCGAACTGGAGAAGTGTACGCCGCGCGCGGTCGTCGTTGGTCGGCTTGTCCGTGGCGAGCGGCGTGGCGATCGCGTTCGACAAGACGGGGCCGAAGATCGGCGTCGGCGGATCGCCGGGGAGGCCGGGCAGCCCCGAGAGCGCGGCGGCGTGCGTCAGGAGCGCGCTATCGTCCGCGCCGTCCCCCGTGGCCGGAATGAGAATCGCGACGCGCGGTGCGCCCGAGATCGTCGGCGGGATCGGCGCAGCCGCGATTGTGCTCGGCTCGCCGTAGAAAAGAAGAATCGAATCGCTCGCGGTCGAGGCGTCGACGACGCGAATCGGAATGCCGGTCGCCTGCGCGAGAAAGTCGAGCGCGTAGCGCACTCGCGGGCGCCAGCCGCTCGAGACGTCGAGGATCGCTTCGACGATCACGGCGCGATCAGCGCGCGCGCCAGCTCCTCGTCGCGAATCGTGACGCCGAGTCCGGCGCCCGATCCCGGGAGGAGCCGCCCGTCCGCCAGGCGAAGCCCCGCCGCCGGATCGTTCGACGTGAGGATCGCGCCGTCGAGGTCGACGAAATCCGCGAGCGGCGAAATCGCGACCGATGCCGCGATGCCGACGCTCGATTCGATTCCGCACCCGAGCATCACGCGCAAGCCGTGCCGGCGCGCCTCGCGAATGGCGTGCACCGCGCCGCGAATACCGCCGCACTTCACCATCTTCACGTTGACGCCGTCGTACACGCCGGCCAGTCGCGCGGCATCCTCGGCGGTGCGGAAATCTTCGTCGGCGAATATTGGAATCGGCGAGTGCTCGCGCAGACGCGCCGTTTCCTCGAGCATGCCTTGCGGAAGCGGTTGCTCGATCAGCTCGACGCCCATTTCGGCGCAGAGTGCGATGCGCTGCGCGGCATCGGCCGGCGTCCACCCTTCGTTCGCGTCGACGCGGATGCGCTTGTCGGTCGCGCGGCGTACCGCGATCAGCGAATCCTCGTCGCGCGGGCCGCCGAGTTTTACCTTGAGTGCCGCGAACTGGTCCGCTTCGGCGACGCGCGACGCGAGCAGCTCGGGTTCTTCGATCGAAATCGTGTACGAAGTTTGCGGCGCCTTCTCGAGTTGCGTACCGAGCATTTCGTGCAGGCGCTCGCGCCGCGCTTTTGCGAGCCAGTCGTGGAGCGCGACGTCGGCCGCCATGCGGAGCGCGCGGCATTCGAGAATCTCGGGCGTCGCGAGCGTTTCGGCGGTCGCGCCGGGAAGCGTGGGAAGCTCGACGCGCGCAAGGTACTCCGTGGCGAGCGAGCGCGCCTGCGCGGCGCTCTCGCCGTAGCGCGGCGGCGGCGCCCCTTCGCCGAGGCCGACGATGCCGTCGCGGTGCAGCGCAACGTAGAACGTTTCGCGCGTGTCCGACGCGCCGCGGCTAATCCGAAACGTGCGGCGCAGCCGCAGCGTGAACGCCGCGTGGCGCCAGGCAGGCGCGCTCACGCCGCACTCTCGTTGCCGCGCTCATGGCGGCGATGCGGTGCGCGCGCGATGGCCTGCGCGATCGGGCCTACGCCGAATCGAATCGGATCGCTCGCGGGGAGCCCTGTTTCGCGCGAGGCGCGTTCGATCGCGGCGCGCGCCTCGGCCTCGGCGAGATCGTGCGTCAACAGCGAGATCGCGACAACGCGCGCCGGCTTAAACGAGAGCGCCTGCTCG
Organism: bacterium; assembly: GCA_046160485.1. Taxonomy (GTDB): domain Bacteria; phylum Orphanbacterota; class Orphanbacteria; order JBJXGV01; family JBJXGV01; genus JBJXGV01. The sequence continues at coordinate 66,146 of JBJXGV010000010.1, read as the reverse complement.
TGAAGGCGAATCGCGCGCGGCAGGTCATCGATCCGATCGCCGTAGTCGTTGCCGTGTCGCGTCGAGTGGTGGCAGAGCACCATCAAGTCCGGCGCCGCGCCATGAAGAAGCCCCATCGACACCGCCGAGAAACCCTGGTGCAGAATCGAGCCCTGGCCTTCGACGATAATGACTTCGCTTGCACGATCGGCTTCGAGGACTTCGTTCTCGATCGCACCGGCGAGAAAATCGCCGCGCAGCGCATCGGCGGGAACGCCGCGTTTCATGATGAGGATTCCGGTTTGACCGGTCGCGATGAACGTCGCGCGCACTCCGGTGCGAGCGAGCGCGCGTTCGACTTCGATCCCCGTCGACATCTTGCCGGAACGCGCGTCGGTGCCGACGGTGAGCACGACCTTCGCCTCGATTTCGCGCCAGCGGCCGCGCGCCACGCCCGACGTCGGCGGGTAGTTGCGCAGATCCCAAATCTGCGTGCCGGCCGCGCGCGCGGCGGCGGCGATCTCCGAGTCGTTCGCGAGAAACGTGTGGAGCCCGCTCACGATGTCGAGACCCGCGGCGCAGGCGCGCAAGAAGATCGAGCGCCAACCGGCGGGGATGTCGCCGCCCGTCGGTGCGATGCCGACGAGGAGCGCATTCGGCCCGAGCGCGAGCGCGTCGTCGAGCGTGGCGACGACCGGTACGTCGGCGCCGTGCGCGATGATCGCCGAGGCGCGTTGTCCCGCGCGCGTGGAGTCGATGACAGCGACGGCTTCCTCGGGGCAGTAGCGAAGCAACCCGTTCGCCGTCTTCGAACCCATCGGCGAAAAGCGCGCCTCGGCGAGAATCGCGTAGCGGCGCGAGCGCGCGAGCGCAGGCGCATCGCTCGCGGCGGCGCGTGTCGTGTTTTTCGCTTCGGCTCGCATCGATCAGGCCTCATGCGTGAGTGAAGTGTTCGGCGCCTCGGTGCGCCGCGCGCATCATAACACCCGAGCGCTTACGGCCGCTCCCACTTGTAGACGACCATCAGATCCTGCTCGCCTTCGCAAATCGTGTAATGCGGCGAACGCACCTCGTGCACGGGAGCCAGGCGGATCGCTCTGCCAAGATCGCGAAACCACGAGGGGAATATGACGAAGTATTCGACGCCGCGATCGGCGAGCGGCCGCACGCCGAGACTCGGATCGCGCCGGAGAATCGCGTGATCGTTGAGGCCGAGAAGATCGACCGTCGGCCGGTTGCCGAAGTAGCGGAGCGCACCCGCGTCGTTGACCGCGACGGCCGTGCCGCGCGGAAGCGTGGCGTCGATCCATCGCCCGAGCGCGACGTTCATTTCCTCGATGTTCTGGCAATTCCACGCGTAGAGGTGCGAGCGCTCGCGGAGAGCCTGCGGGAGCGGCCAGAGTGCCAGCGCGGCGAGCGCGGCGAAGAGAGCGGCGCCGGCGAGGCCGCGCGCGCGCGCGTTGTCGCCGCGAGCGGCGATCGCGGCGGCTGCGTCGCGAAACGCGCCGAGGCCGATCGCCATCGCGAGAAAGAAGAATGGAAATGCGGGAATTAGCCAGCGCTCCCAATAGAAGAAATGGCCGGGCGCGAAGCCGCGTGTCGCGAGCGCGGAGACGAAAAGGATCGGGCCCGCGGCGAGCGTGAGGAGCGCCGCCGTGTTGCGCGCGCTGGCGGCGCGAACGCCGCCTGCGACGGCGAGAATCGCGCCGACGCCGAGCGCGAAATACGGGAGGTTGCCCGCGACGTAGTGGCGCCATCCGAACGCGATCGTCTCGAGGGTGCCGCCGGAGATCGGATTCCGCGGGGTGAACTTCGCGTAGAACGTGTTGGGGAGCGGCGCGCCGGTGGCGCTCAGGCAGAACAGCGCGTAAAGGAGCGCGGGAAGGATCGCGAGGAGCGAGGCGAGCGCGAGCGTGCGCAACGCGTGCGGGCGGCGGAAGACTTCGCGCCGCGCAAGGAGCGCGACGACGATCGGCAGCACGACGACGCCTTCGGGACGCGCGACGACCGAAAGGCCCGCGGCAAGTCCGGCGAGAATCGGGCGCGTGCGAATCGCCGCGAGGAGCGCGCCGAGAACGAGCGCGATGAAGAGCGGCACCTCCATCCCCGATGCGCGCGCGAACGTCATCGATGGATCGAGCGCGGCGAGGCACGCAACGGCGAGCGCGACCGCACGGCCTTCGCCGAGCGCGCGCGCCAGCGCGTAGAGCACGACGACGCCCGCGAGCCCGCAGAGGAGCGAGAGAATCTTCGCGCCGATGACGACGCGCCACGCCGGGTTGCGCGCGAGCGCAGCGTCGCGCGTGTGCGCTGATGGTGCGGTCTCGACCGCCGAGCCCGCGCGCCCGCTCGCGTCGTGCGCGCGCGGCCGCTCACCCACGACCGCGTGCGCTCCCGCCGCGAGTACGACCCACAACGGGCTCGTCATCCCCGTTTCCGGCACGCCGGCGTTGTAGTTGAAGCCGCCCTCGTCGACGAGACTGCGCGCGTAGACGAAATGAATCCACGCATCATCGAGCGGGAATCCGTCGCGGGCCGCGGGGGTACCGGGCGCGCGGTCGGCGAGAAACCCGAACCACGTCGCCACCGCCAACGCGATGGGAAGAAGTAGAAGCGCGCGCTCCGCGCTCCGGCCGCCGAGGTTCACCCGGCGCGCGCTCCGCTTGCGGCCGCGGCGGTCGCGCGGGCTGCGCGCAGCCGCGCACGCTCGGGCCACATGAGGACGAGCGTCAGCACGAACGCGACCGCGAAGCCGATGAACCACGCATAGTCGAAGAGGAATCGCAGCGGCGGAACGACCAGGCCGATGAACGCGACAACGATGCCGCCGGCGAGCGCGGCGAGCGCGCGCGGATTCACGCCATTGCGGTAGCGGTACGCGCCGTCCATCACGTAGAGATCGTAGAGTTCGAGATTCCGGCCGCGAATCACGAAGTAGTCGGCGATCATCACGCCCGCGATCGTGCCGAGAAATCCCGAGTAGCCGATCAGCCAGCCGAAGATGTACGTGCCGAAATCGGAAAGAAGCTTCCACGGCATCATCGCAACGCCGATGACGCCGGTGATGATCGCGCCGCGTGCGAAGTTAATGCGCCGCGGCATCAGGTTCGCGAAGTCGTTCGCGGGCGACACCACGTTCGCGGCGATGTTCGTCGTGAGCGTCGCGATCAACAGCGACAAGAGCGAGATGATCGCGACGACGGGATTCGTGAAGCGGCTCAGAAGCACAACCGGATCCCAGATCGCCTCGCCGAAGAGCACGACGGTCGCGGAGGTGACGGCGACGCCGATGAACGCGTAGAGCGTCATCGTGAACGGCAGCCCGATCGCCTGGCCGAGCATCTGGTCGCGCTGGCTCTTCGCGAAGCGTGTGAAGTCGGGGATGTTGAGCGCGAGTGTCGCCCAGTAGCCGACCATTCCCGTCAGCGACGGCACGAAGAACTTGAAGAACTCACCGCTTGTCGTGAAGCGGCTCGGCTGCGCGAGGATCGGGCCGAAGCCGCCGACCGCCGCGACCGCCCACCAGAGAAGCGCGAGCCCGACCGCGATGAGAAACGGCGCCGACAACGACTCGAGCCACTTGATCGACTCGGGCCCTTTCACGCAGATGTAGATATTGAGAAGCCAGAAGAACGCGAACGCAACGCTCGGTCCGGCGCCGAATTCCTTCCACGCGGGAAACAAGATCGAAAGCATGGAGTGAATCGCCGCGCCGCCGATCCACGTTTGGATGCCGAACCAGCCGCACGCGACGACCGCGCGCATGAGCGCCGGCACGTTCGATCCGATCGGGCCGAACGACGCGCGCGCGAGCACCGGAAACGGCACGCCGTACTTCGTGCCTGCGTGCGCGTTGAGAATCATCGGAAACAGAACGATGAGATTGCCGAGGAAGATCGTGAAGATCGCTTGGCGCCAGCTCATGCCGCCGCTCATGAGCCCGCTCGCAAGCATGTAGGTCGGGATGCAAACGCTCATCCCGACCCACAACGACGCGATGTTGTACGTGCCCCACGTGCGGTGCGCGATGCGCGTCGGCGCAAGATCCGCGTTGTGGAGGGGAGACTCGCTGACGTCCGCCGTCAGTTCCCAAAGTCCCCCCTCGCACCGCGTGCGCGGGCCGTTCGGCGCTAGTGGGCGGATGGGCTATCGTTCTCCCGGCTGGCGACCGTGACGACCTCGACGTCGCCGAGCCCAAGCTCGCGAATGCCCGCCTCGATCTTTTCGCGATCTCCGACGACGACGATCAAGAGCGCGTCGGGGCGGAGGAAGTCCTTCGCCACCTTCGTCGCTGACTGGCCGCTGATTGCGTTGATGCGCGCGACGTAGTCCTTCCACTCCGTCTCCGGCAGGTCGTACATCACGATCGACTCGACCTCGTTGGCGATGCCGGCCGCGCTCGTAAACTTCTGCGGGAAGCTCTGCACGAGGTTGCTCTTGCTGTTCGCCACTTCTTCGTCCGTGGCGGGGCGCGACTGCGTGATGTCGCGAATCTCCTTCACGATTTCGGAGATCGCTTCCTTCGTGCTTTGCGTCTGCACCGGCGCGAACACGACGTACGGGCCGACTCCGCGAAGGCCGAGCGCGAGCGCGAACGTTCCGTACGAGTAGCCCTTGTCTTCGCGCAGGTTCATGTTGAGCCGGCTGCCGAACTGACCACCGAGCGTGTTGTTCATCACGTCGAACGTGTCGAACGCCGGATCGCCGCGGCGGAGTCCCAGGTGTCCGACGGTAATCGTGCTCTGCGCGGCGCCGGGCTTGTCGACGATGCAGATGCGCGTCTCCTTCAGCGCCGGCGGCGTCGGCACGTCGTGCTTTGCGACCTCGCCCGGCTCCCAGGAGCCGAACGTTTTCTCAGCGAGCTCGATCGCCTCGTCCATCGTGACGTCGCCCGTGATGATGAGCGCGGCGTTGTTCGGGTAGTAGTGCGCGCGATAGAACGCGAGCAGGTCGTCGCGCGTGATCGCCGAGATCGACGCCGCCGTACCGGAGCCCGTGAACGGCTGCCCATACGGATGGTCTTTGCCGAAAAGCTCGCGCTGGAACGTCTTGAACGCCGACACGAACGGCTGCTTCTCTTCCTGCGTGATGCGGCCGAGGTAAATCTGCCGCTGCCGCTCGACTTCGCTGGCGGGGAACGTGGGGCGCAGCGCGATCTCGCGCATGAGATTCATCGCGGGCGCGATGTTGCGCTTGATCACATTGAGCGTCACGGAGGAGCCGTCGTACTCGCTTCCCGTGCCGAGGTTCGCGCCGAGCGACTTCGCGGTCTCGGAGATCTCGAGCGCCGCGAGCTTCTGCGTCCCTTCGTCGAGGAGAGCCGCCGTGAGCGCCGCCGCGCCCGGCTTGTCCGCGGGATCCGACGCCCAACCGCTCTTGATCATGAGGTTCGCCTGAACGAGAGGAAGCGAGTTCTTGCGCACGACGTAAAGCTCGAGGCCATTGCCGAGCTTCGCGCGCTCGATCGACGGCGGCGTGAAGCGCAGATCCGGGCCGGGCTGCGGGAGATTCGCGCGCGCGAGCGGCTCGTCCTCCGCGGCCGAGAGCGCACCGCGCGGCATGACGCGGAAGATGACGCGGCGATCGAGCGCGAGCGTCGCACGCGCCTCCTCCAAGAGCCTCGCGGGGGTGACTTGCATGTAGCGATCGAGGTCCCACTGGAACATGTCCGGCGAGCCGAGCATCGTGTTGTAGCCGTTCATCTGGTCGGAAAGCCCGCCGAATCCGCCGGGCTCTTCCATTCGGCGAACGAAGCGCGCCTCGAAGACCGTCTTCGCGTTCGCGAGCTCCGATGACGACGCGCCCTTCGCGAGAAATTTCGCCAACTCCGCGTCGATCGCCTTCTCGATCTCCTCGAGCGTGTGGCCTTCGCGCGCCGTCGCTTGAATCTGGAACGTGCTTCCCAGTTCCGCCGACGATTGAAACGCCACGACGTCCTGCGCGATCTGCTGGTCGTACACGAGCGTCTTGTAGAGCCGCGACGTCTTCCCGCCCGCCAGGACGCTTGCGACAAGATCCATCTCCGCGTCTCCTGGCTGGTATACACCCGCGCTATGCCACGACATGTAGAGGCGCGGGAGATTCACGTCGTCCTCGGTCATGCCGCGCTTGATGCCGTCGAGTTTCGGCACCCAGGTCGTCGCGCGCGTCACCGACGGTCCCGGCGGAAGCGGCGCGAAATACTTCGTCACGAGCGCCTTCGCCTGCGCCGGATCGAAGTTGCCGGCGATGCAAAGCGACGCGTTGTTCGGCGTGTAGTACATCTTGAAAAACTCCGCCACGTCTTCGAGCGATGCGGCCGAGAGATCCTCCATGCTGCCGATGACTTCCCACGAGTAGGGGTGATCCGACGGGTAGAGCATCGTGCGAATGATTTCGTCGGCCTTCGCGTACGGCTGGTTGTCGAGTCCCTGGCGGCGCTCGTTCTTCACGACGTCGCGCTGATTGTCGAGCTTCTCTTGCGTCATCGCGGGAAGCAGAAAGCCCATGCGATCCGCTTCGAGCCAGAGCGCGAGTTCCAAGTAGTTGGGCGGAACATCCTCGAGGTAGTTGGTGCGATCCTCGGTCGTCGAGCCGTTCACGAACGCGCCGACTTTCTCGAGCGGTTCGAAGTAGTCGCGGTCGTGATGCTGCGAGCCTTGAAACATCATGTGCTCGAAGAGGTGCGCGAACCCGGTGCGACCCGGCTTCTCGTAGTGCGAGCCGACGCGGTACCAGACGTTGACCGCGACGATCGGCGACGAGACATCACGGTAGAGAATGACGTCGAGCCCGTTGGGGAGCTCGAACTTTTCGTATTCGAGCTTGGGCAGTGCGTCGGCCAAGACCGGCGTGGCCGTCATGACGATGGCCGCAGCGAGTCCAGCGAACGCGAGCAGGATGCGTTTCATTGCGGGTCTCCTTGAAAGCAGGGGTTCGTGAGCGACGGCGCGAAGGGCGTGCGTGGGTGTGTGTCGCGGCGGGCCCGGGGGAACGGACGCTCCGCAGAGTAACCCTCCTGATGCGCATTACATCATGGAGCCGCGCGGCCGGTCTATCGGATTTCTTCGCGCCAGAGCCTCAGGAAGAGGTCGATCGATCCGGGCGCGAAGCCGGCGTAGTGATTGTTGAAGTACGCGAAGACCTTCAGGTTGCGTTCGAGCAATCGCTGGATTGCGGGAATCCACGCGCGCGTTTCGCGGCTGCGGTCGACGACGAGTTCGTCCCACTCGCGCGTCTTCCCTTTCTCGGCGCGAAGGCGCGCGACGAGCGCATCCATGTCGCGATGATGGCCGAGAAACCGCACGACGCAGAACGGCGCGGTGACGGGGTCGGGCGCGGATGGCGCGAAGAGCCGCGCCGGAGCGGGCATCGTGTAGTAGTCGACGAGCACGAGCGCAACGGCGTGCGCGCGCAAGCAATCAAGAAGAGGCTTAGTGAGCCACTTTTCGTTTCGGACTTCGACCGCGGCGGCGACTTCGCGCGGCACGAGCGGCAGAAAGGCCTCGAGGCGCCGCACGAAGTCGCGCCCCGTCGCGTACTCCTCCGCGTCCTTCCCCTTCGCCACGTACGGAAACTGAAAGATGAGCGGCCCGCGTTTCGCGCCGAGCGCATCGCTCGCATCGAGGAAACGCGCCCATTCGTCTTCGCAGCCCTCGAGGTACTTCTCGTGCGTGATCGTCTTGGGGACCTTCAGCGCGAAGACGAACGCGTTGGGAGTTTTTCGCGCCCACTCCTCGAATGTTCGGCGTGCCGGCATCGCGTGCCACGTTGCGTCGATCTCGACCGTGCGAAGCTGCGCCGCGTAGTGCGTCAGGAAGTCCGCAGGCTTGGTGCCCTCGGGATAGAACGCGCCGCGCCAGTCCGCGCTCGAGAACGACGACGTCCCGAGGAGCAGGTTGGCGGGCGCGCGCGACGAATCGATTTCGAGCATGCGGGAAATCTATCACGAGCCCGCGCGCGCGTGACACTTCACACACTGCGTGCTAGGCTCGCGCGTCGATCGCGGCATCTGGCTTCATCGCACCCTCGTGTCTAATCCCCGGGAGGAATCCCATGCGGAATCGCTCGAAGCACTTCGCTCGCTTGGTTCGTTCTAGGCGCAACGCGCCGGCCTTCGCGGCGGCGTTCGCGCTCGCCGTCGCGGGGTGTTTCGCGTCGGCTTCGGCGTGGGCGGTCGACGCGACGGTCGTCGCCGCGCCGCGTTACCCCGCTTCGCGAATCGTCGACGTCGTCGACGACTATCACGGCGTCGCGGTCGCCGACCCGTACCGCTGGCTCGAGGACGCCGACGCGCCGGAGACGGCTGCGTGGGTGAAGGCGCAGAACGAGGTGACCTTCGCCCACCTCGCCGCGATCCCGCAGCGCGACGCGATTCGCGCGCGCATGACGGCGCTCTGGAACTACGAGCGCTACGAGACGCCTACGCGAAAAGGGGATTGGTACTTCTACAAGAAGAACGACGGTCTTCAGAATCAGGCGGTGGTCTACAAGCAACACGCGGCGACGGGCGAGCAGTCGGTTTTCATCGACCCCAATACGTTCTCGGCGGATGGCGCGGCGGCGCTGACGGCGCTCGAGTTTTCGGCGGATGTCTCGCTCGCGGTGTACGGCAAGGCGGTCGCCGGTTCCGATTGGCAGGAGTTCTTCGTGCGCGACGTGGCGACGGGCCGCGACCTGCCCGATCGTCTGCGGCACATCAAGTTTTCGGGCGCGGCGTGGACGCACGACAAAAAGGGATTCTTCTACAGCCGCTATCCCGAGCCGAAGGGAAACGAACTGACGGCCGAGAATCGCGGCCACACGGTGTACTACCACTACCTCGGCAATGACCAATCCGCGGATCTGAAAGTCTACGCGCGGCCTGATCAGCCCTCGTGGGGCATGGCCGCGACCGCGACGGACGACGGGCGCTACGTGGTCATCGATATCTCGGAAGGCTCGGAGACGAAGAATCGCATTCACGTAGTCGATCTCATCGACGCGGACGAGCCGAAGCTCAACGGGCCGGTGAATCGGCTGCTCGACGCGGCGGACGCGTCGTACAACTTCGTCGGAAACGACGGCACGACGTTTTATTTTCATACCGACCGCGACGCACCGCGCGGGCGGCTCGTCGCGATCGACATCGCGGCGCCTGCGCCGGCGAACTGGAAGACGCTCATTGCGCAATCCGACGACACGCTTCAAGGCGTCTCGCTCGTCGGCGAGCGATTCGTTGCGCGCTACCTGCACGATGCGTATAGCCGGGTGAGCATCTTCAGCGTGGCGGGCGTGCACGAGCGCGACATCGCGCTCCCCGCGCTCGGCGCCACGAGCGGCTTCACCGGAAAGCGCGGCCACATGGAGACGTTCTACAGCTTCACGTCGTACCTCTACCCGACGACGGTATTTCGCTATGACTTCGCGACGGGGACGAGCGAAGTCTTCCGCAAGCCGGCGATCGATTTCGATGCGAGCGCCTACGAGACGCGGCAGGTGTTCTATTCGAGCAAGGACGGCACGCGTGTGCCGATGTTCATCACGATGAAGAAGGGCGCGCCACTCGACGGATCGAACCCGACGATGCTTTTCGGCTACGGCGGATTCAACGTGGCGATGACGCCCGCGTTCAACGTCGAGCACCTCGTCTGGCTCGAGATGGGCGGCGTCTACGCCGTGGCGAATCTGCGAGGCGGCAGCGAGTACGGCGAGGCGTGGCACGACGGCGGCAGGCTGCACGACAAGCAAAACGTTTTCGACGACTGCATCGCCGCGGCGGAGTACTTGATCGACTCCGGCTACACGTCGAAGGAGAAACTCGTGTTGCACGGGCGATCGAACGGTGGGCTGCTCGTGGGCGCGGTGGTGAACCAGCGGCCTGACCTGTTCGCGGCGGCGCTCCCGACGGTCGGCGTGATGGACATGCTGCGCTTCACGAAGTTCACGATCGGCTGGGCGTGGACATCCGACTACGGTTCGCCCGAAACACCCGATGGATTCAAGACGCTCTACGCCTACTCGCCGTACCACAATCTCAAGAAAGGCGCGGCGTACCCGGCGACACTCGTGACGACGGGCGATCACGACGATCGCGTCGTGCCGGGGCACTCGTTCAAGTACGCGGCCGCGCTACAGGCTGCGCAGGGCGCCGATCGGCCGGTGCTCATTCGCATCGACACGTCGGCGGGGCACGGCAGCGGGAAGCCGACAACGAAGTTCATCGAGGAGCGCGCGGATCAGTGGGCATTCGCGGCCGACGTCGTCGGGATGGCGGCGCCGCGGACCATGGCGCCCGGCGCCGATGGCGGCGCGGCGCGCGCGGGAGCGGCGGCGCCTCCGCGTTGACCGCAGCGCGCGCGGCACGCGCCGCGCGGCGAACACGCAACGAAGGAGCGAAGAGACATGGCAAAGGTTCGTGTGCTGTCGATCAAGACCGAGAATCATCCGGGCGCGCTCGCCGACCTCGTCGGCCTTCTCGCTGACAAGGGTGTCAACATCCTCGCGCTCTCCGCGCCCGACACGGGGCCCGAGAGCGGCGACGTGAAAGTACTCGCCGAGGATCCTGAAGCCGCGATGCGCATCATCGAGCGCGGCGACTACGCCGCGTTCTTCGAAGAGGCGCTGGCGGTCACGCTCTCGAATCGCGCGGGCGAGTTCCGCGACCTACTCGCGAAGCTCGCGGCCGCGGGCGTGAATGTGCGCTACGCGTACGTCGCGTGCGAGAAGGGCTCGAAGAGCGCGGTGATCGTGCTCTCGGTGTCGGACGTGTCTGGCGCGCTGAAAGCGATCGAAGCGAACTAACTCGTCGCTAGAACACGAGGCCGAACGTCACCGGCACAACCTTGATTTGATCCGCAGTGATCGCTCCCGCGTCGGTGTAGACGTTGTCGACGCGGCCCTCGATGTACGCGCTGATCGCGCCGAGTCGCAAGATGATCCCCGCGCCGCCGTTGACGCCGAAGTCCGTGGTGCTCGACGACTCGACGTTCACGCTGTCGCTCTCCGTCTTGAAGTTGTACGCGCCGACGCCCGCGACGATGTAGGGGCGAATCGATCCCGAGTTCAGCAGAAAATACTGCACGTCGGCGATTCCCGCGAAGAGTTGTCCCGTCCCGCCGCCGGCGATCAGTTCGGGGCCCGGGAGACCCGGAGTGGCGATGACGACATCGTCGAAGTCGAATTTCTGGAATGTGAAGTCGGCGCGCGGTGAGAACGGGAGCGACCTCAGATTGAGGCGCACGAAGCCCTGCCCGTTCCAGCCGTTCTTGAACGCTTCGCCGGCGTCGCTCGTCGGAACGGAGACACCACCGCCGATGCCGAAGCTCACGGGCCGCGTCGATTCCAAACCCATGGGTTGTGCCGAGGCAGCGGATCCCACCGCGATGATCGAGGCGATCGCGAGAATACCGACAACGATGACTGCGGCGAACTGGCGCATCTTCACGATCTGACCTCCAGGTTCGAGTTGAGATGTGCGGGCGGAGGGGCGGGGCGGAGTATTGCACACGCCCCTGGCGCCCATCCGAGGAATTGCGGAACGCGGCGCGCGGACCTCCTCGCCACGTGCCGACACGAAGAGGCGCTCGCGGTCGCGCTCTCGAATCGCGCGGGCGAGTTTCGCGATCTGCTCGCGAAGCTCGCGGCGGCGGGCGTAAACGTGCGCTACGCGTACGTCGCTGGCCGTCGGTCCCCGGCGGCCGCGTCGCGGCGCCCGTCGCGACATGATGTCGCAGGCCATCGCGGGAGTGGCGCATGCGACCCACGCGGAGTAGTCTTCGAGTCCCTCCCAACGGCGCACACAAACCGAAACATCAGCACCCGGGCTTGCGCTGACTCGCTTTCGGAGCCGAACGGCTCGGCGGTTTTTCGATCCGTGCGCCCGTCACATGAACGGGAACTCTTCGCCCGGCCCGCCACGCTCCATCACGACCCGCCGGCGAGAGCCCAGGAGATTCGACATGACCATCGCGAAAGGACTTCGTATCGCGACAGGCGTTTTCCTCATGCTTGCCGCCGCCACACTCGCGCCGGCGGTCGAGCGCGTCCAGCTCGGCGCCGAGCGCAACAACTACGTTCCGCACGACGCGATGACCGGCATCCAAGTTCAGGAGACGGACCTCAACGGACTTCTCCAATGTCTCATCGGTCCCGACGTGGAGATTTCCAACGCGGTCCTCACGGCTGCGCCTGGCGCAGCCGGCCTCTTCATGGGTGCGGCGGGCATCATCGGCTTCGATCAAGGACTCATCCTGAGCAGCGGGAACATCGTCACGGTCGTCGGGCCCAACTTGTTGGACAACACGTCGTTCGACAATGCGTACCCGGGCGACGCGGAGCTCGACAGTTTGATTCCTGGCTACACGACCTACGACGCAACGATTCTCGAGTTCGACTTCACCTGCCAGAACCCGACGGTCGTTTCGTTCCAGTACGTCTTCGCGTCGGAGGAGTACAACGAGTGGGTCAATTCCGAATTCAACGACGTGTTCGGGTTCTTCCTCAACGGGAGCAACATCGCGATCGTGCCGGCCGCGTGCAGCGACCCCGGCATTCCGGTCTCGATCAACGACGTCAATTGCGGCGATCCCTATATGCCGCCCGGCGGACTCAATTGCAATTGCTACCGCAACAACGACCTCGATGACGCCGGCGGAACGATCGACACGGAGATGGATGGACTTACTCAGGTCTTCTATGCGACGGCGCAGATCCAGCCTGGCACCAATCGCATGAAGCTGGCGATCGCCGACGCGGGCGATCACGTGCTCGATTCGAATGTGATGATCGCTTGTCAGAGCTTCACGTGCGCGCCGCCGCCGGAGACGGGAGCGTGCTGCTTCGGAGACGACTGCATCCTGCTCGGCCAGGAGCAGTGCGTCGCGCAGGGCGGCATCTATCGGGGCGACGACGTCGCGTGCTCGCCGAATCCGTGCGAGGAACCCAACGCGGTCGAGAACAAGAGTTGGGGTCGGATCAAGGGCATGTTCCGCTAACGATCGAACTGCACTCGAAAACCAGAGGCGAGCGGGGGAAACAGACCCGCTCGCCTCGTCATGTGGCGCCGGACAGACGCGGCGCGTGCGTTAGCGCGTTGGCGCCGGCTCGTCGGGGAAATAGCCGGTCGGCGTGAGCGTGAGCGGCTGGCCGGGAGCGCGGAGAATTGCGTCGAGCGCCGTTTCTTCGTGGCTGAGCGCGCGCGGCGCGGTGAGCGCGGGCGCGATCGCGGAGTCGACGCCGATGGCTGCAAGCGCGCGCGCGGCAAGCCCGATCGGCAGCCCGCTCGTCGGGAAGCGGAAGAAGCCCGGCTCCGGGTATTCGACGACGCGCACGCGACGGCCGCGCGCGATTCCCGCCGCTTCCTGCGCCGCATCGATTGTTTCGTCGAGCGTCGCGATGCGATCGACGATCTTCTTCTCGATCGCGGTGCGACCCATGTAGACGCGGCCCTCGGCGATCTGCCGCACGTAGTCGTTGTCGAGCTTCCGCGCTTCCGCGACGGCGTTCGTGAAATCGTCGTAGAGCGCGAGAATCGACTTCTGCATGTAGGCGCGCTCGCCGTCGTCGAGGTTTCGCTCGGGGATCGTCGCGCCGAGCAGCGGGAGGCGGAGTCCGCCGAGAAGATCGGCGCTGTGGCCCGCCTGCACGCGGTCCGATGTGAGGCCGACCTTCGCGCCGAAGCCGTCGTTCCAGAACCAGCCGGCGATCACGCCGATTGAGCCGGTGATGCAAAACGGCGAGGTGGCGATCGCGTCAGCGTTCATGCTGATCCAGTAGCCGCCGCTTGCGGCAACGCGGCCCTGGCTGACGAGAATCGGTTTCTTCGCTTCGCGCAGCTTTAGCATTTCGTTGGCGATGAGATCGGAGGGGAGCGGCGAGCCGCCGGGGGAGTCGGCGCGCAGCACGACGGCCGCGACATCCTTCCGCTCGCGGAATGCCTTCATCGCCTTCGAGGTCGCGCGGCCATTGATGCCCTCGTCCATCGCGCACGGGCCGACGGCGTAGACGAGCGCGATGGTCGGCGGCGCGCCCCACTCTTCGTTCGGCTGCCAGCGCATGTTGCGGAGTTTTCCGGCGCTCGCCAGGTGCACGTCGCGTGAGGTGAGCGTGTCGGCGATGTCATCGACGTCTTCCCAGTGGCCGATGCGATCGGCGAGCCCGAGTTCGACGAGACGCTTCGCGAAGAGCACCGGCTCCTCGTCGACGATGCGGTCGAGTTCGGTCCGCGTCACGCGGCGCGTCGCCACGATACCGTTCGCCATTTCCGCGTACGACTCGTCGACGATCGCTTGACGCTGCAGCCGGTCGGCGTCGGACATGTTCGTGCGCGAGAACGATTCCATCGCCGATTTGAACTCGAAGAAGCGCCACTCGTCGAATGCGATGCCGAGTTTCGCGAGCGCGTCCTTGTAGTACGTGCGCGAAAGTTGGAGGCCCGGAATCAGAAGCCCGCCCTGCGGATCGACGACGATCTCATCAGCGACGGACGCGAGGTAGTACTGCGTCATGCCGAAGTCGTCGCCGTAGATGAGGACGCGTTTCCCCGCGGCTTTGACGCGAAGGAGTTTCTCGCGAATCTCCCACGCCGCCTCGACGTTCGCGTTGAGTCCGGAGAGATTGAGCGCGACTCCGCCGACGGTCGGGTCGTCGATCGCGAACTGCAGCGCGCGCGTCACGCCGCGCAACGCGATCGATGAGTCGTCGCCGAAGCGGTACTTCTGGTAGACGATGTTTCCCTTCATGTCGAGCGTCGCGACGCGGCGGCTCTTCGAGATGACGCCGTCGAGGTCCGCGCCGCGCACCGGCGGGTTCGCGCGCACGATGTAGTTCGTCGACGCGAGGTCGCCGTCCTTATCGTAGTGCGGAATCGCTTGGAAGCCTTCGCGATTGATCGTGACGCCGAGCGCGAGATGAACGTTCTCGTAGTCGTCGAACTTGATCGCGGCGGCGAGGCCGGGAATCGGTTGGATCGCGACGCCGCCCGCGAGCGAGCCGTCGTCCCAGCGGTCGCCGCGCGCCATCGCGTAGTCGGCGAAGAGCGTGAGGTGCGGCGTGCCGAACGGTCGAATGCCCGCGTCGATGGAGCCGTCAATGTCGTCGTCGCCGAGCGCGAAGCGCGCCGTCGAGCCGATCGAGGCCCAGCGCGACGGGCGATGAATCGATCCGAGCGAGATGAAGCTCTTGCGATCGAAGAGGTCTTGATCGCCGGACGACCAGCCGTACGCGACGCCGGCGAAGTGATCGCCGCGCCCGCCGCCGCCGATGCCGAATTGATAGTCGGTGACGCTGCGCAGACCGATCGTCGTGCGCGCGTCGGTGCGGCGCACCGAGAAACCGGCGCCCTTGCCCGCGGAGAATCCCCAGCTATCGAGGCCGTTCGGCCGAACGTTGCGATCGGACCACCAGAACGCAGCCTCGGGTTTTTCTAGGACGCCCCACTGCGCGGGATTGAAGAGCGCACCGATCGCGCCGTCGTCGGTGGACGGCGTTGCCGCGAGAATGTCGGTAGCGCTGCGGTACGGGACGAGTTCTGGAATGCGATCGGAATCCGCGAACGCCGCGTGCGCGAAGGCGAGGATCGCCGCGGCGGCGGCGAGGGCGACGAGCATTGCGCGCGCCGTCGCGATGACGCAATGACTCGGAACGTGTGTCAGCGCGTCTGTCGAGCCGACTCGGATCGTGTGGAGAGTGTTCATGCGCGCACCCCTCGAAGGTAATGACGGCGGAGGACTTTGCTGGACTTTGTGCGTGATCGTGTCGCGGTGGCGCGACGTTCGAGGCGCATGGTAGCACATGCCGTGCCGCGCGATCTTGGTTGCGGGATCAGTTCTGCGGCGCCGAAGCGCGCGCGGCGTCGAGGGCGCGCGTCGCCGCCGCGTCGCCGGGACGAAGCGCGAGCGCTTCGGTGAACGCGCGCTCCGCTTCGCGCGCTCGACCCGCGGCCGCGAGGATCTCGCCGAGCCGTAGTCGCGCGTCGAAGTGCGTCGCGTCGCGCATCGCGATCTCGCCGTACTCGCGCGCCGCGCCGTTCACGTCGCCTTGCTTCTCGAGCGCGACGGCGAGATTCCAGCGGGCCTTCACGTAGTTCGGATCGAGCGCGACCGCGCGTTCGTAGCGCGCACGCGCAGCGGCCGCGTCGCCGCGCCGCAGCTCGACATTCCCGATGTTGACGAGCGCCGCGGCGTACTCGGGGTAGATCTCGAGCGCGCGGCGGTACTCGGCTTCTGCGCGCGTCGCGTTGCCTTCGTTCGCGTACGCGATCCCGAGCGCGTTGTGAAGGCGCGCACTGCCGGGTTTCGCGCGCGCGCTCGATTCGAAGAGCGCGCGTTCGTTTCGCCAGTCGAACGCGCGCGCGCCGGAGCGCGCCGCGAGGATGAGCACGACGGCGATCGCGGTCGCGCGAACCGCGGCGCGGAGTGCGGGGCGCGCCGCGCGCCGCGTCGCATCCGCCGACAGCCATGCGCCGGCAAGCGACGCGGCGATCAGCGCGACGAACGCCATCGGCATGCAGAGGAATCGCTCCGCCGCGATCGCGGGAAGCGTCGAAACAAGGTGGAGCGGGATTGCGAGCGTGACGAGGATCGCGATCGCGGCGTGCGGCAGCGTCGCGGCGAGAGAGTGTGCGAGCGCGTCGCTCGGCCGCCGCGCGCGGATCACGACGGCGATGACGGCGCCTGCAATCGCGACGGCGAAGAGCACGCCAGGGAGCACCGCGCGCGAGAACAAGGTCGGCGGAAGCGGGATCGCGTCGAACCCGTAGTCCGCGGAGAGCGCGGCGGGGAAGATGATGAGCCGCGCGTACTCGGAGAGCACGCGAAGCGCGCCGGGAAGAATCGCCGCGGGCGACGCGGACACGGCGTGCGCGAGCGGATTGTCGAGGAACGCCGGCATCATTCCGCCGATGCGCCCGAGCGCGGCGTGGCGCAGAGCGATGTAGGCCGCGAGCGCGAGCGCACACGGCGCGAGGTGCCACAACCGCAGCGCGTTTTCCGCGCGCGTGCGCCCATGGAGCACGAGAAGGAGCGCCGGCAACACGAGCGCGCTCTCCTTTGAGAGAAGTGCGATGAGATAGAAGGCTCCGAGTGCCACCGCGCGGGACCACGGGGCGATTCGCTCGCGGAGGCTCACAACGAGCGCTGCGAGAACGAAGAGTAGCGACAAGAGTTCGGCGCGACCCGCCGCGATGCCGGCGACGGCTTCGACTTGCGCGGGATGAACCGCGAAGAGCAGCGCGCCGGCGACGCTCGCCGCGCTCGCGCACTGCGCATCGAAGCCGCCTCGCACGAGCAGCCGTCGCGCCAGCGCCGCGACGAGAAGCGTGTTGATCGCGTGAAGCGCGAGGTTCGTCGCGTGAAACGCCCACGGCGCGTCGCCGCTCGCCGCGCGATTTGCGATGAACGACAGCGTCGCGATCGGCCGGTAGCCGACAATCTCCTCGCGCCAGTAGCTGCCGCTAGAAAAAACGCCGCCGACATCGCCGCGCTGCACGCTCGGGTTCTTCAGAATCGCCGGGAAATCGTCGTAGAGAAATTCGCCGCCGAGCGCCGGAAGGAACGGGATGATCGCGGCGGCGAGGAGCAAAATCGCGGCGCGGCGCGGCGAAAATCGATGAGCGAACGAGGCCATTGCGCGCCGATTATATCCCCCTTGAAGGCGCTCGCCGCGCGGTGATATGTTCCCGCCGCCCTGGGAAAACGCGGTCGCGACGACCCTTCGCGCCCGCTCCGAGGAACCCGGCTGTGTGCCAGAAGGGGGTGAGTTTCCATGGCCGAATGTGCCTACTGCGGGGACGACATCGACGGCAGGCCAGTCGCGCGGAACGACAAGACGTACTGCACGAACGAGTGCGCGGATCTCGACGAGGAAGAATTCGAGGAGGAAGACGAATTCGAAGATGAAGAAGACGAACTCATCGACGACGACGACGAATAACTAGCGCGTCAATTCGACAAATCCGTGGGCGGGCTCGGGCGACTCCTCGAACGAGCCCGCTTTCGTTTGTCTACGAAGCGGTCGCGCGCGCGGCGATCATCTGATCGAGTTCGGCGCGCAGCCGGCCGAGCACTTCGTCGTATCCGAACGCGCCGACAGTCGCCTCGCCGCGCTTGAGATTGACGTGGTTCGGCCCGCACCAGAGTCCGAGATCGGCGTCGTCCGTTTCGCCGGGCCCATTCACGCGGCATCCCATCACCGCGATCGTGATCTTGTGCCGCTCGGCGTAGCGCGTCATCTCGCGCACCGCCTCCGCAAGCTCGACGAACTTTTCGTTCTCGACGCGCGAACACGACGGACACGAAATGATGTTGAGGCGATTGTTCTCGAAGCGCGGCACGGAGCGGAAGCGTCCATTGGCGACGTCCTCGAGAATCTTGAGGCCCGCGACGACCTCCTCCGGCTTGCGATCGTTCGGCAGCGTGAGCGAAACGCGAATCGTGTCGCCGATGCCGCGCGCAAGGAGTTGCTCGAACGCGATGCGCGTCTTGATGACGCCGTCGGGCGGAAGCCCAGCCTCCGTCACGCCGAGATGAAGCGGCACGTCTGCGCGCCGCGCCGCGAACGCGGCGTTCGCCTCGATCACTTTGTTCGGATCGGAATCCTTAAGCGAGACGACGTAGTTCGCGAAGCCGAGTTCGTCGAGAAGCGTGCAGTGCTCGAGCGCCGACTCGACCATTGCGGAGACGTCGTCGTCGGGGAAGCGCGCGGCGAGCGGCGGGTCGACGGAGCCGCAGTTGACGCCGATGCGCAAAGCGCAACCGTGCGCGCGCGCCGTCTCGACGATGAACCGCACCTTTTCGCGTACCGGCTTCTCTTTCTCGTGGTGATAGAGATGCCCCGGGTTGTAGCGAATCTTGTCGACGTGCGGCGCGACGTCGGCCGCGAGGCGGTAGTTCTCCTGGAGGTCGACGACGAGGTTCGCGCGGCCGCGCGTCTCGCGGCGAACTTCGGCGAGGCCGCGCGCGTCGGACTGCGAATCGACCGCGAGGCGCACGAGCCCCGCGCCCGCCTCCGCGAGCGCAAGTGTCTGCGCGACCGACGCGGCGATGTCGGTCGTCTTCGTCGCGCACATGCTCTGCACCACGATCGGCGCGCCGCCGCCGATCGTCACCGTGCCCGCGCGCACCGCGCGTGTCGGATTTCTCTTCATGGCGTGGGGTGTTCTTCCTCTCGGTCGCGGGTTGTTCGCGAAACTCGCGGCCAGTATAAGCGCTGCCGCTGCGCGCGACCAGACGTGCTGCGCTTGGAGATCTAGGCTCCGATGCCCGACTCTGCCAACGCGCGAAGGAGCAAGTCGGAAAGTCCATTGGCGCCTGCCATACGGCGGAGGTATTCGAGGTCGATCGTGCTGGCCTGAACCTTCATCACGCCGAGCACGTCACGCCATTGGCGGTCGGAGACTTCACCACCAATGCGGTACCAGCGGAGCTTTTGCAGCACCGAGTCCTCGGCACTCGGTATGTAGGCCCATCGTTCGGGATCCTCAAGAATGCGTTGTCGGCGCCGACGCTCCATCTGCGCTTTGTCGAGCGCGTTCGACGCGGGCACGTAGACGTCGACTTTGAAGATCAACTTTCGGTAGAAAATGTTGAAGCTCCCATGTTCACGAATCGCTCGATGAACCTGTTCGGTGTCGATATCGAATCGATGTTCGAGACCCGCGACAAAGGCAGCCACATGCTCAGATTTCATGTTGGCCACGAGATCGACGTCTTGAGTGCTGCGCGCTTCTCCATGGATCGTGCTCGCGAGCGAACCTCCGATGACGTACGAAACATCCAGCGTCTCGAACACTTCTGCCACCATGAGCGCAATCTCCAGCGGATTCGTGTACTTCAATAGCCTTTCTCCAGAGGATCCCAATCGTAGAGGCGGATCATCGTTTCGCGATCGACGCGTAACGCACCGATCCGCAAGCGCATTTCCTCGGGCGTGGCATCGGGAAAGCGCTGGCGGATGCCGACCTCGCTGAGCCTCTCAACGGCTTCTTGTAGCGCCATCGCTCGAGCCGCGCGCTCCCAGATTGGGAGCGCGCGTATCTGGGCGAAGTAGAACTGCTCGGCCTCGTAGCTCGTGTCGCGCGATTGCGTTCGGTAGCTGGGAGGTGGTGTGCGCGTCGCGTCCGACACGTTACGCTCGCGAACCCGCGCCCCAAAGGATCCCGACGCGCGTGACGGAGATGTCGGACTTGCGCGGGCGGATTTCGAGCGGCTCGAGCGCGATCGATGCGGGATCGACGGGGCCGGCTGCGGTGGCGAGGTCGGCTTCGATTTGCGCTTCGATTTCGGCGAGGCGCGCGCGCAGATCGTCGACGGACTCCTCGGCGCGCGCTGCGTCCTCGCGCTCGCGCGCGGCGCGGCCCATGCCGCGCGCCGCCGTCGTCGCGCGCCCGACGTTTCCCGTGCTCGCGATCTTGCGCCCGAAAAGCGCGCCGACAACCGTCGCGCCGATCGAGATCGCGCTCTGCATTTTCTGCTGCTCGTACTGCGCCTTCTCGCGCTCCGCGCGCTGCACGGCGGTGCGCAGCCGCTCCTCGATGCGCGCAAGCTGCGGGGCGGCCTTCGCGCGAATCTTCTCCTTCAGCGCGTCGCGGTCTTCGTGCGCGCGGTGTGCAAGGCGCGCGCGGAACTCGCCCTCGCTTTCGCCGGCGCGCGACACGGATTTCAACTCCGGTGCGCTCCACATCGTGAGCGTGCGTGTGCGGTAGAGATGATCAGCGAGGAGTTTGGGCCAGCGCGCGAGCGCTTTCGCCGCGAGCACGCCCGCCGGGATCTCCGCGAAGCGCGCGCTGGCCGGCGGCTCCGCACCGAGCGCCGCCTCGCCGCCGTCGATCGGCGCGGCGCTCTCCCACGGATCGCCGAGCGCTGACGACGCGATCGGCGCGGCGACGGCGACGTTTTCCCACATGTCGACATCGGCCTTCGCCGAAATGAAGTGGACGCGCGCCACTCCGAAAAGCGATGGCGCAAGCGGCGCGGCTCCCGCTGCAGCGCGATGAAAAGCCTCCGCGACATCCGCGGGGAGGACGGGTCGCGCGCCCGGCGATAGCGGCGCGGGCGAGGCGCTCTTCGACGACGATACGGATGGCGGCGTCGACGCGGATGACGGCGTCGCGGGTAATGATGTCGAGGAGGGTGAAGTCGTCGTCGGGCTTGCGGCCGACATCCCTGTCGCGCCTTGCGCATTCGCCGCCGCCGTCGCTTTGCGCGCCGCCATGAGCCCCGCGATCTGCGCCTTCGTCAGTGGCCCGCGCAAATAGGAGAGCGTCCATCGCGTCTGAAAGAGCACCGGCGCGTCGTCGTGCACGTTGTTCATGAGAAACACGCGGCTCCCGAGCCCGGAGATCATCGCGTCGTACGCGGCCTTGTCGAACGCGGCGCCCGCGGCCGTGCTCGCGCCTTCGAGTCCTTCGAGCACGCGCGCCTTGTCGCGCTCTGTCTGCAAGCGCCCGATGAACCACGTCCCCGCGTTCGAGAGCCCCTTGTAGTCGAGGTCGACCGGATTTTGCGTCGCGAGCACGACGCCGAGTCCGTACGCGCGCGCCTGCTTGAGCAGCGTGAGCATCGGAATCTTCGACGGCGGATTCGCGGTCGGCGGGAAGTAGCCGAAGACTTCGTCCATATAGAGAAGCGCTCGCAGACTCGACGTCCCCGCCTGCGCGCGCATCCACGCGATCATCTCATTGAGCAAAAGCGTGACGATGAACATGCGCTCCGCGTCGCCGAGGTGCGCGATCGAGATGATCGCCAGGCGCGGCCGTCCTTCGGGCGTCCACAAGAGCCGCGCGACATCGAGCGGTTCGCCCTCCATCCACGCGGCGAACCCGGGCGACGCGAGCAGGTTGTTGAGCGCCATCGCGAGCGCCATGCGCTCCTTCGCCGGGTAGAACGACTCGATGTCGAGCACGCCGATCGTCGTCATCGGCGGCGACTGCACGGCGCGGATGATGCCGGCGATGTCGAGGTCGCGCCCCTCGCGCCATGCAGCGGCGAGAATGTTCGCGATCAGGATGTGATCGCGGCTTGCGATCGGATCGGCGTCGCGGCCGATGAGCGTGAGGAGCCCGGAGACCGCGGAGCCGACGCGTTCGTGCAGTGCGTCCGCGTCGTCGAGGAGCGCGCGCCCCGGCGCGGCGAACGAGCGCAGCACCGAGAGAGGGATCCCCGCGTTCGAGCCCGGCGTATAAACAACCGTATCGACCGCGTCGCGATACCGCGCGATGCGCGCGGCGTCCTGCCCCCACTCCGCGAGTCCGTCGCGCCACATCGCCGCCACGCGCGCCGCCGCCGCGTCGACCGTCTCACCCTTGCGCGCGGCCTCGCCCTCGTCGATCCACGGCTGAAAATCGCTCGCCGCGAGTTGCGGGAACGTCAGGAGAAGATTCCCGAGATCGCCCTTCGGATCGATGATGATCGCGGGGATGCCATCGATCGCCGCCTCTTCGAGCAGCCCGATGCAGAGGCCCGTTTTGCCGCTTCCCGTCATGCCGACGCAGACAGCGTGCGTCGTGAGATCCTTCGAGTCGTAGAGAAGAAGATCGGGCCGCGCCGCAGCCGCGCCGGGATCGCGCAATCGTCCCAAGTAGAACGCGCCGAGTTTCTCGTAGTCCATGCGGGCAGAATATCACGCGCGCGGGTCCGCCACGAACGACTACCGCGCGGGAGCCGGTTGCGCTTAGAATGGGGACCCGTGTCATGCCCGCGACGCATCGTCGCGCTGGCGCGCGCGCGTCGCGACCGACAGAGTGAACCGCTTGGATGGAGAGAACGCAGCGCAGATGAATCAGACTCCCGAACAGATTGCTGGCTCGCTCGGCGAAATCGTACAGAACCACGTCAGCCGGCCGATGACGCGTGAGACGGCCGTCAGCATCGACGCCGCGCTCGGCGGCGACACGATCGATGCCGAGGCGGCGGCCCATCTTCTCGCTCGCCTGCGTGCCAGCGCCACGACGGGCGCTCGCAATCCGAATACCGCGGGACTCTACGCCGCGGGCGTGCTCGAAGCGGTGGCCGGCAACGAGACCGGCGCGCGCGAGGCCTTCACGCAGGTCACCGCGGCGCTCGAGCGCGCGGGGGCGTGGGATGGATTCGTCGCGGCGGCGTCGCGAGCGCTTTCGCTCACGTCGAGCCCGGATTTCGCGCGTTGTCTGGCGCGTGCGTGGGAGAAGGGCGGCGCCGACGGAGTTCCGCCGGCACTTCTCGTCGAAGCCGCGCGCATCGCGCCCGACGATCATCGCCTTCTCTGGGCCGCGGGCTTCGCGCTCGACCGCCAGGGCGCGCGCGCCGAGAGCGAGCGCTACATCGCGAAATCATTCGCCGGCTTCGTGGAGAAGGGCGAGTTCCCGCGAATCGAGGAAGCGTTCCTGCGGCTCCTCGAGACGGAAGACGCGACTGTCGCGCAGTCGCTCTTCGAGACGCTCTGTCTTTTGACGCGTCACGCCGGCGGCCGCGTGGCCGCGCCGTACTGGGAGTTGGCGGCGGCGTTTCTCGAGGCGAAGCGGCTTCACAATGCGACGTGGACGTTCCTCAAGGAGTACGTCGGCCGCCACGCGGATCAGGATGCGCTGCGTCCCGCGGCGTTTCGTTCGTTTAGGAGCATCGCGCGCGAGCG
The DNA here is from genome assembly GCA_046160485.1 of bacterium. Taxonomy (GTDB): domain Bacteria; phylum Orphanbacterota; class Orphanbacteria; order JBJXGV01; family JBJXGV01; genus JBJXGV01. The sequence goes on along the minus strand of JBJXGV010000010.1, from coordinate 42,602 downwards.
CGGAATCCCCGACGACCTGATCGACGCGCCCGGATTGCAGTCGCCGACGCGGCCGCTCCCCGACGCGATCACGCGTACGGATCTTCTGCTCGGCTGGCCGCCGGGCCTTCACGTCGATCATCGCTTCAGCGGCATCGGCCGCGTCGCGTCCAACAACTGCGAAATGCTGCGCATCGATTTTCCGAAAGGGACGCAAGAATTGTCGCTCGAGATCGCGGGCCGTTCGCTCCTGAAGCTCAGCGCCGACGACATGCGCGTTCGGCTCGTCTACGACAAGGAGGGCGTCACGCGCGATCTTGCCGAAGCACCCGCGAACATCGTTCACTCAGCGCTCGTCGGATTGCGCGGCGAGGGATCGCTCAACGATCTGAAGCGCGCGCTGATTCCCGCCACGGTTCCGCTCGCGGCGTGGACCGACTTTTGGAAGCGCGCGCAAAAAGGGATGAAAGACGATCCGCGCTTCGACCTCTCGCAGACGGTTCGCAAAATCTATCGCATCGTCGATCCTTCGAAGCGCCCGGCGGTTTCCGTGCCGCGTTTCGACGTGAAGGAAGCGCTCTGGCGGCGCGTCGACACGCTCGAGAAGTTTCTCGACGAGAGCCCCCAGCTCGCCGACGCGTTGTGCGAGGCGCACGCCGCGTCGATGGCGAAACTCTACGCGAAGGAGCCGCTCGAGAGCGGGCCGCGGCTTGCGTGCGCGCTGCTCCTTCTGCGAATGAACGCGATCAGCGACGAAGAGGCGCGCAACGCGTGCGAGATCTACTTCGACGCAAGCGACGAGTTCCCGCCGTCGGTGGGGAAGGACGCGCAGTCTCGGTGCCTCGCGCTCGCCACCGGAATGGTGGACCCGACGCCGGTGTATCTTGCCGCGCTCGCGTCGCGCACGAAGCCGATTCGCGAGGAGGCGCTCGGGTTGCTCGCCGCGCATTACGCCGAGGACTACCTCAACTTCATCCTCAAACTGATGGTGAAGAGCCCCGCGCGCACGCCGGCGATTTTTCATCTCGTGTCGCAGCCGGAACTCGTGCGCGGCTGGCCGGCGTGGGATGCGCTGCTTGCACTCTTGCGCATCATCGCCGCGCCGCAGCGCGAGACGCACGAGAAGGTCGCGCTCAAGGAGCTTGCCGAGAACAAGAGTTTGCGCGAAGGCCTTCGCGATTCGGAGCCGATTCCCGAAACGCTCGAGACGTTGCGGCTCGAGCTGATCAACTGGCGCGTGTCGGAGCGCCTGCTGCTGCCGATTCTCGAGATGCTCGACGGCGTCGGGCGCGAGGCGTTCGCGAACGACGTGCGCGAAGCGCGGCGCGCGAGCGCCGGCCGGGCAGCGGCCGCCAAGCGCGCGGAGAGCGGCGCGCCGCCGCTTGCGCCCTCGGGCCCGCAGCCGCTCACGAGTTTCGTCGGCCGCCTTCTCATGTCGCAAGCCGCCTACACCAAACTCGGCGACGAGGTGCACGAGGTCGGGATGGAACTGAAGACGTCGATACCGCGTGCGATCGAAATCGCGCGCGCGCACGGCGACCTTCGCGAGAACGCAGAGTATGAGGCGGCGAAGGACAAGCAGCGCCGCTACGCCGCGCGCCTGACGGAACTCGAGGAGAAGTGGAGCCGCGCGCTCGTGCTCGAACCGTCGATGGTTGCGGCGGGTGTCGTCGGGCCCGGCACGCAAGTCGAGATCGAGAGCGTCGACAACAACGAGCGCTCGACCTACTGGATTCTCGGCGAAGGCGACGACATTCACGGCGAGAACGTGCTGTCGTACCTCGCGCCGCTCGGGAAGGCCTTCGCGGGACGGCGTGCCGGAGACGAAGCGAGCGTGATCGTCGACGGCCACGAGCGCCGCTATCGCATCCTCTCCGTCGAGGTCAAGCTGCCGGCGTAGCGTTCGGCGCGCCGCCCCGACACGCGGGGTGCGCGCTACGATTGCCGCGCGCGAAACACGCCGGCGACTCCCGCGAGAATGAGCGCGGTGCCGATCCACGTCGCAAGTGTTAGCGGCTCGCGCAAGAAAACCCAGCCGAGCAACACCGCGATCAAAGGATTGACGTAGGCGTACGTCATAACGACGTTCGTCGGCAGCATCTTCAGCGCTTTCACGAACGACGTGAATCCGAGCAGCGAGCCGAAGACGAGAAGATACGCCCATGCGATCCACGCGGATGGTGTCGGCGTCGGGAGCGGCTCGCGCGTGAGAAGCGCCACGATCGCGAATCCGATTCCGCCGAAGAGCATGAGGTAGCCGGAGCTGACCTCCGCGGCGACGCGCACCGAGCGGCGCTGCTGGAGGAGCGAGCCCGCGCTCCAACTGATCGGCGCGATGAGGAGCGCGACGGTGCTCATGACGTCGGCGCGCGCGCCGTGTAGGAGCGCGGGCGCGGAAAGCACGCCCATCCCCGCGAATCCGATCAGGAGCGATGCGATCAGGAGGCGCGACGGCGCCCGGCGATCGATGATCGCAACCATGAGCGCCGTCCAGATCGGCATCGCGGCGACGAGGAGAGCCGCGTAGCCAGAACTTGCGCGTTGCTCGGCCCAGACGACGAGCCCGTTCGCGCCGACCCAGAGCAAAAGCCCTGAGACAATGAGTACACGAAGTTCATCGCGCGAAAGTCGCAGCGATTTGCGCGTGAGCGCCGACCACGCGAGGAGGATCGCGCCGGCGGCTGCGACGCGCATGCCGCTCATCGTAAACGGCGGGAAGCCCGAGCCCTCGCGCACCGCGTAACGAATCGCGAGATACGTGCTGCCCCAGACGATGTAGACGACGCCGAGGTGAAACGCGGCGGCCCACGGATGGTGCGCGGCGCTCGGTGCAGCTTCTTCGTTATCGTCGCTTCGCGGATCGACTTGGCGCGGGTTCATTCGCGTACGTTACTCGCGCGCTCGCGCCGCAACCACCCGATTCTTGCCGCGATCCGCGCGGATGACGGCAGCGGTTCCCGCGTGCGGCGGGTATACTCGTCCGCGCCGTAGCGACCTCAACGCGGAGGTTCACAGATGCGTCTCTCCGAGAAGTTTTCGATTCGCGGTGCATGGATGTTTTGCGCGGCGCTCGCGGCGTTGCTCGCGATGGCGCCGCCGCGAGCGCGGGCCGTCGAACGCGGGCCAGCCGCGGACTCGCTTGCGAGCGCCGGCGCACACGGCACCGCACACGACACCGCGCACGAGCTGCCGCTCCCGAAAGTGATCGAACGTTATTCGCCGCAGGACGGTTTCCTGCGGATCGGCCCCGAGCCAGAGCGCGCGATACCGCTCACTGAGAAAGGCTTCGGACTCATTCTGCCGGGCGGCGGCGCGCCAACCGTCGGAGTCGTCGTCTTCCCCGACGGGTGGCGCGTCAAGATCGGCGAGGGCGTGCCTCCCGTCGGGTCGTTCGATCGCGAAGCGTTGGCGCGCGGGCTCGCGATCCTGCGAATCACAACTGGTAACCCGCTCGATTTCTACTTCGATGACGCAACGACGGCGGATGTCGTCGCGCGGATCGGAGCGGCGCTCGCGGAGAACGGAGTGCGCGGCGCTCCCGTGTATCTTGCCGGGCAGTCGTTGGGCGGGACGCGCGCGCTTCGCATCGCGCTTCACGTGCGACGGCACCCGGAGGCGTCCGCGCTCCGAGTCGCCGGCGTCGCCGTCGTCGACGCGCCGCTCGACATGGTGCGCATGTGGGAGTCGTGCCGCCGCGCGACGCGCGACAACTTCCACGCGGCCGCCGCCGATGAGGGCCGCTGGGTGAACTACCTGCTCGAGACGAACCTCGGCGGAACGCCGCGCGAGAGATTCGATCGCTACGTCGAGTACTCGCCGTACGTCTTCTCGGCGGACGCCGGCGGGCGCGCGCGCGAACTGGTCGGCCTGCCGGTCCGCGCCTACCACGAGCCCGACGTCGATTGGTGGGTAGAGAATCGCCGTAAGAGCTACTACCAGATCAACTCCATCGACCTCGCCGCGTTCATCAACGACCTGAAGCTCTTGGGAAGCGTCGACGCGGAACTCGTCACGACACATCAAGCGCGCGACGGCTTCGAGTCGGGGTCGTCGCCGCACACTTGGTCGATCGTCGATGACGCGGAGCTCGTGGAATGGTTCCTCGCGCGATGACGGCGGCGCACGCGATCGAACTGCGCGAGCTAACGCGGCGATTCGGTGCGCGCGTCGCCGTCGACAACGTGAGCCTCGCGATTCCACGCGGATGTTCGTTCGGTTTTCTTGGGCCCAACGGCGCGGGGAAGTCGACGACGGTGCGCATGCTCACGGGGCTCCTCGCTCCCGACTCGGGCGACGCGCTCATCGGCGGCCGCTCGATCCGCACCGACGCGCTCGCGGTGAAGCGCGAGATCGGCGTCGTCCCCGACAACCTCGCGCTGTTCGACCGGCTCTCGCTCTGGGAACACCTCACGATGGTCGGCAGCGTCTACGGCCTCGCGCGCGAGGAAACCGCGCGGCGCGCCGAGGATCTCCTGCGGCTTCTCGATCTCTGGGACGATCGCGGCACCTACGCGGTGGACGCGTCGCACGGAATGCGCAAGAAGCTCGCGCTCGCCGTCGCGCTCATTCACAATCCGACGACGCTCTTCCTCGACGAGCCGTTCGAGGGAATCGATCCGATCGCGGGGAAGCAGATCCGCCTCTTGCTCGCGACGCTCGCGCGGCGCGGCGTGACGATCTTCCTGACGTCGCACATCCTCGAGATCGTGGAGCGGCTCGCCGATCGTTACGCGATCATCGCGAAGGGGCGGATCGTCGCGGAGGGCACGCTTGAAGAGCTGCGCGCATCGGGGCGGCGCCTCGACGATCTCTTCGCGGAGTCGGTGGGTGCGCGCGATGCCGCGCCGCCCGAGCTGTCGTGGCTCACGTCGTAGCGGCGCTTCTGCCGTATCAGTTTCGCGCGTACTGGCGGGGCCTTGCGCGGCGCGGCGCGATGCGCGGCGCCGAGGTCGCGATCTTCGCGGTGATCTGCGTGCTGGCGCTTCCGGGGCATGCTGCGCTCTGCTTCGCCGCCGCGTCGCGCCTGCGCGCAGGCGAGCTTGAAATGGGTTTGCTCCTGACGAACGCCACGATGACGAATCTTCTCTTCGCGTGGATCTGCGTTCCGCTTCTGCTCCAGAGCATCGATATCGCGCGCCCCGGTTTCGCGCCGGCGCGGCTTGCGCAGTTCCCGCTCTCCGCCGCGCAGATCTTCGCCGTCACGATCGCCGGCGCGCTCGTGCAGCCGGTCTACGTGGCGCTCGCGATACTGTCGGCGCTCTCGCTCATTCCGCTCGCGGTCGCGCCGAGCCCGTTTGCGGGCGCCATCGCCGGCGCCCTCTTCGTCGCTGTGTCGGCGCTTCTGTCGTGGGCGATCGCGCTCGCGTCGGCGGCGATCCTCGCGAGCCGCCGCGCGCGCGAGGCAGCGACCGCGCTCCTTCTTGTGCTGATCGTGGCGGTCGTGTTCGCCGCGCGCATCGACTTCGCGCTCGAGGACTCCGGTTTCGTGATGCGCTATCGCGACCAGCAATGGCTCCTCGTGAATCGCAGCGGCACCGAGGGGGCGCTCGTCGCGCTCGGGCGCTGGAGCCCCGCGTCGCTCGCCGCGCGCGCCGCGGCGGGGCGCGATGCGGCCGCGTCGATCGCCGCGCTCGCGGCCCTCGCGGCGGCGGCGTTCGGCGTCGCCGTGTGGAGCGTGCGTCGCATGCTCCTTCATCCCGTCGCCGGCGTCGCGAGCGCCGGCCGGAAGACGCGCGCGATCTCCGGCTGGCCGTTCGTGTCGGCGCCGTTCGGCGCGGCGGCCGCGAAGGAGTTGCGCTACCTCCTGCGAACGATGGACGCGTGGATGGGGTTCGCGATCGGCGCTGGCGGCGCGGTGTTCCTCGCGCTGCGCGCGAGCCCGCCCGACATCGCACTCCTCGGGCTCGCGTCGCTCGTCGCGGTTGCCGAAATGGCGATCCCGCTGAACGCGTTCGGCCTCGATCGCGGCGGCGTCGACCGCTACCGGCTGCTGCCCCTCGACGGCGCCCGCGTCATCGCGTCGAAGAACGTCGCCGCGTTCGCACTCGTCGCGATGCAGACGCTGCCGCTGTGGGTCACGGGAGCCGCGCGTTTCGGCGCCCCCTCGGCGCTAACGATGTTTCTGTGCGTCGCGAGCGCGATGGTGCTCACGGCCGCGTGGGGCAACGTCGTGTCGGTGCGCGCGCCCGCGCCGCGCCACTTCTACAACTTCGATCGCGTCGATCAGGCAGGGGGTCTGGCCGGCGCCGTCGTCGGGCTCGCGATCTGGGTCGCCGCGGCGGGCGTCTGGTTCGCGCTCGATGCGTCGGGCGCGCCGGCGCTCCTCGCGGGCGAGGCCGCGGCCTTCGCGATCGCGGTTGCGTTCTACCGCGCGATGTTGCCGCGCGCCGGCGCGCGCTTCGACGCGAGCGCCGAGGCCATGCGCGAGCGCCTCGCGAGCTAGTGCCGCCTCGTTGGAAGTTACAGTTCACGATCGGCAGGATCGGCAAGTTCTCTTTCTCGTTGATGATGTTCAGGAGCCTGATCTGCAGGCCGTACATCTTTCGCGCCACGTTGATGAACGCGAGCTGAAAGCCCGACATCGAATCGGTGTTGTTGACGATCCCGATCTGAACGCCTTATCCGCGCGTGCGTCGGCGATGGCCCAAGAGGCGCTCGCCTCTCTGTAGCTCATCTTGTCAGTGTCGGGTCTCGTCGCGCGGCAATGTGGGGGGCGTCGGTCGCATGAATGCGGCGTCAACCTTTACGTCTCCGGATAGAAGGCGTGCCACGCACGCCAAGAAGGCCGATTCTTTCGGTTCGGGCCCTTCCCCGTAGTTCAGGTGCGCATGCGGCGTCCACTCCGCTAGCACGGTTCCCGTCTTCCGGCTTTCGTGGCCCATCTCGAGCGTGAAGTATCGCGGGGTTGGGGGCGGTCGCTCCGGCGAATCGCCGCGCTCATTCTCCGGAGGGCACGCGATCGCGATGAAGTAGTTCTCGGTCATCCTCTCGGGCGGCGGAAACGCGATCACGCGAGTCAGGTGGTTCTCGACGCGGTGTATGGACAGCCCGGTCAGTCCAGCCGCGGGTCGCCGATGAGGCTCATCGATGCCGGCGGCCGTTCGGTTCCAAAAGCGCGCGAGAAGGGCGTCGGCATCATCGGTGAATAGCCACACGACGTCGGGGCTGTTCGCCAGAACGAAATTTCGGAGATGGATGTTGAACACGACGCTGTGGCTGAGGAAGTGATCGTCGTCGCGCATTGCGATCTCCTAATGTGGGCACTCTCCTATGTGGCAAAGTACTCCGGCGCGTTGCCTTGCTTCCATTTGATGTTGCAGCCGATGCCGGGGCGCTGCGCCGCGTCGGGCGCGCGCTCGGCGAGGGTCGCGTCGATCGCCGCGCGTAGGTCGCGCCCCGTGACGGGCGCGTCGCTGCCGGGGCGCGCGTCGTCGAGCTGGCCGCGGTAGACGAGCCGGCGCGCCGCGTCGAAGAGATAGAAGTCGGGCGTGCAGGCGGCGCGGAATGCCTTCGCTACGGCCTGCGTCTCGTCGTAGCAGAGCGGGAACGTGAAGCCGAGGTTCTGCGCCATCTCGCGCAAGCTGGCGGGCGCGTCCTCGGTGTGAACCGACGCGTCGTTCGCGCTGATCGCGACGATGCCGAGATCCGTGCTCGCGTAGTCGCGCCCCACGCGCGCCAACTCATCCTGCACATGAATCACGAACGGACAGTGCCGGCAGATGAACATCACGAGCAGCGCAGTCTTGCCGCGAAACGTCTCGAGCGAAATCGTGCCGCCCGTCACGACATCCGGCAGCGCGAAGTCGGGCGCCGGTGTGCCGAGCGCGAGCATCGTAGAAGCGGTCTTGGCCATGAGTTGAACTCCTTAGGTGCCGTCTGTGACGAGTCGGGGGAAGTGGTTCACGCGCCCGTCTCTCTAGTTCCGAACCGTTTCGCGAGCGCTTCGAGCGTCATGTTGTCCGCGATCTGGTCGTGCGGGATCAAGACGTACCGCCATGGTTTGCCGCCGTATGTCGTCGAATGCTTCGCGGCGTTGCGGCACCACGTGACCGCAGCGTCCTTCTTTGCAAGAACGATCGGATCGTTCAGTTGATCGCTCGCCTTCGGCTCGAGCATGTAGATCACTTCCTCGGCCTCCGCAACGAAGTCCGGTTGATACTCGAGTTGATCTGCACCGTCGCGGTAGAAAAGCAGGAACTGGCCTCTGGGTGGCCTGCACCACTTGATCGTGTCGCGCTCGAGGATGACCGCGAGCTTACGCTCAGCATCGGATGCGAACTTTTCGACGTGATTGAGACAGCGCTGAAACCCGCCGAATAGATACCTCATCATGTTGCTCTTGTCCCTCGGCGACGCGCGAAAGTCGAGCACTGGCTCGCCGACCGTTTGCTTGTAGGCGCTTCGCTTCATCTCGGTGAACGTCTGCCGAACCTGCACCTCAAAGCCGTCTGCTTCTTCCCAGTAGTGCGGCTGCATCTGGCTGCGGATGAGTCGCGTGATCTCGCGCTGATGGCATCGAAGCACTTTGCGCGTGTCGTCCTCGGATAAGTAGGCGCGAAAATGCCGCACGGCCTGGCTTGCGAGTTCGTAGAGAAAATCAGCGTGTGTGTCGTACGCGAGGTCGTTGAAGTCGGCCAATCCGAACACGATGTAGTCTTCGAGGCGCGCCTCTTCGATGCCCGAGTCGCTGAGTGTCAGAACTTCGAGTTCACTCGTCCGCAGATGCCGAATCCACAGGTCTTCGGAAACGGCCGCAAAGTTTAGCGCGTCGAGCGTGAGCGTGAACGGCCGGAAGCCCGACGTCACGTTGCCAGTGGGAGCGACAGAAATACGAGGGATGCTGATCGTCTCCCGAACGACGAGCGCGACCGTCTTAGCCGTCACGTCCACGATGTTGGGCCGCTCCACGATGCCCGTGAGCGTCATCTGCGCGGGTGTGTACTGCGCCTCGACTTCGCGCACGATGGCGGCCTGAACATCCGGTTTCATCAAATAGGCGATTGTCGGCACGAGCTGCGGTTGGTGCTCGAGCTTGCGGATCTGCCCGTACACGAGCTGCGCGACCTTCTGGTCTTCGGGATTCGTGAACGCGTGAGGTTCCTCGCTACCTGCCACAATCGTGCTTGCGGTCAGATTCGGCGGCACGAGCCCCAGCGCTGTCGCGAGTCGCGACTGCGACACGACGGTCACGGTCTTCCGCGCAAGCTCGTCGGCGTCGATCTCGACGGCCTGGAGCCGGATGGTGGACTCCGGCCGCCCGGCCTCGTCGATGATCTCCTGAAACTTGTCGTGCGCGATGATGTTGAGGCGATCGACGGACGTCACGCCCGTTCGCTTCCCGTACGGCAGCCGCAAGCCGCGGCCGATCGACTGCTCGATGAGGACGCGAGCGTTCGCGGCGCGCAGCGGCACGATCGTGTAGAGATTTGTCACGTCCCAGCCTTCCTTCAGCATGTTGACGTGGATCACGATCTCCGTCGGCTCGTCCGCGTGCTCGACCTTGAGAAGGCGCTCGATCATCTCCTCTTCCTCGGCGCCGCTCCGGCTCGAGTCGACTTGGATCACCTTGTCCGCGTAGCGCCCCTCGAAGAAACTCTCAGACTTGATGAGCTTCACGAGGTCGCCCGCGTGCGTCGTGTCGCGCGCGATCACGAGCAGGAACGGTTTCACGATGGCCTGATCGTTCTCGCGCGCATACGTCTCGAGATCGACCTTCACGCTCTCGTGCAGCCGCAGCCCGTCCTCGAGCTTCATGCGTTCGATCGCCTCAGGCAGCATGCCGGCCGGATTGAAGTTCTTGCGCGTGACGACGGCCGGCTCCTTCACGAAGCCGTCCGCCATCGCCGCGCCGAGCGGGTAGTCGTAGATCACGTTCTTGAATCGCACCGCGCCCTTCGTCGTCTCCACGACCGGCGTCGCCGTCAGCTCCAGACCAAGCACTGGCTTCAGCTCGTTGATCGCGCGCACACCCGCGCTCGCGCGATAGCGGTGCGACTCGTCCATCAGCAGCACGAGGTCTGGCAGCCCGGCCAGATAGTCGAAGTAGCTCTCGCCGATGTACTCCGAAAGCCGCTTGATACGCGGCGACTTCCCGCCGCGCACCTCCGAGTTGATCTTCGAGATGTTGAAGATGTTCACGTGCACTTCGCGTTCGAACCCGGGAACCAGCGCCGGTCGCAGCCCCGCGCCCGACTCGTAGTTGTCGCTCGTGATGATCTTCGGCGGCTCGGTCGCGAACTCGGCGATTCCCTTGAAGACGTACTTCGGCGTGTTCGGCGTGAAGTCGGCGATGAGCTTGTTGTAAATCGTGAGGTTCGGCGCCAGCACGAAGAAGTGATTGATGCCGTGCGCGAGTCGCAGGTAGCTGATGAACGCCCCCATCAGCCGCGTCTTGCCGACGCCCGTCGCGAGCGCGAAGCAGACTGAAGGAAACTCGCGCTCGAAGTCCGTGACCTGCGGGAATTCGCTGCGAATCGCGTCGAGCGCCGCCGCCACATCCGCGCCCTTCTTCGGCGGCGCGATCTCAGTGATGCGGTCGAGAATCTCGAGAGAGCGCCTCTGCGGCGGGCGCAGGCTCAGACGCCCAGCGATCGCGTTGACGTGGCGGTTCATGTCACGGCACGGCCGCTATTCGCCGGATGCGAGTCTTCTCGGGCGGCTCTCGAGCTGGACGTCCATCAGATTGACAGGGTGCGGCCTCTTCGAGAGATGGAGGATCTCGATGCCTACGATCTGGTCGGCCTCGTCGTAGTCGACGATGATGCCTGGCGCGACCTCCTCGGACTCATTCACGGGAACATCCACGAGCTGGAGATGCAGCGCGTCGGCCTCTTCGTCAATTCTGAGCTTCATAGCTGGCTCCTCATCTTGCGGTCGAAAAACAACGTGACGATCCGCAGCGGGGACGTGCCTCGTCGGACGATCACGCGAAGTACACGACCACCATATTCCGGCACGCGCCCGAGGCGATGTTCCAGTTCAGCGTCGACCCGATCAACTTCGACGCGCTCCGGTCCCTCGATCACGCGCTCGACCCACTCCAATCGGATGTTCGGGCGCTTCCGCAAGCTTTCCTTGGCATGTGCGGTTAATTCGAATCTCATTGTCGCGCATCCCGCGAAATAACTCCAGCCGCTATCGCCGCAAGGGCTCTAGGGGATTCGCCACGCGGTGCGTGGCGAATCGCGACCTGCGCGAATTCTTTACGCAGTGCGTAAGGAATTCCCTCGTTTGCGGAATTCCGACGCACTGCGTCGGAATTCTCGTATTCAGCGAAGGCGATGCCTGGACTCGCGCGCTTCATTCCCCAGCCAGCTCCATCTTTATCTGCCCCGGCTTCGGCGGCGCCTTCGGGAGGTTCTCGACGCGCAGGCTGTAGTCGTCGTGGCCCCACTCGCAGCGCGACAGCACCTGCTTCGGAATCTTCTTCACCGTCAGGTTCGCGTACTCGCCGCGCCCGCGGAACGCGGTGCAGAGCACGAGGAGCGACCGCTCCGGTCCGACCTCGTCACTCAGCTGCTGAAGCTGGTCGTGGCTCAAGCTCGCCGTCGTGACGTAGATGAAGTCGCGCTCGGTGGAGCGGCCGTGCTGCCAGTAGACGGAATCGCTCGGCGCGTACGTGAAGCCTTCGAGCTTGCACAGCGCCTCGGCGAGCATCGCCGCGTTGTAGTCCTTGTTGATGACCCAGTTGCCCCACTTGTCCTTTTCCATGAGCGAAGGCGCGAGCCGGTAGTAGCGGAAGCCGCCGCCGCCCTTCCAGCCGACGGCCTCGGTGATGCCGCCCGGGTCTTCGCCGTCGATGACCTTCTTCATGCGCGGGATGATGTGCGTGTGACAGTGCTCGCCCAGCTCGACCATGATCCAGCGTCGGCCCATCTTGTGCGCGACCGCGCCGGTCGTGCCGGAGCCGGCGAAGGAGTCGAGGATCCAGTCGCCAGCGGTTGTCGACAGCTCCAGTACGCGCTTGATTAGGCCCTCTGGTTTCTTCCCCTTTGGAAACGTGACGCCACCCTCCGCGTGGAGATTGTTCGAGAGAATGTCGTCCCATAGAGTTGTCAACGGCTCGGCTGCAACCCATTCGTCATCAACCTTTTTCAGTTTGTCGGAGTAGAAGAGAATGCGTTTGCCACCCTTGAGGTAGATGTCCGAATACTCATCACGTTGAAGTCGAAAGATTTCGTCAACGTCCTCTTCTGAGCGATCGATGAGCTTCCGCGCCTCCGCGCTAACGCTCTCATAGTTCGGCTTGGCAAGCTGGACGACGCACGGTGCCCGACTCACGACGAACTCGTCGAGTTTCGCCGGATGGCTCTTAGCGAGTAGCCGCGCGTCTTTCTCCGATATCCGATTCGCGACGGCAAAGGCCTTCATGAGGGTGATGATCCGCCATTGCCCGAATGGATCTTCAAGGTTCTCGATGTATTGGCCATAGCGCGTGTCCCGCTCGCGCGCAGTGAAGACTCTATTCGGGTTCCACCTTGATTTATCCTTCGCGTACATCAGGAGGAAATTCGTTGTGCTGACGCAGCCGGGGTTGATGGACTTGTGGCCAGTGGCTGACCCTTGCTTGAATGTGACGACATAGAGTCGATTGTCGCGGCCGAAGAGTTCGTCGAGCAGAACGACTAGATACCCGAGCTCGTTGTCGTCTATGTGCACCAGCAGCGTTCCGTCTGGCGAGAGAAGTCGCTGAAGCAAGACGAGACGATCTCTCATCAGACTCAACCAAATTGAATGCTCTCGCGAATCATCGTAGTCCTCCATCGCTTGGCCGGTGTTGAACGGCGGGTCGATGTAAATGCACTTGATCTTCCCTGCGAACTCGGCTTCGAGCGCTTTCAGCGCGAGCAGGTTGTCCCCAAAGATCAGGCGGTTGTCGAACAGGTCGTTCTCGGCCACTCGATGTTTCGCGTGATGCGATTTCTCCGGCTCTCCGAGCAGGATGCGCGGCTCCAGTTTCGGCCGGTTCTCCTTCCCGATCCACGTGAGTTCCAGCTTCGCGTTACGCATCACCTGAAACCGATCTTGAGCGAATAGTGAGACCGCACTGGCATCAACTAACCACTGTTTTCCGGTGGTCGTGTCGCGCGGCGGATTTCGCGTCTGGCGAGCAGAAGAAGCTGCGAGAACAAGACGACATGCCAGCACTCTCGCAGCGTGAGGCTCGCTAGACCATAGAGTGCAACCGCGACAGCAGGATACAGCCTATGAGCCCACCGGATCGGACTGGGGCTATCGATCACCCCAAGACCCGCGATACCCCAGACTGAAAGGGTAACGAGAATCGCGAGAATCGCTGACTGATAAGTGAAGACGTACTCTTTGAGGTCGCCGACGCGGTGCTCCGCGAGATGCTCGATTTCTTCGGACTGCAAGAGAGTGAGCGCATTGCCGGCCCACGCGAATGAGAGGCCAATGAAGACCCCGGTGAGTGGAAGCAGGACCGTGTTCGCGGCGTCCTTGAGTGAAATGGGCACGAGAAAGAAAAGCGCCGCGCCAACGACAGCGTGAAATAGCAGCCAACGGTTCACGAACTTCCTGTAGCCGGGTTCGCCGCTCGTCCCGCGAAAAAACCAGTGCCAGTAGTTCATGATTTGGATCCGACGTCGGGTTCCTGACGCAACTTGGAGAAAGTCGCACGAATCCGAGCGAGGAGTCCAAGCCGCTTCTCCTTTGAGTCCGGTTCCTCTTCAGTCAGCGCAACGGCGTTGCCTCGGAGGCGCTTAACGACCGGTGTTTCGTGCGCGGACACTCGAACCCGGGCTTCTGCATCCTCACCTGCGACGGCTGCCGATCTTGCGACGTCCTCGAGAGAGTCGGCGTTCAGGCTTGTACCTGAGATGCTCGCGCGGCCTCGCGTGGCGGAAGCTGCGCTCAAAAAGGAAGCCAGCGGTCGCATTATCTCTTTGTTGGCATCGAAAGGATTCGGCCGAGAGACAGTGAAGGAAAACTTCTCGATCGCGTATGCGGAGCGCAGTATCTCGATGAAGGTTTCCGGATCAGTGATCGGGCAGATCTCGAAATCGACCTCGTGCGTTGATGCGGCGGGCGCACTGTTCAGCACCTTCTCCAGCTTCCTGGCGATATCGGGTACGGTCGGTGCCACGAGACTCTTTGCGGCGATGCCCGCTACTTGAAGCTGGAAGTCGGCTAGAACGTGTGTGAACGGCGCCGTGTCGGATGCTGCTTCTGTGAAGTTGCCCTCTTTCTTGTCATACCGCGGCACTGTCGCGGTAGTCGTCCGGCCGATCGCGAAGTAGATGCCATTCTCGTCAAGTTCCGTGTTGTTTCCGATATGCCACGTGTGATTTTTCCGCAGCTCTGCCGAGGGTTTCTGTGAAATGGCCTCGCGCAGAATCTCGGACGTCGACTGTTCAGGCTCGAAGAGCGGTCGCTGACTCCGCTTCAGGACCTTGATTCGGAACAAGTGAAATGTTGTCATTTTTTCTCCCGCGTCGAAGTGGTTAGCGCGTGGGCGCCTGTCTTCGTAATCCGATACCGCTGCAACCGACTGTTCGGTTTATCCGGAATCGTGCGTTCGAGCCAGCCGGTCTCGACGAGAGGAATAAGGAACTGCTTGCGGAAGTGTTCTCTGTCCCGGATGCCCGCCGCGGCCTTCAGTTCATCCCGACTCCTCGGTTCACGGGCTGCCTCGAGAAGCGCCGCGACTTGCGGGGTGACTTGCGGGGTGACTTGCGGGGTGACTTGCGTGGTCGCATTCAGGCTCACGCGGAAGGTCACGATCACGAAGCCGCTCATCTCCGTGAAGACGGGCGGATCGATGCCGTAGCGCTTGCACTCGTCGATCACGCGGTTCGTGCCGCGTCCCCACATCTCGACGGCGCCCGTTCGGTGGAAGGCGTCGGCGATGAGCGGGTTGCGGAGCTTCGAGAGGTGCGGGCCGGAGAGCATCTCGGCGGTCACGCTCGCGGGAAGCCGGCCGGCGCTGCGGATCTCGATGCGATCGTCGAAGACCGCAATGGCCACATATCCACCGGGGTCGGAGTAGTCGCGGTGCATCACGGCGTTGAGGAGGATCTCGCGCAGCGCGTTCGGCGGGACGGGGAGGCGATCCTCGCGGAAGATCTTGCCTTCCGTGAAATGCGCCGAGAGGGGCAGCGTTCTATCGAGAAACGCCATCCCTTCGCGCACGGCCGCGAACGCGTTGAGGTAGTCCTGCCGGTCGTCAACGATGTCGCCGGTGACCGTGCTGCCGCGGAAGCGGCCCATCTTGAGGCGGCATTGCGGATAGTCGGGCATGAAGCGAGTGCCGTAGAGAACTTGCGCGGCCTGGGTGATGACGCCATCGATGCGAAGGCCGAGACGGTCGAGGACGTCTCCCGCGCTGCGGCTGGCCGCGGCGGAGATGCGGCGCTGCTGAATCGCGGCCTCGCGCGTGCGCAGGATTTCTTCGCGGTCGAGAGCCTTGAGGCGCGTGCCTTCGGCCGGCTGATTCTCCCAGCGTCGGCGCGAGTGCGCGCGCTCCAGCAGCAGCTTCTCGTACTTCTCTTGCGACATCTTGCGCGTGGTGCTCGCGACGCGCTCGTACGCTCGTCCCTCGAACGTGAACGGGATCGCATCGGAGAGCGGCGCCGCGCGAAGGATGAGGGCCTCGCGCCCGGCCTTGAGACGCAGCCGTTCGATCGGGACGCTCACCGGCGGCTCGAACTGATCGAGCGCTTGCGCGACTTCACGAAGCGTCTTGTCCGAAACTTGCTGTCCCTCGGGCGTGCCGTCGGGGCGCACTCCGAACACCACCAATCCGCCCGCGCCATTCAGAAACGAGCAGAGCGTCTGCAACGCTTCGCGCAGCTCGGCCGTCGAGCGCTTGAACTCCAGCGACTGCCCTTCGCCTTTCTTGAGCAGGCTCGCAAGTTCCTTCTGATTGGTCGGTGTGCTCGGGATCACGTCGGGCTCCAGAGTTAGCGGGCGAGTTCCCAGCGAATCGAGAACATCGCGTCGAGCGACACGGATTGTGTGAGCTTGCCTTCGATCTTTGCAATGAGTTCCGTGCGCTGAGCGTCGATTTGGTCCTGCGCGTCGAATAGTGTGCGGCGCTTCTGATTGCGTTCGGCTTCGTGCGCTTTGATCTGCTTCTGGCTCGCGAGCTTTGCTTCCAGCGTCAGCGCGGTGGTTGCCGCGCGCCGCGCTTCTTTGATCTGCCGATCGATGTCCTTAATCTCGCGTTCGAGGCCGAGCTTCAAATCGTCGGCCCACCCGTCGAGCTTGTCGGCTTCGGCTTCGAAGAAGCGGGCGTTGCGCTCCGAGACTCCGCGCTGGATGTCGGCGCGGCGTTGCTCGAGGATCGTCCCCAACGCCGCGGGCTCAACGCCGGTTGGCGCTGAGCCGCCGACACGCCCCGGCAACGTGAGCAAGCGCGCCGCGACTTCATCGTCGAGCACCTGCCCGTCGTCCGTGGCCGCAGCGATGATCAGATGGTCTTCGGCTTGATCAAGCGATTCGACGCTGAGCGAGGATACCGTGAGCCAGCCGCTCTTGCCGATGAAGGACTCGAGCAGCGTGATCTTTCCTTCGTGCTCGCCGTACGCGAACTGAATGTCGGCGGGCGGGAGATCGCGGGCCTTCGCGCGTTCGAGGACGCTCGCGGCAAGTGGGTGCGTGAGGCGGTAGAGGTGCGCCTCGCCCGAGCGGCGCGGCAGCTCGTACAAGCCGAGCGCGATCTCGCCGGCGCGATCCGGGAACGGCTGCGATTTGAGCCGGAACGACGAATCGTCGACGAACTCAGCGCAACCTTCCAACTCGTGCCGCGTGAGCTGCATGAGAAGGCGCTCGTAGCGATTCAAGTACGCCTTTGAATCCTCGTTGCGCATTCTGAGCTTCTCGCGGACCTCGTCGTCGAAGTTCTCGAGGAGTTGCTGGCGCGTGCGCGTCATCGACTCGTCGATCTCGAGCCCGAGTTCGAGCTGAAGCTGGTCGAACGCGACCTGGATCTCGACCGGCTTGCGGCAGCGCTGGTAGATCCCGGCGATGCGCTTCTCGAAATCGACGCCGGACTCGATGGCGCCGAGGATTTCGTCGCTCGCGCCGAAGACCCCCTCGAAGAGCTGGAACTTCTCTGCGAGAAGGCGGAAGACGCGCTGGTCCGCCTCGTTCTTCCGGTTGAGGAAGTTCACGACGACGACATCGTGCTGCTGGCCGTAGCGATGGCAACGGCCGATGCGCTGCTCGATGCGCTGTGGATTCCACGGCAGGTCGTAGTTCACGACGAGCGAGCAGAACTGGAGGTTGATCCCTTCGGCGGCGGCCTCGGTCGCGATCATGACGCGACCCTCCTCGCGGAAGTAGTCGACGATCGCGGAGCGCATATCGGCGGTGCGCGATCCCGTCACGCGATCGGTGCCTTCGTGCCGCGCGACCCACGCCGCGTAGATCTGTTTCGACCGATCGTCGGTGTTGGAGCCGTTGAAGAGGACGATTCCTTCGGCGAACGGGCTGTCCGCGAGAACGCGAAGTAGGTAGCTCTGAGTGCGGCGCGACTCGGTGAAGATGATGGCCTTCTGCGCGGCGCCGAGTTCGGCTGCTTTCGCGAACGCGATGCCGAGCGCGGTGAGGAGCGCCTTTCCTTTGGCGTTGTGATCGATCGATGTCGCGAGGCGCGCGAACTCATCGAGATCGGCGATCTCCCGCTCGATCGCGGCGCGGTCGCCTTCGGAGAGCGGCGGGGCTACGGTATCCTCGTCCCACTCTTCGGCGGTTTCGTCGAGGGCCTCGTAGTCGGCGCTGAGTTCATCTTCGAGCGCCGCCGTCGGTTCTTGCCTGCGAAGCTTCGCCTTCAGTCGCGCGGAGATTGTGGTGAGCGCGCCCGCGATCGCGAACGTCGAAGACGCCAGCAGCTTCCGCAGGACGAGCGTCATGAGCGTGCGCTGGCTCGCCGGAAGCGCCTGGAGATTGTCGCGCTGTAAGTACTCGGAGACGAGGTTGTAGAGCCGGTCTTCGCTCGCTTCGGGCGTGAAGTCCTGCACGATCGGCCAACGCCGCGTGTACTTGATGTACGGGAGAACCTGACGGCGAAGGGTGCGATGGCAGACGGGCTTCAGCCGCGCCTTGAGCGTGTGGAAGACCTGCTCCTGGCTCAGGCTCGCGAACTGTTCGCGAAAGCTCTTCAGGTCGCCGAACGTGTGTTCGTCGATGAAGCTCACGAGGCCGAAGAGTTCAAGCAGCGAGTTTTGGAGTGGCGTCGCTGTCAGCAGCAGCTTGTCGCGTCCAGCGAGAGCCTGCTTCAGCGTGTTCGCGATCACGTTCGCCGGTTTGTAGACATTGCGCAGACGGTGCGCTTCGTCGATGACGACGATGTCCCACGGCATCGCATGAACGTCGCTCGCCTTGCTCTTCGCGAACTGATACGAGCAGATCACGATCTCGTCCGCCTCGAACGGTCGGAAGCGGCCCTGCTTGATCGCCGCGTTGTACGACTTCGTCTCGAGAATCCGGCACGGTAAGAAGAACTTCTCGGTGAGTTCCTGATACCACTGCTTGCGCAGGTTCGCGGGCGTGATCACGAGGACGCGCCGCTTACGCTCCGCCCACTTCTGCGAGAGGACGAGCCCGGCCTCGATCGTTTTGCCGAGCCCGACTTCGTCGGCGAGGAGCGCGCCCTTCGAGAGCGGCGAGCGAAACGCGAAGAGCGCCGCGTCGACCTGGTGCGGATTCAGGTCGACCTGCGCGTCGACGAGCGCGGCCGCGAGCTTCTCCACGCTGTCCGGAGGGCAGCGCCGCGTCAGCTCGTAGGCGAAATACTTCGCATGATAGTCGGTGAGACTCTGCATGTCGGGTCAGCGTATCAGATCGCGATTTCCGCGGTCACCGCTTCCCAGAAATCTTCCGCACCCCCGCATCCGATTCTCCGCGCCGAGCGTACTTGGGCATCAACCACAATCTTGCAGGCCCCGCGCCTGCGAAGGAGGTTTTTCCGTGAAGAGTCGTTCCCGCTTAACGCTCGGTTCGCGTTGTCTGCGTCTCGTGCCCGCCGGTCTGCTCAGCGTCGCCGCACTGCTCGCGTCACCGGCGTCGTCGCGCGCGCAAGAGGGCGCGTACTGCGTCTCGACCACCAACACGCTCATGGTTTTCGACACGGCGACGCCGGGGAGCATCACGTACAGCGTTCCCGTGACTGGCCTCATGCCGGGCGAAAACATTCTCGCGGTCGACTTCCGGCCGAAGGCGCCGGTCGGCCGTCTCTACGGTCTCGGCAGCTCGAGCCGCCTCTATGAAATCGATCGCGTGACGGGCGTCGCGACCGCGATCGGCGCGGGTCCGTTCTCGCCGCCGCTCAACGGCGCCGAGTTCGGCATGGACTTCAATCCCACCGTCGATCGCATCCGCATCATCAGCGATCTCGATCAGAATCTTCGCGCGCATCCGGATCTCGGAACGATCGTCGCGGTCGACTCGACGCTGCGCTACGCGGCCGCCGATCCGAACTTCGGCGAGGATCCGTACTGCGTGGCCGCGGCTTACACGAACTCGTTCGATCCGCCCCCGGCGACGACGACGCTCTACGACGTCGAGACGGTGTTCAATCTTCTCGCGACGCAGTCGCCGCCGAACAACGGCGTGCTCAATACGGTCGGTGCGCTCGGCGTGAATCCCTCGAACGTGGCGGCGTTCGATATCTCGGGCGCGACGGGCGTCGCGTACGCGGCGTTCAACAACGCGGCCGGCGTCTCGAGTCTTTACGCGCTCGACATCTCGACCGGATCGGCGACGCTGCTCGGCGCCATCGCCGGCGGGCAGACAATTCGGAGCATGAGCATCTTCGGCGAGCCGCCTCCGAACGCGACCGAGGCAACGACGTGGGGCGCGATCAAGGGGATCTACCGCTAACTCTGAACACAACATCGGCGCGCCTCACTTCCCGGGGGGTTCGGGCGATCCGGACCCCCCGCTGATCTCGTAGAGAGTTTGAGGGGACGTGAACTTGTGATCGAAACCGTGAAAACACTCAACTGTGCCGGCGGCGCGTCGCGGGGCTGCGTGTCGCGGGGGCGTCGCGCGAAGTTCTCGCGTGCGTTGCCGCTGGCGCGTTGGTTCGCTCCGCTCGCGGTAGTCGCGGCGGCGTTCGCGCCGGCGCTGCCGCCCGCGGCGCGCGTTGCCCACTCGCAGAGCGCTCAGAAATCCGGCATTGCCGACAACGTCGAGATCGTCGCGCTGACCCACGACAATACGCTCGTGAGATTCAACGCCGCTTCACCCGGCGTCGTGAGTTCGACGCCGATCACCGGCGCGAGCGGCACGCTCGTCGGGATCGACGTGCGTCCCGCGGACGCGCGCCTCTACGCGCTCTCCGACGGGTACGACCTCTACGTCATCGACGCGGCGACCGGCAAGGCCAAGAGCGCGAGCACGCTCACGGCGCCGTTCGACGGCGGCACGCACTCCGGTTTCGATTTCAATCCGCAGGCGGATCGCCTTCGGCTCGTCGCGGAGAACGGGCAGAACCTTCGTGTGCATGTCGATCTCGGCGCGGCGGCGACGGACGGCGCGCTGACGTACGCGCCGAAGGACGCGAACGCCGGAACGCGCCCGCGCCTCGCCGCGGCCGCGTACACGCGCTCGATCGCCGGCGCCGCGACGACGCAGCTCTTCAACATCGACGCGGGCACCGACGTTCTCGTTCTGCAAGATCCACCGAACGACGGCGTGCTGCGCACGATCGGCTCGCTCGGCGTCGACTTCGATTCCGAGTCCGGCTTCGACATACTTTCGGGTCCCGGCGAGAGCGAGCGTGCGTTCGCGGCGACGGGCTCCGTGCTCTATCGCGTCGACCTCGCGACGGGGGCCGCGGTCGCGCTCGGAACGATTGGCGACGGAACGCTCAGGTTGGTCGGTCTCGCCGTGTTGCCGAAGCCTTTCGCGGCGGGAAACTAGACTGAGCCCGGATGCTGCCGACGCCTCAGGAACAGTTCTCGGTAGTGCGGCGGGGCAACACCGTGCGGCGTGGCGATGACGAGTTGTACCGCGCTCTCGGCGCCGAAGACCCGAGCGCGATGGCGCCGATCTACGATCGATACTCGAGTCTGGTTTTCGGCCTTGCGAGTTCGATACTGGCGAGTGCGGACGAGGCCGAGGACCTGACGCAGGAGGTTTTCATTGCGCTCTACCGCCGCCGTGCTTTCGATCCCGCGCGGGGTACGCTCGGTGCGTACCTCGTGACGCTGACGCGCTCGCGCGCGCTCGACAGGCTTCGATCGCGGCGGCGGCTCGATGGGCTGCTCGAGGTCGTCGGCCGCCAGATGCCGGAGCCGGTCGAATCGACGGGCTCGCTCGAGCAGCTCGCGCTCGACGAAAGCGCGTCGCGCGTGCGCGACGCGATGGAGGCGCTGCCGCATGCTCAGCGCCGCGTGCTCGAGCTCGCGTACTACGATGGCCTCAGCCAATCCGAGATCGCGGTCTCGACGGGTGTTCCGCTCGGAACCGTGAAGAGTTGGTCGCGGCGCGCTCTTCTGAGTTTGCGCGAGCGCCTGCGCGACCTGGTGGAATGACATGACACATCTAATCGCGACTGCGATGAAACCGTGACGCCGATGAAGCCGACCGAGCCGATGGAACCGAACGACGATCGAATCGACGAGATCATTGCGTACTTGCTCGGAGAGCTGAGCGAGGCGGAGGTCTCGGCGTTCGAGCAGCGCGTGGCGAACGATGCCGCACTCGCCGCGGAGACCGAGAGCTTCCGCGCGACGCTGCACTTGCTCGCGCGTCCGGTCGCTGTGGCGCCGCCGGCGCGGCTGCGCGCGCGTGTGCTGTCGGCGACGGCCGAAAGCGCCCGGCGCGCCACCGCGCACTCGAGTTCGCCCGCGCCGCCGGCGCGCGTGATCCGTCGCAGCGCGCTGCGCTTCTGGCGCCCGGCGGCCGCGCTTGCTGCTGCGGCGATGCTCGCGATCGTTGTTCTCGACAACGCGCGCCTCCGCCGCGAAATGCAGCTCCGCGATCAAGCGTTCGGCGTGCTTCACCAGCCCAACGTCGTCCTCGATTTCGCGATGACGAGCGCGGGCGGCCGCGCGAACGCCGCCGGCACGATCCTCATCGATCTCGACGCGAAGAAGGCCGCGGTCGCGGTGCACGGCCTGCCCGAGCCGCCCGAGGGAATGACGTACCGCTTGTGGGCCGAGGTCGACGCGCGGCCGGTCTACTGCGGAAAGCTCGGCCTCAATGCCACGGGCGCAGTGCTCAGCCAACTGCCGGTGCCGGTCGAGTCGTACACCGCGCCGGTGACGCGGCTCTACGTGACGCTCGAGCCCGTCGACGCGCCGCTGCAACCGAGCGGCCCGACGGTGCTCGAGAGTTCGTAAGGCGCGCCCCGCTCGCGCGAGCCTGCCACTAGTACCGGAGCGTCGTCTCGAAGTAGCCGTACCGGATGTCGGCGTCGGCGAAGACGCTTCGCATGACCTCACCGCCGGACGCGTAGGCGTAGAACGCGTAGAGCGTGACGCGCCGGTGCGGCGACGCGGTGACGGAAATCTCCGCGACGTTCGCCAGATCGGTCCCGCGCACCGCTGCGATTCCGGCGTAGCCGAAGATCCGCTCCGATGTCGCGCCGCCTCCCGAATACCAGAGATCGTTCTCCTCGCGAAGGCGTAGCTCGTGAAAGTCGGCTCGGACCGTGATCATGCTGTGCGGGCGCACGATGACGTGCGCGAAGAGGTCGCGAATATTCATTCCGTTGTAGAAGGGGAGCTGCGCGTAAATTCGCGGCGTCGGTAGGAGCGGCACGAACGTGCGGTGTTCGTCGTCGAGCGCGTTCGCGTCGCCCGACGCGACGTTGGCGCCGCCGCGAAACCACGGAGTGCCCGCGACGCGCGGCAACTGGTATCCCGCTTCGAGGGCGACGCTCCACGCGCGGTGCGATTGCGAACCCCAGTCGCCGGATTGGTGCGCGAACCACGCGAGCGCATCACCGCGGCCGGCGCCGATGTCCGCGGCCGCGATCGCGTGGCCCGCGAGCGTGTGAATGCGAATCGCGCCGCGATCCTCCGCGCGCACGGCCGCCGGGCGATTGTCGACGCGTACCGGCGTTCCATCCGCGCCGCGGCGATCCTCGTAGAAAAAGTACGCGACGCGCATGTCGGCGGGTCGCGCGACGTCGAGGCGCTTCGCGGTGAGCGACACGCCCGCGAGGTCGACGTCGCCGAGCTGCGGTCCCGCGCTGACTTCGAATCCGCCGGCAGTCGGGCGCGCGGCGATCGCGGAGATGTTGAACGCGCGACGGTCCGCCGAGAGGCGCGCGCCGTCGAAGACGCGGCCGACGTGCGTGTAGCCGTACGGGCCGACGAGGCGCTCAGCGATGCGCGCGCGCTTCAACCACACGAGCGTCGGATCGCCGGGAGTCGTCTCGAGGCCGTCGGCGTACTCGAATCGCCCGAGCGCCGCCTGCACGCCCTTCCAGCGCGCGGCGACGAACGCTTGGCGCAGGAACGTTTCGCCCTGATCGGATTCGCGCGTGTGGGCGTAGTAGACGGCGCCGGGTCCGAGGTTGCCGCGCGGCGCTGGGAGGCTCGCGTCGTTGGGAAGGCCGGCAAGCCGCGTGTTCTGGAACTCGACGAGCGCCTGCACTCGCGGATACGTCGCGCGCGCGCCGACGCGAAGTTGGCTCGCGAAGAAGGTGTAGGTGTCGACTCCGGGTGCGTCGGCCGTGCCGCCGTACCAGTTGACGAACTCGGCGCGCACGCGCTCGCTCGCGAGCGGCACGATGTGCTGCCGCCACCCGGCGGCGTGCGCGTTCGTGCTCGAGCCCGGCGCGGCGTTTGCGAGCGCTGCCGCGATGAGTGCGATCGTCGCGCGCACCGCGTTCCGGCGTGCGGCGCGAGTTCCGTGAATTGGCGTCAGTGCTGCTCCCGTGTGCGTCGTGTCGCGCGACACGAACCGCACTACATCCTACGAGCGCAGGACGGATTCGGATTGTGGGGCGCGAAAACTATCGCATCGAAACGCCATCACGCATGCCCGCCGGCAGCGGAGGCGGCTCGAGCGCGCGGCGCTCCTCGGGCGTGAGCTTGTCGGAGAGGTCGGCGGCGCGCTCGACGAGCTGCGCGAACTCGGCGACGGCGGGGTCGCGCGGCAGATCGCGCGCGAGGGCGCGCGCCATCGGCACGAGCGCGGCGATCGTGTTCTCCTTCGCCCAGTAGCTGTGACGCAAGATCTCGGCGAACTCGGCGACGACGGCGGCGAGGCGCAGGCGCGGCGACGCGGCGTCGAAGCTCCGCGCGATGTCGCGCGCGTCGAAGCCGGTCTCGATCTCGCGCACGCGACCCGCGGCGCCGAGCTGATCCTCGGGGGCGGCATAGCGCAGACGCACTGCCGCGAGACGCCCGCGCGTGACGCCACTCGCGAGCTTCACCTCGTAGAGCGCGGTGACCTCGTGCCCCGCGCCGATCTCGCCCGCGTCGATCGCGTCGTTGCGGAAATCGCGGTCGGCGACGTCGCGGTTCTCGAAGCCGAGCAGCCGGTAGCGCAGAACGAGCCGCGGATCGAACTCGACCTGCACCTTCGCGTCCTTCGCGATCGTCTGAAGAGTACCGGTGAGGTTCTCGACGAAGACGCGCCGCGCCTCGTCGATGTCGTCGACGTAGTAGTAATTGCCGTCGCCGCGATTGGCGAGTTGTTCGAGTAGCACGTCGTTGTAGTTGCCCATGCCGACGCCGATCGCCGAGAGATGGATGCCGCGGTCGGCCTCGCGCCGCACGCTCTCGAGGATCGACTCGGAGCCGGTCCTGCCGATGTTCGCGACGCCGTCGGAGCAGAGGATGATGCGATTGATCGCGCCGGGGCGGAATGCGCGTCTCGCCATTTCGTAGCCGAGCGTAAGGCCTGCCTCGGCGTTCGTGCCACCGTCGGGCCAGAGCGCGTCGATCGCGCGCGCGACCTCGTCGGGGCCCGCGAGCCGAACGCGATCGTCGCGCCGCGCGTCGCGCCCCGCGCCGTCGCGCATCGCGCGCGGATCGCTCTCGTCGTCTTCGCCGGCGCCGCCGAGCGCCGCCGGCTCGAGCACGACGCGCGCGTCGTTCGAGTACGCGACGATCCCGACCGTGTCGTCCGGTCGCAGCTCGTCGAGCAACAGATGGAGCGACCGCTTTACGAGCGTGATCCGGTCTTCGCGATTCATCGAACCCGACGTATCGATCACGAACACAAGATTCGCGGGCTTGCGATTGCGCGCATCGACCTCGCGTCCCTTGATGCCGACGCGCATGAGCTGGTAGCCGTTGCCGAACGGCGACGGCGCCGCGTCGATCAGCACGCGGAAGTCGACGTCGGTGAAGCTCGGATAGTCCTGCTCGAAGAAGTTGACGAACTCTTCGACGCGCGCGGCTTCCTGAGGCGGCAGGTGTCCGCCGTCGATGTAGCGGCGCGCGACGGTGTACGACGCGGCGTCGACATCGACCGCGAACGTCGACTGCGAATCTTCGTCGGTCGGGATGAACGGATTGACGCCGTAGTGCTCGAAGAACATCGAGTCGTAGACTTCGTCGTTCGGGAGCGTCGAGCCGCCGTGGACCGGAACGTGCGGCGCTCCCAGGGCCGCCGCGCTCCAGCCGCCGCCGCCGCCACCGTTGCCGAGCGAGTGGAGCACTTCAGTCTGAGCGGGGCTCGACATCAGGCCGCCGTCGCCAAGCTCTTGAATGCCCGCAGTGGCGCTCGCGTCGGGTGACGGAAGTCCGTTCGCGAGGCGCTTCGCCTCGCTCGCGCGTCCGCCGCGGACGTGAAGCTGGCCGTCCTGCGAATTCATCGCGGTACTCTTCTCGCTGGAAAGCTGGTCAGTCGGCGCGCGATGCCTGAACTCGTACTTCGTGTCGATCGCGGTGCTCGAAGACGCGGATTCAACTTCGCCGCGGCGCTCCTGATCCTTCACGCCGATCGACGCGAGCGTCGTCACCTCCGCCTCGGCGAGCGCGAAGCGGATCTCCGCCGGTGCGCGTGGCGCGACGAGGACGCTGTCCAGCTGCGTTGCGAATCCAAGCATCGCCACGCGCAAAACGTAGGTCCCGGGCACGAGGCCGCGAATCGCAAACGTTCCGTCGAGGCTCGTGTTCGCGCCGAGGTGAGTGCCTTCGAGGGTCACGTTCGCGAACGCGATCGGCGCGCCGCTCTTCGCATCGACGACGACGCCGCGGATCTCGAGCGAATCGGCTGTCTCCGCGACCGTGATGCGGCTGCTCGTCTCGCTCGGTTTCGCGATTCCGACCGTGTTCTCCGCCCAGCGATCGAGCGCTTCCTTCGCGAGTGCGATCTCGTCGATCGCGCCCTTCTTCGCGAGCATCGTCACGTCGGGCTCGGGATACGAGCCAGGCCGCGCCGTGTCCGTCGAATCCCCGTGCCACGCGAAGTTGAGCGAGCGTCGCGTGCGATCGGCGCGCTTCTCACTCTCGACACGCTGCGCGACGCGCCGCTCGGCGATCTGCTCCGGCTGCGTCGCGCGATGCACCGCGACGACCGCGCCGATCGCGAGGAGCCCGATCGCGAGCGATCCCGCGAGCCGGTACTTCGGCCACAGCGCGCGCCGCCGATCCGCGTCGCTCAGCGCGTCGAGCGCACCGCTCGCGCCGCGCGCATCGCGCACGCGCTCCCAAACCGCCAGCCTCTCGCGGTCCGTCAACTTCTCTTGGTAGTGCTCGAGTTTCTCTCTCATATTCTCTGCTCGTTGAGGCGCTCTGTTGACAGTGCCTCGGGGTCGTTGGCGAAGGCATCTTTCATTCGGTCTCGCATCTTCTCTCTTGCGCGCGTGTGATGAACGCGCGCCGTGTTTTCTTGGCAGCCGATCATCGAGGCGATCTCGCGGAAGGAAAGCCCATCCCATTCGCGAAGAAGTAACGCGGCGCGCTGCTGCGGCGAGAGCGTCTTAAGCGCGCGATGAAGCGCGGCTTTCTCCGAGTGAAACTGCACGACGTCACTCTCCTCCTCGACGATCGCGGTGTTCTCCGTCAGCTCGAGCGTGCGGCGCATCGGCGAGAGCACGCGCCGCCGCCAATCGAGCGACTTCCGCAGCGCGATCGTGCGCAACCAGGAACCGAGAGGCGCCTCGCCCCGGTAACTCTCGAGGCGCCGCTGCGCTTGCAGGTAGGTCTCTTGCATGAGATCGAGCGCGTCTTCGCGATTGCCCGACTGGTAGCAGAGGAACGCGAAGAGTTTGTCGGCCGTGCGCTCGTAGATCGCGCGCCACGCCTCCTCGCATCCTCCCGCAGCTTGCCTTGCGAGGTCCCAGTCCGTGCGAATGTCAGATGGTTCCGTCACGTCGGTCTCCCGTGTTGCAGAGAGTAAGACGGGCGCCGCTCGTCTGGCGCTTACCGATCCCGAAAGATTTCTCGCGCTCGCGGGGGCGGCTCGGCAGCGGCCGGCGGCGGCTCGCACGGTGGCGGCTCGTCGTTGACCCGCCCGGAGCTTGCGGCTATCGTGCTCGCGGCCGCGAGGATCGCGTCCACCTTACGCACAGGAGTCCCGAGATGAATACCCCACGCAAGCGCGCGATCATGGCTAAATCGATGCGAATTGTCCTTGGGTTGATCGCGATGGCCGCGGTGGCGGCGGGCTGCCTCGTGTCGCCGGAAAACGTGCGATTCGACGAACTGGTCGCGGGGCGGGTGACACTCATTCAGGTGCCCGACACCACCTCGAGCGACTCGCTGATTTCCGTGCGCATCAAGGGAGAGGCGGGCCCGAGCAGTGCCTACCGCCTCGAGATCATCGAGACTCGCTCGCGAAATCGGACGTGGACCATCGAACCGCGAATCCGGCACTACGAAGAGCGCGACGTGACATACCTGCCCGTGGTGTCGACCTTCGATGTGACGATCCAGCTCGAGCCGTTCGAAGCGGGCTACACGTACTTCGAGGTGGTGGCGCTCGACACGACGATTCTCGACTCGACGCTCGTCGTGCCGGCGGAAGAGTTTCGCTAAACGCCTTTCGGTTGCTGGCCAGTTCCGAATTCCTCTGAGTGACCTCGGGGAGCTCCCATGCTCGCGAAAATTCTCATCGGTGTTGCGGCCGGTTTTGTGCTCTTCGTAGCGGTGGTAGCCACACGGCCGTCCACCTATCACGTCGAGCGCAAGCTCGAGCTCGCCGCTCCAGCCGAACGCGTGTTCGGTGTTCTCAACGACCTCCACCAGTTCGCGGGTGTCTTGGTCCTTTTCGGATCGCCTTGGGAGGAGCTCGATCCCAACATGGAGAAGACGTTCGACGGCCCCGCGGCGGGCGTCGGTCAGTCGTTTGCGTGGAACAGCAACAAGGAAGTCGGCAAGGGCAAGCTGACGATCGAAGAGAGCATCCCGGGTCAGCAGGTGGGCATGAAGCTCGAGTTTGTGAAGCCGATGAAGTCCACGGCGACGTGTGCGCTCACCGTCGCGGGCACGCCGACCGGCTCGTTCGTGACGTGGTCGATGGATGGGAACCACAATTTCATCGGCAAAGCCTTCGGCATGTTCATGGACATGGACAAGATGCTCGGCACGGACATCGAGAAGGGGCTCGCCCAGCTGAGGACCGTCGCTGAGGGCAGGACGAAGTAGTT
The DNA here is from genome assembly GCA_046160485.1 of bacterium. Lineage (GTDB taxonomy): Bacteria > Orphanbacterota > Orphanbacteria > JBJXGV01 > JBJXGV01 > JBJXGV01. The sequence goes on along the minus strand of JBJXGV010000010.1, from coordinate 14,101 downwards.
ACTTCCGCGGAATGCGCCTGCTGCCGAGCCTTTGAAAGTCGTTTAGGCGCGAATCGCACTCTCCGCGTTCGCGCGCGCGAGTCGGCGGCGAGCGGCTAGTCGAGCGCGGCCTTGACGCGCGCGATCTGCGCGCGGTGCACGAGATCGTGCGCGGCGATGAGCTTCGAGATCTGGCGCACGCTCTCCAACCCGCGCTCCGAGTGCATCCCGGCGCGTTCCCACTCCTCATCGCCGAGCGAACGCATAAGCGAGATGTTGCTTCCGCGAAGCGCGCGAATTTGCGCGAACGCCTGCTCGAGGCTCGCGTCGCGGTAGCGGAGCGCGCGCACCCACGCATCTTGATCGTATCCGGCGATCGCCACTCCCGGGTTCGCGAGGATCACGCGCATGCGGTAGCCGTAGACGATCTCCGTGTCCGCGAGGTGCTGCACGACCTCGATGATCGACCACTTCCCGGGCGCTTCGGGGCGGCGCATGCTCGCGTCGTCGAGGCCTGCGACGAGCGACTCCACGGCGGCGGCGAGTTCGCCCTGCACTTGTAGAGGATCGCGCTCGCCGAGTAGTTCGAGAAGGCCCCGCACGTACTGATCGGCGGTCTCCTTCGCCTGGCTTGCCGGATTGCTCGATGTCATCGCGATCTCCTTGAAGGGCGCCACGATCGCTCGTCGTGCGGGCCATGCGTCGCGGCCGCGCGAGTGTAGCGGCTTGCGCGCCCGCGCAAGAAAAGAAAATCGCGCCGCGCCGCTCCGTGCGGCCCATCCAGAAATCGAGTCACACTCGCCGCGCCGCGTCGTACCTGCTACTGGGAGCGCGCACTCCGCACGTCATTCACACCCGCATTCACTCTTAAGGAGGAAACATTGAGAAACCACGATCAATCCACGGCTGGACGGAACCGAGTTTGGGTAGGCCTTCTGGCGGCGGTCGCCATCCTGGCGGGTTGCCAAGGAGCCGGTACGCCGCTTTCGTCGCCCGACAGCGGCCGGATCGAGAGCCTTGCCGGTGCGCCACAATCGGAGCACGACTTCCTAAAGACGCTGGGCGCGGGTGAATCCGCGCGAGAAACACGAGGCGTCGCAACGCCGATCAGCGCGCCGACGGTCATCACCACGCCGGGAGAATATCTTGTCGCGAACGACTTCAGCGTTTCGGCGGAAACCGGCGATGGGATCGTCATTCAGGCCGACGATGTCATGCTCGACCTCGGCGGACACGTAATCAGCGGGCCAGGAAACAAACTGGGCCGCGCGATCGTTGTCGATGGCGCGAATCGCGCTCGCGTGTCGAACGGTACGGTGGCTACGTTTGGAATCGGCGTGGCGCTGCAGAGCGCGGAGCACTGCATCGTGCGCGGAATCAACATTGAGGGCGGCGACGAAACCGCGGCCCCGCCGGCGAATCCGCCGCAGATCGGCTTTCTGCTCGTCAATAGCTCGCGGAACTTCGTTGGTCGTAACACGTGCACGCTCGTGAATCTCGGCATTTTCGTGCGCGGCGGCGGCAGTAGCGGCAATCGCATCGCGCACAATCTTGTCGTCGGCGGTGACAACGGACTTCTGGCGATTTGCTACAACCCCGCTATGGGTGAGGGACCCGCCGGTCCTTCGGGCGACCTCGTCATCGAGAACAAGCTATCCCGATTCGGCAAGGGCATACAGACGAGCGAAGGCTCGAGCTACAACGGCTTCAACGCGAACGTCATCGAGTACTTCGCTCTCGCGTGGGAAGACTTCAACGGGACGAATCAGTTTCTGAACAACATCACGACCCAGATCATGCCGTAGGACCGCAAGAAGTGGGAGCGACGACGCACACAGTGGGCGTTGATTCACAGAAATGCGACGGAAGGCTCGGCGCGACGTCCGAGCCTTCTGTTCGCCTCCAGACGTAGAGCGTATGATGGGCGTCGGAACGGAAAAAGCGCGTTCCGTGTCAGCGAGCCTAACGTCGCGAGTGCACCCGAAGCCGCCGCCGATTCGAGAGCCGAAACAGAATGTGGGATTGCCGTTGAGATCTTTGCGCGCCGTGAGCGCGGAGCTGGCCGCGAAGCGCGCGATCGTGGCTTCGCGGGAGTGGCGCGTCCGCTTGCGCGAGCGGGATCCCGACGCGCTCGCGAACTTTTTCGACGCGCACTGTGAGTGGATCTACGCACTCGTGTTCCGTCTCATCGGGTCGCGCGACGCCGCGGAAGACGTCTCGCAGGAAGTGTTCTATCGCGTGCATCGCGCCGCGCACCAAATCGATCTCGATCAAGACGTGGAGCCGTGGCTGACGTCGGTCGTCTACAACGCGTGCCGCGACTACTGGCGATCCAAGACGCATGCAATGTCGCGCCAGACGATCTCCATCGACGATGCCGCGTCCCAGACGGCCGATCTGAGGAGCCGCGATGAAAACCCGGAGGCCGCGGTCGTTCGCCGGCAGGAGTCGCGCCTCGTCCAGAAGGCGATCTCTCGCTTGCCGGGTGAACTGCGCGCCGCCATTGTCCTCTACGACTATCATGGGCTCGGGCACGACGAGGTTGCTGCGCTGACGGGTGTCAGTCACGCTGCGGCACGCAAGCGATATTCCCGCGCGCTCTCGCAACTCGCGCGCGAACTGAAGAGGTTCTTCTCATGACCGACACGTTCGCCCCAGGCGAAGGAGTGCGCGCGTGACGCCTACGCATCGCGATCGCGGCAACGAACCGCAAGATTTCGACGGCGCGCAGGCGGCTCGCCGCGTCCGCGATCTCCCCGACGAGCCTCTCGACCCGGCGTTCCGCGCGCGGCTGCGATCCGAATTCGCCGGCGGGACGATCGAGCGCGGCGAGTTCGCGCGCGCGTCCGATCTCGGCAGGAGCGGCGCGCCGGCCCCGCGGCTACGGCGTTTCGCCGGCCTCGCGATCGCCGCCACGATCCTGCTTGTCTCGACCGCGATGTTGCTGAATCGCGGTCCTGCGTGGACGGTGACCGGCTGCGACGGCGTCGGCGAAATCGCGTTGGGCGACACGACGATCCACGTAGAGCGCGCGCAGCAGCTCGCGATCCGTTTGCGGCCGGGTACGGTGCTGCGCACGGACGGCACCGCGCAGCTCGACATACGCTGCGCCGGCCAGGTGATCATGCAGGTCGCTCCCGGCTCGGAGATCGCGTCACCGTCGTCGGCCGGGCGATGGTTCGCCCGCTCGTCGCGCTGCGACGTTCGCCGAGGCGAACTGCGCGTCGTCACCGGCGACGGTTTCCACGGCGCGCATTTGACGATTGACGCGCCCCGCGCGCGGATCGACGTCGTCGGCACGACGCTGGCCGTCATCGCGAGCCCGGACAGCACGTGTCTCTGCGTTCTCGATGGCGTCGCAAGCATCGTCGCCGCCGGCGGCCAAGCCGCGGAAGTGCGCGGAGGCGAACGCGCATCGATCTTGGCGCCGTCGAGCGAGCCGCGGCGCGAGCAGATCCTCGCAATGGAGCGAATGAAGCTCGAGATGCTCCGGGACGCCGCCGCTCCGCTCTGGTAGTGGGCTCGCGCGTCTAGCTCCCCGCGAACGCGAATGATAGGATGCGGCGCGATGAGCGCTTCCGACATCAAGCGAAACGCGCGCGCGTCGTCCGGCGGCTTGTTCACGCGCGCGGATTGGCCGCTCGCGATCATCCTCCTCGTCGCGCTGGCGCTTCGCATCGCGTACGCAAGCGAGATTCGAAACGCGCCCGACTTTGCGTCGCCGAACGCCGACGCCGCGTTCCACGACTACTGGGCGCGCGGCCTTGTCTCAGGGAACTGGACGCCCCCCGCGGGCGAAACGGATCCGCAGATTTCGTCGACGCCGTTCCTGCGGCCGCCGGGCTACCCGTATTTCCTCGCGGCGAGCTATCTGGTGACTGGTTCGAGTTACATGGGCGCGCGCGTGATTCAGTTCGCGCTCGGTCTCGTCAACGTTGTGCTCGCGTTTCTCGTGGCGCGTTCGCTCTTCGGGCGCCGCGCCGGTTTCATCGCGGCGGCGCTCATGGGCGCCGCGTGGCCGCTCATCTATTTCGAGGGCGAGTTCCAGGACAACGTGCTGCTCGTGACGCTTGGGCTCGTGCTCGTGCTCGCGGTCGCGCGTTGGCACGCGCGTCCTTCCGCGCGGCTCGCGCTCGCGATCGGCGCTGTCGCTGGGCTTTCGGCGCTCGCGCGGCCGAACATCCTCGCCTGTCTTCCGATTCTGCTCGCGTGGGCGTTCTGGGTGCTCCGCCGCCGCGGCGATTCGCGCCGATTCGTCCGTGACGCCGCCGCGATCGTGCTCGGCACCGCGCTCGCAATCGCGCCCGCGACGATTCGCAACCTCGTCGTCAGCGGCGACCCCGTTCTGATCTCGTGCAACGGCGCGATCAATCTCTACATCGGCAACAACCCGAAGAGCGACCCCGTGTCGCCGCGGATTCCCGACCTGCGCGAGGTCGCGGGGGTGCGCGGCTGGAGTTGGTTTTCGTACGGCGAGATCGTGCGCGGCGTCGCGCGCCTCGAAGGCCGCGAAATGAGCTACTCGGATGTCGACCGCTACTTCAGCAAGAAGGCGATGGACTACATCGCCGCGAATCCGGGGCGTTCCATCGGTCTTGCGGCGCAACGCGCGCTTCTCATGCTCGGTCCCGCCGAGGTGTCCAACAACAAGGTCGATCAGTTGGAGCGCTCGAACTCACGAGTGCTTTCCTTCCTTCCTGGGTTCCCGATCGTGCTCACCCTCGCGCTCGTCGGCGTGGCCGTCGCGTTGTTCGCGGAACGCGGACGCGCTGTCGCGAAGGAGTCGGCGCGTGCAGCCGCCGCGCGCGGCTCGGAGCAGATCGTATTCCTGGGGCTCTTCGCCGCGGCGTATCTCGGCTCATACGTTTTTTTCCTCGCCGCTGGAAGATTTCGCGTGCCGGCGATCCCGTTCCTCATCCTGCTGGGCGCGTACGGCGCGGATCATCTGTGGACTGTCGCGCGCGCGCGCGACGCGCAACGCGTGTTGGCGTGGAGCGCGTGCCTGGCAGGGTTTCTCGTGCTGACGCACATCACCTTCGTGCGCTACACGCCCGACGCGTCGTGGTGGCGGTTCGATCGCGGCGCCGCGTACACGCGCCGCGCGAATCATGCTGCCGCGGCCGAGGAGTATCGCAAGGCGCTCGAGGAGAAGCCGGATTTCATCGATGCGCTCGTGAACCTCGGCGCGTCGCTCGCGCAGTCGGGCCGCGTCGATGAGGGAGTCGGCTTCTTCCGGCGCGCGATCGAGCTCGCGCCGCAGGACGGCGACGTGCGGATGAAACTCGGCGCGCTTCTCAATGCGCACGGGCGTTCCGCGGAGGCTGCCGCGGAATTCCAGCAGGGAGTCGAGTCGGACCCGACGAGTGCGGAGGGGAATTTCAACCGCGGAATTGCGCTGTCGAGTCAGAATCGTGCGGCGGACGCGGTGTTGGCGTACGAGGCCGCGCTCCAGCTCGATCCCGAGTACGTGGAAGCGTACGTCAACTTGGGCGTGGAGCTGGCGCGGCTTTCGCGCGGCGACGAAGCGGTCGCCGCGTATCGAAACGCGCTGCGAATCCGACCCGACTTCGCCGAGGCGCGCAACAACCTCGGCGTCGAGCTGGCGCGCCAAGGCAAACTCGACGAGGCGATCGCTGAGTACCAATCGGCGATGCGCATCGATCCCGACTACACCAAGCCGTACGAAAACCTCGGACGCGCTTATCGCCTACAGAATCGTAGCGACGAGGCCATTGCGCAGTACCGGAAGTTCCTCGCGCTGGAGCCGGGCAATGCCAATGCGCATGCCGATCTCGGCGCGATCCTCGGCCGCGCGGGCAAGACGGACGAGGCGATTCGCGAGTTCCTCGAAGCGGTGACGATCGCGCCCGACAACTTCGGCGCGCGCCACAATCTCGCGTTGGCGTACGAGGCGAAGGGCGAGGTCGAGAAAGCGATCGATCAAGTGCGGCAGGTGCTCGTCAAGAATCCTGGGCATCCGCAGGCGGAGGCGCTTCTGCGATCGCTCGAGGAGAAGAAGCGCTCTGTGCGTTAGGCGTCGCGCAGAACGACGCGTGCGCCGTTCGCGACGCTCGCGGGGCGCGTGAGACCCGCAAGAGAACCCATCCGCCGGCGCCGAGCACAACTACCAGCGGCGCGAGCGCAATCATCCCTTCATAGCCGAACGCAACGCCGCCGAGGCTGAAGACCTGGGCGCGCGCGCCGATCTCCCCGCGCAAGAGCGCGCCGTAAAGCGCGCCGAAGAGCGGATTCGGCACGTCGGAAGGAACCATCGTCGTCGTGGCGTTGATGACGAGCATGTTTGCAAGCGACAGCGCGCTCGCGACCGCGAACGCGGCTCCGGCCGCGCGCGAGAGCGATGAGACTTGCGGCAGCAAGAGACACCAAAACGGAATCGAGCCGATGAGATAGCGCGGACCCGCGCTGTCGCCGCCGTGCCAGCCCGCCTTGAAGCAGGAGACCGCGAGAATCGCGCCGAGGGTGTTCGCGGCGCACAGCGCGACGAGTCCGCGATCGGCGGACGCGCGGCTCCGCGCAAGCCGCAGCGCGCCGAACACCGCGAAGACGAGCACCGGCATGAAGACGAAGAGCCCGCGGTGAAGCGACACGAGCATCGCCGCGGCGATCTCGAGCGAAGGCGCGCCGAACATCGCTTCGCCGCGCCTTGCGCCGAGGAAGCCGGGATTCTGAAGCGACGTCGCGGTTGTCAGGAACCCGCCGAACAACGATTTCTGATAGATGAGAAGCGCGGCGACGGGAATCGCCGCGCCGAGGAAAAAGAGCGCGGCGCGGGGGCGGAGGCGTCGCGCGAGCAGCACATAGGCCGCGGCGGCGACGAGCGAGATGCCGGAGAGGTACTCGGTCAGAAGCGCCATCGCGCTGAAGAAGCCGGCGAGCGCAAGGTCACGGGACGAACCGTTCGTGCGCGCGCGCGCACGCGGCTGGGCGTGTGCGTCGTCGCCGTGAGCGTCGTCGGCTGCGCGCAGAAGGAATATCGCGCCGAGGAGCCCGCACGCCGCAGCCGCCGGATGTCCCCAGAGCGACGAGTCGAAGGGGAACACGAGCGTGGCGAACGCGAATACGCACGCTGCGGCGAGAGCGTCGCGCTCCGTCCAACGCCGTGTCCCGACGAGGAACCGCACGAACGCAGCGGCGGCGGCCGCGACCCAGAGCGCGCCGCACACGAGACTCAGTGCGTAGCCATTGACGAGCGTCCAGCGCGGACTCGTCGGATCGACGCCCGCCGCGCGTTCGAGATGAAACAGCGCGAAGTACCACGGCACGCCGAGGAACGTCGTTCCCGGCGCCTTATTCGAGTAGTGCGTGTCACCGACGCGCGCCCAGTCGCCCGTGACGATGCCGCGTTCGGCATCCTTCAAGAAGCGATCGATTCGAAAGCTCCACTGATCGGGCCCCGGCTCGACAAAGGCGAAGATACTGCCGAGGCGCGCGCCCTGGTTCCAGCCGGCGCCGTTGTAGAAGTAGCCGTGTGTCAAGACGACGAGGATCGCGAGGAGAAGAGCGGAACGACTGCCGTTCGTGATGGCGCGCATCGAAGGGCCGCAGAATAGCACACGCGCCGCGCGCGCGAAATCGACGCTGACCGATCGCGGCCGCTTCGATACAATGGGCGGCATGATTCCCCGTCGCAATCGACTCGGCGAACCGCGTGGCGCGACGCTTGCCGCGCAGGCCGCGCGCCACGTGGCATTCGCCGTAGCGTTGAGCTGCGCGACCGGCTTGTCCGCGCCGCGCCACGCGTCCGCGGAGCGCTCGGTCGACGGCGACGAGGAACTCCTGCCGATCGGCGAGACCGCCGAGGAAGCCGCGTTTCGCGCGCTGTTTCAGCGCAAGGCGCTCGTCACCGATCCGCCGCCGCTCGCGCCGATTCGCAACGTCGCCGAATTCGAGCCGTGCACGGGAGCGCTCATCCGTTATCCGCTCGGCGTCCCGTACAACTTGATCAAAGAGATGGCGGAGGACGTGATCGTTCACGTCGTCGTCAACAGCGCGAACGCGAGCGCCGCGGTGGCGAACTTTCTCGCGAACGGCGTCGACACCTCGCGCGTCGATTTCATCGTCGCCGCGAACAACTCGATTTGGACGCGCGACTACGGACCGTGGTTCGTCTTCGACGGCAATGGCGACCAGGTCATCATGGATCACTACTACAACCGGCCGTCGCGGCCGAACGACAACGTGATTCCCTCCGTGCTCGGAAGCCTCTGGGGCATTCCGGTCGTCGAGCACGACCTGTGGCACACGGGTGGGAACTACATGACGGAAGGACACGGGCTTTCGTATTCGACGGACCTGGTTTGGAACGAGAACACGTCGATGAGCCAATCCGAGATCGCAGAGTTCATTCGCGAGTACTACGGCGTCGACACGTACAACGTGTTGCCCGACATCTCGACGTCGGGCATTCACCACATCGACACTTGGGGGAAGCTTCTCGACGAAGAGACGGTGCTCATCAAGGAAGTCGCGCCGACGCACGCCGACTACCCGGAACTCGAAGCCAACGCGCTGACGGTCGCCGGGCTCACCAACAAATACGGCCGGCCGTTTCGCGTCGTGCGCGTGTTTTGCCCGTCGATTTCCTCTGGCGTCGCCGCGTACACGAACTCGCTCATCTTGAACGACAAGGTGCTCGTGCCGCTCTTCAGCCGAGTCCCGTGGGATTCTCTAGCACTCGAGACGTACAAACAAAACATGCCGGGCTACGAGGTTCTCGGTTTCACCTATTCGGGGTGGCTCACGGACGATGCGCTGCATTGCCGGGTGATGGGGATCGCCGATCGCTACATGCTGCGCGTCGATCACGATCCGATTCAATCCGCGGCGGCGGGGCAGCCGGTGCCCGTCTCCGTTTTCGTCGACGATCGCAGCGAAGCGGGGATCGACATGCCGGCAACGGCGCTACACTGGCGCGTCGCCGGCGACTCCGTTTTTAGCGCGGTCCCGCTCGCCGCGGAACCGCAGCCTGATTGGTATGTCGCGGAGATCACTGGGCAGTGGGCAGGCGTTGAGGTGGAGTACTACGTCGCCGCCGCCGATCTGAGCGGGCGCTCCGAGGCGTGGCCGCGCAGCGCGCCTGCGCCCGGGGCCGTGCACCGCTTTGCATTCGACGGCGCTACGCTTGTTGACGCACCGGCTGATGCAGGCGCCGGCAGTTCTTCCGCTGCCGAACTATCCGTCGAGCCGAACGTCTTGCGCTCTGGGACCACGGCGCGTGTGCGCTTCGATCTTCCGCGCTCGGGGCGCGTGCGCGTCGGCGTCTACGATGTGTCGGGGCGCGAGGTCGCGCGCATCGCGGAGCGTGTGCTTCCCGCCGGTCCGCACGAGCTCCGCTGGGCGGGACGCACCGCCGGCGGCGCCTCGCTCGCGAGTGGCGTCTATCTCATCGTCATCGACTCACCAAGCGGCCGCGTATCGCGCCGCGCATTGATCGTCGAGTAACCCATCTCCAGGAGAACCGAGTGTCTAGCCTGCTGAACGTCGAAAGCCTGGTCGCATTCCTGACGCTTACGTCGCTCGAGATCGTTCTCGGGGTCGACAACATCGTCTTCATTGCGATTCTTACCGCGCGGCTCGATCCGTCGGTCCAAGCGAAGGCGCGGCGAATCGGCCTCGCACTCGCGATGGTCACGCGGATTCTTCTCTTGCTCGCGATCAGCTGGATCATGCGGCTTCAGAGCGAGCTGTTCGCAGTGGCCGGCCACGGCTTCTCCGGTCACGATCTCATCCTGCTCGCGGGCGGACTCTTCCTGATCGCGAAGGCGACGCACGAGATTCACAACAAGCTCGAAGGCGAAGCCGAGCATCACGACGGCGGGGCGAAGGGAAAGCGCGTATCGTTCGTCGGGATCATCGGGCAGATCATCGTCATCGACATCGTCTTCTCGCTCGACTCCGTCATCACGGCGGTGGGAATGGTCAAACACGTGCCCATCATGATCGCCGCGATCGTCACTGCCGTTGGTGTGATGCTCGTGTTCGCCGGCACGATCAGCGCCTTCATCGAACGCCATCCCACGATGAAGATGCTCGCACTCTCGTTCCTGCTGCTCATCGGGGTGACGCTCACCGCGGAGGGATTCGGCAAACACATCGAGAAGGGCTACATCTACTTCGCGATGGGATTCTCGCTCCTCGTCGAGTCGCTCAACATTCGTTCGCGCAAGCGCCACGCGCCCGTGCGGCTGCGCGGCCCCGAAGCGCCCGCGGAGCTTTGAAAGGAGAACCGTGCCCGACGTCGACGACACGCAGGAACTGCCGACCCCCAACTCGCCGGGCGTCGACAAATCGCCTGCCTCGTGGACAGCGGGCGTGCGTGTCGAGTGCGGCGCCGCGACGGATGTCGGCAAAGTTCGCGCGAACAACGAGGATCACTATCTGATCACGCGCCTCGGTCGAACGATGCGAATTCTCTCGACGAGTCTGCCGTCGACTGAGCTTTCGAATTCGTTCGAAGAGGCGGGTTACGCGCTTGTCGTCGCGGACGGCATGGGCGGAATGGCGGCCGGCGAAGTGGCGAGTTCGCTGGCGATCATGAGCGGGATCCGCCAATCGCTGAGCAGCCCGAAGTGGAGCTTTCGCATCGACGACGCGGAGGCTCGCGAACTCGTGGAGCGTGTGACGCGGTACTTCGAGGGGATGCACGCGGCCGTCACCCAGAGAGCGAACTCGGACGCGGCGCTGTCCGGAATGGGCACCACTCTCACGGTTGCTTACAGCGCCGGCTTCGAGCTCTTCACGTTTCATGTCGGCGACTCGCGCGCGTATTTGTTTCGCGATGGGCGCCTGCAGCAGATTACGCGCGATCACACGGTCGCGCAGATGCTCGAGGACGCGGGGAGCATCACGCACGACGAGGCGGCGCAAATCGACGTGCGGCATGTGCTGACGAACGCGGTGGGCGGCGGCCGGCCGGGGATCTCGCCGCACGTTCGACGCGTGCGCCTCGCCGACGGCGACGCGGTGCTGCTCTGCACCGATGGCCTCACCGAAATGGTGACCGACGATCGCATCGCCGAGATACTCGCACAACACGCGACGCCGAACGATGCGTGCAACGCGCTCGTCGGCGAGGCGCTTGCGAACGGCGGCCACGACAACGTGACCGTGCTCCTCGCGCGATACTCCGCCGCGGCCAACACGGCGGAATCACCGGACTGACGGCGGCGCCTCCACCCCGCGGCGAATTCTTCGAGAATCGCGCAGTCTTGGTTGCGTTATAATGCATCGCCACGCAGCATGTAGATCCCGCAGCACCGGCACGACGGTAGGTGGACCAGAGCGAGTCCGAAACCGCGAGGCCTCGCGCGGCGAGCGAATGGAGAGGCGACGTGATCCGCCAATTGCGTACTTGCAGAATGCCGTTTTTGCCCCCTCGGGCGCTCCGCGTACTTCGAAGCGGGCTCGTCCATCTCCTGCCGCTCATCCTCGTCGCGGCTCTCGCCACGCCCGCGCGCGCGCGTGTGTGGCGTTTCGAAGACTTCACGACTGAGGCCGGTATCGTCTATTCCCACGGCTACGTCGGCGGTGTTCTCACCGCGATGCGCGACTTCGCGGGTGGTGTGGCGGCCGGGGACTACGATAATGACGGTTATGTCGATTTCTACGCGGTCCGTGGAAACATCGGACGCAATCTTCTCTATCGGAACCTGCGCGACGGCAGGTTCGAGGAGCGCGCGATCGCGGCGGGCATCGGCATCACGGGGGCGCAGGGATGCGGACCGGTGTTTGCCGACTACGACGGCGACGGATGGCTTGATCTTCTCATTGGGGGATTCGAAGGGACTGCGCCGCGTTTATTCCGTAACCAAGGCAACGGAACATTCACCGACGTCACCGTTGCAAGCGGGATTACCTACACGGGCAACTCCGTGTCGTCCGCGTTCGGCGACTACGATCGCGACGGCGATCTCGATCTCTTCATGACGCACTGGGGCGCGCCGCAATTCACGCGCGGGCACCTCTGGCGAAACAACGGTAACGGCACCTTCACGAGTGCGGACTCGCTCGCCGGCTTCGACGCGTTCGGCGATGACCTCATCGAGTACACGTGGTCCGCGAACTTCGCGGACATCAACAACGACGACTGGCCCGACTTGCTCGTCTGCTCAGATTTCGAGCACTCCGAAATCTATCTCAATGATGGCGACGGGACATTCACTTGCGTGACCACGGGGATCATATCGGATGAGAACGGCATGGGTTCGGCGGTCGCCGACTACGATGCCGACGGTGACCTCGACTGGTTCGTCGCGAGCATCTGGGACCCGGATGGCATCCCCGACCCAACCTGGGGCGCGAGCGGGAACCGCCTCTATCAAAATCAGGGGGCAGGCACATTCGCGGATGTCACGACGGCGGCGGGCGTGCGGCAAGGGTACTGGGGATGGGGTTCGAGTTTCGCGGATTTCAATAACGACGGCTCGCTCGATCTTTTTCACGTGAACGGCGCGCATCTAGCGCCACCATTCGTCGCCGATCCGTCGCGGCTGTTCGTGTCGAACGGAAACGGGACATTCTCGGAGATGGGCGCAAGTCTCGGTGTCGCGGACACGGGCCAAGGCCGCGGTGTAAGTTGCTTCGACATCGAGCGCGACGGCGATCTCGACATCTTCGTCGCGAACAACTCGCAAGCACCGATTCTCTACCGCAACGAAGGCGGCAACGCGGGACGGTGGATCACGATCAAGCTTGTAGGGCTGTCGCCAAACACGCAGGCGATTGGCGCGCGCGTGCTCGTCACCGCTGGCGGTGTCACGCAGATGCGCGAGCTGCGCGCGGGCACCAACTACGTCTCTCAGGATCCCGCCGAAGCGCACTTCGGAATCGGCTCCGCGACCACCGTGAGCGAAGTTCGAATCGAATGGCCCAACGGCCAAGTCGATATCCACAACGGCCTCGCGCCGAACTACTTCCTCGTATTCGACCAGTCCGGCATGACCAGCGTGCCGTCGGCGGTCGGCGGCAATCTTGCTGCCGGACTGATTTCGCTCGGGCCGGTCGCGCCGAATCCAGTCGGCGGAAGCACGACGATTGAATTTCGAATCGCGGAAACGGCGCCCGTGAGTCTGCGCCTCTTCGACGCATCAGGGCGCGCCGTGCGTACTCTTCTCGATGAAGTGCGCGCCGCCGGCGCACACACCGTCGGGTGGGACGGCCGCGATGCGGCCGAGCGTGACGTCCCAGCCGGTCTCTACTTCTACAGGGTCGAATCGCTCGGCACCGCGGAAAGCGGGAAGCTCGTCGTCCTTAGATAACACCCGCGGAGATCGGCGTGCTCGACACGGTGGATCTGTCGCTCTCGCTCGCGAAGACCGAGTACGAGGCGCGCCTGCCGGAACTCCAAGAGCATCTCTTCGAACTCGAGCACGCCATCTTCTCTGCGAAAATCCCGGTCGCGATCGTCTTCGAGGGCTGGGCCGCGGTGGATGGCGCGGTGATCCTCCTCACCGAAATGGTGACCGACGATCGCATCGCGGAACTTCTCGCCTAGCACGGAACGTCGGCCGAGGCGCGCAACGCGCTCGGCGGTGAGGCGCTCACGAACGGCAGACATGACAACGTGACCGTACTGATCGCGCGATGCACCGCCCAGGGCAACATGCCGGTATCGCTGGGCTGACGGCGGGGATTTCACACCACCCCGAATTCTCCGAGAAGGGCTCGGCCCTGGTTGCGCTACAATGGACGCCGTTCCGCATCGCGGGCTCGCGTAGGACCCTCACTCAAAACGGCAGCGTTCCGAGGAAGAGGCACGGTCGTCATGAAAAACCTGCACGCGTCACTCCCAACACGCAACGAGCGCCGCTTCCCCGCGCCTCTGGGCCGCGTGGGACGCGAGAGGCAGCCCGGGACCTGCCGGGCCGCGCTCGTAGCGGTCCTTGTCCTTCTGTGTTCGACGCCACCCGCGCGCGTCCTCGGGTGGGACTTCACAAACATTACGAGCGCTGCCAACATCAATTACACGCATGGCTACATCGGGGGCCCGGTCACCCTCTTCCGCGACAAATCCGGCGGCGTTGCGGCCGGGGACTACGACAACGACGGCCTGGTCGATTTTTACGCCGTTCGGGGCAACATCGGGAGCAATGTCCTGTACAGG
>JBJXGV010000009.1:0-175771 GCA_046160485.1 bacterium | reverse complement strand
TATGCGGCTCTGACGCCGCGAGCGTTAACCCGCGATCGAGCGTGGCGGCATGTCCGCCACCTGTCGGCCTCTCTCGCGAGAGAACCCGACTCTACGACCGCGAGCCGGTCGTTCCATACTGTCTAGTCTTTCCGTGGGCTGACAACTCGGCCGCGCATCCCGACAGCTCGGGTCTCCTTCCGACAGAAAGCTGATCGGATCGATTCGACGCGAGTGTTTGCTACACGTGGTCATTTTCCGCGAGAACCGTCTCCGGCTCGTGCCGTGAGGCTCGCGACGCCGCGGATCACCCGGCCGATGACACGATGCGACTGGGTTGGAAACGATCAGACGCAGTCGGAGATCGCGAAATCAGGAGCGGATGGGATACTCGCGTGGGACAGTATCACCGAGCGAGCACGAGCTTCCTTCCCTCGACTCGACCGGCGAACTCGAGCCGTGCGAGGTAAACGCCGGCCGGCATAGCGCGCCGATCCTCGCCGCGGCCATCCCACCTGACGACGTGCCGTCCAGCAGCGTGAGCTTCGTCCACGAGCACGGCGACCTCGCGACCGGAAACGTCGAACACGGCGAGGCGCACCGGTCCGCGGTCGGGCAGCGTGAACGCGAGCTCGGTCGCCAACGAAAAGGGATTGGGAGCGGCCGGCCCGAGCCACGACGCGCTCAGGCCGTCCGTCACCGGGGCGCCGGCAACGCTCGTCGCTGCGTCCGCCGTTCGCAGATCCGCTTCGCCGGCTCCGTTCGCCGCGAGCGAAAACCACGGCGAGCGCGGGAAGAAGGGCGAATCGCTGACCACGCGGAGCCGCCAGCGGTAGAGCGTATCGGGAGTGAGGCCGCCGACCAACTTCGAGAGAGCGACGGCGCTTCCCGTGCCGAGCGTGGGCGCACCGGTGTCGACGGGGTCGCCGACCACGAGTGCCGAGCCATTGAAGGGTGTGCCGAAGGGCTTCACCTCATATTGCAGCCGCACCCGACCTCGCCCTCCGGCGGTTCGACCGAGAGCCTGCAATTGGAAACCTGTTGGCGAGTCCGACGCACCGAGTACGGCAATCGGAGCCGAGCCGTCAGTTCGTGTCTGGCGAGGTACGCGGTCGAGACCGCGCCGTTCGTTTCCAAAGATAGCGATCGCGCTCCCTTCGCCAGCTTGCCCGGCGTCATATTCGGGAACCCCGACGATCACGTCCGAGAATCCGTCGCCGTTGATGTCCCCGGCCGTCGCTACCGACGCGCCCGTGTGCGCGTCTGCTTGGTTGATCGAGGCGGTCCAGGCGTCGCTAGAACTCAGACCTATCGACGAGCCCTGATAGACGAGCGCCCGTCCCACGTTCGTAAGCGCGCCGTCGTAGTAGGGGGCGCCGACGATCACGTCGCTGTAGCCGTCACCGTTGACGTCCCCCGCGCCCGCGACCGATCTTCCGAAATCGGCGTTGGACTGAGGACCATCCGCGGTCCAGTTGGCGATCCCGAGGCCGGTCGGCGAGCCGTGATAGACAAAGGCTCGCCCCGCAAAGTTTCCTCCGACGTCGTACTCGGGGGCGCCTACGATTACGTCCGAGAACCCGTCCGCGTTCACATCTCCCGCCGTCGACACCGAGTAACCCATATACACGAAGTCCTGGTCACTTTCCGCCGTCCAGATGACGGGCCCAAGGCCGGTGGGCGATCCGTGATACCCGAAGGCTCGCCCTTCTTCACTCTCGCCGTTGCTGTAAGAGTATGCGCCGACGATGACGTCCGAATAACCATCGCCGTTTACGTCTCCGGCGGTCGACACCGATCCTCCGAACGTCGCCCCGACCTGATCGCACTCTTCGATCCATGCGGCGGCCGTTGCCAGCCCCGTCGTCGAGCCGTGATACACGAAGGCTCTCCCCTCCTGATTCGCGAATGGGCTGATCTCGCCTTGGGCGCCGACGATCACATCAGCGTAACCATCACCGTTCACGTCTCCGGCGGTTGCGACCGAGATGCCGAACTTGGCGTCCTCCTGGTTACTCTCAGCGATCCAGCTTGGGGTCAGATTCAGACCCGCTGGCGAGCCATGATAGACGTATGCTCGCCCCTCACTCTGTTGACCGCCGTCGAAGAACGGCGCGCCGACGATAACGTCGGAGAAGCCATCGCCGTTCACGTCTCCGGCTGTGGCGACCGACAAACCGAAGCTCGCACTCGCCTGGTCGCTCTCGGCGATCCAATTCGGCGTCGAGCTCAGACCCGTCGCGGAGCCGTGGTAGACAAACGCTCGCCCCTCACCGCTCTGCCCGTTGTCGTACGCCCGCGCGCCCACGATCACGTCGGAGTAGCCGTCACCGTTCACGTCGCCCGCCGTGGCCACTGAGTAGCCGAGACTGGCCTGATCCTGCTCGCCGTTCACCGCCCACTGGAGAATGACCATCAGTCCGCCAGCCGAGCCGTGGTAGACGAACGCCCGCCCTTCGTTGGGTTGGCCGCTGTCGTAAAACCACGCCCCGACGATCACGTCGGAGAAGCCGTCGCCGTTCACGTCCCCGGCGGTCGCCACGCTGATCCCGTAATTGGCGCTGGCCTGGTTGCTCTCTGACGTCCAGTAGGAAAACGTCTGAAGGCCGAAACTCGATCCGACGTAGACGATGGCCTGCCCCTCGGCAAACTGTCCGTTCGTGACGTTCATCGCCCCGACGATCACGTCGGCGTAGCCGTCGCCGTTCACGTCGCCGGCCGTCGCGACCGTATGCCCGAGGGAGGCATCCTGGATGTTGATCTCGCCGGTCCACGAGGGTGCGAGCAAGAGTCCGCCGGAGGCGCCGTGGTAGACGAAGGCCCGCCCCTCGGCGCTCTGCCCATTGCTGAAACCTTGGGCGCCGACGATCACATCGGCGTAGCCATCACCGTTTACGTCTCCAGCGCCGGCGACCGAAACGCCGAAGTACGCGTTCGCCTGGTTGCTTTCCGCACTCCAGCTTGGTGTCGTGTTCAAGCCACTTTGCGAGCCGTGATACACGAATGCCCGCCCCTCGTTGGTTTGCCCATTCGAATAGACCAACGCGCCCATGATCACGTCGCCGAAACCGTCGCCGTTCACGTCCCCCGCCGCTGACACCGAACAGCCGAGCTGAATGCCGATCGCATTCCCCTCGGCAGTCCAGTTTGGGGCGACGCTCAAGCCACTCGCCGACCCGTGGTAGACGAATGCATGGCCTTCGCCGTCCTGCCCGTTGTCGAAAAACTGGCTGCCGACGATGACGTCGGCGAAACCGTCGGCGTTCACGTCTCCCGCCGTCGACACACTCGCGCCGAACTCGGCGAAGGATTGATTGCCCTCCGCAGTCCAGCTCGGTGTTGAACTCAACCCACTCGCGGAACCAAGGTATACGAAGGCCATCCCCTCGGTGGTCTCACCATTGGTAAAGTGTGCGGCGCCAACGATGACGTCGTCGAATTTGTCTCCGTTGACGTCTCCTGCAGTCGCCACCGAGTATGCGAAACGTGAGTTGGCCTGGTTCGCCTCCGCGGTCCAGTTCGGCGTGACACTCAAGCCACTGGCTGAGCCGTGGTACACGAACGCCCGCCCCTCGTTTGTTTGACCATTCGTGTAGCCCCACGAGCCCACGATCACGTCGGAAAAGCCATCCCCGTTCACGTCGCCGGCCGTCGACACTGAGAAGCCTAGGTAAGAGTTGGCGAGATTGGCTTCCGCCGTCCACGATGGAGACGTTACGAGCGGGTCGATCGTAAGGGGATATTGGGCTTCAGCGTCGTCGATCACGATGGCCACTTCGAGACCCTGCACGGCGAGATGCGATTGGAGCACGGTCCCACGCGCGTCCCAAACGTGAAGCTCGCCGTACCGAATGACGCACGCCCCACAGTCGTCGATGAAATCGATCGCCCCGTCCGAACTCGCCCGCGGCTCGAGCCCACCCGCGATACTCCCGGCGATTCGGAGCGGACCCTCTCCTGCGGGCCTCTGCCCGATCGTGAAACCCTGCTCGAGTCCCTTGGGAGAGTTTTCGTACCACTCACTCCAACCATCGCGCTCATATGTGACGCGCGCTCCGTTCGCACGCGGAGACGCGGGTGCTGCGTCCTGCATGTTGCCTGCGCGCCCGAGAGCGCTGGTGTGCCACGCGAACCGCCAGCCCGGAGCGCTCGCTTCGTCCGTTCGCGGCGCGACATCGATGCCGCCCTGATCGAACGTTGTCCGCAAGTTGTGGGCGCGGTTCTGCGCTTCAAATCCCGCGAGACTCGGAGTCGGCGAATACTCCTCCCGCGTCAGATCCTCTGTCACGGCTTGCCACCAGCCTGCCTGCATTTCCGTCAGGCCGGCGCCGGTAACACCGCCGCGATCGAGCGAATCCGGGTCGGAAAAAGCGGCACTCTGGGTCGAAGCCGAGGACGCGATGCCGACCGAGAGTACGGCGGCAAGGAACAAGCTGAGACTGCGGGTAACGTCAATTCTGGCGCGCATTGTCTTCCCTCCTGCGGCTACATGCGCCGAATCGAGCGGGAACGTGACACGCGTCGGGAGCCGGACGGACTTTTTCCGGACCGGTGATCGCGGAGATGGTGCGGGGGGAATTGGTGAAGTTGATCGGCGGAAAAGCGAGTCGGGCGACTCGGAGGAGCCGCCCGACCATGGGGAAGCTTGTCGTTTGGCGGAACTGGCCTCACCAGAGGCAGAGTCTACTTCATGAAGACGATCCGCCCGGCGCAGACCGCTCCGCCACGCCCGTTGGCTCGCAGGAGTAGTAGGGCGCGACAACTTCGCGCTCCGTCAGCGCGTAGTTCCGCACAAGCACCTCGTCAATGTCGCCCACGAAGAACCCGCTCACGCAGAACTTCCCCGCGACGAATCGATCTTGCCCATCAGCATAGGAAGATCGCTACCAGTGTGTCAGGCGGGCGAACGCGGCGAGCGCGCCGCGTACTCCAGCGCCCAAGAGTACCTGTCCCCACCGAAAAATCCGTCGGCACTGCCCGGGTTGAACTTGTGCAGTCCTCCCGGCATCCCCGCCGAATGGCCACCACTCTACTCCGTGTCGCCGCGTCCGTATTTCGATCACGCGAAGGCCTCGCTCTCGAGAGCCTGGCGCTTCGACATCAGATCTCCGTCCTACAGCGGCGCGGCGGGCGGCGGCCGCGGCTCTCGCGGCTCGACCGCGGCCTCTGGGTCCTGCTCTCGCGGATCTAGTCCGGCTGGCGCGATGCGCTCGTCATCGTCCGGCCAGAGACGGTCGTCGGCTGGCACCGGGCTGGCTTCCGGCTCTACTGGAGGCGGAAGAGTCGCGCACCCGGCCGGCCAAGCATCGCTCGAGACATCCGCAACCTCGTTCGGAGGATGGCCCGCGAGAATCCTCTCTGGGGCGCGCCGCGGATCCACGGAGAGTTGCTGAAGCTCGGCATCGACGTCGGAGAGACGACCGTGGCCAGCTAGATGCCGCGAGTGAGACGACCACCATCGCAAACGTGGCGGACGTTCATCAAGAACCACGCGAAGGAGATGGTCGCGATCGACTTCTTCACCGTGCCGACCGCGACGTTCAAGATCCTCTACGTGTTTCTCGTGCTCTCCCACGACCGGCGGCGCGTGGTTCACTTCAACGTGACGGACTCCCCGACTGGCCGATGGACCGCGTTGCAAATCGCGCAGGCATTCCCCTATGACACCGCGCCGCGCTTCATCCTCCGCGATCGAGATTCTATCTACGGCGAGGAGATACAACGGACTTTTGCCAACCTCGGGATCGACGACCTCCCGACCGCGCCGCGATCTCCGTGGCAGAACGCGTACGTCGAACGGCTGATCGGCTCGATTCGCCGCGAGTGTCTCGACCGCGTCGTGATCCTGAGCGAGATGCACCTTCGGCGCGTGCTGCGCGAGTACCTGAACTACTACGAGGGCTGGCGGACGCACCTGGGGCTCGCAAAGGATTGCCCGGAGCCGCGCGCGATCGAGCCACCCGGCTCCGGTGAGATCGTGGCGATGCCTCAGGTCGGCGGCCTGCACCGCCGCTACACGCGCCGCTTAGCGCCCTCGCAACACGCCCCGAAAATGATTCGTCGCTCGTCGGTTCACACGAGCATCGTCGGAGAGCCACGCCGTCGCACCGGTTTCCGCTCACGAAACTCCCGACGATTTGCATCACGAGCGTCGCGACGCCGCCAACCACGCGGTCGATGTCGGCATCCGATACGGTTGGAAACGGTCAGATGGAGACGGACCTCACGAAATCATGGGCGGATGGAGTATTCGGTAGGGACAGCCCTTACCGCAGCAGCGTGACTTTGCTCGTTCCGACGTGCCTGCCTTCGCTCTCCAGTCGCCAGAAATAAGTGCCGCTGGCCACCGAGCGCCCTGCGTCGTCCGTTCCGTTCCAGTCGAGGCGAGTGAGTCCTCTCGCGAGGGTGCCCGCCTCGATGCTTCTTACGAGCCGCCCGCTCGTGTCATAGACTCGGACTTGGGTCGGAGTCGGACGGGAGACCTCGGAACGGATCGCGAAGGTTATCGGCCCGCGGCTCGGGTTTGGGTAAGCAACGAGCCAAAAGGCGCGTGAGCTACTATCTATGCGCGGTTTGGAGGAGACATCGACCGGGATCCCGCATTGCACTGTGCTCGCATTGTGCCTCACGAATTCCCACTCAGATACCGCCGAGGCGCTAACGTTCTCATCTCCCCACCTGATATTCGGCGTCGAGCCGAACCCCGTGCTGCCGAAGATCGACCCCGTCAGAATCTGCACGTTATCCTGGTACACGGTGATCGCCGAGCGATTGACAACCTTGATGTCGTACGTGTGGAACGCATCGTCGGTGTCCACAAAGGCCATCGGCCCCTGAACCTCGTACGCGCTGCGCAGGAACACCGTGTCACGTCCAACCGCCAAGAAGTTCCCAGAATCCGGGGCGACCACGAAGGCGATGCTCAGCCCTCTCCGTGGATTGTTGTCAGTACGTGTCTCTGAGACGAGGCGCACCCGTGCCGAGATTCGGAGCGTGTCGGGAAATGCAAGAAACGTGTTCTGCCTGTAGTACATGTACTCGTCGTTCGCCGATGTTGGGAGCGCGAGAACCCCGTTCGACAGCGACGGCGCCTCCGGCTCCGCGGCGTCCGTCAGAACCCATGGGCAATTGACATCGGGGTAAATGCCCTCATCAGCGTGCCAAAGCGAGGTCCAGGCTAGAGGCGCTGCGAAACCGTATCGGAGCTCCGGGAAGCAATCGAAGCTTATGTGTGTGTTCCCGATGGCGTCGAGAGCGAGCGATACAGTGCGGACGTTAAGGCAGCCCCCCGCCCCCTCTACCCCTTGAACGGTCCAGACACCGCCGAACTTGCTCGCGTACAACGCTTGACCCGAATAGACGCAAGCGACGTGCGGGTCCCCCTGAGCATCCAAAGCTAGAGAGGTGCTAGTTCCGATGAATCCAGGCGCCCCCAGAGAGTCGACCTTTTGGATCGCCCAAACACCGCCCGATTTGCGCGCATAGATCAATTGGCTAAGCGAGATGTTTGTGTAACTGATGTGCGGGTTGCCCTGGGCGTCTAGGGCGAGTGAACACCCCCGAGGCGCGATCGGCGACGCGTCGGCGACTTCCGTTGTCCAGACGCCCCCCACCTTCCGGGCGTACTTGAGGACGCTCGCGCTGCCGTCCTCATAGCTCACATGAGGGTTTCCCTGGGTGTCCAACGCTATCGATGTGAATAGGCCCACGACATTTGCTGACCCATCCGCCGTCTCGACTGTCCAGACCCCTGCCGACTTTCGGGCGTACTTGAGGTCGTTGATCGTATCGTCAAAGTAGCTGACACGCGGGTTGCCTTCGGTATCCAGGGACAGTGAAGTGAACTTGCCCACATCGTTCGCGGACGCGTCCGCCGTTTCGACCGTCCAGACGCCCCCGGACCTCCGCGCGTATTTGAGGTCGCCAAACGTTTCGTCGTAGTAGGTCACATGCGGATTTCCCTGGGCGTCCACTGCGATCGAAGTGAAGAGACCAACAATGCTTGCCGACCCGTCCGCCCTCTCGACTGTCCAGGCGGCCCCAGACTTCCGGGCGTACATGAGATCACCGGTCAACGCCCTGTAGTAGCTCACGTGCCGGTTCCCATTGGCATCCACGGCGATCGAGGAGTATTCGCCGACAGAATCGTTGATCGCGCCAGCGTCTGCGATCTCGATCACGAACGGCGTGGCTGCCCGCGCAGCCGTCGCAAGCGCGGAGACGCATAGTGCAATGAGCCAAGAAAGCGATTCTCGAATCGGCAGCGTACCGTTGTATGACTTCCGTGAGCGCACTTCTCTCTCCTCTTAACGCCTGGGTTTCTGAGTTAGCCTTGTAAACATCTCGCGTCGTACACGTAGAGGCGCAGTTCGGCGCAAGTCCTTGCCAAACTTTCTTGGGGGGGCGGAGCTGCCGAGGGCGATTCCGCGAGAGCGTCGCCCTCCGGCATCAGATCCCCGTCCTTCAGCGACGGGCCACACGCCCACCACAGCTCTCGCGGCTCGACCCCGCGGCGCCAACTCGCTCCGCGTCTTTCTCCGGACGGTGATCGCCAGGATCGTCCGCGAGGAGATCGAGAGGCTGGTCGGGTAGGCGGGATGGGCGGCAGGCAGGGAGAGCCTATGGCCCTAGCAGCGACAGTACTCGCCGCGAATCAATAGGGCGAAGAAGTCACGAAATCATGTGCGGATGGACTTCCCGGTAGCGACACGCCACCTGTCGAGAACGCGCGCAGCGTCACGCTGCCGTTACCTCGGTCCGATCGCTGTGAAGTGAAAACCTGTATCGATGAGCCCTCCGACGACATCGTTGATAACCGCGAAAAGGACCGTCGTGGTTGTGATCTGCTCCATGGCGATAATGTCGCTCAAGTTGGTTCCCCAAACCGTCGTCGCTGTGACAGTTGGGATCTCTGTGAACGCTTGCGTAAAGGTGACTGTGTAGCGCCCCGTGGCCGTCTTCACGACGGTAAAGCCGCTGCCCCCGACTTTTGTGCCGTTCGTGTCAACTCTGCCGCGGATGATGCGCAGGTTCTCCTCGCCGCTCGTTGCCAGGTATTGGCCAGTGGAGCCAAGCCGTATATCGCCGCGGACATCAAGCTTCGCCGTGGGCGTAGAGGTTCCAACGCCGACGTTTCCCCCCACGAGGTTGACGTCGCCGCCCGACCCGGGAGTGAGGTTGATGTCGCCTCCCGTCCCGGGAGTGAGGGTGATGTTGCCTCCCGTCCCGGTATAGAACCTGAGGTCGCCGCCAGTGCGATTGTTCAAGAGGGAGAGTTGCGGGCTTCCGCTGGTGCCATAGCCGAGCCATCCCGTCTCGGTCGAAGTATCGCTCCGGAATGAGATGTACCCCGCTTGGTTCGACGGACTCGCTGTGTCCTGCAGGACCAACACTGGCGCAGTGCCCTTAAGGTGGACCAGCGCGGCGGGCGACGTGGTCCCGATGCCGACCTTCCCTCCGTTGTCAACGAACACCGCGTTGGCGGGCGCCCCATCGGCAGCGTCGAGCGAGAAGGCTGAGTTGGCGTGGCTAGCGATCGGCGTGGCCGTTAGCTGCTGGCGCGGGCCGAGCACGATGAACCCGGTCGCGGTCGCGCACGTCAGGCCCGTGTCGCGCCGAACTTCGATCTCCAGATGGCGTGGGGCGGTCGTCGCGTACTGCTGGCCGAAGTCGAGCGGCGTGGTAAAGACACCTTCGATGACGTTCACGTTATCCACGCAGAGCAGAGAGCCGATCTGCGCGCCGCCTGACGCCGCGTCGAACAGCCGGAAGCGGAAATCGTGCAGGCCGCTCGCGGGCGCGCCGGCATCGTCCAACTTCCCGTGATAAGTGAAAGCCGTGCTCTATGCGCAAGCAGGTGAATACGCGAGTGCGCCGCAGAACAATGCCGTGGCGAGGACGAGCGCGTTCTTCATCGGAAGTTCTCCTTGTCGAGTGAGGCCGCCGTGGATCGACGGCTGCCTGTACGTGCGACAAAGATCGGCGAAGGGTGACAGGCGGCGTGGGCGATTTCTAGAGCATGGCGACCGGCGCGCCTGCGCTTCCTGTGGCGTGTAGATACCTCGATGTCGTCGCTGTCGACGGATGCCCGAGCAGATCCCGCACCGCGACGACGTTCATCCCGTTCGCAACGGCGTGAGAAGCGGCGCTGTGTCGTAGCGCATGCGCGTGAACGCCCGTCAGTCCCGCGGCCGCAGCATTCCGCCGCACGACGTAGTCGATCATCGCCACCGTGAGTCCATCCCCACGCTTCGCCACGAACAACGGCTCACCGCCATTCCCCGCCCCGCGCGCCGCACTCCGCGATCGAAGGGGCGATGCGTTCTTCGATTCGAGGGCGATGGTGCGAAGGCGATTCCCCTCGCCACGCACGCAAAAGGTCACGCGCGAGGGCGTGAGTTCGACGTCGCAGAGGCGAAGCGAGCACACCTCGCCGGCGCGCAGACCGCCGATGCCCATGAGGACGAGCGCTGCGAGGTCGCGCTTGCCCTTCCACGATCTGCGATCCGGGGCGCGTAACAATCGCTGCCGCTCACCGGCGGTCAACACTCTCGGCGCGAAGCCGCGTGTGCCTTTGGGCGGTTTGTATCCGTGCGTCACATCCTCGGGGAGCGCGCCTTGTCGATGCGCATCTCGCAGCCACTCGCCGATCACCGTCGCGCGCCACGCGATGAACGTCGGCGAGAGATTGCGCGATCTGAGCCATCCGACGTAGCGCGGGAGAATTTCACTATCGATCGGCGCGTTGTCGGCGAGCCAGGCGAACCATCGAGTGAGCTCGCGTTCGTACGCCAGCTTCGTGCTCGGCGCGTGCAGGCGTCTCAAGAATACGGGGATCGTGCCGGTGAGATCGGGCCCTCGTTCTTTCGGGATCGCGGGCATGGGCAGTCTTCCTTGCCGGACATGAACGCTTCGATTCGGAGAAAGATCAAGGCGACAGGCCGCACCCTGAGTTCGACGGCTGTGCGATGCAGGGCGCGGCGGCGACGGCCGTCCGGCCCTCGACGGGGCGATCATCGCGATAGTCTTTGGAGGAAAACCTGTGCGTTTGCTCGGGCCCCAGCGTCAACCAGAGCAGGGATGAAGGAGCTCCGGAAGGAGACGACCGCGATCCCGGTACTGTCGGGTCGCCGGACGTGCGGGTTGTCGGCGCCCCCAAACCGCAACACGCGAAGGGGATCTCCATGCCGAGAACGCAAGGCTATCGCACTTTCACCCTGTTCCTCCTGCTCGTTGTCTCGTTGGCCTCAACGGCCAGGTCCGCATCTGGCGTCGGCGCTCCAGTCCTCGTCGAGGACATCAACCCGGGTTCCGCTGACGGCAATCCCAAGTCACTTCTGCCCGTCGGGGATCGGCTGTTTTTTGCGGCGACGGACGGCGTGAGCGGGAGAGAGCCGTGGGCAAGCGACGCGACCGCCGCCGGCACGTCCCTGCTCGCGGACATCTGGGCCGGTTCCAACGGTGGCATCAGTAGCGGCTGCCTGGAATGCAACGCCGTGCGAATCGGCTCGGTCGTGTATTTCTCCGCATCCGACGGAACGGCCGGCGCGAGGTTGTGGCGAACAGACGGCACGACCGCCGGAACCGCAAACATCTACACCGGCGCCACGGCGTTCGATCTGGAGAATGTCGGCGGCACTCTCTACT
The DNA here is from genome assembly GCA_046160485.1 of bacterium. Classification (GTDB taxonomy): domain Bacteria; phylum Orphanbacterota; class Orphanbacteria; order JBJXGV01; family JBJXGV01; genus JBJXGV01. The sequence continues at coordinate 164,146 of JBJXGV010000009.1, read as the reverse complement.
TCGCAGGAACTCCGCCCGGATTCTCTACCGGCTACATCTACAAGAGCGACGGTACGCCGGGCGGGACTTCACAGGTGACGAACTTTGTCATCGTGGGAGGCGAGTTGGCGGATGTCGGTGGAACGCTGTTCTTCGTCGGCTACAGCGGCGCATCGGGCAACGAGATCTGGAAGAGCGACGGCAGCTCGGGCGGGACTTCGTTAGTAAAGGACCTCAATCCCGGCTCGTCCAACGCTGGCGCGACGTTGCTAACCAACGTCGGCGGTACACTTTTCTTTAGGGGGAGCGATGGTGCGTCCAGCGGCCTTTGCAAGAGCGACGGGACGGCAGCCGGGACGTCCCTGATCAAACCGCTCGCCGCCATCGTTCAGATCGTCAACGCGAACGGGACCGCGTTCTTTACCGCAGATGATGGCGTGAATGGCCTGGAGCTGTGGAAGAGCGACGGGACAGCCGGCGGGACAGTCATGGTCAAAGATATCTTCCCGGTTCCGGGTGGGAACGGCCTGGGTGGCTCGTTCCTCGTGGCGATCGGAGGCACGGTCTATTTCGCCGGTACCGACGGCGTTTTCGGCAAGGAACTCTGGAAGAGCGATGGGACGGAAGCCGGAACCGTCTTGGTCAAGGACATCTACCCGGGCTACCCGAGTTCTTCCTTCCCGGCCGGACTGGCCAACGTGAACGGAACGTTGTTCTTCCGCGCCCAATCCAGCGGCTTCAACGACGCGCAGCCATGGATGAGCGACGGCACGGAGATGGGTACGGTCCAAATCGCCGTGATGACCAACCCGGGCTACAACTGCCAGGCGGAGTCGTTTACTGCCGTTGGAAACAACATCTTTTTTACGGGGACCAACGGCTCCAGCGGCATCGAGCTGTGGGTCATGGCCGACGATCTCGTTGGAGTCGAACCCAACCGCGAGAATGCCTCCGCGGGCGTTTCGCTCGCGCAGAACTACCCCAACCCCGCCCGTACGACGACTCAGATCTCCTATTCCATTCCAAGGCCTCAAAACGTTCTGCTGAAACTCTACGATGTGAATGGTCGCGAAATGCAAACGCTGGTCGATGAGCGGCAATCGGCCGGAACGCATCAGATCGAGGTGAACGGCAAGGGACAGCTTTCGAGCGGCGTGTATTTCTATCTGCTCGAGACGGAACACGCGGTTCCGCAGAGGAAGAAGATGGTGCTCGTTCGGTAGGCTCAACTCGTGGTGGCCATCGGGAACCGTCTTAGCTCGCGCGAGGGGTGTGGCACGCGCGGGACTCCGCGTGGATGCGTCGTAGGAAAACGAGAATCGTGTCGGCTAGCTTCGGCTCTCGCTCTCTCGGGATCGCATTCATCGTCACCCTCCTTTCGGGTCACGATATGAACGCGTTGTGATGTGCCAGGCCTCGTGGGACGGATCTGATAGCGTGATCTGTTACAGGAGGGCGTGCGATGACAGGGTTCGGAAGTCACTCTTTCGGCAAGCAGGTTGTGCTCGACTACGCTCAGGGGATCGGCAGCGCCGTCGAAGCGTGTCGAGAGTTCGGAGTTCCGAAGTCTTCGTTCTATCGATGGAAAAAGGCCTGCCTCGCCGAGGGTGTCGCCGGCCTTCGTCGGAAGCGTCCGATCGGGAAGCGCTGGCCGAACCAGGTCAGTGCTGAAGCCGTTGAGAAGATCCTGGAGCTCAGACGCGAGTATCGCCTCGGCCCCCAGAGGATTGCCTGGTACCTGGAGCGATACCACGGGATCCGCGTGTCGTCCTCGAGCGTTCACCGGACTCTCGTGCGCAACGGCATCGGCCCGCTGCCGAAGCGGGTCGGCCGCCGAGCGCTCCACACGAGACGCTACGCGAAGGAGGTTCCCGGCCACCACGTGCAGGTTGACGTGAAGTTTCTCTCTCTGAAAACCGCGGGTGGCGGTCACGCCCGACGATTCCAGTACACCGCCATCGATGACGCGACTCGGATTCGTGCGCTGAAGATCTACGCGCGGCACAACCAAGCCAGCGCGATCGACTTCATCGATCACGTGGTCGAGCGCTTCCCGTTTCGCGTTCACACGGTCCGCACGGACAGGGGCCACGAGTTCCAGGCGCAGTTTCACTGGCACGTCGAGGACAAGGGCATGCGACACGTCTACATCAAGCCGAGGACACCGCAGCTCAACGGCAAGGTCGAGAGATCGCACCGATCAGATCAGGAGGAGTTCTACCAGCTGCTGACGTACACAGACGACGTCGATCTCAACGCCAAGCTCGCCGAATGGGAAAAGTTCTACAACTACGATCGGCCACACGGCGCTTTCAACGGGAAGACGCCCTACGAAGCACTCAAGCGTCTGTTAGGCTGATCGTGAAACCGTCCCGCCAGGGCTGGCATATTACATCGGTGAGCACAAGGCTGCTGATGTTCGCGTGCAGCGCGCCCAGCACATCGATACGATCGAGTGCGGCTCGATAGAAGTCGATGAAGCGATTCGTGTCTGGATAGATCTTTGCCATCTCTAATTCGTTACCCTTCTCCACGGTTTGCTAGCATCAATTCCCCCGCCTTCTCGCCCCGCGCGGGGATGGGGGGATTCACGACTGGTGCTTCAGTTCTGTGGGCCGCCATCCGAAAAGCATGCCTCGCCACCAAGCGAAGTTCCTCAACCGCAGGGCGAGACGCTGTGGTTCCGTCCACGTCTCGATCATGCGTCCGCGTTCCGGGCTCGGTATCGTCACGTCGAAGTACCGGCGCATCAAGCTGTCGGAATATGCGGCCGGTAGATCCGCGCGGCTACAAAAGTCTAGCGCGTCCAGGATCGCCAGTTCCTCCGCGCCGCCAACAGCGATCATCCGCGCCCCCGGAGACGTGGGATAGTCGGCACCGATGAAAAGCCCCCATGGTCGCGGTCCGCGCGAATCCTCGGCGGCGCGCATCATTCGTCCATCGGAACAAAGCTCAAGACGCTTGTTCAGACGGTCCTTGATGTGAATGCTGATCGTGCCCCCGTCGAGGTGGAAGCCTAGGTGATCTACGCGATACGGGTACTCCAGGCCGAGCACGTCTCGAATGTTCGCGACTCGATTCGCGTCGTCCGGAGCGAGGGTCGGCTGTACATCGCACGCCGAAAGCGACAATGCCACGGCAACCGCCAACATCCGCAACGACAAGTTCACTCCGCTGTTCATCCTGTGACACCGATCGTTTCGCGCACGTTCACAACTCGCGCTACGCGGCGATCCGTGATTCCCTCCCCCGCCTTTTCGCCACGCGCGGGGATGGGGGGGCACAGCCAGTGTTGTTGCAATCGTCGCCGCGTGATCGCCGATCGTCAGCGGGACTGCGACGTCTGCAACTGCATGGCGATCTGGTCGAAAATCGACTGCGACCAGTCGCCCTTTGCAGAAATATTGGTTGCGAGTCTGCGTTTCGTTATCACTCGAACGCTCACCTGCTCAGGACCAGTCTCCTGAATGACGGTGCGGATCTCTCCCCCCAGCTAAATGCAGACACACTCTTCTTCCCCAGGATCATCCAAGTCGTGGCGTCAACCTGAGAGGCCTCCTCGACTTGGATGCCGGCTCCGACCATCGCGTCGTGCGTGGCCGCGACAACGTCGCCGAGAGACGCCGTATACGTTCTCGACACTCCTTCGTCGATGGGCTCGGCACGCATACCACCCGTTGTGGCGCAGGCAGCCCCCACGATGCTGATCACGCCGAGACTGATCGCGAAGAAGCGCTTTCTCACGGTCTCCTCCTCTGTGGGCGCGCCTCACGCCCCGTTCGTCGTACCGCACGTCATGCTAGTCCGACAGCCATCCCTCCCCCGCCTTCTCGCCACGCGCGGGGATGGGGGCGGGGGCTCGATGATGTCAGTCGCCAAGCCGATCGGCCAGCCGGCGACCAGCGTACACGCCCGCAGCCGTTCCGATCACGCTGATAATCCACGCAGTCAGGATTCCGACTCGGGCGCCTAGCCACCAGCCGAGCCAGCCTCCGATCGTTGCGCCCACGAGCGCGAGCAGTTTACTCATGCGATCTCACGCGCCTCGCCTTCTCGCCCCGCGCGGGGATGGGGGAGGGAACTCCGGACAGCATCTCAGCGCCACTCGTAGACCGCGCCGCTCCTCAGACTCATAGCCGGAGCGAACCCGTGGAAGCCATCGATGTCCATGATTCCGATTTCGACGAAGCCGCGCCATCCGTCTGATTGACCGAGCTCCAGTCCGACATCAGCCCCCATTCCGAAGCTGCGATCCGTTGTCTCGGACGCGAAGGCTCGCGGCCCAGACCTCACGATCTCTTTCGACGTGCGCGTGCTGACGACGCCGCTGAGTCCCGTGATATAGACGACGGGAGCGCCAGCATCGCCGACGGCGTGTCGCCATCGCAGGAGCGCAAGCGCCATAGCAACCTCCCTAGTTGTCTGCGTGCAGCCGCTGCCGCCGTCCTCGCAATACGTCCCTTGGAGGTGATCGGCCCACTCGTAGCGGAATCGGGCACCGTATTCGAGTGCGTCGATCGGACTGGCCGTCAGCTCCGTGCCTAATCCGAGCCCGAGCGTCTCGTAGCTGCGCTGGTTGACTTCGAATGACAGATCGCCGAACGCGCGCATTCGACGTGCTGCGCTCGCGGCATCAGTCCAGCCCGATGTCGCTACCACGCCGAGGACCGCAATCAACGAGGCATGACGCGTTGCGTCTCTCAATCAGCCGAGCCTCTCAGACCATCCCTCCCCCACCTTCTCGCCCCGCGCGGGGATGAGGGTGGGCGTGACGCAAATCCTCACTTCGCCGGCAGCGACATGGCGAACTTCGCCGCCCGCTGCACCCACGCTCGCAGGCCCGCCGCCGTGGCGAATCCGTCCGGCGTGACGTAGACGAACCCGGTCAGCGGTCGGCCCGTGAAGTCCATGGGACGTGCGTGTGGTTTCCGCAGCGCCTCGTCGTACGCCGCCGGCCCGACGCGCACCATCAGGCGGTCGCCCACGACGCCGACGCACATGTTCCCGCGGAGCATGAACGTCAAGCCGCCGAACATGTGACGCTCGGTCACGCCGCGCTTCGTCGCCAGTGCGCTACGAACCCGCTCGGCGAGCTTTTCGTCGAACTTCAATCCGGTGCCTCCGTCGGCATGGTTCGATTATGTGATTCACCTTCCCGCGCCTTCTCGCCCCGCGCGGGGATACTGGCGAAGGATACTATCGGTAGAGCGCCTTCAATTCGCCCCAGGAACTGTTGTCGCGGTTCGGCTGCGGGAGTGGAACGCCGACGGCTTCATCGACACCGATCTGCAGGTCGATTCCGTCGATCGTGAAAGATCCGCAACCGCCCCAGTACGCGCTGAAAGACAGAGTCGATAAAAGACCCTCTATCTGGATCGTACCATTGGCGTCGTTGGGATCGACGCCGTCCAGGCACACGCCTCTGACCACATTGCTTTCGACGACAAACCCGCCGTCGCCGCAGAGGCGCGTCAGCTTGACGTCCGCAAACGTGAGCTCCGACGCGAGCGAGCGAATGTGAATCACGGGATCAAGGATAGGACTTCCGAACGTGATCGTGTAAAACAGGGCGGGTGACGTACCGATGAACTCCACAACGTCTGCGGCGGCTAGCGGTGGGCAGAACAGAGCATTGTCGAAACCCTGAAAAGATCCTCCCGTGATCGCAAAAACAAGATCGCCACCACTCATTGTCACCGCGACGTTGCCCAGCGTGCCCTGCGCGATGTCATTGGCGAGATCAACGTCAGTCCAGTCGATGAAGGTAACCGCGTGAGCCGACCTGCTAGAGAGACTTACAGACGAAAGAACGATGAGCAATGCTAGCACCAACCGCATAGGCGAAACTCCTTCCGAGGAGGGTTGATTCCGACCGTGCCTTCGCGTCGTTCATCTGACGATCGTCACCCTCTCCGTCACCTGATCCCCGCGAGACGAGGTGAGGCGGAGGAAGTAGGTGTGACGATCATCGGTACAGCCCCTTGATCGCGCCCCATGTCGTTCCTTCGTCATCGAAGATCTCAACGCCGGTCGATGTGTTGATCTCCTCTCCGATCGAGAACACGATCCCGTCGTTCAGAAACTGCTGAAGGCTTATCGTGATCGAGCTGTACTGACTGAGGACACCGACCTCGACGATGATTCCATCACTGTCGATTCCGACGGGCGCATCAGTCGTGAACGTGCCAGACGGAGCATTCCAGCCAATCGGCATCGAGTTACTCGCGTCGAGATCGAATGTGCTGCCAACCTGAGTCCATGTCTCGACTGCGCCAGGAACGGAGGATGTCACAGTGATCGGAGATGAGGCCCCATTGACTGCACCCACGAACAGGTACCCTGACGCGTGCGCTGGAGCGACCTGGAAGTTCGAATAGACGATTGTCGTAGTCACTGCGCCAGGCCCGCCGCCGTTGAAGATTCCAAACGCAGTGAGATCGGAATAGTCGAGGCCGCTTTCCATCGCCCCAATGGCATTGTAGTCGGCAAAGCTGATGCCTTGAGTGCCGCCCGTGTTTACCGTCACATCGACGGTGCTGCCGCCACCCAATGACACCGTTGTGGGGACTCCGACCTGGGGCAGCGCTACCGCGAAGTCACCCCAACTAACGGGTCCCGACGCGAGTACAGCTCCTGGCAGCAGCAGGGCGAATAGGTTGACGAACGCCGAGGCTTTCCATCTTCGCAGTTTCCGCATCACAGTCCTTTCGAAGCGCGCTTAGTCTACTCGTACGGGACCAACCCTCATCTGACGACCGTCACCCTCTCCGTCACCTGATCCCCGTGAGACGAGGTGAGGGAAATCAGCGAACGATCGTCACGCGTTCCGTAGCCTCGTGACCGTCGCCGACGCGGAGACGCAGGAAGTAGACGCCTGCGGCGACCTCGTGTCCGCTCTCGTCCCGACGATCCCACGACGCGGTCTGAACTCCGAGAGGGGCGTGGCCAGCGGCGAGTGACCTTAGCCGGCGTCCACTCACGTCGTAGATCGAGAGATCGACTTCGCGCTCCACCGGGACGCGATACAGAATCTCGATCGGGCCCGACGCGGGATTCGGATACGCGATGATGTCGCGGTCCGCCGAGAGCGCCGCGGCTATGCTCGTCTCACCGAGCACATACTCCTCGCCGAGACCGTTGACGGCGATGAGGCGGTAGCGCGAGGCGGTAGCCGGCGATGGATCGACGAACTCGCCGCGATCAAGGCCGTCGGCGATCGGGCCGAAGGTGAGGCCATTGCTGGCACACTCGACGCGGTAGCGAATGTCAGCCTCGGGTCCCGGCCGCGTTTCCCACGTCAGCCGCGTTCCGTCCTCGCTGTGCGTCGCGTCGAACTTCGCGAGCGTGATCGTCGCGTCGATCGTAAAAAAGGAATCGGAATAGCCGACGACAAACGGCCCAGAAGGCCGGATGACCTTGATTTGCGCGAAACGGGTCGGCGTATGCGGCACCCGAAGTGTAGCGGAGAAGTCGCGCGCTTCGTCGCGGATCTGCAAGAAGCTGTTGCCGCCGTCAACCGACAGATAGATGTCCGAGTTGTCCGTCGCCAGACCGCCGGTGAACGACCAAGAGATGGTCTGCAAGCTGCCAACGGCCCACGTGGCTCCGCCCTGCGGCGAGTTCACGCGCACGCTTGGCATGTACGCGTACTTGAGGTCCCCCGCTGTGTTGTCCTGGTACGTCACGTGGGGGTTCCCGGCGGCGTCAACAGCGAGATCGGTGTAGAACCCCACGGAGTTCAACGAAGCATCGAGCGTTTCCTTTGTCCAGACTCCCGCGCGCTTTCGGGCGTACTTCAGGTCGCCGCTTGTGCTGCTGAGGTAGGCCACGCAAGCGTTCCCAGCGGCGTCGAGAGCGAGCGACGTGTAGACGCCCACGGAGCTAGTCCGCCCGTCAACGATTTCGATCGTCCAGACGCCCCCGCTCTTCGATGCATACTTGACGTCGCTGGCCGTGTTATCCCGGTACGCAATGCGTGGGTTCCCTGAGGCGTCGAGGCCAAGAGATGAATAGCGCCCCACCTCGTTCGCCGACACGTCCACCATCTCGCGCGTCCAGACGCCCCCGCTCTTACGCGCGTACTTGAGGTCGCCAGTTGTCACGTCCTCGTAACTCACGTGGGGGTTCCCCGAGGAATCGAGAACGAGGGAAGTGTACGAGCCGACGTTATTGGCCGACCCGTCCGCTGTCTCGATCGTCCACACACCACCGCTCTTGCGTGCGTACTTGAGGTCGTCGGTCGTCTGATCTAGGTAGGTTATGTGTGGGTTTCCCGACGCGTCCAGTGCGAGAGATGTCCAGGACCCCACAAGGTTCACCGACCCGTCCGCGACCTCGATTGTCCAGGCAGTCCCGCTTCTGCGAGCATACTTGAGGTCGGATGTCGTGTTGTCGAGGTAGCTCACGTGGGGATTCCCGGCGGCGTCGACAGCGATCGCAGTGTAGAGGCCTTCGTCGTTTGCCGATCCGTCCGCCGTCTCGATCGTCCAGGCGCCCTCGCTCTTGAAGGCGTACTTCAAATCGTTGGCCGTGTTGTCCTGGAAGCTCACGTGGGGATTGCCCGATGCGTCGAGAACAACGGAGGTGTAGAGACCGACGTCGTTCACGGCCGTTTCGACGTTCTCGATGACGAGCGTTTGCGCGAACGAGCCGGTCGAGCGGAGCAGCGTGGCTGAAACCATCATCAGCGCGATCAGGGAAGCTTCGGGGAGCGGTGAGGACAACCGAGGAGCTACTCGCATCTGGCGCCTCCTGACGATATGAACAGTCCATTCCCGCAGTCACGGGATTGCTCGCAGAGTCGCGCTCGCGTGACCTTCTCGGGGTGGCGATTAGTGTATCAGATCGCGTGCGCGCTCCGGGCCGGTTTCGCCAGTTTGGTGAGCACACGCCTGCGACCGAGCAGGCACCGAGTTCGCCTCGCGTCGTCGCCGTTTTCGTGGCGCGAGTGTTCGCTTCCCCCGACGACCGTAATCCGCGGTTTTTTTTGTTTTCCGCGAACGACCGACAGAGCGACCGAGACAATCCCCGCGTCTCGCCGCGATTCCCGCCCGCAAGACGCCCAATGACGCCCAAATCCCACGCCTCATGCGGGATACAGCAGGCGAATCGTTTAAATCACAACTCGCGCATTGACAGTATGTTACGCGGCTAGTCAGGATGGTTGTTTGAGGGTCGACCTGTGTAAGCTGTGTTGGCGCAATGACTGACGAGGATAAACTGGCTCCCCAGTTTGAAGTCAAAACAGAAAGCCGTAAGTCGTTGGGAATAGATGAGATCAAAAATGAGGCGAGAGACACTCTTGAAAAAGAGAGAGTTTTCGGTTCGGGTGAGCGCGGAGAGCCTCGTCGGCCGGGTATAGAGGTAAAGCCGTCGCGCTCGGCGGCATCCGCCGAGCCGGCGGGTGGACATCAGCGGATCGGACCTCGAATCGGGTCGCCGACGAACTCATCGATCGAGCGGTCACGAAATCAGGCGCGGATGGAGTTTTCGGTAGGGACACGCCGAGCGAGGAACGTCAGCAGCCAGGCGCGGACGGCATTATTGGTAGAGACGCCAGTTCTATTTCCACTCTGCACCGATTTACCGTGCGGAGCGAGATCCGCCGACGCGATCGCAAGGATTACAAGAGATCGACCCACGCCACGCGGTGGTTGCCCGCGTTCGCTTCCCGACAGTCCCAGGCGCTGAATCCGTAACGCGCAACGCTGGTGCGTGTTACGTCCGCCTGCGTCCTCCCGGTGCGGCGCGCTGGCGTGGCACGAATCGTGATGCACTCCGCAGTGCTCGTCCGAGACTCAGGTTCCCCGTGCTGCGTCACGAGCGATACCTCCGATCCGTCGAAAGCAGGGGATTGTTCGCCTCGGTCATTTCGAGTAGTGGCCGCTTGTATCCGACGAATCGACGTTCTGCCTCACATGTTGTTGCCACGCCCAATGACTCAAGATCGGAGGCTCCAAAGTGAAACATCCGTACTGGATTGTCTTGGCAATCCTCGCATCATTCACCTTCGCCGCACCGGCAGACGCCGTTGATCTCCTAGGGTCGGCGACGAGCTTCGCCGTTCTCGGCAGCTCGGCCGTGACCAATACCAATCCGACCGTGCTCAATGGCGACCTCGGCGTTTGGCCGGGCGACGCAATTACCGGATTCCCTCCAGGAGTCGTGAACGGCACCACCTACCTAGACGAGGCGGTCGCAATGCAGGCCCAAAGCGATGTGACCGTCGCGTACAACACGCTTACTGGGATGCCACTCACTCAAGACCTGACAGGTCAAGATCTGGGAGGACTCACGCTCACGCCGGGCGTCTACTTCTTCGCATCGTCTGCCCAGTTGACGGGGCCGCTGACACTCAACGCCCAGAACAACCCTGACGCGCTCTTTGTATTTCGGATCGGCAGCACTCTCACTACTGCGAGCAATTCCTCCGTCGTCGTGATCAATGGCGTCAATCCATGCAATGTGTATTGGAGGATAGGCAGTTCCGCGACCCTCGGCACCGCCACGGCGTTCAAGGGAAGCATACTCGCGCTCGCGAGCATCACGTTGAACACCGGCGCTACCATCGAGGACGGCAGAGCCTTGGCCCGAACCGGCGCCGTCACGATGGACACGAATGTCATCACCGCACCCACGTGCGCGCCCGCCTCCATCGGCGCGTGTTGTTTGCCATCGGGAAGCTGCAAAGACGTCACGGCAGTCGAGTGTGCGAAGCTTGGCGGCCTTTGGCGCGAAGGGTCTCGCTGCAAATTTCACCCGTGTCCGCCACCGACCGGAGCCTGCTGTCTTCCGGATGGATCGTGCCAGGTAGCGACGCGATCAGAATGCCGCAAGCTCAAGGGTACATACCAGGCCAACGGTACCACGTGCAAAGACGTTAAGTGTGCGCCTCCGACCGGTGCGTGCTGTTATCACGGTGTGTGCCGCGTCGTCACCGAGGAGCGGTGCAGCTCGATCGGCGGCGTCTTCCAAGGAACAGGCACCTCGTGCCATGGCAACCCGTGCAACACGGACGGCGCCTGCTGCTTCGCGAACGGCGACTGCAAGTTCGTCAAGGAAACGCGCTGCGTGGCGGAGGGGGGCGTCTTTCAAGGGATTGGAATGACGTGCGAAAAAGCTGATTGCTTGCAACGGACGCAGGGATGCTGTCTTCCGTGGGGCGCGTGCACCCCGCTCGTCGCGGAGGCTTGCATCCGGATCGGAGGCGTCCCGCAGGGGGACGGAACGAAGTGTGAGACCGTGACGTGTCTGCCTGCGCCGCGCGGCGCCTGCTGCCACCCGAACGGCGACTGCAAAGTCACCGCTCACGACGATTGCCTCCATGATGGCGGCGTCTATCGGGGCGAGGGGACGACGTGCGACCATCATTGCCTTAGCCACACGCCTTCGCCGGAGGACCTCACGAAGAGTGCCGGCTCCAACACGCACGCGATCGAGTTGGAGATGCCGAGGGCGTTCGCGCTCGGTTCCAACTCACCGAACCCGTTCGAGCGAAGCACGACCGTGCTCTACGCGCTGCCGGAACCGAGCCGCGTTCGCATCTCGGTCTACAACGTTGTCGGCCAGGAGATCTCCGTCCTTGTCGAAGGCGCGTTCGCCGCGGGCCGTCAGTCCGCGACCTGGGACGTCACCAGGCCCCCGGGTGATCCCCTCTCGAATGGCGTCTACTTCTACCGGATGGAGGCGCAGGGGCTGGAGACAGGCCAGGCATTCCTCGAAACAAAGAAGATGGTCCTGATGCGCAAGTAGCTCCATCGCTCGACATCGAGGAGCCGCTGCTTCCGGGTGCGGGGGCGGCGGCTCCCTCGTTTCAATCCGCTCGCTCTGGCTCCCACGGCGAGACTCTCCGCCCGCGGATCGCCCAGATTGTTCGCGAGGCAATCGCGCGGCTGGTCGGCTAGGCGAGATCGATGGGAAACGCGGAGCGCAGAAAGGGACGAGCGACTGGAGGCTCGCCGCGATTCAGTCGGCAACGGAGGTCACGAGATCAGGCGTGGATGGAGTTTTCGATAGGGACAGGCAGCCGTTCTGTCGATGAACTGCACTTCGATGAGGATGAGGGCGACAAGTCGGCCCTCCGAAAGTGAACCGCCCCGGTTTCTCCGGAGACTCGGTTACTTGAGTGCCTCCAGCAGAACTGGAGCGTGAAGAACCCGATAGTACGCCGCCTCGAACTCTGCCGGGGGAAGATACCCGATCGGAGCGAGAAGCCGGCGCGTGTTGAACCAGGAGACCCATTCGAGCGTCGCGAACTCGACGTCGTCGAGCGAGCGCCACGGCCCACGACACCCGATCACCTCGGTCTTGAACAACCCGATCACCGACTCCGCGAGCGCGTTGTCGTAAGCATCGCCGACGCTGCCGACCGACGGCGCGATCCCCGCGTCGGCGAGCCGCTCCGTATAGCGCATCGAGACGTACTGCGTGCCGCGATCGCTGTGATGCACTAACCCGTCCGCCGTCCTGTCGAGCCGGTCGAAGATCGCCTGCTCCAGCGCGTCGAGAACCAAGTCCGTCTTCAGAGAACGCGACGCGCGCCAACCGACGATGCGCCGGGCGTACACGTCGATCACAAACGCGACGAACACGAACCCGCTCCACGTCTTGATGTACGTGAAATCCGACACCCATAGCTGATTCGGCCGCGTCGCCGCGAACTCGCGCTGCACGAGATCCTGCGCTCGCGCCGCGGACGTGTCGGGAACCGTCGTCTTGAACTTGCGCCCGCGCACCGCACCGAAGAGCCCCATCTCTCCCATCAGACGCGCCACCGTGCACCGCGCCGCGTCGATCGCTTCGCGCTTGAGTGCGCGCCACACCTTCCGAACGCCGTACACCTGGAAGTTCTCATTCCACACGCGCCGGATGTCGATGCGCAGAACCGTGTCGCGTTGCGCGCGCGCAGGAAGCCGACTCGGATCCTTCTGCCGCGCCTTGTGCTCGTAGTACGTCGATGGGGCGATCGGCAGGACCGCGCAGATCGGCTCGACCCCGTACGTCCCTCGATAATCGTCGATGAACGCCACCATTACTTCGGTCGGCGGTCGAGCTCCGCCACTGCGAAATACGCCGACGCCTTCTTCAGAATCTCGTTCGCACGCCGCAGCTCGAAGACCTCTCGCTCGAGATCCTTCATCCGCTGCCGCTCGTCCGTCGTCAGGCCCGGCCGCTTCCCGCCGTCACGCTCGGCCTGCCGCAGCCAGTTCCTCAGCGTCTCCGGCGAGCAGTCGATCTTCTCCGCGATCGACCGGATCGCCGCCCACTGCGACTCGTAATCCTCCTGGTGCTCCAGAACCATCCGCACTGATCGTTCCTTCACTTCCGGCGAGTACCGCTTGGCTTTTCCCATGGCTCCATCCTCTCACGATCGGGAGCCTCCGGGAAACTCGGGGCGGTTCACTCGCGGCGTTGAGTCTGACGCTTTCGGCTTGCGCGAAGTCGGCGGAGAAAGCCGCAGGTGGCGTGATCACGATGAGTGTCACCGACAAGGGCTTCGAGCCGGCGAAGGTAGCCGTGAAGCGAGGCGAGCCAGTCAATCTCGTGATCACGCGAAAGACCGACCGCACGTGCGCGAACGAGTTCGTCATCGACGAATACCACGTGAATTCCAAACTGCCACTCAACCAACCGATAACCGTGACGTTCACGCCGACACAGAGCGGAGAGATCAAGTTCGGCTGCGGCATGAACAAGATGATCGGCGGTGTGCTCTCCGTCGAATGAGCGACCATCTCCGCGTCGAGGTTTGGCGGTAGGGGCGCAGCGGCCGCGCCTCACTTCATTCGAGTAGCCCGCGCACGAATACGGTCCCCGAGAAGGGCATGTCGCCGTAGACGCTCTTCAGTTCATCCGGAACGAATGACACCCCTGCCGATCCACCAAGCCCGAGCGAAAGACGAGAACCTGTCAGGATCTCGTGCAGGTAGCCGCCGCTAAACTGAGAGACGTTGAAGATCCGCTCGGCCCGCGGATCACCGTCTTCGAAAAGCTCGTTCTTCTCGCCATGCTCCGCGCGCGCGAAGAAGGTTGAGCGCGCGCCGAGCGAGGTGGTGGCTTCCACAAGAAACATATCCGTCGTCTGCCCCGGCCGGTTCCGATTGCGACCCCATGCCGCGGTGATCTGCGTCTCCCCAGAAGCCCGGGGGCTGTTGTACATGATCGACGCCGTCGTTCGGTCGGTGTTCTGTTCGGCGTGAAGCTGTTCTGGGCTTTCCAAGCGTCCGAAGCTGGTTTGAAGCGACCACCGATTCGTTGGGTTGTACGACGCCCGAAGCGCGTGTGAATCCATCTCCGGCGAGTCCCAACCCGCGCGATTCTCATCGGGCTCTCGTCCCGTGAAGAGCGAGCCCTCAAGTTTCGCTGGTCCCGCGACGAATCCCAACGTCGCGACGCCGTAGGTGATGTGCGTCGAGTCGAGCCAGTGATGCGAGATCGGTGCAAGCGGAGTCGCGGCGCCCGAAAATCGGTGCATGAACGCGGGAGGCCCGAGCGCCGGCTCTCCCGGCATACCGAGGTAGAGGAAGGCGGACCTATCAGCGCTCGCGACGCTGAAACTTGCGGCGAGTTCCATGAAGAGGTCGTGCGGATGCTGACGGTCGATGAGCGGCTCCTTCCCATCCGCCGTTTCTCCGGTCTGCAGGAGGAGAGGATAGCCTTCCTTTCCTATCGTCAGAGGATCGGCGCTCAACATCGCTCGCAAGCCCAGCGTCCCTTTTCCGAGGGGGCGACGCGCCATGCCCATGAGCATGCTCGCGCTGAAGACGTCGTCGTCGCCGCGCGCGCCGCCTTGGTGGTCGTACACCGCCGTCGCGAAGCCGTGAACCATCATGATCCATTGACCGCGCGTGATGTGGACGCCGGCGTGTGATGCGAGGTCCGGCTGCCATGCGGTGCCCGATGCCTCGCGGGACATCGGGTACGAACCATAGAGTCCGGTCATACTCCCCATCCCCTGCCCACCATGCTCCGCGTGTCCTTGCATCGGGTCCGTGTGGTCGCGCACTGGCTGCTCGTGACTGGCCGTGCCGTGTTCGTCCCCTGTCGCAGGACCTGTGTGCTCGCCGTGGACCCTGCCCATGCTGTCGGGGGCGTGACGCGTACTGTCCGCCGCATGGTCCATCGCGGGAGCTGTCGCCGGCGTCTCCGCTGCGTGAGTCTTGTGTTCTGGGTCGGGCGAAGCCGGCTCGGCCGTGTGAGTGTCGTGGGCCGCCTCGCCGGAGAGCTGTTTCGCAGAGGACACGGCCGGTGTTTGCGGTGCGTGAGCATGATGCTCCGTGACCGCCTCGGATGGCCCGGTCTCGTCTCGATGACTCTGAGTTTCATGATCAGCCGACATCTCCGGTCCGTCTGCATGCGACTCCGCCGAGTCGTGAGTTGTCTCCCCTTCGTGCCGATGCTCCTGAGCTTCGTGCGCGCGTTCAAGTGAGACCCGCTCCGCGTCCGTCAGCTGCGGAAGATGTCGGACCATCCCGACGATCGCCCAGATCTCCTTGTCGGAATGCGTCGGCCCAAACCCGGGCATGCCGGTCATCTTGATCCCATGACTCACGATCCAGAACAGTTCACCGTCCGAGCGGCTCTGTACCGCGGGCGCACTCAAGTCCGGAGGCGGCGGGTTGAGCCCTTTGGCGAGTTCGAAGGGTTCGACCCCCGGCGCCCCATGGCACTGCAGGCAATTCGTTCGATAGTGAGAGAGACCTTCCTCCATCACCTCGCGCGAGGACGGCAGCGGGTTCGTGGTCCTGGGCGCGCGCCGCTCGATAGATCGGTTGAGGACGAAGCGCGAGAGTCTCTCCTCGAGCGCGTTCGGCGTGGTTGTTGCCGAGAAATCGAACGCACCCGTCAGCAGCGCGGCTCCGACGATACCGAGCGCCAATACAAGTACGCCGACGAATCCAAATACGATCACCGCAGGTTTCATGACACCGCCTTCCGAAGCGAGGAAAGCACGAGGAGGCCGCGTGGCGCCGCGCGCAACGGTGCATTTAGATGCCGAGCCAGGTTATCACGCACCGCCGACCTCGGCTGCCCAGAGTGAGGGAGAGTCTGCGTGCTGGCTTATCGGCTCGCCCGCGCCCCGCGAAGACGCAGCGCGTTGGTGATGACAGACGCCGAACTCAGGCTCATGGCCAAAGCGGCAATCATCGGCGAGAGCAGCCAGCCCGTGAACGGATAGAGCGCGCCCGCGGCCAGCGGCACGCCGAGCGCGTTGTAGACGAACGCGAAGCCCAGGTTCTGTTTCATGTTCGCGACGGTGGCCTCGGACAGTGCGCGCGCGTGCGCGATGCCCCGCAGGTCGCCCTTCACGAGCGTCACCTGAGCGCTGCTCATGGCCACGTCGGTGCCCGTGCCCATGGCCACCCCCACATCGGCCTTTGCCAGAGCAGGCGCGTCATTGATCCCATCGCCGGCCATGGCGACGACGCGGCCTTCCTGCTGCAGACGCTCGACGAGCATGAGCTTGTCGGCCGGCATCACCTCGCCATGCACCTCGTCGATGCCGAGACGCGCGGCCACGGCGCGCGCGGTCGTCAATCCGTCGCCGGTGGCCATGATCACACGAAGGCCCGTGCGCTTCAGAGTGGCGAGGGCTTCTGCCGTGCTCGACTTGATCGGATCGGTGACGGCCAAGAGACCCATCAGACGACCATCGACCGCCAGATGCATCACGCTTGCGCCCTCTGCGCGCAGAGCCTCGGCGTCAGAAGCCAGGCTCTCCACGCCGACGCCGATCCCGTGCATGAGCGCCGCGTTGCCGAGCGCGAGTTCGCGGCCCTGCACCCGCCCGCGTACGCCAATGCCCGAGCTCGACTCGAAGGTTTCGGGCTTGTCGAGCGATAGACTCCGCTCGCGCGCCGCACGCACGATGGCATCCGCCAGCGGATGCTCGCTGCCTTGGTCCAAACTCGCCGCGAGCCGCAGGACCTCGTCCGCGGTCACGCCTTCGACGGGAATGGCGCGGTCGAAGGCAGGCTTGCCTTCGGTGAGCGTGCCCGTCTTGTCCACGATCAGCGTGTCAACGGCGCGAAAGCGTTCGATGGCGGCGGCATCGCGGAACAACACGCCCTGGGTTGCCGCTGCGCCCGTGACGACCATGATCGACATGGGCGTGGCGAGCCCGAGCGCGCACGGGCACGCGATGATGAGCACCGAAACGGCGTTGACCAGACCGAAGACCCAGCTCGGCTCAGGACCGACGAAACCCCACACGAAAAACGTCGCGAGCGCGATGGCGACCACCACCATCACGAACCATCCCGCGACGCGGTCCGCCATGCGCTGCATCGGGGCCTTGGAGCGCTGCGCTTGAGCGACCATCTGCACGATCTGCGCTAGCACGGTCTGCGCGCCGACGCGCTCGGAGCGCATCACGAGCGCCCCGCTGGTATTGAGCGTGGCGCCGATCAGCTTGTCGCCCGGGCCCTTGCTCACGGGCAACGGCTCGCCGGTCAACATCGATTCGTCGATCGCGCTCTGACCTTCGATTACCACGCCGTCCACGGGGACTTTCTCGCCGGGCCGGACACGCAACGCATCGCCGACGTGAACGTGAGAGAGCGCGACATCCTCCTCGGTGCCGTCGGCATTGATCCGGCGCGCTGTCTTCGGTGCCAGACCCATCAGCGATTTGATGGCGGCTGACGTTCGCGATCGAGCGCTGAGTTCGAGGAGTTGGCCCATCAACGTCAGCGAGATAATGACGACCGCGGCCTCGAAGTAAACCGACACTCGTCCCATCGAGACAAACGACTCGGGAAACACGCCGGGCGCTACCGTCGCGACGACGCTGTAGACAAAGGCTGACGCGGTGCCCAACCCGATCAGCGTCCACATGTTCGGACTGCGATGGACGATCGACTGGACTCCTCGCACGAAGAACGGCCAGCCCGCCCAGAGAACGACGGGCGCAGACAAGAGGAGTTCGATCCAGCTCTGCGTGGCCATGTCGAACCACCCGAGCCGATGGCCGAACATCGCGAGCGCGGTAACGATGATCGTCAGAGGCAGGGTCCACCAGAAGCGGCGCTGGAAAGCCTCCAGCTCGGGGTTCTCGTCCGCGTCTAAGCTCGGCAGTTCGGGTTCGAGAGCCATCCCGCACTTTGGACAGGCTCCCGGGTGGTCCTGCCGGATCTCCGCATGCATTGGGCACGTGTAGACAGTGGCCGCGTGAGTCGGCGTGGGCGCCGCGGCCGGCTCCGGGGCAAGATACTTGGGCGGGTCGGCAGCGAACTTCACCTTGCACTGCTCGCTGCAGAAGAAATAGGTGCGGCCCTCGTGTTCGTGGCGGTGCCGCGACTCGGGCGTGACAGTCATTCCGCACACGGGATCCTTCAGTGAGCTCTCAGGTTGTGCGTGTGCAGGAATCGTGTCGTTCGCCACGGAACACCCTCCTCTTGGCCCAAGAGACTACGCCTCGAAAAGTGTCTCGTCCAATTGGGGGGCAGAGCGATCGACGGTGAAGACTCCCGCGCGGTCCACGGGTTCGTTCGGAGAGACTCTGCGGCCGCTCGTCGCGGAGATCGTGCGAGAGGAGATTGCGAGGTTGGTGGAGCGATAAGCGCGCCGCTAGCGATTCCCGATCGCGGCGAACCTGAACGTGTTGTTTGCGGGTGTTCCATCGAGCTTGAAGATCCTGACCGTAGCCGTCGGGCCGGCATTGACGCTTACCATGGGTACTAATGGAATCCCAAGAATCCATTCGGGGGTAACCGTTACAGCGGGCACGTCGAAGCTAAACGCTTGATCAAATGTAAGAGAATACACTCCCGTGCTTGTGCGAACCGAGGTGAAGCCAGACCCATCAGGCGTCCCGTCAGAAAACACTGTGCCACAGATGATCCGCAGCTTCTCGCCACTGCATGCAGCTTGAAACTCGCCCGCCGGACCGAGCTTGATGTCGCCGCGGACATCCAGCTTTGCCGCGGGCGTATAGGTTCCAACGCCGACATTTCCCCCGACGAGGTTGACGTCGCCTCCCGACCCGGGTGTGAGGTTGATATCGCCTCCGTTCCCGGTGTAGAGCCTGAGGTCGCCGCCGGAGCGTGCGTTCACGACGGAGAATTGTGGGCTGCCTGTCGTTCCGTAGCCGACCCATCCCGTTTCGACGAGAGAGCTGTTCTTGAACGAAACGTACCCCGCTTGATTCGACGGACTCGCCGTGTCCTGCAGGAGTACTACGGGCGCAGTGCCTTGGAGATGGAGAAGCGCGGCGGGTGACGTGGTCCCAAGGCCGACGTTCCCTCCGTTGTCCACGAACACCGCATTCGCGGGCGAGCCATCCGAAGCGTCGAGCGAGAACGCGGAGTTGGCGTGGCTGGCCATCGGCGTGGCCGTGAGCTGCTGCCGCGGGGCGAGGATCACAAAGCCCCCCAGGTTGCCGCAATTCAGCCCGGTGTCACGCCGCACCTCGATCTCCAGGAAGCGCTGCTCGGGCGTCGCGAACTGCTGGCCGAAATCGAGCTGCGCGGTGAACACGCCTTCGACGACGGTCATGTTATCGACGCACAGCGTCGAGCCGAGCTGCACGCCGCCCGACGCGGCGTCGAACAGCCGGAAGCGGAAGTCGTGCATGCCGCTCGCGGGCGCGCCGGCATCGTCGAGCGAGCCCTGATAGGTGAAGGCGGTACTCTGGGCCGAGGCTGTGGACGCGGCTCCGATAACGCCACTCAGCAGCGCGGCGGCGAGCGCTGAACGAAGGCAACGGAAAGCTGTGACACTGGCGCGCATGGTTTCTCCTCCTGCCGCTACATGCGCCAGAGCCGACTGATGGGTGACACGCTTCCGGAGGGCGAGGAGCCGTCAGGTCGCGATGGGCGCGATCGCGCTCCCCCCGGTCTCGGTCGGTGTCACTCCCGAGCAAATTCCGGCGCATGTACCGTGGGGAACCCGTCCCGAGCGCGCGTTCGGCTCGCCACGGAAATCACGCCTCGGAAAGGAGGATTACCGATGAGGAAGCTGCTCGTATCCGCTATCGCGCTCGGGCTGGCGCTCGTCTCGATGCTGCCAGGCGTCGCCGCGGCAAGGCTCGCCGGGAACCACAACCAGACATCGCTTCGAGTGAGAAACCTGCTCGTAGCGGCCCTTGCGGTTGGGCTCGCGCTCACTGCGATGCTGCCAGGTCAAACAAACGAAGCCCCCGATCTCGCGACCGGGGGGATGTCTGCCTTGGATGTCATTTTCGCTTCGCTTGACTTACGCTCCATCAGTAACGATCGTGGAAAGCTGCGTCAACCGTCGCGCGACGTCGCGGTACGCGAAGCCTCGGAGGATCACTCCTCCGTGCGGCTGCTTGCCCGAGACGCAGCCGCAGCACTCGTCTTCGCTGCTCATCGATGCCCCGTGCCACCCTCATCCCGCGCCCGCCAGCGGCTGTGCCATAGTTCTCCGAAAGCACTAATGCGACAGCGGCACACCATCTCCGCGCTCAAGCCCGTAGTGATCCTTCACGTACGCCACAAGCTGCGCGTCGGTAAGCTTGTCTGTAGTTTCAACCCCGACTACACGATCAACCAGCGCCTTCGTGTGACCAAGGCGCTCCTTGAGTTCTAGCTTTGCCTCACCCGGCCCAAAGATCAGTAGCGCCTCGGGCTGGCCAACCTCACGGATGACATCGTCGTAGTACCGACGCAGCTGCTCGTGAAAACGCCCATCGAAACTCTTCTCCCCCCGCCCGGCCTGCGACCCGTCGTGGGGTTCGACGTTAGACTCCACGGTCTTCGTGCTGACCTGGCCAGCTGAAGCGGAGACGATGACCGCCTTCTTGTGATCGATCCAGATTCCGACCTTGTGATTCATAGCGCCCCTTCCGGTTGCTGTTCGTCTGACAAGTATTCGACTGAGCGCCCCTGACCACACTACTGCGTGCCCGATCCTCGGTTCGCGGTGGCGGACAGCTTCAGACCGTTGTACAGCCAATTGTCGGTTTCGATTGAACCTGAGCCCGATCGTCAGACCGTCGTCGGCGCGAATCCGTTGCTCGCCCCGCTGCCCTCCGCTTCGCGGCCCGGCCCTTCTCGCCCCGCGCGGGGATATCGCATTGTCCGCCACTTGGCGCGCCAGGTCCGGCCGCCGCATTTCAGTCGTTTAGCGGATACGTGCTCCCCCAAGGTTCCCGGTGAGCCAGAGAAGCAACACAATCACGAGCACGAGTCCAAGCAGCCCGCCGCCGTAGTGGGGACCGCCCCAACCTCTACGCGACCCATAATAGGCGCCGCCGCCACCGAAGAGCAGCACTACCAAGACGACGATCAGAATTATTGACACGACATCACTTCTCCTCCTGAGTGTGTGCGAAAGCCATGGCTGGCTGGAATGGATCACGCCATTCAGGGCCTGTGCGACTTGATCCGATGTTCGGCCAGGCTAACGAAGCAGCTCGACAGAGCGAAGCCTCAGTCTGGCGATGGGGGATGCTTGCCTTGGATGTAGGTTCCGCTTCGCTATCGAGACGACGCTCAGACGAACGACGCCGGGCGTCTAGAAATCAGGACGGGGACTCGACTCCTTATGCAGCTGTTCGTTGCACCGCTGCGGCGCTCATCCCCGTCGCAGTTGTCACATGATGCTAGTCGTCATCGCCTTCATCGTTGTCATCGTCATCCTCGTCGTCGTCGGCATGGTGCCCGTGTCCAAAACGCACCAGCTCGCCATTGAAGCAGCAGTTGATGAACCTGGCCTTATTACCGGACACCGTGACATCACCGGTGAAGGCGATATTGCGGAATGTGGCTTTGTTCCCCGTCACGAAGACGTCGCCTTCGATTTCGGTCCAGCCCGACGAAAGGCAGTTGTCGCCCGCTTGGCCGACCAGGACGAACTTATTCCCTTGCACGGTAAGATCTTGGCTGTACAACCCACGAGCAATCAGGATCTGTACGTTGTTGCCCGTGACCACAATCGGTAGCAGATCTGCTGGACTCACTGCTGCCCGCCGCACGACGACCATCGAGAGCTGATCCTCGGTCGCCTCGACCTCGATCTCAATCAATTCGCCTGCGGTAACGTCGCTGATCTCGATCGTGCTGCTGACCCCGAGTGCCGGCAGCTCGATGCGCAAAGCAAGAAGCTCGGCCGGGACCACTCCCGTCACGACAAATTCGCAATCATCATCGAATTCGATACTCGCCGGCACGCCGTTGAGCGTGACGATCGCATCTGTACAGTCCTGGAGGAGCTTCGAGCTGCCGTCGGCCGAAACGATCTGGCCGACGATGACAGCCCCATCATCGGACGCGTCGGGGCCGACCAAATCCGCGTGATCGTCAGAGCAGCCGACGTTCCAGGCAAGCAGCAACGTACTGAGTAGTACAACGTGAATTCGCATGCAGACACTCCTTGCTATTAATGAGTGAGTCTCGTCGGGAGGAAGGACGGAGCGGGGTCCGCCGGGCCATCAGTAGCGGTTGACCGCACGTTTCATGCCACCACGATGAGCACGGAATCACATGCCAACTGTAGGTCGGTCAGCGGTTTGTGCTACCAGTGCGCGGAGCGCCTCGCGGGTCATGTAGCAGAGTCCTCAAACCGCTTGAGGGATTTGTAAGTCTGAGGAGGCCAATGGAACGCGAGTGACCTGCTCGCAGTCGTTGTACCAGGCGCCACGTTAGTCTGACCGCTGTCTTGAACTCGACGCCTCGGGTGCGGAGGGGACTCATCGTCGCTGCGCCCTCAAACGCGAAGCCCGGGAGATCGCTCCCCCGGGCTGCAAAACTTGAGATGTCGCGCCGCTTCGCTCGGACTGTCGATCAATGTGCAGTCTTGATGGCCACCCGCGTCAACGGCACGCGCGATGGGCGAGGGGGTGCCGCGGTTTTCGAGCGGCGTTTGCAGATGGAGAAAGGTCCCTTCGGTGCCGGTACACGATGGCAGCGAAGCGGAGTTCTTGGCGCGCCTGATCAACGCGCCAGGATAGCGCCAGGCCGGGGCGCGAGACAAATACTCCACGGGTTGCGGTCTCCCGTGACGTCACGGGTCTCGAAAAGGGCGAAACCCCATGCCGAGACTGGTGATCACGATAGAGATTGATGTGAAAGCGCTGCTCTGGCTGCTCGTCGCCATCAAGCTCATGTCGTAGCACGCTCGAAGAAGGGGCCGTCGCTGGCCCCTTTTTCGTTGGCAGCGCATCGTAAAACCCTTGTCCCTCCCGAAAACCTCATCCGCGTTACCCTGATTGACGTTCCGTGATCGCCTCGGCATCCTGGCGCGATGCTCACCAGCACGCTCCCAGCGCTCGTATCCGTATTCAAGTCGCGTGAAGCTCTTGTCCTCGAGAACATCGCGCTGCGCCATCAGATCTCCGTCCTGCAGAGGCGTGGCGGGCGTCGGCCACAGCTCTCGCGGCTCGACCGCGGCCTCTGGGTCATGCTCTCTCGGATCTGGTCCGGCTGGCGAGATGCGCTCGTCATCGTCCGGCCAGAGACCGTCGTTGGCTGGCATCGTCAAGGATTCCGACTCTACTGGAAACAGAAGAGCAGAAGACGCGGACGGCCGCGTAGTCCTCGTGAGATCCGCCATCTCGTTCGACGAATGGCGCAGGAGAATCCCCTCTGGGGCGCGCCGCGGATCCACGGGGAGGTGCTCAAGCTCGGCATCGATGTCGGACAGGCGACCGTGGCCAGCTACATGCCGCGAGTGAGACGACCACCATCGCAAACGTGGCGCGCGTTCATCAAGAACCACGCGACGGAGATGGCCGCGATCGACTTCTTCACCGTGCCCACAGCGACGTTTCGTGTGCTGTGCGTCTTTCTCGTTCTCTCGCATGACCGACGACGCGTGATCCACTTCAATGTGACCGACTCCCCGACCGCACGATGGACTGCGCTGCAGATCGTGCAGGCGTTCCCCTACGACACAGCGCCGCGCTTCATCCTCCGCGATCGCGATTCTATCTACGGCGAGGAGGTCCAACGCACGATCGGCAACCTCGGGATCGAAGACGTCCCGACCGCGCCGCGCTCGCCGTGGCAGAACGCCTACGTCGAGAGACTGATCGGATCGATTCGCCGCGAGTGTCTCGACCACGTCGTCATCCTGAACGAGATGCATCTCCGGCGCGTGCTGCGCGAGTACATGGATTACTACTCACGAGCGCGGACGCACCTCGGACTCGCGAAGGACTGCCCGGAGCCACGTTCGATTGAGCCGCCCGGCGCAGGCGAGATCATCGCGCTGCCGATGGTCGGCGGCCTACACCACCGATACACGCGTCGCGCAGCGTAGAACCCTCTCTTCAACTCGCTCGCCACGCTCCGCCCGATCGAATGAGGCGACCCTCATTGCGGAACTACGTCCTTGCGCCGCTCTCCGACCCCGAAACTCTCGACGATTCGCAGTGCGAGCGTCGCGACACCGCCGATCACTCGACCGACGATGCGATCAGGCAAGGATGGAGACGATCAAAACGAGGCGGAGATCACGAAATTAGGGGCGGATGAAATATTCGGTAGGGACACCGTCGTTCGGGCGCGGGAGGCTCATGTGGAACGTCGCGCGATCGATTGGATTTTCTGCCTCGTCCTGCTCCTCGTCACGATCGCGGTCCCCGTGCAAGGCGAGGTCGTGCTCGTCCGCAGCGGCAGCGGCGCGGGTCACCCCGGCGCACCCGACACGGCAGTTTCAATGCTCGTTGGCCCTGCGGGCGGCGGCTTTTCGGGGCCGTTCACCGAGCAGGATTTTGCAGACGCCGTGAGTGGCCCGCACGCGATTGTGACAACGACCAACCCGGCTTGGATCGCATCCCTGACAGAGGACTCGACGGCGCGCTGGATCAACAACGATGGCCTCTCGGGGAATGGGCGTACTGTGTTGTACGCGGTGCCATTTAGCCTCAGCCAAGCGGCGGCTATCGCCACTCTCGACCTCCACTACGCCGTGGATGACCGTCTTGGAGATCTGAATGTCGGTCGGCCCGGGGTTTACATCAACGGGGCCCCCGTCCCAGGCACGATTGGCATCGGAGATTTCCTGTCGGATCACTTCCTCCTTTCGAGTGTCCAGACGCCTCTGCGTGCGGGGCTAAACCACCTGTTTTTGTATGACTTCAATGGCGGTTCGGACGCGGGAATCGTCTTCACCGCGACGATCACGACACAGCAGCTTCCAGTGGCGCAAACTCTTCGAAGCGGGAGCGGAGGTGGCGCGCCCGGTTCGTTCGACCCCATTGTGACCATGCTCGTTAGCCCGGGTGGCGGTGGCTTCCCGAACCCGTTTTCGCCGCAGGACTTCTCGGATGCCGCGAACGGTCCGAGTGCTTTCGTCACATCGCGCAATCCAAACTGGATCAGTTCGCTGCCGAGCGATCCGAACGCCCAGTGGATCAACAATGATGGCGTGGCGGTGAACGGTCAGTCGGTGCTGTACGCCGCCAGGTTTGTATACGAGGGGCCACCGGAGTCGGGGCGGCTCGACCTCTATTACGCGGTTGACGATCGTCTCGGAGATCCGAGCCTCAATCGGCCCGGTGTCTACATGAACGGTACTGTGCTGTCTGGCGCCAGCGGCGTCGGAGATTTCTGGTCGGAGTACACGTTCACTGCGGATCTAGACACGCTGCTGCGCGAAGGCGCCAACTACCTCTACCTGTACAACTGGGACGGCGGCGCGGACGCGGGGATCATCTTCTCCGCGACCATCACGACTACGGGTCAACCGACCGGAGTGAGTAGCCCGGCAACGTCCGCGACTTCATGGGGCGCGGTCAAGCGGCTGTTCAGATAAACTATTCACTACCCAGAGGAGATCACGTCATGCATGCTCGCCGTTTCTTCTACGTCTCGCTCGGGATTCTCGCGCTCGCGATTGCCTACCATCTCGGATCGAGGAGGGTCGAGGCGCAAGGGGGCACGAATACCGTAGCCTCTAGCTATTCGATCACCACGGCGAACGTGGTGGCGCTGACTCACAACGGCGATCTTTGGTTCACGCAAGGCGCCAGTGATCCCGGAAACCCGAATGGATACCCGTGGACGTTCGGCGGGAACATCTTCACGGGGTCGGGAACTGACGTGAGGCTGGCTCATCCGGCGCCAGCTAGTAAATCCGGCATTCTGGAACCCGCGCGCCCGAACCCGTTCAATCCATCCACGCAGATCGCATTCACGGTTGACGCGTCGGCGGCTGTCGAACTCCGTATCTACGACTCCTCAGGCGCGCTCGTTCGCACGCTCGTCGATGAGCCGCAGACCGCCGGGAATCACGCGGTAGAATGGAACGGTGCCGACGATGCTGGCCGACAGGTCGCGTCGGGGACGTACTTCTATCAGCTGCGCGTGAACGGAGAGGCTGTCGGATCGCAGAAGGCTGTGGTTCTCAGGTAGAATCTCGCCTCGCCATGGCGGGAGCGCGGAGAGCGGCATGACCCTTCGGGGAGCGACCGAGCGTAGGCTCACGGGCTCGGAGATGCGGCGCTAGAAGCGGAGGAATACGAATGGCGTTCAAGCCTTCAGAGACAGAGGAGCGGATCGCAGCGCTGGCTCAGTTCGAGCCACATCTCGTGAGATATTGGTCGGAGACGCGCAACGACATTCGGGCGCTCCAACGCCGACGAGATGTCTTCCTCGGACTGATGATTCTTCTCGTAGGCGCGGTGGTCATTGGCCTGCTGCAGAGCCGACCGGCGCAGGATTATGTCTTGGATTCTGACGCGATCGCGTGTGCGGGTGCCCTCCTGGGGATCTTGACGGTTGCGTCGTGGGTGCGCAGGCGAACATTGGAGCGGATCGCGACAAACTGGAGCATGCTCTGCCGGCTTGTGGAGCCCTACTTCGACCCTCGGCTGTTCTCGTACCTGCCAGAGTGGGAGGCATACTGCGAAACCCACGGCTCAAAGACTGCGAGAACGGAGCTGGCGATTCACTATCTCCTCTGCATCCCGGCGTACGCGATGCTGGTGTTTCAGATTCGCGAGGGCATCGACGACCAGGAATACTTGCGCGTCTTGATATCCGCAGCCACCGCGAGCGGCCATATGCTCCTCACTCGCCGCTTGTTGGCCGGCGCCTTCAAGGACATGTATTCGATGCGTCACGCCAGCTTGAGAGATCCGAATGATGACCCGATCAACAAGTTTAGGATGGCACCCATCGAAGCACACATCAGAGCCGTCCTGTCGGCGAAGAACTCGAAGCCTTGAGGCGCTGACGCGGCAAGACTGTCTCACCGCGCCACGGGCCGAGCGCGTGCGCAATGACTCGACGGGCATCGCGATCATCAAGAATGACGTGTGGGCGACGGTTGCGGGGCCGCTCGTCGAGAGCGGGTACCGCGTGCTGAATCGTGGTGCCGCGGTCGGACTCCCCGGATATCATCGGGATCGGAGGACGGTCGCGGCGATCCGGACCGCGATCGGACTGCCTGCTAGTCGTTGAAGTCTTCGCTTCGCCCGAGTCTGCCTCAGCACGGAGGGCGCAGACCCGGCCGACGGAGTTGGAACGAGCGAGTGGCGGGCATCGTGGGAGTGGGCTACCATAGTGGACCCCTCCCTAAGTGCAATTCACGCATCGGCTCAAGAGGAGGTGTCCCCTATGAAACCGCCGTGGACGACAACCGTCGCAACGGTCGCCCTATCTCTCACACTCGCCGGCTGCTTTACGCAGATGCGCGGTCCCGCGGCACGCACCATGTGGTTTCGCGAGGAAGAGTACGACCCGTACCGCGTGCCCGGTGATGCGAGCATCGAAGGACAGGCATTTCTGAAGACACGTGGGGGCGACGTGAAGTATGGCGCCGGGAATGAAGTCGTCTTGAATCCAGCCACCTCCTACTCCTCAGAATGGTACGACCGCTCGGTCGTGCGTGGAGAAGCTCTCGAAGCGCCCGATCTGCGGGCGACGTCATTTGTTCGCACTATGATCGCTGATGGCGAGGGCCGGTTTAGGTTTGAGAACTTGACGCCGGGCGACTACTACCTTGCGTGCAGAATCGTCTGGGAGGTCCCAGGGTCTGCGTTTTCTCAGAATTACACTGGTGGCATAGCACACGCGGAAGCGCACGTTGACAGCGGCAAGACCACAAAGGTGATTCTCACTCGGTGAGCAGTACGTAGAAGCTCTACGCGAGCGCGATCCCTAGCCGCCCCTCGGTCGCTTCGCGCCGCCCGTCGCGCGCAACCCGGCCACGCGCGGCGCTTCCCGATCGGATCAGGTTCCTATCGGCAGGTCATTGAGGCGCACTCTCTCAACGATCAAGCGCGCGGACTCAAGTGGCGTGTGCTCCTCAAGGCTTACGTGGCCGTCAATCGAAAACGTTCCGCTGACGTCGGCCTCGTCGAAGCGCATAAACATGATCGCGTGATCGTTCTTGTTCTTGATGATGTTGCGAATGGCGCGCCACTCAAGGCCACACCAGTCCTTTCGCTCGTACTCAGCGCAAAGAAACACGACGACCAGGTCCGAGTTGTTGAGATAGATCCTTTGCAGCAGCGTGTCGAGATTAGGGCGAGCTAGTTGCGCTGTGAAGTCTTTGTCGTAGAAAACGGTCCCGCGTCCGAGTCGCTTCTTAACCTCGGCCGCTACCTCCGCAACGTACGCCCGCTTCTCGCCAGGGAAGGAGAGTGCGACCTTGAAGCGCATTTCTTCAACACGACCCGGCGGACGCCCTTCGCCGACGTAGCTGGCATCAACGAGCCCAACCGAGGACAAGAGCTCAAACAGGTCTTCGTCCTTGACCGCCCAGTGTGTCCGCGACATTTCCCAGCCTTCGATATCGAGTTTGACCTGAAGGGGTTTGAGCGCGGAGAAGGTAAATGGTCGGACGCTGTCATCGAACTCATACTCGATGAGAAGACTACGCCCACGTTCGCGAATGCGTCTGATGTAGCCCACACGAACGGGCTCGTCGTCGCCTTCATACGTGAACAAGGTGGGCAGCGATTTCAATTCCTCCAAGGCCGACGAGTCGAGCGTCGCGAGCCTTGCCTTGATGCTCCCGGCCGTGTGCTCCAGGAAACGCGTGCGGTCGTACTCGTACGCAGGCAGATCCCACGCACCTTCTGCAGCTGTGACGAGGAGGTTATACATGACCCTTTGCGCCCACGAATGTCTTGCTTGCTCCAGAGCGCCTCTCGCGCCACGGAGGACGACCGCGCAATCACACGTCGAGCCTACCACGCCCGAGCCCATCGCCGCACGCTTCCCATCGCCTCCCCCGCGCCCCTGTCAACGCTCCGGACGGAGGGCGGGTAATGCGGGCGGTGAGGCGGAGATGGCAATATCAGAATCGCCGTTGATACCCACTTCTGTGCCTAAGGCTTGACGGCGCGCGGGATATCATCGCAAACCAAGCCGCGCGCGCTGTAGACCCGTGTTGCATTCTTGACGCCACCAGCAAAGAACTCCGTATCGTCTAGATCCCAATCGCCACCAACATGAGTGGCGTGCCAATTAAACATGACGTTGGTGTACGTCGGTTCCCACGTGGACCAGGCGCCACTAGCGTCGCTCCAGTATCGCCGAGACTCAAAGCTGACGCCGATGGAGTATCTCGCGTCAACGCCATTCCGTCGTTCAGCGTCCGAGATCAGGCCACCGAGGTCCGTGGCAACCCACGTGGGCGATGCGAGTTCATAGAGTCGATCGCTCGACCCAACGAGGCGCGCGAAGTGTGCATCGCCGCACTGCAAAACCGCGCGTTGAAGTTGTTCGCTAGCCGCCGTCTGCACCTCCTTCGGGACCTTGGGCTCTCGTGACTGCCGAGCACCGCAGCTGCCAATCAAGCAGGCCGTCAAGACAACCAACGCGAATCTGCGAAGCATGCCCTCCTCCAGGCGCGACGCTGCTCGTCGCATGATTACCCCTCCGCCTTGGAGCAACTCGGTGGCGGAAGGTCTGTCCCGCCCGCGCCGTCGCGGTACCGGCGTCTCGTAGGGACGAACGCGGAGTAACGGTTCGAGCCCGCGGGGCACGCGGCCCCCACGGGACGCCATCCATCCTCGCGACCCTATCTTTTCCCCCGCGCCCCTGTCAACGCTCCGGACGGATGAACGAAGCCGAGGGATTGCTCGACCGGGGATGCGGCGGATGACGTGTGGGTGACGCGGTTTTCGAGCGGCGGTTGTAGATTTGGCGTTACAGGATAATGTCGCCGCGTGGCACGACGTACATGCCGCCGCCACCCTGATTAATTTGAACCAGCGTACGGTGACGTTCCACAATCCCGTGATCAGTGTGGACGCAAACGCGCAGGTGAAACGAACAGATATCGGTGCCCAGGTTTCGCATCACCTTCTGGGTCTCACTGCCGGAAACCACGCATGCGATCGGGCGCCTGCCACCCGCCGGAAGATAGAACTCGCCTTCGATGCGATACTTCATCATTCCTGTCGGGCGAGCTTTGCTGCCATAGTCCATATACACGGCATCCACGCGCACTGGCTTTGAACCGGGATTCTCCAGCGCGACGCTGTACGAGAACGCGTCCTTCGCATCTGCGCCACCGACTTCCATTGTCTCTTCGGCGAGTTGCAGCCGGGGCGCATAGTCAAAACGCTGCAGCTTGCTGGTCCGGCGAAACGTCGCAATGGAAACCAGCATCGAGACTAGCGCAATGATGAGCGCTCCTACCGGCAAGTACTCTCGCCATGTCAGGTTCAGCGTGCTTTCCTTTCTCCGCGCCACCCGTCGTCGCGGTCGCCATCGGCCGACCGGTCGAACGCGTCACGCGCGTGCATTCGGCCTCACCATCCCATTGAAGGATGAGGGGGTGCGTCATTCTGCCGACGCGAGGAACGTAAGTAGCGTCCCACGCGCGTTCGAAACCTCGTTCCTCGCAGCCGAAATGCTCCTGGCGGCGCGATTCACTGCCTCCGCCCAATTGTTGCCGACCGGCGGCTGCGCCATCACACCGGCGATGTGCTGATTCGCCCGTCCGATCGCAACGTACGCAGACAGAATCTGCTTCTTGAGATTGTCGTCCAGCGTCGATATCGCGCCCTCACGGATCGCTCTTCCAAACTGCTCGTCGCGAAACGGGCATCCCTGGACCTTCGCGTCCGGCTGCCACCCGACCTGCTCGTTGAATTCAAGCTCATCGATCAACGCCTGCAAGGGACCTACGTCTGCCGCGCGGCTCGGCGCGAGGAGTATCTCCGGGCGTTCCGTCACGAGACGGAGCCATTGCTCCTTGTGCGCGCGCAACTCGTCTGCGGTGAACTTGCGTCCTCGCGGGTGCTTGTCGTTGTAACTATGGATCTCCGCATGGCATTCGAAACAGACGGGAATCGCGTTCTCGATATCGTCGGACCCCCGTTCGCCACTCGGCACGATATGATCCGTCTCGATCTTGACGCCACAGTAGCGGTGGCAAATGCAGCACCGTCGATGACAGGCCGCGAGGAGCTTGGCTACGTCATCGCGGGGGAACGCCATCGGCTTCGCCTTTCATCAGAGCCCCTCCCCCGCCTTCTCGCCCCGCGCGGGGATGGGATCTCTCGCGTATTAGACTTCGCACTCTCGCTTCTGGCTACGGGAGAACGCGAGCGGCCGTAGTTAGCTCCACTTATTGAAGCAGGCGGGGCATACGCCCTGCGCCGCGTATCGACCAAGAGTACCCACCCACGCCCCTCTTGCAGCAGGGCGTACGCGCGTCCGCTCGACAAACCGCTGGCCGCAGCATTCGCACACTCCATCCTCGGCCGCTCTGGTAAGCGATGCCGCTTGAAGCCTCGCGTCTCTACTCTGTTCGTATTCGCATTTGGGGCAAGAGCTGATCGAGAATCCTTTCTCGTCCCTTTCCGGATAGTACGGGCCATGCACAGAGCATGTACTTTTGCCCATTGGCGCCCCCCAGTGTTGATCATGCCGCCCAGACGATCGAACAGGTTCTCCACACGGCCTCGTCGGAACTGTCAGTCTTCCGGCCGTGATGATTCGGCCCCGCCGTCAAGCACGCCGCAAATGTCTCGCGCCGCGGACGACGAGCACGCGGTCACGTTCTAGTCGAGCTACCACACCCTCCCCCGCCTTCTCGCCACGCGCGGGGATGGGGGCAGAATGCGTTTGGAGTCACCCGTCCTCGTTCGGCGGAGCGATCAGCGGGCTAGCACCATCTTGCGAGTGGAAACGGCGGGGCCGGCCTCCAGTCTTGCGAAGTACACGCCCGACGGCAACGTCCTGCCGGCGTCGTCGCGGGCATCCCACTCAAGCTTGTGGTTCCCCGACTCTATGGACCGATCGAGCACAGTCCTGACTCGCTCGCCAGACGCGTTTACTATCGTCACGCGCACGTGGTCGGGGTGCGGCAGCGTGAACTCGAACGTTGTGCGCGGACCGAATGGGTTCGGACGATTCGGCGTCGCACGCACTGCCTCCGACGCGCCGTCCACAAAGCCGGGGACCCATGTCGCATCTGCCAACGGCTCAGCCGGCTCCACCCATTCCGAGATGTTGTACGACGTCCTGCCACCCACCGTCCCGTAGAGGCCGCTCATGACGAAGCCAGTAGTGATCGGCAGTATCGCCCCCACGCCACCGACTTCCGCCTCGAACACGTCGAGCCCCGATCCAAATGCTCGAAACTCGCTGCCTGTCCAGCCAGCGATGCCTGGACACATGACATCACCCATCGTGGAGAAACTTCCACCAATCAGTAGCGTGGAGTCGCGGACGGCGAGCGACCATACGAGCCAGTCCGCGCCCTCTCCTGGCTGGCGTAGTGTTTGCCACGACTCACCGTCCCACCGAGCGATTCGCGGGACCGAGGTCGTCCCTGACATCTGAAACCCGCCTCCTGCGATCAACTCGCCGCGATACACCTTCAGCGCGAAGACCGCTTCATCGAATCCACCCGCCATGGGTCGCCAGACGGCGCCGTCCCACCGCGCCACGTGGCGCAGCGCCTCGCCCGACCCGTTCACGACGTTGAACGTGCCTCCCGCGATGAGATCCCCCTGGTACTCCGCGACCGAGTAGACAGCCCACCCGAGGCCGTCACCGAACGGCGCCCACGTCTCTCCATCCCAAGACGTGATCCCTGGATGCGACTCTCCGTTAACCTCGTAGAAATCTCCTGCAACGACGAGCCGTCCTTCGTAGACATCGAGGTCGAGCACGATGGCGCTGAGGTTCACGTCAAGAGAACTCCACTCCGTGGGCTGAAGTCCCCGACACGACGCAATGTTCGATACCGGCACTCCTCCGGCGGACTCGAACGACCCACCGACGATCAACGCGCCGTCGAACTCGGCCAGAGCCGATACAAATAGACTGCCCCCTGCCAAATCGCCGTCGAGCGCCTTCCAGTGATTGTCGTCGAAGATTGCAAGGGATGCCGCGGGAGTCTGACCGGCGCCGCCGAACTGTCCGCCGATGACCAGCTTGTTCTCATAGTGCGTCAATGCACCGACACCGCCGTTGATGCCCCCCGGTTTCTCGAATCCGAGCGCGCGCCAACGCTCGTTCTCCCATTGTGCGATGTGCCATGCTGGAAATCCTCCGGCCCACTCGAAGGGACCGATGGCGCACAGCCGGTCGCCATCGACGAGGAGTTGAGATGAAACCGGATCTTCCGGCGCGCTGAACTGGCTCCACGTGGCGCCGTCCCAACGCGCCATGCTGAGAATCGAATCAGGCCCTGACTGGTCGAAGAATCCCGATGCGACGAGATCTGACCCGAATACGGTGAGAGATGCGACGGAGCCGAACTCACCGATGCGCGTGAGTCCATCGCCCAGCCCGCTCCATGCGGTGCCGCCCCAGCGTGCGATGTTCTCCACGGGCGTGCCGCCGGCGTTCGAGAAAACACCGCTCGCGATCACGTCGGATCCGAATACCGTTGTCGCCTCGACGCGCCCGTCGACTCCCGCGCCGAGCGCATGCCACTCCAATCCGTCCCAGCGAGCGATGTTGCTCGCGGGCACCGTGCCTGCGATGGAGAAGTTGCCGCCCGCGATGAGATCAGAACCCGCGACGCACACCGTCCGGACGGTCGCGCCCAATCCAGAGAGTCCGCCCGCAAGGGGTGTCCACTCGGCGCCGTTCCACCTTGCGATATGCGCCGCGGCGACACCTCCGATCGATGTGAATCGCCCCGCCGCGACGAGATCGCTACCGTACTGCACGAACGCGTCGATCTCCTGGTATGGCGGCAGCCCAGTACCCAAGGCGCGCCAGGAGGATCCGTTCCACGCCGCGAGCCCGTTGGCCGAAACGCCCCCCGCTTTCGTGAAGTTGCCTGCCGCGACGAGTTCCCCGTCATAGACTGCCAATGCGCTCACCCACGTACCGGAGTAACCATCGGACACTCCGCCCCCAACGGAGACCCAGCGCTGTCCATCGTAGGCAGCGATGTGATAGACGGTGTCGCCAGCGGCCGTCTTCTCGAACCATCCTCCGGCTATCAAAGTGCCTTCGAACACGGCGAGCGCGTTCGGACCGCCCGCATAGAACCAGAACGGCATGCCTCCACCGAACGCACCGAACGCCGACGACCAGTTCTCGTCGCTGGCCACAGCCACATTCGATGGGGACGATTCTGATCCCGCTGGGGTGGCCGGCCGGACTTGGCGGCTCGGGCGCGCGGAATGCGGAATGGCGTCGGCTGGACCACCGGCTCGCGCGATTGGTTCGGATTCGCGAGCCCCACGGATCCCGGGCTTCACAACGTCGGCGCCCGCGGTTTCGCGAGCGGTCGGGCGTGCGGTCTGCGCACGCGGTGCGGCGACGAAGCAACAGTGAAGCAGAATCGAGCCGACAAGCGCACGGAGAGCCCTCGAGGGTCTCATGTTCACTCCTTTTTTGACGGAACGTCGACGAGCACACTCACGCCGCACGCAGCTTCGGCTACCGCCCTACCTCAAAACCGTCACCCTCTCCGTCACCTGATCCCCGTGAGACGAGGTGAGGCGAAGGAAGTAGGTGCCGGAAGCGACTTTGTCACCAGACGCGTCGAGAAGGTCCCAGGCGGCCATTTGTATGCCGACACCTATAGCACCAGACCGAACCGTTCGTATCTGCCGCCCGGAGACATCGTAAACGCTAAGTCGCGCTTCCCCTGGAGCGGGTATCCTAAATTCTATTTGAATGAAATTGCTCGCTGGCTGTGGGCTCGCAGACAGATACATGCCTTTAGCGCCATCAACGCTTGACCCTATCCCCGTTGGCGACTCACACTCGTCCAGGATGCCATTGCCATTGAAATCGGAGGCAGTGCCACCGGCTACTTCTTCCTGGTCACGCTGGCCGTTCCCATTGCAATCGAGGGATGCAACCATGGAATCAAGCGCCGCAAACACTTCGTGTGTAAGCCCACACGAAGAAAGCGTGTCAGAACTTGAGCCAAGCCAAAGACTCGAACCGCGAGGCAGGTACTTGATCGCAAGCCAGTCATTCTGCCCTATCAGAATTTCGCCCGGGGACGCCCCCCCCTGCGGATCAGGCGAAGTGCATCCGCCCTGATGATCGATGTCGGCAGCGATGCCTGTCTCCATGTCGCTACCTTGCCGATTCCAGTTGACCGCTCCGCCCATCTTCACAGGTTGCGGACACATCGAAGGGCTCGATGGCCCAACAAATGTTGTCTTGGAAGGATCCCCGCCTATCCCGGCGCTCTCGTTTAGATTGGCCTCATTTAGAGTAAGCATAGGGTCCATTGGATGACTACCAGAGTATCCAAGTTGCCAACTGTCTCGTATCTGCGTCAGTATTGCGATTTGCAAAGCTGGCCCCGAACTCGGCACTCGCATTGGCCGAGTCCACGAGTAACTCATCACGCTGAAGTAATTAGGCTTCGTCGCAAAGCGCCAAGGGTCGGAGGGTCCGCCGCCTTGGCCGCCGCCGTGATCTCGGCCAAGCGTGTGTCCGAGTTCGTGCATGAACGTGCCCGCGTATTCATCGACCGTCGGGTTTGGCAAATTCATTACGAGCGCTCCAGAATAGATCACGATATCGTTACCTTCGAACTCTCCATACCCAAATGGGTTGAAGGTGGGGGACGTAGACCGGTCAGCGAATAGGCAGTACCTGTAAACCTGGCTCTTTGCAGTTCGCAACGCAGGCCAGTCCGCGCCTATCGCGCGTTCCGCGTCTGTTCCGAAGCATCCAAGTCCTCCACAACCTTGATCCTTGACGAACCGGAAGCCGCTGAACGGATTGGCCCAGCTCGCGGCGGGAATATCCGTATCATCAAGGCACGGACTACAGGCGCCGTTGTCGATGTGAAGTTGTATCCCTCGTGAGTTGTCCGGGTTTACCACTGGAAATTGCGGATTGCCAGCACCACTGAAAGCGGTAACAACGTTAAGCAGTGATGCTGCCGGCGGGGCCAGGCCGGTCATCGCGTCGACTTCAAGATAGAGATCCTTGCGAAGTGGATTTGCCCCAATCAACGCGTAGTTGCGGAGCATCCCGGACGGCCCCGAGTAGGCCACGCCATCCGTCTCCCAATGATCAAACAGGCCATCGCCATCAGAGTCGATCTCGAAGTGAGTCGCCCGCACGACGCGCTCTCCCGACGCCGTCATCACCCAGAACGCCCCTCGGTGATCGCCCGGAGATTGAGTACGGGGCGACCCGTCGTCTCCGAAGGGTGCGCGCGCCACTCCGTCGTTTGGCGCTGCGATGTCGCTTACGGTTGTGCCGTCCGGGAGCACGTCACCGAGTTGGACGATAGCCAGCGGCCCTACGACGCCGGATCCAACGCGACAGGAAAACACACCCTTCGGTGAATTAGCAGGCGTGCCTTCAAACACCACGACATAACCAACTTCACCGGTATTGGCATCGATAACGGGACTTGTAACAGCTACGCGCCGGTCAGCCGGTATCGACAATGCGCCTGCAGCGCGTCGAATCCGTTGCACTACCGGCGGGCTCCCGGCATAGCTGAGCTCGCCTGTAAAGATGCCAGCCCCAGGGAAGGTTTGAAGCGCAGTCGCTCCTGCGGCTGTTAGAACGCCATAGAACGCGACTACTGTGCCATCGTCGGAGATGCCTGGCCTCCTTCCGAGACTAGACCAATTGGCTCCGACACTTGCGATCGTTACGGTCGGCCCAAACGCCGTCGGGCCATAAAGGCGTACGGCGTTGCTCGCGGAGGAATAGAAGACAAAGAAGTTGTTGTCGGCCATCATCGGATAGTTGCGTTGAGTTAACGGGCCGATCACCCAGCTGCCGTTTGGGGTGACTTGCGCAAGTCTATCTTGTCCGCCCTGCAGCACCTGGAATACGTACGCACTGCCCGAGTTGTTGATGCTGGCGTACGGGTAGATGCCTTGAAACTCGGTAATGATTGGAGTCGCCTGCTGGAGAATCTGCTGGTTATCAGTTGCGTTGATACTCCAGGTCTCCAACAAAGTCTCGACCGTGCCAGGCGGATTTGGGGGCAACACGCGCCGGCGACGATCGAGCACTCTATCGGCATTGCTTAGCTGGCAACCGCCGGGGGACATGGTCGGAAGAAATGTTCCATTGATTCCGGGTGTAATATCGACGAGAGCATCCAAGTCACGACGGAACGCGAGAACGTGATCGACGGTAGCGTTCTGAGGGTCAATGGGGTCTGGGACTCGGCCAATGAACGCCACATCTCCGTGGTCATTAAGCGAAAGCTCCGGGTCCACTGACGAAATCCCAAGTTGGCCATCGCTCGCGACGATTCGAAGTTGGTAGGAGGCGCTGCCAGCTAGCGCCACATCCCGTGGAAGCTGGAGCAGCGCTGCGGTGCAGATGAGAAGATGAGCGACGGCGTATCGGCGTGTGATCATGGATTTGCCCTCTCCCAAACGGATGGCGTGCCATAGGGGTTAGGATTCTTTTTGCGTGTCGGTTTGTGCGTGAGCCGATCGGGCGCCCCCGAGGCAAGGTGTCAGTTGGGGCGGGGCCACCCGCGTCGTTAACGATCTCGCCAGAACGCGCAGATAGACAACGGATCGACGAGCGAGGCTCAGCGTAGGGAATAGCAGCAAGTCTAGTCAATCGAAAGAGCGATCGCGGAGACTCGTCGGCAAAAAGTCACATTCGATCGAGCCTCTTGAGCGCGCCCGCAGCGTGGTGAACTATCGGTCCGAGCCGTTGCGCTTCACGATCACTGGGCCCCGACTGGGTGCGCTGGACATGACCCGACCGAGCTACCGAGACTTATCCTCTCATCTCCCCGCCCAATCCGACCTGGACGCTCCGGATTCCCGCGGCAAACCAGTTCGAAGGCGGGTTAACCCAGCGAGAAGCCCAAAAACCTATATCGCGCTCCTGCAACGCCTTACACAGATAGTCCGCTGCCTACTTTTGAGGACAGATCGCGTAACTGATTGGGGTTAATGCGCTTGCGAGGCAAGACTGGCTCCCCGGTATTTGCGAAATCGAACCGCGTAAGTCGTTGGGATTGTTGACGTGAAAAATGGGCGATTTGGGCAATCGAAACAGCGAGACATTGAGGATCGATAACGCCATGGCGCGCGTGTAGATACGCGCGGACCGTCCACACACTCCGCTCCTCCGCGCCCGCGGAGAGCAGATTATTGCTACCGGACGATCACGACCTTTGCGGCGTCCCGTCGCCCCTCGCTCGTCATGAGCACTCCGAAGTAGACTCCCGGCGCCACCGTCCGTCCCGTTCGGTCCTTTCCAAACCAGGTGAACTGATGCCTCCCGGCTGGCAAGCTGGCTTCGCGTACGATCGTCACCTCGCGCCCAGAGACGTCGAAGACCCGCAGGCTCACGCTCACTTGGCTGGCGAGCGAGAAGACAAACGTCGGCTTCTCCCCAACATTGCCGAGCGCCGTAAGACCCGAAGCGTTTTCCGATCGCGACGGTGGCTCCAACCCAGTCGCGACATCGGGCGGTATCACATACGGGCCGAACGCGACCGAACTCAAGACGTATGTGTCTCCGGGAAACTGGTCGAACCAGGCCTGAACCGCGTCATAGTGAATTCTCGAAATCGATGTGCCGGGCATCGCGCTGAAACGGGCATCGCGAAGAATCTCCGCCCAGGGCAAATGCTTAATCTCGTACCCATTATCGTAATGAAACACACCGCCCGCCATCATAGTTCTATTGATGTCATTAAACTGAATCTGCTCGACAATTGGCTCGATGGTGCCGACTGCGCCTACATAACCCATATGACACCCTGGCGCCCAGATAGTCATTCGTTGCTTTGTCGTCAGTGCTTCGACGCCGATGGGAGGGAAAGAGCTAATGCAGTAACCTGGCCACCATCGGTAGCCCGTGATGCCGCCGATCATCCATCCTTCTATGACCCCCGCGTTGATTCGCGTACGCACATCAACGCGAAACAGGCTATCCGTCGGCTCATACGGAGACGTCACATATAGTAAATCGGACTCAATGCCGTGCACGCGCGCAAGGACAGCTGTGTCCGAGATATAATCCATGACCCAAGGGCTCCCTTCCCACCCGTTCACTCCATCGTTGCCGATGAATAGACCATTGCGATCATCGTCGATGAAGAACCCCCGGTTAAAATCGACGGCTGCAACGATCGCGCGATGCGCTTCTGCCAGATCGCTCGCCGGAACCACTTCAACCGGACAATCTGGTATGGAGTCGTTGTTCAAATCGCCGGCTAGTAGGTAACTGTGGCAGAGGTTGACGCCACACTGCCCGTTGTTGGGAAAGGCGATGGGAGGCATTAGCGGCGGTTGCGCGTCCCCGATAATAAGTAGTGTTGGCCCAGGGTCAACCGGATAGAGGCGAAGGCTGTCCCCCGCACTTGCATTCCACGCAGCGTTCGTCGCTCGAAGAGCAGACAGTGGCGCGCGCACCCAGCTCAAGTTGTTCCAGGGCACTCGAAGACCGGCGGCGTCGAGGCCTTGGCTTTCAAGAGAATCAACGACCATGGCCAGAATTGTGTCGGCCGTCGCTGTGGACGTATGGTGCACGTAGACGAGATAGTCTGCGCAATCCGTGCATTCCGTCGTTAGCGCTCCCGCAGGCGTGCCCGGCTTTCCCCAGTCGCGCTTTCCGGGCTCGTAGAGGCTGAAAGCGCCATGGCGGTACCAGTACGCTTGCCCCGAAGCCTCGTCGATTGTGGGCTCGCGAGCAACACAAGTATCACTGACCGCGAGCGCCGGCTCCTTGTTGACGATCAGAGCGCCAGATCCCGTACGGCTTCCGTCGGCACCCTCTTCAACGATGTCATAGACCGCATAACCTCCTTCTACTACTTCAGAGTAGCCGCAAACAATGTTGGGAGCGCCCATGGCGGAGAGCACGGCGAGCGTCTCGGCTGTATCCGGATACGCTGTGAAGGATGGAAACCCACGAAGAGTGTGACTGAGAGAACCGGATTCACCGTCCGTCTGGAAGCTCACGAGTACATCCCCACTTGCGGAGTCCGTCGTTGCGGCAGGGTTAACATAGAACGTGGCCTCGTTGCGACAGCCGATGTCGCAACGTAGTGCAACATCAAGGTTGGAGTTAGCGCCCGTCTGCACCGTGAGCCCAGAGACTGCATGCCCGACATCTGGATACGAACCGGTCAGGCACGCAAGACGACGCCAGATCTCTTGCGTTTCCGGACAACCCAACGACCAAGTAGGAGAATAGTCGTATCCAATGAGCGCTGCAGCGCTATTCCAGTTGCCCGCCATGAACGTGCTCCATGAGCTTTCGAAGTAGAGCAATGAGTTTTGTGCCATAGTATTCAGATAATCAGTGACGGGGTTACGGTTGAGAAAGATGAAGCTCGTATTCGCGTCGACCTCGGCGATTATGAAATCCGTGACTCGATATCCTTGGGACGCGATGTAGTTGATAGCGGCGAGCTGCGCGTCTGAGAAGTTCTTGTATGTTTCGACGCCCGGGTCACCCCCAGGCGAGGCGGGAATTGTGTCGTTTCCGTACACAATTTCGGGATGTGAACCAAATCCGTGCGTCGAAAGGTAGGCCACACCCATTCCGTTAATCGCAGTTCTGAGGTGCGACAGAGTGATGACCGGTGGAATCCCGTTGTCGGGGTCCGGGGCAGCGTCTTCGAACAGGTCATCAAGCTCATAGCCACGTCCGCGCAGAACCTCAACGACAGTACTTTCAACGACCGCGTCGCAGTATGTATCCGTTGGGTTGCTTCGGTAGAAGAACGCGATCGCGTCCCGGTTTGCTTCCGCCGGACAAACAACGGCGACACCGTCGCGCGCGCGCGTGATGAACAGCAAGGCGAGGAGCAGGCTCAGAACGGCGCGACGCCGAAAATTAGTCTGCATTCCGGAACTCTCGCGCCTGGGCCTCACTGAGAATGGACGGGCGATATCGAGGGTCTGCCTTGATCAGTTCGATTTCGGTTTTGAGCCGTGTCGCACGCTCGCCGGTAACAATTCGGCCGCCAGCTCGCGTAACCACCACAAGCGAGGGGCCTGGATAATCGAAAACCTTGACGTACCGTCGTACAATCGCGAACGCGGAGTCCTCCGTGAGGGCTGCTGGTTGCGAATCGCCCCGCTCTCGTGCCAATTCCGCTCCCGTCGGCAAGAGCCTTCCCCCAAGAGTCGTGAACACGACGACGCCGGAGGGCGCAACGGACGTTGCGCGACGCGCAGCATCAAGATTACCCACCAGCATTGAATCTAGCATTGTCAGCGTCGAATCCGAGATTAGATCCCAAATCACAAGGCTGGTGTCAATCGAGAGACTGTCGCCGCGCGCAAAGTAGTCATCCCGAAGTGCACGCCATGTGCGACCCATCTCCGCGGTCATTTCCGAGAACCTTACTTCAAACAGCTCGGCACAGTCGCGCGGCGCGCGTCCTGAGTTGGAGCACGAATCAAATAGCGCGTTGCCTGCATACAACGCGCGGAGCTTCTCCGCGCGTATCTGCAGCAACGAATCAGGAAGTGGTTCCGGCGCACCGTCAATCGGGACTCCGTTGACACTGATGACGCCTTGCGCAAACGAGAAGACCAGCTCGTCCACAAGCTGTCGGCCATAGAGGAAGAACGATTCGTTGGCGTCAAGAGCGACGGCGTGCGGGAACCGCGGAGGTGACGTACCATCAGCGTGCGAGAACTCGCTTGGACACATCGGAATGAGCGCGGCAATTACTCTGAAGATCACCCTCAATCCACTGCGGGATCGCGACTCGATCACTTCCAATCCCCTCCACGGTTACGCTCCCAGTGGCAGATACTGGAGCATGGTCGGCGATGCGGCGGCTGTCAACCAAAACTTCCGTCCGCGCGGCAAAACTGCTCCGCTCTTGCTCGGAGACTCGGCCACGTGAGCACGTCCAACGCCGCTGAAGCGTGATAACGGCGATCTCATTCCGCTGCAACCCGATGGGACGGGGATGACCTAGCCCCAATCCATTCTGCCACATGCCTTGTGGGTCCGATCGCTGTCTTGTACGTTCTCGTCGCGATTTCGCTCGGAACGGCCGAAGCACTTCGGATATCCCGGCAGAACGCTGGCCACTTGATTCGCGGGCGCGGACGTGGCACTGCCAGTTCGCTGATCCGCACAGTCACGAGGTCGCCGACCGTGCTACGCTCCCCCATCATCATGCTCTCGCTCGACCTTTCCTCACTCCCGCCCCGCCTACTCCTCGGCACCTCGTCGTTCTCCTCGACCGATTGGTCCGGGTGGAGGAGAAGCCATTGCGACGGGATCGCGGCCCGGCTACTATCCCCCGATTGCGATTTCGTTTACGCGCTGATGAACCGACCACATAGGAGAGACAGCATGGCGAAGAAGAAGGCACAGAAGCCCGCGAAGCCGGCCCCCAAGCAGACCACGAAGGCCGACCGCGCGAAGATCCTCGCCGACATGAAGGCGAACAACCTCACGGCGAAGGCCGCGGCGAAGAAGTATGGAATATCCTTCTGGACGATCTACGGGTGGAAGAAGAATCGGAGTAAGGCGAAGAGTGCGAGGCCGGCCGCGAGGCCCGCGGCCAAGCGCGTCGCTGCGAAGCCATCACCCGCGCGTTCCACCGGCTCGTTCGGCGAGACTCTGCGGCCGCTCGTCGCCCAGATCGTTCGCGAGGAGATCGTGCGGCTGGTCGGGTAGGCGGGGGCGCCGCGCTACCTGTACAAACCCTTGATCGCGCCCCACGACGTGGCGCTCGTGCTGTTGGGAACGTTCACGCTGACGAGGCGGAACAGTTCGCTTGCGGAGGAATACTGCACCTCGCCCGTGCCGTCGCTGAACCAAACGCTCGGTCCTGTGCCCCGCAGCGCGCGCCCCAGCGTGCCGAGTATCGACATGCTGGCTCCGCCGCCGGCGTCGTAACCGATGCCGTACGATTGAAACGCGCCAGCAGGCACCGACAGCAGAACGTCTTCGTGTACCGTGAAGAGCAGATTGAACGTGGCAAAAT
This sequence comes from bacterium, assembly GCA_046160485.1. Lineage (GTDB taxonomy): Bacteria > Orphanbacterota > Orphanbacteria > JBJXGV01 > JBJXGV01 > JBJXGV01. Next base: position 120,901 of record JBJXGV010000009.1, on the reverse strand, counting down.
AGGTCGTATCCGGCAGCTCATAGACATCCACTTCCGACGACCAGGTCTTGCCGACAAAGAGGGGCGCGTCCACGTACAGAATCGGAGGGTCGTACAACCATCCGAATCCATCGAGCGTTCGATTGAAGCCCCACAAGAAGACATCGCCGTCGCTTCCAGTCGTCCAGTAGTTCTCCAAACCTTCGTTGAACGTGCTTTCGGTGTGGTCGATCACGGACGTCGAAACGCCCCAGACGGGAGCCGTCCCGACGACGGTTTGAACCTCGCTCGATCCTTCGATGCTGGCGTAGCTCCACTGATTGCCAGTAGCGAGCGGCAGATACTCCGTCGAGTACGCGGGTGCGGCGGCGAAGAGCGCGAGTAACGTTGCGAGTGGCAGCCCGAGTGGTGACGATCGCATGATGTGTGCTCCTAAGCGGCAACGGGCCTGAGTAGCAGTCGATTGCACGTGCTGGGGCGTGCAGCGGCTCCGGGGCGAGCGGCGGACGACCGGTCGGCCACCTCAACCATTCTACCCCGCGACGACCACGCCCGCCATGCCGGAGGTCGAGTGGAGATAGCGGGACGTCGTCACGATCGACGAGTGCCCGAGCAGATCTCTAACGGCGACCAAGTTCATCCCGCCCGCAAGGGCATTCGACGCCGCGCAGTGGCGAAGCAGATGGGCGTGAAGCCGATCGATTCCAGCGACGCGGCCGTATCGCCTCACGACGTAATCGATCGACGCGATCGTCATCCCGCGTGGCTCCCCATCCTCGACACGCTTCGAGATGAAGAATGCCACGTCGGACTGCCCCACGCCTCGCACCTTCGCCCAGGATCGGATCGGCGAGGCGTTTCTACCCGCGAGCGCGATCGACCGAATGCGATTCCCCTTCCCACGGATCTTGAGCACGACGCGGTCGGACTGCAGATCGACGTCGCAGATTCGCAGGCACGCGACCTCACCGATGCGAAGTCCCGCGATGCCAAGGAGCGTGAGGATCGCGAGATCGCGACGGCCCCTCCACGATCGGCGATCGGGGGTACGCAGCAGCCGCTTGAGTTCGCCGGATGACAACACGCGCGGCGCGAATCCTCGCGTTCCCTTCGGCGGTCGATACCCCTCGGTCACGTCGCGGTCGATCACTCCCTGCCGATGCGCGTCCTTGAGAAACTGCATCACGACGACGGCTCGCCAACTGATCGTCGTGGCGGAGAGATTGCGCGCACGCAGCCACTCGACGTAACGCGGGAGGATCTCGTTGTCGAGCGGGGCGTTGTCGGCGAGCCAGGCGAACCATCGAGCGAGTTCGCGTTCGTACGCCTGCTTCGTGCTCGGCGCGTGCAACCGGCGAATGAAGACGGGGACAGCGGGCAGCAGATCGGGGGGTGAGACTCTCGGAATCGCGTTCATCATGAACCCTCCTTCCGGGTCAGGACATGAACGCTTCGATTCGGAGAAAGTGCAAGCCCGGGCTCAGGGCAGTAAGCTATCTGCGAAACGGGACCGTCTCCGACGTGATTCAAGTGGGAGGATGACGATGGCAACGAAGCGCGCGCTGGTTCACTGGCTGATCGCGGGGTCGTTCGCCTTGGTCTCTGGCTGTGATCGGTCCCGCCCGGAGGAGATCTCCCCAGAGACGCGCTTGGTCGCCACTGCGTCCAACATGTTCGCCGTCGATCTCTTCCAAGAACTTCGCAGCACGCCCGGCAACATGTTCCTCTCACCGTTCAGCATCTCGACGGCGCTCGCGATGACCTACGCGGGTGCCGCTGGAACGACGGCCGAGCAGATGGCGCGCGTGATGCACTTCTCCGCTACCGCTCCACCGCCCCACGCCGCGTACGAGGCTTTGATTCGGGGGCTCGATACCGGTGACAACCAGTCAGGCGATCAGCTCCGCATCGCCAATCGGCTCTGGGGACAAACGGGCGAGGACTTCAAGAAGCCGTTTCGCGAAGTGACGCGTCGCCACTACGGGGCCGAGCTAGAGGAGCTCAACTTCGTTGCAGACCCGGAAGGATCGCGGACAAAGATTAACTCGTGGGTCGAGGAGCGAACGAATAGGAAGATCGTGGATCTCGTCCCGCGTGGGGCGATCGACAAGCTGACCAGGCTGGTGCTGACAAACGCGATCTACTTCCACGGAACCTGGCAGGCAGAGTTCGACAGCACGGATACACGAGTCGCTCCGTTCAAGTTGGGCGATTCCGTGACCGTCGATGCTTCGATGATGAACAAAGAGGACAGTCTTCGGTACGCGAAGGTCGATGACTTCGCGCTACTCGAACTTCCGTACTCGAACACCGACCTCGTGATGATCGTGCTCCTGCCGGACTCAACCGAAGGCTTGCCAGGCTTGGAGCAGCGGCTATCGGCTGCGCAGCTCGATTCGTGCTTCGCCAAGTTGAAGCGGACGAAAGTGCGGGTCTCGCTGCCGCGATTCCGGATGACGACGACCTACTTGCTGAACGACCATCTCGCCGCGCTCGGAATGGATGCAGCGTTCGACCCAATGCGAGCGGACTTCTCGAACATGAACGGGAAACGGGACCTCTTCATCAGCCTCGTGGTCCACAAGGCATTCGTCGATGTGAGTGAGAAGGGCACCGAAGCCGCTGCCGCTACGGCTGTCGTCGCGACTCGGAGCATCGGCATGGCTCCACGCTCTCCGCGCTTCATCGCCGACCATCCGTTCGTGTTCATGATTCGCGATCAGCGAACCAGCAGCATTCTGTTCCTCGGCCGCGTCACCGATCCGTCGAGGTCGGGAGCCTGATCGCTACCACCCACCGACCCGATCGAATCCTCCGCGATCGTTCATCCGCCCGACAACGTCGAAGCCCGGCGGCGCTTCCCAATCGTCGCTCGTGCGGCCGCCGCGCTCGCCCGGCAGCGACGGGAAGGCTTGCATCCAGATCGACGGCGGGCCCGCGATGACTGCGCTCTCGGGATCGAACGCGCGCGTCCCGTTGCCGCGCATCGCGTCCATCGCTGCCAACGCGATCACGTCGGCGAAGTCGTCCGATGCGCCGGCGCGACGCGCATGCCCGATGCGGCTCTGACCGCCCGGCAAGAGTTCGACCTCCAACGATCGGAGTTCCTTGAGCGACTGCGGATGATCGAGCAGCTCTATGCGCCTGTCGGTCAGCAGCGTGCGAAGATTGCCGTACAGGTCCGCCTTGAACGGCGCGCTGAATGTCTGCTCTTCAAGCGTGAGCGAGATCTGCGCGAACGCGTGTCGCAGCGGCTCGATCGCGAACTGATCGGCGGCGATGCGGCTGAACCCGTACTGCGTCGCGATCGCCTTGATGCTCGGCAGTACCTGCGCAAGCGAGAGCGGCGCCTCACGCGAGCCGAGCCACGATTCGAGGCGGTCGATCACGACCTTGCCAGAGTCGCGATCGAGGTGCGCGACCGCGAGCGTGAATCGATCGCCCTTGAACGCGGCGTCGATCGAGCACGTGTACGCGTGGACCGTGCTGTGCGGCACGGAGAGCCGACCGCGCACCGTGCAGGCTTGGATCGCGTCCGATGGCAGGAACGCGCTGACGGCGTCCGTGAACTCGGCCAAGTACTCGCGACGATACGCGTCGAAGTCCCGCGCGCGTTCCTTCTCCAAGAACTTCTCGGAGATCGTCGGGTTCATCGCGAGCGATTCGCTGTGCCAGACGAGCGTGTCGGGATCGTTGTCGCGGTTCACGAACATCTGCCACAGAACTCCGTCGCGCGAGTACGGCGAACTCACCAACACAATCTTCGCGCGCTCGTGAGTCGCCGTCGCCGGCCGCAGCGCCTTCAACACCTCGGCGTCGGGGCTCGCGTAGTTCTCATCGACGGGCCAGAACGCGACTTCGTCGAGCACCGCGGTGATCACGCTCAAGCCGCGGATCGATCGAAACGACGCTGGATAGATCGCGATCACGATACCGTTCGTCAGCACGATCTCGTCGCCGCGCATGGCCTCGATGAACTGGCTCAGGATCGGCGAGCGCGTCAGCTTCGCTTCGATGTAGCCGCGCACGACGCGTGCTTGCCTTTGATCGCGCGCGAGGAGCAGCACCGTTCCGTTCTCGCCCGGTGAGAGACGGTGTTGCCGGATGAGCGCTTCGTAGAGGCAAATGTTCGACGCGATCTTGTCGCTCTTGCCCGAGCGCCGTCCGGCGACGACGGCGATCTCGCGATACTCGACACCAACGAGAGGCGCTCGGCCCGTGCATTTCTCCACGATCGCGACCTGCTCCTCGGGAATGTCGAGCCCGTAGATCGACCTCAAGAGTGCTTCCTGCACAACGCTCAACTCGTCTCCGATCAGACTCGGATCGCGTACGGCTTGCACGATGTTGATTGCCGGTGCGTCCCTACTCGTCGCTGCCATCGCTATCCTCCTCTGACAAGATTTCTTTACGCTCGATCTCTTTACTCGTCGCGTCCTCAACGGCGAGCGGCGCCGCATTTCTCGTCGCGAGCGCGGCCAAGTACTCGGTCAACGACGGGGCTCCGCCACGCTTCGCAGCACGCGCATCAGCGATTGAGGAACGCAGTTCGCCCGTCGCACGCCCGAGCGCGTTCTCCAGGCTCGTCATCCGATCGACGATCGCGCGCGGCTCGCCGGTACGAACGTCGACGACGCCGGCGGCGGCCAAGTACGTTTCCAACGCGAAGAGCCGACTCCGCAGGCGAACAATCTGTTCGACCGCGCCACGCTGCAGCGCCGTCGGCTCGCCACCGGTTGCCGTGCGGATCTCGTCAACGAGTCCGGCGACCCAGTTCGACTGGTGACGCTCTAAGATGCTGCACCGGCTATGCTTACGGGCTTCTCGGCAGGCCAGTGGATGCCTCGGATTCTTCTTCTTGATCGCGGCGAGCACGCAAGTGTCGCAACCCATTGGATTCGCGAGCGATACCGCGCTCTTTGCGTGAAATCCGTGCACGACGCCGTGGGGCCGCCGCGCTCCGGCGACGGGAAGTCCCGGCGGGAAGGGGCGTTCCTTGGTCCCCGCGGACGTGTCGGGCATCAAGAACTGGACATCTGAATAGCCTTCCACACTGCCCTCCTGCCGCGTTTCCTGGCGTTCTGCAGGCACTTCCCCGATGTCGTCGATCGCCGGGACGGCCAGCGAGGGACGAAATCGGGCGATTCTAGGCTGCACTTCGGCTCCCAGCCGGCGGCGTCGGCCACGTAAGTCGTTGCACACACGTCGTCATTGCCCTCGCGGCGCGCCCGCCCTCGCTGGGTCGAACAGGCGGGATCCGGCCGCGATTGCGCTCGATTCGGCGTCCTGGATAGGGCCTATCCGCTTGATTCTGCACGGGTTCCGCTGCGACCAGAATTGTGGTCACCGGACCCCCGATTCGGAGAAATGAACCTTTCATCAACTCCACGACCTCACCGATCGCCTAACTGCGTGTCGAATCGCAACCACCACAACGCGTTACCGCGCCACACTGGCAGAGACAGGCGCCGAATGCGTGATGCGACGAGACCGTGAGAAACGACGCACCGAGCGCAGACTGTCGACGCGCCGCGACGGCGTCAGGCTCTTGTGGTGCTATCGTGGCCACGCCACACCAATCAGCACGCCGCTACTCACTAGCATCGCCAGCAGCACGCCCATCGCATCACGCCGTCGCATCGCTCGTCTCCTCCCGCGCGGCCTTCATCGCGTCGAAGCGTTCGCCGCTGTCGAGCGTCGCGTGCTTGCCCGTCAAGTTCTGCCAGCGCAATACAGCGACGTCGACGAAGCGCGGGTTCAACTCGATCGCGACGCAGCGGCGCTTCGTGCGCTCGGCCGCGATGATCTGGCTGCCGCTTCCCGAGAACGGCTCGTAGCACGTGTCACCAACTTGTGTGTGTACGAGCATCGGCGTCTCGAAGAGCTTCGTCGGCTTCGAAGTCGGATGGTCCTTGCTCTCGACCTCGCTCGATGCGACTTCCCAAATCGTCGTCGGGTCTTCGCGCTGACGGCGGAACGGTGGTCGATTGCCTTGTAACCAACCGTGCAGGCACACCTCGTGCCGCCACAGATAGGTAGACCTAGTTAGTACTCCGCGCGTCTTTACCCACACGATCTGCTGATGCACGATCGCGCCCGCCTTCGTCCACGAGTCTTCAAGCATCGCCTGGCGTCGAGAGGCGTGCCAGCAGTACCAAGCTGCGTTCGGCAAGATCGCGTGCTTGATCGCGACGGCGATGAAGTCGTCGTAGAGCTTCTGACCCTGTTCGGCGTTGTCCCAATCGGCGTACTGGTCGTCCCAGTCCTTGTTGGCCTTGGGGCGCTTCGATGGATGATTGGTGCCGTCGTAATCGACTAGATACGGCGGGTCAGTCGCGAACAGTGCGGCGCGCTTGTCGCCAATCGCACGCGCCACGACCTGCTCGTCAGTGCTGTCGCCACAGACCAGGACGTGATTGCCGAGATGCCACGTGTCGCCCGGCCGCGTGACGGGATGCTCCGGTAACGGCGGGATCTCCTCTTCGGGTTCGTCCTCGCCGAGGAGATCGCGCAACTCGTCGGCGTCGAAGCCGATGACGTCGAGATTGAAGTTCTCGTCCTTGAGTGCGGCGAGTTCTTCCGAGAGCATGTCGAAGTCCCATCCCGCGTCGAGGGCCAAGCGGTTGTCGGCGATCACGAGCGCGCGCCGCTGCTTCTCGGAGAGATGGCCGAGCACGAGCACGGGGACTTCGGACATCCCGAGTTGCTGCGCGGCCGCGAGTCTCGCGTGGCCCGCGATGATCTCGCCGTCGGCAGCAATCAGGATCGGATTCGTGAACCCGAACTCGGTGATGCTCGCCGCGATCTTCGTGATCTGCGCGCGTGTGTGCGTCCGCGAGTTCTTCTGGTACGGCCGCAAGCGCTCGATCGGCCAGCGCGCGACGTTCTCGGGGATCGTGATCGTCGATGGATCGACTGCGGTGCTGGCGCGTGTTCGCCGCTGGGTGCGTGCCTGAGTAGCGGATTCGCTCAGAATAGCGCTAGACTGGTCCAACTCGACCTCCCGAAACAGAAAGGGCCCCACGCTTGATCGAGTCATGCGTGAGGCCCGCGTCCATCGTCGGGCAGGTCGAGGCTTGGCCGAACAGCTACAACCAACGTGATTCGACCGAAAGCGTATCACCGGAGACGCAGGGCCGCAACAGCGGATCCTGCGAGACAGCATGCCTCGTCGCGCTGACGTCAGCCTGATATGGAACTCACTCGGACAAATTCGGGATATGGCGATCGCGATCCAGCCTCACTGGCACATCTGGGTAGTCCGTGGTGGACGCGGGAGCGGCGTCTGCGTGCCCGAGGAACAGACCATCTTCCGATGGACACCGGTAGTTGACTGGTCCCGACATCTCCCCAACGCGCTCCAAGGTTCGTTGCGCAAGATGGACAGACTTCTTGAGGAATTAGGACACGCAATCGGCGGCCCGCTGCACGCGAAGCGATACGCCATCGCCGATGAGTTCATGGCAGAGGGAATCAACAGCGCCCTCGTCGGCGGCGCACATCTGAGTGTTCTGACCCAACTTGAAACGCGTCTGAAGCGGAAGGACCTGAGCGCGATGATTTCTCGTGTGGCGACCGAAGCGTGTGACACGTTCGCGGTTTTCGACGAGAGCGCGGAGCACCTCAACAGACGGTTCGCGAAGAAGCCGATCGATCAAGACTTGGCGGCCCGCCTCCGTGACGCGGTAGAGCGCGATCGACTGGCAGGTAAACCAGCCCCTGTCGAGTGGCTTCAACGGCGTCTCCGCGACGTGTACGCGGAGGACTCTCGAAAGCCGCTTCATCCAGAACCGCCCGAAGGCGCCCTAAATGTCCCCACGAGCGAGGAGCAGGACCTGATCCACTTGAGGGCCGCCTTCTGGGCCAACGGCCGTCCGCGCCCGATCGTTCGGCCGGCGAAGCGACCAAGACACGTGTTCTGGCAGGTCTACCCGGCCGACATCGTGGATTCGCTCACGACAGGAGAGGTCGTGAAGCCATCGGTTGCGATCCGGCTCACGTCCGCACTCCTTCTCACTACACTCGTCGAGTCGGGCGCGTTCCCTCCTAGCTTCGGCCGGACGTTCTCCGAAACGGGAATCAAGAAGTCCCTACAGCGCAAGCCGCCGCGCGAAGTCGTGGCGAAGAGACCCTAGCTCGTCCCACCCCGAAATACTTAAGTCCCCGATTTCCAGACGCGCACGCGGCGTTCTGGCAGCTTCCTCCCAACGTGAGGTCGTCGAAACGAATTCCATCCGACGGCGAACGACGAGGAGAAGTTGCCATGACGCGTTCGAATGATTTGAGCCGAGTTTCTACCCCACTTCATAGCCGCCGCGCGGCGTGCGGAGCATCGTCGTGATGCCGCCGCTGGAGCTTCCCGAAGGGTTCATCGTCGAAGCGTGGAAAGCGAGCGCGCGTACACTTCCGAAACGGCGCAACCCTTCCGGCACGTACTCGGTGCGCTGCGTCTTCCCCGAGAGTCACAAAAACGGCGATCGCTCGCCGAGCGCGTATCTCGATCCCGAGCGGAACATCTTCGGATGCTCTTGCCTCGGGGAGCCGCTCACGGCGAAGGCGTTCTGTGCACAAACCGACGTCGACTTCGTCCGGCTCTGTCGCGCGCACGGGCTGATTCCCGACAACGACGCACCGACACCGCGACCGGAGTCATCGCGCGCGAGCACGCCGGCGCAAGCGCCCGTACCGACCCTTCCCGAGTTCACTCCCGACGACGCAGCGATGCTCTTCTCGCTCGCGCTCGACCGGCGAGCAGCAAAAGACCCCGCAGACACCGACGCACGCGAATACCTCGGGAATCGTGGTCTGCTTTCGGCACTCGACCCTGATGGCGGTGGCGAACCGCTCGTCGGCCTCGTGCCGCCAGCGTGCGATGCCGCCGAATCCGAAGCCGTCCGCAAGGCCGTTCGCGTGCTCGGTCGCGACGGCGGTTTTCGCATCGTCGCGCCGCTCTACGCCGCAGACGGTGGCGCGGTCGTCGCAATACAGGGCCGATTTGTCGGCGACGCACCGCCGGACGACTGGAGACACGGAGCGCGGACGTGGACAAACGGTCCCGTGCGCGGCGCACTTCTCGCAAACGCAGGCGGGCGCGCACTGCTCTCCGGCGCGACCGACGCTCCGAAGCGCGCGATTCTTTGCGAAGGGCTGACGGATTTCCTCGCCGTCTCGCTCCACGCGCCCAAGGGAACCGCCGTCTTTGGGATTCCTGGCGCGGGACTGATCGAGGCTGCGCTAACGCGCGATGTTCCGGGCGGTCGAGGCACGACGAAACCCGAGCTACACGCGTGGGTTCGCGCCTGCGACGTGGTCGTCCTCGCCGTCGACGCGGACGACGAAGGAAAGAAGGCGGCCGAGAAAGCACTCGCCATCTTCGAGGCGCTCGGGAAGGATGGACCGCGCATTCGCGTGGCGACGTGGCCGGACGGCTCAAAAGACGCGTGCTCGGTGCTCCACGCACACGGCGCCGACGCGCTCGCGCAGTGCATCGCGAATGCGAAACGGGCCAGCGGGCCGGAGCCGGTTCGGTACCTAGACCTGGCGACGCTCGCCCGCGACGGCATCCCCCCGATGAACTGGCTGCTCGTGGGCTGGATCGCGGAACGCGACGAGGTCCTCGTCGTCGCCACCGCCGGCGCTGGGAAATCCACGACGGGCGGAAGCCTGGCCGTCGCGCTCGCGAGCGGCGCATCCGAGTGGTGCGGGCTGAAAATCACGCGGCCGATTCGCGTGCTCGTTCTCGACGAGGAGCAGGGCGAGGTCGAAACGGCGCGCATGTTCATCCGCTTGGGCGGCCACCTTGGTCTCGCTCTGCAGAACCTCCGAGTAGCATCGGGCACGGGTATCACGCTCGGCTCCGAAGAGGGCATCGCGCGTTTCGAAGAAGAAATCCGCGAGTTTCGGCCCGAACTCGTACTGCTTGATTCCGCCACGACCATCTTCGCCGTACAGGACGAAAACAACTCGGCACAGGTCGCCGGCGTATATCGCGAGCTGCACCGGCTGCGCGACGCGTACGGTGTCGGATTCTTGGTCATTCATCACCGCCGAAAAAGCGCGCCCGGTGGCGGCGACGCGTCGATCGAGCGTGTCGAGCTCGCGCGCGGTAGCTCGTCGTTCGGCACGCAGTCCTCGTGCGTGATCCTCGCGACGACCGGATCGGAGGCGGACACGCTCGACCTGCGAATGGCGAAGCGGCGCGGCGGCGAGAAGGCCTCGCTTCGCACGCGATACGCGTCCGATGGGCCCGAAGGTGCGATCACGATCACGGGCGGCTCGATCCGTACGGCGGAAAACGACAAGGCAACCGACTTCGTCATCGAATTCCTGGCCCCGCGCGATTCCGCGCGCGCGAAGGACATCGAGATCGCTGCTGTCGGTGCCGGTGTCACGCGTGCCACGGTACGTCGCGCGATGGGCCGGCTCAAGCGCGACGGAATCCTCGAAACCCCGCGTCGCGGCGAGTGGCGGCTCGCGTCCGGCCCGCCAACCCCAGACGCTCCAATCGACGAAACCATCCCGATCGCGATGCCCTTGGAGGCAACGGAATGACGCTCGGGGATTGTCTCACGGCGTCAGAAATTCCGAAGGGCGTGAGACAAACTCGTCATGAGACAAACCTGATACAAACCGCGGCGAGAACGGCAAGAACTCAGACCTCGCCCGAAGAGCGAAAGCGTTGCGAGCAAAGGCCCGCGCTGTCTCAGAGCGGGCTTTGCGCAACGCGCAGCGGGTTGGTACTAACACGATACAAAGTGAGTGAAACGAGAGTTTGTCTCATTCGCCGTACATATAGGGGTGTGGGGATGAGACAAACTCCCCCAAACCCACCTTCCACCGCGACCGACGCCTGTCCCCAAACCTCGACGCGTCGCGCTCAGATCATCCCGCCGTGCTCCACCGCCACCCATCTCCATGACAAGAAGAGGAGGAACGTCCGTGAGTGACACCCAAGGCGCCACCATGCCCCCGACGATCTCGGAGGTTCGCTTCCGCTTCGCCCCAGGCCGCGACGGCCTGCTCGGCTATGCGTCCGTCCGGCTCGGCGATCATCTCTTGAACGACATCAGCATCATCCGCGCCGCGGACGGAAAGATCATCTGCGTCTATCCGCGCCGGTTCTCGTCGACCGGGCATCCGCACTACATCCATCAGCCGGTGAATCGCGAGCAAGCGGACGCGCTCGAGGAAGCGATCGTCGGACGCTTGCGCGCTCTTATCGGCGACGCCGCCACCAACAACCCAAGAGGAGTCACCCATGACTGAAGATCCCTTCATCATTAAGTCCTGGAACGGGCTCGAACTCATCCATGCGAAGCTGAAACCGCCCTGGGCCGAAGTGAAGACCTGCCACTTCGATCGCGAGCGCCTCGTGATCGTCGTGGATCGTGGCTCGGAGTTCGACATCGAGGAGTGCACGAATTCGGCGCAGATGCTCGATCGGATCTACAAGATCGCGCACAAGTCGTGGTGCACGCCCGAGATCCTCCGCGACCTCTTGCTGACGATCGAGCGGGCGTGCCACGAGGTGCACGGCCAGTCCGTGCAGGCGTTGCTCTGCCCGTGGGGCCGTTCGAGGCGCGTCTCCTGGAAGCCGAAGGCGCGCCGGCCTGCCGCGCCCGCCAGGAGCGAGTCGTGAGCCGAGCCGCGAAGCCGATCGAGACGATCCGCGTCCGAGATCTCGTCAAGCGCGCGAAGCGGAATCTCGCAGCGTTCGATCGCGACCTTCAATTCATAGCGACGACACCTGTGAGCGGCCGCCTCGGGATCCCGGTCGGCGAGTACGCGACGTCGTTCCGCGCGTACACCGAAGCGTTCACGGCGATCACGGGCGGGCTCGACACGCTCGCGCTCGTCATCGAGTGCCGTGACGACGGTACGGTCGCGCCGGTGGAGGAGCGTTGACGCGAGCGGCTGTCGCGGGCGCTGAGACGAGAGACGCCGCGCACATCGCCTCGCTCGCGCCGCTCTTCGCCGCCGGCGTCGTCCGCCTGCTGCTGCAACGCGCGCAACTCGCGCCCGTGTCGCGACATGTACACCGCCAAGTATCTGCTCGCAGCCGCACTCAATCTCTCGCTATTCGCGCCCGAGAGAGCGTGAATGGTGATGCGGGCCAGCTAGTGACGCTAACGCCCGCGGAGAGGAGTACCAAGTGATAGCAACGAAGACCAACCGCGTGAGCAGAGCGCTCGCGCGGCAAGCAGCCGAGGTAGACCTCGCGCTGAGCGTGGCCGACGCGCCGAAGAGTGACGCGCCGATCGTATCGAAGAAGCCGAGGCTGCGCGGGAGAGCACGAGCAGCGGTCGCGCAGACGATCGAGGGGCCGAGTTCGAAGCGGCCGCCGACGTTGTCGCCAGGAACGAAACTCGTCCGCGAGTTCAAAGGTCGCAAAATCGTCGTCGTCGTTCTCGACGAGAAGCGCTTCGAATGGAACGGGAAGGTCTACCGCTCGCTCTCCAAGCTCGCTGGCGAAATCACGGGATCGCATCTCTCAGGACCACGCTGGTTCGGAATCGTCGCGCCGAGAAAGGAGAAGCCATGACGCCCACGATGACGAGAGAGCAAGCGCTCGCGAAAGCCAAGGAGCTCCTCGGGCCGCGCGGCGACGTCGTGGCTCTCGGGAACTCGCGGTTCGTCGGGCGGCAGACTGGCCCGCACGTCTGGGACTGGATCGGCCACGGCTTGACGTGGGAGCAGGCGATCGAGGACGTGAAGGCGCAGCTTGCGGAGCGGAAGAAGACGGGCGAGGCGCTCAAGGAGAAGTTCGCGCGCATCCCAACGCGCGTAGAGGGCAACAAGCTCTTCCGCGAATGGCGCGGCGCTACCTACGAAGTGATCGTGCTCCCGAACGATGGCGGCTACGAGTTCGCGGGCGTGACGCACAAATCGCTGACGAGCATCGCGAAGACGATCACGAACGCCAAGTCGATCAACGGTCGCGCGTGGTTCGGCGTCGCATCACAGAAGGAGACCGCGTGATGACCGCCGCAGCCGAGTATCGCCGCGTGCAGGGCGAGATCAGGAATCTCGTCGATCGCTTCCCCGAGGTTGTCGACGCGCACGTCGCACGGCAGGAGACGACGCCCGCCTACTGGTCGCACACGGCCGACTTGAAGCGGGCGCGACTCGACCTGCTCCACGTCATGGCGTTCCTCGGCGATCTCGAGGCGAAGGAACAGCTTCACGCGGAAGGAGAATCGCGATGACCGCCCGCGAGCCGACACGACTCGACAAAGCGATCCGCGAGGCCAGAAAGCGTGCGTTCGCCGTCAGTGAGTCCGGGGATCCGCTCGAACTGCTCGCCGCCGAGGTCGAGGTTCGCCTCCTCGATCGGAAGAAAGACCTCGCGACTTACGCGGTTAGGCTCGCCGACACGCTGATGCGGACCGCCGAGCAGACGGAAGAGCAACCGATGGAGTTTGTCGTGAACAGTCTCGGGGTCGTGCAGGGCGCGGGTCTGGACGTCGATCGGGCGTGCGCGGAGATCGCGGCGCTCCGGCAAATGGTTGACGACGTCGCGTCGGCTCGTAGAGCGGCCGAGAGGGGCGGTGCGTCATGACGATCGCGAAAATGGACCGCGCCGCAGCCAACGCCCTTCGCGCGGAGATCGAGGCCGCCGCGCAGGCCATCGCCCAGAAGCACGGGCTCGACGGGCTCGTGAAGGGGTGCAGCTACGACGGCGAGAGCACGATCACGTTCAAGATCGAGATGGCGATCGTCGGCGCGAACGGCGTGGCGCAGACGCATGAGGCGGCGGACTTCGAACGGTACGCGCGAGAGTTCGGCGTGGCGGACCACGTGCGACTCGGCTCCACGTTCGTCTCGCGGGGCCGCGTGCACACCGTGGTCGGACTGCACGCGCGCGGCCGGAAGCTGCCGGTGCTCGCGCGCGATCCGGATGGCGGGACGTTCAAGTTCGCGGTGGACGCGGTGAACCGGCTCGTGGTGGCGTCGTGAGCGCGGGGCGTGACGATGCGCGGCGCGCGGCGGAGGAATGGCTGCGCCAGTGGTCGATCTGTCCGCACGATTTGGGCGCGAGTTCGGTGTGCGGGGAATGCGTGACGACGCTTGCTGCGACGATCGAGAGCGTCTGCACATCCCGAGCGACACCCGCCGCGCCAGAGACGGAGCACGACCCGCTCTACACCGAGTGCGAGCACCTCATCGATCGGCTGCATCACGCACTCGAAGTTCTCGCCGATGACGATGACGACGCGGCCGTGGCCGAGCGGCTGCGAGCGTTTCGGGTCGCGCTGCTGCGGTTCGCGTTCCGGGAGGCGGGCGATCCGCTGGCCGAGGAGCAGCTCTCGAACGAGGGCTATCGAACGTAATGGCGACGGTTCTGACGAGCGCGCGGCGGAACGGGAACGGGACACGCATCGGTGTGACCGTTCCGTCGGCCGTGATTCGCTGCGCGGTCTACTGTCGGCAGTCGGTCAGCGAAGGCTCGGCGGAATCCGCCTCCATCGCCGTCCAGCGCGAGGCGTGCCAGAACTACATCGCCGCGCACAAAGCCGAGGGTTGGACCGCGATCCCCGACGCGTACGTCGATCAAGGCATCTCCGGTGCGACGCTCCAACGGCCGGGAATGCAGCGGCTCCTCGCCGACATCGAGGCCGACCGCGTGGATGCCATCGTCGTCTACAAACTGGATCGCGTCTCGCGCAACCTGGCCGACTTTACCGCGCTCGTCGAGTCGCTCGATCAGCGCGGCGTGCGGCTCGTCTCGATCACGCAGAGTTTCGATACGAAGTCCGCGATCGGAAAACTGACGCTGTCGATCCTCATGTCGTTCGCCGAGTTCGAAAGAACGCTCATCTCCGAGCGAACGCGCGACTCGATCGCCGCGGCGAAGAAGAAGGGCAAATGGTGCGGCGGGTGCGCGGTGTTCGGCTTCGACATCGTCGAGAAGAAGCTCGTGCCGAACGAGATCGAGGCGCAGAGAACGAGAGAAGCGTTCGCGATCTACTTGCAGACCGGGAGCCTCATCGCCACCGCCGAGCAGATGAACGCCCGTGGCTGGCGGACGAAGGAATCGGCCACGAAGACTGGCGCGCGCGGAAACAAGCCGTGGAATAAGGGCGTGTTGCACGGGCTGCTCACGAATCCCATTCTCATCGGGAAGGTCGTCTCGGGCGGCGAGGCGTATGACGGGAATCATCCCGCGATCGTCGATGAGGCGACGTGGACCGCCGTGCAGGACCGCCTGCAGTCCAACGCCGTGGCCGGATCGTCGGGCGAGCGGCATCCCTCTGAGGCGTTGCTCGCGGGAATCTTGAGATGCTCGCTCTGCGGCGCCTCGATGACACCCACTCACTGCAAGAAGGGGCCGCGCAAATATTCGTTCTACGCGTGCTCGCGACGGGTCAAGGGCGGCAAGTCCGCGTGCTCCGCGCCGTATCTCTCCGCGCCGAAGATTGAGGCCGAGTACGTCGCCAGGATCGCGAAGCGTGCCGGGGATCCGAAAGTGGTCGAAGCGGTCGTCTCCGCCGCGCGTGATCAGCTTGCCGAGCGGAAGCGATCGCTTGCGGACGAGGCTCGGGCCGTCCGCAAGGCCCTCAAGGATGCCGATCGGGAGCGTGGCGCGGCGGATTGCGGGTCAGACTCCCTTGACCGGCGCATCCGGGACCTGCGGGCGCGGCTTGCGGAGATCGAGGGGGAGCGGTCGGCTGCAGACGCCACGACGGTCGAGGCTGATCAGGTCGCAGAGATGCTGCGAGACGATTTCGCGGGCGTCTGGGGCGCGATGACGAGCCGGGAACGAAAGCGGGTTGTGGAACTCACCGCTGAACGACTCTTCGTCAGACGAGAAACACGCAACGCGGCACCCGCGGGGACGTGCCCTAAGGCAAACCCGATCACTCGTACCGTAGTTTGAACTCGCCTCAAAGCGCGGGGCGATGGCCTACGGCGAAAGGAGCCAAGAGGGGTCCCTCGGAATCCTCAGTCGCTTCTCGACGTTAATCTCCCTCAGCTGTAACGCCAGCAATACGACAAGCGCTGCGATCCCCACTGCGAACGCCCAAAGATATCCCCCGCGTTCGCCCGGCGGAGTTGCAGTCAGCTTTGACAGTGGCATCACCACTGAGGCGATCCCGATGCCCGCGAGCACCAGCACGGTAAGGACAGACGACCCGATTCGCGCAGTCTCGTAGTGACGCTCTTGCTTCACGTGGAGGTCTGCCATCTGCCTCAGGCATGGATCAATCAGACCTGGCGCGTGTTTGAGCCGCGCCTTCAAACCCTCAAAGCGCGGCTTCTGATCGCTGAACGACTCGATGTCTACACACTCGCACAGCGCTCGGCCATGCTTCTCGATGTCCTCCAGTTCGAGAATCTCCGACTCCATGTGTTCCGCGGTCTTCTCGTTGGCGGGGACGTCGTCGCGTCGGTGCACACTTAGGTTGGCCCAGTCAACGGCCGTCACAGTGGCGCGTGGCCGGCTCGCTGCGATCAGTAACCGCAGTTCACGGAGGCCCTCAATGGTCGCCTCCCTAGCCGCCTTCGCCTTGTGTGGCATCCCGAGGGAATAGTGCGTGTTGGCGCGAAAGTGATCTAGCACAGCATCACGGCTCCGCCTCACGCGCTCAAGCTGCGCCTGAAGCCGGAGAGCGAGCACCGAACCGATCAGACCCACTAGCGTCGCGGCTGATTGTGCCAGGGATGAGTAGAACCAGTTGCCGTCGGGCGTAGTCAACGCGAATACGGTGTCTGCTGCGGCCATCGTTACGGGTCTCCGTATTATCGCGTCAGGTGAATCTTCCGCGTGGCCACACTCGACGCCGACTCCAGCCGGAGGAGGTAGACCCCCGACGCGACGTCGGAACCGCCAGTGTCTCGACCGTCCCACGCGATCTGATGAGTGCCTTCGCTAGGTTCGCCGTCAACGAGCGAGCGCACCGCGCGTCCCTGAACATCGTAGATCGTGAGCCGCACCGGTGCGGCGACCCCCACCTCATAGCGGAAGAGCGTGTGCGCGTTGAAAGGGTTCGGTTGATTCGGCAGCAGGATCGCAGAGTCTCTTCCTGGTGATCCCGGCGACGGCACGGGGCTGAAGGCATCGTCAGCCCAACGCGCAATGTAGAATGATGGCTTCAACCCAGCAGTTCGGAAATCACCGCCAGCGAATAAGCGATCCCCTACAGCTACAGTCAGCGCGTTGACGGGACCGTACGTCCCAGGTTCGACTCCTGATCCGAGGGAGTCCCATGCGCTTCCAGTCCAGCGCGCGACGTGATACACCGACGTACTACCGGAATACTGAAAGTACCCACCAGCCACGATGTCATTGCCGAGAGCGGCGAGGGCGTAAACGTCGCTGTTGAATCCGTCGCCGAGGTTGGCCCACGTGAGTCCGTCCCAAGTCGCCACGTTGCTCGCATTCGGCCCGCCATAGGCTCCGAAGAAATTGCCGCCGACGACTAGGCTGCCGTTCTGGTTGAGCATGGCGTACACAGAGCCTCCGTTGAGTCCGTCGCCAAGGGGTTTGACGCAGTTCCAGTCCCATCTCGCGATCCGCCGTGTCTGTACAGAGTAATCAAGCGGGTAATTGAATTGTCCGCCGATAACCATGCTACCGTCGTATACCGCCAGCGCACGAACGGCGCCATCAAAGCCGGGACCGAGCGCGCTCCACGTACTGCCATCCCATCGTGCGATTCGAGACATCGGCACACCGTCAAAACTCGACGAGAATTCTCCTCCGGCAATCAGGACCCCGTCGAAGACCTCGACGGCATACACGTCGCTGTTGAATCCCGAGCCAATTCGAGACCACTCTGTTCCATTCCAGCGCGCGATGTACCGCATCACAGAATCCCCTGACTGCGTAAAGGATCCGCCCGCGATCAGGTCGCCGTTGTAGATGGTGAAGCACCTCGCTGGGCTGTTTAGCCCTTGCCCCATAGCCTCCCAAGCGATTCCATTCCATTGAGCGACGTTGTTCGCGGCAACCCCTCCCGCCGTGCTGAAGTATCCACTCGCCACGACTTGGCCGTTGTATTGGCCGAGTGCCCACACCGTGCCGTTGAGACCTTGCCCCCCGACGTTGCCCCACGCGAGTCCATTCCACGTGGCGATGTAGTTGACCGTCTTGCCGCCCGCCTGGATGAATCCACCCCCGATCACTAGCTCTAGTCCGTCTGTGAGGAGCGCGGATCCGTACGCGTCAAGCCCCCCTGGCAAGCTATCCCACGCTGACCCCGACCACCGCGCAATCCGGGAAGACGCGACTCCGCCAGCGGTTGTGAATCCTCCCGTCACGAAGATCTCGGCGCCATTGACCGCGATCGAGTTCACCCAGTCGTTCACTCCGGTGCCGAGCGTGCTCCAGGCGCTTCCATTCCATCGCGCGATTCGGTTAGAAGGGGCTCCGCCAGCCTGCACGAAGTTGCCGCCAACGATGAGCGCGGTGTCCTGGATCGCGAGCGCGAGCACCCCGCCGCTCAACCCCACACCGAGCGTGCCCCACGATGAACCATTCCATCGCGCGATGTAGTTCGCCGACGACCCACCTGCCTGAGTGAACCCGCCGCCCACGATGAGATCCGTTCCGCGGACAGTTAGCGCGTTGACTGAGTTGTTGACGCCCGAACCCAACGCGTTCCACGTCGTGCCATTCCAGCGTGCGATGTTGCTCACGGGCACGCCTCCCGCCAGCGTGAAGCTCCCGCCGACGATCAGCTCACCGTTGTATACCGTAAGCGCGAGAACAACGCCGTTCGTTCCGGCGGTGAGCGGCTGCCACGTTGATCCGTTCCACCGAGCGATTCGACTCGCCGAGCCACCGCCTGCTTGCGTGAATCGGCCGGCCGCTATCAAATCACCGTTGTAGACGACAAGCGCGGTGACCTCGTTGTTCACGCCGACTCCAAGTGGACTCCAAACCTGGCCGTCCCACCGCGCGATTCGCAGTGCCGAATCCCCCGCAGCGAGAGTGAATCGGCCGCCAGCGATCAGGTCGCCGCCATATGTCGTCAGCGCATAGACGCAGTCGTTCGTCCCCTGCGGCGCGAAGCCCGTCCACCAGTTGGCGTTCGAGTTCTCCGCCACGTGCGCTGGGTCGTCGGGCGTTTGAGCGGGTGCGATTGTGTGCGAGACAAGCGATGCAAGAAGAATGGCGAGTGCGAATTGGACTCGACGGATCATTGGGTTCCTCCAGGACGGATCAAGTGCGGTGCGTGGGTCTTCTATGCGCAGTGTGCCGACGGTGAGCAGTCGGCCATGATATCCTGGAATGCGTCGGTGCCGGGGCCGACGCGACGGCGAGTATACCTGGGGCGGGGTGACGCTTCAACGGTTGCACTGATCGCCTCGCCGGAGACGGAGGGCGGGTGGGAATCACTGCCTCGCGCCGCCCGCCGCGCGGGTGATGTCGGCGCTGCGCGTTCGCTCAGACGCTCCGAAACGCGACCTGCTCATCCAGACGCACGCCACGAGCGGTCAGCTGTGCTTCAATGATCGGCTTGGATTCGATCCAGAAGAAACCGGAAAGCGACAGTCTCCAGAGCAAATCGTCCAGGTCGCGATACGTGCTGGTGAAGACATCACGCGGCAGGCCCTCGGCTTCAAGGCAGTCTTGCACGAGCCAGTAGGTGCGGACAGCCTGATCCCCGCGCTTGTACGCGAAATACGATGCCAGAGCGCCAAGGCCGAAGATGCAGAGCCAGTCAACTGCTTGAAGGAAGTCGTTGTCCGCGTTGGTAGCCGCGAGTAGCGCGCTCCAGGCTGGAAAGAGGGGAACGGCCAGTACACCGATGAAGACGAATATCACCGTTCCAATCGACGCTGCGCGCGGATCGAACCAGCCAAGAAACGCGCTGCGCTCATGACGCCTACTTCGATGAACGAATAGGGTGAGCTTGTACATTAAGAGACCATAGAGTCCACCCCAGACCAGTACAAGGATCTCTCGCCATGTTGCGCTCACCGGGCGACCTCGCTCGGCGTCTGATCGTCAACTCCAGGACACATCGTCTACCTCGGGAGCCTCTCGTAACGCGGGCCGGGTCTCACGAGCTTCGATCCTAGCACCGCCGGGCCGCCGCGATCTACAACCACGGGAAGCTCCGCGTCTAGAAGCCACGATGGTAGAATGAGACATCGCTCTTCACCTTAGAATCGGAGGCCCCCCATGCTCGCTCGCCGTTTCTTCTACGTCTCGCTCGGGATTCTCGCGCTGTCGATCGCCTACCATCTCGGATCTAGGAGTGTCGAGGCGCAAGGGGGCACGAATACCGTAGCCTCTAGCTATTCGATCACCACGGCGAACGTGGTGGCGCTGACTCACAACGGCGATCTTTGGTTCACGCAAGGCGCCAGTGACCCCGGAAACCCGAATGGATATCCGTGGACGTTCGGCGGCAACATCTTCTCCGGGACGACGGCGGTTGCCCCCGTCAAGCCGCAGGACACAAGCTCCGCGAAGTCCGGCACGCTGAGTTCCCCACGCCCAAACCCCTTCAATCCGTCCACGCAGATCGCGTTCACGCTCGACGTCGCGGCACCAGTCGAACTCCGCATCTACGATTCAGCCGGCGCGCTCGTTCGCACGCTGGTTGATCGGCCGCAGACCGCGGGGAATCACGCTGTAGAATGGAACGGTGCCGACGATTCCGGCCGACCGGTCGCGTCGGGGACGTACTTCTATCAGTTGCGCGTGAACGGCGCGGCTGTCGGATCTCGGAAGGCCGTAGTTCTCAGGTAGAATCTCGCCTCGCCGTGGCGGGAGCGCAGAGAGCGGCATGACCTTTCGGGGAGCGAGCGAGCGTCGGCCTACGGGCTCGGAGATGTCGCGCTAGAAGCGGAGGAATACGAATGGCGTTCAAGCCTTCAGAGACAGCGGAGCGCAGCACAGCGCTGGCCCAGTTCGAACCACATCTCATGCGACTATGGCGCGAGGCGCGGCGCGAGATCCGACAAATGCAACGGAGTCGCGACACGCTACTTGTTGCGGTTCTGCTGATCGTCGGCGCCGTTGTCGTCGCAGTACTTCTCAGCAAGTCCGCGCAGGGCTATCTTCGGGAACCCGATGCGATCGCGTGGGCGATAGCGATCATGGGCATTGTCACGCTCGCATCGTGGTTGCGCCGGAAACGCCTGGAGCGAATTGGAGCGCAGTGGAGCATCCTTTGCCGCCTCGTTCAGCCCTACTTTGATCATCGGCTTTTCTCGTACTTCCCCGAGTGGGAAGCCTATGGGGCGATCTATGGCTCGAAATCTCAGCGGGAAGATCTCGCGCTCAACTATTTGTTGTCCATTCCTGCGTATGGGATCGTCGCGCTTCAAATTCTCGAAGGCGTCGAGTATGACGAGCATGCGCAGGTCGCGGTCGCTGGAGTCATCGTTATCTGCCATCTGGCGCTTTCATGGAAGCTGCTCGCCGACCGCCTTGATGATCTCTATGCCGTACGAAACCCGAGCCTGACGGACCCAAGCACGAGCGCCTACGTGCACTACGTCCTGGACCCCGCCGTCGAGAAAATGCGTCGCCCGTAGCCACTGCCGACATCGGCGTTTCAAAGCAGAAGGACGCAGCTAGCCGCCGTACGGACCGGAGACGGAGGGCGGGCGGGGGAAGCACGCACGATGATCCTCGAAGGGATGCGAAACGATGACCGCTGACGAATCGCGTTCCGCCGCCGCACGCGCCGCGCGCCCCGTCTACATCCTGAAGGTCACGCTCGCCGATCTCTCGCCCCCGATCTGGCGCAAACTCCGCGTCCGCGGCGACACGCCGCTTTCCGGCCTTCACCGCATCCTGCAGGCCGCCATGCCCTGGTCCGATTCGCACCTCCACCAGTTCCGCGTCGGGAACACGTACTACGGATCGCCCGACGACGAGTTCGCCCGCGACACCCTCAGCGAGCGCGCCACGACGTTGCGCGAGATCGCGCCGGCGGCGCGAGACCGCTTCGTCTACGAGTATGACTTCGGCGACGGCTGGCAGCACGAGATCGTCGTCGAGGAAATCCTGCCGCCGGATCCGACGGTGCGCTTCACGGAATGCGTGGGCGGCGCACGCGCGTGCCCGCCGGAAGATTGCGGCGGCGTGCCGGGCTACCCGCGTCTCGTCGAGGTGATGCGCAATCCGGCGCATCCCGAGCGCGGCGAGATGTTGGAATGGATCGGCGGCGCGTTCGATCCGGAGGCGTTCGACTTGAACGGCATCAATCGCGCGCTACGGCGGCTGGCTTCACTCTGGGTGATGACGTAGTAGATCGCGTGAGGCCCGGCCGCGCGCCGAAACGCGAAAGCCTGCCGCGCGCCGTCCGCCGCGCAGAGTGGACAAGATTCCGTAAACATGCGGCGCGTTGAACACGTCTGGATGATCAAGGACTCGTGAAAGCGCGACTCATTCCTGTTCTCGGGCTCGTCGGCTTGGCGTTCATCCTGCTTGGCCTGCCGGCCGTCACGCCTGCCGCGCGCGTCAAGGCTAACACCCGCCTTGTCGCAAAAACGGCGCGCGAACTCCGAGACTGCCACCCTCTCCGGCGTCCGCCGGTCGGAGACGCCATCCTCGATCACTTCTATCACGAGAACTCATGGCCGAGGAACCCGTACACCCGCGACGAGATGTATCTTCACGCAGCCGATGCTGACGGAGCGCCGCAGCCGCGCCCGCAGATGCGCGAGCAAACCGATTCCGTTCCGTCCTGGCGAGGTGACTGCGGCTACTACGTCGCCGCTGACGGGGCGTTCAAGGTTTTCGGATACGGCGCCGACGGCGCAGTGCTGCTCACGCTCACCGAGACACCGGAGAACCTCGGAAAAGCGCCGCAGTTCTGACGTGCTCATCCGTCGCCGAGAATGCCGAACACCGTGGTGTGCCCGGTCGAGATGTCCGTCCTTGCGCTGCCCCTCCCCCGCGCCCCTGTCAACGCTCCGGACGGAAAGCGAAGCGGAGAGATCGCAGCGCGGGGCTGCTTGCCTGAGCCCGGTTCTGCTTCGCTGTGGAACGATGCGGAGTGCCGCGGTTTTCGAGCGGCGGCCAGAGTCGCTGGCTCCGCTGAAGAGGCGCGGAGTCGGTCACGCTCTGCACTATTGACACATCACTAAGACAGAGAAGTGGCCTCGCGGAATCGAGACATTGTCGTTGACGACGCAAACTGGCGAGCATATCGTCAAGCGGCTATCGGCCCGTTGGCCAACACGTGCCGCTTGATCGTTCCCACGCCCGGCGAGTTGGATCCGAGACGCGCCATCGCAAGGCGGCCAGTTCTTTCTCCAGTTGAGGGAGACCACGATGAAACCGTTTGTCGCCAGCGGATCTGCCGCTCTCAGCTTCTTCCTGCCGCTCGCCACTGCCCTGATTCTCGTCCCCGGAGCATCGTCCGAACCCACCTCCTCTTCGTCGCATGGTCCCCCTGTGGTAGAGGTCGGTATCACGCCCTGTTCGACCTGCGTCGAGGTGCCGAGCGGACTAGTCTGCTGGTGGCCCCTGGATGAGACCGTTACTCCGATAGCGCACGAGATCGCTCGCACGCGCGACGGCACTTTCTGGGAGCCCACCCCCGTGGCCGGAAAGGTCCAAGGGGCGTTTTCGTTTGCCGGCACCGGAAGCGCCGTGCAGGTGGAAAACACACCCTTTCTTCAGTTCGGCGCGTTGGGCAAT
The DNA here is from genome assembly GCA_046160485.1 of bacterium. GTDB lineage: Bacteria > Orphanbacterota > Orphanbacteria > JBJXGV01 > JBJXGV01 > JBJXGV01. The sequence goes on along the minus strand of JBJXGV010000009.1, from coordinate 97,311 downwards.
TTTTCAATCGACGCTTGGATTCTTACCTCGGACAGCCTAATAACCAGATCGATCGTGGAGAAGATTGGAGCTGGACCGCTTACGGGTCGGCCGCGGGGCTATTCTTTCTACGTGAAACAAGGGCGCCTCGCCCTCGCGCTCAACAAGGACAATGCGCTCCTCCTCCAGGAGTATTGGTCCGGCGCGGCCGCACCTACAGTAGCCGATGGTGAATGGCATCACGTGGCTGTCACTGTGGTTCGCGGTGGAAATGTGACGTTCTACAAAGACGGGATCGCGATCGCGACCGTCACTCCGGCATCGACCGAAAACTGTAATACGAACTGGCCGCTCCAGATTGGGAGCTCAAGCACCTTGAACTACGCCAATCGCCCGGGCGTATTCCTCGGCCGTATCGACGAGGTCGAGATCTTTGATCGCGCTCTCCTTCCAGCTGACGTGGCCCTGCTCGCGGACGCGCAGGAATGTGGGAAGTGCAAGGCGTACTGCTTCTTGCCGTGGGACTTTTCTATTTGTGACACGGCATCGTTCGTGGACGTCCCGATGCAAATTTGCAATTTTTCCTCGTTGATTAGGACGTACGATCTGTCCTTCGCCGGGCTCCCGTTTGGAACGCATGCGGGTGGTGGGAAGTGCACCGTCGCAGGCCCCACGGTCTTCACTGTTCTTAATCCAATTCCACCATTCGCAGTGAACCCAGGCGCGTGCCAAATCGTGAACGTGCGGATCGACAGGCCGGCAGATTGTGTGGCAGGGAAAGTCTCGTGCTACGAACTCACCGCGTTCAGCTCCAATCCTCCTGACACAATTCGATGCATCGGGTCGCTCGAATGTACGGATGAGCCGTGCGTGGAGGGCACGTTGCTCTACCAAAGCGTCCAGTTCGGAGACTCGGCGCAGGTCGAATTCCGTGTTTTCAACCCTGCTACGCAACCAGTTACGATTGACTACGAAATCCATGCCATGTCGTCCAGTATGGACTCCTCGATCCTCATCGTGAGCCTCGATGGGGAGCCCCCGGGAGTTCCAATTCTTGGAGCGTTATCGGTTGCGCCCGGGGAGACGGTTTTCGTGTCGGTCCTCGCAGAAGTACTTGAGTACCGGCCCTTCACTCCCCAGGACATCCTGTTCATGCGTGACTTCGAGGGGACCGGTGATGCGAGGGCAGTCGCGTCAGCGCAGATTCGCACCGTTGATTCGTTGCCGTCCGCGGTGTCGCCGGTTGATGAGAGCGAGCCGAATCCACCTCTTACGTCAATTTTGGCTCAGCCCAATCCGTTCGCTGCAACCGTCGGGTTCGCGTTCACGCTGCCAAGCCAAGATCACGTTCGTGCGAGAATCGTGGCTGTTGACGGAAGCGTCGTCCGCACGCTCCACGACGGGCGCCTTGGGGCGGGGTTTCAGCGCTTGTCCTGGGATGGCCGCGATGAGTCGGGGCTCCAGGTTGTGAGCGGCGTCTACTTCGTAACAGTGGAGGCGGGCGACCAGACCATCAGATCGCGCGTCGTCCGCATCCGATAGCGCACAGGCGGCAGCGGGTCCACTGCAAGCGGCAGCCAGAACGCGCGACCAGAAGGTCGTTGTCGCGCTTGCTCGGCAGAACTTATCCGATCGAGCGCCAGGCAATCACAACGATCGCCGCTCCGGGCGGGCGCTTGGAGTCATCGGCAGGTCGATGCGCCTCCCCCGCCTTCTCGCCACGCGCGGGGATGGGGGGGATCATACATCAGCCCTCGATCATCGCGCCGCTCGCGCCGCGGACGACGAGCAGGGGGAATCAGCGCCCGAGAAGTTCACCGATTCTCCGCATCGCGTAGTCGCGCACCTCAGAGTCAGCGACCTTGGCCGCAGGTACCGCTGGTCCGCTGTACGACGTGAGAGTGCTCTCGGCTAGATCGAAGACGGCAAAGCCCGGAACGATCACGACGGTGTCCGGGAACAGCGGGCCGTCCTGCGGATAGTACTCCGTCTGCTGAGCGACGACGACGATACGGTCGCCGATCCAACCCGCATCGTCGTAGAGACACGGCGTCCCGCAGCCCATGATGGAACCCCACCGCTGGGAGCGCAGGTCGAACAGTGCCACGCTGACATCCGGTTCGAAGCCGAAGCCCTTCTCCGAGATCTCGCACGTCATCCATGGGTTCACCGCGTACAGCGAATCCGGGGCACGAAGGCGTAGGGACGACGTCCTCACGGCCCAGTCGGATGTGGGGTCAAACTCGTGTTGCGGCGTGAAACTCCACGAAACACGCCCACCTAATCGAAAGCGATCGAGAGTGACGCCGGCGTCCACGCGCTGCCATTCGCGCAACCAGTTCGCGAAAAGCTTCTGGAGCTTCACCGCGACCGCGTCGGGAATGCGGGAGCCCTCGTCATCGGTCCGACTCTTCTCGCGCGCGGCGGGAGTCTGACAACGGCCGGTATCTGGACCCGCCAAACAAACGGCGGCGATGGCTAGAAATGCAAGAGTGACACGACGGGTCATTGATCGCATTCGCCTTGCCGGTTCAGCAACTGTGCCTCTCGCGCCGCTCCCGACGAGCACGAGGTGGGACAGTTCACGCTTCGGCCTCTCTCTGAATGTGCTCAAGCACACGACGGTGAATGCGAGCGATCAGATAGTCGCTCAGAACCTGCCAGTATCCCTCGGGAGCCATCTCGATTTCATACCACGTGCTGCCCTCGAGGCGCGTTCGACCACCCGGCAGTGGCACGAGACGGAACTCCCCTCGCCGCGACCTCAGATAGCCGTCAAGATGCGGCGGCGAGACGCCATCATACACCGTGAGTTCTCGGAGAGGAGGCGGTGAGGCCACCACGTCGAACGACAAGCGTCGAGCCGGCTCCCAGGCCGTGATGGGCTCGACAAAGGCCCCTGTCGAGAACACGCAGTATCGGATAGCACCGACACCGTCGCCTTCGATGTGCGCTGATCGCGGGTAAGCCATGCCGGAACGAAACAAGAGATCGGTCGGCTCGGGGATCGGTCGAAATGCGAGAACGTACGGCCATACACGCTCAGGGGGCGCGTCGATCTCGACCATAGATCGGACCTCGTGCATCAACCGACCTGAGTCAGCGGGTTCCAGGAGCGCGCAAAACGACAACGCGCCCGCTGCAAGAAATGCTGGCGTCACTCGGCTTCGACGCAGCGTCGCGAGGCTGCGCCCCAGGACAGCACCCATGAGTGCGGCCGGGAGGACGATCGGAAGCGCCATCGCTATGCACACGAGCCCCTCGGTGGCCAGCAGGAACGCCACAGCTGAGACGATGAGGACCATCAGCGCGACAACAGCAGCGGTGCGCCTCAGGGTCGCGTCGCGGTCACGGTTGAAGATGAACGCAGTGACCGCACCCATGGCGAAGGGCGCGCCGAGAAACAGAGCGGCTGTGTACCGCTTCAGAGCCAAAGCCATGGCGACGGCGACGAGTGCAACCAGAGCACCCGCCAGAATGCTTGAAATCGACAGGGAAAGCGGTGGCTCACCATGTAGGCGAATCTCTCGCGGCGCTTGAATGTGCTGAGCGCTCGGCATGAGCGACAATGCGAGCATCAGTAAGTAGTTCAGGAACGGAACGAAGAAAGCGAACGACCACCATCCGGAAATCCCCGCGTCTAGCGCGCGGCGTAGAGTCAGCGTGATTCCGAGCCACAAGAAGGGCAGTGTCCAGAGCCCGAGCGTGGGCAACAGCCATGACGGTGCGTTTGAGAACGGAACCGTCAGCAGTGAGTAGATCGAAGCCACGTACTGACTCGGAGTCCAGAGCGTGCTGGTCGCTATCCACACCAGGGCGACATCGCCAGCATACTTCACAGCAGCGAGGCAAACGCCGTGAAGCAAGTACGTGCGCCGATCGATCGGAGCATCGAGCCGACGCCAGAAGCTCCACACACGTCCTAGAAAGCCTGCGCTAACTGCGCTCATCCGGGGTCGGCGATCGATTCACATCGTTCCTTTCTCGTCCCCCTCGCGCGGCGGAGGACGAGCACGCGGTCACGGTCGCCGCCAAGCCTATCACACCCTCCCCCGCCTTCTCGCCACGCGCGGGGATGGGAGGGCCATCAACGTGCCGCAGGCTCCCGGACCTGGGCTCAAGAGATTCATGAAAGGAGAAACCCTTCAATACCACAGGAGGGATGGTCGCGGCACGTCCGCTCCAAACGAGAGGCGAGCCGTTGCGCGGGTCGGAGAGATCACGACACGGTCATGATTCACTGGGGCATGGACCCATGTTGGGTTCCGACGCACCCAGTCCTACACTGCTGGTAGCTACGTCGGCGATCGCCTCAGTACCCGGTTATCATGCGCGCCGGGACCATCATCAACGCTGCGTCGCCCCGCGCCGCCACGAGCGCAGTCTTCTTCAGAACGCCGGGACGCGGCCCAACCCAGAACCAAAGGACACGGTGAGGTCGGTGGAGCGGCGCCCAACCACTGCCGCCTGCATCGACTTGTTCGAGCGAACCGTCTCGATCAGCCACGCTGCGTTGTCAATCACAAGGCTAGAGCTTTTGCCAGCGTCTTGGTGCACAACGCCTCTGGCCGCTCCACATGCCTCCTGGATGCGCGCCTCAATTGCCGCAACATCCACCGCGCTTGGCTTCTCCCGCTTTTCCACAGGCGCAATCTCCACGTCACTTTGCGCCTGCGCCTGACTGAAGTACGCGTTAGCCATAGGCACGTTCCGCTCGATTCCAAACAAGCTCGGTTGGTCGCCCCAATGGGCCATTCCAACGCAAATCAGAATCCCGAGCGCGACGGCACCCATGAGACACCACACCCGCGTTCGGTAAGGACCTACACTTGACATCTCCTCCTCCTTCCGTTCGCTCGCCTTCACGGTTACTTCAAGTCGCTTTCTGGGTCCTCGCTCTGGCTGCCGACCTTCACTGCGTCCGGTGCAACGAGGTCCAGAAAGCGCCCGTAAACCATACCCCACCAGTCGGCCAGCGTCCTGAGCGGATTTTGCACGCGGACGTGGCGGCTTGCCAGTGTCATCAGTGCTCCCATCAGCAGTGTCGTTAATAGGTGAACCGAACCAATCGTGACAGGGAGCCGCTTTCGCACCAGATACCTGATCACGGCTTCGCGAGCCGATGCGAGCATTGTTGCAGAGATCAGAGACACAATCACGGCGACCCACAACATGACGACGCGGTTACGGCTCACAGCACGCTCGCGTGATGCACTCTGCACCAGGAGTACGACTCCCAGGAGCGTCAGGCTTAGAACGAAGCAAAGCCACCGCAGATCGTGGTAGAGCAGGCGCACGTCGAGGACGTACGCAGGCCGTCGCGCACCAAGAAACAGCATACACCCGCCGCACGTGTACCAAAGCGCGGCGATCCAGAAGCGCCGTGTCTCGACGGGTTGCACATGGAGCGCATGAACGTCGGCGTTCTCGACCTTTGGAGCACTCGGAGCGAACCGACTGTCCAGAGCCCTGGCCATCACTAGTCTCAGCGCTAGAAGCATGTAAATCGCGAGGCCGATGTACCAGGCAGTATCCTCCGACAGAACCGACTTCGTGTTTAGATTTGCAACGCTATGAGCGAAGCTGACGAACAAGAACATGATGCCAATATCATACGCGAGAGCCAGCATCGCAAACGGTCCAGCATACCACCTGCGATTGCCCCGGACTTCCCAAAAAAAATGAATGAAGACCACGAGCATCGCTATCGGCAAGACTAGTGCGTCTGCGTATGGTTGGCTTTCCTGGCCCGACGCGAGGAACGTGGCACGAAGGAGCGCTGCCGGCACGGTCGTAAGATAGTCGGATGAATCCTGCGCAGCTACCGCTACAAACGCGCGAAGCGTAGAGTAGACTGCGTCAAATAGCCTGACGATCAGGATGGCCGTCGCGACGAGGACGAAGTCTTGCAGGCCCTTCCCTTCGGTAGGTGCGTTAGCTTCTTGGGTCACGACGCTCGATCCCGCAACATGTCGTCCAAGCGATCACACACCGTCTTCCGATCGATGCCGGACCACAGGGGGCGCAGTAGCACACTGCCAGCCATGTATCGCAGGTGCGACTCTCTCACGTCCGCGTCGAACGCGGTGAGATACGGCATAGCGCTGCGAAGATCTTCCCACGCTTCTTGCTGAAAATGAAGCGTCAGGCCCCGGAGCGCCTCGCAGTGCTCATGCGCCCAGTTCAGCGTGCAGGCGGTCTCGGCCAGGGTGACATAGGCACGGGCGCACACGATCGGATTCAAGCGAAGCTTCGGCAGCTTCAGCAGCCGAGCAAGCGACTGCCGGAGACACATCATGTAGACGCAATCGCATCCACATGAGATCGCACACGACGATGTAGTCTTGTGTACAAGCGCGAATGGCACGTCGAGGTCGGGACGCCAAGGAAAGTACTTCCAGTTCAATCGATCCAGATCGTTGTTCATCAAGGCAATCATCGCCCCGATAGCGGCGTCATCGCCACTGTATGCAGGTCTGGTACCCAGCAGGACAGTGTCCAGCTCGCACCAAATCGAGTCAAAGACATTCAGGAGAAAGGGAGATGTCGGGGCTTCCAGAAGACTGAAGAGCGAATCGGCCGATACACCTGTGGGGCCTGCAGTTACGGTGCATGAATGCGGCAACCTAATGTACGGTGCGACGCCGAACTTCCAGTGGAAATGCGCCGCATCGAGGGCGGCGTTACGATCCTGGAAATCGACGACGTCGGAATATAGGGGCTGCGCCGCGGCTCCAACAGTGAACTTCGTCACGTTCACAGACCCCGGCGCCAGGCCCGCGAGAGGGTAGTCCACAAGCAACGGGGCGGCCGCACGCAGCGCGTCATGCGCAAAGGCACTCATTCGAGTATCGAACTCCTCGTTACCGGCGAAAGCAATCGGATTCTCCGCCACAACATCTAGATCTCCAACGAGTCCCGTCAAGATCAGCAAACCTCGAAGTTGCGGATCCTGCACTTCGGCAAAGTACTCTGCGCCATGAACCGGTTTGGGAACGAGCGTCGGTCCGGGCAAGGAAAACGTATAGAGGTGCTTGATCGCAAAGTTTAAGTCGATCAAACTCGCGAGCGATGGATTTGGCGTAGCGGGTGATGACTTCTGCGCGCGATCGATGCTTGGCTGAATCACGAGTTCGCGGAACAGCTCCAAAGTCTGAACATCTGATCTATACGCCGGTAGCGTTGTTAGCGGAGCGCGGAACGCGTACGAGAGCACCACGTCTCGCAGAGAGTCTGAATAGACCGGGGAAGCAATGAAGTCCGCATGCCGGTAATGATCGAGATGGAGGTAGAGTCCACCGTCGTCGGGCCAGGCATCAAAGAACTGATCATTCGAAGGGAGCGGCGCAACAAGTGAGACGGTGAGCCAGAGAACGCTGCTTATGATCGCCAAGACAACCAATGCGCGCAAGTCACGGCTCCAATCAGGTGAAAATAGAGAATCGCGTCTCGGCTGGGAGCCCATCGCGAAAGTTTCTTCACGCGGCGCGCAGCGGTGCGATCACATCTGCGTTTGGCTTCTTTCGCTGTCGCGCTCACCTGCCCGAGCGGGTTATCGGGTCGGCCGACCCCGCAGCCCATTACATCTGGATGAGCAATCGCGGATGCACGCTCTCACCTTCGAGACCAAGACATCTCGCCGATAGGGCGTTCGCTCAATGGAGCGCGGCGAGACTACCGAATCGCCCGCAGACGGGTCAAGAGGGATTCCGTGATCGGGGGCCAACAGAGACACCGAGTTGATCGGGATAGGGGGACGTCTCACGCCCCCCTTCCCACACTACCGGACACGCGCGGCCGCACGCCCTCGAAATCTCGCCGACACGCCAAGTCGCCGATCTTCCGGCCACGCCCGCGCTATCGACCCCGATGACCGTGATCCGGCAGCGCTCGGTCGCGGGATCCGGCCGACAGAGCCACCGAGACAATCCCCACCTCTCGCCGCGATTCCCACCCGCAAGACGCCCCCTGACGCCCGAACCCCACACCCCATGCGGGATACAGCAGGTGAATCGTCTAAATCACAACCCGCGCATTGACAGCACGTTACGCGGTTAGCCCGGATGGTTGCTTGAGGGTCGATCCGTGTAAGCCATTTTAGTGCAATGCCTTACGAGGACAAACTGGCTCCTGGGGGAGGACTCGAACCTCCAGCCAATCGGTTAACAGCCGATTGCTCTACCATTGAGCTACCCAGGAGCGTACTGACGGCAGGGTGGAGCGGCCGCGAAGATCGCGACGGCGCGAAACCGACGCTCCGAAACTTCAAAAACGCGAGCGGCCATAGTATCGGCCGGAGCCACTCGAGTCAATAGTCTGAAACAGTCGTCGTCGCCGGGCAGGTTCGCCGTCGCCGTCGCGGGCACGGACGCGACGAAGACTCGCGCCGCGCCGCGCTCTAATTTCGCGAGTTCCGAATCAGCAGCAAGCGCACGAGCTGAAGAATCGCCATCGCCGCCGCCGCGACATACGTGAGCGCCGCCGCATCGAGAACCTTCTTCGCCATCGTGATTTCCTGCCCGCCCGCGAGAAGCCCTCGCTGCTCGAGTTCGCGCAGTGCGCGGCTCGACGCGTTGAACTCCACCGGAAGCGTGACGAGCTGAAACACAACCGCCCCGGCGAAGAAGACAATCGCGAGCGTCAGCAGAAACGGAATGTTCGCGAAGAGCCCGATCAAGAACAGCGGCATCGCCGCCATCGAGCCGAAGCTCGCGACGGGCACGAACGCCGAACGCATCGCGAGCGGCGCGTAGCCCTGCTTGTGCTGGAACGCGTGGCCACACTCGTGCGCCGCCACGGAGATCGCCGCGATCGAGTTCGCCTGAAAATTATGATCCGAGAGACGCACCTTTCGGCTGCGCGGATCGTAGTGATCGGACAAGACGCCGTGCACCGGCTCGACTTCGACGTCGGAGAGACCGTTCGAGTCGAGAAGGTATCGCGCCATCTGCGCGCCTGTGCGATTGCTGGCCGCGCGCACCTTGCTGAACTTCTCGTACGTCGACTTCACCTTGTGCTGCGCATACATCGCGAGCGCGAGCGCAGGAAGAATGAGAATCATCGTGGGATCGAAAAACGACATCGGAAACATCCGTCACACCTCCATCGTTCGGTTCGCGGGCACAACGCGCGCCTGCGGTGAACGTCGGCGGTTAGATTAGCTGCCGCGGCACGGGCGGGCAAGGGGTGCAGACGCGATCGCGCGCGCCGGATGCGGCTCCGCGCGGCGCGCAACCAACGCGAGCGCGACTACGCGCGCGCCGCCGGGACGCGGGCCGCGAGTGCGAGCGCCTCGTGATAGACGCGATCGCCTCGAAGAAAGCGAAGTTCGCGCGCGAGCAAGTGCTCCTCGTCGGCGCGTCCGTGGCGTGCGAGCCGCGGCGGCGCATCCCCCGCCACCGCTCGAAGCACGTTCTCGCGTAGGTCATCGACCGCCTCGATTCGGAGTGAGCTCTCGGCACCGCGAGCGTCTGCGGCGAAACGGAATTCGACAGCGGCGATGCCCGCGACCTCGGCTTGGACCGCGCCGCCCGTTCGCGGGCTTTCGTCACGCGCGGCGCTAGACGTGCCCGATCGCACCGCGCGCACGCCAACGCGTCCATCAAGCGCCCCTTCGGTCCCGCCCCAACCGAGCACGGACGCGATCCATCCGAGCAGAAGCCGCGCAGGGACACCCGACGCAGCGCTCCCCTCAGCGAACGCGTCCGCCGAAGCAGTCCCCTCGACGAATTCGACGATCACGTTCTCGATGTCGCGGGCGCGACCCGCGAATGCGCCATCGAACTCATCGGCGATTGCGCGGCGCCACGGCGACAGCCGCCGCCACGCGAGATCGCCGAGCGTGCCGCGCGCCGGAAGCGCGCGCGCGATGCCCGCGAGCCTCTCGAAGTAGGCCGCGTCACTACTGCGCCCCGAATCGACAATTAACCGATCGCATGTCTGCGCGATCTTGGCGAGCGCCGGCTCATCCTCCACGCGCGCCGGGAGCGGCCCCGTCACGAGAAGCGCCGTCGGTACGTCGGGCGACAAGAGCGTGAGCACGACCGACGGCATCTCGTCGACCGCTCGGCCGCGCGCCGCGATCGTCACCTCTTCCGAGCAGATTTCCTTGCCGCCCTCGGGCGCGAGGTGACAGTTCGCCGATATCCACGCGCGAATTCCCGAGTCGTCGGACGCCACGTCGCCCTCGGCGGCGCCGCGCTCGGCGCGCACGTGCACGACGCGCGCCGGCACGAGCAGCGACAGACGCGCGGCGAGTTCGCGCAGGCGCTCCGCATCGCGTTCGAGCGGCGCCCAAATGATCAGGTTGACCAGACACGCGCGCACGACCGCCGAAAGTTCGCCGCTCGCGTGAGCATCCGCCGCCGAGCGCCACAACTCGGACAGCTCGCGATCGATCGCGCTCACATCGACCGGCATCCCGATTCCGCGCGTCACTCCGCTATCTCCTCTCTCGAAGCGGCACCGATCATCCTGATCATCGCGCCGCCCCGACAATCACGAACGACTCGCGCCGGCTCGCCTCCCGCCCGCTCACCATGTCGCGCACGCGCGACTCGATGAAGTACGTGTCAGGCGGCAGTTCGCGCGTGTCGATCTCGATCCAATTCTCGGACTCGGGTGCGCTCACCTCGCGATCGAACGTGACGGCGACGCCCGACGAGAGCGTTCCCCGGAAAACACCGCGCACCGCCGCGAAAAACCCGCGCGGCTCACGCTTCGTCAGCGTGTAGTCGACCTGGTACTTGTAACGCCCTGCTTCATTCGGCGTGAGGTTGTACACTTCGAAATAGATGTGCGGCGCGATTTGCCGGTCGAAGCGGCGCACAGGCATCGGCACGATGCGCAAGCCGCGGCGCACGACGCCTGCGCCGCGCGCAGATCCATCAGCAACAGCCTCGATCGCCGAGCCGAACAACACGTCGGACATCGCGAACTCGCCCGAGCCGTAGTTCGGGACGTCGGTCTCCGTGCGCGAGAGCCCCATCTCGCGCCCCGGTGAGACGAGGTCGACGACTCGGTTCGCAATCTGGTACTTCCCGGGCGCAACGGCGAGCGTTGCCGAGTTCACGATCCACTCCGTGCTCGCTTCGCCTTCGGGCGGCCCTTGCTCGATCGCCTCGATCGCGTTGCCGACGGTATTCTGCTGCTCGTCGAAGACGACCGTGCGCCGCTCGACCCACACACCGCGCTCGTCGCGCGCGAGCGGCTCATACGGGATGAGGAAGTTCACGACGATTTCCGCCGAACCACTCGCGCTATCGGCAGCGCGAAACGTCGACACGTCGAAGTAGAAGGGAATCTCGCGGCCGGTACGGTCCGTGGCATACGCGCGCGGCTCCTTCACCCACGCTTCGCGCCCCTTATCGAGCATTTTGATCAACTTCTGCGGCGAGAAATCCGGGAAGTGTTCTTCGACCTCGGGCCGCCCTTCGAAATCGAGGATCGGATTCTCGACTTCGTTCGGCTGATCGCGAATGAACGATTCTTCCTCGCCGAAGTGATCGATCATCGCGATGTTGGACGCCTGCGACGAAATTCCGAACTCGAAGCGGCCGTCGAGATTGCGGTCTTCCATGTAGAGGAACACCTGCTGGTAGAGCCAGCGCTCGCGCGGCGGATCGAGCCCGACGCGGCTGTGCACCTCGCCGCCGTCTTCGACGCGCACGAGCGGCTCGCCATAGCGAACGAGCGCCTCGCAGCGATCGTCCCACTTGAGCGGCCCGCCGCCAGCGAACAACTCGCGCGCCTTCGCGATCCGGCGTTCGTGTTCCTCGAGCCGCTCGTTGCGCGCCGTCGTCGGATCGGGATCGTTCAGCTTCCAGAAGCGCTGCTGCCAACCATCGCGGCGCATCTCGGAGAGCGCGGTGTACTCGCGCATTTCTTCTTCGGAGAGGATCGCGCGGAATGCGCGCTCGGGATTGTCGAGCGATTTGTCGTCGTCCGCCGCGGCAGAACTCGCAGTTCCCGCGGCGCACACCGCCCCCGCAACAATCGCGATCGCGACGAACTCGCACGCCCACACACGCACGGCATGCATCAGCCCCACGGGCCTTCTCCTTCTGATTGCGTCGAGGTCTTGCGGATGGGGGAATCGCGCGGTGATCTTAACGAGGATTGATGGGTGTGGCTAGAGCCGCCGCGAGCGCGGTCGATTTGGCGCCGCGCGCGCGTGCTACGCGGTCGCGCGCACGACGACCATCGAGATGTCGTCGTGAAGCTCGGCGTCGCCGATGAAGCGCTTCGCGACGTCGAACAATGTCGCGAGGATCTCGTCCGCGGGAAGCGTCACGCATTCCGCGAGAGCCTCCTGCAAGCGCGCCTCGCCGAACATCTGGCCGCGCGGATCCTTCGCCTCGACGATCCCGTCCGTATAGAGGAGCAGCACGTCATCCTTCTCCAGGCGCGTCGTCTTCGACTCGTACGGCGACTCGTCGAGCACGCCGATGATCATTCCGTCCGCGTCGAGCGCCTCGACTTCTCTCGTCTTCGCGCGCCACAAGTACGGCGGATTGTGCCCGGCGCTTGCGTATCGCAGCACGCCATCGCGCCCGTCCCACTGCGCCACGAACACCGTGATCATCAGGTCGTTCGCCGAGAGATCGGCGTACAGAGTGCGCGCAGCGCCAGCGAGAACTCCAGCGGGATCGCGCCCCTCCATGATCTCGCCGCGCAAAACCGTGCGCGCCATCGCCATGCCGAGCGCCGAGCCGAAGCTGTGTCCCGTCACATCCGCCATCACGAAGTTGACGAGGTTCGAGCGCACCGCGATGTAGTCGTAGTAGTCGCCGCCCACCTGCGCCGGATGCAACGCGTGGCCGGCGATCTCGATCCCTGTCGTCACCGGCGGCCCCGCGGGGAGCAGCCGCGACTGAATCGCCTCCGCGAGTTCCATGTCGCGCTTCACGCGCTCGGCTTGTTTCGCTTCCTCGATCAGCCGGCAATTCTGCAGCGCGATCGATGTCTGCATAGCGATCGAAGCAAGGTTCTTCATGTCGCCCGCGCGGAACGGATCGCCGAATTCCGTCCCCGACACCGCGATGAATCCCTGCGCCGTGTCGTCTCCGCGTAGCGGCACCGCGAGCACCGGAAGGTCGAAGAAGAGCGCCGCGCGTTCGCTACCGATGACGACGGGCACATCGGGAAAGTCGGCGAATCCCGTGACGAGAAGGGAGGAACTGGTCGCGTGAACGGCGGCAACGAACGCGTTGTCCGCCGCGACGCGCCCGCCGATCAAGCGTTCGGCGTCGACGCCTTCGGCCGCGACGACGGTGAGCTCGCCGGCGCCGCCTGCACCGGCGCCGCGGAGCAACACCACCGCGCTCGTCGCGCCCGTAATCGACAAGCCCTTCTCGATCGCGACACGGCAGATCGTGCTGACCTCGTAGACGGCCGCGAGCGACTCCGACAACTCGTAGAGAAGATTGACCTCTTCGTAACGCTCGGCAATTTCGCCGGAGAGACACTCGAGCTCGTATTCATTTCGAATGAGGCTTTCGACGTGAGTCTTGACGTTGTGTAGCGCCGTGTCGGCGGCGCCCTCGAATATCTCCTCGCCGATCGCCGCGACGATTCCGACCTGCAGACCGCGCATCGTGACGACATCCGCCACGATGGTTTCGGGTCCGACGCCCTCGCGCAGGCTACGCGATGTGTCGACGGATTCGCGGCAAAGCCGCAGCATCACGCCGCACACGCGCTGCTCGTCGCTCGGCGTGAGCGGGCTACTTCCCACCGTTTGGATGACGCGGCCGGAGATCGAAACGATGACGATTCGCGAGCGCGTAAGCCGGCTCATTCCGCCGAGCACGCCCGAGACTTTCGACACATCCAGCACGTTGAGAACGTCTACGATATTCGCTACTTCCAATGCACCTCCGCGACCCGATGATTTTTGGCTGTACTGCGCTATCTCTGATCGGCACGTTTTCGCGCGAGCCTTAGCCAGAGACAGCCAGTCGTGGCGAGAAATGCGCTAAATAGACGAAGCGACGAGGACCTTGGAAGCCGCGCGAAACCCGAGGCTAAGCGGGGCGGCGCCATCCGGGCGAATAACGACCGTGTCCGCAGCCTCGGTCCGCGACTCGACGACGAGGCGGTTCCCGGGGATGACGCTATGCCGCTCGAGCAGGCGCAGAAAGTCCGTGGCCTGATCGGTGATGCGCGCGACTTGAACCGAGCTCTCCAGCGGGCACGCCAAGAGATCCTGGTACGCCGGCTCGCGAACGACCCCGCGCGGGTTCGGGATGGGGTCCCCGTGCGGATCGCTGCTCGGGCGGCCGAGGATCTCGTCCATCCGCTCGATGAGCCTGTCGGAAACCGCATGTTCGAGTCGTTCGGCATCGTCGTGAACCTCGCTCCAGTTCATCCCCATGACCTTCACGAGGAAGAGTTCGACGACGCGATGGCGGCGCAGCACGACCGCCGCAAGCTGTGCGCCGGCAGGCGTTAAGCGGACGCCAGCGTACGGCTCATACGCGACGAGCCCCGCGTCCGCGAGCGTTTTCACCATCGCGGTCGCGGTCCCGGGCGAGACTCCGAGCGCGGCCGCGATCTGCCCGGTCGAGACGGGCCCGCCCGCGCTCTTCTCACGCTCGTTGACGTAGATGCACTTGAGGTAATCCTCGACTGTGCTGGTCGGCATGGATTGAGGATAATCGCACCTTGACTTTTCGTGCAACCAACTTTTATCTTTGGTCTACTCAAAACTTTTCGGATAAGCGAGCCGACGCGGGCGCCACGATCGCCAGCGCCGCTCGCCGCGATCGCCGTCGACCGACACGCACCACCTGGAGGAACTCGATGCTACAACGCACACGGCGGTTCGTGTTCGTCGCAGTCGCGGCCCTCGGCGTTGGCGCGTTCGGCGCCGGGTGCGGCGATCTCCTCACGCAGGAGCCGTCCCCCGGCGATCTCTTCGACGCCCCTTTCGACGACCTCCCCCCGGCACTCAACGCGGCCTTCGTCGAAGGTGACGAGAACTTCGGACGAACCTTCATCCCGCACGACGGTCTCGGGCCGATTTTCAATCAGCCATCGTGCGCCGCATGTCACAGCGGCGACGGCCGCGGCACGCCGCGTGAGGCGCTCGTTCGGTTTAGCCGCGGCGGCGACCTCGCGTTCGGCGAAGGCGGACCGCAGCTTCAGGACAAAGCGATCCCCGGCGTCCCGGTCGAGCGTCTGCCCGAGGGCGTGGAAACCTCGACGCGCCTGCCGCCCCCTGTTTTCGGGATGGGCCTCATCGAGGCGATTCCCGAGGATGTCATCCTCGCACTCGCGGACCCGGACGACGCGGACGGCGACGGGATCTCGGGGCGGCCCAATCTCGTGTATGCCGAGACGTACGTCCCCGCGAGCGAGATCGGCGGTGGGGACGGCCTTCAGCTTGGGCGGTTCGGGCGCAAGGCAAGCGTGTCGTCCCTTCTCAACCAAGTTGTCGCCGCGTACCACCAGGACATGGGGGTGACGAGCGACTTTCTGCCTGTCGAGAACCCGCATCCGCAGGCCGGCGCCGTCGCGCTTGGGGATCAGGTCGCCGACCCCGAGATCCCGGCGTCCGACGTTCTCGAGACCGTCGTCTACATGCGGCTCGTCGCACCGCCGCGGCGAGGCCCGATCACGCCGCGCGTCGCGGCCGGAGAGGCGGCGTTCACGCAGATCGGATGTGCGAAGTGTCACGTCCCCGTGCTCGAGACGGGACCGAACGACATCGCAGCGCTCAGCGAGAAACCGGTCGAGCTTTACTCGGACCTCTTGCTGCATGACATGGGCGAAGCGCTCGCCGACAACCGCGCCGACGGCGAGGCGACGGGGCGAGAGTGGCGTACGGCGCCGCTCTGGGGAACGCGCCTCGTCCGCGATTTTCTCGACGGCCAGGCGTTCTTCCTGCACGACGGCCGCGCGGTCACCCTCGACGAAGCGATCCGCCTGCACGGCGGCGAGGCAGCGGGCGCGCGCGACGCGTACGCAGCGATGGACGCCGATGCACGCGCGAACCTGATCGCGTTTCTCGAGTCGCTATGAACGGCGCTTCACGCGGGCCGATATCGCGGCGCGAATTCTGGAAGCGCACCGTGTTCGGGCCGATCGCGCTGGCGCTGGCTGCCGGCTCGGCGGGCGCGGCTGGGTGCGCAGTGGCCCCGCGGTTCCGCGGGTCGCTCTCGCGCGGCCGCATCGCGGTGCCGCGCGCAAATCTCTCGCCCGCGAACGCTCCCGATCGCGCGCTCGTCGTGCAAGCCGCGGAGTACGCCGAGCCGATCATCCTCGTGTGGGATGTGCGCGACGACGGCACGCCATCGGACTTCCTCGCGTTCTCCGCGCTCTGCACACATCAACGCTGCGCGCTCAAGCCGGGGCGCAACGGCTTCACGTGCCCGTGCCACGGGTCGGTGTTCGATCGCGCGGGGCGCGTCGTGCGCGGGCCCGCTGAAGAACCGCTCGCGCAACTTTTCGTCGAGGAGACTACCGATGGCATCGAGATCATCGTCGCGGCGGGCTAAACGCGCGCGCGGCGCCGCGGCCGTCCTCGCAATCGCGGCGTCGTGCGTCTGCAATGCGCCCGGCGCCGCACTCGCGTCGAACGACACGACACTCACCGCGCCGCGCCCGTTCGTTGAAAAGGGGATCTACGACCGGCCGTTCATCACTCGCGCCTCCGGCCGCACGCTCTTCGGCGGTTACGCGGAAACCGCTTTCCGCGTCGCGTACGCCGACGGTGCGCGCGAAGAAACGTCCTTTCTCTTGCCGCGCCTAAATCTCTTCACGTTCGCGCCGCTCTCCGATCGCGTCCGACTCGCTGCGGAGATCGAGTTCGAAGAGGGGGGCGAAGAAGTCGTCGTCGAACTCGCGATCATCGACGTCGAAATCGACGAAGGGCTGACGTTTCGCGGAGGTGTTCTTCTCTCGCCGCTCGGGCGGTTCAACGTCGCGCACGACAGCCCCGCGAACGAACTGATCGACCGCCCGCTCGTGAGCACGGAAATCATCGCGGCCACGCTGTCGGAACCGGGAATGGGATTTCTCGGCGCGTTCTATCCGTCGACGGCTGCGCGCGTCACTTACGAGATCTACGCCGTGAACGGGCTCAACGACGGCGTTCTGGCGGGAAGCGCGGACGGGACGCGCATCGCCGGCGGGAAGAAAAACTGGGAGGACAACAACGCGCGCCCGTCGGTCGTCGGCCGCGTGGCCGTAAGCCCGGCCCCGAGGGTCGAGGTCGGTCTCTCCGCACACTCGGGGCCGTACAACACGTACACGCGCGAGGGACTTGCGGTGGACGAGAGACGCGACGTCTCGATATTCGCGATCGATCTCGAGTCGTCGTGGCGGCGGTTCGAGTTTCTCGGTGAGGCGGCGCGCGCGGCGATCGACGTACCCGCGCCGCTCGCGCAGATCCATGCCTCGCGCCAGCGCGGGCTCTACGCGCAGATCAGCGCGCGCTTCCTCGGGGGCAAGATCGTCGCGCTTCCAGAGTCGCGATTCGCCGCTGTCGTGCGCTACGACGCGGTCGACCTCGACGCCGGACGCGCCGGCGACAGCACGCAGCGGCTGACGCTCGGCATCAACATGCGCCCCGTCTCCGAAACGGTCTTCAAACTCGACTACCAATATGATTGGCAGCGCGACCGCTTCAACGTCGGCGCTCGCGAAGCCGGCGTCGCGTTCGGCGTCGCCTCTTACTTTTGACAGATGATTCGCATGCACCCAACAATCGCAACCCGTAAGGAAGACAAGATGCCAATGAGAAAATCCGCGCGCGCCGCCTCGGCGCGCCAGCGCCAACGCTTCATCGCGGGTGTCGCGCTCGCGGGCCTTGCGCTCGCCGCGTGCGCCGGCAAGCAAGAGCGGTCCGGGCCGCCGCGCGTCGTCACGACGATCGGCATGATCGCCGACATGACGTCGCGCGTCGCGGGGCCGCACGCACGCGTCGACGCGCTCATGGGCGCCGGCGTCGATCCGCACCTCTACAAGGCGAGCGAGAGCGATGTGCGACGGCTCGCCGAGGCCGACCTGATTCTCTACAACGGGCTCCACCTGGAAGGAAAGATGGGCGACATCCTCGTGAAGATGGCGAGCACGCGCGCGGTCGTGCCGGTTGCGGAGGCGATCCCCGAGGTCGAGCTGCGCGAGCCGCCGGAACTCGCCGGCCACTACGATCCGCATATTTGGTTCGATGTCAGTCTTTGGGCGCGCACGATCGATGTGATCGAGCGTGAACTGTCGAAGCTCGATCCGCCGCACGCGGAGGAGTTCAAACGAAACGCCGGCCGGCTGCGCGACGAACTGCGCGAACTCGACGAATGGGTCGGCGCGGAGATCGCGACGATTCCCGTGGAACGGCGAGTCCTCGTGACCGCGCACGATGCGTTCGGCTACTTCGGGCGCCGCTACAACATCGAGGTTCGCGGCCTGCAGGGAATCAGCACGGCGGCCGAGGCGGGGCTTAAGGACGTCGATGCGCTCGTCGCGATGATCGCCGAGCGCAAGGTGAAAGCGATCTTCGTCGAGACGAGTGTGCCGAAGAAGTCGATTGAGGCGGTGCAGGCCGCGTGCAAGGATCGCGGTCATGACGTGGCGATCGGCGGGCTGCTCTACTCCGACGCAATGGGCGCCGCGGGAACCCCGGACGGGACGTACATCGGAATGGTGCGGCACAACGTGACGACGATCGTCGAGGCGCTTCGCTGATGAAGCAGAAACTCTTCGCGCACTCGGATCCGGCGGCCGGAGCATCCGGCGCCCAACACGAAGCCGGTAGCGGCATCGCTGTCGAGGTGCACGATCTCACCGTCGCGTATCGCACGAAGCCGGTGCTCTGGGACATCGATCTCGCGCTCCCGGAAGGGCGGCTCATCGCGATCGTCGGCCCAAACGGCGCGGGCAAGACGACGCTGCTCAAGGCGATCCTGGGGCTCCTGAAGCCGACGACGGGCTGGGTGCAGATTTATGGCGCGCCGTACGAGCAGCGCCGCTCGTGGGTCGGCTATGTGCCGCAGCGTGAAAGCGTCGACTGGGATTTTCCGACGAGCGCGCTCGACGTCGTGACGATGGGGCTCTACGGGAGCGTCGGATGGTTTCGGCGCCCGGCGCGGCGCCATCGCGAGGCCGCGCTTGCGTGCCTCGACAAACTCGGCATCCGCGATCTCGCGCACCGTCAAATTAGCCAGCTGTCGGGCGGGCAGCAGCAACGCGTATTCTTGGCGCGGGCGCTCGCGCAGGACGCGCGGCTCTATCTCATGGACGAACCGTTCGCCGGCGTCGACGCCACGACCGAGCGCGCCATCTTCACGCTCCTTCGCGAACTCCGCTCGACCGGCCGCACGGTGATCGCCGTTCACCACGATCTTCAAACCGTCGCGGAGTACTTCGACACCGTCGTCCTCCTCAACATGCGATTGATCGCCGCCGGTCCGATCGCGACCACGTTCACGAACGAAAACCTGCAGCGTACTTACGGCGGGCGCTTGACGATTCTCTCGCAGGCCGCCGAGGCGCTCCTGACGCAGCGCAGCGCCAACAAGGGTTAGCCGCGCCGTGGAGATGACCTTCACGCTGCGCAATGTCCTCATCGGCTCGTCGCTCCTCGGCGTGATCGGCGGCGTGCTCGGCAGCTTCGCGCTCTTGCGCCGCCAAAGCCTCCTCGGCGACGCGCTCGCGCACGCCGCGCTCCCCGGCGTCTGCCTCGCTTTTCTCATCGCCGGCTCGAAGGACTCGCTCGTTCTCCTCGCGGGCGCGCTCGCCTCGGGCACGATCGGCGCGCTCTTCATCCTCGGCGTCGTGCGCTGGAGCCGCATCAAGGAAGACTCGGCGATGGGAATCGTCCTCTCCGTCTTCTTCGGCGTCGGCATCGTGCTGCTCACGCGCATCCAGAAACTCCCAGGCGGCAACCAGAGCGGGCTCGATCGCTATCTCTTCGGCCAAGCGGCGACGCTCGTCACGGAAGACATCGTCGTCATGGCGGTGCTCGGCGGAATCGCGATCCTCGCAGTCGTCCTCTTCTTCAAGGAGTTCAAGCTCCTCGCGTTCGATCGCGCGTTCGGTGCGAGCATCGGCCTGCCGATGCGCGCGCTCGAGATCGGACTCACGTGCCTGCTCGTCGTCGTCGTGATGGTCGGGCTGCAAACCGTCGGCGTTGTGCTCATGGTCGCGACGCTGATCACGCCCGCCGCCGCCGCGCGGCAATGGACCGACCGGCTCGGCGTGATGGCGGTTCTCTCCGGCGCGATCGGCGGCGCCGCGGGCGCGGCCGGGTCGATCGCGAGCGCCTCCATCGGCCGCTTGCCCACCGGCCCGAGCATCGTCCTCGTCTCGAGCGCGATCCTCGTGATCTCGCTCCTCTTCGCGCCGCGCCGCGGGCTCGTCTGGGCGCGGCGCAACGAACGCGTCGTCGCCAACCGAATCCGCCGCGAAAATCTCTTGAAGGATCTTTATCGTCTCGGCGAGGGCGCGGCGGCGTGGGACACGTTCACGTCGCGGCCGGCGCTCATGGGCGTGCGCGGCCAGAGCGGCGGCGATCTCGACCGGTTCGCGCGGCCGCTCGTGCGCGCGGGGCTCGTCGAAAGCGCGGGCGACGACTTGCGCCTCACGGAGCGCGGGCTCGCGGAGGCCGAGCGCGTCATCCGCAAACACCGGCTGTGGGAGGTCTACCTCGCGCGGCGGCTCGAGCTGCCGGCCGATCACGTGCATCGCGACGCCGAGGCGATGGAACACGCGCTCTCCGAGGATGCCGTCGACGAGATCGAGCGCGCCTTCGACTACCCGAGCGTCGATCCGCACGGCCGGCGCATTCCGCCCAGGCGCGCGGCGCGATGAATCCCACTCTCGTGATCATCCTCATCGGCTGCTTCGTCGCGGCAAGCTGTGCGCTCATCGGCAGCTTTCTCGTGCTGCGGCGCATGGCGCTCCTCGGCGACGCCGTAAGCCACGCCGTACTCCCCGGCATCGTGATCGCGTTTCTTCTCACCGGCCAGCGCAGCGCGCTGCCGATGGTCATCGGCGCCGGCGCACTCGGCGTCGTCACGGTCTTCCTCGTCGGCGTACTCGATCGCAGCCGCCGCATGCACTCCGACGCTTCGATCGGCGTCGTCTTCCCCGCGCTCTTCTCGATCGGCGTCATTCTCATCAGCCGCTTCGCAGGCCAGGTCGATCTCGATCTCGATTGCGTGCTCTACGGCGAGATCGCGTTCGCGCCGTGGAACACGCTCACGCTTGCAGGCCGCGCGCTCGGACCGAAGGCGCTCTGGGTGATGGGCGGCGTGCTCGCTCTCAACATCGCGTTCGTCGCTGCGTTCTGGAAGGAGCTCAAGCTCACGACGTTCGACGCGGAGTTAGCCGCGGCCGTCGGGTTCTCGCCGGTGCTGCTTCACTACCTACTGATGAGCGCGGTCTCCATCACCGTGGTCGGCGCGTTCGAATCCGTCGGCGCGATTCTCGTCGTCGCAATGCTCGTCGTGCCGCCGGCCGCCGCGTACCTGCTCACGGAGAGCCTCGGCCGGATGATCGTCGCCGCAATCGGAATCGGCATCGCCTCCGCGATCTCGGGATACGCGTTCGCGCGCTGGTACGACTGCTCGATCGCAGGCGGCATGGCGGTCGCGGCGGGTGCGTTCTTTCTCGCGGCGCTCCTCTTCTCGCCGCGCCACGGGCTCATTCGCCGCGCGCTCACGCACCGCGCGCTCGCGCTGCGCCTCTCCGGCCAACTTCTCATGCTTCACCTTCAACACGATGGCGACGCGGTGCCGCGCGCGGCGATCGAGCGGCGCTTCGGATGGAGCCGGCGGCGGCTTGCTCGCGTGTTGCGCGCGCTCGTGCGCGACGGCTTCGTCGAAGTCGTGACGAACGGTGTGCGCCTCACCGCGCGAGGCGACGACGCGATCGAAGCATCCGGCGCAGCGGCGCTGGCGCACCGCGGCTAGGCAGAGAGCGCGCGCGCCGGCCGGTTTGAAGCGCGGCGTGAACACACGCGGCCCCGTTTTCGGCGGGCGTTACGGGCGCGCGGCGCCCTCGATCTCCGCGAGATCGCGCTCCGTAATACCGAGCAGGTAGAGCACCGACAGCATTCCGCCGCCGGAGATACTCGCGTCCGCGCGCTCTTTGACGATCGGCTTCGCCTGGTACGCGATTCCGAGGCCGGCTTGGCTGAGCATCATCACATCGTTGGCGCCGTCGCCGATTGCGACGACTTGCTCCGGGAGGATTCCTTCGCGCGCGGCGATTTCGTTGAGGATGCGCGCCTTCGCTACGGCGTCGATGATTTCGCCGGTGAGGCGGCCCGTTACCTTGCCGTTTTTCATCTCCATGCGATTGCCGTACGCGTAGTCGAGCCCGACTTTCTCCTGCATATACGACGTGAAGAAATCGAAGCCGCTGCTGACGAGCGCGACCTTGTAGCCGAGAAGCTTCACGACGCGCAGAAGACGCTCGACGCCCTGATTGAGCGAGATGTTGCTCGCGACCTTCGCGAGTTGCGCGCGCGACAGGCCGCGCAAGAACGCGACGCGTTGTTTCAGCGACTCGCGGAAATCCATCTCGCCGGCGAGCGCGCGCTCCGTCAGCCGCGCGACCTCTCGCTCGACGCCGCGGATCTTCGCCAGCTCGTTGACGATTTCTTGCGAGATGAGCGTGCTATCCATGTCGAACACGATGAGGCGCTTGTTCCGGCGGAACACACTCTCGCGCTGCACGGCGATGTCGATGCCGATCGCCGACGACGCCGCGAGGATCTCCTCTTTGAAGCGCGCTTTCACACGCGCGTGGCTTGCGTCGACGTCCATCTCGAGACACGTGAACTGCCGCTCGGCGAGGCAGCGAATCGTCAGGATGTTGACCTTGCTCTGCGCGAGCACCGCGGCGATCTGCGCGAGCACGTCGGTCATCGGCTTCGACGCGATACACGTCACCGCGTAGAGATGTCGCGACTGGCGCGTGACCATCTCCTCCGCCGGAAAGACGCGAAAGTTCAGATCGAGCCCCATCTCCTTGGCCTGATAGAGGAGGTCCTTGAGCACATCGCGCCGCGCGCCGCCGCTCGACGAGAGATCGACCAGAAACGAAAGCGCGAGAACATCCTGGAGCGTGGCTTGTTCGACATCGACGATGCGGGCACGCGCATCTTGAAAGATCTTCGAGAACGCGGCGGTGATTCCCGGGCGGTCCTGCCCGGAAAGTGTGATGACGAGATAGTCGGCGCTGCTCTTCTGCATGGAATCCCCCGGCACAATGATCGGCGCGGCGAGGCGCGCGCACGAGTGGGCGCGCCGCGAAAGCCAGCGAGCATAGCGCCACGACTCGCGGCGAGCAACACCGTGCAGCCGCGCTGCGTCATGCCGCGCTCACGCGATGCGGCCCCGCGGCGAGTTCTTAGACCCGGAAGAGATACTGCAGCTTGAGGAAGAACTGGCGGGCCGTTTCCGTCACCTCGCCCTCGTCGTCGTACTCGCTGTAGGCGTGCGTCGAGCCGAGGTAGAAGACGGTGAACGGATTGATGACGTACGAAACGAGCGGCTCGACGTCGTACGCCTGATCGAAGTGGTCGTATTGCAGCACGAGACGCATGAAGAGTTCGCGCGTGAACTGATAGTTGATTCGCGTCCGCGCGATGTAGCCCTCGAAGATATCGCGACCGTCCGGATAGTCGAGGTTCGACCATCGCACCTCCGGGGCAATCACGAGGCGATTCACCGGTTTCACCTCGCCCCAAAACGCATACGTCGCGCCGCGTCCGAGGACCGGCGTGTCGAGCCGGCGCGCGATCGATCGTCCCGTAGCCATCTCGAATCCGCCCGACACCACCTCGGCGGCGTCGGTTCTGACTTCGAACTCGAGGCGCCGAATTCCGGGAAAGAGAAGATCGCGGAAGCGCTCGCGACTCGCGAGGTACGCGATGCTGCAGTTTGTCTGCCCTTTGAATTGCATCCAGATCTGCGGCCGCACCCACTCGTCCTTGAAGAGGCCGCGATGATTCCACACGCGCGCGAGGTTGATGCTCGGCTCGATCTGCTCGACGAACCCGAGATTCCGGCGAAAGTGGAGCCCAGTCCACCCCGACGCCATGCGGCGGTCGTTCTGCGTGATGAAACCGTTGTCGGCGCGAAACGTCGGACTCATGTCGCGGTAGTCGAAGTCGAGGTTCCAGACGCGCGCGCTGCGCTCGATGCTCGCGTACACCGCGTTGCCCCAGAAACGCTCGCCGTCGAACGCGCTCGTGTGATCCCCGTCGTCGAATGTCTCTTGGTCGACATCTTCCGTGAGACTCGCGTCGTTGGGCTCGCGCGAGCGGCTCAGTAGCCCCTGCAACTCGAAGCGGTAGTTGCGCAGGAAGCGAACGCTCCCATCGGCGCCGAAGAGGGTTCCAGATCCGCCGCCGTCGAGGCGGCGGTCGGTCACGAGCGCGCCGAGAAACGAGTCCTGCATGATCGTTTGCTTCACGCGCAGCACGTTCGACGTACTCTTGCCGGCGATGAGGAATTCGCTCTGGTCCTCGAATGGCAAGATGATCGGCGAGTGTTCGTCGCGTGCGCCGACGTACGCGACGCTCGTGCGCCCGACCTGGCCCGTCACCTTCGCCGCGACCGACGGATCGTTCATCGAGCGCGTGTACACAGCGTCGAACCACGTTTGGAAGAGATTGCTGCCGTCTTGAAAGAACGGCCGCCGCTCGGGAAAGAAGAGCGCGAACGTCGTGTTGACGTCGATCTGCGCCGCGTCCGATTCGATCTGGCTGAAATCGGGATTGAGCGTCGCCTCGCCCGCGAGGTTCGACGTGATCGCGTAACGCATTCCGAGCGAGACATCGCCGTCGACGGCCTCGTTGTCGAACCCGGACGCGGGGTCGTCGTCGTCGCGCAACGCGCCCGATTGAAAACCGACGAGTGACGGCAGGATCTCGACATCGTTGGTCGGACGGATTCCGGTGATGCCAGTCAGCGTTCCGAACTGACACGGAAAGCAAGGGTCGTCGCGATCGATCGCCGCCCACGAGTATTGCCGCCGGCTATCGCGCGGGTGCGTGCGCCAAAAGTTTGCGCGCCACACCTGCTCGGGCTGGTTCGGGAAGCGCAGGCTCTTGAACGGCACCGCCACTTCCACTTGGTAGCCCGTCGCCGTGATCTTCCCCATCGACTCCCACACGAGGTTGAAGTTCGAGTCCTCGTCGTTGCTCGTTGCGCGAAGATCGCCCTGAATGCCGATGGGATTGCAGAAGAACTCGTACTGCATCGCCGCGTCGCCGAATGTGTCGAGGATGATGCCGATGAAATCCTCGCGGAAGATTTCGTCGCGCGCGCGAAGCGACGACCGGATCGCGGCGGGATCGTCTTGCGCTATGAACGCGAGATAGAAGTTGGCGTCGTCGTAGGTGACGAGCACTTCGGTGTCGACCGACGGCTTCGTCTGATCGCCGGGTCGCGCCTCGCAAAATCCGCTGGCGCGCGCGGCGTTTGCCCAACCCGCGTCGTTCAGGTCGCCGTCGATCGTGATCGCGCCCGGGGCGCGTTCGACGCGGAGGTTCGGTAGAGGCGTTGCCTCGAATTCGTCGGCGCTCGCGGTGCTCGGCGCCCACGCGGCGGACGCGGCGAGCGCGGGCAACGCAGCGCTCAACACGAGAGCGCGTATCGATTCCATTCCGCGAAGCGCGGCGAGCACGTCAGGTCGCGTCGGCACGAGAGCGTTCCCCCAATGTGGCAAATGACGGGAGTGTGCGAGAGGCTGCCGGGCCAGATCGGCTCGGAGCGTTGCGGTGTAGACGGTGCCGCGTCGTGGCGCGTTCAAAGAAAGCGGCTTAAAGACGAAGGAGGAGCAACCTGGCGATCGCTACCGTGTCGTCAAGCGCCGGGAGCATCCAACATCCGCCTTGCAGGAGTGTGTTCGGCGGTAAATTGGCCCCCGTGCCCCCGGGGATTTCCAGCTTTGACGTCACTTCGCGACACCGGGCGCCCCTCCCGCAAGAATCTCGCGTTCTGGGAGAACCTCGTGTCTTGCGCCGGCTCCGAACCCGCGATGAGAATCTGCGAATTCCCTAGCCGACTGCTATGATTTTAGCACTGCCCCGCGAAACCGTCAATCCCTCGAACCGCAGATTCTCGGAAAGATTTTCGCGGCGACATGGCGGCGCAGCGGCAACGAGCGCGTTAACGCCCTTCGCTGCGCGCCTTCTCGATAATCTGCGAGAGCCGCTCGAGTTCCTCGGCCGACAGTTTCGACTGCGGCATCCCGAGAAGCGCGGCCATCGCCTCTTCCGTCGATCCGTCGAAGAAGGTTTGGATCAGGTGCGTGAGGGCCGAACGCCGCGCGCGATCGCGCGTGACGCGCGGAATGAAAACGTACCGCGGGCCGTCCTGTTCGTGCCGCAAGTGTCCCTTCTCCTCGAGAATTCGCAGCATCGCGCGAACCGCGGAGTAGCCGGGAGGGTCGTCGAGCCCGTCCATGACCTCCGCGACGGTTGCACGCCCGCGGCGATACAAGACGTCCATGATTTGCCGCTCGCGACGGCTCAGGTACGAATGTTCTTTCGTCGGCACGGAATCTCCTTCTCTTATGCGAGAGAATACGCCGCGAGCAACCCGTCGAAGCGAGGATCGCCGCGGAGATTCTCAAGATCACGATCGTTCGTGAGCAGTTCTTTGAAGCTGAAGCCGGCGCCGAGCGACTTCTGCAGCCACTCGAACGCGACGTCGCGCTCGTTCTTCATGGAGTACGCGCAAGCTAGGTTGTACATCGCGACCGCGGGCCGATGCCCGAGCGCGAGCGCGCGGCCATAAGCTTGGATGCTGCGGTCGTAGCTTCCGAGCGCACGATTCGTGTAGCCGAGTTCGAACCACAACTGCGGATCCGAAGGCTTGCACTCGAGCAGCGATTCGAAAGATTCCGCGGCCTTCGCCCAATCGCGATT
Source organism: bacterium (assembly GCA_046160485.1). GTDB lineage: Bacteria > Orphanbacterota > Orphanbacteria > JBJXGV01 > JBJXGV01 > JBJXGV01. The sequence goes on along the minus strand of JBJXGV010000009.1, from coordinate 70,445 downwards.
GAGGAAATGCTTCGAGGCGGCGGCCTCCAGACGCATGATCTCGACGCGCGACTTGCACTCAGGCAACGCCGCCGGGGCTGTCGCGGCGATTTCGGCGCTCGCTGCCTTCGACGAACGTCCGGCCGGCGTGTTCGCGGCGACGGAGAGAGGGGTCGCGTCGGAATCGGTCGCTGCGTTCAGCGCGGCATCGACCGGCGCGGAGGGCGGCGGCGCGGGGCGCAGCGCAACGAGCGGCACGGCCAGCGCGGCGACGACGAGCGCGATCAACACGCCGCCGAGAATTCCCGCAGGGCGACGGCTCTGGCGCGGATCGAGAATCGCGCGAAGCCGGCCCTCGATGAGCGGCGAGCGCGCCAGCGCGGCCGCGGCGGCGAGCCCGGCCGGGAGCGGCGCAAGACCGCGCGCCGTTTCGAGCAGCGTCTGCGCGTAGTCGGAGGCCTTCACGCCCGCGTCGAGCACGGCGTCGTCGCAGGCGCGTTCGCGTTCGAGGTAAAGGCGGCGCGACGCGAACCAAACAAGCGGATGAAACCAGAACACGGCGCACGCGATCTGCGCTGGAATCTGCGTGAGGCAGTCCCACCGGCGGATGTGTGCGAGTTCGTGCAGGAGAACGAGCCGCTTTTGTAGCAGCGGCCACGCGTCGGCTTCGCGCGGGAGGAGGAGGACCGGGCGGAACGCGCCGAGAGTCATCGGCATCGTCTTCTCGGCGCACCGGCGAAGCTCGACGCGGCGCGAAAGACCGAGCGCGCCCGCGAGATCCGTGAGTTCGCGCGCCCAGCCCGAGTTCATGTCGGGAGTGGACCGGCGAGCGAGACGCGAAGCGGCGAACATCCCAATAGCGAAGCGCACAAGAAACACGAACGCACCCGCTGCCCAAATCGCGAGCACGATTGCGCCCCACGGAATCGACCGTGACGGCACGACGGTCGTCGCGGGTTCGGTGATCGCAACCGTCGAGATCGCGTCGGCCTCTGGGAGCGCGAGAATATCCGGGCCCCAAGGAAGCCCCCAAGCCGGCACGATGATGCGAAGCGCGGGAAGGGCAAGCACACTCGAGATCGCAAGCAGCCACAACAGATGGCGCGAAGCCGCAGCACCACGGCGCCACCCCGCGGTCAGCGCGGCAGCGGCGGCGAGAATGATCCCGCCTTTCAGCGATGTGTCGATGAGTAGCGCAAGCAGCGCGCGAGCGTCGGCGGAGTCGAGCGGGAGGGAAGATGCGAAAAACATGCTGCGATTTTAGCCGCGCCCGCTCGACGCTGTCAAGGGTTGTGACTCTCGATTGGGGCCCCCAGAATCGCCCTGACGCGACAAATTCGCGGGAATCGGTGTTAGCGCGCGGCCCGCAGCGGCGAGAAATCCTACGGTAAACGCCGCGCCTGCGCGGCTGGTCTCGCTGCGTCGCCGCGCGCATTGCGCTGGGCGTCGATCCACGCGAGTGCGATCGCGCGACCGAAGTCGGCGGCGCGGCGAAGGCCGGCCTCGTCGAGATGGTCGACCGTGTCGCGACGCGAATGGAAGCGGCGCGACGCCGGGCCGAGCACCTCGCCGAGAATCGTGATGGTCGCGAAACCGCGCGCGGCGACCGGCATCGTGTCGACGCCGACGCCGAGGAGGCCGGGCACCACGCGCAGCGCGATCCCGACTTCGGTGGCCACGCAGCGCGCGAGTTGCGCGATTCCCACGCGCACACGCGCGTCACCGCGAACCGGCGCCGCGCCGCGCGCGTTCATCACCACGATCGCTTCACCGACGCCAACTGAATCGAAGTTGATGAAGAGCGTCGCGCCGCGCGGGCACTCCGGCGCGTGGCGTTGAATCCAGCGCATCGCCCCCGCGAGGCCGATCTCCTCCGCGCCCGTCGCGACGAACGTGAGATCCGCGCCATCGAACGCAGCGTCGTGCGGCAGCGTCCCCGCGAGTTCGAGCAGGACCGCCACTCCCGACGCGTTGTCCATCGCACCGGGCGACTCGTTGCCGGACGAGTTGAAGAGTCCGAGAGCGAACGCGGACGCGATGACGACGCCCGCGGTCGCGGCGGCCGCGGCACCCGGCGGCGGAACGGCGTGCAGAGCGGCGAGCGCGCACCATCCCGCGACGAGCGCAAGCCCCGCCACCGCACCGATCAGTAGCGACGCGGCTACCGACGTCGGCCAGCGCATCGACTTGCTATCGACGTGCGCGAGAAACACGACGCGCGGCGCGAGGGCGTCTGGCACCGGCGCAGCAGCGGTCGCATCCACCGCTCTTCGCGCAACGACGTTCTCGCTTTCGATGATTCGGCCCGAGTCGAACGCGCGCTCGGCGCGAATCGACCAGCGGCCCGCGAGCGACGCCGCCGCGAGTGTCGCGGTCCCGATGAGCGCTCCGAGCGCCGGCGTTGCGGAGGCCGCAGCGCAGGTGAGCGCGGCGCATGCCGCGCCGCCGAGATGAAGCATCAGCTTGAAGCGGCGAATCGCATCGACGCTCGCACGAAACGGCTCGCGCGTTGCTGCCAGGCCGAGCGCCTCGAAACGCGCCGCCGCCATCTCCGCGGCGCGCCGCTCCGCCGGCGACCCCGCGCAGCGCGGAAACGCGAACGCACGAACGGTCGGAAGCAGCGCGATGGCGCGCCTCAGCTGTCGAGCGGTTGAACGCTATGCCCGCGCGCGCGCAACCAGCCGACATCCTCGGACCGCGCCCGCACGATCAGCGTGACGACCTCGGGAGTGAACTCGCTCTCGAGGACGTCCGCGCGCGCGTGCAGCTCGGCAAGATCGCGGGCGGCAGAGAGCGGCATGACGACGCGATAGCTGTCGCGGCTCTCGCCCGCGAACTCCGCGAGCGCGCGCTTGAGCGCATCGATCCCCTCGCCTGTCCGCGCGCTGACAACCACGCCCGGGCCGTGCATGCGCAAGAGGCGGTTCGCGGCCTCCTCGTCGCCGACTTGATCCCGCTTGTTCACGACGAGAAGCCGGCGTGTGTTTCCCGCGCCGATCTGATCGAGCACGTCGTTGACCGTTTCGAGCTGCGCCAGATGCCGTGCATCGGAACCGTCGACGACCACGAGAAGCAGATCCGCCGTCACGACTTCTTCGAGCGTTGCGTGGAACGACGCCACGAGCTGGTGCGGCAGTTTGCGAATGAAACCGACGGTGTCGGTGAGAAGGATCGGGTAGTCCGTGCCGAGCGGCACGAGACGCGTCGTTGTGTCGAGCGTCGCGAACACCTGGTCCTCGACGAAAACGCCCGCGTCCGAGAGGCAGTTCATGAGGCTCGACTTCCCCGCGTTCGTGTATCCGACGAGCGCGATCGATAGCAGATTGCGCCGCCCCTTGCGCTGCACCGCGCGCACGCGCTCGACCTTCTTGAGGCTCTCGCGCAAGTGCTTGATGCGTTCGCGCACGCGGCGCCGGTCGACCTCGAGCTGCGTCTCGCCGGGGCCGCGCGTTCCGATGCCGCCGCCCAATCGCGAGAGGTGCTCCCACAAATTCGTCAGCCGCGGCAGTTGGTACTCGAGCTGCGCGAGCTCGACCTGCGCGCGCGCCATCGCGCTCTGCGCACGCCGTGCGAAGATGTCGAGAATCAGCTCCGAGCGATCGATCACCTTCACCGCCGTCACCTTCTCGACGTTGCGCGCCTGCGCGGGCGACAAGTCGTTATCGAAAACGATGAGCGTGGCGCCCTGCTCGCGCGCGGCGTCGCGCAGCTCGTCGACCTTCCCGGAGCCGATGTACGTCGCGCCCTCGATGCGCGAGCGCGCCTGCAAACTTTGCCCCGCAACCTCGCCGCCCGCGGCGAGCACGAGCGCGCCCAATTCCTCGAGCGACGCCGACGCGTCCCCGCGGTTGTCGTTCGGCAGAATCACGCCGACCAGGTGCGCGCGCTCCACCGGCGTGCGATCGATGACCTTGTGCAGTACGCGGTTCTTGCTCACGTCTTCAACTTCGCGATCGTCGTTACGAGAGTCGACGCGATGCGCGCGACCGTCTCTTGCTGTTTCGGATTCTTCAAGCGGCCGTCGGCGTCGAACGCATCGTCGGCCTTCATGAGCGCGAACTGTTCGGGGAGCACGAGCACCTTGATGTTGCCGAGAATCGCGCGCACGTGAACGAGTCCGCGCAATCCGCCGAGCGCGCCCGGCGACGCACTCAGTAGCGCCGCGACCTTTCCGGCGAAGCATCCGAGCGGCGCCTCGCCCGGGACGGGGCGCGACGCCCAGTCGATCGCGTTCTTCAGCGCCGCCGTGATCGAGCTGTTGTACTCGGGCGCCGAGAGCAGGATTCCGTCGTTCGCGAGGAGCGCGTCCTTGAACCGCCGCGCGCCCGCGGGCAATCCGTCGCGCGTCTCGAGATCCTCGTCGAAAATCGGCATCGCGAAATCGCGCAGATCGATGAGCGTCACATCGCCGCCCGCGGCGCGCGCCGCATCCGCGCCTATGCGCGCGAGCCTCTTGTTATACGAATGCTCGCGCAGACTCCCCGCGAACACGAGAATCTTCGGTGCCGCGCTCATCGACTGCCTCGTTTCATCGTTTCTTCTCCACCGCGCCTCTCATGCGCTCGAGCGCTTCGCCCCAAAACGCCTTCATGAGCGCTACGTCGCTCTCGCTTGCAAGTTTGTTGTGCTCGACGGCCACCTGACTCTTCGCGGCGCCCTTCGCCCAAAACGTGACGTTGACCCGGCTTGCGCCACCCTGCCAGACGGCGCGCAGCGACTTGTTCTTCGTCGACGTGCTCACCACGAGCGACTTCGCGTCGGGGCCGAGCCAGCGAGCGCGCACGCGCGCGTCGCTCCACGCGGCATAGAGAACCGCGATCGGCGCCGCGACCGTCTTGCTGCGGCTCGCCGAGAATCCGTCCACCTTCTGATGCGCCACGCGGAGACCGCGCGCCTGCTCGTATCCCACGGTCACCATCTGCCGCCACCACGGGGAGACGCGGTGCGCCTTCGTCACAACCGCGACGATCTCCTTGTGATTCATCTTGCGCGCACCCGCGGCGTCGAGAATCCTGAGCCACTCCGTCCAGCCTTTGCCCGTCGCCTTCTCGACCGCCTCCGTACTGATGCCGCCGATAATCTGAGCCTTGCGAGACGATTTCGGCGCGGCTTTCTTAGCCGCTTTCCGCGTTGGCGTTTTCATGCGCGGCCCTCCACGAACTTGAGCCCGAGAATTCCGATGACGATGAGCGCGATGAAGCCGAGGCGCAGCGGCGACACCGACTCGTTGAAGAGAATGATGCCGAGGATACACGTTCCGACCGCACCGATGCCGGTCCATACCGCGTAGGCCGTGCCGACCGGGAGCGAGTTTACCGCCGACGCGAGCAACACCATGCTCCCGATCATCGCAGCGATCGTCAGCGCGGTCGGCAGCGGGCGCGAGAACCCGGCGCTGTACTTCAGACCGATCGCCCACCCGACCTCGAGAACACCCGCAATTGCGAGTTGAATCCACGGCACAGCGACACCCTCCCGTTGCGAGTTCGCGCGGCGCACACGATCACGCGCGCGCATGAAACGCCGACTCACGGCCGACTAACTCTTGTAGCCTCCGCACACCGCTTCGCGCAGTTCGGACCAGAAGACGGACGCCCCGCGCACGCCGGCGTCGCGCAATACCGCAAGGTCCTCCTCGAGCGTCAGAGGCTGATCGCCGTCGCGGGCTTGAAGATCGTCGATGAAGCGGCGCGTTGCGTCGATGGTCCCGAAGCGCGGATCCGCGCCGCGCGCGCGCGCCACGATGCCCGCCAGCCGCAGCGCCTGAATTCGCGCTTCGATCTCGCGCGAGCCGGCGACGACGATGTCGGCGTTGACGAACCAGCCGCCGGGGCGCAGAAGCGCGAGCGCGTTGCGAACGAGCGCCGTTTTCTCCGCGCGGCTGAGATGATGCAGCGCGAACGAGGAGTAGACGACGTCGAAGCCCTCCGGCGTGAGCGCGAGATCGTGCAGCGTGCGGAAGTCGGCGACCGCGAACTCGACGCGCGCGGCGTCGGCGCCGAAGCGCGCGGTCGCAAGGTCGAGCATCGCGCGAGCACCGTCGATCGCGACGACGCGCGCAGCGGGAAAGCGCGCCATGAAGCGCGCGCTGAAGAAGCCGGTTCCGACGCCGAGATCGAGCGCGCGCAGCGGCGCGGCCGTCTCGAACGGGAGTACGTCGAGCGCGATCTCCACCATCTTCGCGCGGTTCGGATGCATGATCTCCATGTCCGCGTCGTACGACGCGACACGCGCCGGCAAATCGTACGCGTCGATACTCTGTTGGCTCATCGCACCCTCTTCTTGCGCGCGGCCTTCTTCGTTGCCGCGCCGCTCGCCGCCTTTTCCTTCGCCTTCGCGGTTGCGCTCGCCTTCTTCGGACTGGGCGATTTCGTCTTCGCGGGTTTTCTCGCTGCGCGCCGGCTTCGCGCCACGCTCACCGCCTTTGCGACCCACTCGGCGAGCGTCGCCGCGTCTTCGAGCACGTCCGCCGGCACCTCGTAGTACTGCATCACGTGCGAGTCGTCCTTGAATGGCATGAACGGCCCCATGCCGGCGGACTCGAAGTCGCCGCGATTCGTGTCGTCGACCTTGAAGTAGAGCGTGTCGTCATCGATGAGCGCGAAGAAGAGTCCGTCCGCGTAGAGGCCGACGCCGCCGAACATGCTCTTCGCCGCGACGCGCGTCACGCGCTCGAGCTGCTCGATCACGAATTCGCGATACTCTCTGCTGACCGCCATCGTTTGCCGAGCGTATCAGGAGGCGCGCGACGGCGCCACTGCCGGCGCGGAGCAACGCGAGCGCGCTGCGATCTCGCTCGCGCCGCGGCGGCGCGGTAAGATGCGCCTCGTCATGCCGCGCGCGCGCCTCTCGATGAGCCTCTTCGACCGTCCGATTCCGCTGCGCATTCTCATTGTGCTCGCGGCCGCGCAGATCGCGCTCGGTTGGATGAGCGCGGCGCGCGACGCGTGTACGTCGGACGAAACCGCGCACATCACCGCCGGCTACGTGCAGCTTCGCACGGGGCAGGCGCACCTCGATCCCGAGGCGGGGCCGCTTGTGAAGTGGAGCGCGGCGCTTCCGCTTCTCGCGCTGCGACTCGATCTGCCGGCGACCGATTCGCCCGACTTCCTCGGCGGCGAGGTGTGGCGCTACGGCAGCCGCTTCATGCACCAGCGCCAAGACGCGCCCGTCGACGGCCCGCCGACCGCGAACGACACCGACACGATTCTGCGATGGGCGCGCCTGCCGAATCTCCTACTGCTCGGATTGCTTTCGATTTTGATCTATCGCGTGGCGTTCGAATGGTTCGGGGCGCGTGCGGCAGCGGCCGCGCTTCTGCTTGCGCTCACGTGTCCCAACCTTCTCGCGCATGGCCGCTACGCGACGGCGGATCTTCCCGTGACGCTCGGCTTCTTCGCGTTCGTGTGGGCGTGGACGCGACTGCTCGAGAGAATCACCGCCGCGAACGTCGCGCTCGCCGCGGCGGCGGCGGCGACTCTCGTGCTCGCGAAGTTTTCGTGGGTTCTCGTGTTGCCCGCGGCGCTCGCGGTGGCGGTGCTGCGTTTCGCCGGCGCGGGCGCGCGTGATCGCGGCGCGAGCAGCGCGCACGAGGCGGCGCGTCCGCCACGCGCCGCGCCGTTCCTCGCGTGCGCCGCTATCATCGCCGTCGCCGCGTTCGCCGCGATATGGGCGAGCTGCGGTTTCCGCTACGAAGCCTCGACGCCGCTCGCGTCCAGCGCCGCGCGCCCGAGCTTCCTCATGCCGTACGGCCGCACGTCCGCGAGCCCCGACGAAGCGTGGCGCGACGTCCTCGCGCCGAACGACGCTCCCGCGCGCATCGTCGGCTTCGCGCGCGATCACCGCGTGCTCCCTGAGAGTTACCTGTACGGCTTCATGTTCACGCTGCGCATGTCGGAGAAGCGGGGCGCGTTCCTCGACGGCCGCGTCTCGAACACGGGATTCCGCTCGTACTTCCCGCTCGCGTTTCTCTACAAGACGCCGCTCGCGACGATCGCCGCGCTTCTCCTCGGCGCGATCGCGCTCGCACGCACGCGGTCGCTGTGGAGCCACCCCGGCATGCGCGCGATGCTCCTCTTCGCCGCGACGTATGCGCTGACGTCGCTCGCGAGCCGCCTGAACATCGGGCATCGCCACATCCTTCCGCTGTATCCGGTGATGTATCTCATCGCCGCGGCGCCGTTCGCGCGCGTGCGCGATGGCGTCACCGCGCAGGCCGCGCGCGATGATTCGGCGCGAGCGGCCACGCCCACACCGCGCGCGCGCCGCATCGCCACCGCCTCTGCGATCGCGATCGTCATCGCGGCGCTCTCCGGCGTCTTCGCGTGGCGCGACCCGCTTGCGTACTTCAACTCGATCGCCGGCGGGCGCGCGGGCGGCTATCGCCACCTGATCGACTCGAACGTCGACTGGGGCCACGACCTGAAGCGCGTCGGCGAGTACTTCCGCGAGCACCCCGCGCCGCGATTCACGATCGACTACGAAGGCTCCGCGAGCCCCGCGTACTACGGAATCGCAGCCGACAATCTGATGCAGCTCTTCCTGGAGGGACGCACGCCAGAGCCGGGCGCGTTCGCAGTCTCGGTGACGCGCCTATCGGGAATCTTCGCGCCGACGCTCACGTTTCTGCCGAGCGGGCCGCAGTGGACCGATGCGCATGAGGATGCGCGCCGCGCTGCGGTGGAGACGACAGCCGCGCTCGACTCGCTGCGCGCGGGGCTCGTCACGCGAGAGGGGCTCACTGCGCGCGACCCAGGCTGGTCGCCCTACTTCGCCGCCGACGGCTCGATCGAACCCGGCGCCGCGACACGCGTCACGCAAGCGCGCGACGCCCTCGCCTACCTCCGATTCCTCGATCGCCTCCGCGAGCGCGCGCCCGACGCGCGCGTCGGCGCGTCGTACTTCATCTACGACCTCGACGCGGCGGAAATCGAAGCGATGCTCCGCCTCGCCGAGACGTCTCACTCGCAGCGGATGTAAGTCTCGGATCCCACCGAGAGCGGCGGGAGAAACGTCGCAGCAGCAGCCGCGGTTACGACGCCGCCGAACAGCCCGACGATCGGCGCGTCGATTCGACCCGGTTTCGCGTCATTCCAGGCTCCCGACGCGAGGAAGTATCCGGCGAAGAACCCGACGATTCCCCAGTGAGGATCGACCTCGCGCTTGGAACCGAACGTCAGTCCCGCGATTTCGGCGCGCGAGTATGCGCCGGCTGCGAGCTGACCGAATGAATCTGGGTGAGCCTTGAAGAGGAGCGAGTCGCCGCGCGCAACGAGGCCGATGCCGCGCGCTGAACCGCCGCCGACGAAGTCGATTTTCACCGGCGTTGTCGGCCGAATCAGCGCGATGGTCTTCTCGAGGCAGGTCTCGTCGGAGCGGGAGTCGGCGGGTGTCGCCAGAACGGAAGCGCACACCGCAGCTACAACGAACGGCACATGCAGCGCGAGGCTCGCGACTCCTCGGGCAGTATAGGAGTTGTTCACTGGTACGGGAGTTGATCGATCTCGAAGACCTTCTGCATTCCCGCGGCAGCATAGTCGGCGCCGTAGAAAATCTGTCGGATCATTTCCATCGCTTCTAACCGCTCGATCGGCGTCTTGGAGTGCCAGAACGCGCGGTCGAGAGCTTCCGCCTCGGCGAACGAAACAATTGCGAACGCTGTCCGATCCACGCGCCAGCGCGGATCGGGTGCGCTACTCGCCGGCTCCATCGCCATCGCCCGCATCGGCGCCGCCGGCATCCGCTTCGCCGGCTCCGCCCTCGACTTCGGCATCGTCTTCCTTCACGACGCGCGCGACGCCGACGACCTGATCGCCCTCGTCGAGCTTGATGAGCTTCACGCCCTGCGTGTTGCGGCCCACCATGCTGACGTTCGCGATCGGCAGACGGATCAACACGCCGCTCTTCGAGATGATCATCAGCTCGTCGGAGTCGACGACCTCGTGGATCGAGACGAGCGGGCCGTTGCGGTCGGTGGTCTTTAGCGTGAGCACGCCCTTGCCGCCGCGTCCGGTGAGCCGGTACTCGTCGATCTCGGTGCGCTTGCCGAAGCCCTTCTCGGTGACGACGAGCAGCGACGCCGCGCGCTTCACGACGACCATCCCGACGACATCGCCTTCGTCGCCGTCGGTGTCGGTGCCGGTGACGCCCTGCGAAACGCGGCCCACCGTGCGCGCCGTCTCTTCCTTGAAGCGAATCGCCTTGCCGCCGCGCTTCGCGAGGATGATTTCGTTCGTGCCATCGGTGATCGCGGCCTCGATCAGCTCGTCGCCTTCCTTGAGCACGATCGCGTTGATGCCGCCGCGTCGCGGATGGCTGTACTCCGACAGCTTCGTCTTCTTAATCATCCCCTTCTTCGTCGCGAGCACGAGGAACTTCTCTTCGGAGAACTCCTTCACCGGCATGAACGCCGACACCGACTCGTCCTTCTGCATCTCGAGCAAATTGACGATGGCCTTGCCGCGCGCCACGCGCCCCGCCGCCGGAATCTCGTGCACCTTGACCCAGTAGACGCGCCCGAGGTTCGAGAAGAAGAGGATGTACTCGTGCGTCGACGCGATGAAGAGATGCTCGACGAAATCCTCTTCCTTCACGCCCATTCCCTGCACGCCGCGCCCGCCGCGATTCTGCCGCTTGTACGTCGTCACCGGCAGCCGCTTGATGTAGCCCGAGTGCGTGATCGTAATCACCATGCTCTCTTCGGCGATCAGGTCTTCGACGTCGAACGTGCCCGCGTCGTCGACGATCTCCGTGCGCCGCGCGTCGCCGTAGCGCTTCTTGAGGTCGCGCAGCTCGTCCTTGATGAGCCCGAGCACCTTCTCGCGCGACGACAGAATCGAGCGCAGCTCTTCGATCAGCTTGATCACCTCGAGGTACTCCTGCTCGATCTTCTCGCGCTCCAGGCCCGTGAGTCGCTGAAGGCGCATCTCGAGGATTGCGTTGGCCTGCAGCTCGGAGAGCTTGAACGTCTTCATGAGGCCCGCGCGCGCGTCCTCGACGTTCGCCGACTTCTTGATCAGCTCGATCACCGCGTCGATGTTCGCGAGCGCGATCTTGAGGCCTTCGAGGATGTGCGCCCGCCGCTCGGCCTTCTCGAGGTCGAACTTCGTGCGCCTGCGAATCACGACCTCGCGATGCGAGATGTGCTCGGCGAGGATTTCCTTGAGCGTCAGCACGCGCGGCCGGTTATTGACGAGCGCGAGCATGATCACGCCGAACGTGTCCTGCATCTGCGTCTTCTGGTAGAGCTGATTCAGCACGATGCGCGGATCGGCCGTGCTCTTCATGTCGATAACGATGCGCATTCCCTCGCGATCCGACTCGTCGCGGATGTCGCGAATGCCTTCGATGTCGCCGTCGCGCACGAGGTCCGCGATGCGCTCGATCAGCGCCGACTTGTTCACCTGGAACGGAATCTCGGTGACGATGATCGAGTCCTTGCCCGCCTTCGTCGTCTCGATGTTCGCGCGCGCGCGAATGAGCAGCCGCCCGCGCCCCGTCATGTACGCGTCGCGAATCCCCTGCCGCCCGTAGAGAATCGCGCCCGTCGGGAAGTCCGGCCCCTTCACGTGGCGCATCAGGTCTTTGATCTCGATTTCGGGATTGTCGATGAGCGCGATCGTCGCGTCGGCGATCTCGGTGAGGTTGTGCGGCGGGATGTTCGTCGCCATGCCGACCGCGATTCCCGAGCAGCCGTTCGTGATGAGATTCGGGAAGCGCGACGGGAGGACGGTCGGCTGATCGCGCGTGCCGTCGTAGTTCGGCACGAAGTCGACCGTTTCCTTCTCGAGATCGTCGAGGAGATCAACGGCCGGGTGCGCGAGGCGCGCCTCGGTGTAACGCATCGCCGCGGGAGGATCGCCGTCGACCGAGCCGAAGTTGCCCTGCCCGTCGATGAGCGGGTATCGCAGGTTGAAATCCTGCGCCATGCGAACGAGCGTCGGGTAAATCACCTGCTCGCCGTGCGGATGGTAGTTACCGCTCGCGTCGCCGGCGATCTTCGCGCACTTGCGATGCTGCGCGCCGGGCGAGAGGTTGAGGTCGTTCATCGCGACGAGGATGCGGCGCTGCGAAGGCTTCAGCCCATCGCGAACGTCCGGTAACGCTCGCGACACGATGACGCTCATCGAGTAGTCGAGATACGAGTTCCGCATCTCCTCTTCGAGTGTGATCGGAACGATCTTCTCTCCGGTCATGACGTCTCCCTATAGATGTAAGCGCTGGGCCCATCGCGGGCGCGCTTTCGTAGCGATGATCGGCGGTTCGCAGAGCGCGCGGCGCCACGCGACGCGTTCCGCGCTCCAGTCGAGGCGCGGTCCAGGCAACTTCCGGACCGGGCGAGCGGGGCGCGCGGGCAGCGAGCGGCGAACGACGAACAGCAAACAGCGAACCAGAATGCGAGAAACGAACGAACCCGCAGAGTGTATGCGCGCGCCGTGCGCGGGGCAACGATTTCTGCGATGAGGAAATCGGAGGTCTTGGAGCGTGCGCGGTGTGCCCGCCGGAGTCCGACAGTGCGCTTGAAGAGTCGCGCGACCGGCGGTTACACTGGCTCCAATACGCGCGGCCGAAGACTCGCCCTCCCAACTCAGCAGCACCGCCCGCCGCGTTTCGCGATTCACGATCGCCGTCCAATACAAGTTAGTGAGCCTCTCGGAGGCCGGATGACGCTCTTGCAAGACGCGCTGGATGCTCCATGGTGCGTGATCAGTGTCATGGGGGCTCATGCCGGCGAGGACGTCAACGTGATTTTCGACCGCAAGGCAGCCGACTGTCAGACGGCCGGACAGACGTTCTGGGTCGCCAAGTCCGCCAAGGCTCGTCCCGGGCAGGTTCAGGAGCTTTGCGCGTCAAGCGCCGGCTACGTGATCTTCGTTGAACCGGCGACACCGGGTGGCGCGCGCCCGACAACGCAGGCGGACCGCGCCACTGAGTACTCGGCAGATCGCCTCCGCTGGCTTGCGTTGCCGCCGGGCATCGGGCCGGTCACCGGTCAGCTGGACGGCGCCGCGACCGCCCTGGTCTTCGACCGACTGGCCACAAATGTAGAAGGCGTCCTTGATCTTTGGCGGTATTCGGACGCAGCGAGTCCGGACCTGCCGGTCAGGTTCAAGCTCGGTCTGTCGACGGTCTGCGCGCTCCGCGAAACCACGGCGCTGCACCCCTATCGGATGAAGTCGCGGTATCGTGGAATCGTCGCTGTCGGCCGACTCAAGGAGCCGTACTGCGCGTGGGTCAGATAGCACTCACTAACAAGGGAATGGAGCCGACGGCGCCAGGAACGCGCCGCGGCTCATTCCCCAGCTAGTTGGCGGACATGGTACCAGACGATCCGGAGACACGGAGACATGGGGACGTGCAGTCGAATTGATATCGCGTTCGACTTTCGGTCGGACACGCCGGGCTACCCGAAGAACGATCCGGACTCGTCTAGTCCCACTCTCCGGCAATACCACAAATGGCTCTGGAGCAAGCCGCTGCCGAGCGGTGCGATGTTCGCGCTCGTGGACACGAAGCCCGGGGTGTACCTGCATCACCGTTCGCCGTTGGGCGAGTTCTGGCTGACGAGCGATACCGTTGTTCCCTCATTCAGGAAGCAGGCCCGCCTCGCGCACATCTTCGCGCGGAGTCCGGAAGAGCTAGCCGCCTTCAATCGGCTCGGCTATACGATTGGCGGCATGATGGTCTTCCCAGGGAACCGCGTAGGACGAAGGATGACTATCAATGGTGCGCGAGGCTGCCATCCACGGATCAAGGACCGCTTCGATCTGACCGTTGAGTGCATACGGCGGCACTACCGAAATGAAGAGAGCCCATTGACTGCCCCGCTCCAGCGATACGCGGATTTCCTTGGGCTGTTCGGCGACTTTCGGGGATACGTTGAGTTCTTCCTGCTCCAAGACCTTGTCACTGAGGACTGCTCGGCTGTCACGCTCTTCGCACCGTTCGACGACTTCGCCTCCTCACCGGTTCCCGCCACCGAGGGGGCCTACCAGACGTATCGCCGGCTCGCCATGGATTTTATCCGAGCCCGCAACCGCAGAATTCAGCAGTCATGCTGATCTGATGAATTGCCGGCTAACATCGGCTTGCAGCCGACAACGGCCGGGTGGATCGTGAGCCGCTGCGCCTGAAGCCACAGCGATAGACGAACGCAATGATATCAGTCGGACGCGGCCGCATGCTTACCGACCCCGCACGGCACGGAGTGAACTACCGCGAAATTGCGAATTAAAGCGGACGCCTCTCAACGACTCTCTGCGCGCTCGCGCCGGCGACCCTAAGCGCTTGGGTATCGACACCGCGCACCCAATCGCCCCGACCCGCAGCGGACATCACCTATATGGCGGTCGTCGACGGCGAGTTCGACAGCTGGCGCGCGCGCGGCGACGGAACAGCGCGCGAGAACCTGACTGCCGCGAGAGGTCTCGACTCCGCACCTCGCTGGGCACGCCAGAGCCGTGTCATCGCCTTCGACTCCAATCGCGCCGGGAACGACGACGTCTACGTGATGGCGGCCAACGGTTCACGGGCCAGGCCGCTGACGCGTGAACCCTCGCGGGAGTCCTCCCCCGCGGTCTCGCCCGACGGCACGCGCATCGCCTTCGCGTCGAATCGGGACGGCAGCGACGCCAAGATCCCGCTGAGCGGCTGACGGGCCAAACCTTCGAGCACCGGCTTCGCGACGACAACAACCAGCCCGCAACGCGGTTCGCGGACGAGAAAGCGGAGCGGCGCGTGCCACGCGAGCGCGTTGCGGTCCGGCTCGCGCGCACGCGCGCGTAAGCCGTGGCGACGGCGGATTGCTTCTTGCAGGGTGCTAAGCGCGTCCGACGTTTTCCTGAAGCGACGCGCGCCGCGTCTGGAATCCTCCCAATACACGAAGGTGAACAAGGTGACAACGCTGGTGCGCGACTACCTGTCGGCGAACGCGCCGATGAAGCCGATGGAACTCCCCGAAGACGTGCCCAATGACGGAGCGGTGTGACGCCCGAGCAACTGCGAGTCATCGTGGCGAACGGCGAAACGCTCGACGCTGAATTCAAGGGCGAGGACGCGCGCCCGCTCTCGGACGCCGAGCTCGTCGAAGCCGTTGTCTGCCTCGCAAACCGGTCCGGGAGCGCCCCGGGCTGGCTGCTCGTGGGCGTCGAAGACGACGGTCGCGTGACGGGGGCGCGCCCGCGCCATCATGACCGCACGGATCCGCTCCGTGTGCAGGCGCTGATCGCCAACCGGACTCGACCGTCGGTGTCCGTGCGCGCTGTGGTCGTCGCCGTCGAGCGCGCCGAAGTGCTCGCCATCGAAGTGGCTGTTTCGACTTCGCCAGTCGGGACGACGGACGGCCGGTACTTGCGCCGCGCGATCGGTGGTGACGGCAAGCCGGCGTGCGTACCGATGCACTTTCACGAGATGCAGGCGATTCAGGCCGATCGAGGCGCTCTCGACTATTCCTCGCTCGTTGTGCAGGGCGCTCGCTGGGAAGACCTCGATCCTCTCGAAATCGAGCGCTTCCGGCGCTTCGTGCGCGAGAGCCAGGGCTGCGGCGACGCGAGCCTCGTCGACCTTCCGGACATCGAGATCACCAAAGCTGTCGGCGCGGTGAGGGCGAATCATTCCGTCTCCGGTGTGTGCGTTCTCGGACTCCTCCTCTTCGGGCGCGAGGCGGCACTGCGGCGACTGCTGCCGACTCACGCGGTTGCGTTCCAGGCTCTCTCGGGGCAGAAGGTGGAGGTGAACGACTTTTTCCACTGGCCGCTCCTGCGCGTCGTCGACGAACTCTCGGCACGGTTCCGCGCTCGCAACCGCGAGGAGGAGGTGCTGGTGGGCATGTTGCGCGTCGGCGTGCCCGACTACTCGCCGGCCGCGTTTCGCGAGGGCGTCGCGAATGCACTAATCCACCGCGACTACACGCGTCTCGGCGCCGTGCACGTGCAGTGGCACGAGGACCGTGTCGAGATCGCGAACCCCGGAGGATTTCCAGAAGGCGTGCGCCTCGAAAACCTGCTCGTCACACAGCCGCGGCCAAGAAATCCGTTGCTCGCCGACGCCTTCAAGCGCGCGGGGATCGTCGAGCGCACGGCGCGCGGTATTGACACGATCTTCTACGAGCAACTTCGCAACGGTCGGCCGGCGCCCGGCTACGATCGCAGCAACGAGAGCGGCGTCGTTTTGGTGCTTCCCGGTGGAACGGCCAACGTAGCGTTCGCGCGCCTCGTCGCCGAGGAAAGCCAGGCGGAGCGCGCATTGTCCCTGGACGACCTACTGATCCTCAACCAGCTCTGGCTTGAACGGCAGCTGACGACCGACGAAGCCGCGCGGCTGATACAGAAGCCCGAGGGTGATGCGCGCAGCCGACTGCAGCGACTCGTGGAGGGAGGACTGGCTGAGTCGCGCGGCGAGCGGAAGGGGCGGACTTGGCATCTCTCGGCTGCAACGTATCGGCGCGTTGGCGACCGTGCCGCCTACGTCAGGCAACGCGGGTTCGAGCCTCTTCAGCAGGAGCAAATGGTGTTGCAGTACGCGCAGAAACACGGCCGGATAACTCGCCGCGATGCCGCCGAACTTTGTCGGATCGCGCCCATCCAAGCCAAGCGCCTCCTCGGGCGCCTCGTGGCGCAGGGAAAGCTCGTTCTGCACGGACTGAGGCGCGGCGCGCATTATGGGCTGCCGCCCGACAATACGGGCGAGTCCAAATCGGTTATGGACGCGTCCATAACCCGGTCCAAAACGTCCATATCGCCTCGGCGGCGATAAGCCCAAGGGACCGCGATCGACTGGCTGCTTTCAACGTCCCGAGCGCGGCGTATCAGGCACACGCGACGCGGTACCCACGCCGAGCGCCGCAGAGTGCGTCGGTCGACGTGCTCGGCGCGTACGGGTCCGTAGCGAGAACAGCCGCGCTCATCGACGAGGCCGCGCTCCTCACCGACCTGCGGACGCTTATCCAGTCCTCGCGTCAACGGATTGCGACGGTCGCCAACTCCACGTATACGCTACTTTGCTGGCAGGTGGGCCGACGCCTACTCAGGGAGAATCTTGAGGCGGGGCGTGCAGATTACCGAAAACAGATTCTTGCGACGGTGTCGCAAGAATTGACGAGGGAGTTCGGCGCCGGATTCACCTACACCGCGCTCACTCGCATGGCTAGGTTTGCCGAATGGGTGACTGACGAGAAAATTGTCGTGACGCTGTCACGACAATTGAGCTGGTCGCATGTTCATGCGCTGCTCCCGATCAAAGATCCGCTCGCCCGCGACTTCTACGCCGAGATGTGCCGCATCGAGCGGTGGGACGTGCGCACGCTGCGGCAGAAGATCGGCGGCATGCTGTTCCAACGCACCGCGCTGTCGAGAAAACCGGAAGCCGTCGTCGCGGCAGAAATCGCGAAGCTCCGGGGCGGGCAGATGACTCCCGACACCGTCTTTCGCGATCCGTACCTTCTCGATCTGCTCGGACTCTCGGGCGCCTACAGCGAGCACGACCTCGAGAGCGCCATCCTGCGCGAGATCGAGGGCGTCCTGCTGGAGTTGGGCACGGGCTTCGCCTTCGTCGCCCGGCAAAAGCGCATGAGCATCGGCAAAGATGATTTTCATCTCGACTTGCTCTTCTTCCACCGCCACCTCCGGAGGCTGATCGCCGTCGAACTGAAGTTGGAGCCTTTCCAGGCTGCGCACGTCGGGCAGATGGAGCTGTATCTGCGCTGGCTGGACAAGCATGAGCGCGCGCGTGACGAGGAGTCGCCGATCGGGCTCATCCTCTGCGCATCCGCCGATGCCGAGCAGGTGGAGCTACTCGAGCTCCACGCCAAATCGATCCGCGTCAGCGAGTACCTCACCGAGTTGCCGCCCCTGCCTCTGCTCCGTGCGCGACTGCATCAGGCCATCGAACACGCTCGGGAACAGTCGGCCAGACGACTCCCGGACCCAAAAGGTCGGCGATGAGGCGCGAGAGCTCCGCGATCCGCCACCGGAGCGACGCATACAGATAACCCGTCCTTGCAATTCTGGAGCATCGCTCCATAATTGCACGCATGATTTCGCGCCGCCTTCTTCCCACGCTTACGTCCGCGCTCGCCGAAGTCCCGGCGGCGGCACTCCTGGGCCCGCGACAGAGCGGGAAGACGACGCTCGCGCTGCAAGTCGCCAAGACGCGGCCCGCGGTCTATCTCGATCTCGAGTCCGAAACAGATCGGGCAAAGCTGGCCGAGCCCGAGCTCTACCTCTCGCAGCACGAGGACAGGCTCGTCATCCTCGACGAGATTCAGCGCGTGCCGCAGCTTTTCCGCAGTCTGCGCGGAATCATCGACGCGGGAAGGCGGCGCGGGCGCGGCAGGGGACGTTTCCTCGTTCTCGGATCGGCGTCGATCGATCTGTTGAAGCAGTCGAGCGAGTCTCTCGCGGGGCGCATTCGCTATCTGGAGCTTGCCCCGCTCGACGCGGGAGAGGTGGGTCGCAGGCGACTCGACCCCCACTGGCTGCGCGGCGGATTTCCGGAGAGCCTGCTCGCCGACTCCGACGCCGCGAGCCTGCGCTGGCGCGGGGACTTCATCCGCACTTACCTCGAGCGCGATGTCCCGCAGCTCGGGCCTCGCATTCCGGCGGAGACACTGCGCCGGCTCTGGACAATGCTCGCGCACCAGCAGGGCGGCCTGCTGAACGCCGCGGCGCTCGCGCGTGCGCTGGCCGTGGACGGCAAGACGGTCGCTGCCTACCTCGACCTCTTGGTGGACCTGCTCCTCGTGCGCCGTCTCTCTCCGTGGCACGGCAACATTCGCAAACGCCTGGTCAAAGCGCCGAAGGTCTACGTCCGCGACAGCGGACTCGTCCACGCGCTACTCGGGATCGGCGACCGCGAGGCCCTGCTCGCACATCCCGTGGTGGGAGCGAGCTGGGAGGGCCTAGCGATCGAGTCGTTGATCGCCGCGGCGCCGAGCGGCACCGAGCCATACTTCTTTCGAACCGCAGCCGGCGCCGAGATCGACCTGCTACTGACGCTTCCCGGCCGGCGCAAGCCATGGGCGATAGAGACGAAGCGCGGGCGCGTGCCGAAAGTCGAGAAGGGATTCCATCTCGGGTGCGACGCTGTGCGTCCGGAGCGACGGTTGGTGGTGTATGGCGGCACCGAACGCTTTCCGATCGCTGAAGGCGTGGAGGCGGTCTCCCTTACCGACTTGTGCGAGGAGCTTTCCTCCGCGTGAGCCGGTTCGGCTTTCCGTCGCGCGAGTGGCCGACTCACTTCGACGCAGCGTCGAACGCCGAGGCGGCGGTGCACACGGACCAGCGCGCCGCTAGTCCCAGCCCGATGGGGCCCGCGCTCGAAACGCCGCGCCTGTCGCTCCGCGAAATGTCGATGGCCGATCTCGACTTCGTCGCGGAGATGCTCGCCGACCCCGAGGTGATGCGCTTCTACCCGAAGCCGTACACGCGCGACGAGTCCGTCACGTGGATCGAGCGCCAGCTCGGGCGCTACTCGCGGGACGGCCACGGGCTCTGGCTCGTCGCGTCGCGTGAAACGGGCGCGCCGGTCGGGCAGGTCGGCCTCGCGATGCAGGAGGTCGACGGCGTCCGGGAGCCCGAGATCGGGTACCTCGTTCATCGGCCATTCTGGCGGCGCGGGTTCGCGTCGGAAGCCGCGAAGGCGGTGCGCGACCACGCGTTCGGCGCCCTCGGTATGCCGCGCGTCATCTCCCTCATCCGGCCCGTCAACGCGCCCTCGGCCGGCGTGGCCCGCAAGATCGGCATGACCCCCGGGCGCCTCACGACCTTCGCCGGGCTCGAACACCGCGTCTTTGCTGCACTTCGTGCTATCCCATTGGGATAGGATCGGCTACAATGGCCGCTCCGAATCACAGCTAGCATCACACGGTGGAGTCCACCGCACCGCCCACGCCCCGTCCAGAGGAGCGCCGCCACGCCATGAGTGAATCCAAAGATCTCGAAGTGGGGTCGATCGGCTGGTTCGACCTCGCCGTGCCAAACGCGACCGAGGTGCGAAATTTCTACAAGAAAGTCGTCGGCTGGAAGTCGAGCGACGTCGCGATGGGCGGATATAACGACTACTGCATGAACCTTCCGGGCTCGGGCAAGACCGTCGCCGGCGTGTGCCACGCGCGCGGCGTCAACGAGAACCTGCCGCCGACGTGGATGATCTACATCACCGTGAAGAGCGCGGCGACGAGTGCGAAGCGGTGCGTCGCGATGGGCGGATCGGTGCTCGTCGAGCCGAAGGGGCTCGGCGGGATGGGGCGCTACTGCGTGATTCGCGATCCGGCGGGCGCGGTGACGGCGCTGTTCGAGCCGGCGCGTGCGAAAGCGAAAGCGAAAACGAAAGCGAAGGCGAAGGCCGTGAGCAAAACGACGAGTAAACCGAGGGGCAAGACAACGAAGGCAACATCGAAAGCGAAAGCGAAGACGAAGACCACCGCGCGCGCGAAGTCGAAGAAGGCAGCACGATGATGGCGGCGGAGAAGAAGCCCGCGCCGAAGAAGAAGGCGCCGATGAATTCGGCGGCGACGAAGGTGGCGCCAACGAAGCCCGCGGCACCGAAGCGTGCGGTTGCAAAGCCGACCATCGTCAAGCCGAAGATCGTGAGCACGGCGCTCATGAACAAGAAGACCGCGCCGCAGCCGCCCGCGCCCGCGCGGAAGCTAGCCGCATCGACGAAGGCCAATCGCGCTGGTGCGTTGTACGACGTGCATCCCGGCGTCGCCTACGTGCAAGCGATCGTCGACAACATGCCCGCGAAGACCGGCCGCTCGATCGACCAGTGGGCGCAGATGGTGATTGCCCAGGGCCCAACGGACCCCAAGGGCCGCCGCGATTGGCTCAAGCACAATCACAAACTCGGCGGCACGACGGTGTGGATGATCGCCGAGTATGCCGCGGGGCGTTCGAGCGCCGACACCGATCCCGGCCTCTACCTCGCCGCTGCCGTGCGCTACGTCGAGGCGATGTACACGGGACCGAAGGTGTGGCTCCGCCCCGTTCACGACGCGCTCATCGCACTCGGGCGCTCGCTCGGCGATGACGTGAAGGTGTGCCCCTGCCAAACCATCGTGCCGCTCTATCGCGCGCACGTCTTCGCGCAGGTAAAGCCGACGAGCCAATCGCGCATCGACTTCGGCCTCGCGCTCAAGGGCGTCAAGCAGAAGCTGCCGCGCCGCCTCTTCGACACCGGCGGCCTCGCGAAGGGCGATCGCATCACGCATCGCTTCGAGATCAAATCGCCCGGCGACGTCGACGACGAAGTCCGCACGTGGGCGCGCATCGCGTACGATCTCGACGCGTAGTTTCGCTACTGCGTGAACGCGGCTGCTCGCGACGCCGCGCCCGCCGCTCGCGGCGAGCCGTTGACGCGGTGCCGTGATCGAAGCAGCCGCCGAACCGATCCACTGAGGAGACCGCAGTGGTGACTCAGCCCGCTCCGTCGGCGCGATCGAAGTCGGACATCACCGTCCGTGCACTCGCCGAGACCGACCTGCCCGCGGCGGATCACATCATGCGCGTGGCGTTCGGCACATTCCTCGGGATGCCCGATCCGACCGCGTTCGCGGGCGACGCGAGCTATGTGCGGACGCGCTGGCTCGCCGATCCGGCGGCCGCGTTCGGCGCGGAGATCGACGGCGCGCTCGCCGGCTCGAACTTCGCGACGAACTGGGGCAGCGTCGGATTCTTCGGACCGCTCACGATTCGCCCCGACGTGTGGGACCGCGGCGTCGGCAAGCGGCTCATGGAACCGATCGTGGAGTGCTTCACGCGCTGGGGCACCGCGCACGCGGGGCTCTTCACGTTCTCGCACAGCCAGAAACACGTCGGCCTCTACCAGCGATACGGATTTTGGCCGCGCTTCCTCACCGCGATCATGTCGAAGGAGGTCGAGCGGCCGGTGCTCGCGCCCGCGCAGCCTTCGCGCTCGTCGCAGTGGACGCGATTCTCCGAGGTGAAGGAAGCCGATCGCGAAACCACGCTCCGCGCGTGCCGCGAACTCACGGGCGAAATCTTCGACGGACTGGATGTGAGTCGCGAGATCAATGCCGTGGCCTCGCAAAAACTCGGCGACACCGTGCTCTTGTGGGGCGACGCGGGACTCGTCGGCTTGGCCGTGTGCCACATCGGGCCGGGCAGCGAAGCCGGCAGCGGAATCTGCTACGTGAAGTTCGGCGCCGTGCGCCCGGGCGCGGCGGCAGCGGCGAACTTCACGCGCCTGCTTCGCGCATGCGAAGAGATTGCCGCGCGGAGCGACGCGGTGCGGCTCTTCACCGGCGCCAACATGGCGCGCCACGAGGCGTACCGCGCGCTGCTCGAACACAACTTCCGCACCGAGTTCCAAGGCGTCGCGATGCACCGCCCCAACGAGCCCGGCTACAATCGGCCGGGCGTCTACTTGCTCGACGATTGGCGGTAGCGACGGCGCTCTCTCTTCGTTTCTGATCGGGAATACCGCCCACACCAGAATGTCCGGCACTCTTTCAACGCGACACGCAAGTATCGTTGCGCGCCGCCACGGCGCTGCCTTGACGCAATGTATATACAGGCGTAGCGTGCTCCGTGCGGTTCACGTGGGATGGGCGGAAGAGCGCGATGAACTACCGAGTTCGAGGTTTCGACTTCGCGTTCGCGACTCTCATTTTCGACGGCCCGACTGTCATCACGGAGGATCGGCGTCACGACTACGGGGAACGGCGCTTCATCGCTATCGGTGTGGCCGAAGGGTTGTACCTGACCATCGTTTACACGGATCGCAAATTCGCGAATGCTCCGGATGTCCGACGCATCATATCTGCTCGTCTGAGCAATCGAAGCGAGAGGAAGCGCTATGGCCAAATCATCAGGTAAACCAAAGTCGCCGAGTCGAGGTCGGGCGGACATTCGGCGGATGCGCCGCATGAGCGACGCTGAGATCGCGCGGACATCGCCTCCAGAGCTTGCCAATCTGCCGGAGACGATCTGGGATGACGCGCTGCTGGTCGTGCCCGTCGGCAAAAAGGCTATCTCTCTGCGTATCGACGAGGACGTCTTAGCTTGGTTCAAGGCCGCGGGGCCGCTGTATCAATCGCGAATGAACGCCGTGCTGCGCAGGTACGTGATGCACATGCGAACGCGGCGAAGAACCGCGAAACGTCCCGCCGCGCGTCCGCAAGCGTCGGGCAAAACGTCGCGCTCCCAGACGCCTCGAAGATCGCGCGGACGCGCGCCCAAGTGAGCGCAAACAGAGGCCAATTATGTATGCGTTGCGCCGCTGAAGACATCCGACTGGAGGAGAAATAGCGATGCAGGACAAGGGCCGCTTCTTGGCCGGCGTTTCGATGGCGATCGGGTTGATCATTGCCGCGTCGATCGGATCGAACGCGCTCGTGCGCATCAAGAGTCAGGACCAGTCGATCACGGTGACTGGATCCGCGAAACGGCGCATCGTTTCGGACTGGATCGTGTGGCACGCCGAAGTAACGACGCAGGCAGCGACGATGGCCGACGCGTACGCGCAGGTCTCGACGCAAGTGCCGCTCGTCGTCGGCTACCTCGAAGGCAAGGGCATCAGCAACGAACAAATCGTCGTGTCAGCGGTGCGCACGTGGACGTTTCATGCGCGCGACGAGAACGGCATGGAGATTCAGGACAAGGTCATCGGTTACCAGATGTCGCAAGCGATTTCGATCAGCTCGGACGACGTGAGCAAGGTGACGCAGGTTTCGCGCGAGGCGACGGAACTGATCAATCAGGGGATTCTCGTTGGGTCGCGCGACCCTGAGTATCACTACACGAAGCTCAGCGACTTGAAGATTCAGATGCTCGGCGAGGCGGCGAAAGATGCCCGCGTTCGCGCCGAGCAGATCGCATCGAGCACAGGCGCCAAGGTCGGCGCGCTCCGCTCGGCGCGAATGGGCGTCATGCAGATCAACCCGGCGGGGATGACCGAAGTGTCCGCCGAGGGCAACAACGATACGTCGTCGCTCGAGAAAGACGTGCTCGCAATTGTAACGAGCAGCTTCGCGCTGAAGTGAGAATGCGCGCCCGGGCGTTGAGAGCTGTCGCAGCCGGCGTGATTTTCACCGTGATTCCAGCGGTCTACGGCGCCGTCACAGGCCTCTTACTCGGCACCATCGTTCCGCCGATGATCGAGATAACGCGCACCGTCAAATGCGGAGCTGAGAAGCGATCGACTCCCGTGATCTCGCGGTGACTTCGCAGCCGTCGATCGACGTCGCGCGGGTTTCTCTCGAAGCGGTTCTCGGACTGCGCAACGACTATCGCCGCGAAATGAATTGCCAGATCGTGCACGACTCCTGGCACGCGCGCGGCTTCACCGATTCGTACGCGCTCTCGATCGGCGGCGGCGCGATCGGCTACGGCTCCGTTGGCGGCGCGCCAGGCGACGCGAAGGAAACCGTCAAGGAAGTTCTACGTCCGCCCCGCGTGCCGCGGCCTCGCGCTGCCGCTCTTCCGCCGGCTGCTCGCGGCCAGCAGCGCGCGCTGGATCGAGGCGCAGACGAACGACGCGCTCCTCTCGCTCATGCTGCACGATTGCGCCGACGCACTGACGAGCGAGATCGTCCTCTTCTCGGACGCGATCACGACGACGCTGCCGGCGCCCGGCGCGACGCTGCGCGCGGTTACGGACGCCGACCGCGCGCGCGCCTTCCCGCACACGACGGAGCCCGTCGGCGACTGGGGCCTGGAGCGTGACGGCGAACTTGTCGCCACCGGCGGCATCCTCTTTCATTACAATCCGCCCTACGGCGACATCTTCATGGAGGTCGCGCAGGCGCATCAACGGCTCGGCCTGGCGAGTTATCTCGTGCAGGAATTGAAGCGAATCTGCTATGAAATGGAGCGCGTCCCCGCGGCGCGGTGCCGCGCGACGAACGTTGCGTCGCGGCGTGCGCTCGAGCGCGCGGGGATGCTGCCGTGCGCGCGCATCGTGCGCGGCCGCGTCGCGGTGAACGCGAACACGCCGCGCTAACGACGGCACCGACGAACGGTGCAACGCATAACATTCTGGAGGAATGGATGTCCGCACACGTGACCCCCGAACGCATCCTGCAAACCGGCCTCGCGTTCTGGCCGGCGAAAACGCTGCTGAGCGCGATCGAGATGAGCGTCTTCACCGAACTCGCGCACGGACCGGAACGCTTCGACGCTCTCAGCGGCCGGCTCGGTCTGCATCCGCGTTCGGCGCGCGACTTCCTCGACACGCTCGTCGCGCTCGGCTTCTTGCAGCGCGACGGCGATCGCTACTCGAACACGCCCGAGACGGATCTCTTCCTCGACCAAAAAAAGCCGTCGTACATCGGCGGCGTTCTCGAGATGGCGAACGCGCGCCTCTATCCATTCTGGGGCCACCTCACGGAAGCGCTTCGCACAGGCATGCCGCAGAACGAACTCAAAGGCGGCGGCCCCGGGCTCTTCGAAACGCTCTACGCCGACCCGGCGCGCCTGAAGGGATTCCTCGCGGCGATGACGGGCATCAGCCGTGGCGCGAACATGACGATCGCGCGCGCGTTTCCGTGGAAGAACTACAAAACGTTCGTCGACGTCGGCACCGCGCAGGGCGATCTCGCCGTGCAGGTCGCGCTCGCGAACCCGCACCTGCGCGGCCACGGCTTCGACTTGCCGGAAGTCGCGCCGATCTTCGAAGAGTTCTGCGCCGCCCACGGTATCGCGGACCGCGTCTCGTTTCTCCCCGGCAGCTTCTTCGAAGCTCCGCTCCCGAAGGCCGACGTCGTGATGATGGGCCACATCCTCCACGACTGGGATCTCCCCACGAAACAAATGCTCGTGCAGAAGGCGTTCGACGCCGTGCCGGCGGGCGGCGCGTTCATCGTGTACGAATCGATCATCGATGACGACCGCTCGAAGAACGCGTTCGGCTTGATGATGAGCCTCAACATGCTGATCGAAACGCCCGGTGGCTTCGACTACACGGGCGCCGACTGCGAAGGCTGGATGAAAGGCGCGGGTTTCTCGTCGACGCGAGTCGAGCCGCTCATCGGGCCCGACTCGATGGTGATCGGAATCAAGTAGGCCGCGAGCAAGGAGATCGTCATGAACGAACAGCTGCGTCACTACCAGGACAAGCTCACATTCGAGATCGATGCGTGGGATCTGAAGGTCGCGTTGGAAGGCGGCGACCGAATCGTTGTCGTCGATGCGCGGTCGGTCGAGGCGTATCGCCGCGAACGCATCCCCGGCGCGATCAACATTCCGCACCGAGCGATGAGCGCCGAGTCCACGCGCCATATCGACAGCGCCGCGCTCGTCGTGTGTTACTGCGACGGCATCGGCTGCAACGCGTCGACGAAGGGTGCGCTGAACATGACGCGTCTCGGGTTTCGTGTGAAAGAACTCATCGGCGGCCTAGACTGGTGGAAGCGCGACGGCCACACAACGGAGCCGGACGCGCAGGCACGCACGCCCGAGCGGTGCGGATGCGAGTAGGCGCACTCGCGACGGTGGATTGCGCAAATCGCATGCGTCCTCGAGATCGAGGGAGGCGGCGTGGGCAAGATATTTGAGGCGATCACGCCCGAACTCGCGGAGTGGATCGGTCGGCAGCGGATGTTCTTCGTGGCGACGGCGCCGCTTGCCGCGGACGGCCTCGTGAACTGCTCGCCAAAGGGAATGGATGCGTTTCGCATTCTCGGACCGCGAGAAGTTGCGTATCTCGATCTGACGGGGAGCGGCATCGAGACGATCGCGCATTTGCGTGAGAACAGGCGCATCGTTTTCATGTTTTGCGCGTTCGACGGGCCGCCCAAGATCGTGCGGCTTCACGGTGCTGGGTCGGTCGTCGCGCTCGGCGAGCCCGGCTACGATGCGCTGCGCTCGCGCTTTCCCGAGATCGCGGGCGCGCGCGCGATCGTGCGTGCGGAAATTGCGCGAATCGGCGACTCGTGCGGTTGGGGCGTTCCGCTCTACGACTTCGTTGCTGAGCGCGACACGCTCGTTCGCGCGGCGGAATCGAAGGGCGACGGCGGACTCGCGGAGTATCGCGCGCTCAAGAACGCCCGCAGCCTCGATGGACTGCCGGGACTCGATCCGCACACCGGCGCGGGCGCGCCGTGATGCGCCGCTCGCTGCGCGACGCGGACGCGAGGCGCGCGATCCTCTCGCGGCTGTCGGCTCTCTCGCCAAACAACACGCGCCGATGGGGCCGAATGGAGCCCGCGCAGCTTCTCCCCCATCTCGCGAACGGCCTGCGCATGGCGCTCGGCGAGTTGACGTACGACGACACCGAGCTGCCTGCAGACTCTCTCCGCGTGGCGCTCTTTCGCAATCTTGCGATTCACGTGATGCCGTGGCCGAAGGGACGCGTTCAGGCGCCGCCGAAGACGTTCTCGACCGCGAGCGCGGGCTGGGACCGCGACCGCGAAATTCTCGCCGCGTTGATCGAGCAGTTCGCCGCGGCAACGCCGGAGCGGTTCACGAAGGCCCACCCGGCATTCGGCCCCATGACGATGCGCGACTGGGACGTGCTTCAGTACCGCCACATCGACCATCACTTCCGGCAGTTCGGGGCCTGAGATACAATGTCGCGCACCATCGCGTTCCTGCGTGCCATCAACGTCGGCGGCCACGTCGTGAAGATGGATCACCTGCGCCGCGTCTTCGAGTCGCTCGGATTCGCAGATGTCGAGACGTTCATCGCGAGCGGCAACGTCATCTTCAACTCGCCATCGAAGCCGAGCGCCGCGCTCGAGAAGAAGATCGCCGCGCGCCTGCACGACGAGTTCGGATTCGAGGTCGCGACGTTTCTTCGCACGGATTCCGAGGTGGCGCGCATCGCGCAGCACAAAGCGTTCAAGCCGGTCGATCTGGCCGCGGCGGGCGCTTACTGTGTCGCGTTCCTCGCCGACGCGCTCGACGCGAAAGCAAAAGCGAAACTGATGACGCTGCGCACGGAGATCGACGACTTCGCCGCTCACGAACGCGAGGTCTATTGGCTCTGCCGCAAGAAACAGAGCGAGTCGAAGTTCTCGAACGCGGCGTTCGAGAAAGCACTCGGCAGGCAGGCAACGTTTCGCGGAATCAACACGGTCGTCAAGATCGCCGCTAAGTACCCGCCCGCGAAGTAACGGGTTGAAACCGCGCGGCGCGGCGCGGCGCGCGCGCGATCGAACGTTCGAGGAGGAGAAGGATGCGACTTGTTGCACGAAGGCATCGAGCAAACGGATGGCGTGTCGCGGCGTTTGCCGCACTCTGGCTTATCGCAGGCGGCGGCTGCGCGCGCGCACAGGACGCCGCCGCGCGCCCGCGCGAACCGATCGTCGGACTCCCGTGCGAGGGCTGCGAGTTGGTCTTCGAAGGCATGCCCGCGACGATCGCAACTGCAGCGCGCATCGCGCCCGCCACCGAGTTGGGCGAGCCGCTTCGGATCGAAGGCACCGTCGTCGACGGGCGCGGCAAACCCGCCGCAGGCGTGATCGTCTACGCGTATCACACGGACGCGCGCGGCCTCTACCCGCCGCTCGAGCGCGCGCGCGGCGCCGCGCTCGTGCGGCACGGCCGCATCCGCGGCTGGGCGCTCACCGACGCGAGCGGCCGCTACCGCTTCGATACGATCCGCCCCGCCAGCTACCCGGAGTCGACGATTCCGCAACACGTGCACATGCACATCATCGAGGTCGGACGCTGCACCTACTGGATCGACGATCTGCTCTTCGCGGATGATCCGCACCTCACAGCGGAGGAACGCGATCGCATCCAGAATCCGCGCGGCGGCCCCGGCATCGCCACGCCGCAACGCGACTCGACCGGCTGCTGGATCGCCACGCGCGACATCGTGCTCGGCGCGAACGTCCCCGGTTACTTGGCGCCGTGACGAAGACCCGCGGCGACGCGCGGCGCTCGCGGCGTGACGTTTCGCAATGACCAAGAACCGGCTCGAAGCCTTCAGCGACGGCGTGCTCGCCATCATCATCACGATCATGGTGCTCGAGTTGAAAGTGCCGCGCGACGCAACGCTCGTCGCGCTGCGACCGCTCGTCCCGACATTCCTGAGCTACGCAGTGAGTTTCATCTACGTGGGCATCTACTGGAACAACCACCACCATCTGCTTCAGGCGATCAAGCATGTCGACGGCCGCGTCTTGTGGGCGAACCTCCACCTTCTCTTCTGGCTATCGCTCATTCCGTTCGCGAGCGCGTGGATGGGAGAGAATCAGTTCGCGGCGTGGCCGGTCGCGCTCTACGGGACGATACTTCTCTGCGCGGGCATCGCGTACTTCATCCTGACGCGTGCGCTCATCGCGCTTCATGGGAGTGAGTCGACTCTCGCCGTTGCGGTCGGCGGCGATTTCAAAGGCCTGATCTCGCTCGCGATCTACGCCGTCGCGATACCGCTCGCGTTCGTGTTCGCGTGGCTCGCCTGCGCACTCTACGTTCTGGTGGCGATCATCTGGCTCGTCCCCGATCGCCGCATCGAGAAAACGATCGCGCGCTGACGCGGCGCGCTTCCACGCCACACGATGCCACTCTCGCTGCCGTTGTCACCGTCGATCGCTGAGTACGAAGCGTTGCGCGTGGATTCGTCGCGCTGGCTCCCTGCGATGCGCGGCATCGCGGCGGCGCATCAACTCGCGACCGACGCGATTCGCGCTGCCGCGGGCGGGAGCAACCTGATCGCGTTCGCGGGCGACGAGCACGTCATCAAGCTCTTCCCGCCAATCTTGCGGCACCAGTACGAGAGCGAGCGGCTCGGGCTGCGCGAGCTGCGGCGAAAGCTGAGCGTGCCGACGCCCGAGATCGTCGCGGAGGGCGCACTCGACGCGTGGCCCTACATAGTGATGACGCGCGTCGCCGGAACGCCGCTCGGAGCGATTTGGGAGACGTGCGCGGAAGCCGAGCGGTGCTTGCTGCTCCGCGCGATCGGCGCGCTGATCGCGGAGGTGCAGGCCGTGCCGCCGGGCGAGATGGAGAGTCTTCAGCCGCGCTGGGACGAGTTCATCGCCCGCCAAGCAACGCAGTGCGCCGAGCGTCACGCAGCGCGCGCACTGCCACGCGCACTCGTCGACGACATCGAGCGCTATCTCGCCGACACGCGCGACGCGCTCCCGTCGCATCATCTCCCCGTCATTCTCACCGGCGAGTACACGCCGGAAAACGTTCTCGTCGCGCGCCGCGACGGCCGCTTCTGCCTCTCCGGTCTCATCGATTTCGGCGACGCCATGGTCGGCTTCAGCGAGTACGACCTGCTCGGCCCGAGCGTCTTCTCCGTCGGCGGCAATCCGCAACGCTTGCGCGCGCTCCTCGACGGATTCGGATATCATGATCGCGCACTCGAGCGCGGCCTCGCCCAACGACTGATGCGGCTCATGCTGCTTCACCGCTACAGCGATCTCAACGCGCAGGTGAGGATCGACGGCTGGCAGGATCGCGTTCGCGACATCGACGAACTCGAGCGGCTCCTCTGGCCGCTTTGATCGCGCGTCCGTGGCGTTCAACTCACCCGGCGCGTCGGACGCAACACGCCCGGGAGGAGCGCATGGCATCACCAATCGATTCGCGCGTCGACATCGGCCACGTGCATCTAAAGGTCGCCGACCTCGAGCGTGCGATCGCGTTCTACTGCGGCGTGCTCGGATTCCAACTTATGCAGCGCATGAGCGCGAGCGCCGCGTTCATCAGCGCGGGCGGCTACCACCATCACATCGGACTCAACACGTGGGAGAGCGAAGGCGGCTCGCCGCCGCCGCCAGGCACCACCGGACTCTTTCACGTCGCGATTCGCTATCCGGACCGCCGCTCGCTCGCGGATGCGTTGCGACGGCTCAACAATGCCGGCGTGGCGCTCGACGGCGCGTCGGATCACGGCGTGAGCGAAGCACTCTACCTGCGCGATCCCGATCAGAACGGCGTCGAGTTGTATCGCGACCGCGCGCGCGACGAGTGGCCGCGCACGCCGGCGGGCGAACTCGCGATGTTCACGCGCCGGCTCGATCTTGCGGCGCTTCTCTCGGAGCTGGAATAGGCGCGATGCGATACGATTCGCCGGCGCGGCCGCGCGCGCCCCGCGCCACGATACTCGCCGCGTCGGTGCGCGTCGTGTTCGCGATTCTCGCGGCGCATCTCGCACCGCTTCTCGTTCCGATCGAGGGACTCGCCGACGTGATCGAAACCGGATTCCTCAATCGTAACGTCACGATCGACGATCGCGGCTATCGCTACCAGGTGTTCGTGCCCGCGAGTTACGACCCGGCGCGTTCGTGGCCCGTGATTCTCTTCCTGCACGGCTCCGGCGAGCGCGGCGGCGACGGCCTGCGCCAAACGCAAGCAGGGCTCGGCAATGCGATCCGCTTCGACCCGGAGCGCTTCCCGTTTCTCGTCGTGTTTCCGCAGGCGCCCGCGGATAGCGTGTGGCTCGGCGCGCCGGCACGCGCTGCGATCGCGGCGCTCGACACGACACTCGCCGAGTACAATGCCGACCGCGATCGCGTCATTCTCACGGGGCTCTCCATGGGCGGCTATGGCGCGTGGCACCTCGCATGGCAAAGCCCGGAGCGCTTCGCGGCGATCGTCGCCATTTGCGGCGGCGTTGTCCCGAGCCCGACGTCGAAGGTCGTGCGGCGCGCACCCGAAACGATCGGCGCGAGCGACCCGTACGCATTCGTCGCGCGACGCGTGGCGGCAGTTCCCGCATGGATCTTTCACGGCGCGGACGACCCGGTCGTGCCGGTGACCGAGTCGCGCGAGTTGGTGCGCGCGCTTCGCGACGCCGGCGCCGATCCGCGATACACCGAGTACGCAGGCGTCGGGCACGGTTCGTGGGAGCCGGCCTACGCCGACACGGCGTTGTGGCGCTGGGTCTCGGAGCAGCGGCGCGCGGCGCCGCGCGCGCCGGCATCGAGCGGGCCGAGGTAGACATGGACATGATTCGCGTCGTCCAAGTCGCGCAGATCGCCGCGCCGTTCGTGGTCGGCGGCGGCATCGTGCTCGGCATCGTGCAACTTCGCGAGTTTCAGCGCCAACGCCGCGCGGCGGCCGCGGTCGAACTGGTGCACTCGTTTCGCAACGTGGAGTTCAACAAAGCGCTGCGAATCATCTGGGCCATTCCCGACAGCGAGACCGCGACGGCGCTGCGCGCACGCGGCACTGAGTGCGAGGAAGCCGCGATACTCGTCGGCACCACGGTCGAGGTCGTCGGCGTTCTTGTCTACCGCCGCGTCGTGCCGATCGAAATCGTCGACGATCTGATGGGCGACGCGATCGTAGGCTTCTGGCCGAAGCTGCGCGACTGGGTCGAGGCGATGCGCCGCGAGCAGGATCGCGAGTCCGTGTACGAGTGGTTTCAGTGGCTCGTCGACCGGCTCGAGACGCGCGAGCGGCGGCGTACGCGCGGCGCCCACTCGCTCTTCAGCGAGTGGCAACCGTAGGAACGATCAAGCCATCGCGTCGTCGCGCCCTCCGACCCGCGCCGGCACACACCATCCACGCACGCAACGCAGAGGAGAGATTCATGGCGGCATACGTGATCGTCGACGTCGAGGTCATGGATCCGGTTCGCTACGAGGACTACAAGATTCTCTCGGGCGCGTCGCTCGGTGCTCACGGCGCGCGTTTCCTCGTGCGCGGCGGCAAGACCGAAACGCTGGAAGGAGTGCGCAAGCCGGGGCGAATCGTCGTGATCGAGTTTCCGACGTCCGATGACGCGCGGCGGTGGTGGAACTCCGATGCCTACGCGCCGGCGAAAGCGCTCCGGAATGCGACCGCGAAGACGGAGATGATTCTAGTCGAGGGCGTTTAGCGCGCGCGCTGCGCCGAGCCCCGCGGCGCGGCCCGTCGCCCACGCCCAGAGAAAGTTGTAGCCGCCGATCGGGCCGAACGCGTCGAGCACTTCGCCGCACAAGAAGAGTCCGCGATGCCGGCGGCTTTCCATCGTGCGCGGATCGACCTCCGCGAGACTGACGCCGCCGCCCGTGACCTCCGCGCTCTTGTAACCTTCGTGCCCGCTCCACGGCAGCTCGAAGCGCACGAGCGTATCGACGAGGCTCTGCCGCTCCTCGCGCCGAAGCTGCGCGAGCGCGCGCGACGGCCAGAGTTTCGCCGCGTCGATGAGCGCCAGCACGAGACGCTCGGGGAGCTCGCCGCGAAGCGCGCTGATCACGTTGCGCTTCCCAGACGGCGCGAGAAGACGCTCGACCGCCGCCGCGTCGCGGCGCAGCCAGTTCACGACGATGCGCGCGCGCACGGCGCCCGGCTCGAGCGAACGCACCGCGACGTGCGAGATATCGAGAACGGCCGGACCGCTGTAGCCGCGATGCGTGAAGAGAAAGCCGCCGCTCGCCGCGGCGCGAAGCGCGCCCGATTCGGCCGAGATCGCGACCCAGAGCGAGATGCCCGCGAGCGCAGCGTACGGCGCGGGCGTCGCGGTGAGTGCGGTGAGCGCGGCGTATGTCGGGTTGAGCGTGTGACCGAGCCTCTCGAGAATCGAGAGCCCGCCGCCGTCGCTGCCGGTGTTCGGCACGGAGAGTCCGCCCGTCGCGACAATGACGGCGTCGGCGTCGAAAGCCTCGCCATCGGCGCACTCGATGCGCCAGCGATCCTCGGCACGCGCCAGCCCCGTCACGCGCACGCCGGGCATGAAGCGCGCGCCGCGCCGCGCCGCGTGCGCCAAGAGCGCATCGCGAACATCGCGCGCGCGATCGGAAGCCGGAAAGAGCTTCGCCGACTCCGCCTCCTCGACGAGCGGCAACGACAGCTCCGTTTCGAAGAACGCGATCTGCTCGGCAAGAGGCCACGAGCGAACGATCTTGCGCAGCGACGCGGACGACGAATCCGTGACGAAGCGCTTCTCGTCCACTCGCGAGGGAAGGATGTTGCAGCGTCCGCCGCCGCTGATGAGGATCTTGCGGCCGCCGTCGGCCGTGCGCTCGAGGAGAATCGTCTCCGCGCCCGCCGACGCGGCGAAGATCGCCGCCATCGTCCCCGCGGCTCCAGCTCCGATCACAACGATGCGCGGCACGTCCCCCCGCTCCGCCGCGATTGAAGCGCGGCGGTCCGCGCGTCATACTCGCCGCGATGAAAAGCGAAAACGCTTCTTGCGATACCCGGCGCGCGCGACGACTGCGCGCGTGGCGCGTTGCGCAGCTTAGCCGACTCGCGCTTGCGATCGCAATTGGTGTCTCCGCGGCGACCGCGCGGCTTGCAGCCGCGGCCGAATCCGAATCGCCCGCGCGACCGGCGGCATCCACGGCTACCGTGACGATTCCGCCCATCGCGCCCGCCGCGCCTACCGCGCCCACCGCGCTGCCGCTGCACGACGCGCCGCTCGATTCCCTGCACGCGCTCTCATTCGCCGAGCGCTCCTGCCTTCCCGAGTGGGCGGCGCGCGCGCTCGACGCCCGCGACATCGCCGAGCGCTATACGCCGAGCGCGTGGCTCAACCCGTTCACGCTCCGCGGCCATTTCGACTCCGACACGCTCGCCGACTGCGCCGTCACCGCCGTCGAGAATCGTTCCGGCAAACGCGGCATTCTCATCGTGCACCGCGCCGATCTTTCCGTGCACGTCGCCGGCGCAGGCACCGAGTCGGGCGCAGGCGGCGACGACTTCGAGTGGATGGACGCGTGGCAGGTGTCCGAGCGCGCGCTCGTCGAGAACGGTGCGGTCGTCCAGCGCGATGCAGCCGTCGAGCGCGGCTCCGCCCGCGACGCGCCGCCCGCGCTCGCAAACGACGTGCTCTGGGTCGCGAAGACCGAGTCCGCAAGCGGCCTCATCTTTTGGGACGGGCAGCGCTACCTCTGGTCTCAGCAGGCCGATTGATGGCGCAGACGTCGAACATCGCCCGGCCGCGCATGAAGATTTGCTGCATCAGCTCGATCGACGAGGCCGCTCTTGCGATTCGCTACGGCGCGTCGGCGCTCGGACTCGTGTCGGCGATGCCGAGCGGGCCCGGCGTGATCGACGACGACACGATCGCCGAGATCGCGCGACGCATTCCGCCCGGCGTCGCGTCGTTTCTTCTGACAAGCCGCATCGACGCCGACGCGATCATCGAGCAGCAGCGCCACACCGGGGTCAACACGGTGCAACTCTGCGACGCCGTCGCGCCGAATGGACATGTGCGTCTTCGCGAAGCGCTCCGCGGCATCCGCATCGTTCAGGTGATTCACGTGCGGAGCGACGCATCGGTAGCCGAGGCGCTCGACGCCGCGACGCGCGTCGACGCGCTTCTTCTCGACTCGGGGAATCCGTCGCTTGCCGTGAAGGAACTCGGCGGCACCGGGCGAACGCACGATTGGCAACTCAGCCGGCGGATCGTCGACGAGTCGCCCGTTCCCGTGTTCCTCGCCGGCGGTCTGACGGAGAGCAACGTGGGGGAAGCGATTCGCGCGGTGCGCCCGTTCGGCGTCGATCTCTGTTCGGGAGTGCGCGAAGCCGGCCGGCTCTCCGAGGCGAAGCTCGCGCGCTTCGTCGCCGCCGTCGCCGCGGCGTCGACCTTTCCGGCCTAGGCGGGCGCGCGTCCGTGTGCGCCCCGCACCAGGCTCGCCCCGCACCCGCTTCGTGCGCTACGCCGGCCGGAGCGCGGCGTTCTTCGCAGGCGCGTCGCTGATCTCGCGCGGCACGCGCCCGAGAAACGCCGCCGCTTTGTGCAGCGACTCCTGATACTCGTCCTCCGCGCGCGAATCGTGTACGACACCTCCGCCGACTTGCAGGTGCGCGACGCCATCGGCAACCACAGCCGTGCGAATCGCGATCGACGTGTCCATCTCTCCGTTCGCGCCGACATACCCGATCGCGCCCATGAAAAGCCCGCGCGCGTGCGGTTCGACCTCGGCGAGAATTTCCATCGCGCGAATCTTCGGCGCGCCCGAGATCGAGCCGCCGGGAAACGCGGCGCGCAACGCGTCGAGCGCGCCGAGCCCCGGCCGCAGCCGCGCGGTGATGCGCGCGACGAGGTGATGCACGGTCGTGTAGGACTCGAGCGCGTAGATCTCCGGAACGCTCACGCTTCCGGAAACCGCGACGCGTCCCAAGTCGTTGCGCAACAGATCGACGATCATGACAAGTTCGGCGCGGTCTTTTGGTGATGCGAGGAGGTCGCGCGCGGCGCGTTCGTCGGCGGCGCGATCGGCGCTCCGCGGGCGCGTCCCTTTGATCGGCACCGTCTCGATGTAATCGCCCGACACGCGTAGGAACCGCTCGGGTGAGAGCGACACGATGTGATACGGCGCGCCGCTCGCATCGCGCTCGCAGCGCGCGAACGCGGCGAAAGCAACCGGGTGGCGATCGAGTAGCTCGGTAAACCACGCAGCAGGATCGTCCGGCGCGCCCCAACGAAGGCGCTGCGTCACGTTCGCCTGGAAGATGTCGCCGGCGCGAATGAGGTTCTTCACGCGGCGAACGGCTTCGAGATACCGATCGTGCGTGAGATTGGAGCGAATCGTGTCGAGCGAAACTTCCGCGGGCAGGAACGCGCTGGGCGCGCGCTCCGGCTCGCGCGCCACGGCGAGCGCGGCGGCGCACTGCGCAAGCCGCGCCGCGGCACGGCGTTCGCGCCGCGCGGCATCGCGCTCCGGATATCCCGTCGCGATCGCCATCGCCTTGCGCGTGAGGTTGTCGATCACGACAACGACATCGTAGTAGCCGAGCGCGAAGCTCGGCAGCGCCAGCGGATCCGGTGCACGCTCGGGAACGCGTTCGAACGCGCGGCCGAGGTCGTAGCCGAACCAGCCCGCGAGGCCGCCCGTGAAGGGCGGATGCGCCGGCGACGGCGGCGTCGGAAACGCGGCGAGAAGCGCGCGCAAAAGCGGCAGCGGGTCGGTGAGCGTCTCGCTCCATGCCGTCACGAGCGGCGGGTTGATCGCGATCGCGGCGGCGGGCGCGGCGCCCGCGCGCGGCGTTCCACCCGCAAGGCGCGCGATCTCCGCCACGGCCGGCGACGCGAGCGCTTCCTCGGCATTCGCGCGCCACTCGATGCGCGCGCCGCACGCCGCGTCGGACGCACCGCGCACGACGAGAAACGGGTCGAACGCGAGAATCGTGAACCGGCTGCGCCGCCCGGTTTTTCCGCCGCTCGCGAGCACGAAGCTCCACGGCGCCGCGTCGGCCGCGCGCGCGAGCATCGCGAGCGAAGGCGCGGGCTGCACCTCCTGCGTCCAAAACCCTGGCCCCGCTTTCATGGCCGCGATTGTCCCACGGACGGCGCACCACTTCCACGGGCGCGCGCCGGCGCGCTCGTCGCGTGCCTACGTCGCGCGACGCATCACGATCGCCCTCCCCACGGCGACGAGCGCGAGAACGACTCCGAACGTCGCGATCACCGAAGCGCCAGTCGGCATGTCGAGCGCGTACGAAAGGAAGATGCCGAGCACGCTGACGACGAGGCCCATCGCCCAACCGATCGCGAGGCGCGCGCCGACGCCACGCGCCAAGAGCATCGCCGTCACCGCCGGCACGATCAGGAACGAGAAGACGAGCAGCACGCCCGCGATCGCTACGGACGAGGTCACGACGAGCCCGAACGTCGCGTAGAAGAGAAAATCCCAGAGCCGCACGCGAAGCCGCCGCGCCTCGTCGCCGGCCGGATTCGTAGAGATCGCCAGAAACGGACGCCGCCAAATCCAGTGCAGCCAGCCGACCACGCCGTAGAGCACCGCCATCTTCGCGACTTCCTGCGGCGACACCGCGAGCAGATTGCCGACGAGGATGTACTTCAGATGCTCGGTGCCTTCCGGCGAACGATCGACGATGAGAATTGAAACCGCGGCGCACACCGCGTAGACGATTCCGATCACAGCCTCCTGCGGAACACGCCGGCTCGTGCCGCGAGACAGCGCGAAGATCAACGCGCCGAGCAGCGTGAAACCGAGCGAGAAGAAGTACGCGGTCTGGCCGTGAAGATCGTGGCCGGCGAGGAACGCGATCGTCGTGCCGAGCGCGGCAATTTGCGCAAGCGACAGGTCGACGAAAATGACCTGCCGTTCGACGACGTGAAGCCCGAGATACGCGTGAATCCCCGTGAGCACGAGGCACGCTGCGAAGGGCCACGCGAGAAACGGGAGGGCGTCGATCATGACCCGCTCGGCGCCACGATCGCGGCTTCCAGAATCGCAAGCTGTCGATCGAACAGATCGAAGTACGTCTTGATCGCAGGCTCCGCACCGACCGACGGCGGCAGAATCACAAGCGTCGCGCCCGTGTCGCGCGCGATCTTCTCCGGCAGCTTCACGTCGAAGTACGGCTCGACAATCAGGATCTTCACCGACTTGATCCGCATCAGATTTTCCAGTTCGCGAATGTGCGACGGCGTTGGCGGCACGCCGGGACGCGGCTCCACGAAATCAACGACATCGCAGCCGAACGCGGCCGCGAAGTAGGTCCACGATCGATGATAGGTAACGACCGGCGCGCCCGTCAGTCCGATCGCCTTGGCCTTCGCTTCCCAGACCGCGCGCTTCTCCGCGAGACGCCGCTCGAAATCGGCGGTGCGCGACGCGAACTCGGCGGCGTGTTCCGGCGCCGCCGCGGAAAACGCGTCGCGCAGCGTCGCCGCGATGAGCGCACCGTTCGCGGGCGCGAGCCAGGTGTGCGGGTTTCCGTACGGATGCACGTCTCCCGCCGCGCGCGTGACGTTCGCCGGCACCTCCAGCTTTTGAACGTTCGCGGACGCGTCGACGAAACCCTTGCCGCCGGGCGCGACTCGCGGATTGCGCGCGTTGTTGAGAAGCACCGGCACCCATCCGACCTCGAGTTCGCCGCCGACCTGCACGAACAGATCCGCCTTCGACAACTTCACGAGAAACGACGGCTTCGCGTCGACGAAGTGCGGGTCTTGATAGCCGCGCGCAAGCGCCTCGACCTCGATCAGGCCGCCGCCAACTTCGCGCGCGATCGCCGCGATATCTTCGGTCGTCGTGACGACGCGAAGCGGCGCCGCGATGGCCCCGCTACTCGCAACGCACACACTCATGAATGCGGCCACCGCCGCCGCGAAGACCCGGAATCGATTTTTCATCATCGCTCGTTCTCCTTAGAAGGCGTGGCCGCCGTGCGGGCCCATGCTGAAGGTGACTTTTCCGTAGAGCCGCTGATCCCATTCGCCAGCTTCGTCGCGGACCGCGGCGAACTGCGCCGAGAAGAGTGAGAATTCGCTCGGGTTGAACGTGATGTAGCCGAGAACGCCGGACTCGTGCGCGGCGCCCGCAGCGGGGATCTCGGTCCAGTCATAGCGCGCGCCGGTACGCCACCGCCGCGCGAACTGGTACTCGGCGTGCGTGAACAACCCCGTCGCGCGGGCGCTTTCGCCATCCGACGCGCTCAGCATCTCCGTCGCCCAGAGAAACGAGCGGTACGTTGCGCGCCGCGGATCCTTCCATCGCAGCGTGACGTCGCCGCCCGAAAGCGTCGCGTGCCGCGCCGCCGCGTCTTCTTCTACCTTCGCGGGACCGCGATAGAACGACGTGCCGAGGGTCACGTTGACCGCCTCCGAGAGATCCGCGAAGGCGCTCGCGCGCCCGCCGAAAAGGAGATCCTCGCGATCCGCGGGGGCGAAGACGGCGCCCTCCTCCGGCGCGTTCGAGAACTCGACGTCGATGTTGACATAGAGGTCCCACGGATTCGGGACGAGACGCGAGAGCGACCCTCCCTCCACGAAGAGGCCTTCCTCGCCGAAGAACAATTCGGTGACGAGCGGGCGCGTCGCGAACGCCGCCTCCGGCGGATGCGTGCGATTGAAGCGGCTCACGAAGCTGCGATGTTTCCCGAGCCGCGCCTGCACGCTGCCCGGCAGCGAGAGGAATGTGAGATACGCCTCCTCCACGTCGACGCCTTCCTCCGGAGAAAACGCGATGAAAATATCCGCGCGGCTGTACGGATCGATCGCGGACTGAAGTCCGAGTTCCACCTCGCGGACCTGCGTGACGGGCGGATCGCTCTCGCTCTCGTCGGCTTGCGCGGCACGCCCGGCGCGCGCGCTCTTTGGCGACGCGCCAATTTCCCCCTCCTCCTCTTCGGTGCTCAAGTCGTCCGTCGCGTACTGAATCCACCCGACGACGGAGATGTCGGGGTTGAGGATGTTGCCGCGCGCCGGGCCTGTGGATGCGGGCGCGGACACGGATGGAGATGTGAGCGTGGAGGCCGGCTGCGCGAACGCGCGCGCACCCGTGCCGGCTGCGATCGCCAAAGCGACCGCAATTGCGCATGCGACTCTGAACATGGGTAATCCTCTCTCGATCCAGCGGAGCCGGATGGTCCGAATGCGAACGGCGGCGCTCTCCGGGGAACGCCGGAGGCGCGAATCGCCGTGAGTGATCGCGGAGCGCTAGACGAGAGAGGGTGGAGCGCGCGAAGGAGCGGTCGAGGCATCGCGCGTCGACGGCGCGTCGTGCTCGACGAAGAACACGCGGCCAGACTCGTGCTCGAAGCACGCGCCGTTCGGGACGGCGGCGCCGATCGCGTCGGCGCACTTCGTCTGGACGCAAAGCCCGCAGGCGTGGTGCTGGTCGACCGTAGTGTGAGACGCGTGATC
The DNA here is from genome assembly GCA_046160485.1 of bacterium. GTDB lineage: Bacteria > Orphanbacterota > Orphanbacteria > JBJXGV01 > JBJXGV01 > JBJXGV01. Next base: position 30,005 of record JBJXGV010000009.1, on the reverse strand, counting down.
GGCCTCGTTGTGCGCGACGAATTCAACAGGGACGTCCCGCACAACGTGGTGCATCGCGTGGAGCGTCATCGCGACCGGCTCGATGACGAGCGCGAGCGCGAGCGCGAGCGAGAGGAGGGTATTGAGCCGCTTCTGAATCACGTGGGTTGTGCCTCGCACGAATGCCGCCGCGGAGGTGGCAGCGACGCGCCGACGGTAGACCGGCGGCGAAAACGTGTCAAGGCAGAGCGCCCTAGCGCGTGCGAATAAAGATCATGTAGCAGACGAGCATCGCCGCGAAGAGGAAGAGCCCGATCTCGACATTCGCGGGGTGCGTGCGAATGTAGGCGGCGGCCGGCAAATACAATCCGGGGGCGATTTGCTTGGCGAAGGCATCGACGGCCTGCGTGGTCTGTTGCCAGAACTCTCCGGCGCGGGCGACGAACCCTTCCGCTCCCGGAATCGCGCTTATGTACTGCTTCGGCATTCCAAGCAGGAAGAGTTTCTCGGCGATGATGTAGCCGAGGAGGAGGATCACGCCGAGAAGCACGAGCATCACGATCCAGCGCCCGACGGTCGTCGCGATTCGCAGGAGCGGATTCGAGCGCGACGCCTTCGCGCGCGGCCAACCGAGCATCGCTGCGCTCGCCGCACTTTGTGCGCTCGCGCGCGACCGGCCTAGGATCTGCGCACCGTTTGCCGGCCTCGCCTGCGCTGCCCCCGAAAGCTCGGCCAGAATCAGAAAAACGCCGTGCCACGCCTTCTCCATCCCTTCGCGGTCTTTGTCGCGCGCGATCTCGAGACTCTTGAGCGTGGGCGCCTGCGCGAGGAAATGACGGATGCGCGCCGCGGCCTGCCCGGCCTCGCGGTTGAGATCCGCGGAGCCGAACTGCACTTGCAGCGCGTTGAGTTCTTGCCCGATCTCGCGCTTGAGCGCAAGAAAGTTCTCTTCGGCCTCCGGAGTCGACGCGGAGCCGGTCGCCAGCACATGCCCGCGCATCTTGTCCCACGCACGCGCCAAATGCTGGAGACGATTCTCCTCCTTCGGTGCGCCGCGCAGTTTCTCGAAGAGATTCATCGGTCCGCCTATCGACGCTTCAGCGCCGGTTTGATCTTCTCGAGGTCGACCGCATACGTCATTGCGGTCGCCGCGTCGATCGCGCCCGCCGACAAGAGCGACGCGAGCGAATCGTCCATGAGAACCATGCCGTCGCGCGCCGCCGTCGCGATCACGTTCGGGATCTGGTGAATCTTGCCCTCGCGCACGAGGTTCGCGATCGAGTTCGTCACGAACATCACTTCGCGCGCGGCGATGCGGCCCGCGATGTCGACGCGCGGCAGGAGCACCTGCGACACGACGACCTTGAGCGAGAGCGCGAGGCGCGTGCGAATCTCCGATTGGTGCTCGACCGGGAAGATGTCGACGATGCGGTTGATCGTCTTCGCGGCCGACGCGGTCGCAAGCGTCGAGATGACGAGGTTGCCGGTTTCGGCAGCGCGCAACGCGATCTCGATCGTATCGCGATCGCGCATCTCGCCGACGAAGATCACGTGCGGCAGCGAACGCAGCGCGCTCCGCAGCCCGTGCACGTACGAGAACGTGTCGCGTCCGATCTCGCGCTGATCGATGACGCACTGCTTCGGCTTGAACACGAACTCGATCGGGTCTTCGATCGTGATGACGTGCTTCGAAACGCCGCCCTCGGTATTGATCAGCTCGATGAGCGACGCGATCGACGTCGACTTGCCGGCGCCCGTCGGCCCCGTGAAGAGAACGAGTCCGTTCGGAAGATTGCGAACGCGCGCCAAGAAATCCGGCGGGAAGCCCAGCTCGGAAGGGAGCGGAATGCGCAGCGGCACAAGGCGCAGCGCCGCCGCGAGCGAACCCTTCTGGTAGTAGACGCTGACGCGGAATCGCGCGAAATCCTTGATGTTGTAACCGGCGTCGAGCTCGCGCTCGTTCTCGAGCGTCTTCCGCTGCTCCATCGTCAGGAACTGGTAGATGAGATTGCTGGCCATCTCTTCCGTAAGCAGCATGCCGTTCGAGTGCGGCCGGAGCACGCCGTCGACGTGAAGCATCACGGGCGAGTCGGCGGAAATCAGAATGTCCGACGCCCCGGCGGCGACTGCTTCTTTCGCGATTGCGATGATGTCCATCTCGGTGCTCCTATTTCCGCTTACCGCGGCGTTCGCCGCGCGCTACTCGATGATTGTCGGTGTCAGTTCGATGATCAGGTCGCGCCGCTGCACTTCGTCGCGCGTGTGCCGGAAGAGCGCTCCGAGGTACGGGATGCTCCCCAGAAGCGGCACCTTCTGCACGGTCTTCTTCGTGTCCTCGCTCTGCAAGCCGCCGACGTAGATCGTGCGGCCGCTCTGCGTGCGCACTGTCGTCGTCGCCTTCCGCTCCGACGTGCGCGGCAGATCGTTGTCGGGCCCGATGAACTCGACGATCGAACTCACCTTCGGCTCGACGAGCATCGTGATTTCATTTCCAGACGACACGCGCGGCAGCACGTTGAGCTCGATTCCCACCTTGATGTGCTCAAGCTGAATCTGCTGCGCCGCGAAACCGCCGGCTCCCGAAAGACTCGTGATCACGACCGGGATGTCGTCGCCGATGAAAATCTCCGCACGGCGATTCTCGAGCGCCACGACCTTCGCATCGGCAAGAATCTTCGCGTTGCCGTTCGTCACCAACAGGTCGAGCGCGACCTCGATCGCCTCCGCCTGCCGGTAGATGTCTTGGTACTCGTCGCCCTTCTCGAAGTTGAGATTCTCGGGCACTTCGTCGTTGCGGCTCGGGCCTGGGTCGCCCTCCGTGAGAATCGTCGACATCTTCGTGATCTTGTCCCACTGAATTCCCATCTCCTCGAGGTTCGATGAACTCACCTCGATGACGCGCGACTGGATCATCACGGAGCGCGGCGGCCGGTCGACCGTTGCGACGACATTCTTGATCTGGTCGATGACGAACGGCGAACCCATCGCGACGATGCGATTCCCCTGCAAGTCGACCTCGACGTTTTTCGTGAGCACCTCGATGAGCTTCTTCACTTCCGTCGCCTCGGCGTATTGCAAGTCGGCGATGAACGACACCGACCCGATCTCCTTCTCGAGACGATCGGCGTTGCCGACGAGGATCGAGTTGCCGAAGCGCTGGTAGCCGAAGCCCGCGGCGCGCACGGTCAGATCGAGCGCCTCGTCGAACGGCGTGTTCTTCAGGTGAATCGAAATCGTCTGCGCCTGCACTTCCGGCGACGTCGCGATGTTGAGCCCGCTACGACTCGCGAGAGTCTGCAGCACGGTCGACACGCTCGCGTTGTCGGCATCAAGACTGATGAGCACCGGCTCCGACGATTGCGCCGCGACACCGCGTGCGAGCGCCGCGGCGAGCAAGAGCGTCGCAGCGCAGATCATGAGGAACCTGGGAACCGCGCGTGGGTTCATTCGCTCTCGGATTGCCATCCCCGTCATCGACGTCTCCTCATTAAGACTGCCGGTTTGGTATCGGCAGCCGCGCCCTACGTCCAAATCCCTCGACATCGATACCGCCGTCGCCGATGGAGACGATCTTCCATCCTTGCCAGACGGAACCGTTCGAGAGCAGTTCCGAAACCTGTTCACCGATTCGCAACACAACTTCCGGCCGCTCGCCGTCGACGGCGGCGAGCACGACGCTCGGCAGATCGCTCGACTCGGCGGGTGCGGCTTCTTCGGCTGCCGGAGCCGCCGGCCGCGCCATCGACCTTGCGTGGAACGGATCGCTCGCGACACCGTTCTTCGCCAGGCTCAAGAGCAGAGAATCTTCGCTTCGCACACGCGTCAGCAAGCTCTCTTTGTGGGCAAGCGACGCGTTGAACGTCTTCAGCTCCGTCGACATATCGATCGATTTCACTTTCGGCAGCGTCGTCTTCGTCGACTCGAACACCTGCCAGCCGATGACGCCCGCCACGACGATCAGGCCCAACGAGCCGAGCCATGCACGCTGCTCGTTCACGTGCTCTCTCGCTCGACATCGACACGCACGCGCATTTCGAGATCGGTCGTTCCATCGGGCCGCGAGATTCGAAAGTCGCGCACCCAAATATTCCCCGGCGCCGATTCGAGATCGCAAAGGAAGCAAACGAGGTCGTTGTAGTTCCCTCGCAGCGTCATCTGATACGGCTCACCGCGCGCGCCTCTCAACTCCGCAACGCCGAGTTCGAGCTTCTGAAGGCCTCGCTTCTTGAGCAGGCCGTTAAGATCGTCGATCGCGGACTGCGAAACCGAGCTGTCGCCGATCGCCGTGGTCGCACCCAGCGACTGCGCGAGCAACTCCGCCCACGCCGCACTCGAGCGCCGGCGATGGATTTGATCCTCCATGCCGCGCAGCTTCGACTCGAGCATCGCGAGCGTATTCGCTTGCGCGCGCACGAAAAGCCGGTCGACCGCGAAGAACGCGATCAAGATCACCGCCGCGAAGAGCGCCCGCTTTTGCCCGTCGGTCAGCCCGGCGATCATGAGCCCTTCGCCTCCTCGGCGGTACAAAGAACCCGAAAGACGGTCAGGCCCGACTGTTCATCGGTCGAAACGGACAAAAGCTCGATGCTTTGCATTCCCGCGGAAAAGATTTCGCTTTTCTGAAGCTGGTCGACGAATGTGACGACCTGTCGAACGGGATCGCCCGCGCGGCTGCTCGAGACGGTTCCTTGCAGCGTGAGCGCCGCGCGCGTCGACGAGGACTTGCCCTTCTCGACATAGGAAAACTGATCGAGCACGAGCGACGCCGGGATGAGGCGCGCCAGTTCCGCGAGCTTCGGCGACCAGAGCGTGCGGTCGCTGCGGGCCGAAAGACGCGCTTCAAGCTGTTGAAGGGTTGCTCCGCCCGCCGGTTGGGCGCGCAAGCCGGCCGCTTCCTGCTCGCGCCGCTCGAGCGCCGAGATCGCCGCGCGCACGCGGTCGCGAAGCAAGAGCCCCCCGACGACGTGAAACGCCGTCAGTAAAACGATGACGCCGATCAGAGAGGTCGAGAGAATGGTGGAGCGAACGCGTGCGTTGCGCGCGCGGCGTTTGGCGTCGGCTTCCTCGTAGAGGTTTAGACGAAACACGGGGGCGCCTCCGAACTCACGACTGCCACCAGCGCGTCAGGCCGAGGGCGACGGCGAACTCGGAATCGGCATCAGCGCGTGCGCCGCCGTGCGGGCCGCCCGGTGGTCTCTGAATGGCGAACGCGGCGAGCGGGGCGACGTGACGCACCGGCCGGCCGATCATCCCCTCGAGCACTTCCGCGAGTCCTGGAGTGTGCGAACCGCCGCCGCCGATGGCGAGCGCCTCCGCGGATTCGGCGCCGGTCTTGTTCGCGAAGAAACTCATCGTCGTCGTGATCTCGGAGCCGAGTTGCGCGATCGTCTCTTGGATAAGCGAGATGCGCGTCGCGCCGCGCGAATCCGCGTTCGCGCACTTTCCGCGCTCGGCTTCCTCGAACGAGACGCCGAGTTTGCGCGCCATCTCACTCGTCATTGCGTCGCCGCCCAGGGCAATCCTTCGGCAGAGGAGGAACTCGTCGCGCTTGTAGAGAGTCAGCGTCGATCCCGTTCCGCCGACGTCGAGAAACGCGAAGTCGCCGCGAGCGGCGTCAGGATCGTGCGCGTGGATGATAGCATTGAGCGCCGCGAGCGGAGCAACATCGACGATTTCGCACTCGAGGCCGGCGGCTTCCGCGCTGCCGACCGCGTCGCGCACGAGACGCTTCGGGCACGCGCCGAGCAAGATCTCCATACGTTCCTTCGCCGTATCGCGAGTCAGAACTTGATATGAGAGCGCGATCTCCGTCTCTGGAGGAAGCGGCACGTGGCGCCGCGATTCGTGCGGCATCGACGACGCCAACTCGCGGTCGGAGAGAATCGGCAGATCGAATTGCCGCACCGTGACGGAATCGCCGCTGACGCCCAGCGAAACGCGATCGAGCGCGCGCGGGCGCACCGCGCCGCGATTCAGCAGGCTCTCGATCGCGCGCTGCCACGCGCGCACGCGACCCGGCGCGGCCTCGCTGGACGCCGCATCGCTGCGCTCGATTGGCTCTACGTCGGCGGCAACGAGCTTCGGCTGTTTGCCCGAGGCATCGACGACGGCGAGCTTCACCGAGCGCTCGCCGAGATCGATTCCCGCAAAGAGGCGTTTTCCCATGGCCCGTATCCTATCCTATTCATGGCGATGGGGCGCCGGTTGGCGCCCCATCCCAGTGCATGCGTGCGAAAAACTAGATACCCGTCACCGTGATCGTGCCGGCAGCCGCGAGATTCGCCGCGGTCAACACAACAACGACGCCCGTCATCGGGTTGCCCGTGCCCGTCGCCGTGATCGTGAGCGCCCCGTCATCCACGCCCGCGAGCGTGTACGTGAAGTTCGTCGACGGCGAGTCGTCGCCAAAGAAGCCGGCCGTCGAGATCGTGGCCGGCCAATCCGCGCCCGCCGTACCGTCTTCGTTCTCGATCGCGAACGCCTTCGCGGCAGTGAAGAGATCGCCGATACGCGCCGTCGCTTCCGAAACACGCGCCTTCTTGACGTAGCCCGAGTAAATCGGAATCGCGATCGCGGCCAGTACACCGACGATGATCACGACGATCATCATTTCGATCATCGTGAAACCGGCCTTCGACCTCATCACCTTGTTCATGCGTCCAAACATGCTACTCCTCCTGTTGCTGCGATGGCGACGCCATCTTGGGTTGAAGTGCGCGAATCACTGACTCGCGCGCGGTTGCTCTCGTTGGGGCGTGACATCTATTGCTTCTTGAACTCGCTCCAGAAGACCGCGTCGCCGAGATGGAAGATCGGGAGGAACATCGTGATCACGATGACCGCCACGATCAGGCCGACGAGGACGATGAGGAGCGGTTCGATGAGCGCTGTAAGACCGGAGACCGCCGTCTCGACTTGCCGATCGTAGAAATCCGCCGACTTCAGAAGCATGGGCGTGAGCTGGCCCGTCTCTTCGCCGGTGGACATGAGCTGCAATACGACTTCGGGAAGCGCCTTGGTTTTGCGGAACGATTCGGAGATTTCGCGGCCGTCTTCGATTTCGCGGCGTGCGCGCGAGACGCGGCTTGCGAAGTAACTGTTGCCCGCCGCTTCTTTCGCGAGATCGAGCGCGCGCAAGACGGGCAGCCCGCTCCCGAGGAGCACACCGAACGTGCGCGCGAACCGCGCGACGACGGCGCCGCGAATGATCGGGCCGAAGATCGGCACCTTGATGAGGAATCCGTCGAAGATGTACCGGCCGCCCGCGCCGCGCACCCAGAGAATGAGCAGGATCGCCGCGAAGAGCGCGATGAGCCCGGCAAGCACGGCGTTGGCGCGGAGCCAGTTGCTCGTCGCGATCACCATGATCGTCGGCGCCGGCAGTTTCGCGCCGAAGTCGGCGTAGATCTTCTCGAACGTCGGCACGATCTTCAGGAGCAGAATCAGAAACGCCGTGACGGCGAACATGAGCACGAACACGGGATACGACATCGCCGCGCGCACCTTCGAGCGGAGCGCGTCGACCTTCTCGAGATACGTCGCGAGCTGGTCGAGAACGATGTCGAGAGTTCCCGCCGCCTCGCCGGCCTTCACCATCGAGACGGAGAGCGACGAGAACGCGCGCGGGTGTTCGGCCATCGCGACCGACATCTGTTCGCCACGGTCGATCGTGTCGGCCATTCTCGCGGTGATCGTGCGCAGCGCCGCGTTCGGCGTGTCGACCGAGAGCCCGCGCAGTCCGCGCACGAGAGGAATGCCGGCGGCGATCATCGTTGCGAGCTGCCGCATGAAGAGCGCCGTGTCCCGCACGCCGACGCGCGTCGGGATCACTTCCATCTTCAGGAAGCGTTGCAGCGCGGTGTCGCGAGCCGAGAGCTGCTTCTCCTCGGCGAGGTTGATGACGACCAGGCCGCGCGCGTGAAGCGAGCCGAGCACCTCGCCGGCGGTTTGTCCGTTGATGAAGCCGCGCTCCTCAGTTCCCGAGCGATTCTTGGCAACGAATGCGAAGGCAGGCACGTGTTAGCCCTCCTGAAGACAGACGCGAATGACTTCGTCTACGGTTGTCAGCCCCTGCTCGACCTTGCGAAGCCCGCTCTCGCGGAGCGTCTGCATGCCGCGCCGCGCGGCCACCTCGGCGATGGCTTGAGCCGGCGCGCGCTGCGCGATCAGCTCCTTTATTTCGTTGTCGATCGGCAGCACTTCGAAGATCGCGATGCGGCCGAGGTACTTCCGCTTGCGGCACTCGGAGCAGCCGGTCCCCTCGAAGAATCGCTTCGGGCGCGAGCGCTCCGCCAGCGTGCCGAGTCCCATCAACTTCTCCACGGGCGCATCGACCTCGATCTTGCAGTGCGGGCAGACGCGGCGCACGAGCCGCTGCGCGACGACGAGCGCGAGCGCCGACGCCGCCTGGAACGGCTCGACGCCCATCGTCACGATGCGCGTCGCCGTCATCGGCGCGTCGTTCGCGTGCACCGTCGAGAGCACCATGTGCCCGGTCATCGCGGCGCGCACCGTCATCTCCGCCGTCTCGCGATCGCGGATCTCGCCCACCATGATCACGTCCGGGTCTTGCCGCATGATGTAGCGCAGCGCCGTCACGAACGTCAGGTCCTTGCGCGGGCTCACCTGTACCTGATTGATGCGCGGGATCTGGTACTCGATCGGATCTTCGACGGTCGTGATGTTGCGCTCCTGCGAGTTGAGCTCGCCGAGCGCGGCGTAGAGCGTCGTCGACTTTCCGGCGCCCGTCGGACCCGAGAGAAGGATCATTCCGTAAGGCTGGCGGATGGCGCGCTGAAACGCGGCGAGCAGCTCCGGCTCGAAGCCAAGGCTCGTGAGGTCGAGCCGGAACGATGTCTTGTCGAGAAGCCGCAGCACGGCCTTCTCGCCGTGAAGCGTCGGCAGCGTCGAGACGCGCACGTCGACCTCGCGCTCCTTGTGGCGCACGGTGAAGCGCCCGTCTTGCGGCTTGCGCCGCTCCGCGATGTCGAGGTCCGCGAGAATCTTGATGCGCGTCAGGAGCCCCATCGCCAGCGCCTTCGGCGGCATGAGCGAGTCGGCGAGCAGCCCGTCGACGCGGAATCGAATGACGAGTTCCGTTTCGCCGGGCTCGATATGAATGTCGGTCGCGCGCTCGAAGAGCGCCTGCGCGATGACCTGGTTGACGAGTTCGATGACCGGCGCGTTCTCGGCCTCGCGCGCGGCAAGCTCGGGATCGATCAGATCGTCCTTGCTCGATCGGCGCGACACCTCGATCGCCGCGTTCTCGACGGCCTTCTGAATGCTCCGCGAACCTTCGGCCTCTTTGTAGGCGCGCTCGCGAAGCCGCTCGATGTCGAGCGCGCGCGCCACCACCGGCCGCACCGCCAGGCGTGTCGCTGCACGAATATCGTCGAGCGCGACGAGGTCGAGCGGGTCGGACATCGCCACGACGAGCGCGTCGTCGAGCCGCTCTATGGGAAGGACATTGTGGCGTTCGGCGATCGCGCGCGGCAGCGACTGCACCGCTTCACGCACGAGATGAACATTGGCGACGTCGAGGGCTTCGAATCCGAGCCGGCTCGCGAGCATACGGATAAGGTCGGCCTCGGTCGCGACGGGCTCGGCGAGAGGCGCTACCGCGAACGCGGAGGCGCCGGCGGGACCGTCGAGCGCACTCAGAGTCCTGCGTTTGGTGGCGTCCACCAGAAGGGTATGGAGTTCTCTTCGGTCCAATGTTTCTCCCAGAAATTGAAGCCCACGACCCGCCAACTCATCCCCAAAGCGGAACCGACTCGTTCAGGAACGGTCTCCCAAAGCAGGAAGGATACCGGGTCACGATTCGGTTTCGAAAACGGGGCGGAGGAGAAAGAGGGGCGAAGCCTGTGGCGGCTCATGCCGTTCAGCGGTGGCCATCCTAACACACACGAGCCGCTTCCCGCGCAACAGGTTAACGAAATACCCCGATTTGACTGTGGTAAAAATTGTCGCGGGGGTCGCGCCCCGGCCCAGCGGCGGATCTCGCGCGTTCGCCCGCTCCGGCGTCCGTCGGAGCACGGCTTTTTTCCCCAGAGGCTGCGACTTTTTTCACGCGAAACTAGCCTCTAGCCCTTCTCCGTGCTTGATTTAGCGAGCCCTTATCTGGTCCAATGATTGCGTGATCCGCGTCCGCGCGCTTCGGCTCCGTCGCCGCGCCCGCCCAGGATTTTTGGAATCAGGAAGGACTCTTAAGGAGGTCAATGGAATGCGATGCCGCGGCCTAGTTCCGGTCCTGTCGATGCTCGTCTTGACGGCCCTCATCTCGAGCTGCAACAAGTCGAACTCGACCGACCCGCTCCCCGGTCCCGGCGGGGATGACCCCGGCACCGGCGGTTCGATCGCGATCACGGTCGCGGCGGATCCCAACCTGATTATTGGGGACGGCACGAAGACCTCTCGGATCGCCGCGACGGTTCGAGACTCCGACGGCAAGAATGTAGGGCCCGGAGTCACGGTCGCGTTCGCGGCCAGCCGCGGCGAGATCGCATCGCCGGTGCTCACCGACCAGAACGGCCAGGCTTTCTCGACCTACACGTCGGACGTCGGCTCAGGGCTGGTGCAAATCAACGCGTCGGTCGGGGCGTCGCAGGGTGTGGTGTCGCTCTCGCAGACGTCGGGTCCGGCGTCGCAGATCGTGCTGGTGAGTGTGCAAAGAACTTCAATCGGGATTCGCGGCAGCGGCGACCCGGAAAGCTCGACACTCCTGTTCCAGGTGCGCTCGGCGCAGGGCGTTCCGCTCGGAAGCGCCGAATCCGTCACCGTCGATTTCGAATTGGTCGCGAAGACCAACAACGGCCAGGGCTCGGGCGAGTTCTTGAGCCCTGCGTCCGCGACGTCCGACGCCAACGGCTTCGTGAGCACGACGCTGAACTCGGGAACGATCGCCGGCGCGACCGAGACGATCGCGCGCATCACGACCGCAACCGGAACCATCGCCTCGCGCGTCGTGCCCGTCACGATCGACGGCGGGCTCCCGGTTGCCGCGAACCTGACGGTCGCCAGCCAGGAATCGAACATCCCCGGCCTCTGCTTCTACAATGTCAGGACGCAGGTTCTCGGGCTCGTGTACGACGAGTTCCAGAACCCGGTGCCTGAAGGCACGGTGGTCTACTTCTCGACGCAGTACGGCGGCGTCCAGGCGACCGACACGACGGACGCGTTTGGCGTGGCGAACGTCGACCTGATCAGCGCGAACCAACTGCCGCCGGTGTGGGACGGCTCGGGGAACGACGGCTACCCGTACGGATTCACGGAGGTCTACGCGCAGACGTCCTCGGCCTCCGGGGCGCAAATCCGCGACACCACGCTCGTTCTCTTCAGCGGATGCACCATTCTCGAGAACGTCTCGCCCGCGAGCTTCATCATCGAGAACGGCGGCTGCCAGACGTTTACGTTCAACCTGTGGGATCTGAACCACAACCCGCTGTCCGCGGGAACGAAGATCACGGTGAGCGCCACGACCGGCTCGCTCAACGGCGACATCAACGTCACGCTGCCTGATGTGCAAGCCGGATACACCACGTTCGCGTTCGGGCTTTGCGACAACGACCCGGACGAAGAGGACGAAGCCGTGGCTGTGTTCATTAGCATTCAGATCACGAGCAGAAACAACAACGCCTCGGCGTTGATCTCGGGTACAATCGACTAGCCAAATCGTATTCGGCACGCCCCGCCGACCCTCGGAGCCCGGCCATGAACGCCGCCGTCCGAGCGCAAGACTTTCGAGTGAATCGCTTCACGCCACCAGTGGGGTCTGCTATGACGCAACGATTCGACATCATTCGCGCGACGCATCGGGCCAAGGCGCCATCGCGCGCCGCAGGGTCTAGCCTTATCGAGGTCATGATCGCGTCGTTCCTCGTCGGCGTCGTCAGCTTGATGATGGTCGAGTTCTTCGCGCGCGGGCGCTACTCGATCGACCAGGAAGAGCGCAAACGCGCCGCGACGCTTCTCGCGCAGGACGCGCTCGAGAAGGCGACGGCGACGGAGTACGCGATGATCGGCGACACGAACGAGCAGCGAACCGTCGCGAACGTGCAATACACGATCGACGTCACGGTAGAAGACGACGAGCCCGGACTTGGAATGAAGTCGCTGGAATCCTCCGTCACGTGGCAGGGCGCGGAAGGCACGGCGCGCAACGTGACACTCAACACCATCGTCTACAACCCGGAGTAGCAGATGAAGCAGAAGACCCGAGGTCTCCGCCAATCCACCGCCGGCTACGCACTTGCCGGCGCGATCATCGTTTTGTTCGTGATGGGCATCGTCGGCACGGCGTTCCTCGTGATGGCGGGGTACGAGGTGCGCGCGACGGAAGCGCAGACCGACTCGCAGCGCGCGTTCTGGCTCGCGGAGGCCGGCAAGGAGCGCGCGATCGACTGGATGACGAGGCAATCCACGCCGCCCGGATCGGATCGATCGATCTACGCGAACCAGACCGGGCCCAACGGCGGCACGTACAGCGTGCAAGTTCTCGTCGACACGACCCTGAACTTCGCGGCTGAGAAGGCGTTCCTCATCGAGTCGGTCGGCGAGTACCAGGGCCACGAGCGGCGCATACGGCAGCGCATCCGCATGACGTCGTTCGCGACGTACGCCTACTTCACGAACGACGAGATCGGCGTGGGCGGACAGATCATTTGGTTCGCGACGGGCAACGTCGTCGAGGGGCGGCTCCACTCGAACGGAAGGCTTCACATTCTCGGCAGCCCGGTCTTCCTTGGCGAGGTCACATCCGCGTCGGACCGCATGATCGGTTCGCCGAACTACAACGTCTACGATGCGGACGGATGGCCCGTCGGCTCGAATAACCCGACGTTCGCCGAAGGATTCCGGCTCAACTCGGACGTCATTCCGCTGCCGGAAAGCACGGGCGACCTCCGCGCCGCGGCGCAGGGCGGCGGGCGCTTCCTCGCGGGCGGCCACACGATCGAAGTCGGCTACACGGGCAACCAGCCGGCGGGGACGCCGCGCCTCGGCTGGCTCCGTTATCAGCCCAACGGCGGCGGCGCATGGGACTCGCTCGAGATCGCCGCGCTCGACCCGCGCGTCGTCTACGTCGACGGCGACGCGAACGTCTGGGGTGTCCTCGACGGCGAGCTGACGATCTCCTCGAGCAGCGACATCACGCTCATTGACGATCTCACGTATGCCGCAAGCGATGCGGCGGCGACGCCGCTCCCCGGCTGCAACGACATGATGGGCCTCGTCGCCGAGGACAACATCATCTTCAACTACGATGTGCCGCGCACGGACAACTTGAAGGTGAACGCCGTCCTCATGGCGCTCAACACCTCGATCACCGCGGAGCAGTACAACAACGGCGTGTTGCGCGGATCGCTCACGATCTGGGGCGGGCTGATTCAGGAGCGGCGCGGGGCCGTCGGGTTGGCGGGCGGCGCGGGCGGCGGGATCACCTCCGGCTACCAGAAGGACTACCACTACGACCCGCGCGTCACCGGCCGCAAGCCGCCGGAGTTCCCTCTCACAGGCGTCTACGAAGAGGTTCGCTGGGATGAGACCTGGGATACGTCGAACCCGTTCTAGGAACGAACGCGGCCTCACGCTGATCGAACTGATCATCGCGAGCGCGCTCGGCTTCGTGGTAGTTTACGGAGCGGGGCTCGTTTTCTTGACGGTGCAGAACAGCTTCCAGCATGGCGTGAAGAAGCTCACCGCGCAGCAGGAGTCGACACTCCTGGCGTCGAGCATCAGCCGCCTCGTGCGCACCGGGTCGAGCTATCAGATCTACAACGTGCCCAATCAGGTCGTGCCGGCGGATTCCGGAGACGGCGTCGCGGTGTTGGACCGGGACGGCGTCGTGGTCGGGCGCATCGAGTGGGACGACGCGGAGAAGACGCTGGTGAACGCAAACGGAGAGCGCGTGAACCTCATGCGGCTCTACTACGTGAAGTTCAAGATCGACCCCGATCTGCCGCGGTCGTTCATCTACCGGTACGCGACGGACGATGAGCGCGGCAACCTCGTGCAGGTCGAAACCTCGGTGGCGCTTCGCAACTAACCGCGTAACGAACGGCATTCCAAAACCCTCAATCGATTGAACCGGAGGCATTGTGCGCGTCGGACTCCTCGGTCTTCCCGCGTCGGGAAAGACCTCGCTCTTTAATCTGCTCACGCTATCGAAGGCGGAAACTGGCGGTTTCGCATCAGGGAAGGCCGAAACGCACCTGGCGGTAATCAAGGTGCCGGATCCGCGCATCGATCAGCTCGTGGGCATCTTTCAGCCGAAGAAGACGACGTACGCGGAGATCGCGTTCGTCGACATGGCAGGGCTTGCGGGCGATCCGTCGTCGCGGCGCAACCAGACGGCCGACTCGTTCAAGGCGCTGCGCGACACCGATGCGCTCGCGCTCGTCGTGCGCGCGTTCATCGACCCGGCGGTCCCGCATCCGCACGAGAAGGTCGACCCGGCGCGCGACCTCGACGAACTGCTGACCGAGCTGATTTTCGCCGACCTCGACCTCGTTTCGCGGCGGCTAGAGCGGCTCGTGAAGGAAGCGAAGAACGATCCGCGCCTGAAGAAAGAGGAAGCGGTGCTCGAGAAGATTCGCGAGGCGCTCGAGGCGGAGCAGACCGTGCGGAGCCTCGCGCTGCCGGTCGAAGACGCGCGCACGGTCGCGGGCTTCCGGTTCATGAGCGAGAAGGCGGTGCTCGTGGTCGCGAACGCGGGCGACGGCGCCGAAGGGCGCGCGGCCGCCGACGCCCTCGCCGCCGCCGCCGCGAAGCGCGGCGTCCCGGCCATCGAGCTTCAGGTCGGCATCGAGGCCGAGATCTCCGAGTTGCCCGAGGCCGAGCAGGCCGCGTTCCTCGCCGACATCGGCGTCGCCGAGAGCGGCCGCGCGCGCTTCATCCGCCGCGCCTACGAAACGCTCGACCTGATCTCATTCTTCACGGTCGGCCCCGACGAGGTCCGCGCCTGGACGATTCGCCGCGGCACGAGCGCCGTGAACGCGGCCGGCAAGATCCACTCGGACATCGAACGCGGCTTCATCCGCGCCGAGGTCGCGCGCTACGAGGACGTGATCGCGCTCGGCGGCATGAAAGGCCTCAAGGAGAAGGGACAGCTCCGGCTCGAGGGCAAGGAGTACGTCGTCGAGGACGGCGATATCGCGCACTTCCGTTTCAGCGTCTGACCCGCGCCAGCACTCCGCCCCGAGACCTTTGCCTCCCGGCACGCGTGCGTTATAATGCGCCCGTTCTAAAAACACATCGCTCGTGAAAACTGTCGCTGCCAGCGAATCGCCCCGGCTGCGATGAGAGGATTCATAACAAGGAGGTTGGCCATGACCCGGACACGAACCCGTTGCGCGTCCCGCGCTCGCGCCCTCACCATCTTCTCGCTCATTGCGATTTTCGCGCTCGTCGTTGCGTCCGGCTGCGCGTCGTCGGGCAAGGGCAAGGCTCGCGCCAGCAAGAAAGACAGCGGCGAGGCGGCCATGCCGAGCGGCGGTGACCCGAAGAACACGCGCCACGCCAGCTACGGCGTCACGTGGACGGCGGGCGACAAGACAGGCGACGGCACCTACCGCATGGCGTACGTCGTGCAAGACGGCGCCCCGACGGTCATCGAGAGCGAGAGCGACGGCTTCCGTACGGACGCTTCGAGCGACAAAGCCGCCGACACGATCCGCGGCGAGAAGATCAAGAATTACCTCCTTATGGGCCCGATCCGCAGCATCATCGGCAACCGGACAACGTTCGAGGTCGGCCAGACCTACAACGGCGTCGCGATGGAGGGCGGCAGGGCGCTCTTCACGTACTCGTGCGACCGCGAAGAAGAGATCGCCGGGATCAAGGGGCAGCGCCTCACGATCAAGGCCGGCAAGAACGCGACGCCCGAGCTCGAGGTCGTTCTGTCGCCGCAGTACCCGTTTCCGCTCTATGTGAAGGAACACACCGGAACGGAGCCGCTGCAGATTTTCCTCAAGGACAGTCAGTAGCCATCGCAACCATCGCCGGGGCACAATGCCGCCCCGTGTAGCAAGAAGGAGGAAGAGATCATGAATCCGAGAAATCGCCTTATGAGAAGTTTTGTATCTGTTTCCCTCGCGGTGGCGCTGGTTGCGCCGGTTCTCGTGACCGGGTGCGCGGCGAGCAAGACCGTCAAGGGCGGCGTCATCGGCGGCCTCGCGGGCGCGGGCGCAGGCGCGGCAGTCGGCGGCAAGAAGGGCGCGGCGATCGGCGCGGGCGTCGGCGCGGTCGCGGGCGGGCTGATCGGCCACTACATGGACGAGCAGGAGAAGAAGCTTCAGACGGTCGAAGGCGCGACGGTCGAGCGCGACGGCGAGAACCTCAAGCTGACGTTCGAGAGCGCGATCCTTTTCGATACGAACAAGTCGGATCTCAAAGAACAGTCGAAGGCGAGTTTGGCGAAGGTTGCGTCGGTCCTCACCGAGTACCCGGATACGGACCTCGTCATCGAGGGGCACACGGATAGCCAGGGCAGCGACGGCTACAACCAGACGCTCTCCGAGCAGCGCGCGGCGTCGGTGAAGTCGTTCCTGCTGGGCGCGGGTGTCGCGTCGGCCCGGCTCGACACGAAGGGCTACGGCGAGGTGGCGCCGATCGCGTCGAACGACACGGCCGATGGCCGCGCTCAGAACCGGCGCGTCGAGGTGAAGATCAAGCCGAACGCGGAACTGAAGGAGCGCGCCGCAGAGGCCGACAAGAAGGGCTAAGCGAACCGAACAGGCCGTACCAACGGATTCAACTCGCCGAGGTCGCGTGATTCACGCGGCCTCGTTGCGCAGAAGGGGAAAACCGTGTCGCAAGAACGCTCGGCGGAACTTTCCGCGACGGGCCACCTGATCGACTCTGGGCTCATGTCGCGCTACCTGAACCTGATCGTCGAGAACGGCGGTCGCTACGAACTGCGCGTGTTCGATATTGGAAAGACGGTGCAGGATTTTTCGACGGTCAGCTTCACCGTGACCGCCGCGACCGCTGCGCTCGACGAAATCGTCGCGGAGCTGGTGTCGCTCGGCTGCCAGATTCAAGGCGACGCCCCCGTCACGCTCAAGCCGAGCGCGGGCGACCGCACGGTCCCTGACGATTTCTACTCGACCACGAACCACCGCAGCGAAGTTCGCGTCGAATCGGGGTGGATCCCGGTCGAGAATCAGCGGATGGACGCGTGCCTCGTCGTCGATCCCGCGGCGCCGCGCGCCCGTTGCGTGAAGCTGCGCGACATCAAGAAGGGCGACCTCGTCGTGTGCGGCGGTACGGGAGTTCGTGTGCACCCCCACTTCAAGGCCCGCGAGGCGCAGGACTTCGTCTTCATGGCGAACGACGTCTCGAGTGAGCGGCGCGTGGAGCGCATGGTCGTCGCGATCGCGAACGAGATGCGCGAGATTCGCGCGCGCGGCGGGAAGGTCGTCGTCGTTGCCGGTCCGGTCGTCGTCCATACGGGCGGCGGCGAACACCTCGGGCGGCTGATCCACGCCGGATTCGTGCACTCGCTCTTGGCGGGCAACGCGGTCGCGGTGCATGACGTCGAGTACGCCGTGTTCGGCACGTCGCTCGGCGTCGACCTCAGGACAGGGATCCCGGCGCACGAGGGACACATGAACCACATGCGCGCGATCAACCACATCAACAAGGCTGGGTCGCTCAGAGCGGCGGTCGAGAGTGGCGCGCTTCCGAGCGGGATTCTCTACGAATGCGTGAAGGCGGGCGTACCGTACGTTCTCGCCGGCAGCATTCGCGACGACGGTCCGCTTCCCGACGTGCTGATGAACTTAATCGAAGCGCAGGAGAAGACGGCGGCGCAGATCGTCGGCGCCGAGATGGCGCTTATCCTCTCGACGATGCTGCACGGAATCGGCGTCGGGAACATGCTCCCGTCGTGGGTGAAGACGGTGTGCGTCGACATCAATCCGGCAGTCGTGACGAAGCTCGCGGACCGCGGGTCCGCGCAGGCGATCGGGATCGTGACCGACGTCGGGCTCTTCCTTCGACTTCTCGCCGACGAGCTGGCGCCCCGCTAGCTCGCGTTCGCGCGTCAATGGCCGGTGCCTCGCTGCGCCGAGCCGTGCGCCGCTTCGTCCCATTGAGTTCCATTCTCGCGACACAAACGCAGAACGGGCGCCGTTGCCGGCGCCCGTTTCTGTGAGCCTCGAGAATCCGAGGTTCTGAAGAGCTTGGACTAGCGGTAGAGACCCTTGATACCGCCCCACGTCTTGCTCTCGTTGGCATTGACCTGGCAGCAGCTGCCGGTGTCCACCGAAAGGGTGTAGGGGGAGCCGCAGGGAACGCCACCAAACGAGCTCGTCGCGACGAAGATCACGACCGTACCGGAAGCGTTGACCGACAACGAAACCGACGAACCAGGCGTACCGAAGGCCGGGCCGGCGAGGATGTTGGGACCACAGGTACCGTCGAGGAGGTAGAGGAGCGACTCGAACGAAGCGCAAAGTTCCGCGGTCACGACGCAAGCAACCGGCAACGTAAGCGAGTACCAGTCGGTGTCGCGGTAGCTAAGGCCGTTGAACGAGTAGGTACCACCCGAGCCGCAAACCGTGGTGCAGCCGTCGTTGTTGAGGGCCGTGTAGGCAGGCGGAACGGAGTTGCAACCACCGTTGTACGAGTCCACGTAGTTCGGACCGCAAACGGGCTCACCCTCGAGCTGCGCGTTCGGCGGGCAATTCTCGGGATCGCAAACTGCCGGGCAACCGACGCCGTTGTACACGCTGAGGTTGTAGTTACCGCAGTCGCCGAAGTAACCGTCGATGACGACGTAGTACGTGCTGTTCGCATTGAGGTTGACGCAGGAGACGATCGAGCGGAACGGATTGCCCGTAGGATCGTTGCAGGCGTCGTCGTTGCAGGCAACGAGGTTGCCGGCGGCGTTCTCATAAACGTAGATCTTCGTGTCGTAGTTCGAGTTGCAGATATCGAACGTGACCTGACCGGAAACGCCCGACACGCTGTAGACTTCGTCGCCCGACGTCGAACCGGAGAACGGGCAAATCTCATCGTAGTCATCGGCGTTGTCACAGGTGGTGCCGCTGCTGGCACCCGGGACGCCGATCGCGACCGCGGAGCCAATCGTCTCGCCACCGACCGCAACTTCGGGCGGATTCGACGTGTTGCCGGAGAGGCTTGCGTTCTTGTCGTTGATGATGTCCTGGATGTTATTCGAGAACTGGCTGGCGAACGCGGAGACGGAAAGAGCAAGAACAAGAACCGCTGTCAACACGGTACACAATTTCTTCATTGCGTCGAACCTCCTGCGTGGGATGAAAGACAGTTGAAAGATGCGAATTCCAACCTCGGGCAGTATGCCCTTGTTCCCTGTGGCAAGACCTCCTTTCCTTCGAGCGAAACCTGACCTAGCTCTGTCGTGCTTGGACCCATGAACAACGGACAAATTTTGAACATTGGCTCGGGGCTTGTTCTGTTGTCGGCGGTGAATCGCGACTTCAGAAGTGACACTGCCCCGAAAAAGCAGGGCAAGTTATACCATAGGGCGCGCGTGCGTGTAAACGGAAAAATCGACGCAGGAGACCCCGCAAACAAGTTTCAGAGGTCAAACAGGTAAGTCGCTATCAAGGCACGCGTTCGACTCGCCGAGGCGCGGGTGGCGCGCTGCACTACCTGGGGACTCGGTAACCCTATGGCAGCGAGCCGATTGCGCGGCGAATCCGTCGAGCGCAGACGTCGCGGCCGAGGGTCTCGAGCAGCTCGTAGAGCCCCGGGCCGCGCCCCACACCGCTCGCGGCGAGGCGGAGCGGGTGCACGATCTCCCCGGCCTTGACACCTTCGGCCTCGGCGAACGATCGCACGCACGCTTCGATCGAAGCGTGGTCGAAAACCGGGAGTGCTTCGAGCGGCGGGAGGAGGCGTGCGAGCCTTGGGCCGCTCTCGGCGTTCCAGCGCTTGGCCACCGTCTCCGCCTCGTAGACCTCCGGGTCGACGTAGAACCATCCGGCCTCGGCGGCGAAATCCTGCACGATGGTTGCGCGCTCGCGCATCAGTTCGATCACGCGGAGATGATATTCGTCGGGGAATCGGTCGAAACCTCGCTCCGCGAGCGCCGGTCGCAGGTCGGCGAGCAGCCTCTCGGCGGGCATCTTCCGGATGTAGACCTGATTGAACCACCGGAGCTTGTCGAGATTGAAGATCGCGCCCGCCTTGTTCACGCGCTCGATGCTGAACTCGTGGACGAGTTCGCCGAGGGTGAAGACCTCGCGCTCGTCGCCGGTGCTCCACCCCAAAAGCGCCACGAAATTGATCAGCGCCTCTGGAAAGAAACCTTTCGCTCTGTAGTCCTCGACGGCGACATCGCCTTGCCGCTTGCTCAGCTTCGAGCGGTCCGGGTTGAGCAGAAGCGGAAGATGCGCGAAGCGCGGCGGCTCGTAGCCCAAGAACCGATAGAGAAGAATGTGTTTCGGCGTGCTGGGAAGCCATTCCTCGCCGCGAATCACGTGCGTGATCCTCATCGCGTGGTCGTCGACGACGTTCGCGAGGTGATAGGTCGGGAAGCCGTCGGATTTGAGGAGCACCTGATCGTCGAGAGCGCTCGCCTCGAACGCGACGTCTCCGCGCACGTCATCATGCACGACGATCGTCTCGCCGTCGGGGACGCGCATGCGCACGACGTGAGGCTCGCCAGCGGCGGCGCGTGACGCGACTTCGCCGGCTTCGAGGCGAAGGCACGTGCGGTCGTAGCGCGGCGGCTGCTTCGCCTGCTGCTGCGCGTGTTTCATCTGTTCGAGCCGTTCGCCCGAGCAAAAGCAGCGGTAGGCCGTGCCATTCGCGAGAAGCCGCGCGACCTCGGCGTGATAGAGCGTCAGGCGCTCGGACTGAAGATACGGCCCGCACGGTCCGCCGACTTCGGGTCCCTCGTCGAAATCGAGTCCAGACCAGCGCAACATCGCGATGAGCTGCTCCACGGCGCCGGGCACGAAGCGACTGCGATCCGTGTCCTCGATGCGAAGAATGAACGTGCCGCCGTGCTTCCGTGCGAAGAGAAAATTGTAGAGCGCTGTGCGAAGCCCGCCGACGTGGAGAAAACCGGTCGGGCTCGGAGCGAAGCGGACGCGAACCGTGTCTCGTGTGGTAGCCATGAGCGTTCGGGCATGATACTCGAATTCCGATTCGCTTGCGTGGCGGTTTAGAATGACGGCGCGAACCGGTCGAATCTTGCCGCGATCGGCGGCGAGGGCGGAGCGGAGGCGGCCGCGTTGCGCGCGAACGCGGCGCGCGCGCTCGCGAACGCGCGCTGATATCCCGCGGCGAGCCCGGCGGCGCCTAGCGCGGCGGCGTGTCCGGCATGACGAACGCCGCCGCATCCGGCTTGAACGCCCGCGGCAGCCACAGCGGGCGGCGCAGGTTTCCGGGCCCCGGCGCGGGGCGCGCCATCGCGAGCCACGCGCGATACACCTCGAACGACTTATTCGTGTCGACGAACACGTCGCCATAGCGATCGTCCGCGCTCGCGAGCGACACGACGACCTTCTGATGCCAGCAATGTTGGCCGCTGACCGGATCGGGGTGCACCGCGAACGTCAGGTTCTGATGAACGCCCGCGTCCTCCCACCAGACGCGTTCGCTATCCGGATCGTCGCTCGCGAACGGACGCACGCCGTGGCGTTGACGCATCATCCATTGCCCCGGCGCGACCTGGTTCAGATCGACGAGCGCGCTCGACCACCGCTCGCCGCCCGCGTCCTCGTGAAGGCGCCAGCGCCCGAGGTGATGCGAACACGCGACGACGCCGGGCCGAATCCCCTCCGTCACCCACGCGCGATTCACGAAGTAACCGATGTCCGTCGCGACGCGCAGCAACTCGCCGGTCGCGACGCCGAGCCGTGCCGCGTCCTCGGTGTGAATCCACACCGGATTCGTGTGCGAAAGCTCGTTGAGCCATTTTGCGTTTCCTGAACGCGTGTGAATGAGCGTGGGCAGACGAAACGTCGGAAGCAGCACCATCTCGCCGCGCGTACGATCGATGTTCGACGGGTGCACGTGGCTGCGAATGAATCCTGGAAGCGCGTGTTCCGGCCAGCGCCAGTCGCGAAGCGTCGGCGAGAAAAACTCGAGCTTGCGCGACGGCGTCGGGAATCCGAGCCGCGCGACGCCATCGATCTCGACGCCGACCGCTTGCCCGCGGCGCGCGACCACGCCCGAGAGCGGATCGACGGACGCGCCCGCCAGATCGCCCGGCGCAAGCGCCGTGTCGTGCGTTTCGTAGACGCCATCCTCGATGAGAAACGCGCCGAACCTGCGCATGTACTCGAGCGGCGAGAGCCCCTGCGCCGCTGCGGCGGCCGGCAATCCGGGAACGCTGTTCTCGAAGATCCATCGATAGAGATCGTCGACGCGCATCTTCACGCCCGGCTCGTACGGCGATTCGAAGTATTTGCGAATACCGAGCGTGCCGTCGGGATCGATGCGCCACGACAGCTCGATCCAAAACTCGTCTTCTTCCCACACCTCGCCGATTCCCGCCGCGACGTGCGCTTGCCACGTCGAATCGAATCGTTGGCCGTCGCGCTCGAGTGCAACGCGCAGCACCGGCTGCCGGAAACCGATCCAACGCGCGGCGTGCGTCTCCTGCGACATGAGGTCGTGCCGCTCGGAACCGAGCCCCATCGGCAACACGTAATCGGAGAACCACGCCGTCTCGCTCCACACCGGCGTGAGGCACGCGTGGCGCTCGATCTTCGCTTCATCGGTGAGTGCTTCGATCCACGACATGCCGTCGGGGTTCGTCCACACCGGGTTGTAGACGCGCGTGAAATACATCGCGAGTTTTCCGCGCCCCTCTTTCAAGAAGTGCGGCAGCAGGAAACTCATCTCGAAGAACGCGAGCGGATACTCGCGCGGCATGAGGAGCTCGCTCCAAATCTTAGAGGGCGCGGGCATGAGCGGCGGCGCGGGAATCGATTTGTTCCACGCGCCCGGCGCGGTGCCGCCGCGCGTGCCGACCGCGCCCATCAACACCACGATCAATTCGAGCGCGCGTGCGACTTGCCAGCCGCCGAGATTGCCGGACGCGGCGCTGCGCCAAACGTGCGTCGCGAGCGCCGGCCCCGCGCGGCCGATCTCGCGCGCGACTTCAACGATGAGCTGCGCGGCGACGCCGCTCTCGCGTTCGGCGAACTCCGGCGTGAACTCGTCGTAACACTCGGCGATCGCGCGCTCGAACGCGTCGAACGTTCGCGGCGCACTCGGATGCTCTTCGCGGAGATACTCCTCCCAATTCACCCAGCGACGCACGAAGTCGCGGTCGTAGAGGCGCTCGCGAACGAGGATGCGCGCGATCGCGAGCAGAACCGCGGCCTCGCTCCCAGGCCACGGCGCGAGCCACCAGTCCGCCATCGACGCCGTGTTCGAGAGCCGCGTATCGAGTACGCAGATCTTCGCGCCGCGCGCCTTCGCCTCGATGATGCGCTGCGCGTGCGGATTGAAGTAGTGGCCGCTCTCCAAATGCGACGAAAGAAGCAGGATGAATCGCGCGTTCGCGTGATCGGGCGACGGCCGGTCGATGCCATGCCAGAACGCGTAGCCCGCGCGCGCGCTCGAAGAGCAGACGTTCGTGTGGCTGTTGTGGCCGTCGATTCCCCACGCGTGCAACACGCGCTGCAGGTAGACGAGTTCGTGTCCCGGGCGCCCGAGGTGGTACATGATCTCGCGCTGGCGGCCCTCGACGAGCGCCGAGCGAATGCGCGACGCGATGTCGTCGAGCGCCTCATCCCATGAGACGCGCTCCCACCCGCCGCCGCCGCGCGGGCCGACGCGCCGCAGCGGAAACCGAATGCGCTCGGGATCGTTCACCTGATTGAGCGTTGCCGGCCCTTTCGCGCAGTTGCGGCCGCGGCTGCCGGGGTGCGCGGGATTTCCCTCGAAGCGCGTGACCGTTTTCTTCTCGTTGTCGACGTACGCGAGCAGCCCGCACGCGGCCTCGCAATTGAAGCAGATGGTTGGAATGAGCGAGTAGTTGCGGCGCACCTTCTTCGGCCACGCCTTCGCATCGAACTCTTCCCAATCGTTCCAGCGCGCGACGGGCGGATAACTCGCAAGGCCGTCGCGCGGCGCGTCGAGCCCCGCGGCGATGGGGTGGAGCGGCTCGTTTGCGCGCGGATCGCTCATGGTGTCGCGCAGCTCATGAAAGCGGAACCGCTTGGCCGGCGCGGATCCACACGTGCTCGTAGACCCACAGCCCGGCGAGTGCGAGTACCGCGGCGGCGGGCGCGGCGCCCGGCACCGCGACAACGAGCGCGAGCGGCGCGACAATCCCCGCGAGCACGACGCCTCCCCAGAACTGCGTGCGCCACGGGCCGCGCGTGACGAGATGCGCGGCGCGCGACGCGTCGGTGTGCGAGTGCGATCCCAGATACTCCGCCGCGAGCACAAGCCCCTCGAGCACGAGCCCGATCGCGAAGACGCCCTCGAAGAACCCACCGCGCGCGGAGGGCCGCCCCATGAGCGCGTGAAGGATCACGAGCGCGGCCGCGCCGGCGACAACCGCCGCGACGAGAAGATGCGGCAGCGTCATCGGGCTCTGCCAGAAATCGCGCCCTTCGGCTTGCCCGAAGAGAAAAGCGCTGTAGCCCGCGGAGCCGGCCGCCAGAAGAATCACGAGCGGCGAGAGATAACGGAACCAATCGTGCGCGCCGAGCGCGCCGGCCACGAACCAAACCGTCGACACCGCGCCGTACGCCATCAGGATCCACGCACCGAGAACGAGCCACGATCGAAAGTTCGGCTTCGTGATCACGAAGAGAAATCGCTCCGGGCGCTTCAGATCGAAAACCAGAAGAGCGGTTGTCGCGGCGAGGAAGACGAGTGCAACGGCCGGCGCGGCGATGCTCGTAACGGGTCCCGCGACCGAGGCGCCGATGAGTACGCCGAGCGCGGCAACCAGAAGCGCTCCGGCGGCGACGGACTTTGTCCAAAGATACGCGGAGACTTTCCACCCCCATGGGAACGCGGCATGAGAAACGTCGTAGACCGGCCGGCTCATCGCGGCGCCGGCACCGTGCGCGCCCGCGCCGCCGTTGTTCGCGGCGAGCATCCGCACGAGCGACGCATCCTGGGTCGTTCGCTCCGACCACACCAAGTGCTCCGCCGACTCTTGGAGCGACGGCGTGAGCGCCGCGGCATCCGCGCCGACGTAGAAGAGTTTCGGCAGCGTTCCCTGATCGGCCTTTCGCACCTGAACCTGCTCGGTCGCGACGATTCCCGCGATCCGGCTCGCCGGGTTATCGAGATCGCCGGCGATGATCGCTTGCTCGGGGCAAACGATCACGCACGCCGGCTCGAGCCCGGACTCGACGCGATGCGCGCAGAAGTTGCACTTCGCCGCGGTGTGCGTCTGCGGATCGATATAGAGCGCGTCGTACGGGCACGCCTGCATGCACGACTTGCAGCCAATGCAGCGATCGCGATCGAAATCGACGATCCCGTCGTCGCGTCGAAAAAGCGCGGTTGTCGGGCAGATCGTGATGCACGGCGCGTTGTCACAGTGATTGCAGCGCAGCACGGAGAAGAAGCGGCGCGTGTCGGGAAAAGTGCCGCGCTCGACGTACTTCACCCACGTGCGGAACACGCCGAGCGGTACATCGTGTTCCTCTTTGCACGCGACCGTGCACGCGTGACAGCCGATACATTTGGTTTGATCGATGACGAAGCCGTAGCGCACGGCGCGCATTCTAGCAGGGCGGCGCGTGTCGAACTATCGGAAGTCCCGCGCGCGCAAACTGCGCCGTGTCGAGCCGAGCCGAGCCGGCGCGCTCTACTCCTCGGCCGGGAGCGGAACCGATGACGACGCGCGCCCGACACGCGTGAGGTTGATGCCCGCGATCACGACGATCGCGCCGAAGAGATGGTAGCGCGTGAACGCTTCGCCGCGCGTCGCCCACGCGTACGCCGCCGCCACGAGAGGCGTCAGGTTCGAGTAGACGGCTGTGCGCGATCCGCCGAGGTGCTTCACGCCGCGATTCCACGCGACGTAGCCGACCGCGAGCGCGAGCGTTCCGGAGAAGAACGCCGCGAGCCACGCCGACACCGGCACGGCGCTCCACTGCGTGCGCGACAGATCCGGGATCGCGACCAGCACGAGCGGAATCGTCCCCGCGCTAAGAGAGAGCGCCGTGACCTGCGTCGTGGAGTAGCGCTTCAAGAGCGGCGCGGCAAGCACGGTGTAGACCGACCAAACGATCGCGGAGGCCAGGATCAGGAGATCGCCCGCGAGCGAAGACTCGCGCGACGCGCCGGCGGCACTCGCGAACACCACGACCGCGATACCGGCGACCGACAAGATGATGCCGAGCCACGAAATCGGCGCGAGACGCTCCGTGCGCGAGAGCGCGCCGAAAAGCGCGACGATCACCGGCACCGTCGCAAGAATGAGCGCGCCGCTCGCAACGGACGTCCGACCGACGCCGAGAATGAACAACATCTGGTAGAGCGAATTGCCGATGAAGCCGAGGCCGAACAGAAGGAGCAGCTCGCGCGGCGAGCGAATCATCGCGTGGCGCTTCCACGCGAGCACGCCGCCGAGAAACAGCGCCGCGACAACGAATCGAATCGCGTTGAACGCGAACGGTGTAAACGGCGCGGCCGGACCGGCGATCGCGTCCTTGATGACGGTGTAGTTGACGCCCCACACGGCGACAAGCACGAGCAGCATCACGTCGACGCTGCCGAAGCGCGCCGCAGGGTTGGCGAAGTTGCGCATAGGCCGCGCTAGTCGAGAGCCTTCGCAAGCGTCTCGGCGACGGTCTTCATCACCTTGATGCGCGCGTGGTACTTGTCGTTCGCTTCGACGAGCGTCCAGGGCGCCTCGCGCGTGCTCGTCTTGAGAAACATCTCCTCCGCGGCGCGTTCGTAATCCTCCCACTTGCCGCGGTTGCGCCAATCTTCGTCCGTGATCTTGAACGACTTGTAGTTGGTCGTTTCGCGCTCCTTGAAGCGACGAAGCTGTTCCGCCGGACTGATGTGCATCCAGAACTTCATCACGACCGTTCCGAACTGCGCGAGTTCGCGCTCGAACTGATTGATCTCGCTGTACGCGCGCCGCCACTCCGCTTCGGTACAGAACCCTTCGACGCGCTCGACGAGCACGCGCCCATACCACGAGCGATCGAAGATCGCGATCTGCCCTGACTCGGGGAGACGCCGCCAGAATCGGTAGAGATAGTGGCGCACCTTGTCGTCGCCCGTGGGCGCGGCGATCGGATGCACGATGAACCCTCGCGGGTCGAGCGGCTCGGTTACGCGCCGGAT
This sequence comes from bacterium, assembly GCA_046160485.1. Taxonomy (GTDB): domain Bacteria; phylum Orphanbacterota; class Orphanbacteria; order JBJXGV01; family JBJXGV01; genus JBJXGV01. The sequence continues at coordinate 2,753 of JBJXGV010000009.1, read as the reverse complement.
CGCGCCGCCCTTGCCCGCGGCGTCCCAACCCTCGAACACGAGGACGACGGGACGCTTTCGCGTGTACGCCGCGAACGCGAGCGTGTAGAGCCGGCCCTCGAGCGCTGCCAGACGGCGTTTGTACTCAGCGCGCGCGAGTTTGCGATTCAGATCGAGATGCTCGAGCATCAGCGCGCCTCACGCTTCGCGCGCTTCGCGGCGCGCGGTGCCGCCTTCGCCTTCGCTCGCTTCCCGGCTTTCACGGCCTTCGCTGCCTTCACCGCTTTTCCGTTCGCGGCGGGAGCACTCGGCCGGAGCCGCGTTTCGAGCGCCGCAATGATCGCCTCCATCACTTTGACGCGCGCATGGTGGCGATCCGTCGCCTCCACGACCACCCACGGCGCGGAGGGCGAGTCGGTGCGCGCGAGCATCTCTTCGACGGCCGCGAGGTGCTTCTCGTATGACTTGTGCTGCGCGACGTCTTCCTTCGTCACCTGCCACGCCGTCCGCTCGCTCTTCATCAGCTTCTTGATGCGGCTCGCCTGCTCCTTCTTGCTGATATGCATCCAGAACTTGAGGATCACCGTGCCATCCGCGGCGAGTTGTTCCTCGAAATCTGCGATGTCTTGATACGCATCGCGCCACTCGCGCTTGCGAACGGCGCCCAACACGCGATCGCTCAACACGCGCCGGTACCACGACGTGTCGAAGACGACGATCTGCCCGCGCGCCGGAATCCTCAGCCAGAATCGCCACAACCACGGGTAGTGCGTTTCGAACGTGCGCGGCGGCGCGATCGGCACGACGCGGAACGCGCGCGGGTCGAGGCGCTCCGCCAGAACGCGAATCGTCGTCCCCTTCCCCGCCGCGGCCCAGCCCTCGAATACGATCGCGACCGGAATCTTCGCGGAGAAGATGGCGTGCTCGAGTTCGAAGAGGCGTTCTTTGAGCTTGGGCTGGCGCTCGTCGTACTTGGGCTTCGCGAGCGAGAGCGACAGATCCACCGTTTCGAGCATGTCGGTCTCCCTAGGTGTTATCGAACGACGACAAGCTTACCGCTCCGCGCGACACCGACCGATTCGATCCTGTAGAAATAGAGGCCTGCGGGGACGTCACGCGCAGTCGCGTCACGGCCATCCCACCCGACGGTGTGTGCGCCGGCGGCGCGCACTTCATCGAGAAGAGTGCGCACGGCGCGCCCCGATGCGTCGAAGAGGCGCAAACTCACGGTCGCTGTTTTCGCGATTCGGAATTGAATGGTCGCGCTTCCGCCGACTGGATTCGGCGCGACCGGCCCGAGCGAAATCAGCCCGGTGGCAAGATTGCCACCGTTCGCCGAGGGCACGTCCGTCATCCCGGACTGGTTGAAGACGAGGAAGTAGTTCGGCGCGAGGCTGTTGTAGGTATCAACCTGGCCATTGGGCCATTCGATCCGAACCTGGGTCACGGTGGTCGCGGAGCCAATTCCGAAGTGCGCTTCGGCGGGGTCCTGGGAGACGAAGTTAGTGCCGGCGCGCAGTTCGCGCATCTGCGTCACGCCGTTGGCGGTCACGAAAACGCGCGCGCCAATCGCCTGCGTGTTTGGCGACAGCCCTACAAGCTTGATCGTGATCCACCGTCCCGCGTTGCCGCCATTGTTGCGATAAAGAATCGGAGGCTGCGAATTGTTCGCGACGAAGATGTCGATGTCACCGTCGCGTTCCAAGTCGAAGCAGACTATCCCACGCCCTTGACCCGTATCCGCGACGCCAAGAGACGCGCTCATCTCCGCGAAAGTGCCATCGCCGTTCGAGACGAACATTCGCGACGGGTCGGCACCGAAGCCGGGCGCGACAGTGCTCACGCCGTTCACATGGAAGATGTCGAGATTCCCATCGTTGTTGAAGTCAGCGAAACTGGCGCCCCAGCCCCAGTGGCCGACTCGCACACCCGCAAAATCTGTTACATCCGCGAACGTTCCATTGCCTTGGTTCCGATAAAACCGGTTGCCAGAGACGCCCCAAGGCGGGTTGGGAACACCGCCATCGCCCCAGATACTTGACACAAACCAATCGAGGTCGCCGTCGTTGTCGTAGTCGGCGACGGCGCTGCCCATGCCATTCTCGTCGGAGATCACCAAGGTGGTCACGTTGGTAAACGTGCCATCGCCATCGTTGAGGTATATCTCTGAGTTGTTAAGATCCTCAGTGATCAAGAGGTCGGGCCAGTCGTCATTGTTGATGTCGGCAAATTGGGCGGCGTAGCTGTTGTCGTAGATCCCACTGCCAAACACGCTGAAACCGGCGAGAGTGTCCGCGTCCGTGAAAGTGCCATTGCCGTTGTTCCGCCACAGATGACCATACGTAAATTGCGTCGCGCCCCAATGCGCCATGAAGAGATCGAGATCGCCGTCGCGGTCGTAATCTCCAAAAGACGACGAAAACGTGGCGCCGGCGTACGTGATCCCGCAAGTCGCGGTTACGTTTTGAAACGTACCGTTACCGAGGTTGCGGAAGAGCACGGGCGCCGTCCCCTCGATGCCCCCGATGAAGAGGTCGAGCCATCCGTCGCCATCATAATCCGCGAAGACGGGCCCGCAGCCCTTCGCGCCCGTGATGCCGACGCCAGCCTGACTCGCTCTCTCTTCAAACGTGCCGTCTCCTTTATTCCTGTACAGGACATTGCTCCCGATGTTGCCCCGAACGGCGTAAAAATCGACCAGGCCGTCGTTGTCGTAGTCCCCGGCCGCAACGCCGCCGGATTTGTCGCGGAAGAGGGTGACCGGGCCCCCGATG
>JBJXGV010000008.1:0-110484 GCA_046160485.1 bacterium | reverse complement strand
TCTACAGCCTGAAGGCCGACGCCCAGAGCGCGACGAAGAAGATGGTGCTTCTCAAGTAAGGTCTTTCGGCCGAACTGAGAAGGAAATTCGAACCGCCGGGGGCTCGCGCTCCCGGCGGTTTCGTTTTCTTTCGCGGAGAGCGGGCGCCGCGTGACGTTTACAGCGACGCGATCCGATTCTCGTGAGCCCGAGAGCCGGTGGCGCGGCGATGGACGGGGAATACCTGCTGCGAAGAATTTCGCAGATGTTGATTCGTTGACACGTTTCCGCGCGGGTTGTTATAGTGCCACAGACTTGTCGCTGAACGTGTTACGGAAACACTCGGCAAGCGACTTGGCGTAACTCCTCTGCACCTCCCGATGGACAGGCTCCACGGAAAGGACTCCATGCTCCGGCGGCAACAAATCAAGAGAGTCGCGTTTGCAGCTTTCCTGATGATCTCCGCTCTCGGTGCGCGTTGCGAGGCGCCCAAGCCGATTCCTCCCGACAAGAATCGCCCCCCCGAAACCATGCTGACGAGCGCGCCGGACTCCTCCGACGTTACCTATTTCCGAGTGCATCTCTTCTGGTCGGGATTCGACCCCGACGGAACGGTGTCCGACTGGCAATTCGCGGTCGACGACACGATCATCCGACCGGACGCCGTCGTAGTCGGAACCGGATGGATTCGAACCACCAAGACCGACAGCGTATTTATTTTCTCCGCCTCGGAGAACGGCACGGATCAGACTCGCGACCACCGGTTCTTCGTCTCCTCGATCGACAACGAGGGGAAACCGGACCCCACCCCATCGGTGATCGATTTTACGGCGCGTACGATCTGTTACCCGGTCCCCGCCGTCGTCGAAGGCCCCGGGGAGGCTGAAACTCTCGACGTCTTCTCCGACGTGCGGCTCTGCTGGGGGGGCTCCGACTGCGACGGAGAAATCCTCAAGATGTCGTATCGCCTCGCACCTCTTGAGATCGGATTCCGAACGGTGCCGCTCGACGAACAGAACTGCGCTTCGTACGAGAACCTTCCGTCCAATCGAAGCCGCGAAAGCTATCGGTTTCTCCTCATCGCCGAGGACGACGCCGGGTCGCGCAACCTCACGCCGGTCGAACGCCGGTTCGTCGTGAACCACGACCCGAACACGGAGATCACGCGATTCTTTTCGATTCACGCAAGCGGCGACCCGCTTCTGGCGAACCTTGCGATTTCGACCGGCGATACCCTCGCCGACTCGTCGAGGGTGACGTTTAGTTGGAACGCCGAAGACATCGACGGCGCGATCAAGGGCTCGTTCTGGCAGATCGATGGACTCAACTTTTTCGCCGATACGTCGCTCGCGAACCAGGCTGACGTGAGGGAGGCGACGGTGAGGTGGCTGACGTCGGACCGCGGAGGGGCGCGGCTCATCGTCGGCACGATCGACGAGTATGGACGCGCCGAGGGGAGTCCGGACACGATCGCCTTCTTCGTGAATTTCCCGCCGACCGTGACGATCACGAAGCCAGTGCTCAGTCCGGTGCTATCGCCGAACAACGCTCTGGTCGTCGGGTGGCGCGGGCTCGATCCGGACGGTCCGCGGTCCGCGCTGGAGTACGATGTCCAGCTTACACGCGAAGGCGGGTCGACCATTACGCGAACGGTAGAAGCGGGCCAACCCGACAGTCTCACCTTCGCCGGCGTGACGACGGGAAGCTACACGATCACAGTGACGCCCGTTGACCGGCGGGGATTCGGAAAGCTGGGTGCTCCGATTCAGCGGACGGTTCTGGTGTTGACCGGCTCGGACGCCGTGGCTTCTCCGCTCCTGCGCGAGGAGGAAATGAAATGATGCGGATACTTTCGCTTCGCGGTGCCGCGGCGCTGCTCCTCGTTGCGCTCGCGTTCTGCGCCGGGGGGTGCTCCGATGACGTCGAGCCTCAGGGTCTCTTTCCCGAAGGGAATCTTCCTCCGAGCACTGAGATCGTAAATCCGGCGGTGACTGGCGAGGAAGTGACCTACAACCTCCTGGTCTCGTGGCGCGCAAACGACGAGGACGGAACGGTCGTCGGTTTCGAAGTCGCAATCGACGACACATCAGATTGGTTCTTTACGCCGGAATACGATAGCCAGTTCGTTTTCCCGAGTTCCAACTGCTGCGTGCCGGACACGATCATCTTCCCGGACGGCACCATCCTGATCGACTCTCTTTACTCCGCGTTCCACACGCTGTTCGTTCGCGCCGTCGACAACGAAGGAACGAGGGATCCTTCTCCCGACTTCATTACGTTCAACTCCACGACGATCACGCCCGAGACGGTCATTCAGCGAGGTCCGTCCGGCACAGGGAGCGTGCAGATCACCGCGACGACCGTCATCGTCGCGTGGGAAGGCCGCGACCGCGATGGCGTCGTTGCGGGGTACCGCTATCGGCTCGACGACGCGCCGTGGTCCGAGGTGGGCGCCGACTGCACGGTCGTTCGATTCACGAACCTGACAACGGCTCAGTTCGTCGGAGACACGCGCGGCTTCCATACGTTCACGGTCTTCGCGATCGACAACGCCGGTGCGGTGGAGCGCTCGATCGACCGGACCTTGAACTTCCGCCTCTGGGAATCCGTCGAAGACATTGGCGGAAACCTGATCATTACCTCGAATGTGCTCGGCTCGAGGTCGGGTGTGAACACGCTCGAAGGACAAGTCTTCGAAGGCACGCGTCTGAGTTTCGACTGGCGTGGCGACGCCTCGCTCTACGGCGGGCTCATTCAGTGCTACTCCTATGCCTACGACGATCTCGTGAACTTCTCGCCGTGCGACCTCCGCACGACGCATTTCCCGCCGGGGCAAACCGATTTCGAACCTCCGATCGGGGCGCATACCCTCTTCGTGCGCGCGTTCGATGACGCTGGCCAAATCATCGAAGCGAATTTCGAGTATTCGGTACTCGTGGGGCCCGGAAGTATCGACTCGGTGAATCGGCGCATTCTCTACATCGACGACTTCACTCTCGGTACCGGGAGCAACGGCGATACCTATCCGCCCGATCTGAAGGAAGAGGCGTTCTGGGACACGCTCCTGTTCGGGTTCAACTCGACGCGATTCGACGCGGAGGTGGAGACCGATATCCCGACGCCGCGAATCATCGGAAGCAACAGCACGCTGATCTGGTATATCGACGACGAGTCGCAGTTGAAGACGTCGAACCAGGCGACGAACTTCCGCAATCCGATTGGGCCGTACGTCAACGCGGGCGGAAACCTGATCATCTGCGGCAGCTTCCCGTCGAATTCTCTGACGCCCGACAACTTCTTCGATCCGATCGTGATCGAAAACCCGGGATGCCCGCACAATCCGCGCAACACATTCGGCGGCGGCGACTTCAGCCTTCACTGGTTCCCCGCGTTTTGTGACTCTGCGGAGACGTTCGTCTACGACTTCTTCAAGACAGAGCGGTCTTACTACAACGGTTCGTCCGACTACCTGCGCGCGCTCATCAGTGAAGGCGAAGTCCTTCCGGACGGCAGCGTGATGCCCGACTTGACCATCGACATCGATAAGCGAGGGCTTTTGCAGAACGGTGATCCGATCTTCGGCCGGCTTGGTTTGGAGCAGTGCGAGCAGTACAAGCTCCGGGTCGACATGCCTGGCGTCATACCGCTCTGGCGCTTCAAGGACTCGAACGGTGACTTGAAACGCGTCTGCGGGTTCTTTATCCCGGCGTCGGGGACCCGCGGCAACATCGTGGTCCTCGGATTCTCGCCGTACTTCTTCGACACGCTCGAGATGCAGCAAGTTTTTCGAACGTTCCTGAAGATTTTCGGCGAGAACTTCTCACCGTCACCGGCGGGCTAGTCGAGCAGTCGCCACCGTTGTTTGAGTTTCCCGCAACACGAACATGCGCCACACCTCGCCCCCGACAGATCGCTACGACGGAAGCAGAGGGCCGCGCCGGAGGGGATTTTCGCTTGGCGCTCGCTCGGCGAGAGGGGTATCATGCGGCTTTCACTCTGCGCGCTTCGGAGCATTCCCCATCATGCACATAGTCAAAACTCTTCTGTTTCTCGCGCTCGTCGTTTTGTCGCCCGCGCAACTGCTGGCGCAAGGGATCGTATGCCCGGAGGTCGACTTCACGTCTGAGGTCGGTTCTCGCGTCGTCAATCTTCGATGGCAAGATCCTCCGATCGACGTCCGCACGCGCGTCGATCTCTCGCTTAAGAAGATCGCCGACTTCCTTCCGATGGACGACTCGCTCGCCTGGCGAGGTACCGCGATACCATCGATCTCCGGACAGTTCACCGGACGGTGCGACTACCTCTACAAGTTCAGCGGCGACACGGAGGTGTTGAGGTTCACGACGGTCGATTCAGCTCGCGTCGCGCCCGGTTGGAGCGGCACGGCGTTACCGCTATCGGGCGGCACGTTTCCGAGTTGCACCGCGGCGCCGGATTTCTCATTTCGGATCGTGACGGGCGGCAGTGTCGACTCGGCGAGCGGCGACCCGATCCAGGTCGCGTGGCAGCAAGACTCGCTGCAGAGCGGCACGCTCAATCTCCCCGCGAGCTACGTCCCGAATACGTTGGTCGACCTTGCCAGCGGCGTGCGCGCCGGGTTCACGTCGGGTGAACTCGTCGCGGGGGATTCTTTCGACATTCGAACGGTGGTTCCAACCGCGGTCTCGATCCGCGTCTCGCGCTTCCGCCTGCCGAACCTCGCGATCGCGGACATGGTCGGCGTTCCGGATCGCGTCGTCGTTTGCCGCCCGGACACGGCGATCCAAGTCGACAACGGCCTGTTTCTGACGCTTTCGCCGGGGAGTGCGTTCAACGCGGATTTCGATGGCGATTCGGTCGGTGTCTTCCGCGTGAAAGCGCAGGTCTACGACGGCTTCCGCGTGCGGCGAAGCGACATCAGTAATCTCAACGCCGACTCCATGGTCGTTCTGCGCGAGTACTACCTCTGCCGGGACACCGACGCCCCCTTCTTCGAGGGCAGCGAGCGCGTCTACCGAGACGTTCAGGTGCACAACGGGTTTCCTTATCGCTACGCCGTGACGTGCTTCGATACGCTCAGCCACGTCGAGAGTGCGATCCGAAGAACCGAGTCGTTCTACCCGCGCACGTCTGCGGGGGACGATCCCGGCGACATCCAGGTCGTTCCGAACCCCTACAAGCGTCGCGTGGCGTGGGAGGAAGGCGGCGAGGGGAAGATTCAATTCATCAACGTTCCCAACGGAACGCGGCTTCGTATCTACACCGCGTCCGGATCGCTCGTGCGCGAGATCCCGCCGGAAGATGTCAGCCTCGGGTGCGGCGCGTTGTCGCTGGCCGGCTGCATCAACTGGGACCTGCGCAACGGCCAGGGCGAAGAAATCGTCAGCGGCATCTACATCTTCCAGGCCGAATCCCCGGGCGGGAAATCGGCGCTCGGCAAGTTCATGGTCGCGAGGTAGGCGCGGGCGATGCGTCTCTTCGAGCACGAAGCGAAAGCGCTTCTACGCGGCGCGGGGATCCCGGTGACGCAGGGGATCGTCGCGCGAACGCCCGACGAGGCGCGCGCGGCCGCCGCGAAGATCGGCGGCGAGGTCGTGCTCAAGGCGCAGATTCTGCGCGGCGGTCGCGGCAAGGCCGGCGGGATTCAGTTCGCCAAGACGCCGGACGAATCGGCCGCCATCGCCTCCAAGCTTCTCGGATCGACGTTGCTCGATCTGCCGGTGGACGCGCTTCTCGTCGAGCCGAAGCTGGCGGCTGCGCGCGAGTTCTACCTCGGCGTCACGATCGATCGCGCGCGGTACAAGGTTGTCGTGCTCGCGTGCGGCGAGGGCGGTGTCGAAATCGAGGAGACTGCGCGCCGCGCGCCCGAGAAGATCCACCGCATCGAGCTTTCTATCCACGAAACGCTTTACCCGCACGAGGGAATTCGCCTGGCGAAGCTGATCGGCGTTCCGGGCCGCGCGATCCGCGCGTTCGGCAACGCAGCGGCGGCGCTCCACGCTCTGTTTCTCTCGACCGACGCCAAACTCCTCGAGGTCAACCCCTTCGCGTTTCTCGACGACGGCAAGCTGATCGCGCTCGACGCACGCATGAACCTCGACGAGGACGCGCTCTTCCGCCATCCCGAGTTGACGGCGATGGGGCTGGAGGCCCGCCACGAAGAGGGCAATCTGACCGAGCGCGAGATCGTCGCGCGCGACGGCGGCATCCCGTACGTCGACCTCGAGGGCGACATCGGCATGTTCCCGGGCGGCGCCGGTTTCGGCATCCTCGGCAACGATTTCATCACGCACTACGGTGGGCGTCCCGCGAACTTCATGGACTCGGGCGGCGGGCCGACTCCCGAGCGGCTCTCGGCGATGCTGAAGCTGCTCGAGGAGAATCCGCGCGTGAAGGCGATTTTCGGCGCACGCTTCGGCGGAATCTCTCGTTGCGACGATTTCGCGAAAGGCCTCGTCCTCTTCCTCAAGACCCACGGACTCTCGAAGCCGATGGCGCTTCGCATGACGGGGAACATGTGGAAGGAAGGCCTCGAGATCTTGCAGCAAGCGAAGACCGAGAACCCGGCGCTCTTCGAGAAGATCGAGATGTACGGAATCGAGACGCCGATCGAGACGGTTTGCGAGCGCGCGGTCGCGTTCGCGCGCGCTGCGGCGTCGAGCGGCGGGAAGGCCGCGTAGCATGGCGATCCTCGTCGACGAGCGTTCGCGGATCATCGTCCAGGGAATCACGGGCGGCGCGGGGCGTTATCACACCGAGCGCATGGTCGGCTGCGGCACGAAGATCGTGGGCGGGACATCGCCCGGCAAGGGCGGCGAGGCCGTCGCCGGCGTGCCGGTGTTCGATACCGTCGCCGAGGCGGTTGCCGCGACGAAGGCCGACACGACGGTGCTCTTCCTTCCTGCGGCGGGCGTGCTCGACGGTGCACTCGAAGCGATTCGCGCGGGCGTCAAACTCGTCGTCATCGTTCCGGAGCACATACCGATCCACGACATGTTGCGGATTCGCGAGGCGGCGGTCGCACGCGGCGTCACGGTTCTCGGCGGAAACACGGCGGGCATTCTCTCGCCCGGGAAGGCAAACCTCGGTATCATGCCCGAGATCGCGTTCACGCCGGGTCGCGTCGGCACGGTGTCGCGGTCGGGCTCGGTGACCTACTACCTCGCCGACACGCTGACGCGCGCCGGCTACGGCCAGTCGACGTCGGTCGGTCTCGGCGGCGATCCCGTCCTCGGCTCGACGTTCGCCGAAGTTCTCGAGTTGTTCGACCGCGACCCCGAGACGAAGGCGGTCGTCATGGCCGGCGAGATCGGCGGCGTGTACGAAGAGATGGCGGCCGCGCGCATCCGCGCGATGTCGAAGCCGGTGCTCGCGATGATCGGCGGCGTGCATGCCCCGCGCGGGAAGCGCATGGGGCACGCGGGCGCGATCGTCGAGGGCGAGATGGGAACCGCGCAATCGAAACTCGACGCGCTCGTGAAGGGCGGCGCCCACGTCGCGAAGACGTTCCGCGAGATCCCTGAAATCCTCGCAAAGCTCGGAGTGTGACGGTGCCCGACGAAAAAAAAGAATGGCGCACCGCGATCACGCAGATCGAGCCGAACTCGATTCGCGTGCGCGGCGTCGAGATCGGCGAACTGATGGCCGAAGGCTCGTTCGCGGGGACGATCTTCCTGCTTCTCTCGGGACGCCGCCCCAACGCCAACGAAGCGCGCCTTTTCGAAGCGATCCTGATCTCGTCGGTCGATCATGGCGTCACGCCGCCGTCGTGCGTTGCGGCGCGTACCGTGGCGTCGTGCGGAGTGCCGCTCTCGACCGCGGTCGCGGCGGGCGTGCTGGCGATCGGCCGCAATCATGGCGGCGCTGTCGAAGCGTCGATGGAGCTGCTCTACTCGGGCGAGCGTGACCGCGCGAGCGCGGGCGTCAGCGCGGCCGTGCACGCCGCCGCGATCGTCGACGCCGCACGCGCGGCGAAGCGCCGCCTCTCCGGATTCGGGCACCGGCTCCACACGAAGGATCCGCGCACCGCGCATCTGCTAAAACTCGCGGGCGAGGTCGGCATTTCCGGCCCGCACGTCGCGCTGGGCGAGGCGATCGCCGACGCGCTCGGCAAGTCGTCGGGGCGCACGATGCCAATGAACGTCGATGGCGCGATCGCCGCGCTTCTCTGCGAGCTCGGTTTCCCGTCGCGCCTTGGCAATTCGCCATTCATCGTCAGCCGCGTACCTGGGCTCATCGCGCACATCTTCGAGGAGGAGACGCGCGAGCGGCCGATGCGAACGATCATCCCCCATGACGCGGTCTACGATGGCGCCTAACCGCGAACGGTTCGATGCCGGCGATGATCGATTCCAAGCGACGAGAGGGCCTTGCGCACCGCGCGGCCTCGAACGGATAGTGGCGAAGCCGAAAGAAGGAGTCCCGATAGTGATGAAGTCGATTGCCGCACGCTTCGCGCTCGCAGTTCTCTCGTTGCTGATTCCCGCCGTCTCCGCGCATGCGGCGGTTCGCTACGTCGTCGCGCCGGGCGCCGGGTTCGGAAACACGCCCGACGGCCAATATCTATCGCCGGCGAGCGCCGCGAACACCGTGACGGACGCTCTCGCGGTCGCCGTGCCGGGAGACTCGATTCTCGTTGCCGGCGGCACCAACTCGATCCTCGTCTACGCCGAGCGCATCACGCTCAAGGCGGGTGTCGCGCTCCTCGGCGGGTACAGCGTGCAGCCGCCCGCGTTCACCGTGCGCGACGCCGACATCCACCAGAGCGAACTCGACGGAACGCCGCTCTCCGAAGGCTCCACCGCCGGCACCGTCGTCACCGTAGAGAGCGGAGCGGGCGCAGGGACGATCATCGAAGGCTTCCGGATTCGCGGCGGCGGCCCGACGATTCGCGGCGGCGGCATCCTCGCGAGCGCGGCTTCGCCGACGATTCGCGACAACATCTTCTTCTTCAACTCGGCGGGATCATCGACGGGCGGCGGCGGCAGCGGTATTCGTCTCGAGAGCGGTTCCACCGCGATCGTCGACGGCAACACCTTCGTCAACAACACCGCCCAAGGAGCGAGCGGCACGCTCCACTTGGTCGACTCGAGCCCGAGTGTCACCAACAACATCTTCTTCCGTGAACTCGGCGGCGCGGCGATCGTTTGCGAAGGCGTCAGCTCGAACCCGAGTGTTCGCTTCAACGCCTTCTCGAACAATCCGCGCGGCGATATCCTCTGCGATTCACCCGACTCGTCGAACAATCTCTACGTCAATCCGCTGCTCTGCGATCCCGACGCCGGCGTGTTCACGCTCTTCGACGAGTCGCTCGTGATCGGCGCGGGGGAGAACGGCCGGACGATCGGCGCGACGGGACCGGGTTGCCACGCGTCGGTAAAATACGTGAGCACTTCCGGCGTCGCGATTTATCCCTACGCGAGCCCGGCGCAAGCGGCCGATTCGATCTCCACGGTACTTCGCCTGGCCGTGCCGGGAGACACCGTTCGGGTGGCCGCGGGCGTCTATCAGGAGCGCATCGTCGTTCCGCCAGGTGTTCGCGTCGAAGGGAATTGGAACCAGAACTTCAGCGAGCGCGATACGGAGCGTGATCCGTCGGTGATCGACGGCGAAGGGCGCGGTTCTGTCGTGACGTTCACGAACGACGGCGGAAACTCGGCGACGCTCGACGGGTTCGCGATCACCGACGGGTTCGCCTCGGACGGAAGCGCCGTGTCGATCGCGAACGCGTCGCCCATCCTTTCGGGGCTGACGATCGTCCTCAACGCGAACGCGAACGGGTCCGGCGGTGTCGTCGCCGTCAACGGCGGTGCGCCGGAAATCGTGAACACGGTCATCGCGTTCAACCACGGTAGCGGTGTCACATGCTCCGGCGGCGCGAACGTCGACATCCACCATTCGGGACTCTTCGGGAACACGGGGGGCGCGGTCACCGGCTGCAGCGGCACGCTCCCGACGAGCGTGCTCCTTTCCGATCCTCTCTTCTGCAACGCGAGCGGGTGTGCGCTCGTCGAGGGCCGCTGGAGTTGCCAATTCCAGCTGAAAGATTTCCACCTCTTCGGCGAAAGCGAGTACCGCGACGGCGGCGAAGGCGGCATCCGGATCGGCGCGCTCCGCGTGAACTGCAATCGCACCGCGCACTTCGTCTCCACGACCGGGGCGAACACGTTTCCTTACACGAGCATCGCGGGCGCCTCGACGTCGATCGCGCAGACCATCGCGGTGGCGAGTCCCGGCGACACCGTCCACGTCGCGGCCGGTACGTACGACGAAGCGATCACGCTGAAAGAGGGTGTTCGCGTCGAGGGAGGATGGAATGCCGCGTTTTCGTCGCGTGACGCGGGCGCGAACGAGACGATTATTCGCGGAAACGTGCCGGGTCAAGCCACCATCTTTTCGACGGGCGCCGAAGTCACTCCCGACGCGCAGCTCGCCGGATTTACGATCACGCACGTCCCCGGCGTTCTCGGAACGGGGATCGAGATCCGCGACAGCGCCGCGCCTCTGATCGTCGGAAACGTGGTGCGCGGCAACACGACGCCGAACTCGGGAGCCGGCATTCTCGTCGATGGCGGCCTCGCGACGATTCTCAACAACACGATCTTTCAGAACCAGACGACATCGGTATCGGAGGCAAACCGCGCGGGCGGAGTGCATCTGCGGAACATCGCGGCGGGTTTCTCGTTTCGCCGCAATATCGTCTACGACAACGACGGCGGCTACGGCGTGTCGTGCAGCGGATCGTTCTCGACGCTCGTCGGGCGCGAAGTCAACACGAACATTCTCTTCGCCAACGAAGGAGTCCCGGGCGGACGTCACCCGGATTCGCTTTCGCTCCAGTGCACTCGTGTTCCCGCGACGGCGAACTTCGTGGTCGATCCGAAGTTCTGCGACTACGCCAGCGGCGAGATCACGTTGTTCTACTCGTCGCCGGCCAGGCTCAACGCGTGCGGTGACGACTTCGTCGGCGCGCGCGGCGTCGGCTGCATCACGCACCCGCACAAGTTCTTCGTCTCCGCCGGAAACGATCTCGCCCGATTCCCCTATGGCGGCGGCGACTGCGCCGCGGCGCGTCTCGCCGACGTCTTGCCGCTCATGGAGGCGGGGGATTCGCTTCTCGTGTCGGCCGGCACCTACCCGGTGGATGTCACGCCGCTCGTGATTCCCTCCGGCGTCACGCTGCTCGGCAACTTCACGCCCGACTTCTCTTCGCGTACGTCGAATTCGACGATCACTGGGGAGTCGCGCGCACCGTGCCTCGTGATCGCGCCGGGAGTCGACTCCACCACGGTTATCGACGGCTTCAACTTCACGAAGGGGCGCGCCCTGCGCGGCGCCGGGATCTTCGTGAGCGGCGGTTCTTCGCCGATCATTCGGGGAGTCGCGTTTCGCGATATGGTCGCGGACTCCGGCGGCGCCGCGATCTACTGCGCGCCGGGCTCGTCGCCCAAGATCCGTCGCTGCGTCATCGCGCGCAACCGCCTCTCGAATCCGCGTTCATCGATGGTCGTCGTCGATGGCGCGTCGCCCGAAATCTCGAACTGCACGTTCTTCGACAATCTCACGGTCGGAATCGACATTCTCTCGGGATCGCCGGAGGTCTTCAACAACATCGTATTCCGCTGCGATCGCGGCGGTATTCGTTGCGCTCCCGCGGCCAACGCCACCGTCGATCACAACCTCGCCTCGAGCAACGACGACTTCGACTTTTCCGGATGTACTCCGGTCTTGGGCGATGGCAACACCACTGAAGGCCCGCGCTTCTGCTCGACGGACGGAACGCAGCTCACGCTATTCGACAACTCGCCGGCGGCCACGGGCGGCCGCGGCGGCGTGACGATGGGCGCGTTCCCGGTCGCATGCGTTACGAGTGCGCACTTCGTCTCGCCGGCTGGCGACAGTCTCTATCCGTACACGAGCCCGCTCAACGCAACGCGGCGCCTTCAGGACGCCCTCGACGTCGCCGGGATGCGCGGCCGTCAATTCGTTCCGGGGTTCCCGTTTGACACGGTCTACGTCGCGGGGGGCGTCTACGAGGCCGATATCACGATTCCTCCGAACGTGGTGCTTCTTGCCGGCTACGAACCGAACTTCGGGATCATCGACACATCGTCCCGCTTCGACGCGCGGTTGCGTGACATAAACGTTTATCCCGTGATCATTCGCGGCAGCGGAGAGGGAAGCGTCGCAACGGTCGATTCGGGCGGATTCTCGATTTCGACGATCATCGATGGCCTCGTGATTCGCGGCGGCCGGGCGCAACACGGCGGCGGCGTGTTCGTCTCGCCCGGCGGCGCGGCGACATTCCGCAACTGCGCGGTCGATAGCTGCACCGCGACGGTGGCTGGCGGCGGCGTTTACCTCTCGCCCGGGCCGGCGTCCGTCTTCGAATTCTGCTCGGCGTCGAGGGATTCCGCGCCGCTCGGCTCCGCGCTCTACGCCGACTCGACGATCTCCGTCATTTCGAACTGCACGTTCGTCGAAAACGTCGCCGGTCCAGGCGGCGCGACGATGGAGATTGGAAACGGCGGAAGTTCCGTCGTGCGCAACATCATCGCGAACAACGAAGGGATCGGGTTGAAGGTCGAGCGTGCGCTCAACGCTGGCGGCTATCGCGACAACATTTTCTGGATGAATAGCGTCGCGGATACGTCGCTTCCCGGTACGCTCGGACCGACGAATCGCGTCGCCGACCCGAAATTCTGCGATCCCGACAACGGAGATTTCACGATTCGCTACAGCTCGCCGGGCGTCTTGCGGCCGTGCGCGCGTTTGCAGCCGCCGTTTCTCGAGATCGCCGGACGTTACCCCGTCGGTTGCACCGACGAAGGACACACGTTCCTCGCTCGCTCGGGGAACTCCGCCGCGACCTACCCGTATGCGTGCCCCGATGCCGCGACGTCTCGCATCTCCGACGCGGCGAGCCGCGCGTCGTTCGGGGACACGATCCGCGTCTCGGGCCAAACGGGCGGCGGCGCCGTCTACAACGAAAACATCGTCGTGAACGACCGGATCTCCCTGCTTGGCGGTTGGAACCTGTCGTTCACCGAGCGCGCTCCGGCTACGAACATTTCCGTGATCACGTCGTCGATGCCGGGGACTCTCTTGACGGTCGAATCTCCGAAGGATCTGAGCGGGAACATCATCGACTCGCTCGTCATCGATAGCACTGCTGTGATCTCCGGCTTCACATTCAGCGACGGCAACGCGGCGCTCGAGAACGGCGGCGCGATTCTCTGCGTCGACGCGTCACCGCTGATCGCCGAGAACATCTTCCGCGAGAACGCGACGCTCAACTTCGGCGGTGCGGTTTGCGCGCTCGGGTCGGTGAACCAACCGATTCGCCGGAACCGCTTCTTGCTCAACAGCGCGGCGCACGGCGGCGCGATCTACCTCGGCGAATGCGAGAGCCCGATCGTCAGCGAGAACGTCATCTTCTCGAATCGCGCCGAACTGCGCGGGGGCGGCATTCGTCTCGCGCAGTACTCTGGCGCCCCGCGTATCCACGACAACACGATCGCGAGCAACACGGGCGAAGGGATCTCGTTCGCGGGCGGCAACGCGTCGGCGGAGATCTACAACAACGTCGTCGCGTTCAACACGCGTTCCGGGTTCCAGCATTTCCCTGCTCCGCCGGGCGAGACTTCCCCGCGGCAGCATCACAACCTCTTCTGGGCGAATATCGCCGGGAACTTCGAAGCGACCCAAAGCGGCGAAGGCGACGTCTTTCTTTCGCCGTTATTCTGCGTGCGCGCTGCGAGCGACTATCGCTTGCAGAAGTGCTCGCCCGCGATCGGGGCCGGCGCCGATTCGGTCGACTCGGTGATCGGGCACGTTCGCGACGGGGATGCGTTCTGCGCGGATACCGACGCGCCGGAGGTGAGCATCCGCTTCCTGAAGAACTCGATCGTCCCGCGCTTCATCGACATCTATGTCGTGTTCTCCGAGCGCGTCGAGGATTCGACCCTCGTCGTCTCGAAGGTTTGCGAGAACCAACCCGCGATTCCACTTACGGTAACCCTCACGGATACGGCCGGCACGATCTACGGCGTACAGGGAATCGAGACGTCGAACTGCGGCGAGCTGCAAGTGGTCGTCAACGCGACCGATTTGTGCGACAGCTCGACGACCGCGTCGCGCTCCGTGTCGACGGCGATCGTTGCCCCGGGCGGCGCGGCAGTCGTGTCCAACAAGACGGCGCACGCGCGGATCGAGATTGCGGAATCGCGCGCCGCGCGCGAGCAAACCCTCCTCTTGGCGTCGGTCCCCGCGCCACGCGCCGGCGACGAGATCGCTGTTGCGCTCGAGGCGTTGGGCAAGCCGATCGGCGAGGCCTGCGAGGCGCTCGGCTTGGAAGCGTTCGGCGGCGACGCGGCGCTCGGCATGCGCATCCCCGAGTCTGTCGCCCCCGAGGCCGCGGGAGCGATCGCGCTCTATCGCCGCGATGGGAGCGGATGGATCCGCGAGCCAGCGGTCATCGACGCGGCGAACCGGGTCGTGCTTGCGCACCCCGCCGAGGACGGCGTCTTCCAACTCGTACTGACCGGAAACGCAAACACGTCGTCGACGCTTCCGACGCGGCTTGCACTCTTCGCGAGCGCGCCGAATCCCGCGCCGGGCCGCACGAGCATCGCCTTCGATCTGCCTGCGTCGTCGCATGCCGCGCTACGCGTCTACGATGTCTCCGGCAGGCGCGTCACGACGATCGTCGAGCGCACGCTTCCGGCGGGACGCCACGCGTTCGGCTGGAACGGCACCGATCACTCGGGCAAAGAAGTCCCGAGCGGCATCTACTTTTACGAGCTATCGACCTCGCAAGCGACCGAGGTCCGCAAGCTGGTCCTTGTTCGCTAGGAGAACGCGATGATCTTTGCCGCGAAACGAGATACTCACGCGCGCCGGCGGCGGTGGATTGCCGCGGCCGTCGCGCCTCTTTTTGCCGTCGTGCTCGGGGCGGGTTGCGGCTCGAACGAAAGCGCGATGGAGTCGCGCACTCCGGGCCAAGTCATGACGGAGCTCGGATGGACCGCGTTCGCGCAGAGTGACTTCGCCGGCGCAAGCGAGTTGTTCGAAGACGCGATCGCGATCGATCCGCTCTACGCCGACGCGGAGAATGGTCTCGGCTGGGTGAATCTCTTCTTCGGACTTTATGGCGCCGCCGACGGACACTTCCAAAAGGCCATCAACCTCGGGCTCGCGAATCAAGAATCTGAGGCGGGGCACGCGATCGTCTCCGAGCTGCGCGCGCGCGCCGCCGAGGCGCTCGCGGCGTCGAACCGCGTTCTCGCCGCCGAGCCGCGCTTCGTGTTCTCGCGCCGCTCCGGAATCGACTACCGCGATCTTCATCTTCTTCGGGCGCGCGGTTTCGTTTCGCAGGGCAAGTTTCTCGATGCGCAAGCGGAGGTCGATATCGTCGATCCCGCGAACAACCTCAACAGCGGAAGCGAGACGTTCGTCGACGACCTGCTCGAAGAGATCGAGCTTCTCGGCGAGCGGCTCTACGATCTCTAGTCCCTCCGCCGCCCGCGGCCGCCCCTCCGAGTCGTTTCGATTCGCCGCTGTCCTCGACGGATCGATCGGTGCCCTCTTATTCGATGCCGCGCGCGCCGTACTCGACAAGGCGGGGCTCTGTGCGCGCTACGACCTACTCGGCGTCGCGGGCGCCGATCCTCGCGCCTCGTCCGCGCATCGCACCGCGGGACCGACCGCCGCATCCGCCTCGCGGATCGGCGCGGGACGCGAGCTGCCACGCGCGCACGACCTTCATTTCGACGACGCCGAACGCGCGCTCGTTCGCGACGCCGACGTCACGATCCTTGCCGGCGTTTCGCTCTCCGGACTTCCGTCGCGCGCGGACCGGGAACGAATCACACGTCGCCCGGCCGGCGGCGAGCGGCGCGATCTCGTCTGGCTCTTGCGCCCGCTCGAGGTCGCGATCCGCTTTCAATCCTGCCGCGCGTTTCCGGGGAATCCCTGGAACCGCGGCGAAGGCAGCGAGATCATGGTGCTCGGTGACGGCGGGCTCGGCGCGCCGAACCGGCAATCGCGCGACGATCTCTTCAGCGCGGCGTGGGGCTACGCGGAGCGTCAGGGAGCGCGCCGGGTCACGCTCTTGGTCGGCGCGACAATCGGCGCCGCAGCGCGCGACGCCCTTGTGGAGCACGCACGCGCCCACGCCGCGCGGTATTCCGCGATCGCGTTCGCCGCGGCAGATTACGGGGCCGCACGGGCCGGGAATGACGCGGAGATCTTCTGGTCGGAACGCGGGCCGCACGTCGTCGTCGTGATCGGCGAGGAGAGCGACGCGGCCTTCTCGCGTGCCGCCGCGCTCGTCGGGGGCGAAGCGTTCGTGCCCTGCGCGCGGTTCGGCGAGGACATCGCGGTCGTCGAGATCGCGGACGCTCGCGACGGCGTCCCCGCCGGGGTTCCCGCGATCACTCCCGTGTCGGCCGCGCTTGCCGCGAAGACGATCTGCGATTGGCTCGGCGAAGCGGGAAAAGGCGCGCGAATCGAGCGCGCGATCGAGCGCGCCGTGCGCGACGGCGCTCTCGAGTGTCTGCGTGCCGGCGCCGAGTGCGGCTCCGCGGAGATGGCGGAGATCACGGAGGCAATTGTTCGTCGAATTTAGTCGCGCCGCGATGCTGAAGAGCGCGCGCGAATCGAATATCATACAGGGCTCGTCAATTCGATCCGGTGCGGCGGCGCGGTTTGGCCCGCCGATCTGATTAGGAAATCCCAGCGAAGCAAGCAGGAGGAAGAGATGTCAGTGCGAAAGGGAAGTGCGTCGAAGAAAAAGTATGTCTACGCGTTCGGCGGCGGAAAGACGGAAGGGCGCGTGGAGGCGCGCGACCTTCTCGGCGGAAAGGGCGCGAACCTGGCGGAGATGTCGCGGCTCGGGATTCCTGTGCCGCCCGGGTTTACGATCACGACGGAGGTGTGCCTCGAGTTCCTCAAGCTCGGCGGGCGCTATCCGTCGAGCCTTCGCGACGAGGTGGCGAAGCAACTCGCGCGGCTCGAGCGCGAACTCGACGCGGCCTTCGGCGACGCGAAGCGCCCCCTCCTCCTCTCCGTGCGCTCCGGCGCGCGCATGTCGATGCCCGGCATGATGGACACGATCCTCAACATCGGCCTCAACGACGACACGGTTCGAGGCCTCGCCGCGGCGACGAACAATCCCCGCATGGCGTTCGACTCGTACCGCCGCTTCGTGCAGATGTACGGCGACGTCGTTCTCGAAGTCGAAAAGCGCGAATTCGAAAATCTGATCGACGAGGCGAAGGCGCGGCGCGGCGTGGCGCTCGACACGGATCTCGACGCGTCCGATCTCGAGGCGCTTGCGCACGCGTTCAAGGCGCTCGTTCGCAAACACACGGGGCGCGAGTTCCCGTCGAATCCGAGCGAGCAGCTTTGGGGCGCGATCGGCGCGGTTTTCAGCTCGTGGAAGACGCAGCGCGCCGTGTCGTATCGCAAGCTCCACAACATCGGCGATCACTGGGGAACGGCAGCGAACGTGCAGGCGATGGTCTTCGGCAACATGGGCGATACGAGCGCCACGGGCGTCGCGTTTACGCGCGATCCGTCGACCGGCGAGCGAAAGTTCTACGGCGAGTACCTTCGCAACGCGCAAGGCGAGGACGTCGTCGCCGGCGTGAGAACGCCGCTTCCGATCAACATCGCCGCGCGCGGTGATGGCGGCGGCGAGTGCCTCGAGACGGAGATGCCCGAGGCGTATCGCACGCTCGAATCGATCTACCAGCGCCTCGAGAAGCACTACCGCGAGATGCAGGACATCGAGTTTACGATTCAAGAGGGACGCCTCTGGATGTTGCAGACGCGTACCGGCAAACGCACCGCGATGGCGGCGGTTCGCATCGCCGTCGAGATGGCGGAAGCGAAGCTGATCACGAAGGACGAGGCTGTGATGCGCGTCGCGCCGGGGCAGCTCGATCAACTGCTGCACCCGATGTTCGATCCGACGGCGAAGAAGACGGTCATCGCGAAAGGACTCGCCGCGTCGCCGGGCGCCGCGTCGGGAAAGGCTGTCTTCAACGCGGATGACGCCGAGGCCGCGGGTTTGCGCGGCGAGCGCGTGATTCTCGTGCGGCGCGAAACCTCTCCGGAAGACATTCACGGGATGGCGAAGGCGCGCGGCATTCTCACGGCGCGCGGCGGCATGACCTCGCACGCGGCGGTCGTTGCGCGCGGAATGGGGAAGTGCTGCGTCGCCGGCTGCAACGACATTGCCGTCGAGGACGACGCAGGGCGCTTCACGGTGAAGGGGACGACCGTGAGCGCGGGGGACTGGATCTCTCTCGACGGTTCGACCGGTCAGGTGATGCTCGGCGAAGTGCCGACGACGGAATCGCAGATCGTGCAGGTCCTGCAGGGCCGCATCCGGGAGAAGGATTCGCTCCTCTACCAGCAGTACCAGAAGCTGATGTCGTGGGCGGACAAGTCACGGCGTCTGAAAGTGCGCACGAACGCCGACACACCCGAGGACGCGGAGATGGCGGTGAAGTTCGGCGCCGAGGGAATCGGCCTCTGCCGCACCGAGCACATGTTCTTCGAGGCCGACCGCATCGCCGCGGTGCGCGAGATGATTCTCGCCGCGGACGAGCCGTCGCGACGCCGCGCGCTCGCGAAACTGCTGCCGATGCAGCGGCGCGACTTCGCCGGAATCTTCAAGGCGATGCGCGGGTTCCCTGTCACGATTCGCACGCTCGATCCGCCGCTCCACGAGTTCCTGCCGCACGCGGACGCCGACATCGCGGAGCTTGCGCGCGAAATCGGCGTTTCATTCGACACGCTCAAGGCGAAGGTGGTCAGCCTGCATGAGATGAACCCGATGCTGGGTCATCGCGGCTGCCGGCTCGGAATCGCGTATCCCGAGATCACCGAGATGCAGGCGCGCGCGATCTTCGAGGCTGCTGCGGAGGTCGCCGCGAAGGGGATCGACGTGAAGCCCGAGATCATGATCCCGCTCGTCGGCCACAGGAACGAACTCGCGCTTCAGAGCGCGATCGTCCACCGCGTCGCGAAGGAAGTGTTCGCCGCGAAGAAGTCGAAGGTGAAGTACCTGGTCGGAACGATGATCGAGTTGCCGCGCGCCGCGCTGACGGCCGGCGAGATCGCGCTCGAGGCCGAGTTCTTCTCGTACGGTACGAACGACCTCACGCAGACGACGTTCGGTCTCTCGCGCGACGACGCAGGGAAGTTTCTTCCGCTCTACGTCGATGAGCGGATCCTCGAGGCGGATCCGTTCCAAACCGTCGACCGCAACGGTGTCGGGCTTCTCATGAAGATCGGAACCGAATCGGGCCGCGCGGCGCGACCGGGGCTTAAGGTCGGCATCTGCGGCGAGCACGGCGGCGATCCGGCATCCGTTGAGTTCTGCCACGAGCTCGAGTTCGACTACGTATCGTGTTCGCCATACCGCGTCCCGATTGCGCGGCTTGCGGCGGCGCAAGCGATGCTCAAGGAGCGCGCGCTCGCCAAGCCGGGCGCGAAGAACGCAGCGAAGCGGGCGACTCCGAAGGGCGCAAGCAAGTCCGCGAAGAAGTCCGCGAGGAAGCCCGCGAAGAAGAAGTAAGGCGCTCGGGTTCTCGTCGGCGGGCGCCGCTACGGCGTCCGCTTGACGAGGCCGTAGCCGTGCAGCTTCCGGTAGAGCGTTCGCTCGCCCATCCCGAGGAGCGCGGCCGCGCGCCGGCGGTTGCCGCGCGTTCGGCGCAACGCGCGCACGATCGCATCGCGCTCGAGTTCGGCGAGCGAGAGGGTATCCTCGCGCCCCGCGCCCGCGTTGCCGGCGAATCCGCTGTCGCTTTCGGAGATGATCGCCTCCTCGGCATCGAGATCCGTGGAAACCTCTTCGCCGAGCACGCCGCGGTACCCGATGTCTCCCGAGAGAGGCGCGCCGTCGACGGTGCGGACCGGCGCGTCCGCGGCGATTGCGCTTGCGGAGCGCTCGCCGCGCAGAATGCCGCTTCGCGCGAGGAGCGCACGAATCTCGGCGACCTCCGCACGCAGAGCCAGAAGCGTGCGATAGACGAGCTCGCGATCCGCTTCCTCGCTCGGCTTCCCGACGAGCACCGGAAGGTTCGCTCCGCGGCGGAAGCGGCTCCCGAGCGCCTCCTCGATATTCTGCGGTCCGATCTCGCGTCCCGCGTAGAGCACGGCGATCTTCTCGATCACGTTGCGCAGCTCGCGAATGTTGCCGGG
This sequence comes from bacterium, assembly GCA_046160485.1. Lineage (GTDB taxonomy): Bacteria > Orphanbacterota > Orphanbacteria > JBJXGV01 > JBJXGV01 > JBJXGV01. The sequence continues at coordinate 90,312 of JBJXGV010000008.1, read as the reverse complement.
CCAGTGGTACGCCGTGAGCGTTTCGATCGCCTCACGATTGAACTGAATCGGACGCAGGTCGTTCTCTCGCGCGACGCGGCGCACGAACTCCGCCGCAAGTAGCGGAACGTCGGCGCGGCGCTCGCGCAGCGGCGGGACTTCGATGTTGATCACGTTGAGCCGGAAGTAGAGATCGTGCCGGAAGCGCCCCGCTTCGACGGATTGCTCGAGGTTCCGATTCGTCGCCGTGATGAGCCGCACGTCGACTTCGATGCTGCGCGTGCCGCCGACCCGCAGGAATCGCGACTCCTCGAGCACTCTCAGCAGTTTTACTTGGATGTCCTGCGGCATTTCGCCGATCTCGTCGAGGAACAGCGTTCCTTTGTCGGCGAGCTCAAAACGTCCCGCGCGCATCGCGTGCGCGCCAGTGAACGAGCCTTTCTCGTGGCCGAACAACTCGCTTTCGAGAACGCCCTCGGGGATCGCGCCTGCGTTGACCGCGACGAACGGCGCGCCGCGACGCGGCGATGACTCGTGGATGGCTTGCGCTACGAGTTCCTTTCCGGTCCCGCTTTCGCCGGTGACGAGAATGTTGAGTTTCGTCGGCGCGACCTGACGGATCACTTGTTTGATCTGACGGATTCGCTCCGTCTCTCCGACGATACGGTCGAGCGCGGGGCTTCTGAGGCGTTGGCGATACGCGACAGCCAATGTCGACGTGATCTCCGACGCGTTTTCGATCGGGAGGATGATCGCGTCGTGCGGTAAATCCTCGTAGGCGCCCGACCCTTTCGCCTCCGTGATCAGCACCGGAAGGAAGTCGTCGCCGCGCCGCGCGCCTTTTCGAAGCAGCGTTGCCCCGAGCGTTTCGTCGAGCCGCTCGGGAAGAGCCACGATGCTGAAGCGTTCTTCGCGCAGCGCCTTGAGGACGTCGTGGCCGCCCCGCACGAACCGCACGGGGATCCCTTCACTCTCGAGTCCGTCCCGTACGGCGGCTAGGCGGCCCGAGCCGTCATCCGCGAGCAGCACTCCGAACTCGGTCACCTCGTGCACGACGTTCCCCAGTCTGGTGTTGGTGGCAGTGTCAGGTTGGCAGGCGTTCGAGTTGCTGTCCCCTAGATAACACAGGGGGGTTGCGGCGGGCAAGCCCCGCTCTTGTCCGGGCGAAAAAACGCTTGACGGAGATTGACGATATGCTAACGTCCTGCTGCTTTCTGCGCGAGGCGCAACCCTATACGAACAGGCCGTGTGCGACGGGTTCGCGCGCGCGGCGACCGATAAAATCCTGCACCAGAAAGGTTGTGAATTCGGAATGACCCGGGTCAAGGTCAAGGACGGCGAGTCGATCGATAAGGCAATTCGCCGGTTCAAAAAGAAGTGCGAGAAAGACGGCATCGTCCAGGATATGCGCAAGAAGGCGCGCTTTCTAAAGCCGAGCGAACGTCGCCGGAAGAAGCAGCTCAAGGCCGAGAAGCGTCGCCGCGCCGAGGAATCGCGTTAGCAACGGCCCGCAAGCGCGGGCGGCCCTTCGCACAGCGCAGGGTCAGTCGAGAATCTCATCAAGGAGAATCGCGTAGCGTTCATCGTTCCTGAATCGATCGATGCCCAGGGGGGCGAGTGGGGTGGCTTCTCGCAGGCGTTCGCGCCGAGGAGGATTGTGGCCATGCGGAAGGGTTACGCTGGGATGCCGATTACGGATGCAGGCGATACTTCTGTTCTGATCAAGGCAAAGAGTTCGACGACGTACAATCTGCTCATTAAGAAGGCCGAAAAAGAAGGACGAATCACCGGCGCGCATCGCTGCCCGATCTGCGGAATGCGCTCCCACACGTCGCGTGAAGCCGAGAGCTGCTGCGAGAAAGTGCGCGAGCGGAACTAATCACGGCGAGTCAGACGGTCTTATCCAGGAAGCGAGTCCGAAATGCCCAAGATGAAGACGAATCGGAGCGCCGCGAAGCGCTTCAAGATTACGAAGACAGGGAAGGTCGTCCGGAGCAAGGCCTACAAGCGGCACCTCCTTACGAGCAAGAATCGCAAGACGAAGCGGCAGCTGCGTGAGGACGTCGTCCTCGACAAGGGCGACGCGAAGAGAATCCGCCGACTGCTTTGCGTATAGTGGCCCGCATGCGTAGCGCACACGACACCGACGGGCTCGCGGGGCGCGGGCGGCGGATTGCCTTGGCGATTGTGCTGCTCGCGTCTTTGGCGCCGGCCGCACTCGTCGCGCAGGATGACGGCGCCGATCCCGCGGGTGCGGCGCGGATTGCACTCGACACGATGATCTCCGCGATCCGCGAAGGCAACACGCCGATGCGTGATCGCATGTTCTTCAAGCTGCGCATCCTCGGCGAGCCGTCAGTCGAGCCGCTCATCGCGACTCTTTCCAACGACGACGCGCGGGTCCGTGAATACGCCGCGTTTACGCTCAGCTTCATCGACGATGATCGTGCCGTCGATCCGCTGCTCGCAATGTTCGCGAATGATGCCGAGGTCACCGTACGGACGCAGGCTGCCCGTGCGCTCGGCCGCATGGAGGAACCGCGTGCGATCGATCCGCTGATCGCCGCGCTTTCCGACCAGCGCTCCGAGATCCGGCAAGACGCCGCGTACTCGCTCGGTCTCATCGGCGACCCGCGCGCGATCCCGCCACTCAAGGCGCTAGCAAGCGACTCCGACGAACTCGTCCGTTTCTTCGTCGATGATGCCCTCGTCCGGATCGACCGCGCCGTGAAGCGCAAGGCGGCCGAGAAGAAGTAGCCGCCGGGAATCCCTCCCCGGTCTCGAGTTCGGAGTCGATGCGCCGTCGATTTACCTTAATGCTTCTATTCTCGCTCTCGGGCGCCGCGGGATTGGCGTACGAGACGCTTTGGTTTCGTTCCCTCGCGCTTATTTTCGGTTCGACTGTGCTCGCGCTCGGCACCGTGCTGGCCGCGTTTCTCGGCGGACTCGCGGCCGGCAGCCTCGTCATCGGGCACGCCACAAGGCGCTCTGATCGGCCTCTGCGGCTCTATGGGCTCCTCGAGATCGGTATTGGCGCGGCGGCGCTCGTGCTGCCGCTGCTGCTTCGCGGCGCGCAGGCGCTGGCGACCGGTGCGCTCGCCGGAGCCGACGGCGGCGGAACATTCTTCGGCGTCGCCCGCTTCGCTCTCGTGTTTGTCGTGCTCCTCGTGCCGACTTTCCTGATGGGCGGGACGCTCCCCGCGATGATGCGCCACTTCGTGCGCACCGAGAGCGACCTGGGACGCCAAGCGGGTCTTCTCTACTTCGCGAACACGGGCGGCGCGGCCGCGGGCACGCTCGTCACCGGATACATCCTGATCCCGGCCCTCGGAATGGCGACGACGAACATCCTCGCCGTCGTTTGCAATCTCACCGTCGGCGTCGCGATTCTCGCACTCGCCGGCCGCGAGAGAAGCCTGTCGGCGGTCGAGGCCGCGCAGCCGCTCGACGCGACTGACACCGCGTCGAGCGTCGCGGCGACGAGCACGATCGCATCCCGGCCCTTCGCGTTCGCGATCTACTCGCTCTACGCTGTCGTCGGATTCTCCGCGCTCGCTCTCGAGGTGTTCTGGACGCGCGCGCTCCTCTTGTCGCTCGGCACGACCGTCTACGCGTTCTCGACGATGCTGGGAACGTACTTGGTTGGTCTCGCGCTCGGCGGCCTCTGGGGCGGGCGGCTTGCGTCGCGCACGCGCGATCCGGCGCGTCTCTTGGCACTTCTGATCGCTGCCGCTGGTCTCGCCGTCCTGATCGGCAATCGCTATCTCGGAACGCTGCCGCTTCACTACCTGCGGCTCCAACTCTCCCTCGGCCTCGACTGGAACGCTTCGATCCTCGTCAAATTCTTGCTCGCGTTTCTCGTGATGTTCCCCGCGACGTTCTTCTTGGGCGCGGCGTTTCCGGTGGCCGTGCGAGCGATCGGCGCCGGTGTGCGGGACGCGGGCGCGGCCGTGGGCCGTCTCTACGCGGCCAACACCGCGGGCTCGATTCTCGGCGCGTTCCTCGCCGGGCTTTCGCTCATTCCATTGCTCGGCCTGGAGCGCGGACTCGTGGCGATGGCGTCGCTTTTCCTCCTGGTTTCGCTCGCGCTGCTTCTCCTGGCGCGTTCGCGGGCGTTTGTTCCGGTCGCGATCATCTCGGCAGTCGCGCTCGGTGCGAGCCTCGCGTTCCCGAGTTGGGATCGCTACTTGCAGCGCAGCGGGGTCTACTTCTACGCCGCGCACTACAAGCAGATCGACGAGTTCCTCAAGGCGCGGCGCGACTACACGATGCTCTCGTATCGCGAGGGACCGGAGGCAACCGTCGCCGTCGTCGATGGACAGCGCTACCGATATATGCAGATCAACGGGAAGACCGACGCCTCGACGGGCAAGGACATGATCACGCAGGTGACCTCCGCGCATCTGCCGATGTTCTTCCACGCGAATCCGAAGAACGTGCTGGTGATCGGCCTCGGTTCCGGTGTGACGATCGGCTCCGTTGCGCGCCATCCCGTCGACAAGATCGAATGCCTCGAAATCTCGCCGGAGGTCGTCGAGGCGGCGCAGCTTTTCGCAGAGGCGAGCGGCGATGCGCTCAACGATCCGCGGCTTACGATTACGATCGGCGACGGCCGCAATTTCCTTCAACAGACTCGCGAGCGGTTCGACGTCATCATCTCCGAACCGTCGAATCCGTGGATCGCCGGGGTCGGGAGCCTCTTCACGCGCGAGTTTCTCACGCTCGCGAAGTCGCGTCTGGCGCCCGGCGGCGTCATGTGCCAGTGGACGAACCTCTACGACCTCTCGGAGGACGACCTCGCCATCATGCTGGCGACCTATCGCGAGGCGTTTCCGAACGGCGCCGTGTTCTTGTCGCATCTCGGCGACCTTTTGCTCATCGGCACCGACGGTCCGCCGCGGCTCGCGTTCGACGACCTCATCGCGCGCGTCAGCCAACCGGCGATCCAGGCCGACCTGACCCGAATCGGCGTCTCGAGTGTGTACGACCTGCTCGGCACGTTTATCACGACTTTCGACGGGCTCGCGTCGTTCGTGCCGCCCGGCACGGCGGTTCACACGGACGATCGCGCGCAGCTCGAGTTCTCGGCGCCGCGGAACCTCTACAAGGATTTCACGCTCGTTCATCTCAGCAAGATTCTCGGAATTCACCAGCCGATTTTGCCGCTGTTGACGGGAATGCCGGCCGGCGAGATGGGCGCGACCGTCGGGCGTGCTGTTGCGGAGGGCGCCGGGGCGAGGCACTTCTTCTTGCAGGGCGTAATTCAAGCTCGCTCCGGCGAACGGCGCGCCGCGATCGAGAGTCTTCGACAAGCGCACCGTCTGTCGCCGGGGGAGAGCAACATCGCCGAAACGCTCGCCGAGTATCTCGCGGAGGAGGGGGAGGCCCTCGCGGGCGCGGGGAACCTCGACGGGGCGGTCGCGCTGCATCGCGAAGCGATCTCGGCCGCGCCGAAGGACGCGCGCTTCCTGTACTACTACGGCATGGCCATCGGCGCCAGTGACGCGAACGCGGCGTCGGAGGTTCTCGCGGAAGCGGTGCGACTCGATCCGAAATTGCGCGAGGCGCGCGTCGGTCTCGCCACCGTGCTCGCTGCGGCGGGGCGCCAACGCGAGGCGCGGGGCCAGCTCGGCATTCTCATCGACGAGCGCCCGGATGATTCGGTCGTGTTTCGCTTGCGCGGAGACATTTCCGCGATGGAGGGGGACTTCGCCGGGGCGATGTCGGACTACTTGCGTGCGGTCGAGGTGAGTCCGGATGATTCCGACGCACGGTCGAAGCTCGCGTTCACCTACGCGCAGACCGGAAAGCTCGACCTGGCAATCGAGGAATACAGCGAACTTCATCGCGCTGCTCCGAACGACGTGCCGACGCTCTTCAATCTCGCGTCGCTCACGACTCAGAGCGGCAGACAGAAAGAATCGATCCGGTTGTGGGAGCGGCTCGTGCAGATGGAGCCGTCGAACGCCGAGTTCCAGCGCAATCTCAAGCTGGTTCGTGAGGGACAGGTGCCGGCGAAGTAGGCCCGCTCGAATGCCACAAGGAGAATCTTGAGGAGCAGCAGAGGAGTTCGACTCTTTCGTAGCGTAGCGTGCAGTGCGATATGCGTCGCGTTCGTCACGTTCGCCGCGGCCGCCGCCACCGCCGGCGCACGCGACCCGGTTTCAGCGGCACGCCCGGCGCTCCTCGATTCGATCGAGACCGCCCAGAAATCGATGCGCGATCTGTCGTCGCGGTTTACGCAGACGAAGTTCGTGCCGGCGTTCGAGGAAACACTCTCGTCGCGCGGCCAACTTTTCTTCCAGAGACCGGACGCGCTCCTCATCCGCTACGACTCTCCCGACTCGAGTGTCCTTGCGGTGTCGGACTCGATCGTCACGCTTTACTACCCGGACTTGGAGCAGGCTCACCGGTTTCGCGTGCGCGGGGAGTCGACGGTCTCCGCGCTGCTACTCGGATTCGGCGGCTCTTTCGCCGAGGCTTCGAACCACTTTCGGTTCAGCGAGGTGAAGCGGAAGGGAAGCACGCGCTTGCTCGTCGCGAAGCCGCTCGCGGGCACCGCCGCGGCCGAAGACATCGACGAGATCACTCTCGTCATCGATACGCGCCGCTGGCTGCCGACGCAGACGCGTTTCCGCGAATCCAACGGCGACGAGACGCTCTTCGTCTTCGAGAATCTGACACGTAACGCCGGGCTCCCCGATTCGATGTTTCGCGTGAGCCTTCCCGAAGGCACCGAGATCATCGAGATGAAACCCTGACCGGAGGCCGCGCCGCCACTCCCCGGGCGTCCCTACGATGCGCTACGACGACGCAGTCGCCTATCTCAACCGGTTCATCAACTACGAGCTGACGCCGTCCGGCGCCGCCGGAACGATGGCGTGGGATCTCGACGGCTACCGCCTCTTTCTCGCGGACCTCGGCGCGCCCGAGAGGCGTTTTCCTTCGATTCTCGTCGCGGGGACGAAAGGCAAAGGCTCCGTCGCGACTCTCGTGGCGGGGGCGTTGCGCGCGAGCGGATTGCGCGTCGGCCTCTACACGTCGCCGCACCTTGAATCGCTGCGCGAACGCATCACTGTCGACGGCGCACTCATTTCCCCGGAGGAGTTCGCGGCGTGTATCGCCGAGATCGCCCCGTCTCTCGAAGGGCGGCCGGGCGTGGCGCCGTGTTATCGCACCTGGTTCGAGATCGTGACGGCCGCCGCGTTTCTTCACTTCGGCGCGGCGCGCGTCGACATCGCGGTGCTCGAAGTCGGTCTCGGCGGCCGGCTCGATGCGACGAACGTCGTGGAGCCGCTCGTCTCCGTCATCACGTCGATCTCGCTCGATCACACGCACACGCTCGGCACAACGCTCGGCGCGATCGCCGGCGAGAAGGCGGGCATCCTCCGGCCGGGCGTACCCGCGGTGACGGCGCCGCAGCGGCGCGAGGCGCATCGCGCGATCGTCGCGGAAGCGCGGCGTCGCGGCGCGGTTCTCCACGAGCCGCCGCGCGATTTCTCGTGGCAGGAACGCGCGGTCGATCGAGGCGGGAGCGTCTTCGACTATCGCGGCGAACGTTCGATCGACGCCATGCACATCGCGCTCCCCGGCATGTTCCAAGTGCAAAACGCGGCCGTGGCGATGAAGGCGATCGAGCTGCTCGGCGATGCCGGTTTCCCCGTGAGCGACGACGCGGCGCGCACGGCGTTTGCGACCGCGCGCTGGGCGGGGCGGTTCGAGGAGATCGCGGGCACGCCGGCGATTCTTCTGGACGGCGCGCACAATCCGTACTCGATCGTGGAGTTGCTCGCGTCCGTCGATCGCATCTATCCGGGGCGGCGTATCGTTGCGCTCTTCGCGGCCTCGCGCGACAAAGATCAGCGGGGGATGCTCGCGGCGCTGCAACAGCGCGCCGCGCACCTCCTCCTCAGCGAGGCGCCGAACACGCGCAACGCGCCCGTCGGCGCACTGCTGGCGGTCGCCGAGGGAGTCTCCGCTTCGCCGCCGCGCGAGGCGATTCCGTCGCCGGCCGACGCGCTCGCGCGCGCCCGCGAGGTCGCGCGCGACGGCGATCTGATTCTCGTCACCGGCTCGCTCTATCTCGTTGGCGTGGTGCGCGAGCTATTGCGCCGCGAGGGGCTCCTCGCTCCGGAAAGCGCCTTGCCCGTGTCGAAGACCGGATGATAAATTCGACGCACCGCATGAACATCCACGACCTCATCTACGATTGGAACGCGGAGTCCGCGCGTGCCGAGTCGCGTCCGCCGCGACGCTCCGTCGTGCTCAACGACGAAACGCTTCGCGACGGTTTGCAATCGCCTTCGGTCACCGATCCGAGCCCGGAAGAAAAGGTGCAGCTCATCCACCTGATGGATGCGCTCGGGATTCGCGCGGCGGACATCGGGTTGCCGGGTGCGGGACCGCGCGCGAAGGCCGATGTTCTCCTGCTTGCGAAGGAGATCGTGCGCGCCGGGCTGCGGATTTCGCCGAATTGCGCCGCGCGCACGATGATTCGCGACATCGAGCCGATCGTCGAGGTCTCCGAGGCGGCGGGCATCGCGATCGAGGCCGCGACATTCATCGGGTCGAGCCCGATTCGCCAGTACACCGAAGGCTGGGATATCGATCGGCTGCTGCGCCACACCGAAGAAGCGGTGAGTTACGCGGTCTCGAAGGGACTTCCGGTGATGTACGTGACCGAGGATACGACGCGCGCGGCGCCGGAAACGATTCGGCGCCTCTACACGACCGCGATCGAATGCGGCGCGCGGCGCGCCTGCCTTTCGGACACGGTTGGACATGCCACGTCCGATGGCGCGCGTGCGCTCGTTAAGTTCATTCGCGAGGTGATTCGCGATACGGGCGAGGACGTCGCGGTCGATTGGCATGGGCATCGCGATCGCGGGTTCGCCGTCACGAACGCGCTCGCGGCGTGGGAAGCGGGCGCGGATCGCCTCCATGGAACGGCGCTCGGCATCGGCGAACGCGTCGGCAACACGGAGATGGAACTGTTGCTCGTCAACCTACGGCTCCTGGGTGCAATCGACGCCGATCTCTCGCGCCTGCCCGAATACTGCGAACTCGCGGCGCGCGCGTGCGGCGTTCCGATCCCGTGCAACTATCCCGTAGTCGGAAGCGACGCATTCCGCACCGGCACCGGCGTGCACGCGGCAGCGATCATCAAGGCCGAGCGCAAGGGCGAGCGCGATCTCGTCGACTACGTTTACTCCGGCGTCCCCGCGCACCTCGTCGGCCGCACGCAAGAGATTGAGATCGGGCCTATGAGCGGCGAATCCAACGTGCTCTATTGGCTCGAGCGGCGCGGTCACGCCGCGCCCGCGGAGCTTGTCAGCCGGATTCTCTCTTGCGCTAAGTTGTCGAAGCGCACTCTGACGCCCGAAGAGATCGAAGCCCTCCTGCTCGAGGCGTAAGCGCGGTGCGACGGCGCGACGCGCTCTTGCTCTTCGGCGCCGCACTCGCGATTCGCGCGCTCTATATCGCGCAGCTTCGCGGCTACGACCTTGCCGACATCCTGATTCTCGACCCGCGCGCGTACGACGCGGAGGCGCAGCGCATTCTCGCGGGCGAGCCGCTTCGGAGCGCGTTCTATCAAGCGCCGTTCTACTCGTATTTCCTCGCCGCGATCTACAAACTTTTCGGCCGCGAGTTCCTCGCTGTGCGCGCGATACAGTGCGTACTTGGCGCGGCCACCGTCGTCTTCACGGCGAGCCTCGGCGCACGACTCTTCGGCCGCACGGCGGGTCTCGTGGCGGGAATACTCGCACTCCTCTACGGGGTGTTCCCGTACTACGAGGGCCAGATCATGAAGACGTCGCTCACGGTTTTTCTGACCACGTTGCTTCTCTACATCGTCGAGCCGATCGCGCGCCGGACTGCGCCCGCGCCAACGCGCGATTCCGCGGTGCGCGCGGGGATTGCGGGCATCTTGCTCGGATGCGCAACGCTCACGCGCGAAAACCTCATTCTCTTCGCTCCCGCGGCGGCGCTACTTTTCTACTTCCGCGCTCGCGATCTCGCGGCGTCGATCGCGTTCGCGGCGGGTGTGGCGCTCGCGATTCTCCCTGTGACGCTTCACAATTTCCGCGCCGAGGGAGAATGGATCCTCGTCACGTCGCAAGGCGGGCAAAACTTCTATATCGGCAATCACGAGGCAGCGACGGGGACGTACACGAATCCGATGTTCGTGCGCCCCGACCCTCTGTACGAGCGGATCGATTTTCAGATGGAGGCGGTTCGCCGGACGGAGGGTGCGTTGACCGCGGGCGAGGCGTCGAGCTTTTGGTACGGACAGGCGTTGCGCGAGATGCTGGCGAATCCGATGCGCGCGGCCGGACTCTTGTGCAAGAAAGTCATCATCGTCTTCGAGGGCGTCGAGCGTCCCGACAACGAGAGCCTCTACGTGCTGCGCGATGCGGCGCCGGTGCTCGATGTTTTGTCTCTCTCGTTCGCCGTCGTCGCCGCGCTCGGCTTTCTCGGGATGATTCTCTCGCGCGCTCGCGCCGGCGAGTTTCTCTTCCTCCATCTCTTCGCGCTCGTGAACGTCGCGGCGCTCGCGCTGTTCTTCGTTGTGTCGCGCTACCGCGTTGCGCTCGCGCCAGTGCTGATGATCTTCGCGGCGTATGCACTCGTGCGGACGTCGCAGTGGGCGCGCGAACGCGCCGTGAAACCGCTCGCGGGCGCAGGCGCCTTCATCGCGGCCGTCCTCGCGCTTCTAAGCGTCCCGACGTGGGCCGGTCCCGATCCGCGCGACTACGAATCCGTGAACCACTTCCTCAATCGCGGCCGCATTTACTCGGCCGGAAACCAACTTGTCGAGGCCGCGGAGAACTATCGCCGCGCCGTCGCACTCGCCGACACACTCGCGTTTATGCGCTTCGAGTACGCCGACGTGTTGCGCCGAATGGAGCGGCCGCGCGAGGCCCTCGATCAGCTCTCCGCGGCCGTTCGAATCCGCCCCGAATTTCCGACGGCGCGGAATAATCTTGGCATCTTGCTCGCGGAAGACGGAGACTTGGCGAGTGCCGAGCGTGAGTTTCGCGAGGCCGCGCGTCTTGCCCCCAGTTGGCCCGATCCGCTGCACAATCTTGCTCGCGTCTATGAGATCACGGGCCAGACGGCGGCGCGGGATGCCGCGCTGGCGGCCGCGGAGCGCGTGGCTCGTCAGGCGCAAGAAGGGAACCGTTGACGATGCGTGATGCGAAGATCTCGAGGCGCGTGCGGCGCAGCAACGCGATCGCGGCGGCCGTCGTGGTGGCCGGCGCGGCGCTGCACGGATGCGCGTGCTGCGGTGCGAGTCACGCGGTGAACGCGGATGCGAGCGCGAACGCGGGTGCGCGCGCCGGCGCAGACGCGCGCGCGCGCGCGGGCGTCGCCACGAGCGCGGCGCCCGCCGCGGATCCCGCGGCCCCGTCTTGGAGCGCTTCGCCTGCCGACGCGGAGCAGGCGCTCGCCGGTTGGAACGCGCAGCACGCGCAGATCTCCGAGCGCGTACGATCGATCCTCCTCGCGCGGCTCGGCACGCCGTACGTTCTCGGCTCGCTCGGCGAGGGCCGCGGCGCGTCCCCCGACAGCGATCCGGTCTTCCGCCTCGACGAGGTCGACTGCACCGTGCTCGTTCTGACGACGGCCGCGCTCGCGCACGCGCGCACGCTCGCCGAGGCCGAGCGCAACATGGCGCTCGCAAACTACCGCGAGGTCTTGGGCGAAAGACAGGTCACGTACGGCACGCGGCTTCATTTCACGGAGGACCGGCTCGACGCCTCGCCGTACTTCCGCAACATCACCGCGTCGGTCGTTCCCGAGAGCTTGCTCGCGGCGCGCCAGATCACGCTCAACGAAAAGCAGAGCGGTGAGAAGCTCCTGCCGATCGAGTGGACGCGCCCGATAACGCTGCGATATCTCCCCGCGTCGCGCGCGACCGCGGCCCTTCTCGCAACGCTCCCGCCGGTCACGGGTGTCGCCTTCATCAAGGAGTCGTACTTCAAGAACGGGCTCGCCGCGGCCCACGAAGGCGTGATCCTCGATGGAGCGGATCTAGTGCATGCCTCGTCGGAGGCGAAGAAAGTCGTTCGCGTTCCGTTCCTCGACTACCTGCGCCGCTCCGACGGTTCGTTTCGGTTCGACGGCCTCGTTTTCTACGAATTCCGCTAGGCGCTGCCTCCGCGTCGCCGGAGCGGCCGCGGTGACGCCGCGGTAAGCGAATCCCTTCGCACTCGCATCGATACGGTAAGCGCGGTTACAGCCGCCCCAAGGCCCCGCCGGTATGTTGGCGCGCATCAGGTTCCAAGATGGAGGGCGCCATCTGGCCGGGAGGGAAGCCCGGCCGCTCAGCCGACACGCCCCACGTCGGAGAGGGGTGACCATCGTGAAGAGGAATGCAGCAAAGCGCGACAATCACGAACACGGTGCCGAGGAGAAGAAGACCCGCGAACAGAAAGCGACGCAGGCCTGGGAAGACGCCATCGAGCGCGCCAAAGAGATCGAGGTGTTCGATGTCTACCTCGCCTCGGTTCGGCGCATTTCGCGTCTGGCGCCGGGAGACGAGTTCGAGCTCGGCCGCCGCGTCCAGGCCGGCGACCCGATCGCCAAGGCGCGCATGATCACGGCGAACTTGCGACTCGTCATCTCCATCGCGAAACGCTACCAAGGGATGGGCCTCTCCCTTCCCGACCTCGTGAGCGAAGGCAACCTGGGCCTGATACGCGGCGTCGAAAAATTCAATCCGCGCCTCGGATTCCGCTTCTCGACATACGCATCGAAATGGATTCGGCAAGCGGTGACGCGCGCGCTCGTCAATCAGAGCCGCACGGTTCGCATGCCGGCGAACGTCGTCGAACTCGTTCGCAAGTACATGGCCACCGAGGTGCGGATGGAGCAGCAAAATGGCCGGCACGTCACGCACACGGAGGTGCTCGAGAAGATGAAGCTCGCGCCGCGGCGGGCCGCCGAAGTGCTCAACGCGGCGAAGCCGAACGCGATTCTCGACGCGCCGATGGGCGACGAGTCGAGCCTGACGATGAGCGATGTGCTCGAGGATGCGTCGGGCGCCGAATCACGCTCCGACGTTTCGTTCTTGCGGCGCCGCGAGGTGATCGAACTCTTGGGCGCGCTCACCAACAAGGAACGGAAGATTCTCGTGCTGCGGTTTGGGCTTTCGGGGCGCGATCCGATGAGCCTCGAAGGAATCGGCAAGATCATGAACCTGACGAAGGAGCGCATCCGGCAGATTCAGAATGTCGCGCTCGCGAAGATGAAGGAGGTTTTCGACTCGGAAGAGGCCCCCGCGGAGGCGGCGTACTCGGCGATGTAGCAGGCGCGGCGCCGCCGTTGCGTCGAGAACGGCGAAGGTGATCGGCGTCGCGGCAATCGAAGTCGAACGGGGCGGTTCCTAGCGGGCCGCCCCGTTCTGACGCGGGCGCCGGCCGCCGCCGCTCACCGCCAGCGTCGCGAGATGGCGCCACCACGCCAGGGCAAGCCGCGTCTTGGACAATCGCGCGAGGTCGAACTGCCCCGCGAAGCTCTTGATGTAAGCAATCCTCAGATCCGCATTGCGTTCCTGAAATGAATAGAGCGGCCAGAAGTAACGCCCGTAGAACAGGTCGGCGATGCGCCGCGAGAGCCGAAGGTCACGCCCCATCGGAGAGTGCGCCACGCGCTCGCCGTATTCGCGGAACCGCAAGTCGTTCGATGCATAGGACGCCGCGATCGACTCCGCGGCGAGTCGTCCATAGACCAGGCTCTGCCAGATCCCCTCACCCGTGAGCGCGTTGATTCCCGCCGCGCTCCCCGTCAACAGCACGCCCGGAAGCGAGAGCGGAACGTCCGGGTCGTATTCGATGTCGGGGTAGCTGCGCAGGCGCGCCTGCCGCGGATCGATGCCGCGCCGGCGAAGATGATCGTCGAGGATCGCCAGAAGACGCGCCCGCTGCGAGTCGCTCCGTTCATTCGGCGGCGCGCCATTCGTGCCACGCGCATTGCGATGATAGATCCCGGTGTTGAGATGGGGGCGCCCGCCGATTCGCGACGGAAAATCCCAGACGTAGCCTTCGACTCCGCGCGGAACCGCGGAGTAATCGAACGTGAACGCGCCGTCGACGAACTCGGGCGTGCTCTGTTCGCTCACGGGAATCTCGTAGAGATGAAGACGCGCGAACGCGCGGGGCGCGGGGAAGCCGGCCAGGCGGCGCACGAGGCTGGCCGCGCCGTCGGCGGCGATCACGACGCGCGGCGTGATCGAGCGGCGCGTCGTGCGGACATGGAATCGCTCGCCGTCCCGCGACATCTGCGTCAACGATTCACCCTCGCAGACGCACACACCGCGTGAGGCGGCGTTGCGCAACAGCATCGTGTCGAACTCGGCTCGGCGTACGATGCGGCAGGCTCCGGGCACGTGATAGCGCGAGGTACCGCCGCCGAAGCGGTACTGAACGCAATCCGTTGTGACCGACGGCACGGAGATCTCGACACCCATGTCGGCCAGTGTCGCAAGCGCGCGGCCCGAGAGACCGCCGCCGCACGGCTTCTCTCGCGGAAACGCTTGTTTGTCGATCACGAGAATCTTCTCGCGCTGCGATGGCAAAAGTCGCGCAAGGTGAATCGCGGTCGATGCCCCCGCGGGGCCGCCGCCAACGATGAGGATCTCGATGCTCATACGCTGAGGATAAAAACATGGTGCCGAAGGGGGGATTTGAACCCCCACAGGCGTGAGCCCACATGACCCTGAATCATGCGCGTCTGCCAGTTTCGCCACTTCGGCACGGAGGCTTAACCGTTCGGAGTGGCCACTATAGGCGGCGGCAAAAGGCGCTGTCAACAACGACGGGCGCTTCGCTCTTGAACGCCTCTAGACCCTCTGCTAGCGTCCTCGCACTCCATGTCGGAATCCGGTCGCAAATTCATCTGCCAAAATCGAAGAGCGCGTCACGATTACCACATCCTCGAGACGTTCGAAGCGGGAATCTCGTTAACGGGAACCGAGGTCAAGTCGCTGCGCGCGGGTCACGCGAACCTCAAGGAAGCGTACGCTCGCATCGACAACGAAGAGGCGTTCCTCTTCAACTGCCACATCAACCCGTACGAAGACGGCGGCCGCTACAACCACGAGCCGACGCGCACGCGTAAGCTGCTCCTCCACAAGATGGAGATTCGCCGGTTGTTCGCGCGCGTGCAGATCAAGGGGCTAACGATCGTGCCGTTGGCGCTCTACTTCTTGAAGGGACGGGTCAAGGTGGAGTTGGGTGTTGCACGCGGAAAGAAGGAGTTCGACAAGCGCGACGATCTCGCGGAACGCGACGCGAAACGCGAGATGGAGCGCGCGCTGCGGCGCGGCAAGGATCGAGGGCGCGATGACTAGCCGCTCGCTCCCCTCGCGCGTTGTGATCGCGCTCGTCGCTATCGCGATGCTCTCTGCGCTCCGGCTCGAGAGCGCACGCGCGGCCGAATCCAACGCGCAGCCCCTTCGCTTCCGCTACCCAAACGGAACATCGGAGTTGGTCGCCACGCGCACATCGGAGGGTGAGACCATGATCTCGCTCCCCGACGTGTCGCGGCTCTTCGCGAGCACGATGGAGTGGCGCTCGGATTTCTTTCAGATGGAGCTGCCGGTCGAGGGCCGGAAGGTTCGGCTCACGCTCGGCAGTCCGGTTGCCCTTGTCGATGGCGGGGCGATCCACCTCCCGATCGCGGTTCAGATCGTCGACGGCGTGCTCTGGGCGCCGCTTTGTCTTCTGACGGACAACTTGATCCCGCTCGCACCGAACCGCGCGCAGTGGGTCGCCGCGCGCAACGAAGTCCGAGTCGGCGGTGCGGACGCGAACATCACGCGCTTGCGCACGGATGTCGCGCGCGACGGCGTATCCATCGAAGTCGAAACGGCTATTCCGCTCGACGCGATCGTCGCGCTCACCGGCGCGCGCGCCGTGTCGATCACGCTGCGCGGCGCCGTGATTCCCGCCGATGACATCGCGATCGATGATCGCCGGCAGATGATCGAATCCGTCGAGATGATCGGCACGGACGATGGCGGGACGCTCGCGATTCGCCTCGCGTACGAATTCGAATCCGCGTCGGTCGTGTCGCGCGTGAACCCACCGCGGTGCGTGGTCCACCTCGGGGTTCGATCCGATTCGACTGCCGTCGCGGACGCGGATCGCTCGCGCGACGACGATCGAGATCCGGAAGCTCGCGAAGACGGCGCCGAGGATCGGACAGGCTCCTCGGAAATCCGTACGCTGATCATCGATCCCGGTCACGGCGGCGCCGACCGGGGCTGCTCGGGGGTGTCCGGCGCCGCGGAGAAGGAACTCACGCTTGCTCTCGCGCACGCGCTGCGCGAACGTGCGGAGCAGCGCCTCGGGTTGCGGACGATACTCACGCGCGAGTCGGACGAAACGGTAGCGAGCGAGCGCCGCGCGACGATCGCGAATACATCCGACGGCGATCTCTTGCTTTCGATCCATTGCAATGCGGCGAGCGATCCGTCGGCAAACGGCATCGAGATCTACCTCTGCGATTCGACGGAGCGAGGCGCTGGCGGGTCCGGGGCGTCCGCGAACGGCGGCGCGTACGCGAGTGCGGCTGCCGCGCGCGAGGATCTCGTCGCGACGGACGGTGATCTTCGCGTGCTCGCGTGGCGAACTGCGCACACTCCGTTCCTGGAGGAATCGCGGCGTTTCGCCGATGCTCTGGGACGCGGTTTGCGCGACTCCCAGTCGTTTCACGTTCGCGGTGTCCGCCGAGGATCATTCGCGGCGTTGGAGGGAGCGCGTATGCCGGCCGTGCAGATCGAGGCTGGGTTTCTCACCCACACTGGGGACGAAGCCGCCCTTTCATCGAATGACGTTCGCGCGAAACTCGCCGACGCCATCGTCACCGGAATCGAGGAGTACATGAACGAGCCGACGCCATGAGTGATCCGAAATCCGAAGACGCCAAACCAGCCAGCGGCGCGGGCCGCGGCAATCCGATGATGATGATCTTCAACACGGCGGTGATCGTGTTCCTGATCGTCGCCGCGGTCTCCGTGCTACGCAACAAGAACAAAGCGGATGAGACACCGATCGCCGTCGCGCCGAGTGAAGTGCCGCGCGAAGAAGGTGTGCTCTCCGTGACGCTGTTCTTCGCGTCGAAGGACGCGGAGCGGCTCGTGCCGGAGCGCCGCGAGATCGCTGTCGCCGACGACGCGGTCGAGTCGGTCATTCGAAACGTCATCGGCGAACTCGCCGCGGGCCCGAACGGCGAGAGTGCGCCGGTGCTCCCGGCGGGCGCTGTCGCCGAGCGCGTTTTTCTCGACGACGAGGGGATGCTCACGCTCGATTTCGATCCGTCGTTGCGCGAGAAGCACTGGGGCGGTAGCGCCGCGGAGCGGCTTACCCTGGAAGCGATTCGCCAGACGATGGCCGTCAACTTCGCATCGGTGCGGAGCGTTCAGATACTCGTCGGGGGGGAGACGGTGGAGTCGATCGGCGGGCACATCGACGCGACGCGCGCACTTCCGGCGAGGAACCGCTGAAGGTGGCGCTCGACGCGGCGCGCACAAGGCAACTGCCGATCGGCGTATTCGATTCCGGAATCGGCGGCCTGACCGTGGTGCGCGAATTGCGCCGCGCGCTTCCCAACGAATCTTTTCTCTTCTTCGGCGACACCGCGCGCGTGCCCTACGGACCGAAGTCCGCGGGGACGGTGCGGCGCTTCGCGCATCAAGACGCCGCGTTCCTCATGCGACAGGGCGTGAAGCTGATCGTCGTCGCGTGCAACACGGTTTCTTCGGTGGCGCTCGACGCGCTCGAAGCCGACTTTCCGGTGCCGGTTGTCGGCGTTGTCGAGCCTGGCGCGCGCGCGGCCGTCGCGCAATCCGCGCGCGGCGCGATCGGCGTCATCGGGACGCGCGCCACCGTCGGCAGCGCCGCGTATCCTCGCGCCATCCTCGCTATGCGGCCCGACGCGCGCGTCGAACAGATCGCGTGCCCGCTCTTCGTCCCGCTCGTCGAAGAGGGTTGGGGCGATTCGCCGGTGGCCGAAGAGATCGCGCGCCACTATCTCGCGCCGCTTCAGGCGAAGGGAATCGATACGCTCGTGCTCGGCTGCACGCATTACCCGCTGATGAAGGGTGTTCTGGCGCGCGTCATGGGAAGCGGCGTCGCGCTCGTCGACACCGCAGAGGAGACGGCGCGCGACGTGGAGCGGCTTCTCGCCACGCGCGATCTCGCATCGTCAGAGCGCGCGGGCGATCGCTATTTCGTCAGCGACATCCCGAACCGGTTTGAAGACGAGGCGCGCGCGTTTCTCGGCGCGCCGCTGCCGAGCGTCGTACAGGTCGATCTCGAGGAACTCGAACGGGCGAACTCTTGAGCACGGGGGAGACAGCGTGGCGAAGGTGAAGAAGAAGTTCGTCCGAAGCGACGGCCGCGGCAGCGCGGACTCGCGGGCAGTGCGCATCACGCGGCAGTATCAGCGGCACGCCGAAGGCTCCGTCCTCATCGAGGTCGGCGACACACGCGTCATTTGTTCCGCAACGGTCGAGGGGCGGGTTCCACCGTGGATGCGCGAAGCGAAACACGGCTGGGTGACCGCGGAGTACGGGATGCTGCCGCGATCCTCCGGCTCGCGCATCAGCCGCGAGTCGCGCGGATCGGTGCGCGGGCGCACGCACGAGATTCAGCGCCTCGTCGGACGCAGCCTCCGCGCCGTCACCGATCTCGACGCGCTCGGCCAGCGCACGATCACGCTCGATTGCGACGTGATCCAAGCCGACGGCGGCACGCGCACGGCTTCCGTGACGGGCGCGTTCGTCGCGCTTCACGATGCTCTTTCGTCGCTCGTCGATTCCGGCGCTCTTCCGAAGTTGCCGCTGCGTGATTTCGTCGCGGCGACAAGTATCGGCATCGTGGGCGGCGAGGTGCTCCTCGATCTCTGCTACGAAGAAGATTCCGGCGCGGACGTCGACATGAATCTCGTGATGACGCGCGCGGGTCTTCTCATCGAGGTGCAGGGGACCGCCGAACGCGCGCCGTTTTCCTCCGCGAAGCTCGCCGAGATGCTGCGTGTCGGGCGCGCGGGAATCGACACGCTGATTCGCGCGCAAGAGGCGTCGCTCGGGATTCGCCACAAAGGTTAGCGTTGGCGCGCGCATCGCTCTGCATCGCCACTGGGAACGCGCACAAACTCGCCGAGATCGCGCTCGCGCTCGCCGATCTGCCGCTCGTGCTCGTGTCGTCGAACGATATAGCGCAGCCGCCGCATGTCGAGGAAGATGGCGCGACGTACGCGGCGAACGCGTCGAAGAAAGCGCTCGCTTACCTGGCCGCAAGCGGGCTCCCGTCGCTCGCCGACGATTCGGGCCTCGAGGTCGACGCGCTCGACGGCGCGCCGGGCGTCCACTCGCATCGCTACGGCGGCGCCGACCTGCCGTTCGCCGCGAAGATCGCGCGCCTTCTCGCCGCGCTCGAAGCCGCGTCGCCGCAGTCGCGCTCCGCGCGATTCCGCTGCGCCGTCGCGCTCGCGACGTCCGACGGGGGCGTGGTCGTCGAGGAAGCCGCGTGCGAAGGATCGATCCTCACGGCGCCCCGCGGCGCGGCGGGGTTCGGCTACGATCCCGTCTTCTACTTTCCGCCGCTCGGAAAAACATTCGCCGAGATCGCATCCGAAGTGAAACTCCCGGTGAGTCACCGCGGACTCGCGCTCGCAAAATTGCGCCCGGCGCTTGCGGCGCTGGCCGCGCGCTGACGCGAGCGCCGCGCCGCATCCGCACCGCGCCTTCCTCGCCTTGACGCCTTCGTCGCGCCGCCCGTATGATGCCGCGTTGCGGGGCGTGGCTCAGTTGGTAGAGCACCTGCTTTGGGAGCAGGACGTCGGAGGTTCGAGTCCTCTCGCCCCGACCATTCCTGATCGCTCACGCCCGAAGTCGCGGCCGCGCTCGCGGCGCCGCCCCGGCTTGCGGAGTGCAGGCAACGACGGGCGCCTGTAGCTCAGTCGGAAAGAGCAGCGGATTTCTAATCCGTTGGTCGGGGGTTCGAGTCCCTCCAGGCGCGCATCTCTTGTTCCTGTTTCGCCGCGGCTCTATAATGCGCGAACGTTGTTCTACAGACTTCGAAACGCTTCGCGGTGGGTGTAGCTCAGCTGGCAGAGCTCCTGACTGTGGCTCAGGCGGCCGCGGGTTCAAGTCCCGTCATCCACCCCAAAAAGTTGAGGCCGCCGGATGTTGCCGGCGGCCTCGTTTTTCGTGCTCGGTGCTCGGTGCTCGGTGCTCGGTGCGCGGTGCTCTGCGGGCCGCGTGCAGTGCTCGACGCGCGACTCGCGACTCGCGTGCAGCTCGCGCGTCGCGGCGTTGCTCGCGCTCCGCTAGCGTCGCGCCGCGATCGCGTCCATCTTCGCCGCAAGCTCGAGATCGAGCGCGGTGACGCCGCCGGCGTCGTGCGTCGAGAGGCCGACGCGCACTGTCGCCCACACGTTAGACCACTCCGGATGATGGTTCATCGCTTCGGCAACGAGCGCCACGCTCGACATGAAGCCGAACGCCTCGACGAAATCTTTGAAGCGATACTCGCGGTACAGCTTCGCGTTGACGAGCGACCACTCCGGAAGGGCCGCGAGCCCTTCGATGATCTCAGCCTCGGAAAGCCGCTTTCTTTTTTCACTCATCGCACTCTCCCTACGCCGCACAGACGCGACGATGGCGGTGTCACTGAACGAATCGAATCCGGCGGCCCGGCGCGGGCGCGCCACTCGAATCGATGAGGCCCGCGTCGGCGAGATGAGCGCGAATCAAATCGCGCGCGCCGCGCGCGCCCACGACGACGAGGAGCGTATCCCACGGATCGGTCACGAGCGCGTCGAGTTCGCGGACCGGCACGCCGGAGAGCGCACGGCCGATCTTGCGCGCGTCGACGTCGACGAGAAACGCGGGCCGCACGGCGTGTTGACGCAGGAAGCGGCGCCACGGGCGGCCGCGATTCCCGGCGCCCCACACGACTGTCGTGCCGCGTCGCATTCGCTCGCCGTCGAGGGTCCACAACGCGGCGCTCTTGATGCCGAAGAACGCGGCAAGCCGGTAGCGCTGGTGCGTGCGCGTCAGCCGCGCCGCGTGATCGCGCCACTGCACGAGCGTGCCCGGCAGCTTCGCGAAGCGCTTCCCCGCGAGGAAAAGCCGCAGCCAAAGATCGTAGTCCTCCGGGAAGTCGCCGTCCCGGTAGCCGCCCGCGCCGGCGATCGCCGCGCGCCGCGCCATGACGGCCGGCTGCGCGATCGGGCTCTCGATGAAGAAGTCGCGCGCGATCGCGTCGTGCGATTCGCCGCCGCCCCGTTCGCCATCGGCGAGGCCGTTGAGCCAATCGATGTAGAGCTGCATTCCCTGGCCGCGACCGTCCGCCGCGTCGTCGCCCGTGGCGAGATACGCGACGCGGCTGTCGACGACATCGACCGCCGGATTCGCATCGAGAAACGCGATCTGCTCCGCGAATCGCTCGGGGGCGGCGATGTCGTCCGCGTCCATTCGCGCGATGAACTCGCTGCGCGCTTCCGAGAGCGCGTCGTTGACCAGCGCGATCATCGAGGAGCCGGCGCTCGACGCCGCGTCGCGCAGTTGGATGCGACCGTCGCGCCGCGCCCACTCGCCGAGCGCCGCGCCGCTCCCGTCGCGGCTGCCGTCGTCGGCGACGACCCACTCCCAATCTCGAAAACTCTGTGCGGCAATAGACTCGAACGCGGGGCCGAGATAGGGCCCCGCGTCGCGTACGGTCGTGATGATGGTGAGCCGGGGGATCGCGGCGCTATCCGGGCTGGTTGCCGCCGGTGATTTCGATCTTCGCCGATTTGCGCGACTCTTCGATGAGTGCGCGCACGATCCGCTCGCCCTTCGTCTGGCCGAGCATCTGGATCACTTGATCCTGCACTTCCTCGAACGGGACCTCGCGCTCGTCGCGTTTATCGGTGACCTTGATGATGTGGTACCCGAACTGCGTTTCGACGACCGGCGAAACGTCGCCGACTTCGAGCGCGAACGCGGCGCTTTCGAACTCGGGGACCATGCGCCCGCGCGAGAAGAATCCGACATCGCCGCCGTTCGGCGCGCTGCCCGTATCTTCGCTCTTCTCGGTCGCGACGGCTGCAAAGTCGCTCCCGCCCTTGATCTGTGCGAGCGCTGCATCGGCGCGCGCGCGCGCGGCCAGCTTCAGCGAATCGGGATCGGTTCGATTCGCGCGGATCAAGATGTGGCTCGCGCGGATCCCCGGCGGCTCGAGGAAGCGCGGCCGGTTTTCGTCGTAATACTTCCGCGCTTCTTCGGGCGACGGCTCGGGCACGGCGTCTTGATGCTTCGCGGCGACGCGCTGCATCCCGACGTTGAATCGAATCTCGTTCCGCAAATCGGCGTCCGACATCGAGAGTTGCGCCAGGCGCGCCGCAAACGATGCCTCGTCCGGATACTGCGACTTCACTTTCGCGACCTCGGCATCGACCTCGGCGTCCGTCGGCGCGATGCCTTCCTTGTCGACGCGCTCCATCAGGAGCCGCTTGTCGACGAGATTATTGATCGCGTTTTGGCGAATCTCCGCCATGCCCGCCGCGTCCATCGGCGGTTGGCCGCCCTGCTGCTGGATCATGGTGTTCATCTGGCCGATCTCGCGCACGAGTTCCTTGTCGTGGATCTTGTGGCCATTGACCTTCGCGACGACGGCGCCCGCGTCGGGGCCGCCGGATTCCTTCTTGCCGCAACCGGCCTGCGAGGCGAGAAGGGCCGCGAGGAGTGTGGCGCACGCCATGCCGGCGCGGTGCCGCGAGAACGATCGATTCATGGATGTCGTCTCCGCTTTCTTGATGTGGGCGTATCGAGCCCGGGTGGGTTTGCGATGAAGTCCAGAATTGCGGGAGCATAGCAGACGGTCCGCGCGCAAGCAGCAATTCTCTGGGGCGCCACGGCGGCGCCGACAAAGGCTTTGACCCTCTTTCGAGGCGGCTGCTAACGTGCTCGCGATGGACGGCCACGCCACCCCCGACGACTCGCCGCGCTCGGCCCTCGCCGGCGGGACGCGCCTGGTCTGGCTCGTCGTCGCGATCGCCGCGCTCCTGCCTCACGGACTCGCCATCTCGTTTCTCAACGACGACGCGTTCATTTCGTTCCGGTACGCGAAAAACTGGGTCGCCGGCCACGGTCTCGTCTTCAATCCCGGCGAACGCGTCGAAGGCTACACGAACTTTCTCTGGACGATGTTGCTCGGCGTCTTCTGGCGTTTCGGCGGCGACCCGCTCGTTGTGTCGCGCGTGCTCGGATTCCTCGCGTCCGCGGGCACGCTCATCGTTACCGCGCGCCTGGCGGCGCGTTTGGCGCGCGCGCGCGGCGATGCGCCCGGCAGCACGCTCTTCGCCGGCATCGCGCCGCTCTTGCTTGCCGCATGGACGCCGTTCGCGTACTGGACGTTCGCGGGCCTCGAGGGTCCGCTCTTCACGTTTTTGCTCGCGCTGGTCATCGATCGCGAGGTCGCGCTCGTGGCCGGGGCGGGCGCCGGCGCCGGCAGCGCTCCGCCCGCGAGCGCCTCGCGTCGCGGTTCGATCGTGACGGGTGTACTCCTCGCGCTGCTTGCGCTCACCCGGCCCGAGGGCGTCATGTTCTTCGCGATCGTCTTCGGCGCGCGCGTGCTGACGAACCGCCCCGCCGGGCTCGTGCGCGCGGCACTCGCGCAGGCGCCGCTCGCCGCCGCCTTCGCCGCCGTCTACGCGCCCTACTTTCTCTGGCGATTCCTCTACTACGGATTTCTGCTGCCGAACACGTACTACCTGCGTCAGGGAACTACGGCCGCGGAGAACCTCTCGCTCTACGGAAACGGCGCGGCCTATCTCTTCTCGTTTCTGCGCGAAGGAGGCGGCGTGATTCTGCTCGCGCCGCTTCTTCTCTTCGTGCGCCGCCCGCTCGGGCGTGCGGTCCGCCTGCTCGGGGCCGTCACGGGAATCGTGCTCGTCTATCTCGTGGGTGTCGGCGGCGATGCGAAGATTCTCTTTCGCTTCTTGGTCCCCATCCTGCCCCTCGTGTGCGTGCTTGCCGAGGAGACGCTCGCGGTGATCGCCGGCGCGCTCGCGCGAGACGATACGCACGCCGGTGCGCGGCGAGGCGTTCCGCTCGTCACGCGGGCCGCCGCCGGGGCGCTCGTCGTCGGGCTCGCCGCGCATCTTGCAGCTCCGAGCTTTTCGCCGCCGGAGAAGTACCGCATCGACAAGACGTTCTTCGCGATGCTCGCGGAGGGCGGAAAGTGGATCGCGCGCTACGCCCCTCCGAATTCGACGGTGGCCTGCTTCGCGGTCGGCGCGCTCCCGTACTACGCGGGCGTGCCGTGTTACGACCTGCTCGGCGTCACCGACGCGCGCATCGCGCACGGCCGCCTCAAACCGGGCGAGATGACCGGCCACGGCAAGACCGATATCAGGTACATCCTCGAGAAGCGGCCCACATTCATATTCTCGATGGAAGGGGCGGACTTCGCCTCCGAGGGCTACGAGTACGCGCCGATCTCCGTGCGAGTCGGCGACCAGGTTCTCTCCCTGAGGGCTTGGCGGCTTCGCGGGTAGTTTTCCCCTCTCTGCTCAAGATTCGACATCTTCCTGCCGAAACGAAGAAGGATGCCGCCTGGAGGCTTTCTCCAGAGGGGCAAATTCCGCGCATTTGCTCGACGGTTGGACAGCAATGGGAGGCCTACGAAACAGCGATGATCGAACGGCGTCTCGGAGAAATTCTGATCGCGCGCGGGCTCATCAGCGAGGACGCGCTCACGCACGCGCTCGCGTCGCAGAAGAAAAGCGGCGAGCCGCTCGGCGAAATCCTCGTGCAGGGGGGCGCCGTCGGCGAGGAGCAGGTTGCCGAGGCGATCAGCGAGCAGCTCTCGATCCCGTACGTCAAACTTTCGGCGACGATGATCGACCGGGAGGTCCTCGCGCTCATCCCTGAAGAAACCGCGCGCCGCTTGCGCGTCTTGCCTCTCTTCCGAATCGAGAACTCGCTCTCGGTCGCGATGGCGGAGCCGAGTGACGTGCTGGCGATCGACAGGCTGCGCAAGGTGACCGGGCTCTCGATCATGCCGTCGGTGTGCTCGAAGACGAGCCTTCTGGATGCGATCAACCGCTTCTACCGCGTCGACTCGTCCGTCGTGCAGGTGCTGCGGCAGTTCGAGGCGCAGAAGCGCCCGACCGACCACGTCGACGTCGAAGACGCGGCGGGGATCATCGGCGATACAGCGAGCGGCGACGACACGCCCGTCGTCAACCTTCTCAATCTGCTCATCCTGCAGGCGCTGCGCGACCGCGCCTCCGATATTCACATCGAGCCCGATCACGATTGCCTTCGCGTGCGGTACCGCGTCGACGGCGTGCTGCGCGAGGTGAGCCGATCGTCGCGCGGCATTCATCCCGCGGTCGTTTCGCGTCTGAAGATTCTCTCGAAGCTCGATGTCGCCGAGAAACGCGTCCCGCAGGACGGGTCGATGAGCGTTAAACACGAAGGCAAGCCGTACGACCTGCGCGTTTCAATCCTGCCGACAGTGCTCGGAGAGAAGGCTGCGATCCGTATCCTCGACAAGGGCTCGGTGATGCTCGGCCTCGACAAGCTGAGCATGCCGCCCACGCTCCTCGAGCATTGGAAGAAGCTGATCGCACATCCCGATGGAATCGTGCTCGTCACGGGACCGACCGGTTCCGGAAAGACGACGACGCTCTATGCGTCGATCAACGAGATCAACGACCTCGAGGTGAACATCGTGACGGTCGAGGATCCCGTCGAGTACGGGATGCCGATCATCAATCAGGTTCAGACGAACCGGAAAGCGGGGCTCGATTTCGCCGCGGCGCTGCGTTCGATCCTGCGCCAGGACCCGGACGTCGTGATGATCGGAGAGATTCGCGATCTCGAGACCGCGGAGATCGCGATTCGCGCGGCGCTGACGGGCCACTTCGTTCTCTCGACGCTGCATACGAACGACACGGCGTCGACGATTACGCGAATCGTCGACATGGGCGTGCAGCCCTACCTTGTCGCAGCGTCGGTGCGCGGGATTCTCGCGCAGCGGCTCGTTCGCAGGGTGTGCGCGAAATGCCGTACGAACGACCCGAATCCGCGGCCCGAAGCCGTCGCGCTGCTCGGCGGATTTCCCGCGGGCACTCGCTTCTATCGCGGCGCCGGCTGCCAGGAATGCCGCGGCAGCGGGTACGCCGGGCGCGTCGGGCTTTACGAGCTTCTCGAGCTGGATGACGAAATCCGCGGGCTCGTGACCGCGCGCGCGCCGATCGCGTCGATTCGCGCCTACGCGGAAGCGAAGGGAATGATCACGCTCCTGGAGGATGGCACGGCGAAGATCCTCAGTGGCGTGACGACGGTTGACGAAGTGGTGCGCGTAACGCGCGGCGCCGAATTGCACCCCGCCCCGCCAGCGAAGGCCGCGCTCGACGCGTTGTTCGGCGCGAACGACGAATCGCGTCCCGCGGCAATGACATCGGCGACGACGGCAGGATCCGTTCTCTCCATCCCGGAAACGGGAAGTCGAGCGTAAGGCGGAGCCGGCGTGCCGACATTCCGATATCGCGCGGTGAGTTCTTCGGGGCAGGTGGTCGCAGGCGTGGGCGACGCACCGACGCTCGCGCTTCTGCACGGTCAAATCGAAGAACGAAACCTCACGCTCATCTTCGCGCAGCAAACCGAGCAAACCGCTCGCGCGACGGAATGGAACCCGCTCGCAAAGCGCGCCTCGATGGTGCAGCTTGCGAACTACTCGAGCCACCTCGCCGCGATGCTCGCCGCGGGTTTGCCGCTCATCACCGCGCTCGAGGTGCTCTCGACGGAATCGGAAAGCGCGCCTCTGGCGCGCGCGTCCTCCGATCTCGCGACGGCGGTCGGCAACGGGAGCAGCCTTTCCGACGCGATGCGCGAACACCGCGCGGTATTCAGCGATCTCTACGTCGCGTTGGTGAAGGCGGGGGAGGAGAGCGGCTCGCTGCCCAAGATTCTCGCGCGCAACGCCGAGTTCCTCGAGAAGCAGAGCGAACTGGCGGGGAGGTTGCGGGATGCGCTCGTCTATCCGGGAATCGTGGCTGGCGTCGCGGTACTCGTGGTCGCCGCGATGCTCGCGTTCGTCATTCCGCGTTTCGTCGAACTGCTCGACAGGGTCGGCAGCCAGCTGCCGCTGCCGACGCGCATCCTCGTCTTCGCCTCGGACCTGCTTGTGACGCGGTGGTACGTGATCCTCGCGGCGATCGCGGTCCTTGCGTACCTCGTCTTTCTCGCGATCACGCGGCCGCGCTCGCGCCGCTGGCTCGACGAGTGGAGTCTGCGGGTGCCCGTCATCGGGCCGCTCATGCTGCGTGTGGCGGCGGCGCGCTTTTCGCGCACGCTCGGCACTCTCCTCGAGTCGGGACTGCCGATCCTCGCGAGCCTCGATCTCGTGCGGAAGGTGCTCGACAATCGCTTCCTCGATGAAGAGGTCGGCGCGGTTGGGAACGACGTCCGCGACGGGGAGACGATCACCGCGCCGCTGAAGCGCACACGCGTCTTCCCGCAAATGATGATCCAGATGATCCACGTCGGCGAATCGAGCGGCAGCCTCGATCAGATGCTGGGCCGCGTCGCCGATCTTTACGAGAAGGAAGTCGATCGCGCAGCCAAGCGGCTCTCCGTCGTTATCGAGCCGCTCATGATCGTCGCGGTCGGCGGGTTCGTCAGTTTTGTCGCTTTGGCGCTGCTCTTGCCGATGGTCAAGGCAATCGGCGCGATCGGTGGGTAACTCACTGATGCCGGCATTCGCCAGCGTCGCTTCGTAGGTCTTTGCGCTCAGTTCGAGCGCAAGGAAGGAGGAAATGATGTTCAGCAAGAATCGCCGCGGTTTCTCGCTGGTCGAAATTCTCATCGTGCTGGGTCTTATGGGCGTGCTGGCGACGGTCGTGCTCATGAACTTCAGCGGCTCGGACACCGGCACGAAGGAGCAGACGCTGAAGGCGAACCTCTCCGCGTTGCGCCAAGCGCTCGACCTCTACCGCTCGGATCACGGTTGGTATCCATGCACCGCCGGCGACTGGAACGCCGCGGGCAACTCGAACAACTTCATCAACCAGATGACGCAGTACACGAGCGCGACCGGACAGCCCTCGACGACGAAGAGCACCACCTACAAGTACGGGCCGTATCTGAAGGCGTTCCCGAAGGAGCCGTTTTCCGGCCTGACGACGACGACGATCAACACGACGAACGAGCGGCTGCTCTCGGCGATCGCGACGGCCGTTGCGGCATCGGCGGCGACGGGCGGTTGGTACTACGAGTCGAAGAGCGGCAACATCTGCGGCAACCTCGGAACGACATTCCCGTCGTCGTACGCGGGGTACTAGCGGATTCCGTGATGGCCTGCCGGCAACTCGTCGAGAAGATTGGGCCGCGCCGCGCGAAAAACGGCGGCCGGCTCGGCTTCACTCTCATCGAAGCGCTCCTGGCGATTTCGGTCGTCGGGTTCGCGGCGGTCGCGTTCGCGTCGCTTCTTGGGGGCGGCGCGGGTTCCGGCGAAGCAGCGAAGGGCCGGCTCATCTCGCTCTCGCTCGCGGGAGCGATTCTCGAGGAAGCTCTCCAACTTCCATACGACGCGCTTTCGATCGGCTTCGTGGAGGACACCTCGATCAGCGGTTATCCGGGACTCGCCTCGCGCATCGATGTCACGCAGGAATCCGCGGGGCTGCGGCGAATCGCCGTGACCGTGAAGTCGGAGGCGTCGGACGTTCGGCTCGCGGGGTTCACCGCCGACTACGACATCGCAACAGCCGCCGAGGAAGCCGCAAGCGATGCGGGTGGTGGCGGCGGAGGGGCCCCGTGAAGCGCCGCCGCGCGGGTGGATTCACTCTTGTCGAGACGTTGATCGCCGCGGGAGTGATCGGGTCGTTGGGAGTGATGTGCGCGATCCTCGCGACCGCCGGCACCTCGGGCATGCGCGTCGCGTGGGGCCGCTCCACTGCCGTCAGCGAGGCATCCGTGCTTTTCGATCGCATCGCGTCGGATGTTCGCGGGGCGAGCACGGTGTCTCTTGTCGACGCGTCGACGCTTCGAGTCGACGCGGCCGTGACGGACGCGCTCGGCGCTACGAGCACGCAGAGCGTGCGCTACACGATCACGGCCAGCGCGAGCGGCGCGGCCATCGCACGCGAATTCAGCACGGACGGCGCCACATGGAAAATGGAGCCGATGCGCCCGATCGCGACGTTCGTCGCGAACGCGGGCGGCGCCATCCCGGTCGTGACCTTCACGATTTCAGCGCCGGCGGGGCGCGTCACGGTTCGGGTCGAGTCGGATGAACTCACGATCGAAGAGACGACCTACGCGCGGTTCGGCTAACGCGGGGCGGAGCGATGATCTTGCGCAATGAAGGCGGATTCGGATTGGTGATGGCGCTCGGCGTCTTGTTCGGTGTCGGCGCGCTCGGCTTGGGTGTCGCGCAGTTGGCGCTCACGTCGGAGTCCGGTGCGTCGCGCGCCGTGGATCGCGCCGCGGCGTACTACCTCGCGGAAGGTGTCGTGGAGAAAGCCGCGGTGGAACTGTTGGCCCCCGCGATGGACTGGAGTTCGCTCGCGGGCGACACGCTCTACGCCGCCGTATCGCTCGATGGGGGCGTCTGCACTCTCGTGGCGACCGGCGCGACGAGTGCGACCGTCGATCTGACCGCGCAAGCCAAGTACCGCAAAGTGCGCGAAGAGATGCGCCTCCGCGTCAAACGCGTCGGCACCAAGCTGCGGTGGAAGCGGCTCGATGCACCGTTTACCAACTCGAAGGAAGAGTAACCAATGGCACTTATGCAGCACGCACCACGCGGCAAGCCTGGGGTGAAGCACACGGGCGTTGCGGCAATCGATATTCGCGGCGGCGTCGTCCACCTCGCTTGGCTCGCCGGCTCCGGCGCGAAACCGACGCAGGCGATTTTCCGCCAAGAGACGATCGACTCGAGACTGCATCCGGGTGATCCGATCGCCGCGACGGCAGCCGCGATCGTGCGCGCGGCGCGCGGCATCGATCTGGCGAAAATTCCGACCTCGATCGTTCTTCCGAACACGAGCGAAGGGCTGCGCGTCAAACGCTTCCCGCAAATGCGCAAGAACGCCCTTGCCTCCGCGATAGAACTCGCGCACAGCGCGGGCGCGGTGCTCGAAGGCGCCGCGAAGCGGTCGCGCCACTTCATTCAGGCGAGCGGGACCGGCGACGACGGCAAACGATTCATCGAAGCGGTGCTCGTCGAGGTGACGGAATCGGCCGTCGACGAGGCCGAACGCGCTTCGCGGAGCGCGGGCGTACGTCTTGCGCGCGTCGCCTCTCCGGCGCTTGCGCTCGGGCGCGTACTGAGCGCGATGGGTGCCGCGAAGGGGACCGTCCTCGTGATCGACCTCATGGGGCCGCAGACCGTGCTGAACACGTACACCGACGGCAAATTCCTTCTGTCGCGCGAGGCTGACGTCGCCGCCGATCTTCTCTCGGACGAGTTGGAATCGCTCGATGATTTGATTCCGCCAGGCGGCGAGATCGACAGCGGCGCGGCGCCGGTGCTCGACGCGATGGGTTTCGCTGGCGCGGCCGCTGCAACGACCGCGACCGTTCCCGGGGTCGCGACCGCGATCGCGCCGGGTGACGACGGTGGCGCCGTGCTCGGGGCACTCGGAGACGTTTCGCCCCAGAAGTTGCGCATCGAGATCGTACGTTCGAATCGCTACCTGATGAGTCACTACCGGCGGCCGATCGAGCGCGTCTATTTCGCGGGTCCCGCGCGCGAGGCGCACGCGCTCGCGAGCCGGCTCGCGCCCGCGCTCGGCGTGCCGGTCGCGCTCATCGACCCGCGCGCCGTCGTGCGCGCGGACGCGATCGACGGACAACCGACGAGTGCTTCCGCGCGGTGTCTCGGCGCCGCGCTCGAACTGCTCGCGCCGGCGCGCGCGCGCGGGTATCAGCTCCTAAATCCGAAGAAGAGTTTGTGGCGCGAATTGCGGCATCCCGCGTACGCGGCGGCGGCCGCGTTCCTCTTGATCGTGGGCGGCGCGTACGCGGCCCTTCACGCGCGCACCGCACGCGCCGATGCGCTCCTCGTCACATTGCGCAATGAGCTGCAAAGGGCGACGGCGGCGCTCGTCATCCCGAGCGCGCAGCTCGATCCAGCGCAGGTCGAGTCGCGCCTCGCGGTATACCGCATGCTGCGCGACGGCGAGCCACGTTGGTCGCGGCCGCTTTCCTCGCTCGCGGCGCTCGTCCCCGACGACGTCTGGCTAACGAGCGTCGCGGTCGAAGCGGGCGACGTGGACGATCTGCCGAGCATGGAAGAGATTCTCGCGGGGATCGGCGACACGCACGCCGATGCGGCCGCGGCCAACGACGTGGATGCAACGCGGCTGCTCGTCACGGGGCGTACATACGATCTCGATGCGGTGTCGCGTTTCCTCGCCGCGCTCGCGTCGAGCGAAGTGCTCACCGACGCACGCGTTCTCTCGGTTGCGACGCCCGGTCCGGACGACGCCGCGTTCGAAGCGGCGGCGGCGAGCGCGGCGGTCGCCGCGACGAGCAGCAGCCAGCCAGGCGCTAGCGTGGAAAGCCGCGTGCCGCGGCGCCCGGCGTATGCGTTCTCGATCAGCGTTGTACCGGCGCTCTATCACACCGGTCCCGGCGACTCGGAAGGAGAACTCGCGCCATGAGCGCCGCGAAGATCAGCGCGTCGATGCGAATCGTGTATGCCGCGTTCGCGGCGGCGATCGTGATCACGGTGATGTACAAGATGCTCTTTATCCCCGAACTCGCTGCCGCGCGCGCGCGCGAGGTGGAGATCGCGAGCCTTCGCGGGAGTCTTGAAGAGGTCGAGTCGCGGCTTGCGCGTTTGCGGGAGGAGGCGCGCGATCCGCGTGTGCGCCAGGAAATCGAGCGTCTCGTCTCGACCGATTCGTCGCCGAACGAGGCGCTTCGTTCTCTCATCGACGAATTCGCACGCCGTCACGCGGCCTCGGAGTGCGAATTCCAGTCGTTCGGCACCGACCTCGCGGTTGTCGCGGCCGGCGGCACCGAGGAGACACCGTTTCGCGCCAGCGTCGTTGCCCGATACGACGCGCTCTTGGCGCTCTTGCGCGAACTCGAAGCGGCCTACCCGAGCGTTCACATCCGATCCGTCGCGTTTACGGCGCTCCCCGAACGCGGCTACGCGGCGAAGGCGGAGATCGCCGGCGCGCTCTTCGTGATTCGATGAAGGCGCCGATGTTAAGGGCCGCGCTGAGCGCGTTCGTCGCCGCGAGTGTGGCGATCGTCGCCGCAGGATGCGGCGATCGCGCGACGCGCGATGCGTCGGTGCGCGCCGCGAACGAATCGGCCGCGAGCGCCGCGGCCAGCGTCGTCGTCGATGAGGCGCTAACAGCACTCGAGTCGGCGGCGACGAGCGCGCAGCACGTCCCGTCTCCGGCCGCCGGCGTGAAGCCGGGCGCGCGATCGCGCGCGCGCGATCCTTTTCTTCCGTCGTCATCGCGCCGTATCGAGGCCGCCGTGCAGACGCCATCGCAGCCGCGCGCGAGCGTCTCCGCGAAAGCCGCGGCCGCAAGCACGTCGCGCCACGAAAGTTCACTCGGCCCGTTGCTCGGTGTCATGAAACGCGAGGGCGTTCGCTACGCCCTCTTCGGTGAACGATTCGTCGCCCAAGGCGAAACTGCGGGCGGCTGGACCATCAAGAAGATTGGAGAAAACCGATGCGTACTCGAAAGGGGCGGCAAGACGAAAACTCTCAAGCCGGGAGAGGCCCCGTGAGGCGGTCGTCGCGCAGAATGCGCAGCTTCGGGGCGGCGATTGCGATCGCGGTGGTCGGATGGCTTGCGGTCGCGGTTGCGAGTTTCGCCGCGCCGGTGGAGCGCGAGAGCGCCGCGGGCG
This sequence comes from bacterium, assembly GCA_046160485.1. Lineage (GTDB taxonomy): Bacteria > Orphanbacterota > Orphanbacteria > JBJXGV01 > JBJXGV01 > JBJXGV01. The sequence continues at coordinate 57,449 of JBJXGV010000008.1, read as the reverse complement.
CGGGTTCGCGCGCGTCGAGCGGCGGTCTGAAGCCGACGCGCGTGAGCGCGTCCGCGGCGGGCGAAACGGTGCGCGCGGTTCCAGGCGCATCGATGACGCTCGCGCAAGGATCGACGGCGCCGCGCGCACGTTCCGCGGGCGCGTCGGATCCGGCGCGCATCACGCTGTCGCTCGAAGGCGCGTCGATCTCCGACGTATTGCGCGCGATCGCGACACACTTTCATCTCAACCTCATCATGATGGGCGAGGACCCGCGTACGGTGTCGGTCGCGTTCGTCGACCGCACCGTCGACGAGTCTCTCGAAGAGATCATGGCGGGATCGTCGCTCGCGTACATTCGAAACGAATCGACGCTTCGCGTGATGCCCGCCGACCTGCCGGCCACGCAGATCTTTCGGCTCGAGCACGCGCAGGCCTCGCGGCTTGCGCTCATGGTCACGCAGTCGGCGAGCAACGCCACCGTCGCGGGCGACGACGCGTCGAATATTCTCTCCGTCCGGGCGCCCGCGAAAACGCTGGAGGCTGTCGCGACGCTCGTGCGGCACGCCGACGCGCTTCCCGCGCAGGTGTTGATTCGCGCGCGGCTCCTCGAGGTCGGCCTCACCGACGAAACATCGCTCGGCATCGATTGGGAGGCGCTCGTCGCCGACGGCGACGTGACGGTCTCAGCGATGACCGCACTCTTCCCGAACGCGAAACCGACGACGACGCTCGAGATCTCCGCGGCCGGAACCGACGGCGAGATCGACGCGATCGTGCGGCACATCGCGGCGAACACGCACGGGCGTCTTCTCTCGAGTCCCGAGATCGTCACCGCGAATCGCGAGCCTGCGAAGATTCTCGTCGGCGAGCGCGTTCCGTACACGAAGGCGACGACCGAGACACAGACTGGCGCAACGCTTCAGGAGATCGAGTTCGTCGACGTCGGCGTGAAGCTCGAGGTGACGCCGCAGGTGGCGCGCGGCGGTGGCGTCGGCCTCGAGGTCAACGTCGAGATCAGCGAGGTGCTCGACAAAGTCGTCGCGGGAACGCCGCGCATCGGAACGCGCGAAGCGCACACGCGCGTCACGCTCGACTCGGGCGAGACGCTTCTGATCGGCGGGTTGATGCGTACGATGCTCGTGAAAGAGACGGCGGGCATCCCGTTTCTCTCGAAGATTCCGGGATTGGGGAGACTCTTCCGCCACGACCGGACGCGCACCGAGCGCACCGAGCTTGTGATTCTGCTTTCGCCGGACATCGTTGGTGAGGCGCATGTCGCCGACGGGCGCCGGTGGGCTGACCAACTCGACGCCGCGAACGAAGGCGGGCCTAACCCGAAATAGGCAAAAGACGGCCGCGGTTCGCCGAACACGCGGGTTTCTTCGCCGCGCGCGGCGCGGTACAATGGCGCCCTGTCCTCCCAGGCCCCCTTTTCCGCGAGGTGCTTCATGCCGCGTCCGTTTCGCAAGCTCGCATCTCTTGCCGCCGGTTTCTCGCACGCGCCTGCCCGCTCGCACTCGAATAATCTGCTGCGCGTCGTCGCCCTTGCGATCACGCTCGTCCTAGCGTGCGGCGGAACATCTCCCGTTGACGCGATCACGCCCCCCGGAATCGACGCGGAGATCACGAGCGCGGTGGCGGCCGTCTCCCCGGATTCGCTGCGCGCGACGGTCATGGCGCTCCAGGGCTTCTTCACGCGCCACACCAACTCCGACACGCTCTCGTCGACCGTCGGCATCGGCGCGGCGCGCCGCTGGGTCTACGACCAATTCGTGCGAATCTCCAATGACACAGGCGGCCGCCTCGAAGTCGAATTCGACACCTTCACGACGACGGTGCAGGGTATCAGCCGCGCGCACCGCAACGTCGTGGCGACGCTCCCCGGAAGCGACCCGTCGGCAGCGGATCGCGTCTTCGTCATCACGGGCCACCTCGATTCGCGCAACGGGAATGCGAACGACGTGACGGGTTTCGCCGCGGGCGCCAATGACGACGGAAGCGGCGTGAGCGCGGTGATCGAAGCGGCGCGCGTCCTCTCGGCGATGCAGTTCGAGGCGACGATCAAGTTCGTCGCGTTCACCGGCGAGGAGCAAGGGCTCGTCGGGAGCACGCACTACGCGAGCCAAGCGGCCGCGTACGGCGTCAACATCGAGGCGAACCTCAACAACGACATCATCGGGAGTGTGTTCGACGGCAACGCGCAAGATGGCGACAGCATCGCGTTCGATTCGACGCACGTTCGCATGTTCTCCGTCGGCCCGGAGTTTTCGTCGTCGCGCCAAGCGTCGCGGCTTTTCGAGATCTACGGCGAGGCGTACGAGCCGGCGATGGACATAACGCTCGTCCCGGCGCAAGACCGGCCCGGGCGCGGCGGCGATCACATCGCGTTCAACAACTACGGATTCTGCGCGATCCGTCTCACCGACACGTTCGACAACATGCTTCATCAGCACGCGGTGGGCGACACGTTTCAGATCATGAATTTTCCCTACTGCGCGCGAAACGTTCGGCTCAACGTGGCGGCGCTCGGGAATCTGGCGCGCGCACCGCGGCTGGTCGAGGGTGTGACCGCGTCGGACATCGGCGACTCGACCGGCTTCAACGTCGCGTGGCTTGCGAATGCGGAAGCGGATGTCGCTGGCTATCGCGTGACGACGCGATCGCCGGGCGTGCTCCAGTATGAAACCGCCGCGGACGTGGGTGCCGTTCTCTCGCACGCGATCGCTGCGCCCGCGAACGACAGCCTCTTCATCGGCGTCGCGGCGTACGACGCGGACGGCCACCTCGGCCTCGCCGTCGAGACGCTCGCGATTCTTTCGAGTGTGCCGCTCGCGCCCGCGGGTGTGACCGTCTCGCCCGATCGAACCACGATCGTCGTCGATTGGTACGACTCGCCCGCGCAGGATCTCGACGGCTACCACATCTATCGCGCGACGACGGAGGCGGGCCCGTTCACGCGGCTCAACGCGACGCCGCTCTCGAACTCCGTCTACATCGATGCGACCGCGATGGAGGAGCAGTTCTACTACTACCAGGTGACGGTCGTCGATCTCGCCGCGAACGAGAGCCCGTTCTCCGACACGGCGCGCGGGCGGCTCGTCTCGCTTTCGCGGCCGCTTCTCCTCGTCGATGAAACCGCGTCGATCGGCGGGGCGCCGCACCAGCCGACCGAAGCGCAAGCGGATTCGTTCTACGCGACCGCGCTCCAGGACTTCCCGCACGACGTCATCGAGTACGACAGCGCGGCGGCCGCGACGGGGATCACGCTCTCGGACATCGGCGCGTATTCGACCGTCATCTGGGTTTCCGACGATCGCAACGCGGTCTTCCTCGGGATCACCGTCATTCACAAACATCTCGGCGAGTTCGCAAGCGTGCTCCAAGAGTATCTCGACCTCGGCGGCCGCGTGCTCGTGATGGGCTGGCAGGAAACGGGCGATCTCAACTCCACGTACCCGATCACGCTCGGGCCAGGAGATTTTCTCTACGACTACTTCCGCGTCGGCGCGGTCGGCCTTCCCGGAGGCGGGCAACACTTCTGGGGCGCGGCCGGCGCTCTCGGCAATCCCTCAGTCATCGTCGACACGACCAAGACGCGGCCGATGTGGATCGGAAAGCTTCCCGACGTCGAGTACATCACCGCGATCGCGCCGGGCGGCGTGGCGTCGTACACGTATCGCGCGGCGTCGGCCGACTCCGCGTTCAACAACGCGGCCGTCGGCGTGCGCTACGACGCCGGAACCTTCCGTACGCAGTTCCTCGATTTTCCGCTGTGGCATCTGCGCGCCGACGATGCGCGCGCGCTCGTACAGAGCGTGATGCAGTTCTTCCCGGATCTGACCGGCGTGCCCGACGACGGCCCCGCCGGCGGCTCGAGCGCGGCGCGGTTCGTCCTCCGGAGTTCGCCGAACCCGGCACCCGGCGGCGCGGCGCTCTCGTTCTCGCTCGCGCGCGACACTGAAATCGAACTCGCGATCTATTCGACGAGCGGCGAGCGCGTGCGGGTCGTCGAGAAGGGGCTGCGCCGGGCGGGACGGCACAGAATCGTCTGGGATGGCCGCGATCAGTCCGGCAGCCGGGTCGCGAGCGGCGTTTATGTTTCGCGCCTAACGGCCGGCGACCTCGAGGCGAAGAAGAAGCTCGTTATCCTGCGATAGTCGCGAGTCGCCGTGGCGCGCCGTCGTGCGCGCTCTGGCGCATCCGATATCGCCGCGCCGATCGCGGCGCTAGTTGCCGTCGCCGATCAGAAACGGGATGAGCGGGCGCGCGAGCTGGAAGCCGACGAAGAGGATGAATACGAAGACCACGAGCGAGAAAACGATGTACCACGAGGACATTTTGCGGTACAAAGCTCCAATACTTTTTCCGGCGTCTTTGCCGCCGGGATCCTTCGGCTCGGCACGCTCGGCACGCTCGGCTCTCTCGTATGGCTCGCTCACGCGCCGGATCGTAACAGAATTCGCGTGCGGAATTCGCGCGCGTTGACGCTGCACGCAGCGTCTGTTAGATTGGCCGCTCGGTCCCATTATCTGCGCCGCTAGCTCAACTGGCAGAGCAACTGACTCTTAATCAGTAGGTTGATGGTTCGATTCCATCGCGGCGCACCAGTTTTTCTCCCGAACCCTTCGCGATCGTCCGATAACACGAACAGGACTTCACGGGGGCGAACGGATTCGACGGGGATCAAGTAAGGCGGAGTTGCGCGCAGAGGGCCCACGCCTCGTAAAAAACGCGGGAACGTTTCAACTGCCAACGACAACTTGGCACTGGCTGCTTAGGTAGCCCGTCCTCACCTGTCTCGCCTGCGTGGTGGGATGAGGGCGTCGACAGAGCAGGCTAGCTCGAACTTTCCGTCCCGGGGGTGAGAGCGAAAAACAACGGGGCTGGCTGCCGGTGTCGACCCTGCCGATGGGGGCTTCCGTGGCGGCGAGACTTGAAATCATCGGACACGCGCGTAGACCCTTCGTTGGAAAGATTTCCGGACGCGGGTTCGATTCCCGCCGCCTCCACCAATTCGACCGGCGATCCCGCTCGCTTAGGATCGCCGGTTTCGTGCGTATGGGCCGGCGCTCGCCGGCCGTTTCGTGCGCGCGGCTCTAACGCGACGCCGGTGTCTCGCGTTTCTCGCGTCCCGCGTGAGAAAAACCGATCCCTCGCCGCTAATACCCTCCGAACGCTGATTCGCGACACGCCTGGGGTTTCATCCACGCCGGAGGGTCGTCATGAACGCTTCGCTAGTAATGGATCGATCGAGAATCGCATTCGGGCTGATCGCGCTGGGCGCGCTTCTTCTCTGGGGCGCCGACGCGCGCGGCCAGGCTTGGACGTGGGAGAACCCGTTCCCGCAGGGCGGCACGCTCAACGGCATCGCCGCGCTCGACGAGAACACCGCCGTCGCGGTGGGCAACCGCGGCGCCGTGATGCGCACCGAGGACGGCGGCTCGACGTGGGAGACGGTGACGGGAGCAAGCGGCGTGACCGACGCGTTCATGGGCGTCGCGTTCACGACGCCCGCCGCCTCCGCTGGTCTCGGGAAGGTGGGCGAAGACCTAGAGGCCACTAAGGTCGGTGAAAATGGGCGAGTTCAGGTTTCCAGCGACGGCGGAAAGACCTGGGCGGATGCACCATTCCAGCCCGACGCGAATGGCCGAACGCTGAGAGAGGCGCTGGGGGCCGAGAAGCGCTGGGTCGTCGGGGACAGCGGCTTCGTCTTCTTCACGACGGATCTCAATCTAGAGTGGGAAGATCGCTCGCCAAACCCGAGGGTCGGGAACCTCACAGGGATCGAGGCGATCATGGGGCTCTCAGGGGAGGCGGTGATTATCGTCGGAGAAGGGGGCCTCCAGATGGTCACGGCGGACTGCGGCGAAACCTGGACATCGCCCGGCCCCTCGAAGCGCGCTGGCGGCAACGTGAACCTCAACGGACTCGACACCGACGGCAACCTGCTGGGCATCGCGGTCGGCGACCAGGGGACGATCGAGCGCACCACGGACGGCGGCGTCTCCTGGAATCCGGTCACGAGCCCGACGACGCAGTCGCTCCGTTCCGTGGCGAACCTCGGAGGCGGCCGGTGGGTGGCGATCGGGCAGCTCGGCACCGCGCTCCTCTCGACCAACGACGGCGCGACGTGGGCGAGCGTGCCGAGCGGAACGACATCGACTCTCAACGCGGTCGACGGGGTGGGAAACAACGCCTACGGGGTTGGCGCGAACGGAGCCCTGATCCGCACTACGAACGGAGGGACTTCGTGGCAATCCCTCTTCGCCGGTGGCACGTCGGCGTCGAACAACGGCGTGGACCACGCGGACGACATGACGGCGATCGTCGTGGGCACGGGCGGACGGATCGTACAGACGCTCAACGGCGGCGCGACGTGGACGGTGAAGACCTCCGGGACGACGCAGCAGTTGACGGAGGTCGCGTTTGAGGGGGAGCCCGGCGCGAGCCTCGTTCCGACGAGCGCGTGGGCCGTCGGCGGCGCGGGCACGATCCTGCGCAGCACGAACAGCGGCAACGCCTGGCAGAGCCAATCGAGCGGCACGGCGCAGCAGATCAACGGCGTGTGCTCTCCCGCGCCCGGTGTCGCGTTCGCGGTCGCGAGCACCGGCATCATCCTCCACACGACGGACGGCGGCGCGGTTTGGGCGCCGCAAACCTCCGGCGTGGCCGTGACCCTTCGCGATGTCGACGCCGTCGACGCGCAGACCGCGTGGGCCGTCGGGCTGAGCGGAACGATCCTCAAGACGTCGGACGGCGGGCAGACCTGGTCGCCGCAGTCGAGCGGAACGACCGCGCAGCTCGAAGGCGTCGACTTCATCGACGCGCTGCGCGGCACCGTCGTGGGCCTCTCCGGGAAAGTGCTCCGCACCACGGATGGCGGAGCGAACTGGAGCGACGTCTCTCCGGCCGGAACGAACACATACACCGAGGTCGCCTTCCTCGATCAAAACACGGGCGTGGCCGTCGGCACCGCCGCCTTCGGCGCGCTCATCACACAGGACGGCGGCCGGACGTGGACGCCCGAGATCGCGAGCTCCGGCAGTCTCAACGGCGTCGCGATCACGCCCTCCGGCAAGGCGCGCGCGGTGGGAAGCCTCGGCCACATCGTCACGCGGATGTTGCCGAGCGTGACGGAAGTCGGCGACCCGCGGGTCGTGACGTCTCCCGGTGTCGTGCTCGAGCAGAGCGCGCCGAACCCCGCGTCCCGCGCGACGCGGATCGGCTTCGAGCTCCCGCGCGGGGCGCACGTCACGCTCGAGCTCTTCAACGTGAGCGGGCAGCGCGTCGCGACGCTCGTCCGCGGCCAGCGCGCGCCCGGGCGGCACGAGGAGGGCGTGGACCTCTCCGAATTCGCGAACGGCGTCTACTTCTACAAGCTCACGGCCGATGGCGCGACACAGGGGCGCCGCCTCGTCGTCGTGCGCTGATCGCGATTCACGCCGGCGCGATGTACCAGACCTCGTGGGACAGATTTGGCCGCCCGATCTGTTACGGGAGGGTGTGCGATGTCAGGGTTCGGAAAGCACTCATTCGGCAAGCAGGTTGCGCTGGACCACGCTCAGGGGACCGGCAGCGCCGTCGAAGCGTGTCGAGAGTTCGGGGTTCCGAAGTCTTCGTTCTATCGGATGTCATGAGCGGCGCCTCAGCCGGAACTGAGGATTTCGTAAAATCGATCACTTCCGTGACCGGCGCGCACTCGGGTAGACTCGAATTCGATTTCACCACTTCCACGATTCTCTTGCAGCTCGATCCGCCCTCAGAAGAAGGGCGCACATGGAAGAGACCGGCCACATCACTCAGCTCCTGTCGGCGGCCCGGGCCGGCGATCGGGACGCCCTCAACACGGTCTTCACGTACGTGTACGACGAAATCCGCCGCATCGCTCACCGCCAGCTCCGGCGTCTCGGCCGCGCCGATACGCTCAACACCACCGCCGTCGTCCACGAGGCGTACCTCAAGTTGACCGGCGCGGCCGGCGCGCCGTGGGAGGATCGCGCGCATTTCCTGAACGTCGCGGCGGCGGCGATGCGGCAGGTGCTGCTCGACCACGCGCGCGCGCGGACGCGAAAGAAGCGTGGCGGGGGAGTGCGCACTTTTCTTCTCGACGGGCACGATGCGCCCGTCGAAGAACAAGCCGCGGACTTCATCGAACTCGACGCGGCGCTTCGCCGCCTCTCCGCGTTGAATGCGCGGCTCGGCCGTGTGATCGAGCTGCGCTTCTTCGGGGGCCTGTCGGTCGAGGAGGCTGCGAAGGTGCTCGGCGTGACGGACCGCACCGTCAAGCGGGACTGGGCCGCGGCGCGCGCGTTTCTCTACAAGGAACTCGCGGAGGATCGCGGCGCATCGCCACACCGCGCGGAGAGCGAGGGAGCTTCGTGAGCCAGTGAAAGCGCCGATCGATCCAGATCGCTGGCGCCGCATCGAGGCGCTTCTCCTGGAGGTCCTCGACCTCCCTGACGAACGGCGCGCGAGCGCACTCGACGCCGCTTGCGCCGGCGACGCCGAGCTTCGTGCGGAAGTCGAGTCCTACCTCGCGGCCGACAAGCGCGCCGGCTCGTTTCTCTCGACGCCCGCGGCGGAAGTCGCTGGCGGCCTGCTTGCCGATTGGGCGGCGACGAGCGGCGACACCGGCGCCGCCGACGCGGACCTTCCGGCCGACGCGCAGATTGGCCCCTACCGGCTCCTCCGCAAACTCGGCGAGGGCGGGATGGGCCTCGTGTACGAGGCCGAGCAAGAGAATCCGCGCCGGCCCGTCGCGATCAAGCTGATCCGGGGCGACGCGACTCTCGACCCGTACCAAGTGCGGCTCTTCGAGCGGGAAACGCGCGCGCTCGCGCGGCTCGTGCATCCCGGGATCGCGACGATCTACCACGCAGGGCGAACCGCTCACGGCCAGCCCTACTTCGCGATGGAGCTCGTGCACGGCCAGACGCTCGCGGAGTGGATGAAGAAACGCGGCGCGGCGGTCGACGACCGGCGCGAGATGCTCCGGCGCGTGAACGTTTTTCTCGCCATTTGCGACGCGATCGCTTACGCGCACCAGAAGGGCGTGATTCACCGCGATCTGAAGCCCTCGAACATCGTCGTCCTCGACGACGCGGCGCACGCAGCGCCCGCGGCGGAGTCGCCGGCCGCCGCGTGGCGCGTGAAGGTGCTCGACTTCGGACTCGCGCGGATCGTCGACGGCGACGCCGGTGTGACGCGCTCGGGTTCCGACTCGGTGCGGATCCAGGGGACGCTCCCATACATGAGCCCTGAGCAGGCGCGCGGCGACACGGACGCCATCGACCTGCGTAGCGACGTCTACGCTCTCGGTGTCATCCTCTACGAGATGCTATTGGGCCGCCGCCCTTACGATGTCCCGTTGAGTCCGTTGCACGAGGGCGTCCGCGCCGTGTGCGAAGCCGCGCCGCGCCGCCCGAGCGCGGCCGCGCGCATCCTTCGCGGCGATTGGGAAACGATTCTCTTGAAGGCTCTCGAGAAGGAACCGGCCGCGCGCTATGCGAACGTCTCGGCGTTCGCGGAGGATTTGCGGCGCTGCCTACAGAACCTGCCGATCCTCGCGCGCCCCAACAGCACCGCCTACCAGCTCCGGAGGATCGTCGCGCGGCACAAGGGCGCGGTTGTGCTCGTCTGCGCGCTGCTCGTCGCGATCCTTCTCGGCATCGTCGGGACCACCGCGGGAATGCTGCGCGCACGGCGGGCCGAAGCGGATTCGCGCCGCGAGGCCCAGACCTCCGAGCGTGTTTCGGATTTCCTCGTCGAACTCTTCCGCGCCGCGAGCCCGGTCAGCGGGCGCGGCCTCGAGACGACGGTCGGCGAGATCCTCGATCGCGGAACGCAGGACCTGCCGGTGAAGCTCGCGGACGAGCCACGCGTGCGGGCTCGCATGCTCACGACGCTTTCGACGGTCTATCGCGACCTCGGCTCGCCGGAAAAGGCGCGGGCTCTCGCGGAGGAGGCGGTGTCCCTGCGCGAGAAGATCCTCCCGAACCATCCCGATCTGGCGAAGAGCCTCCGCGCGCTCGGTTTTCTCCAGATGCAAGCCGGCGAGTTCGACGCAGCGCGCACGAGCCTCGAGCGAGCGCTCGCGATCGGCGAGGCGTCGCAAGGCCCCGAGCATCCCGACGTCGCCTCGACGCTCCACACTCTCGGCGGGCTCTACGCCGAGACGGGCGCTCCCGCCGATGCGAAGCCCCTCTTCGAGCGGGCGCTCGCGATCCGCCAGGCTGCGTTCGGCTCGGAGGCCGCGATCGTCGCGACCAGCTGGAACGCGCTCGGAAACGCGCAGAGCAAACTCGGCGAGCATTCAGAGGCGATCGCCTCGTACGAGCGCGCGCTCGCGATCGACGAAAAGTTAAACGGGCCGGAGCACGTCTCGATTGCGAATACGCTCCTTAACATCGGCATCGCGCACTGGCGCCAGAAACAATTCGCCGAGGCTCGTGGTCCCTGCGAGCGGGCGCTGGCCATCTTCGAGAAACGGCTTGGGCCCGACCACCCGTACGTCGCGGTTACCCTCGACGCTCTCGGAGAGGTGCTCGCGCGCCTGGGCGAGCGCGCCGAAGCGCGGCGGCTCCTCGAGCGCGGGCTCGCGCTTCGCACAGCGCTCTATGGACCGGACCAGAGCGGCGTCGCCTTGAGCCTCAACCATCTGGCGAACCTGGGCCGCGACGAGGGGCGTTACGATGAGGCGCGGCCGCTCTACGAGCGCGCTGGGGCGATCTTCGAGGCTTCGTACGGTCCAGAGCACGAGTACGCCGTCGAGAACCTCGCCGACTTGGCGCGATTGGAGCGCGCCGCCGGACGCACCGCGCGCGCGGAAGAACTCGAGGGGCGCGCCCGCTCCATTGCGGAGGGACGGCCCCTCGACGAAGACTCGACGAGTGTTAGCGAAGAGTAAGACTCAACGCGCCAAGACGATCTTCCTCGTTTCGCTGACGCCCGGTGCGACGATTCCATAGAAGTAAATCCCGCTCGCGACGGGACGCCGGCCGTCGTCGAGCCCATCCCATTCGAACCGGTGATCGCCGGCCGGCTGATGCCCGCGTGCCAGTGTGCGGACGCGTTCGCCTTGCGCGTTGAAGATCTCCAGCTCGAGATCTCCCGCGCGCGGGAGGTTGAATGCGATCGCCGTCGAACTCTGGAACGGATTCGGCGCCGCGCTGGTGAAGCCGCCGGCGGGCGGGGCGATCGCGGGGCCGTCGACCCGCGTCGTCGCGCACGGAACGAGAATCGGATCCGAGAACGAGCCGAAACCGTCGGCGCCGTCGATCGCCCGTACGATGTAGGTCGCCTGGGCGGGGCAGTGGTCGCGCGGGATGTCGTCGTACCACTGGAATCCCGGCATCAGCGTCTCGGCATCGATCGCAACCTCGGCCACGCTCGCATACGGCAGCGCGTCGTCGAGTCTGCGGAACACTTCGTAGTACTGGATCGTCTCCTGCCCGCCCTCCACGTCGTAGAGAACGGGATCCCACTGCACGCGAACCGTCGGCCCGCCGATGTCATCGCCTGGCGGATTCGTCCACTCGGCGCTGCCGTTTCGCGGCGCGCGCGGATCGTTGCAGTCGATGGTGACATCGATCGTCACGCCCCCGATCGTCACATTCTGGTCGGTATCCCACAGTGTGATCGGGACGTGCGCCGTCTGGCCGTGCGCCGCGTTCGCGGAGTTCAATCGTACGGTGATCGAGTCACGCATCCCCGGGCTTAAGAAGAACGGCCCCATAGACGGGAGAATGCTGAGGGTCCACCCGGGAGGAATCACGGCGTCGTTGAAGCCCGGCGGCGAGCCGACGCGCACGATCGCCTTCCGGACATCCTGCGTCGGGTTGTATCCGTCTCGTAGGTAGATCCGCGTGCTCTTGCTAAAAGCGCCGGGACACGCCATCGACTTGGCGGCGCCGCCGGCCCGCGCGAACAGAACCTGAGAGTTCACTTGCGCGATGTTGTTCGACAGGTTGGCCTGCGTACTGCCGGGCGAAACGGTTTCCTGGAGTACCACGCCGATGCAGTAGTGCCCTTCGTAGTCGAACAGCTCGGGGTACTCGAAGACGAGTTGGTCTTCCACGGTCTGACCAGGGTTGATGATGTTCGCCCCCGCGAATCCGAGCAGCGTGTCGGCGTCAGCCGGCCACTCCAGTCCCGCCGTTCCTTGCGCCGCGTAGATCCTGACTTGTGCGTTGGCCAGGGCGGTGGGGCCGAGGTTCTTGAAGCGAACCCAGACCTTGTTGTCGATGCCCGGCGCCGGGATTTCGTTCTCGAAATCGTCGTCGTTGTTGATCCAGATGTTGGGCGACGCCCAGTACTCCCCGCACGTCGCGATCGGGTTGCAATTGTCGCTTGGGCAATCGTCGATGCACATGTCCGCCGGATTCGCCACGCCCACGATGTAGTCCGCGCAGACCCAGCCGGGTTGGGTGGTGGGGTCGTTCGTGCAGTTCCCGATGTTTTCGATCGCCACACCGGTCGCTGCTCCCGAGTAGGCTCGCGTGTCGGGCGTCGTGTTTGCGTTGAAGCTCCACGCCCCTGCCCCCGAGTTGCACCAGACGTCTCCGGCGTCGCCGCGGCTCGTGTTTGCGTCGAGGCTGTCCGCGTCGAGGACGTGGCCGGCCGCGTCCGCGTCCGCGCATTCCACGTCGATCGCCTTGTGCGTCTCGAACGCGTTGACGCGGTTCGCGTTCGCGAACTCGTCGTAGACATCCTCGTCCACGTGGTAGATCACGAGCCCCGGCGCCGGCAGCGACACGTCGAATCCGATCGTCTGGCGATTCTCGACGAGGAAGTACTCCGGTCCGATCGATCCCTGCGACCAAACGCGCGCCGCGACCGGATTCGTTTCCACCGGCGGCAGGCAGAGGTGTGTCACGTCACTCGCGATGTTGAGATACGTCAACCAACCGAGTCGCTCCTTCGAGAATGCTTCCATGTGCGACGGTTTATCCGGGTTTCCGCCGCCGGACCCCATCAGCCCCCAGTCCCCGATCCCCGCCGAGCTGCCCTGATACAAGATTCCGTCCTCCGTGTCATAGAGGTCTTTTATCCCGAGCGCGTGTCCCATCTCGTGACAGAAGACCCCGATCTCGATGAGGCCTGAGACACACGAGAGCGCCGGCGCGACGAAGTAGCGATCGACGAACACGCCATCCGCGGTGATCGCGGGTAATCCTCCGTTCGCGGTGAGGTAGTGATGGTGAGACCACATGTTCACGTCAGGGCCCGCGCACTCCGCGCCCATTGTCGGGTGGACGACGACAACGATGTCGACATAGCCGTCGCCATCGTTGTCGAAGTTCGCGAAGTTCACCGTCGCGTCGTGGCGGGCGACCGCCTCGCGCACGAAGTCCTTTCCTCCGCCACCTAGCCCGTTGTTCGGGATTGTGTACGCGCCCATCGGCAAGGCGGCACGCCTCCATCCGAAGACGGTGCCAGTAAGGTTCAGGTTGCCGTACGAAACTTCCTCGTAGTAATCGGTCATCGATCCGGTCGGATTGGATCCGAAGAGCTGCGTCTGGAGCGCCGCGACGGACGCGAACGGCGGCGCCGAAGGGGTGTCGTTGTAGAGCGTCGCCAGCACGGGGATCGAGAGAGTGCCGCCGACGGCGAGACCGCCACGATCATCCGCCTCACGCGCCGTGATACGACCTTCGGCAAGGTCCTTTCGGTTCTGTCTCGCCCGCTCGGCGATGACTTCCCACCCGCCAGGATTCGCGGGGACATAACTCGCGAATTGTTCTCGCGCCTCGGCCGCGTGAGGCGGGAGCTTGCCGTCCCGCGGGAGAACGACGCAGGACGTCGCGGCCCGGCTTGTGTCGAGCGCGCCGCCGAGCGCGAGGGCGAGGAGGGCGAGAACAGCGGCGAGGACGATCCGACCTGTGGGCCGCTCTCGCTCGGGGTTGCGGGGACTGACGAATCGGTGCATGGGAATTCTCCTTCCAGATACGCTTGCGTGGAGGTTTGCGGCAGCCCCGGTCGGGCCTCCGCGGCGATCTGGAAGGAGAGACGACAAAGCTGGTGTGGAGGGGACATCGGTTCTTTCGCCGGGTACCGTACGCCCGTGGCGTTAGTGCCCGCTGTCGGGCGTGGCGCGAACGCCGCGTCTGTGGTTTCATTCGCACCGCTGGCTCTATCCGGGAATGTCGGGCCCGGGCTCCTGATCCCGGCTGTGGCGAGAGTATTTCCGGTTACCCGTGCAGAAAGGAATCTGAACGATGAGGCTCTCTCGTTTCTCTCCGTTGGCTGTTTGTCTGGGCATCGCGCTCGCCGCGAGCGCTTCCGATGCGGCAGAGCTCATGCTCCCGCGCACGAGTCCCAAGGCGCAGGTGATGCAGACCGTCGGCCTTACCGACGTCACGATCACGTACTGCCGTCCCGGTGTGAAGGGCCGCGCCATCTGGGGCGAACTCGTTCCTTACGACCAGGTCTGGCGCACCGGCGCGAACGAGGCCACCGCGATCACCTTCTCGACCGACGTGAAGGTGAACGGTCAAGCGCTGAAGGCGGGAACGTACAGCCTCCACACGATTCCGACGAAGGGCGCGTGGACGGTGATCTTCAACACCGAGGTCGATCAGTGGGGGAGCTACGCGTACAACGACAGTGCCGACGCGCTCCGCATCCAGGCGACGCCGCAACCGCACGAGTTCACCGAGTGGATGCAGTTCAGCTTGCCGTCGATCGCGGTGGAGAAGGCGACGATCGCCCTCGACTGGGAGAATCTCCGCGTCCCGTTCGAGATCGAGGTGAGCACGGTCGAACTCGCGCTCGCGAGCGCGCGCGCCGCGATGGCGGCGCTCGAGCCTGACGACAACGGGACCGCGCACCGGTGCGCGAGCTTCGCGTTCCAGAACGACGTCGCCCACGCCGAGGCGGCCGAGTGGATCGACAAGGCGCTCGCGATCAAGCCGACCTGGTTCAGCCTGCGCCTGAAGGCGGACATGATGGCGAAGGCGGGCAAGACGGCGGAGGCGATCGGGTTCGCCGAGCGCGCGATCGCCGCGGCGAAAGCGGACGGCCCGCCCGACGAGGTCACGAAGCTCGAGAAACAGGTCGCGGCGTGGAAGGCGGGGAAGTGATTTCGTTCGGGTAGGGGCGGAGATCCGCCCCGCGGAAGTGTGAAATCGCGAGCGCGACGGCGATGGTGACGAGGCAGCCGACGACGTTGTACCAGAGGAACGAGATTCCCGACGTCGTGAAGCAGAGAACAACGGCGGCCTCGCCGGCCAGAGCTCCGATGAAGACCGCGGTGCCGCCGGCGCGTTTGAAGTAGAACGCGAGAAGGAAGATCCCGAGGATCGTGCCGTAGAAGAGCGAACCGAGAATGTTGACCGCCTCGACGAGGGAGCCGAGGCGGTTCGCATATTCGGCGAACAGAATGGCCAGACCGCCCCAGACGACCGTCGCGGTCTTCGACACCGCAACGAGATGCCGGTCCGAATAATCGCGTTTCCCGAAGCGTCGGTAGAAATCGACGACGGTGGTCGAGGCGAGGGCGTTGAGCTCCGACGCGGTGGAGGACATCGACGCCGCGAAGATCATCGCGATCACGAGGCCCACGACGCCGACCGGCAGATACTGCAGCACGAACGTCAGAAAGATGTAGTTCACGTCGTTGCCGTCCGAGCGCGGGTTGACCTGGCGCACGATTTCTTTGGCTTGCGCGCGCACCTTCAGACCCTCGGCCTGGATTTCGGCGACCGACGTCGCGGCTCTTGCCTCCGCGGCTGCGTCTTTGGCGCGGCGCGCCTCGAGCAGCGTCTGAATCTGCGTCGTTTTCGCCGCCGAGAGAACGTCGTAGTCCTTCTGCAGCGCTTGGAAATCGCCCGCGTGCGCGCTCGCCTCGACGCGCTTCGCCTCCACGGGATTGAAGTACACCGGCGTCGGGTTGAACTGGTGAAAGACGAAGACCATCGCGCCGATGAAGAGAATCACGAACTGCATCGGGACTTTCACGAGGCCGTTGAAGAGAAGCCCGATGCGGCTCTGCGCGACGGACTGTCCCGAGATGTAGCGCCCCACCTGCGATTGATCCGTGCCGAAATACGAGAGCGCGAGGAAGAAACCGCCGATCAACCCGGACCAAAACGTGTAGCGGTTCTTCAAGTCGAACGAGAAGTCGATCGCGTTGAGGCGGCCCATAACGCCGGCGACGTGCACCGCATCGCCGAACGAGACGCTCTCGGGGAGTAGCGACAGCGCGATGACGAGCGTGGCGATCATGCCGCCGAGGATGATGACCATCTGCCAGAAATTCGTGTGCGCGACGGCCTTCGCGCCGCCCGACGCGGTGTAGATGATCACGAGAACGCCGATCACCAGGTTCGTGATGTAGAGATTCCAGCCGAGAAGAACCGAGAGAACGACGGCCGGCGCGTAGATCGTCAGGCCGCACGCGAGCCCGCGCTGAATCAGAAACAGAAACGCGGCGAGGCTTCGCACCTTCACGTCGAAGCGGCGCTCGAGAAACTCGTACGCAGTGTAGATCTTGAGCTTCCGGTAGAGCGGGACGACCGTCACCGAGAGCACGATCATCGCGAGCGGAAGGCCGAAGTAGAACTGCACGAAGCGCATGCCGTCGACGTAGGCCTGGCCGGGCGTGGAGATGAAGGTGATCGCGCTCGCCTGCGTCGCCATGATCGAGAACGCGACGGTGTACCAGCGCATCGCTTGATCGCCGAGGATGTAGCCGTCGAGATCGCGGTTCCGCCGCCCCTTCCACACGCCGTACGCGACGATGAAGACGAGCGACGCCGCGAGGACGACCCAGTCGAAGCTCCTCACGCGAACGTTTTCGTGAAGATGTAGAAAAGGAGTATCTGCGCGGCCAGGTTCAATAGAACGATCGCGTAGAGGATGCGCCAGCTCCGCCCGAAGGGAGGCGGTTCGTCATCGCCCGGCGGCCGTGGCTCGGTCATCCGCGCGCGGACACGAGGTTCACGAAGAGCCGGTACGCGCCCGGCACGCCCGCGGGAAGCTGCCTGAAGAACGCGTACCCCGTGTAGATGAAGATCCCCTTCCCGTGGCGCTTCCACACGATGCCGCCAGGGGCCGGGTCCTCGCCGGGATCTGCCGACGAAAGGACGGTCCGGTACTCGGGCCCCCAGCCCGACGCGAAGTAGAGTCCGCGCTCTTGCACCCAGCCATCGAAATCGCGCTGGGTGATCCGATTCGGCGTGTTGAGTAGCGGACTCGCGGGGTCGACGAACTCAACCGGCGCATCTTCGACGGTGACGCGGTCGCGTCCGAGCGCGAGCGAGTCGGGCGCGAACGCCTGGTGAAGCGTCTGGTCGGCCGTGTTGTATTGCACGACGAGCGTCCCGCCCGCCTCGACGTAGTCGAGAAGCCGCGACGAGCTGCGCTTCAGCGCGTCGCGCGAATTGAAGGCGCGCACGCCGACCACGATCGCGTCGTACCCGGCGAGGTTTGCCGCGGCGAGGTCGTTGTCATCGAGTAGCGTGACGCGGTAGCCGGTTTGCGCAAGCGCCGCCGGAACGTCGTCGCCCGGGCCCATAACGTATCCGACCGACTCTCCGACGCGCGCCAGGTCGAGTCGCACGACACGCGCCGCGGCTTCCGGAAAGATAGTTTGAATCGGGATGTGCGGCAGATCGATCACTGTCGTGGCGCGCGAGCAGGTTTGCGTGCCGCTCGAGAATTCGGCGCGGAGTGCGCCACCGTCGGGGCCGGGCGTGACTTGGAAGACGATGTCGCGCGCTTGGCTCGGCGCGAGCGTCACGTCGTGCGCGGCGGGATCGGAACGCCAACCGGCGGGGAGCAGGAGGCGCGCGCTTCCGGCGGCGGCCGAACGCGCCTCGAGGCGAAGCCGAACGGGACGCGCTCCGGCATCCGGAAACAGGTAGACCTTCTCGTCGAGCGCGAGCGTCACCTCGGGCGCGATCACGACCGGCCGGTAGAGTTCGCCGCGAACGCGATCGACCCAGCGGTAGAGGACGGGGAGCGCGTAGTCGATCGACTGCCCGCCCACGGCTACGGTCACCGTGACGTCGAGCGCCGGTTCGTTCTCGGGCGTTCCGATCAGTGCGGGATCCTCGACATGGTGCATGCCGCCCGCGACGGGTTCGCGGAGCCAGTACGGTTGCGTGGCGCGCCAGTCGAGATTCCGCGGCACGACACTCCTGAGAGCGCGGCTCACCGGGCGATTCTCCGCCACGAGCGTATCGACCTCGAGACTCAGCCCCGGCGTGTCGGATCGGATCGCCCCGAGCCGGATCGCGGCGCCGCAACGATTGATCGCCGTGACGTCGACCTGAATCGAATCTCCGGGCGAAAACGTGTGCTGCGTCGCGATCGCTTCGAGCCAGAGACCGGAGCATGAGCGGATGACGTCGTCGAGTTCGCGTGCTTTGTGGCGCAGGAGTACGGCGTGCGTGTGGCCAGCTTCCGTGGCGAGGAGCTGCGCCAACGTCACTCGCGCCTTCAAGAGCGCCGGGAGGCTCGCGGAAGGATTGCTTGGATCGTGCGCACGATGCGCGGATTCCAAAAGCGCGCCCACGTCCGCGCCGCCTGGAATCCGGTTCCACGAGAGGTCGATGCCCTCGAAGATTTCAGATCGCGCCGGCTCTCCCGAGATCGGCTTGAGGTAGTTCGTCAACGTACCGCGGCGTTCGGCCGAGCCGAATCCCTGGCTCTTGTGCATGCTGCGGCTCTCGCCCGCAAGCTCGGTGTACGACCGGCCAAGGAGCGCGTTGTACGCGCCGAGATCGACCGTCAGAAATTCTCTGGCGATCGAGTCCGGCGGCGGCGCCATCCAACTGAAGTAGTTCCAGAAGAGACGTTTCGGTTTCCACGGCGCGAGCGTGCCGAGTTGCTCGGGGAATCGCGCCGGATCGCCTGCCGCGTTGAACGCGTCGACTGCGAGGAATGCCGACGCGGTGTGGTGACCGTGGCGCCCCTCGCCGGTCGTCGGGAACCGCATGACGATGACGTCGGGCTGAAATGCGCGGATCACGCGGACGACATCGGCGAGGACGGCGTCGCGCCCCCACTTGTCGAGCGTCTCGTCGGGTCCCTTCGAGTAACCGAAATCGACCGCGCGCGTGAAGAACTGCTCGGCGCCGTCGATCCGGCGCGCCGCGAGGAGCTCGTGTGTGCGGATGACGCCGAGCAGATCGCCCTGCTCATTGCCGACGAGGTTCTGTCCGCCGTCCCCGCGCGTGAGCGAGAGGTATCCGGCGCGAACCAGCTTTTCGTTTTCGAGCCACGTGAGCATCGCGGTGTTCTCGTCGTCGGGATGCGCCGCGATGTAGAGCACCGAGCCGACGACGGTGAGTTTCTCGAGCGCCAGATGAAGCGCGGCCGCGTTGAGGGTCGCGGGCGGTCCGTCGGAGGCCCGTGCGATCGGCGCGAGCGATGTCAGCGCGGCGAGAAGCAGAACGAACAAGCAAGCGAGGCGCACGGATTCTCCTTTCGATCGAGGGGGTCATTCGGCTTCGACACAGAGCGTCGCGATCTCGCCGTGCGTTGAAGCCGACAGCCTACCCGGAGCGGCGTGCGTCGCGCAACCGACGCGGACGACCGAGCGCCGCGCTTCCGGGCCTCATGGTGATCCTGTAGACTCGCCATCTCCCGGAGGAGCCATGCACAGTGCCGATCGCGATCCACAGAAGCCAGCCCAGCCCAGCGGCGAGCGGTGGCGCCGGCTGCGTGATCTCTTCGCGAACGCGCAAGAGATGCCTGCGTCCGAGCGGAGTGCGTTCCTCGACCGGGTGCTCGCGGGAGAGCCGGCGCTTCGGGCGGAACTCGACGCCCTACTCGCGAACGCCGAAACCGCGGGCGCGTTTCTCGCAACGCGCGGTATGGGTGACGCGCTCACCGCGGCTTCCTCGCCGTTCGGTTCTCCGCTCCTCGGCTCGACGGTCGGCCCCTACCGACTCGTAGAACTTCTCGGCGAAGGCGGATTCGGCGTCGTCTATCTTGCCGAGCAAGAGAAACCAATCCGGCGCCGCGTCGCTCTGAAGCTGATCAAGCCGGGCATGGACACGCGGCAAGTGATCTCGCGCTTCGAGGCGGAGCGCCAGACGCTCGCGCTCATGGATCACCCGGGAATCGCGCAGGTCTTCGACGCGGGGGAGACGCAGGCCGGGCGGCCGTTCTTCGCGATGGAGTATGTCCCGGGCGTTTCGATCACGGCGTTCTGCGATAGAGAGCGCCTTCGCACGCGAGAACGTCTCGATCTCTTCCTCGATGTCTGCGATGCCGTGCAGCACGCGCATCAACGAGGTGTCATTCACCGCGATATCAAGCCCTCGAACGTTCTCGTCGCTCGACGCGACGGATTGCCGGTTCTGAAGGTGATCGATTTCGGCATCGTCAAGGCGACGTCGGGCGCGATGGAGGATCGCAGTGTCATGACGCGCGAGGGGACGGTGCTCGGCACGCTCGGCTACATGAGTCCCGAGCAGGCCGGCGCGATCCGAGCGGAAGTCGATACGCGTTCCGACATCTACTCGCTCGGTGTTCTCCTGTACGAACTCCTGACCGGCGCGATGCCGTTCGATCGAATTCGCCTGCAGGGAGCCGACTGGAGCGAGGCCGTGCGCATCATCCGCGAGGAGGACCCGCCGAGCTTAACGGCGCGGCTGACGCGCGGCGCGACGGAAACGTCGCCGGGCGCGCGCGGCGACCGGAAGGAGCGGGATGAACGCGTCGCGGAGATCGCGAACCGGCGCGCGACCGACCAGCGAACGCTCCTGCGCGAGCTGCATGGAGATCTCGAGTGGATCACTCTGCGCGCGATCGAGAAGGAACCGGATCGCCGCTACGCATCGGCGTCGGAGCTTTCCGCCGACATCCGGCGGCACCTTGCGAACGAGCCGGTGCTCGCGCGCGCGCCCAGCACGATCTACCGGTGGCGTAAGTTCGCGCGCCGCCACCGCGTCGGCGTGGCAGCGGCCGCGCTTGTGCTGCTCGCGATCGTCGCGGGCGGAATCACCGCCGCGGTCGGCCTCCAGCGCGCGGTCCGCGCCGAGCGCGCCGCTCGCCGCGAAGCGAACTCCGCGCGGCGCGTCTCCGACTTTCTCGTCGAGATGTTCCGCACATCGAACCCGGACCAGTCGCGCGGGGAGACGATTACCGCCCGCACGATCCTCGAGGAGGGGACGCGCCGGATTCAGTCGAGCTTGCAGGAGGATCCGCTCGTTCGTGCGCGACTCCTCTCGACGCTCGGTGAGGTGCACCAGAACCTCGGCATGCGCGACGAGGGGTTCGCGCTGGTGCGTGAGGGGCTCGCCGTTGCCGAGTCGGCGGGCACACGCGACGAGATGGAGATCGCCACTCACCTCTACTCGCTCGCGCGCGGCTTAAGACAAGAGAACCCGCAGGAGGCCGGCGAGCTTCTCGATCGCGCGATTCCGATGGCGCGAAACGCCGGCGACGCCGGGCGGAGCCTCTTGGTGAGTTGCATGAGCCTCAAGGCCTATTGGTACAGCGATCGCGCACAGCACTCCCTCGCCGACTCGCTCGCCGAACTCTGCATTCGCATGACCGAGTCCGCCGCCCAGCCCGACACGCAGATGCTGGTTCGACTGGTCTATCTGCGGGGCACCACCGCGCAGAACGAGTACCGCCTCCTCGATGCCGAACCGTTCTTCCTGCGGGCGCTCGAGCTTTCGGACAAGACCGGCCGAGAGCCTTCGCGATCCATCGCCATGAATCAGAGTCTTGCGGTGCTCTACAAGACGCTCCGGCGGCCCGACAAGTCGATGGAGCACGCGCAGCGTGGTCTCGACCTCGCGCGACGGACGCATGGGCCGAATCACACGATGGTGGCCTGGGCGCTTCGGGGTTACTCGGATGCGCTCTACGCTCGCGGCGACTACGATTCGGCGGCGGCCGTGCGGGATCAGGCAGTGGAGATCTATCGTGCGAACTCGGGCGTGTCGTCGTATCTCGCGCGGGAACTCGTCTGGGCGAGCAGCATCTATCGCGATACCGGCGCGTACGACCGCGCGATGGCGCGCGCCGAGGAAGCGTGCCGGGTGCAGAGGGAGATCGGCGCGAATCCGTCGGGACTCGGCGAGGCTCTTGCGCACCACGCGCACGCCTGCCGCGATGCGCGGCTCTTCGACCGCGCCGATTCGCTCTATCGCGCCGCGATCGCGACGCTCGATGGAGTGGACGCGAACGGTGTCGCCGCCGCGGACGCGTACCGCGGCTACGGAAGCCTCTGCCGGGACACGGGACGCCTCGCCGAGGCCGAGTCGCTCTACCGGCACGCGGAGGCGACGCTCGACACGACCCAGGAAGGGCGACGCGTGCTTCACGGGCGCTGCCTCTCGGAGCACGCCTTCCTCCGCTCGCTCGAGTCGCGGCACGAAGACGCCGAATCGATGATGCGACGCAGTTACCAACTGATGACTCAGGGCATGGCGGAAGCGAGTTATGAGATCGGGGAGATGAGCGTGATGTGGGCGCGGGCGCGAGTACGGGCGGGGGACGCGGACGGTGCGATCGATGCGCTCGGCCGCGCCGCGCGCTCGCACTTTACGGCGAAGTACGTGAGCGCCTTCGATGAGTTGGCTGCGCTCCGGTCACGCACCGATTTCCCGGGCGCGCTGCGCGAGTAGCAGCGGCCCCGTGACCGATCGATCGAGTGCGATCTGCCCGCCGTCCGGCGTTCGCAGCCCAGCGATCAGGTCGAGGCATGTTGTCTCCCCCGGGCCGTTCGGACCGAGCAGTACGAGCGTTTCTTCGGCGCGGCGGCGATCGAGCCCATGAGCGCTTTCGTCGCGTGCTGTGGAGATGCGCGCGTCGGGCAATGCCGGCACGGGGACTCGCCGCGACAGGAATCGATGTTCGCCGAGCGCGTCTCGAACGTAGGGACGAGTGCTGCGCACACCGGAAGTGGCGCGGCGCCACCGCGGGGTGTGAAAGCCGCGCTCTGCGATGCCTCTCAAGAACGCACTGATCCTATTCGCGGCGTCGGCGTGCGCCTTTCGTCTGTTCGACGCGGCGTCGGAAGGACTGCGGATCGGCTCGACGCTTTGCGCCGATAGCGTCGACGTCATCCGCGGTTCAGCCTTGGGACCAAACCATGGCTGGGCGAGTCTCGCGAGCGGATGGCTGACGACGAGTAGCATGCGGATCTTGATTTACACAGGGTCCACATCGAACACGGATTCGAACTCCGACTTTTGCGTGATCGGGTCCCGGTAGCGACGCGTCACGCATCCGGGGGTTCGGCGAGGACAGCGCTTGCGAAGCGATCGGCCGTCCCAGTACGCTCCGAACATGACACGAATTCCTCTTCGCGATCTCATTGTGCTCATCGCGTTGATGTTCGCTGTCGTGAGTGCGCCGCTTGCCGCGGAGGCGGTCACCGCAGTGGGGGTGGCGGCCGAGAACGTGGCCGCGCCGGCCGCGCCCGCGGCGGACGCGAGGTTCCGCGCGCGTCTCGACGCCGTAAAGGCGCTCGTCCCCGCGAAGCGCTTCGCCGAAATGGAAAGCCTTGCCGTCGCGGTGAAGGCCGACATCGAGGCGTCGGCGAACCCCGACACGCTCCTTCTCGCGGAGGCCCTGTTCGTCATCGGCGTCGCGCGGACTCGCGGGACCACCGTGTCGGATGAGCGGAGGCTCGAACCGTTGCTCGCGTGTCTCGACCTCTTCGACTCGCGACCCGACGCTCCCGACACTCTCGTCCTGACCGCAAACCGCATGGTCGGCGTTCATCTCATTAACCTCGGCCGGTACGCGGATGCGAGGCGCCATCTCGAAGCGGCGCTCGAAATCGCGCGGCGGCACGAGGAATGGAGAGCGCCGCTGGGTTCGGAGATCCAGTACTTCATCGGCCGGGCCATGTCCGATGCGGCTGAAAACGACTCGGCGAACGCCGTGCTTCGCGAGGCGCTGGCGGCGCGCCGCGGCCTCGCGTTGCCGCACGATCCGCTCGTGGCTCGGATCTACGGGACGTTGGGCCTGACGTACGGCCGAATTGGGAAGCCCGAACTCGCGGAGGAAGCGTTCGCGGACGCAATCCATTGGGTCGAATCGCAGGAAGGCCCCGACGGCCCCGCACTCGCGTACCCGCTTTCGGAAGCCGCGGAGTTCGCATTTGTCCGTGGAGACTACGCGCGGGTCATCGACCACTACCAGCGCATCTACGACATCTTGTCAAAGGCCGCGCCGTCCGACCCCAATTGCTTGATCGCGGAGGCGAGCATTGCGCAGGCGATGCTCGCACTGGGAGACATCGAGGGCGCGCGCGATCGCTTCGAGAGGCTGACGCCGCAGCTCGAGGCGCTCTATGGCGCGAACAACCCGCAAGCCCTCAATTGCTGGCTCGTTCTCGCCGAAGCGCACTTTCAACTCGGCGATTCGCTGCGAGCGCTCGAGCTGAATCGCAAAGTCAGCGCTGTGCTCGATGCGGACTCATCCATGGCGAAGGACGTCTTGTTGTTGAGCGCGCTGGTCAACGAGGCCCAAATCCTGAGCCGTATCGCGCCGAGCGACAGCGCGCTCGAATTAGCGAAGCGGGTCGAGCGCACGAACGGGTGGGACGCGTCGACGCAGCCTTCGTTCACGCTCAGCGCGCTGAGCGCCCAGCTTTCGATTTACGCGCGTCGCGAAATGTGGGACGAGGCCGACCGCGCCGACGCCTCTCTGCAGGAGGGGCTGAATCGGCTCGCGCTCGCCGGCGGCAGCGACGCCGACATCGCGTGGGTCGCGCGGAGTGAGGCCGCCGCGCTGCGAGGGCGGCACGACGACGCGGTGCGCCTGGCGGCCCACGGGGCTCGCTTCGTGCGCGAGCGACTCGTTCAGAACATCCGCTGTTTGTCGGACCGGCAGTCGCTGCTGTTTGCAAGCACCGTCTCAGAACCGCTCGATCAGCTTCTGCGCGTCGGGGCGCTCGCCGACTCGGCATCGATTCGAGTCTGCTGGGACGAGGTCGTCCGCAAGCGCGGCATCGTCCGCGCGGAGATCTCGCGGCGCCGTCGGCCGCCGCGCGCCGACGCCGACTCGTCGCTGGCGCTCGCCCACGCCGCGTGGGTTGCGGACCAGGCGCGGCTCGCGCGATTCGAAGTGAGCCTCGGGACCTCCTATCGCGACGGGGCGACCGACTCGACGCGGGCGGCTCTCCGCGCGCAGGCCGACGAGTCCGAGCGGCGATTGGTGCGGCGCTACCCGGGATCCGAGTCGCTTGACAATCCGAGCGTCGTCGGGCTCGACTCGGCGCTGGCGCGGCTGGCGTCCGATGCCGCGCTCGTCGGGTTCGTGCGCGCGCCCGATGCAAAGGGGGAGGTTCGACTGGTGGCTTTCGTCGCACGCGGAGGGTCGCCGCGCCTGCGGTCGCTCGATCTCGGGAGCGTCGCCGGTCTGGAGGCCGACATCGCCGAATGGAGAGCCGAGTTGGGGAGTCCGAATTCGCGAGTGCGCTCCGAAGAGGCATGTCGCGCACTCGGAGCCCGCGTTCGAGAGCGTGTTTGGGACCCGATCGCGGCGGCGACACGCGGCGCGAGTGCGCTGTACTTCGTTCCCGAAGCTCCGGTGGACGGCTTGCCGTGGGGCGCGCTACCGGCAGGCGACGGCGAATACCTCGTCGAGACCGGTGCGGTCGTGCACGTGCTCGACGCGGAGCGAGAAATCGTGCCCGAGGCAGGCGCGCCGAGCGGCGTCGGGCTCTTCGCACTCGGCGCCATCGACTACGACCGCGCGGAGTCGGATACTGTCGCGGCGGTCGATCAGGTCGCGACGCTCTTCCGCGGGATCGCTTCCGAATGCGACAGTGCCGCGACCCGTCGACTCGCTCCGCTCCCGGCGACTGACGGGGAGGTGCGCGACGTGGAGGCGGCCTGGTCGGGCGGCCCCGAGTCGTTCGGGCCGATCACGCGGCTCACCGGAAGCAATGCGACCGAGGGTGGGTTCAAGTCTCTCGCCTCGGGTCACCAAGTCTTGCACGTGGCGACGCACGGCGTCACGTTGGGCGATGCGTGCGGCGATTCGACCCAGGGGCTTCGCGGCGTGGGGGGCGTCGAGCCCGTCGCGCCGGGCGCTCCCAAGCGAAGCGTGCGACCTGCGAAATCCGCGCGGCCCTCGCCGTGGCTCGGCCGCCAAGTTTTCCTCGCGCTCGCCGATGCGAACCACGCGCGTGACGGAGGCGCACGCGATGAAAACGAAGGACTGCTCACCGCCGAGGAAGTCACGACGCTCGACCTTCGCGGCGTCGATTGGGTCGTGCTCTCCGCGTGCCACTCCGCCGCCGGCGAAGCGTGGAGCGGGCAGGGCGTGCTCGGTATGCAGCGCGCTTTCCATCTTGCAGGCGCGCGCACCGTCATCGCGAGCCAATGGTCGGTCGCGGACGAGTCCACGCGCGAGTGGATGCGTGCGCTCTACGAGGCCCGCTCGCGCGGCGCGCTCCGCGCCGCCAACGCGACGACCGCGGCGAGCCGCACCGTGCTCGACGCGCGCCGCGAGTCGGGGCGCTCTACGCATCCCTTCTACTGGGCGGCGTTCACTGCGAGCGGAGAGTAAGTAACCGGCGAAGCCACGAACGCCGCCCGCCGCCACCGCTCCACGACTCCCCGCTCGCGTTCTCTCCTCGGTTTCTCCAATTCCCCGATGTTCGTTTGCCCCGACTCGAACGTAAGGCTCGATGTCGCCACCGCCTCGCACGCGGCGGCGAAGCCAAGGACCCAAGAGCCATCCAGGAGAAACCATGCCCATCCGATTCATCGTATTTCGTTGTCTGGGTTTCGTGCTGACCGCCGCATTGGTGATCGGTGCAGCAGGAACCGCGTCTGCACAGCTCGGTATTTCTCGGTTCACGATCGACGGAGGAGGTGGCACGCAATCCTTGGGCGGAACCTTCGCGCTCGGCGGAACGATCGGCCAGCCCGACGCTGGGCGCCTGTCAGGATCGAGCTTCACGTTGAGCGGCGGGTTCTGGTCCGGCGGCGGCACGGTCACTGCCGTCGAGAGCGACACTCCCGGCGATGGCGTGGACCTACCAACCGCCGCGCCGCTCGCGTTCCGGTTGTACCCGGCCGCGCCCAATCCCATCTCTGAGCAAACCATCATCGCGTTCGACCTCCCCCAAGCGAGCGCGGTGCGAGCCGCGCTCTACGACGTGTCCGGCCGACTCGTGCGCATCTTGGCCGACGAGCGGATGCCCGCGGGCAAACACCAACGCGCGTGGGACCGGCGCGACCACTCGGGTCAGCGCGTGCCTTCGGGTATCTACTTCCTGCGACTCGAGGCGGGTGCGCATGAGAGTCGCCAGAAGATCGTTGTCGTTTCCTAGAAAAGAGATGCTCCCGCCGCCGGTCATCAAGGTCCCTTGCAAAGGAGATTTCGCGATGAGAAAAGCAGTCGTCAACTCGCTGGCATTCGTTGCCGCGATGTCGTTCGCCGCCCTTGCGCATTCACCTGGGTTCGCGCAGAGCACCACCTTCACCTACCAGGGCCTCTTGGATGATGCCGGCGCGCCCACGAACGGCTTCCACGACTTCCGCTTCCGCCTGTTCGATGCGGCATCGGGCGGCGCGCAGATCGGGGCAGTGGTCTGCGTTGACAATGTGAGCGTCACCGAGGGCGTGTTCACGGCTCAGCTCGACTTCGGCCAGCAGTACGCGACGACGGCGCAGCGCTACCTGGAGATCGGCGTCCGGCTCGACACCGGCCTGACATGCGCCGACGCTACCGGGCTTGTCGTGCTCTCTCCGCGCCAGCAGCTTACGGCCACGCCCCTGGCCAGTCATGCCAACGCCGCATTCGCGCTCGACGCGGCCGACGGGTCGCCCGCGAACGCGGTCTTCGTGGATAACAGCGGCAACGTCGGAATGGGGACGACCACGCCCGCAACAACGCTCCATGTCAAGACCAATGGTGAAGGGTTGCGGATCGACGGCTCCAGCGTCGGAGCTTCGAGCACCGCTTGGATCGGCTTCAGGGATGCTAACGGCACAAGGACCGGCTACGTCGGCGATGGAGGCGGCGCCGACAACAGCGTGTACCTGACCTCCGACGCAGGTGATGTCCACCTCGAAATCACCTCTCTAGGAGCCGTGCTCACAGCCAAGAGCGATGGGAAGGTCGGCATCGGCACGACGTCGCCGGTCGCGAAGCTCGACGTCCGCGGCGACATCCGGCTTGGACCCAGCGGTGAGTTCCGCGCGACCGCGGGCGAGGAGAATCTCCGCATCATCCGTGGCCGCGTCAGCGCTGCCGGAGGGCTACTCGGCGGGTCCGGGTTCACGGTCGAGCGCACGGCATTGGGGAATTACACGGTCACCTTCTCACAGGCCTTCACGGGGATTCCCACCGTCACGGCGACGACCGTGAGGGATCTCAACCTAAGTGACATCATCGCGATCGATCAGGTCACAAGCGCGGCGGTTAGCTTCGATGTGATAAACGACGCCGTCAACGGGTTCGTGGATACGCCATTTCACTTCACGGCGATCGGTCCTCGATAGCGGAACAGAGGCCGAGTCGCTGATGCACGCGAGCGGCGTGTCGCATCGCCCGCGCGAAGTAGATCCCCGGCTCGCGTCCGTCGGCATCTATAATCGGCGCGATGAACGCCGGACGATCGCCGCAAAAGCCATCCGCCAGCGCGGAGCCCGCTTCGCTCTTGGCGACGGCCGAGCTACTGCGTCTGGCGAAGGACGGGCACGCCCCGTCGCGCGAGCAGCTCATGGCGCGCTACCTGCCGCGGCTGCGCCGCTGGGCTGCCGGCCGCCTTCCGATGCGCGCGCGTTCTCTTCTCGACACTGCCGATCTGGTTCAAGAAACACTCATCGCGGTGCTCGAGGGGCTCGATCGAATCGAGGTGCGCGGCCCTGGAGGTTTCCAGGCGTATGTTCGCCAAGCGGTGCTCAACCGTATCAGGGATCAGGTGCGATGGGCGGCGCGGCGCCCCGGGCCCGGCGACGTGCCGGAGACGCTCGACGATCCGTCGCCGTCGCCGCTCGAGAACGCGATCGGCTCCGATGTGCTCGCGCGATACGAAGCGGGCCTCGCCGGGCTCACCGACGCCGAGCGCGAGCTACTGCACCTCAGACTCGAACTTGATTTCGACTACGAGGAGATCGCTGGGATGACGGGGAAGCCGAGCCGCGACGCGGCGCGTGTGGCGATTCAGCGAGCGCTCGCTCGTCTCGCGGAGCGGATGGGCCATGAGCGATAAGCGCAATTCCGTCGACGAACTCCTGAAGTCGATTTCCGACGGGAGTCTCGTCGATTGGCAGTCGATCGCGCGAGACGCGAAGCCCGAGGATCGCGCACGCGTCGACGCGCTGCACGAGCTGTCGCGGATCGCCGCGTTCAGCCGGAGCCTTCAGCGCGGCGGCGAACCGTTCGTCGCGCGCTCGGCGGGAAACATGACGGAGCCGGAGCGCTGGGGCGACCTCCTCCTGCTCGAGCGGCTCGGCGCGGGCGCGAACGCGGACATCTACCGCGCTTGGGATATCCGGCTTCAGCGGGAAGTCGCGCTCAAGCTCCTTCGGCCCGACGCGCCGGGGGTCGCGAGCGGCGACGCCGACGCCGCGCTCCTGAACGAAGGGCGAGCCGCAGCGCGCATCCGGCATCCCAACGTCGTCGCGATTCACGGCATCGATTCGCACGACGGCCGCGTCGGCCTGTGGATGGATCTCGTTCGCGGCGCAACGCTCGAGCAGGTGATCGCCGCCGAAGGTCCTCTCTGCGTCGACGCCGCGATTCGCGTCGGCGCCGATATCGGTTCGGCCCTCGCCGCTGTGCACGGCGCGGGTCTTCTGCACCGCGACGTCAAACCGGCGAACATCGTGCGCGACGAGCACGGTGGCTACGTTCTCACGGATTTCGGCCTCGGATGCGCGACCGTCGCGTCCTCGCTCGCGAGCGCCCCGTCCGGGACGCCGATGTACATGGCGCCGGAACTCTTCGCGGGAGCCGCCGCGTCGGAGCGATCGGATCTCTACGCGCTCGCGCTGACGCTCTGGTTCGCGCTCGCCGGCCGGCATCCGTTTGATGCTGGGACACTCGCCGAACTGATCGCGCGCTCGGGAGCGGGAACGGCGCCGCTGCGCCAGATACGTCCCGAGATTCCGGAGGAGATCGCAGCAGCGATCGACGGTGCGGCAGCGAGGCGCCCTGAGGAGCGCGACGCCTCCGCGGCGCGATTCGCGAGGGCGTTCGAATCGTGCGCGGCCCTCTCCTCCGCGCCCGCCTCCTCGCCGGGCGTGCCGCCCACCCGCGCTCGCGCCCCGCGGTCCCTGCGCGGCGCACTGTTCGCGGCGCTCATCGTCATCCTGGCGGTGACGGTTGCCGTGTCGCTTCGCGGGAATCGAGACGGTTCGGCGGCCGATCGCGTGCAGATCGCGAACCGCGCGGAGATCGCGCCTACCGCTCCCGCCGCGCCCGCCTACGATGTCGAGGCCTCATTCCTGAAGCGCGATCAAGGCGCCATCGCGCGCCTCATCAGCGGCGATCGCGTCCGCCCCGGTGATCGCCTCTCGCTCGAAGTTCGCGCGACGCGCGCCGTGTGGGTCTATGTACTCAACGAGGATGAACGCGGCGAGCACTACCTCCTCTTCCCACAGCCGCGATTCGACGCCAAGAATCCGATTCCAGCCGATCGCACTCTCGTGCTTCCCGGCGCGATCGACGGGCTCGAGAACGCGTGGACCGTCACGAGCGCCGGCGGGCGCGAGCATTTCTTGATCGTCGTCAGCCCCGAGCCGTTGGCCGAAATCGAGGCCGACCTCGGCCGGCTTCCGGCCGCCGACCCCGGGCGCGCAATCGAGTACGCGCAGGTCGGCCCGAATACCGTCGAGGTTCTGCGAGGCGTGGGCGGCGTCTCGCCCCAGCCGAATGATGCGGCGCGGCCCGCGGAGCGCTCGGGCGCGTTCGACCGATTCCGCGCGCTCGCCGGACGCGAGACGGGAGTCTCCGGGGTCTGGATGCGCCAGGTCGTGCTCGAAAACCCGCGGCTTTAGCAGCGGACGCGCGCACGCGCGGCGCGCGTGCCGACATCGCTCCTCGCGGCCGCTGCCTCGCGGGACGCACACCTCTCTCGACACTACGACGGCCGTCATCACGCTTTTCTCGTTCGCATGTTCGTCACGACGTGCTCGCGCGTATGAAGAGATATCAGCCCAATCGAGGGAGCCGAGTCAGCAGGATCTGCGTTTGAGATGGAGTCACTCGCGGAGTGCCGCTGTTTACGGCGGCGCCAACCAGCGCGCCATCATCATCAAAGTACGTTGCGAAGGAGCTCTGGCGATGAAAACCGCACCTCGAAGTCACTCGCTGGCAGTCGCTGGCGCAGTGTTGTTGGCAGTGCTCGTAAGTACACCGGCTCGCGCACAAAACACGGCGTTTACGTACCAGGGCTTACTCGATGATGCGAATCAACCGACGAACGGGCCGCACGATTTCCGCTTCCTCCTGTTGGACGCGGCGTCCGGTGGCGCGCAACTCGGCTCGACGCTCTGCGTCGACAATGTGGACGTCGTCAACGGCGTGTTCACCGCGCAGCTCGACTTCGGCCAGCAGTTCGCGACGACGGCGCCGCGGCATCTCGAGATCGAGGTTCGGGCCGACACAGGGCTCGACTGCACGAACGCTGCGGGGTTCGTCGGACTCGCCCCGCGACAGCAAATCACGTCCACGCCCATGGCCAGCCACGCCAACGCGGCGTTCTCGCTCGACGCCGCGGATGGCTCGCCGGCGAGCGCCGTGTTCGTGGACGATAGCGGCAAGGTGGGGATCGGGACGACAACGCCGGGGGTGCCGCTCCATCTCATCGCGCCCAACACCGGATCCACTCCCCGTGAGGGCATTCGCATCCAAGGCGATCAGTCAACGGGAGCGAACCTCGCCTACCTCAGCTTCGCGAACGGGGCGGGGACGGCAATCGGCTACGTCGGCGACGGGGGCGGCAGCGAGAACAACATCTACCTGGGCGCTTACGGCGCGGACATCGGCCTCGTCAACTCAACCTATGGAACGGTTCTCACCGCGAAGTCCACGGGCCTGGTTGGGATCGGCACGGCAACTCCCGCCGCCAAGCTCGATGTCCGCGGCGACGTCAAGCTCGGTCCAGCCGGGCAGTACTTCGCAGCCAGCGCCGACGAGAACCTCCGCACCATCCGCGGCACCGCGAATGGCAACGGCACCATCGGATTCGGCAGCGGCTGGACCGTCGCGCGCACCGCCGCCGGCTCCCACACAGTCTTTTTCAGCACGCCCTTCAGCGACAGGCCCTCCGTCGTTGCCAGCCACGGCAATTCCACTCGCTCGGTCGCCGTCGCCACTCCCGTCCAGGGCAACGTGGCGATCCGCATCTACAACTCCGCGGGCGTTCTCACCGACGACGTTTTCTACTTCATCGCGACCGGGCCGCGCTAAGTCTGCGCGGGACGACGCGGAAATACTCAGCGCCCGACCAGCCTCGCGATCTCCTCCCTCACGAGCTGCGCAACGGGCGGCCGGAGGGTTTCGCCGAATGAACCGGCGGACCGCGCGGACGGCGTCACTGTCGACCGCTCCGCGACACTCTGTTCGCCCGGCCGATCTGGGACGTAGGGGAAGATGCCGCTGCCATCCGGGTGGCGGCGGACTTCGGGTCTGCTGTCGCGCCGCCAGGAAGGCGGCGGCAAGTGGCGGACCAAACCCTCATTCCGAAGGAGGAACGCATCATGAAGAAGCTGTTCGCAATCGTCATCGCGCTCGCGTTCGCGATCGTGTCGATGTTGCCGGGGATCGCGGCGGCGAGACTGGCGGGAAATCACAACCAATCGCGGCTTCGCGGGTAGGGCGTGTGGCCGGGCGCAGCGGCACGGCCGTGTTCGTGCCGCGCCGCGCCTACGGCCCGAGGGACGATGCGCCGATCCCGCGGATCACTCGTGCTGACGGCGGACCGGAGCTGATCTCATGAGAAGACTCTGGCGGCGAATTCGCGCGCGATGGCTCGCGCGCCTCGGGGATGCGGAACGAGGTGCGGGACTCTACGACGCTGCGGAACGACTCGTGCAGAAGGCGCTTTCACTCGCGGACGCGGCGCACGAGCACGACGACATGTTCGTCGCGGCTCTCCTCAACAGCCTCGGAATGATTCAGAAATTCCAAGGACGCTTCGATGAGGGTGCGCGTGTCTATCTTCGCGGTCTGCGGATCGCTCGGCGGGGGCTCGGTCGCGATCACGTCGCGGTCGCGGCCTTCTACCACAACATCGGCGGCATCGAACACGCGCGCGGGCGATACTCACGCGGCGCCGTGTTCGCGCGGCGTGCGATCGAGATTCGCGAGCGAGCGCTCGGACCGAGCCACCCCGACACGGCGCGCGACATCGGTGCGCCCGCATGCCTCCTCGACGGGATGGCGCGGTATCCCGAAGCCGAGTCGCTCCACCGCCGCGCGCTCGCGATCCTCGAGCATCGTCTCGGCGCCGTTCACTCGGACGTCGCGTATGTCGTCGAGAACCTCGCGGCCTGCCTTCACGCGCAGGGGCGCACCACGGAGGCGGAGCCGTTGGCGC
Organism: bacterium; assembly: GCA_046160485.1. Classification (GTDB taxonomy): domain Bacteria; phylum Orphanbacterota; class Orphanbacteria; order JBJXGV01; family JBJXGV01; genus JBJXGV01. The sequence goes on along the minus strand of JBJXGV010000008.1, from coordinate 23,989 downwards.
GGCGCGCCGTCGCGGTGAAGGAGAAGGCGCTCGGGCCGGGCCATCCCGACGTCGGAACGGCCCTCTCGAACCTCGCGGTCATCCTGAAATCGCGGGGACGGGCGTCGGAAGCTCGCGCGTATTTGGGACGAGCGCTGGCGATTCTCGAGACGTCCCTTGCGCCGTCGCATCCGTCGACCGTGACGTGTCGCGGCGACCTCGAATCGTTGCGCGGGCTCTAGGTCGCTGGCTGAAATCCGAAGAGGAAGCAGCACGATCAGATCAGCCCATCGATGCGCGAATCGCGGGTCGCGGCTCCCTCAGAACGCGTGGTGGATCTGAAATGTCAGCGGATGCGAACGGTAGTTTTTGCTCACGGATAGACTCGAATCGAAGTGGCTTTGACCATCGCCCAGAGCGTCGAACCGGGGACGAGCGGCAGTGCGCGGCCCGCTTCGCGCGTGATGTCGGAGGCCATCGGCACGCCGGCGTCGAGAATCACGCGCAGGCGATCGGGAAGATTAAGGCTGTCGAGGACTCGCACCTCGAAGGCGTTTTGGAACGAGCCGGCCGGCGGCGCGATCGCGAGCGCGACATCCGAGGGCGCGAACGCCAGATGCACGGCGCCCGCGAGTTCATCGGCGAGAACGTGGAAGACGACCGCGCCGGCGCGCGCTTCCTTCAGGCCGGCGCCCGCCGCAAGACTCGCTTCGTAAACGTTGAGCCCGACGAGGTCCGCGACGAACGGTGTCCGTGGATGGGCGAGAAGATCGTCGCTCGTTCCGGTTTGCACGATGCGGCCGTGTTCGATGACGGCGAGCCGGTCGCCCACGACGAACGCGTCGAGCGGATCGTGCGTGACGACGAGCGCGGGAAGCGCCGCGGCGCGCAGGAACGCGCGCAGCTCCGCGCGGACGGCGGCGCGCGTCGTCGCGTCGAGCGACGCGAACGGTTCGTCGAGCAGGAGGATTCGCGCGTCGGATGCGAGGGCGCGCGCCAGCGCGACGCGTTGGCGTTGTCCTCCCGAGAGCTGCGTTACGGCGCGATCGGCAAGCGCGGCCATGTCGAGGCGCGCGAGCGATTCGTCGGTGACGCGCGCGCGTTCGTCGCGAGCAAGGCGTCGCGCGCGCGCGCCGTACGCGACGTTTTCGCGCACGGACAAGTGCGGAAAGAGCGCGTAATCCTGGAACACGAGTCCGACGCGGCGATCTTCCGGCGCAAGATCGACGCCCGTCTCGGTGTCGCAAAGAACGGTCTCGTCGAGTGTGATGTGCCCGCGGTCCGGCGTTCGCAGCCCGGCGATCAGATCGAGACACGTCGTCTTCCCCGAGCCGTTGGGACCGAGCAGCACGAGTGTCTCTCCGGCGCGCACGTTGATGTCGGCGTCGAGGGAGAACGCGCCGAGCGTTGCGGCGAGGCGTGCGCGGAGACCGCGCGCTGGCGGCGTCACGACGGAATCGTGCGCCGCGCCCAGCTCTTCGCGAGAATGAGCGCGGCGATCCCGAGCAGAAGCGCGAGCGTCGAGATCGCGAGCGCGGTGTCGAGATCGCTCTCCATCGCCGACATGACGGCGAGCGCGAGCGTTTGCGTGCGGCCGGGAAGGTTGCCGGCGAACATCATCGTCGCGCCGAACTCCGAAAGCGCGCGTGCCCAGCAGAGGACGGCGCCAGCGAGAAGCGCCGGGCGCGCGAGCGGCACCGTCACGGTCCAGAACGTATGCCACGGGCTTGCGCCGAGGGTTCGCGCGGCGGCCTCAAGACGCGCTGGGACCGCTTCGAATCCGGCGCGCGCGGCCTTCACGAAGAACGGGCTCGCGATGAAGACCTGCGCCATGACGACCGCCGCGGTGCTGAACGGAATCTGGATTCCGAACGCGTCGATGCTGCGGCCGATGAGGCCGCGGCGACCGAACGCGAGGAGGAGCGCAACGCCGCCAACGACCGGCGGCACGGTGATTGGCAGGTCGACGAGCGTGTCGATGATCTCGCGCCCGCGAAAGCGGCGGCGCGCCAGGAGGAGCGCCAGCGGTGTGCCGGCGACGATCGTGATCGCCGTTGCGACCAGCGTCGTCTGCATCGTGAGGACGAGTGCTTTCAGCGCGGCCTCCGACTGGAGATCGGCGAGCAAGCGTGCCGGGGAGAGCGAGAGCACGACGGCGGCGAAAGGGAACGCCAAGAAGAAGACAAGCGGCGCGGCGGCAACGTGCAAGAGAGTGCTGCGCGATTTCCGCGAGGTCGGGCGCGTCATCGTGTCATCGCGGCGGCGCGAAACCCCGCTTTGCCAGGATCGCCTGGCCGGGCTCGCTCAGCACGAGCGCGACGAATCGTGCGCCGCCAGCCGCCGCGGCGCGCTTCGCAACCACCGCAATCGGGTACTCGGCGACGACGTTCATGATTTCTGGAATCTCGAGGATGTGTACTTTGTCCGCGGCGGTTTGCGCATCCGTTGCGTAGGCGACGCCGGCGTCGACTTCGTCGAGAGAGACTTTCGCGAGCACGGCCCGCACGTTCGTCTCTCGGCTCACGACGTTCGCCACGACGCGCGTCTCAAAATCGTCGCCGAAGAGGCCCGCGCGGTTCATCTTGCCGAGCGCCTGCGTCGTGTAGCGCCCGACGGGCACGTTCGCGTCGGCGAGTACGACGCGCACGCCGGGCCGCGCGAGGTCGCCGAGTTGCCGCACTTTCGGAGTCACGCGCGGCGTGACAACGACGAGGCGATTGCGCGCGAAGATCGCGCCCGATGCAGCGAGGTTTTTCGTCGTGAGCGCGTCCATGTGAACTCGGTCAGCCGGAGAGAAGACATCCGCGGGCGCGCCCTGTTCGATCTGCGTACGCAGCACTTGGCTCCCGGCGAAATTGAACTCCACGTCGTCGCCGGGATTCTGTTCGCGGTAGAGAGCCGCGATGTCTCGGAACGCCTCCGTGAGCGACGCGGCCGCAAACACCCGCACGGTCTCCGCCGACGCATCCGTGAACACACTCACCGCGAGAACGACGACGAGCGAAATCGAGAGACGTGCCCGCGTCATTTGAACAGCATGACCTCCGTGGCCTTGATCACGGCCATCGCATCTTGCCCCTTCTTGAGTCCGAGGCGCTTGACTGAGCTTCGCGTGACAACGGAGACGACCTCTTGCCCGTCGCCCAGGCGGAGCACGACCTCGGAGAGCAGGCCGTCCGACGTGATCGAGACCACCGTCCCGCGGATTTGATTGCGCGCCGTCAGGCCCGTGAGTTCCTGGGGCTCCGAGCGCGATGAGGGCTGCGCCTTCTCGCGTTCCGCCGGGCCGGCGAAGCGTCGAATCGTCTCGACCTGCTTCGGCGAAAAGAGGCGCCACCCCCTGCGATCCCTTCCCGGCGCGGGGATCTTGCCGGAGCATTCCCACTGGTAGAGGGTCTTCGTCGAGATATCGAGCAGGCGGCAGAGCTGAGTGCTGGTCAGGTGGCGAGTCATCGGTCTCTCCTTCGAGAGAGACTCAATACCGCATCGACCTGGAAGTATCAAGAACTTCCTGGTGAACTCGACGAGGGCGAACTCGAGGCGGTCCAGAAGCAAGAGACCGGATTCGTGGGGCGCATGTCGAACGTGTTCCGGCGATAACCGTCCGGCGCGCGGAACCGCCGGGCGCGATCGCGCGGAGCGCGCCATGAAACGACGAGGCCCGAGGCGACTCGCCTCGGGCCTGTCTGCGTGCCTGCCGCTCGGACGCTCTACCGCAAGAGCGTCATCTTCCTCGTGTCGCGGAAGCCGCCCGCCTCCATGCGCAAGAAAAACGTACCGGGCGCGACCGCACGGCCGGCATCGTCGCGGCCGTCCCACTCGGCCGAGAACTCACCCGCGGGGTATTGTCCGCTCGCCACGCGAGCCACGCGCCGCCCGCTGGCGTCGTGCACGGTGATCGTCACGTTCTCCGGTTGCCGGAGTCCGAAACGAATCGTCGTCGACGGATGGAACGGGTTCGGGAAGTTTTGATCGAGTCGCGCAGGTCGCGCGCCCGCGACGTCTGGCACATCCACCGTGGTGGCCGTGCCGAGAAGCGTCAGCCCGATCCGGTAGGAATCGTACGGAGCGGTCGTCTGGAATCGTGTCGACGCGACGAGAGTCACGCCGTCGGGACGGCTTAGAAGCGCCGCGGTCGCGTCGCCCTGCGGGCCGGCGTAGATCGGAAACGCGGACGGATCGAGCACGGCGCCGGACTCGCTCACGCGCGCGCCGTAAATGTCGGTGCGCTCGTCGAAGAACGCGCTCTGATTGCGCTGATCGTCCCACGCGACGACGAAGTTCGTTCCGTCCCAGCCGACCACCGGCCGTAGCTGCCGGCCTGGCGCCTCGGCGATCGTGAAGTTGCCGGTCGCGAACGTTCCGTTCGCGTTCATGATCCGCCCGGCGATGTAGTTGTTCGCGTTGGAGAGCGAGTTGTTGCGCCACACGAAGAGGTACTTGTCGCCGGAGAAGGCGACGTCCGGAGTCCCTGACCCGCCCGAGGTCGTCGCCGGGTTCGATGCCGGCGTGAAGGAGCCGTCCGCGCTCACGAAGTTGTAGATCGCGTCGGACTGCGAGGCGTCGTGCGACCAATGGCTGTGATACGTGACGATCCAGCGCGTGCCGTCGTTCCGCACGCGGGGCCCCACGCTCACGTAGAAGCCTCCGATGAGCGTCGCCGCGTTCTGGAACGCGCCCGTCGGTCCGTCCACGATCCTCATCCACGTGTAGATGAACTGCGGATTCGTGTCGTAGCGCGCGGTGGCGATCAGGAAGTCCTCGCCCAGCGCATCGACGTCGGGGCTGAAGCCCGGCATCACGTCGAATGGCGCCGCGTCGACGAACGTGCCGTCGGCGTTCATGCGCCGCGCCTTGATCTGCGTCGGTGAGAGCCCGCTCGCGCCTGCGTCCCAAGTGACGAGGTAGATCGAGCCATTCCACGCGATTCCTGCCTTGCCGATGGTCGGGCCGCTCGAAACCTCGATCGGCTCGTTCGTGATCGCGATTCCGTTCGCGTCGAGGAAGTGCACGAGCACACGATCGTCATTGGCCGCTTCGCTGACGAAGACGACGGCGTTCTGCCCGCCCGGCCCGCCCGCGAGGTCGGGTGTGCGCTGGGTCCGCGTGCCGGTCGAGACGCAGCGCTCGGTGCCCGGCACGTTCGCCGCGCTCACCGGCAGTGCGAAGACATTCGAGTCGTACCCGAGCGCGACACGCAGGTCGTACCAGAAGACGTGCACGCCGCCGCCCGTGCGCGGCGCGAGAGCGACTCCGTACGCGGTGTTGATGTTGCCGCCGATGGTGATCGGCAAGAGCACGCCGCCGTTCGGATCGAGAACGACGCCGTTCGCGTCGATGCGCACCGTGCGCAGTTGATCGGCGGCGCCCCACTCGAGCCACCAGTTCGTGCCGTCGTGCGCGAGCGCGGTTTGGTTGTACTGCGAGTAGTTCGCCACGATCTGCGTGCCCGCCGGTGTGAGGAGCGTCCCATTCGGGGTCATGCGCGAGCCGACCAGGTTCACGAAGTCCGCGATCCACACGACGTAGTACTCGCTGCCGTTGCCGGCGAGGTTGAGGCTCGGAACCGCGAACGACGAGCCGATCGGTTGGCCGTCGAGCCCGATGCGCCGCGCCTTGATCGCCGACGTGCTCCAGTCGGGGCCCGCGACGAGGTACTCGCCGTTCGCGGTGATCGTTTTCGTCTGACCGTAGATCCAGTCGTTCAGCATGACGGGGACCGTGTCGAGAAGTTGGCCGTTCCCGTCGATGCGCTGGCCCGCGAGGTACGTGCCGTACCCCGTATCGTGATAGATGCAGCGCGTCACGAGCCACTGGCCGCTGTGGCCCGCCACCTGCAGGCCGATCGTGCTCGGCGTGAATTGAGTCGGCGGGAAGAGAATCGGCGTCGTGTCGAGGACTTGCCCTGAGGCGGAAACGCGGACCGCGCGCATCTGGTATTCGAAGTAGCCGCCGACGACGTCCTGCGAGATGTACAGCACGAGCCACGCGTCGCCGTTCCACGCCACCAGCGGATAACGCTGAAGGCCCATTCCGCCGCCGATGAGAAACGGCATCGCGTCGATGGGATTCCCGTTGGAGTCGAGTCGAATCCCGAAGATGTCACCGTTACTCTGATTCGTCCCACCGCCGGCGGATTGCCCCCGATAGTCCGACCAGACGGCGAGATATTGCTCGCCGCCCTTCGCCACCGCGTGATCCTGCTGGCTGTTCGACTCCGGCGCGATCGCGAGATCGCCCGGGAGCAGTCCGCGCTCGACGACCGGCATCGGCTGCGCGTGCGCGCTCGTGCAACAGACCGCCGCGATGCCCGCAGCAAGCGCCCAATGGAACAGACTCGTGGTTCGCATTCGTTGCCCTCCCTCGATGCTGAGTTCGACCGGTTGCTCGCGCCGGGGGGAGTCGGCGTTCACGCAAGAACGCGATCGGTACTCGTTAGGAATTGTTTTGGCGGCGGCCGAACGCGCCGGGGGATGCGGTCGCGTGCCGTAGCGCGCCGATCGACGCCTCGGGAGGGGGAGAGGGCGTTTTCGTTCCAATTGACGCACGAAACAGTAGCGCTCTGCGCCTGTTTGATGCAACCCGAGGCGCGAAGATCGTCCTCCCCGCCGCCGCCGCCCGTTCGCCGCGGCGATTTCTCGCGGCGCCCGCGGAAGCGGGATTGACCGCGCGGGGCGGAACGATTCACTGTACGCGGGATGAACGCGTCCCCCTCCGCCGCGCTCTGCCGCGGACTCGTCAAGCGATACGGCGATGTCGTCGCCGTCGATCATCTCGATCTCGAGGTGCGCGCGGGCGAGTGTTTCGGTTTGCTCGGGCCGAACGGCGCGGGAAAGACCACGACCGTCGAGATTCTGGAAGGGTTGACGGCGCCGGACGCCGGCGATGTCGAGGTGCTCGGCATGAAGTGGGGCGCCGATGACCGCGCGCTGCGCGAGCGGCTCGGCATCCAACTGCAGGAGACGCAGCTTACGGAAAAGCTCTCCGTCTACGAAACGGTGCGGCTCTTCCGCTCGTTCTACCGCACGGGCCCGTCGATCGACGAGGTGCTCGCGATGGTCGAGCTCGACGGCAAGCGCGACGCGTGGTACGGCAAACTCTCCGGCGGCCAAAAGCAGCGGCTCGCGCTCGCGTGCGCGCTCGTCGGCCGGCCCGAGCTTCTCTTTCTCGACGAGCCGACGACCGGCCTCGACCCGCAGTCGCGACGCCAACTCTGGGCGCTCGTCGAGCGTTTTCGCGCGGGCGGCGGCTCGGTGCTTCTCACGACGCACTACATGGACGAGGCGGAGGCGTTGTGCGATCGCGTGGCGGTGGTCGATCGCGGGAAGATCATCGCGCTCGGCACGCCGCGCGAGTTGATCCGGTCGCTCGGCGCGGAGCACGTCGTGGAGTTTGCCCTCGGCGAGGGCGCCGCCGCGCCGGACGCTGCCGCGCTCCGCGCGCTTCCCGGCGTGCGCGACGTGCGCCACGACGACGGCGCGTGGTCGCTCATCTCCTCCGAGATGCATCTGACCGTGCCGGCGCTTCTCGACGCGCTCGGGGAGCGGCGCGCGGATCTCTCGCATCTCTCGACGCACAGCGCCACGCTCGAGGATGTCTTCGTCGCGCTGACAGGGAGGCACCTGCGCGATGTCTGAGCGCGGGCACAGCCCTCTGTTCGAGTTGACGCGCGCGCGTATACGCGAGTTTCTTCGCGAACCGGAGGCGGTCTTCTGGGTCTTCGCGTTTCCCGTGCTGATGACACTCGCGCTCGGCGTCGCGTTTCGGAATCAGCGGCCGCAAGACGTCGTCGTCGGCGTGCTGCGCGGCGATGGCGCAGCGCCGATACTCGCGACGCTCACTGCCGAGCCCGGCGTGAAGGCGAGCGAGGTCGCCCCGGAAGACGCCGAACGCGTGCTGCGCACGGGCGATGTTTCGGTTCTCGTCGTGCCTGGCGACCCTCCAGCGTATCGCTTCGATCCCGCGCGTCCCGAGAGCCGACTCGCGCGGCTCGCCGTCGATGGGGCGCTTCAGCGCGCCGCCGGCCGCGCGGATGCGTTGACCGCGCGCGAAGAGATCGTCGCCGCGCCAGGCTCGCGCTACATCGATTGGCTTGTCCCGGGTCTGCTCGGAATGAACATCATGGGCACCGGGCTCTGGAGCATCGGCTTCGCGGTGGTGACGGCGCGGACGCGCAAACTTCTCAAGCGCCTCGTCGCGACGCCGATGCCGCGCAGCTCGTATCTGCTTTCGCATCTTCTTGCGCGTCTTGTGTTCCTCGCGCTCGAGGTCGGCGCGATTCTCGTCTTCGCGCGCATCGTCTTCGGCGTGCGTTCGGCGGGCTCGGTCTGGGCTGTCGGCGTACTCTGCTTGCTCGGCGCGCTCGCATTCTCAGGGCTCGGGCTTCTCGTCGCGTCGCGCGCGCGCACGATCGAAGCCGTCTCCGGCCTCATGAACGTCGTGATGCTGCCGATGTGGCTTCTCTCCGGCGTCTTCTTCGCGTCGTCGCACTTTCCCGATGTGGCGCAGCCGTTCATTCGCGCGTTGCCGCTGACGGCTCTCAACGACGCACTACGCGGGGTGATGCTCGAGGGGCGCCCGATCGCGGGCGTCGCGCGCGAAACGGCAACGCTCGCCGCGTGGGGGCTCGCGAGTTTCGCCGCCGCGCTCAAGCTTTTCCAGTGGCGGTAACCGCGCGCACTCCTGTCTCGACGCACGGCGCCGCCGCCGCGCGAAAGTAATCCGCCATAATTCGCGCGCTGCGTGTCACCTCGCGCGCGGTTTCGGCGCATGACTCCCCGGCGGCTTGCGACTCGCGCCTCGGGAGTGGCCTGAGGCGACGCGCGGCCCGCGAAAGGAGGCGTCATGCGCCAATCGAACAAGAGGGATCGCGCGCGCGTCACGCGCGTGGCGATCGGCGTGCTCGGCACGATCTGCGCGTCCGTGTGCGCGGTGTCGCCGGCGGCCGCACAGTTTACGATGCGCTCGTTCACGATCGACTCCGGCGGCGGCACTCAGAGCACCGGCGGCACGTTCACCCTGGGCGGCACGATCGGCCAGCCCGACGCCGGCCTGCTCACGGGCGCGACGTTTACGCTCGGCGGCGGATTCTGGCACGGCGGCAATGCGGCGGTCGGCGTCCCCAACGCGGACGGCTCCGACGACACCGGCCCGGGATCGCTCGCGCTTCCGATCGCCTACCGGCTCCATCCCGCGTCGCCGAATCCCGTCGTCGATAACACACGTGTCGCGTTCGATCTTCCGCACGCGCGCTCCGTGCGCGTGCGCGTCTACGACGTCTCGGGTCGGCTGGCGCGCACCCTCGTCGACGAGCCTCTCGCGGCCGGATGGCATCACCGCGACTGGGATGGTACGAACGACACGGGCGCTCGCGTCGCGGCCGGAATGTACTTCGTGTTGTTCGACGCAGGGACGGCGCGCGCGAAACAGAAGCTCGTATTGCTTCGCTAGCTCGCGGCGCGCCGCGCCCCCGCAAATTCGTCGAGCGAGGGCGGCGCGCTTAGTGCGGCATCAGGGCGATTCGCTTCGGCCGCCGGGTGAGGTGCGTGACGAGCCCGGCGACGAGGAAGAGGACCTCGAAGCCGCCCACGATGAGCAGCCACGTCACGACGCTCGAGCTGCCGGCGGCGTACGCGTGCAGGCCGGACGCCAGCACGAAGTTCACGCCGACGTACGTCATGATGATTCCCCAGAAGGCGACGATGCTAAAGGCCGCGACCCCGAATGGCCCGAGGATGCGGTCGAACCGTCCGTGCAGGATCGCGATGTAGGCGATGAACGCGACGAGCGACCAGACTTCTTTGGGGTCCCATCCCCAATAGCGTCCCCACGATGAGGCCGCCCAAATCGATCCGGTCAGGATCCCCGCGATCAAGAGGATCGAACCAACGTGGATGTACCAGTAGTGGAGGTCTCGCATGCGGGCGGCGAGGTCGCGGCGGCGCGGCGCGAACATTTCGAATCCGATCTGCGCGTGCGCGAAGAGGACGCCGAGCGCAAGCACCGAGTAGCTGATCATGATGATCGGGACGTGAATCGCGAGCCAGGGCGTTCCCGAGAGGACCGGCGGCATGGGGTGGACGAACGGATCCATCGGAAGCCGGTCGACGAGCACCATTGCGAGCGCCGACATCGCCGTGGCGTTGAGGACCACGAGCCGCGTCCGGAGGAAGATGAGCGCGATCAGCGCGAAGAGCCCGACGCCCCAGCCCAGGAAGAGTAGCGATTCGTACATGTTCGACGCGGGGATCCGTCCCGCGATCTGCCAACGGAGGGCGATCCCCCAGGTCATTGCGGCGAAGCCGGCGGCGAGACCGGCGAATCCGAGCACATCGAGGGATCGGCGGCCTAGGACCCATCCGAGAATCGAAACGACCGTCGCGACAGAGAGGATCCACCATGAGAGCCGGTGGGGCCGAACCCGGTTGTACATGATCTCGCGCTCGATCGCCGCGGGCGACGCGACGCCGGCGGCGGGGTTCGTCGCCGCGAACGCGACGAGATCGGCCGCTGTCGTGATGTCTGCGGGAACGGTCCACGGCGCGCGCGGGTCCGAGGGGTTGGGGATGGCGTGCAGAGCGTGTCGCTCGAAGAAATGCTGAAGCTTCCCGAGTCGCTGGTCGATCTTTTCAGCGTCTTTGAGGGCGCCACTGAGTTCGCCTCCGCCCTCGGCGCGCGCGCGCGCGTGATCGAGCATCATCATCAGCCTTCGGTTCGCGACGATGTCGTTGAACGATGCGCGCCTCGTCTCCTCAGGGAGTCCCGCCGCCTCCACGATGGCCCCTTTTCCGAGCGCAACGAACGGGACATCGGCCCACACTTCAGGCTCCGTGCTCCAGGCGATCGCGAGCGCGACGGGATCCGCGCCGTCCCAGCCGCGTCCCCGGGTCACCATTCGCACCGCTTCGCGGGCCATCGTGTCGAACGGCATGACGCGTCCGTCGTGCTGAACGGGGAGTCTGCGGAGTGTCTCGACCGTAGCGGCGTCGGGTAGCGTCACGGCGCCCGCGTTCGAAGCGGAAAACACGGCGAGCGCGGCCGCGATCACCGCGGCCGCCGCGCCTCGTGAGGCCCCGGCCATGCGCGCGTGGTTGGACCGGCTCAGCGCGCGGTGCTGCGAGATCCGCGTCGCGAGAACCGTGGTCATCCCAATCATCAAGATCGTGTAGCCGAGCATGATGATTGGCAGGCCCGGATCGCGGGACACCTGCAGGACGGTTTTGTCGCGTCCCTCGGCCTGCTCGTAGCTGCTTTGGTAGAACGAGTACCCGCCGTAGGAGAGTCCGCGGTTCATCTCGATGACTGCGGGAAGCGTCCGGCCGTTCTTCGTGTCCTTCACCGTCACGCGGCTCCGGAACATCGCGGGCTGCATCGTCCCCTGGTAGTAGTCGATCTCGAACTCATCGAGGTGGATCGCGAACGGGAGCGAACGCAGCTTGCTCGCCTCGCGACCGCTCGTGCCGAGGTACATCGCGCCGTCTTCGCCTTCCCAGATCGCGAGATTGCCATCGATCTTGAAGAACTCGCTCGCCAGACCGCCCAACAAGATGATGATGAGCGAGCCGTGTGTGAGCGCGAAGCCCGTGCGGGCGCGCCGCCACGGCCAGTGCGTGATCAACGAGCAGAGGACGTTGACTGCGAAGACCCCGAGGAGCGCGCGGAACCAGAACGCCTCGTAAACGGTGCTCAGAGCCAGCTCAGCACTTCGGAGCGATTCGATGATGGTCCCGGTCGCGAGAACCAGGAGGATCAAGACGAGCAGAACGATGGCCAGTTTCAGCGAAGCCAGACTGCCGATGAGTTCTCTCATGTGTTTCGTCTCCGAGGCGGATGAGCCCGGCGGGAAATCGCGCGGGCCAGCCAAACTAAACGTTTCGCGACTGCCCGGGCAAGCTCGGATTCGGAAACCCCTTCGCCGCGCGCCGCGCGGATTCCGGTGGGGGGCGTGCCGGAGGATCGCTTGGCGCGGGAGCGACGCCGGGCAGAGGAGGCGCTGCGGCCAACTCGCGCAAGCGTGTCGGCGCAGCGTCGACGATCAGAAGCGGTCGTGGTTTCCCGGTCCACCGTCGTTTGGATCACTCCGGCCACTTGCCGCTCGCCCTCAAAGCGCGTCATCTCGCGACCCCGCGTCCGCGCCCAGCAGGCGCGCGGCCGCTGCGATGCCGGACAACGCGGCTCCCTCGACTCGCGGACCGCCAAACGCATCCCCGCAGAGAACCAGGGGAGCACCACAGTCCGGGATCGAAACGCAGCGATTCGGGTGAGTCACGGTCGGCTGGCTATAGAGCCACCGATGAACCTGCCAGTCGCTCGCCTCAGTGCCGAGCCATGGCCGCGCTTGCTCCAGCAGAAACCTCGCGAGCCCGTCCAGGTCGGAGTCCCACTGTGCTCGGCTGAATACCGGTCCTGCGTGAAGGGTCAGAGTCGTCGCCTCCGGGGAAATCCCCTTCACTCGATTGTCGGCGATCCATGCGAGTGGTTCACCCGAGAGCCGGACTCCGCCAGGCTCGGGGACTGCGCTACGACCCTCCAAGCGAGCCAGGATCGCGATGCAGGGCGCGTAGGCGATTCCTTCGAGTCCGGAACGCAGACTGTCGTGGAGTTTCACGCCGCCGGCATCGAGGAGCGATAGAGACTGCGGCACCGGGGGCGTGAGAACCACGGCATCCGCCACGTGCCGGTCACCGGCCTCCGTCTCGAGCTGCCATCTTCGGTCGCGAAGGCGAAGGGCGACCACCCGCGCGGAGAGGTGGACGTCGAGTCCTCGAGCCAAGAACTTCGCGACCCCCGCCATTCCCGAGGTGCCGCGATAGCGAGGATGAGGGCGTGACGCCTCTGGAGCCGCGTCGCCGGGGAAGGCGTCGGCCCAGATCTGGGCCACCCCGGAGTCGAGCCATCCGGAAACCAGAGTCCGGAAAGCCTCCTCGCGCGCGGTGAAAAACTGCGCGCCGTGGTCCCAGACCCCCGCGCGGCCCGCCGGCAGGCCCGGCGCTCGGCGCGTCGCCATCCGTCCGCCCACCCCGCGCCCCTTGTCCACGACTAGCACGCGGACCCCGGCCGACGTGAGCCTCCGAGCCGCCATGAGACCGGCCATCCCGGCGCCGACGACGATACAGGATTCGGGCCTTCGGTCTGGTTCCAAGGGCATCTCCAGCTGCGCGGGAACTTCCTGCTGTGGCCTCCGGGCGTCACGAAGGTGGCCTAAGGGCCATAGCACATCTGCTACGCTGACCTTCGACTCGGCAATCCCGCCGATTCTCGCATGTCAGTTCTCGAGTCGCCAACGTGGAATCCGGAAGGCATGACATCCATCTGATGAGGGCCCCTCTGCTTCGTTTCGGCAGCCAGGGAGGCCTCCGTACTCTCGAGGCCGAGTTGTGGGTTGCCCGGCCTCGCGACGAAGTGTTCCCCTTCTTCGCCAACGCCCGCAACCTCGAAGCGCTCACTCCACCGATGGTCCAATTCGCCGTCCTCACCCAGGGCCCGATCCAGATGCGGGTGGGCTTGCTCATCGACTACCAACTCCGCGTGGGTGGCATGCCCCTGCGTTGGCAGAGCGAGATCACCGCGTGGGATCCCCCGAAGCGATTCGTGGACGAGCAGCGGCGGGGCCCCTATCGCGAATGGATTCACGAACACGCCTTCGAGGAGCGTGACGGCGGCACCCTCGTGATCGACCGAGTTCGCTACGCCGTGCTCGGAGGCAACCTGATCGATCGCTTGTTCGTGCGGCCCCAGCTGCGGCAGATCTTCGCGTATCGGCAGAAGAAACTCGGCGAGATCCTCGCGTGAGCGGCCGTGGATTTGACGACGGTCTGGCGCGGATGCGGCCGAAAGGATAACGAGGCGGCTCGTGGGCGACCTGATTCTCCTCGTGCACACGGGATCGACCCTGTCGATGTGCGGGCTGATCTGGTTCGTCCAGATCGTCCACTATCCGCTCTTCGCATCCGTGGGCCGCGACGAGTTCGCGCGCTACGAGAGCGAACATGGCCGACGCACGTTGTGGGTCGTCGGACCGCTCATGATCGCGGAAGGGATCACCGCATCGTGGCTGCTCGCGTTTCCGCCTCTCGGATACGATCGAGCGATCCCTCTGACCGGATTCGTGCTCCTTCTCCTGATCTGGGTTTCCACGGCCGTGCTCCAGGTCCCGGCACACATGCGGCTGGCGCATGGGTTCTTCCCTGATCAACACCGTCGCCTGACACGCACCAACTGGATTCGAACGATTCTCTGGTCCTGCCGCGCCCTCATCGCGCTCTGGATGGTGCGCTCCGGCGCATGATCGGGAAGGGATAGGAAACGCCTTCGCGGCGCGGGGGGCGGGAGTGTGTGCGGGGCCTAGCTGAGCCTTGCCTTCATGCCGCCCTGACGGCGCGTCGCGGCCGGGAACGTGGCGGTATCGGCGAGCGAGGGGATTGGGGTGGAGCTTCGCGGCGAGCCCGCTCGCCCGCGCGCGTGTGGAGGCGCGCGGCCGCGAGCATCCCCAAGGAGGGCGCGACGATGTCGATGCTCTCCGCTCTCCCCGCCGCGGACTCCTCCGCGGGCAGCTTCCTTCGCGATGGCGCCGCCGCCGCGTTGCGCTCAAGCTCATCAAGCCAGGGATCGACACGAAGCAGGTTATCGCGCGCTTCGCGGCCGAGCGTCAGGCAATGGCGCTCATGGATCACCCCGGAATCGCGCAGGTTTTCGCGGCGATCGCGGCGCGTCAGCTTGCGGCAACCGCGGCGATCGGGCGCGGAATCCGGCCGTCCGCAATCCGCGCGCTGTGTCACCTCTCGAACGAATCCGGCGCACGTACCCCCAGCGGCCCGCGACTCGCGTCCGGAGAGTGGCCCAAAGTGACATGCGGCCCGCGGAAGGAGGCGTGATGCACCAAACGAACAAGACCGGCCGCCGGCGTTTCTTGCCGGCAGCGAACACCGCAATCGGCGCGATCTGCGCTTCCCTTTGGGCGGCGTCGCCCGCGGCCGCGCAGTTTACGATTCGCTCCTACACGATCGATTCGGGCGGCGGCACCGCAAGTACCGGCGGCGCCTTCACGGTGGGCGCACGATCGGCCAACCCGGCGCGGGCCTGCTCGCAGGCGCCACGTTCGCCCTCGGAGGCGGATTCTGGCACGGCGGCGACGCGACGGTCGGCGGTCCCGACGCCGACGGCTCCGGCGGCATCGGTCCGGGATCGCTCGCGCTCCCAATCGCCTTCCGGCTTCATCCCGCGGCGCCGAATCCCGTCGTCGCTCGCACGCGCGTCGCGTTCGATCTTCCGCAAGCGCGTTCGGTGAGCGTACGGATCTACGATGCGTCGGGGCGGCTTGCGCGGACCCTCGTCGACGAGCCGCTCGCGGCGGGGTGGCACCATCGCGACTGGGACGGAACGAACGACGCGGGCGTTTGCGCGGCCGCCGGGATGTACTTCGTTCTCTTCGACGCGGAGACGGCGCGCGCGAAGCAGAAGGTCGGACTGCTTCGCTAGCTCGCGTCGCGGCGGCCTCCTGTATATTCGTCGCGACCCGACGTGTGCGCCCCGTCTCGCGCGCGGGCGCGGGCGCGAGACACCCTGTGATGTGGGCTGACCGCGGGAGGAATCGAGCCGCATGAACGACGAGCAGTGGCGGCGCCTGCGGGCGCTGTTCAACCACGTTCAGGAGATGACGGAGGCCGAGCGCGCGGCCTTGGTCGACCGCGAGCTGCGCGACGAGCCCGAGTTGCGCGCCGAGTTACTCGCGCTTCTCGCCGCGGACGCATCCGCAGGAAGTTTTCTCCGCGGCGATGAAGGGGGCGCGACGCCGGGCGGAGCCGATCGCCTCGCGCCCGGCTCGACGATCGGCCCGTACGAACTCATCAGCGTCCTCGGTGAAGGCGGCTTCGGCGTCGTCTATCTCGCGGAGCAGCTCCGGCCGCTCCGCCGCCGCGTTGCGCTCAAGCTCATCAAGCCGGGGATGGACACGAAGCAGGTTATCGCGCGCTTCGCGGCCGAGCGTCAGGCAATGGCGCTCATGGATCACCCCGGAATCGCGCAGGTTTTCGATGCCGGCGAGACGGACGCGGGACGCCCGTACTTCGTCATGGAATACGTCGCCGGCGTTCCGATCACCGCGTACTGCGATCAGAAGCGTCTTCGAATTCGCGAGCGGCTCGACCTGTTCTTGAAGGTGTGCGACGCCGTGCAGCACGCGCATCAGAAGGGCGTCATTCACCGCGACATCAAGCCGTCGAACGTGCTGGTGGCCGAACGCGACGGGATCGCGAGCCCGAAGGTAATCGACTTCGGAATCGTGAAGGCGGCGGGCGCGCCGATCGACGAGCAGAGTTTCGCGACGCGCGAGGGGAGCATTCTCGGCACGCTCGGCTACATGAGTCCCGAGCAGGCGGGGGCTGCGGGCGCCGAACTCGACACGCGCTCCGACATCTACTCGCTCGGCGTGCTCCTCTACGAGCTTCTCGCGGGGGAGCTTCCGTTCGCGCGCGCGCGACTGCGCCGCGCTGCGTGGGACGAAGCGCTTCGCATCATTCGCGAGGAGGATCCGCCCGCGCTCGCCGCGCGCGCCGCCGGCGCGGGCGCGACGGTCGAGACGTCGGCGAGCCGGCTCGTCGAAATCGCGCAGGGCCGCTCGATCGACGAGCGGAGCCTCTTGCGCGAACTCAAGGGCGACCTCGAGTGGATTACGTTGCGCGCGATCGAGAAGAACCCGAACCGGCGCTACGCCTCGGCGTCGGAGTTCTCGGCGGACATCCGCAGGCATCTTGCGAACGAGGCGGTCCTGGCGCGCGCGCCGAGCGCCGCGTATCGCGTGCGGAAATTCGCGCGCCGGCATCGCGTCGGCGTCGTCGCGGCCGCGCTCGTCCTCGCGTCGATCGTCTCGGGCGGAATCGCGGCGGGCGTCGGCTTCGGGCGCGCGGTCCGCGCCGAGCGCGAGGCGCGACGCGAGGCGGCATCCGCCCAGCGCGTCGCCGAATTCCTCGTCGATGTGTTTCAGACATCAGACCCGAATCGCTCGCGCGGTGAAACGATCACAGCGCGGACGCTCCTCGATCGTGGCGCGCGCCGCGCGAGGGTGGCGCTCGAACGCGACCCGCTCGTCCGCGCGCGACTCCTCACGACACTCGGCAACGCGCACGTGAGCCTCGGCCTCTACGACGAGGGGATCGATCTTTTGCGCGACGCGCTGGCGATCGCGGAGGCTGCGGCGCCTCGCGATGAGATCGAGGTCGCGACGCAGCTCTCGCAATTGGCCGGCGGGTTGCGCGCGGCGGGACGCACCGGCGACGTGGAGGCGCTGGTCGACCGCGCGATTGCGCTCGCGGAGTCGTCGCCCGACGCGCCGCCCAGCCTCGTCGCGGCGTGTCTGTGGCAGAAGGCCTCGTGGCTGAACGTCATGAATCGACTCGACGCCGCCGATTCGCTCGTGACGCGCGCGATCGCGCTCTGCGAGGCGCAGGCGAGTCCCGACACCGTGCAACTCGTGCGGATGTATCTGACGAAGGCGATGATCCCGCACCGGCAATACCGGCTCGCGGCCGCGGAGACGCTCTATCTTCACGCGCTCGCGCTCGCGGAAACCAGCGGCGTCGATCTCACCTCCGCGATGTCGTTGCATCAACAACTCGCGGCTGTGTACCGAACGAAGGGGGACGCGGCACAGGCTGTCGCGCACGCGCAGGAGGGTGTGCTCCTCGCGCGGCAGCTCTACGCGCCGGATCATCCCGGCATCGCCGTCGCGCTCGGCGGCCAGGCGGCGGCACTCTACAGCGAAGGCGAGAACGAGCGGGCGGTCGCGGCGCGCGGCGAAGCGATCGAGATCCTGCGCGCGAACGGCGAGCGCGACGATCTCCTCGCCGTCGCGCTCAACAGCCAAGGGCTTCTCTATCGCGTGATGCAACGCGTCGATCTCGCGATCCCTCTCACGAAGGAAGCGCATGACATCAACCGGCGGCTCTACGGGGGCGAAAACGTCCGCGTGGCCGAGACAGGCGCGAACCTCGCGCGCTGCTTCGCCGATTCTGGCCTCTGGGATGCCGCGGACACGGCGTATCGTGAGGGACTCGCGATATACCGTCGCCTTGGAGATGAAACGTTCTACGCAGCGTGGGCATTCGTGGGGCACGGAAACGTCTGCCGCGAACTCGGGCGCCTCGACGAAGCGGACAGCCTCTACGCAGGGGCGCTCGCGCTCATGGACACATCCGAGGCGAGCCTTCGGCCCTACGTGATCGAGTGCCTCGCGGAACAAGGGTACCTGCGAGCGCGGCAAGGGCGGCACGCGGATGCGGAGGGGCTTGCGCGCGCGTGGCTAGCCATTGCCGAACGCGACAGCGCGGTTTATCACGTGGACCGGCGCCGCGCGCACGTGCTCCGTGCGGCGGCGCGTGCACGCGCGGGCGACGCCGAGGGTGCGATCGAATCGTTGGAGAATGCCATCCAATGCGGCGGACTCGACTTCGATGAGGTGGGCGCGTTCCCCGAGATCGTCGCGCTCGATTCGCGACCGGACTATCCCGAAGAGCTTCGCGACCCAGGCGTGCGGGACTGACGCGACGCGTCGCGGCGTCTACGCGCCTTCGCGCGGCTCGGGCGGCGCGTCGCGCTGCGTGTCCGACGAAAGCTGCCCGTAGAGCCACGCGCGCGCGAACGCCCAATCGCGCAGTACCGTGCGCGCCGAAACCTCGAGCGCCTCGGCGACTTCCTCGACGCTGAGTCCAGCGTAGAAGCGCAGTTTCACGATCTCCGCGATGCGCGGGTCTTGCGCCGCGAGCCGCTCGATCGCGCGGTCGAGCGCGAGGATCGTCTCGGGATCGCGATCGTCGGCGAGCGCCGCGACCTCTTCGAGGTCGAGCGAGACCTTCGGTGCGGGGCGGCCGTCAGTGTCTCCGCCGCGCTTCGTTCGTCCTTTCGCCCGCGCGCGCTCGATGAGGATTCGCCGCATCGCCTCCGCGGCGGCCGCGAAGAAGTGGCCGCGATTGCGCCACTCGACTCCTTCGCGCGAACCGATTCGCAGATACGCCTCGTGCACGAGTTCCGTCGACTGGATCGTCTGGCCTGTCCGTTCGCCGCGCATGCGTGCGTGCGCGATCGCGCGCAGCTCGTCGTACACCTGCGCGAAGAACGCGTCCGATCCCTCGGGCGCCGGACGCGGCGTGTTCGAGCCGCCTTCCGCGTCAGCCACCGCGGGCCGCGCCGATCTGCGCACTCGCGGCCGCGACCATCGCCACCGACTCTTGCATCGATCCCTCTCGCCTCATTGAAGTTTGACCGCAACCGGGTGCGCGCGGCCCGACGATCGTAGTCGATCGGCCGCTCCGAGCACAATCCGGCGGATTTCATGTCACTCGCGTGCGGAAATCGTCGCATGTACCGGCAGCCGCCGCTAACGGCGGCGCAACCCGAACTGGAGGATCCGACATGAAGAAGCTGATCGTCACCGCGTTCGCGCTTGCCGTCGCCATCGTCTCGATGCTACCCGCGGTCTGCGCGGCGAAGCTCTCCGCGAATCACAACCAGACGCGTCTGCGCGGCTAGCGGAACGCCTGCGGTGCCCGGCGTGGTAGACGGGTCGCCGCGCCGGGGCCGCGCGCGTTCGATGGGGTTGCTGCGGTGAGTCGAGTGCCTCGATGGTTTTCGGCGATGCGCGCACGGTGGCTCGCGGAGATGGGCGAGCGTGATCGCGCCGCGGGACGTTACGCCGCCGCCGGGGATCGGGTTGCGCGCGCGCTCGATCTTGTCGAGCGCGGGGGTGTGGACGCCGCCGCGCTCGAGGTCGCGCTGCTCAATAGCCTTGGGGTCATCCACAAGCACCAGGGCCGCTTCGATGACGGCGCGCGTGCCTATCTGCGCGCGTTACGAATTGTGCGCCGCCGTTTCGGCGCGGATGATCCTCGGCTCGCGACGCTCTATCACAATCTCGGCGGGATCGAGCACGCGCGCGGGCGCCACGCGCGGGGCGAGCCGTTCGCGCGTCGCGCCGTTGCGTTGCGCGAGCGCGCTCTCGGCGAGGATCACGCGGACGTCGCGCGCGACGTCGCCGCGCTTGCGGGAATCCTCGACGGCCTCGGCCGCCACACGGAGGCTCTGGCGCTCCACCGGCGCGCGCTTGCGATCTTCGAGCGGCGCCTCGGGCGCGAGCATCGCGAGGTCGGCTACGTGCTCGAGAACCTCGCCGCGTGTTTGCACCTCGCCGGGCGCACGCCGGAGGCGGGGTCGCTTGCCCGTCGCGCCGTCGCGATCATGAAGAAGCGGCTCGGCGCGACGCACCCCGATCTCGCGCACGCGCGCGCGAACCTCGCGACGATCGAGCGATCGGCTTCCTCCTAGCCGCCGAAACGCCGGCGCCGAGGCCCACGATTTCTTTCGTCGCCGTGTCACGTGGCGCGCGAGTCCGTCGCATGAGCGTAAGAGGGTCGGTCGACGAGTCGGATCCGGCGCCGGCGCATCATCCAGCGAGTGGCTCACCACAGACGTTCCTTACAGGAGGATCTTCAACATGACGCTGACACGAATTGCGCAGCGAAGCTTGGCACTCGCACTGGTGCTGAGCGCGGTGGCTTTGGCGCCGCACGCTCTGGCGCAATCGACCGTTTTCACGTATCAGGGTTCGCTGGACGACTCCGGCACGCCCACCAGCGGTCTGCACGATTTTCGCTTTCGCCTGTTCGACGCGGCGGCGGGAGGCGCGCAGCTTGGTTCCACGCTCTGCTCCGACAACGTGAACGTCGTCGAGGGCGCCTTCACCGCGCAGCTCGACTTCGGCCAGCAGTTTGCCACGACGGCGCAGCGCCACCTCGAGATCGAGGTCCGCGGGGACACCGGGCTCTCGTGCGCCGACGCGACCGGTTTCGTCGTGCTGGCTCCACGCCAGCAGCTCACGGCCGCACCCATAGCCAGCCACGCCAACTCGGCGTTCTCGCTCGACGCCGCCGATGGCTCGCCAGCGAGCGCCGTGTTCGTCGACGACAACGGCAACGTCGGCATCGGCACGACGGCACCCACCGCCAGGCTGGACGTGCGCGGCGGGGCGATGCTGGTCGAGAACCTGGGCGATCAGGCCGACCTCCTCTGGTTAGCGAGCGAGCGCTCCTGGGTGTTCCGGCAGCAAGGTACTGGGTCTGGGTCGGCGCTGAAGCTCGAGAGCGTCGGCGGCGGCGGGAACAAGCACTTCATCGTGCAGACCACCGGCTTCATGGGAGTCGGCACGACGGCGCCCGCCGCGAAGCTCGATGTTCGCGGCGACATAAAACTCGGCACGAGCGGTCAATATCAGGCCACCGGCGCCACGGAGACGCTACGCATGCTGCGTGGCAGGGTCGCCTCGAACGGAAGCATTCTGGATGGTGCTGGGTTCACGGTGGGGCACTCGAGCACGGGAACCTACACGATCTTCTTCACCGAATTCTTCGCCCTCGGCTCGACTCCGGCCGTTACCGCTTCCGCGGAATGGTTTGGCGGCGCGCATGTGGCGATGCCGGCCGGCGCCACGGCGTCGGCCGTAACGATCAAGACCGTGACGGGCGGCGGGACGCTCGTCGACAAGCCTTTCTACTTCATCGCGGTCGGACCGCGCTAGCCCGCTCGGTCTCCTGCGCACGTAAACGTCCGCCGCGTTCGGTCGCACGCGCGATCGCGAACGCGGCGCGGCGCGTACGACCGCGCATTCGCCGCGTACAGGGTGCGTCGCGCGGCGCGTATCTCGTTGGCCGCGCAATTCCTCGGCCCCGCGCGCCCACTCTCTGCGCGATTGGAGCGAGACTTGCCAGTGCGCGCGCAAGTTCGCCGGCCCCGACCCGGCGCGAGGCACGCTCCAAACGAAAGGACCCCGCCAGATGCGATCACTTCCCCCGTTGTTGCTCGCGTTGTTCACGCTCTCGTTCGCCGCAATCGCTGCCGCTCAACCGCCGCCGCCGCTTCAGCCGCTCGCTCCGCCGCCGATTCCTGCCGGCAATCCTCAATCCGCCGCGAAGATCAATCTCGGGAAGGCGCTCTTCTGGGAGGAGCAGATGTCGTCGACGCGCACGGTCGCGTGCGGGACGTGCCACATTTCGGGCGCAGGCAGCTCCGATCCGCGATCGCTCTCGGCGGAAGCGGCGTCGACGCATCCGGGGCCCGATCTCGTGTTCGGCACGGCCGACGACATCGTCGGCTCGCCCGGCGTTCCGCTTTCGCTCGCGAGCGGCGCATACGAGTGGTCCGCGGACTTCGGTTTCGCGAACCAGGTCACGGGGCGGCGCAGCAAGTCCGCGGTCGACGCGGCCTACTCGCCGCTTCTCTTCTGGGACGGCCGCGCGACGGCGGAGTTCCTCGATCCGCTCACGGGCGCGGTCGTGCTCCCCGCGGGCGGCGCGCTCGAGAGCCAGGCGGCGGGGCCGCCCGTCAGCAGCGTCGAGATGGCGCATTCGGGACGCGATTGGAGCGATGTCGCCTCGCGCATCGAATCGGCGCAGCCCCTCGTTCTCTCGCCGCTCGTGCCGCCCGCGCTCGCCGAGTGGATCGACGGCCGCGCGTACTCCGATCTCTTCGCCGAGGCGTTCGGCACCTCGGTCGTGACTCCGGCGCGCATCGCGATGGCGATCGCCAGCTACGAGCGCACTCTCTTCTCGAACCGCACGCCGTTCGACTCCGTTCTCGCGGGCACGGCGACGCTGACGCCGCTCGAGAACCAGGGCCGCGGGCTCTTCAATACGCTCAGCTGCAACAACTGCCACGCCGGGAATCGATTCACCGATGAAATTTTCCACTACATCGGCGTGCGCCCGGTCAACGAGGACCTCGGGCGATTCGAGTTCACGGGCGCGCCGATCGACCGCGGCGCGTTCCGCACTCCGGGTCTGCGCAACGTCGCCGAGCGCGCGCCGTACTTCCACAACGGCCAGTTCGCGACGCTCGAGGACGTGATCGATTTCTATGATCGCGGGGGAGATTTCAACGCGCCGAACAAGAGCCCGCTCATCGTGCCGCTGAACCTGACGGCGCAGCAAAAGGCGGCGCTCGCGGCGTTCCTGCGGCGGCCGCTCACCGACGCGCGCGTCGCGAGCGAGTCGGCGCCGTTCGACAGGCCGGTGCTCTACTCCGAGTCGTCGCGCGTGCCGCAGCTTTTCGGCACGGGCGCGGCCGGCGCAGGAGGCATCGTTCCGTCGGTTGTCGCGATCGAGCCGCCGCTCGCGGGAAATCCGGCGTTCACGGTCGGCGTCTACTCTGGGCTCGGCGGTGCGGAGGCGCTTCTAGTGATCGACAGCGTCGACCCCGGCGCGGGCCCGTCGATACCATCGTCGCCGTCATTCGCTTCGATCAGCGTGACGCTTTCGGGGGCGGGCGCCGGCGACGGCGTGTCGTCGGTGACGCTCGCGATTCCCGACGCCCCAGATCTCGTCGGCGACGAATTCTTCGGGCGCTGGTTCGTTTTCGATCCGGCGGCGCCGGGCGGCGTGGCCGCGTCGGCCGGATTTAGCTTCACGATCTTCGGCACGGGCTCCGGCGCGGCGACCAGTGTGACGCCCGTCGTCGCGCAGGCGTTCCGGTTGCATCCGAACAGCCCGAACCCGTTCCGGCCGGAGACGTCGATTCGCTATGAGATGTTCGAGGGCGCGCCGGTTCAGCTCGCGATCTACGATGCGGCGGGGCGTGCGGTCCGGCGCCTCGTCGAGGCGTCGCATCAACCCGCCGGCGAGTATCGCGTGACGTGGGACGGGCGCGACGACTTCGGGAGCGAAGCCGCGGCGGGAGTTTATTTCTATCGCCTCGCGGCGGGCGCGACGACCGAGACGCGCCGCGCAGTGCTCTTGCGATAACTCGGCGCGCGCCGGCGCGCGGACGCGTGGCCGAGAGTCGTCGAGCAACCGCGGCGCGCCGCCGTCGCACACCGGCGCGCCGCACTCTCGTCGCGAACCCAGAACTAGACAGTATGGAACGACCGGCTCGCGGTCGTAGAGTCGGGTTCTCTCGCGAGAGAGGCCGACAGGTGGCGGACATGCCGCCACGCTCGATCGCGGGTTAACGCTCGCGGCGTCAGAGCCGCATA
>JBJXGV010000007.1:0-5714 GCA_046160485.1 bacterium | reverse complement strand
GGATATCAGCGTGGCTCGTCGTCGAAGCGTCCGGTCGTCTCCATCGCCCTCGCGTCTCTCACTACAAAACAAACGACCACCCCCAACCCGGGAGTGGTCGTCCTTGACATCGGTCGTTCCATATCAGTCGACGACGACGAGCTTCGCGGCCGACTCGCGACCGAGCGTCGAGAGACGTGCGAAGTAGACGCCCGGCGCGACGCGGCGTCCACTCGCGTCGTTCCGGTGCCAAACGAACGTCTGCTCTCCGCGCGATGCGTTCCCGTCGAGGAGCGTCGCGATGTTGCGTCCCGACGCGTCGAAGACGACGAGTTTCGCGGGAGCGCTCTCCGGAAGCGAGAACCGGAGGATCGTCGATCCGGCGAACGGGTTGGGCGACGAGGCGATGGCGAGTGAAGGCGCCGCGTCGCCCGCGGCCGGCGCGACACCGGTCGCGCCCAGCGCAACGATTCCGTACACGCCCTTCGCGCGATCGAACGTCGCGCCCTGCAGCCACAGCTCCGGCGTTCCCGGCGACCAATCGCCGTTTTCGCGCAGCGCAACCTTGTCGAAGGTCACGATCAGGTCGAGAAGTCCGTCGCCGTTGTGGTCAGCGAGTTTCGCAAGCGGCGCTCCGGTGCGAGCATCGCGCGCGACCGGCGTGTCGTCGCCCTCCGAGTCGCCGAACGTCACCGTGCGCGCGTCCACGAAACGCGCGTCGAGTGTCGACGACCCCGGAATCACGATGTCGAAGTCGTCGTCGTTCACCCCCGGGCTCGCGAGCCCGCAACCGCATGCCGGAATATCGTTCAGCGGATACACCCACCACGCCGTCGCGCGCGAGTCCCCGTTCGGGAGCTCGGCGAAGCCGGCGATGTGGCCCGCCTCGTTGATGCCGAACGCCTCGCTGTTGTCGCCGCCGAGTGTGCCGAGGTCGCGCATCTCGCCTCCCGGGAAGAGCCGGAACGCGCGCGTTTCGTCGTTCATCGGGTCGATCGTCGATCGCCCGACGATGATGCCGTCGTTGTTGATGTCGAACGCGTTCGCGACGGAGCCGCCGAACGCGCCGCCGATCGTGCCGAGGTCGACCAAGGCGTCGTTCGGCGATGGCCAATACGCCACGTGCATGACGCCGCCGCCGTAGTTCACGTTGCCGACGATCTCACCCAGATCGTTGATCGCTTGCGCGCCGCTACCGGATGCGCCGCCGTCGCCCAAATCGATCATGCCGCCGGCTTCGGTCCAGTAAAACCCATGCGACTCGACGTCGCCCGGCAGTCCGCTCGTGCCGACGACCTCGCTCGATTCGTTGATGTCGCTCGATGATCCGCCGGTGCCGCCGAGCGTACCGAGGTCGGTCATCGGGCCGGGCGCGCGCCAGAAGAACGGCCGCGTCGGCGGGTCTTCCCAGCCGCCGACGACCTCGCCGAGTTCGTTGATCGCCGAGGGCCATTCGTCGAAGAGAATTCCCGGCGGCGGCACGAGCGCGATCGCGGGCCCCGGCGGTGTCCAAAGAAATCCGTCCCAGAACTGAATCATTCCGAACGAAGTGCCGGTGATCTGCCCCGCGTCGTTGATGTCCGAACCCCATTGCAGATCCTGACCCGGTTCGACTTCGATCATCGGTCCCGGCGGCGTCCAAACGAACGCGGTGGTGCCGCTCTTGCCGGTGATTTGCCGCGAGCTGTTGATCGCGTAGGCGCGGCTCGATGTGTCGCCCGGCAGCGTTCCGAGGTTTTCTTTGACGATGAACGCGCCGCCCGGTTGCGGGAACGCGCGAACGGTGGATGCGGATGCGACAATTGCGAGCGTGACGAGCAAAGCGGTGGCTGTGCGGGATCGATTCACGTTGGTAGTCCTCCTTGTGTGCGGGACCAAGAACGGACGCGCCTCGGGAAATTGCCCGGCATGACTTCAAGTTCGTCGCCCGCGCGCCACCTTTCGACGCCGCCGCGCATCTTTTTGGTTGCCGGCAAGCATGTCGAACGCGTCAGATATCGCGCGGGATGCAACGACCGACGAACGACGCCAATCCCGACTGCCGCCATGCGGGATTCCCCGGCGCATTCGATCGCCGGGATCTCGCACTGATCGCCATGATCGGACTGATAGTCTTCGCGGCAGCTTTTCCGGTGGCGACGAGCGGCGACCGCGTCAATTTCAACAACGACTTCTTCCAGTACGCGGCGCGGCATGAACTCGTGCGCCAGGGTGTGTTCGCGTTTCATTCGTTGGCGCAGCGCTCGCACCTCGTCGGCGGCGGATATCCGGTCATCGGCGATCCTGAGGATCCGACATTCAACCCGCTCGTTCTCTTCACGCTCGCGCTCGGAGCGGTCACTGGGCTCAAGTGGATCGGAATCGTTTCGATGATATTCGGCGCGGTCTCGCTCTACGCGTTGACTCGCGAGGCGTTCGGCTACACGCGCTACGGCGCCACCGCGTCGGCCCTCTTCTTCGGGCTCTTGCTCTGGCTTCCGGTGCGACTTCGCGACGGCAATCCTAACGAGGTCTACTTCTACTTCATTCCCGCGTGCCTTCTCTGTCTCTACCGGGCGCATCTCGACCGGCGCTACGTCATCGGTCTTGCGGGCCTCTTCCTGACGATGCTATCCGATGGCAAGCAGTCGTTCTTCGTTTGCGTGGCATACATCGCGGTCCTGTGTCTCTGCGCGCGCGTTCCGGGCGCTTCGCTTTGGGCGGGGCGCGCCGCGGCGCCGGGCGCCCTCCGGCGCGAGCGCTCTTTCGAGTGGATCGCGGTCGCGCTCGGCCTGGTCGCGCTCTTCTACGCGTTCCGCATCCTTCCCGCGCTCGAGTTGATCCGAACCGGCGGCAGCCTCGGCCGGATGGCGCTCTGGTTCCACGAGCCGACGTACAGCCCCGAGACCATCAACGCGTATTCGATCTCCCGAATGTTGCGCGAAGCGGTCGCGTGGCGTGGCGAAGCGGGGCTCTCACGCCTGACGTCGTTTTGCATCGGCTGGATTCCGCTCGCGCTGGCAGCGGGGGCGTGCGTGCTCTCGTGGCGCAGAACGTATCCGTGGCTCGCATCGGGCGCGCTCTTCGCGTGGCTGGCGCTCGCGCACAACGCTCCCGTCGATCTGTTTCGTGCGGCGTGGGAGCTGCCGATTTTCAACGCCATCGCCGCACCCGCGAAATATTTCGGCGCGCTTCCTCTTTTGTGCGTCTGCGTGCTGAGCGGTCGCGGTATCGATGGCCTCGTTCAATCTCGATGGACTCGCGTACGCGTGCCGCTCGCGGTCGCGCTGATTGCTTGCGGCGCCGCGTTTCTCTTCCCGAAAGTCTGGGCCGTTTCGGCGGCGACCTACACGTATGACCTTCCGCCGGTCTCCGCGGACGCGAGCGCGGCGTTCTACTCGCTGCGCGGCGACGGCCTCTCGAGAGCGCGGCTTGCGCCGCTCGAAGCGAACACGTACGTCAACGTGCTGCGCGGCGTCGGCACGATCGACTGGTACACGGGAATCCCGATCGCGGAGCGCGCGATTCCGCGCGATATCATCTCGGAGGATGGCGCGTCGCGGCCGAATCCGGAATATCGCGGCGAATGCTTTTGGTTGGACGACGGCTCGGCGGTGGCGATGACGTTTACGCCGCACGCCATGAGCGCGCAGATCCGAGCGGAGACGGCCCGCACGCTCGTGATCAATCAGAACTACCACCCCGACTGGCGCGCCAACGCCGGGACGCTCCGCGAGTGGAACGGCTTGCTCTGTGTGCAGGTGCCGCCCGGCTCGTACGAATTGAGGCTCACGTATTTCTCGCGAGCGTTCGCACTCGGTCTGGCGATCAGCGGCGCCGCGGTTCTCGCCACGGCCGGCACGTTCGCGTTCGCGCGGTCTCGACGAAAGCGCCGCGCTCGCGGTGGCGCCGTCTCCGGCGCCACGCCGTGACGGCCGACGCCGCCCGCGCAGGATTCGTGATTTACGCGCACGACCGTTCAGTTTAATCTCGCGAGGTTCTACGGAAGTCCGTCAGGCGTCGGCGAACCGAACGGCAAGGACACGATGACGAGCGTGCGCGAAAATCTCGATCGCGTGGTCGAGAGGATTCGGGCCGCGGAGTCGCGAGCGGGGCGGCCGGCGGGGTCGGTAGCGCTCGTCGGCGTCACGAAAGGGCGCCCAGCGAGCGTCGTCTCGGAAGCGATCGCCGCGGGAATTGCGACGATCGGCGAGAACCGCGTGCAAGAGGCGTGGGAGAAGAAGCCGAGCGTTACCGTCGGGGCGCACGCGAAGTGGCATCTAATCGGGCACCTGCAGACGAACAAGGTCGCGCGCGCGCTTGAGACGTTCGACGTCGTCGAGACGATCGACAGCGCGCGGCTTGCGGAGGCGGTTGGCCTGCGCGCCGAGTCGCGCTCGCGTTGCGCCGAGGTTCTGGTCGAGGTGAAGGTCACGCTTGAGGCGGCGAAGACGGGCGTCGCGCCTGATGAGTTGTTCGCGCTGCTCGACGTGATCGCGTCCCACGCGTGGCTCCGGTTGCGCGGGTTGATGGCAATGGGGCCGCTGACGGATGACGCCGCGGAAGCGCGTGCGGCGTTCGCGCGAGCGCGCGCGCTCGCGGAAGCGGCTCGCGCTCGCGGCTATTTCGCCGCCGGCGAGGCGCCCGCACTCTCGATGGGCATGTCCGACGATCTCGAAGAGGCGATTCTCGAAGGCAGCACGATGGTTCGCGTCGGACGCGCGTTGTTCGACGAGCAGATGACGCGATGAACGCGGCGGCCTCACAAGGAGCGCGGGAAATCCATGTTTGTTTTCGATAGCTTGATTGGAACCATCGCCTGGGTGGTGAACAGCCTCCTCCAGCTCTACATGTACGTCATGATCGCCGCGGTACTCATCACGTGGGTGAATCCGGATCCGTGGAACCCCATCGTGCGATTTCTCCGGCAGGTCACGGAGCCGGTCTTCGGTTTCTTTCGAAAGATCCTGCCCGGGTTCTTGACGGGCGGGGCTGGAATCGATGTCTCGCCGATCTTCGCGATCTTGCTTGTCCAGGCGCTTCAGATTTTCGTAAGGCGGATCGCGTTTCATCTCGCTTGAGTTTCTTGCAACCCGTCCAGCGCGCCGCGCGGAGGTAGGCCATGCAGATCACGCCCCTCGACATCCGAAAGCAGACGTTCCGGCGCACGTTCAAGGGATTCGCGATGGACGATGTGATGGCGTATCTCGGCGTGCTCGCGGATCAGATGGAAGCGATGGTCGGCGAGAGCAAGACGCTCTCGGAGCGCGCGACGACGCTCGAGTTTCAGCTCGCCGGATACCGCGACATCGAGGCGTCGCTGCGCAGCGCGCTCGTGACGGCGGAGCGCTCGGCCGAGGAGACACGGCGCCACGCCGCGAAGGAAGAAGAGATCCGCATGCGCGAACTCGATCTCAAGATTCAAGCGGTGATCGACGAGGCGAGTGAACGCATCCGGAAACTCAAGGGCGAGATCGGCGAACTCGAGAAAGACAAGGCGACGTTCGTCGCGCGCTTCCGGCTCTTGATCGAGGCGCAGCTTCAGATGCTCGACCTGAAGATGGCGGACGACGAGGAAGACAATCTGCGGCGCGTTGCCGAACTGCAGGAGGAATTGCTGGGCGAGCTGGAGCGGGCGCAAGCGCGGACGCGGCGCGCCGACGCGGCGCGCGAGAGCGCGGCGGAGATGCGTCCCGCTGGCGGCGGGGCGAGCGCCGCGCCGGCGAGCGCGCCCTCGGCTTGAGCGCCCCTCGCGG
>JBJXGV010000006.1:0-15578 GCA_046160485.1 bacterium | reverse complement strand
CAATCGCATCCGGCGCGCCGACGGTCGCCATCGCGCGGAACGAACGGATCATCCCGATCACGGTGCCGAGCAGGCCGATCATCGTTGCGATCGACGCGATCGTGGAGAGCGCGATCAGATTGCGTTCCAAGACCGGCATCTCGAGCGCGTTCGCTTCCTGGATCGCGCGCCGCGTCTCGGCCATGCGGTGGTCGGGCGAACCCGCGCGCGTTCCCGTGTCGTGGAAGCGCTCGAGCCCCGCGCCGACGACGTTCGCGAGCGCGCCGCCCTGGCGCCGGCAGACCTCGATCCCGCGCGGCACGTTCCCCGCGCGCAAGCTCTCGTTCAAGTCCTCCGCGAACGCGCGCACGTTGCGCCCGCCTTGCAGCCGCCGCAGCGTCAAGAGCCGCTCGACGATCAGCGACACCGCCACGATCGACAGCGAGATGAGCACCGGCACGAGCAACCCGCCCATCTTGATGTACTCCGGCAACGCGAACTGGTAAATCCCGAACCCCGCCGCCACCGAACACGACAGCAGCACCATGAAGAATGTCGGACTCATGATCGTGGGTCTCCTTTCGAGAATGCGATGTTATCGATTGCTATCGAACGATTCGGATATCACCTATGGAGCGGCAGCCGCGGAGTGCGGTTCCTCCACGCTCTGCGCCGCGCTCGAAGCGGCCCGCCCGTCGAACACCGCGTCGACAGCGCCACGGTCGAGCGTCTCCTTATCGACGTGCGTCAACCAGTTCACGCACAAGAGGCCATCGAGCGTCCAAAGATCCGAGAGCGGCGTCGCGCCTTTTTCTAGGAGAAACACGCTCGCGGGATTGTCGAGCCGTCCCTGGATCTCGAGGCGATGTAGATCGACCTCTTGCACTTTCTTGCGCGGCTTCGGCGTCGCGGCGTTCTCCGCGGCGAATCCCGCCAGCGGCGCCACGAACGTGAGCGTCGAGAACGCGAGGTATGCGACCACGGCGCGTCGCGCGCTACGGCGTCGAAAATGAAAGGCGCTCATTGTTGCATC
The DNA here is from genome assembly GCA_046160485.1 of bacterium. GTDB lineage: Bacteria > Orphanbacterota > Orphanbacteria > JBJXGV01 > JBJXGV01 > JBJXGV01. The sequence goes on along the minus strand of JBJXGV010000006.1, from coordinate 14,566 downwards.
TCCTCCGTCACGCGGCGGCTAGGCCGCTGCGTGAGCGACGAATTGATTTCGGCGGCGTCCGCCAGGCGCGCCGCACGTCCGTTGAGTTCGGTCATCCAGGGCGAAGTGCTCTCCGACGCGGCGGCATTCACGGCAGGCGCCGAGTGACGCGCGTTCGCGCGCGCGATCTCGGCGCGATAGATGGCGAGCGCGTCGCCGCGCCACGCGGCCGTGCGCTCCTCGACGGCATCCGTGTAGGCCGCGCGAGCGTCATCGCCGAGATCTGCGGGGAGCGGCGCTCCGAGAAGCAGCGCGATCATCTCCTCGTGAAGCGCGCCTCGGCGGAGCGCGAGCGCGGCCGACGCGCCATCGCCAGCGTCCGGCGCGTCCGCGAAAAGACTGACCGTCTCGAGCACGTGCGCCAGATCGCCCAGGCGAACGATCGCGCGCGCGCGGCGCTTCGCATCCGCGCTCGTCGCACCGGCCGCGTCGACTCCGACCGCGTCCGCGATCGAATCGGCTCGCGCAATCGCCTCGGTGATCAGCGCGTCGCGCCAGAAGCGGGTTGCGTCGACGCGGGCCGCCCACTCGCTCCCGTGCTCCAGATCAAGCGACGCGGCCGTCGCGCGGTAGCTCGAGGCCGCCGCCGCTGCGAGCCGTGCCTCCTCGAGGAGAGATGCGTCCTCCTTGGCAAGCCCGCGTGAAAACAGTGTGCGCGAAACAGCGATCATGAAATCCGCGGCGCCGACACAGGCGCGCGGCGTGAGGTCGCGAAACGCGCGTGCCGCTGCCCGCGCGTAAACATCGCATATAGCCCCTGCCTCTTTTCTCTGGCGCTGCGTCTCTTTCAACGAGGCCGGCGCACTCGAAGCGCGTTTCTCGAACGCCGCCCGCAGAATGTCTGCCTTCTGCAGCGCGGCGAGCGCAAGCTCGCGGTCGAGCGCGGGCGACGCGAGCGGGTTCTGCTCGCCGAGGGCGATCGCGTCGTCGTACGCGGCGAGACAATCGCGCTCGCGGCCGAGCCGTGCGAACGTGTCGCCGAGACGTCGCGCGATGCCAACGCGAAGCGCGCAGACCGCGGCGCTGTCGAAAACTGCGCCGCGTGCCGCGGCGGGTCGCGCGCGCTCCAATAGCAATAGCGCGGCCGCGGCGTGGGCGCCGTCGGCGCGTGCTGTCTCGAGATCGGCGGCGCGGACGAGGGTCGCCGCAACCTCCGGCCCGTCGCCGAAGCGCGCTGCGGCGATGAAGAGCGGCGCCGCGCCGAGAGCGTTTTCGGACTCGGCGCGCGCCGCCGCCGCGACCACGGCGTGACGGAGGCTGTCGACTTGCCCCGCGCCGGAGTACGCAAGCGGCGCAAGTTCGCTCACGCACACCGCGAGCGTATCGTAGCGTTGTGCGTTCGCGAGAAGCTCGACGCCGTCGAGCACCGCGGCGAACGCAACGGAGGACCCCGGGTAGCGAGCGCAGAGAGAAAACAATCCAAGGCCGGCAGCTTCGGCGTGACCCGCGCGCGTGAGCTGTTGTGCGGCCTCGTAGAGCGCCGCGGCCGCTTCCTCGGGCGCTGCCGCCTCTTCGAAAGCAGCGGCCGCCTCCGCGGGGCGATCCGCATTGACCAGGGCCGCGCCACGCTTCGCCGCGAGTTCGCGCGCGCGCGGACTTCCCTTCGCTTCGTTCACGGCGATGCGCGCATAGGCTTCCGCGGCCGCTGCGTGCGCGCCGGTCGTCACGAGAAGATCCGCGCGCTTTTCGACGAGGCGCTGCGCGTCGGACGCGTTCGGGTGCGCGTCGAGATAGACGTCGATCGCCGCGATTTGACGTGTCACGATTTCGCGCGTGTACGTCCCCGGCAGCGCACCCGCCGGATTTCCGCCATTCTCCGCTCGTGCGCCTTGGCGCATGCCTTCGAGCGCGAGAACGCGGCCGTACAAGAGCGCCTCACGCCGCGCCGCGCCGACCCTGTCGACCCGCGCCGCCGCATAGAACTCCGCGGCCTCGTTCCAGCGCTCCGCCGAGCGCGCCAGCTCGCCGAGCATGAACCGCGCATCATCGACACCGGCCGCTTCTGGATACGCCGCGACCGCCGCGTTGAGCGCCGCTTCCGCACGCGGGGCAAGCTCCGCGACGGCGGCGCTATCGCGCGCCGCCTCATAGAGGAGCGCGCCGCCGCGATAGAGATTCTCCTCGCAGAGCGCGTCGATGCGCTCGCGCTCGTCGGGCGAGAGCGTTCGGTCGCGCCGCCACTCTCCCGCCGTGCCGAACGCGTTCGCGAATTCGATCATGCGCGTGGCGGCATGCTCGCGTGATTCCGCGGCGAGACTCGCCTCGATCGCCGCTTGCGCGAGCGAGGGCGCGCGATCGTGCTGCGACGCGCCCGCGCGCGCGTCGTCGAGGTATCGCAGCGATTCGGCCGCGCGGTCTTCCTCGAGCAAGATCTCCCCGAGTTCGGTGAAGAAGACGCGACGAGGCGCACCGTCGAGGCTCTGAGCGAGCACGTCGACGTGCGCCGTTCCCGGCGTCGCCGCCGCGATCACCGCGAGCAGGTGAATCATCTCCCGCACAAGACCGATTTCGGGATCCGCACCCGCGCCGCTCTCCGCGAGAATTCCGTCCACGAGGGTCTCGCGCGCCGCATCGAAATCACGCATTCGATAGAGCGCCCACGCAAGGCGGTAGTGCACTTCCTCGACGCGCGCGTCGGCACCGTGCGCGAGCGCATCGCGGAACGCGGCCGCCGCCGCGGCGAAATCTCCGCGCCGAAGCGCGATCTCCGCGAGGCGTACGCGCGCCGAGCCGGCGAACGCGCCGGAGGGAGACTCCCGAACGACGGCGTCGAACGCCGCCGACGCCGCGCCGTCGTCGCGCGCATCCGCACACAGGTAACCGAGCCGGTAGAGCGCCTCCTCGCGCCGCGCGAACGATGGAAACCGCTCGGCGATCTCCGTCAGGCAGCGAATCGATGCCGCATGCGGAATTGCGTCGGGGCCCGCGCCGTCGTCGGCCGAGCCCGCAAGCGCCGCTTCGATCTCCTCCTCCGCGTGCAAATCGGCGAGCGTCAGAAGAACGTCGGCGCGCGTCGCGGACTCGGGGTACTTCGCGAGGAACGCCTCGAAGCGCTCGATCGCGGCGCGGCGCGATTGCCGATCGTTCGCCTCCGCCGCGTTCCGCGCGTTCGCGGGCGCCGCTTCATTTTCAATAGCGACAACCCGCGGCGCGATCGCCGCGCACATGAAGACGACGAGCGCAAACCACGGCGCGCGCGCGCGATTCGAAAGCGGCGTTCGCATCCCTTAACGCGCCCTCGCGATTCGCTCGGTCACCTGCCGCACGCCGAAGAGTGTGAGCTGATCGATTCCGCGAATCGACGGATCGACATCCTTGCCCGACGCCACGAACGCCGTCGTGAAGAGCGCCTCGCCCGTTCGCGCATCCAGCACGCGCACTTCGAATCCGATGCGGTCGTCATGAAACGTACGGCCGCTCGTGTACTGCGTGATCTTTCCCCTGATGACCGCCTCGCAACCGGTGACATCCGCGATGTCGTTGAGCGCTCGGTCGTCGAATTTCGCCGGCACCGGCCGGCCCGCTTTGTCGTACGCCGCCATCATGTGCGCCGGTTCGAGCAACGTGAGCGAGAGGTGACGCAGCTGCGAAACGAAGAGGTCCGTCATCAGCGGTCCGAGCGCAAGGCCTGGCGACTGCGATCGATTCTCGAACGGCAGAACGAGAACTCTCTGCGGAACGCGACCCTCCCACGCGAGATCCTTCTCGGCGCGCGGCGCGCTGCCGCAACCAGTCGCGGCGAGCAACACGCCGAACGCGAGCACCGCATATAGGGCGGCTCGTCGCCGAGCCGGTGTTTCATTTTGCGATCGCATGACTCCTTCCACCTCCCGATTCACAACCCCACCACATAGGCCAGCACGAACTGTCCCGCGAAGACCGCAGGGAAGACGATCTTCTTCGACTCCCCTTTCGTGAGCAGCGTCGCCGCGCTCGCCGTTAGGAAGCCGCGTAAGATCGCGCGGTTCGCGATCTCTTTCTTCGAGAGCGAAACCTTGCCGCGCTCCAGGTACGGCTTCCGGTCGACCTCGCGGACGTACGACGCGCGAAGATTCAGCTCGTCCTCGTCGGTGTAGAGCTTCCCGCCCGCGATCTCGCGCCCGCCGGCGCGGCGGATCGAATGAATCTCCGCACGCGGAATCTGCAGCGCCGCATCCTCACCCTCCGGCAGGAACACGACGTCACACAGCGAGAGGCTGACGAGTTCGCCTTCGAGAACGCGGCCATCGCGGCGCGTGAGACGATCGCCGTCGTGCGGCGCGGCGAGCGCGAGGTTCGCGGTCGCGATGACGAAAATCGTCGCGGCGGCCGCCGCCCTCAAACGCGCACCGAGCACAAGAAACGAAAGCGCTCCGCACATCGATCGCATCAGTTCCCTCCCGTCGTTGCCGTCGCGGGCGCTTCGGTGCTGGCGCTCGGCGCGCGGCGCGCGACCGCGCCCTCTTCGAGCAGAAGGTGCGCGAGGAGGAGCTCACAGCGTTCCTCGACGAGCGCCACACGGCTTGCGTTCGCTTCGAAGCGATCCTCGAGCGCGAGCCGTTCGCGGAGTCGCCACCGATCCGCGGCCAGCGTCGTGACGCGTTCTCCGATGCGCTCGCATTGCGTGTCGCGGTCGCCGCTCGGCGCACGCATCACTTCGCGCCACGCCGGCGATTCGTATTCGGTGAGCTCGCGGTGTATGGCCGCGATTTGTGCGAGCGCATCGCCGGATGCGCGATCGCCGCGCAGCTTCGCCGCCTCGCGCTGCGCGGCCTCGAGCGCGCTCTGCGCCGCGGCGCCATCGCCCGACCCGTGGTGCGCCATGGCCATGAGCACCGTCGCCTCGAGCCGGTCGATTTCGTCGGCGGGCGTGGCATTCGCGAGCTCTGCGCGCACCCCGGAGTGGTCGCCGGCGCGCGCGTGGATCCACGCGGCGCCCAGCGCCGCGCGCCCCGCGTCGCCCGCTCGGCCGCGTGCACGCGCGAACGCGGATCGCGCGATGTCGTCGTCGCCGCGCACGAGCGCCGCGCGCCCGATCGCAATCCACGCCTCGGTCGCGAGCGCCGCGTGGCTACGGCTTCGCGGATGGGCACCCGCGACGACGCGCATCATGTCGAGGGCGCCGCGCTCGTCGCCGCTCGACGCGAGACATTCCGCGGCGGCGTATCCCGCGTACGGACCGTACTCGCTCTCGACGGGAACGAGCGCAAAGTACGATGGCGCGCGCGCGCAATCTCCTGCGCGCCGTGCGGCGAGCCCGCCGGCGTACGCCGCGTTCGCAATCGCGCGCGCCACGGACGCGACCTCGTCCGGGTGGTTCTTGCGCGACTGCAGCGCGACGAGAAGCGAATCCCCTTCGCGCGCGCGCCCCGTGGAAAACGCGAGCGCCGAGTTCTCACCGAGCGCCGCCGGCTGAAACTCGCTCTGCGGAAACGCGGCGGCGAGCGTGCTCCACGCGCGCTCGGCATCCGCATCGAGCCCGACCTCGCGGAAACAGCGGCCGAGGAGCAAGTAGGCCTCCTCCGTCAGAATGTTCGCCGGGTACTCCGTCACGACCTCGCCGAAGAGACACGCTGCGTCCCAAAAGCGGCGCTCTTCGTACGCTTCCAGCGCCGCGCGCCAAAGCGGCGAACGCCGAGACAACCACTCGACGTGTTTCTCCTCGAAACCGAATTGCTCGACCATCTTCCTGACGGAGTAGATCGCGATCTCCTCCGGCGTGTCCTGCGGCGCGAGATAACTTCCCTCCATGTCCACGTCGGCCGCGATCAGCGTCTCGCCGGTGCGCGCGGAGACGAGCGTTACCGAGAGGCCGAACTGATGATTGCCGCGAAGCCCGATGAGCGCGGCGCGGTTCGCGAGCATCGTGATGCGTCCGACGAAGAACGCGTCGCAGTCGAAGATTTCGCCGAGCCGGCGCGCCTCTTCGGGCGTGAGGTGCGTCGGCGCTTTCTCGCCGCGCGCCGCGAGGGCCGCGTCGATCTCGAAGCGCTCGACTAACTCCGGAAAGTAGCGGCGCATCTGCATCGAAAAGATTTCCGTGATGACTTCGGCGTCGCGCCGCGAGCCCTTCTCGGACGATTGCTCGAAAAGAAGAACGCCGACCTTCTCGACGCTTGCGAGTTCGTTCGGCCGCCGGTTCATGAGCATGGGTGGCGTGCACGACACGAACGCGACCAGAAATGCCACACATAGACCGACCGTCGCGAGAGCACGCGGCTCTCGCCTGCACCGAACCTGAGCGTCTGTTTTGATGGCGGGCACTCCTTCGTTGACATCCCCACGACCCATACCTACCTTCCACGCGCAACCTTTCGTGAGATCGGCCCAAAATACGAAAGGCTTTACTCAAGAATGGCGTCACTTGGCTCGATAAGTGTTCGACAACGGGGGGGAGCGATGGAGCGAAGTGGCAAGAGCCGCGCCAGACGAGTTCGCGAGCCGGCAGCGTCCATTCTGGAGCGCGTCGGCCTCGAGGTGACGTACCTCCTATCGGAAAAACCGATGGGCGCGCACCGCTTCTGGGACGCCGAGGTCGAGCGGATGCTCGAGATTCTCCAGCGGCGCGAGCGGCACAACATCCTCCTCGAAGGACCGCCGGGCGTCGGGAAGCGCACGATGCTCCTGCGGCTTGCCGCGCAGATCCGGTCAGGCCGTGTCCCCGCGCGATTCCGCCGGATGCGAATCATCGAAATCACGCTCTCGTCGATCCTCTCGCTCATCAAGGACCCCGAGGATTTCGAGCGGATCTTGTTCCTCGCGCTTCGCGAGGCGGCCTCGCGGCGCGACACGATCGTCTACATCAATCAGCTCGAAAACTTCTTAGGCGGCGGCGACGCGGAGACTCCGCTCTTCGACGGTTCGTACATCCTCGAGATGTCGACGCGCGATCCCGACCTGCGGCTCGTCAGTTCCATCTCGACGTGGGGCTATCAGCGCTACCGCACGTATCACCCGTGGATCGTCTATCAGATGGAGCGGCTGCGCATCGACGAACCGAGCGTGGAGGCGGCCGAGGAGATCCTCAAGATGGTGCGGCCGCGGCTCGAGCGTTATCACGGCGTTTCGATTCGCGACGAGGCGATCGAGATGGCGGTGACGCTCTCCGATCGCTACCTCAAGGAACGCGTTCTCCCCGGAAAGGCGATCGAGATTCTCGACGAGGCGGCGGCGCATGCGGTCACGCACAAATCGGCGCGCACCGCGCGGCCCGCGGTAGGACGCGGCGAGGTCGCGAACGCTCTGTCGATCCGCACCGGCATTCCCGTAGAGAAGATCGCCGCGCGCATCGGCGGCGAGCTGATCGATCTCGATGCGCGGCTTCGCGAGCGCGTGCGCGGCCAGGATCACGTCATCGAGCGCATCGTCGACGTCGTGCGCGTCGTGAAGCTCGGCCTCACGGCGAACCCGCAGCGTGCCGACGGCGTTTTCCTGTTCGTGGGGTCGTCGGGCGTCGGCAAGAACGAACTCGCGCTTGCACTCGCACGCGAACTCTTCGGCGGGCCGGAGAACCTCATCCGCGTCGACATGGCGCAGTACGCCAACGACAACGGCCACGGCAAGCTCTTCGGGCAGGCATCAAGCGAAGGAAAGACTCGCGGGTTCCTCACGTCGGCGGTCGAGCGCACGCCGAACGCGGTCGTCGTGATCGACGAGATCGAGCGCGCGCACCCGGATGTCGCGAACGCGCTCATGCAGCTCTTCCGCGACGGCACCGTCGGCGACGAAGAGGGGCGGCCGATCAGCTTCTCGAACACGACGATCGTCGTGACGACCAACTCGGAGAACATCTCGCCGCGCAGCCTCGAGGGAAAAACGGTCGGCTTCGCCGATGCGGACGACGCGCGCCGGCGCGAGCAAGAGCAGAAACAGACCGAGTCCGCGGTGAAGCAATTCTTCTCCGCGGAGTTCCTAGAGTTGATCGACGAGGTTCTCTACTTCAAACCGCTCTCGACGGAGGCGGTTCTCGAAATCGCCGAACTCCGTTTCCGAGACATCGAGACGCGGCTCTTGGCGAAGGGGATTCACGTCGACATTTCGAAGAGCGTCAAGAAGGCGATCGCCGACAAGGGCTACTCGGTTCAAACCGGCGCGCACAACCTCAAGAAGACGCTCGAGGGAATGATTCTCAATCCGATCTCGCGCTACATGCTCAAGCATCCCGAGGCGAAGAAGCTCAAGCTCATCCTGGTCGACTCTCGCGTCGAGGTCCGGCAGTAACGATTCGCCGCGCGCGACTCCCCCGCTAGTCGATGTAGCCGAGCGAGCGGAGTTCCTCGACGGTCGCCGGGTCGAGGCTTGCCGTGTCCGCGGCGGATGCAGCCCCGGCGGACGCGACACGCTGCGTCAACAGCGCCTCGAGGGCGTCCGCGCCGGCGCGCTGCGCGGCGTAGACGTCGTGCGCCTCGGCGGGATCGGAACGCAGATCGAATAGCTCGCGCCGCGCGGCCTGATTGCGCCAGACGTGGAGCTTCCTCCCGTCGAGTTCGATCGCTTCGAGCGGAACGCGCGAACTCATCGTCGTGGCGCGGTCCTTCGTCAGCGTCTCGGAGATCCGCGGGCGTCCGGTCCCGAATGGCTCGCGCGCCGCGTGCTTCGCGCCGCCGAGCGCGGGCGCGAGATCGCGTCCGTCGATCGACTCCGCGTCGAACGCGAGCCCGGCCGCCGCGAGCAAGGTCGGGTAGACGTCGATCAGTTCGACCCGCTCTCCGATCACATGGCCCGCGTGCGCGCCATCGCCGAACCAGAGAATGAGCGGAATCCGAATGACCTCGTCGTACAGTGTGTTCTGGTGTCCCTTCGCTCCGTGTTCGAAGAACTCGTCGCCGTGATCGGACGTAACGGCGACGATCGCATGCTCGAGGTATCCGCGATCACGCAGAGCCGAAAGCGCCGCGTCGATCAAGTGATCCGTGTAGCGCACCTCGCCATCGTAGAGCGCCGCAAGCTGCGCGCGATCGTGCTCGTCGAGGCTCGCGTTGATCGTCTTGTCGCGGATGAAATCCGAGAAACTTCGCGACGAAAGCGAATCGTGCCCGAAGAGGCGCGCGTACGGCGCGGGCGGCGCGTAGTCGTAGTGGACATCCCAGTAGTGAAGAAACAGAAAGAGCGGCTTGCTCGGCGTCGAATCGAGAAACGAGAGAATTGCCCGGTTCGTCTTCGGACCCGCCAACGCCGTGTGAGATTCGCGCGCACGCTTTTCGGCGGCGGATTCGTCGAAGTGGTCGAAACCTTCCGCCAGCCCGAACTCGCGGCGTAGGAGCGGCCCACTCACGATCGCCGCGGTCACGTAGCCGCCCGCGCCAAACGCCTCCGCGAGCGTCGTGAGTCCCGGATCATGCCGGTCTTTTTCGTCGTTGACCCCGTGCCGGTAGCCGTACTGCGATGTCAAGAGCGAGATGTGCGCGGGAAGCGTCCACGACGATTGGCTTATGACGTCTGAAAAGAGAACTCCCTCGCGCGCGAGCCGGTCGAGAGTCGGCGAGACGGGACGCGGGTAGCCGTAGCAGCCGAGGCGATCGCCGCGAAGGCTGTCGATGGAGATGAGGATGACGTTGGGGCGCGGGTCATCCCGGCGCGCGCAGCCGAACGCGAGAGCCGCGAACGCCGCGATGAAGAGCGCGAACGCGACACTGTGCCGGACGCCCCCGTCGCGACGACGCGGCGGCGAACTGATCTTGCGCATCGCGGCATCGTAACATGCCGCGCGCGCACCTCGCCGAGCTGTCGCGCGAATCGAAGGCGCGCCGCGAGCGCGGACTCGGAATCATCTGATGACGCGCCCCGGTGGTGAACCGTATTCTCGCCGCGTGAACGGCTCCGCACTCGCGCGCCCGCCCGCGGTCTCTCCGCGCAGGGCCGTCTTCGTCCTGCTCGCCGTCGCATTCGCGGCGCGCGCGATCCCGCTCGCACTCACGTACGCCACACCGCCCGTGCGAGACGAAAAACTCTTCGTCGCCGCCGCGAACCGGGTCCTCGACCACACGCCCTACGTGACACCGCCGACCGGATTCGACGAAGCGCACTACGCGCCGCTTCATCCGCTCTTCATGGCTGGCGTCCTCGCGATTTCGAACCGCTCGCTCGTCGCGGTCAAGTTCGCTCAGGTGATTCTCGGCGTCGCGACGGTGTGGCTCTCGTATCGAATCGGCCGGCGCCTCTTGCGTAACGATCGCGCCGCGCTCGCGGGCGCGTTTGCGATCGCACTTCTTCCCGAACTGATCGCGTTTACACATTTCGTCTGGACGGAGACGCTTTTCACGACGCTCTTCGCCGCCGGGTTTCTGAGTCTCTTGCGCGTTGCGGAGACGCGGTCGCGCCGCGACGCCGCGATCGCGGGCGCCCTCCTCGGCGCGGCGACGCTCGCGAAGGAAATCGCGCTCCCGTTTCTCGTAATGCTTCTGCCGTGGTTCGTCGATATCGCGCGGCCGTCGCGGCGCCGCGCAGCCGAACTCTTCGCGATCTGCATGCTCGCGTGCGCGCTCGTGATCGCGCCGGTCACCCTGCGCAACTGGCTTCGATACGATCGCTTCATGCTCGTGAGCACGAACATCGGGTTCGCGCTGCAGCAAAACCAGAACGCGTTTCCCGCGGAGAACTACGACTGGGGACGGATGGAGCCGCGACCTCCCGCGGCGGGGATTCCGGTGCGCGCGCGCTGCACCGACGCGAACATCGCCGACCGGATGCGCTGCGAAGTCCGCGGCGGCCTCGCGTTCATGGCGCGCCACCCCGCTCTCGTCGCGCGCCGCGCCGTGACGAAACTCGCGGCGCTCTGGACGCCGTCGAATTTTCTGATCCGTCATCTTCGCGCGCGCTACTACAAACCTCCGCCCGGACCCTTCGCGACGCAGATTCTCACGACCGCGAGCACGGCGGCGTTCATCGCGCTCTCGATTCTCGCGGTCGCGGGGCTCTTCGCCTCACCCGCGGGCGCGGAACGGCGCCTCACGTTCGCGCTCCTCATCTTCTACGTCATCATCCACGCGGTGATCTTCGGGATGTCGCGCTATCGCATTCCGCTGTTACCGATTCTCTTCGCGTACGCGGGGCTCGCGCTCACGGCGCCGCGTGCGACGATGCGCGCGATCGGACGGTCACGCGGCAATTTCGCGGCGGCGGCGGCCATCCTCGTGCTCATGAGCGCGGCGTGGGCGCGCGATCTGCCGCACGTCCTCGACGTCTGGCGCGCGCCGTTCGGCACCGGCGCCGTCGGCGAACTTCCGCCGCCGCCGCCCGAGCATCCCGCGAAGGTGCGTGCGGGCCGGCGCACTCAGGCCGCGGGCGCCGACAGCCAAACGTTGAGGTAGGCCGGCCTGACGCGAAAGAGGATCTCGCTTGGGAGCGCGCGCGGCTCGCCGTCCACGTGCCCCGGCACCGCGCGTTCGAGGACGAGCCGCACTTCCGGCGTCTGATAGATGTTCACGTTCGGAAGCTGGTCGATCTCGCCGAGGAAGAGTTTCGGCGTGTGCAAGAGCGCCTCAAGAACGGAGAACTCCTCGATGACGCACACGTCGAGCAATCCGTCGTCGGGGCGCGCCTTCGGCGCGATGACGGCGCCGAGACCGAACTGATTCGTGTTCGCGACCGTCACGAGCAGCGGCCGAAACTCGCGCCGCTCGCCGCCGAACTCGAGCTGCACGCCGAACGGCTGATATTGCAAGATCTCCTTGAACGCGATGCCGAAGTACGGGATGCCGCCGCGAAACGGGCTCTTCTCGAACTCTTCGCCCACCGCGGCGTCGAGACCGACGCCCGACGTGCTCAGGAAGAAACGGCCGCCGATTTCGCCGACGTCGAGCGGCTTGGGCGCGCCGGTAAGGAGCGCCTGCATCGCGCGTGTCGTGTCGAGCGGAATACCGAGCGCGCGCGCGTAGCCATTGCCGGATCCGAGCGGAATGACGCCGAGCGCCGTGCGCGTGCCGGCCAAGCCGTTGCCGATGTCGTGGAGCGTTCCGTCGCCTCCCGCTCCCACGACGACATCGATCCCTTCTTCCGCGGCGCGCCGCGCCTCGCGCTCGCCGTCGCCGCGCGCGCGCAAGATCTTGATGTCGAAATCCCAGTCGGAGCGCAGAAACGTCTTCTCGATGATCGAGTAGACGGGCGCTCGAACGAGCGGAATCCCCGAATACGGGTTGATGAGAAAGCGCGCGCGAACCGGACCCCGCGACACGATGAACCTCCTATCCGCGCTGGCAGACCCAGTAGTGGAAGACGCGATAACTCCGCGCACCGAGTGCGGGGGGCGTGTCGATTTCGAACTCGACCGCGCCGCCGCGCACCGCAGCGGCAGGAATCGGAAAGCCGGCTTCGCTCCAAACTCCGCTCGGCCCGTTGTGGTTCCACGTCCCCGCGGACGCGCCGTTGACTTTCACATCGAGGCGGAACGCGCCGTCTGTACGCGCGACGAGAAGCAGGTCTTGCGAGGCGCTCGCCGTCGTGCGGAAACGCTCGCCGCCGGCGATGAGACGGCCGCCGTCTGCGACGCGCGGCGCGCCGTCGCCCGCGTAGTGAAGCGAGAGTGCGTCGGACTCCGGATAGCCGGGGCCGGGCCGGCGAAAACGATAACCGTGCGCGTGCTCGCTCGCGAGGTCGGCGACGTCGAGCGCGTCGACGACGCGCCATCCCGGCGGCACCGCGAGCGGCTGCGCGCCGCTGCCGGCGAGGCTCCAATCCGCGACGTAGATCGTGAGCGGCAGCGGGCTCCCCGCGATCGATGGGGCAAACAGCGGCGCGGTGTAGATGGTCGCGCCGAAGATCCCCGCGTCGGCGAGACGAAACCAATCGGGATACACCGCGAAGTGCGTCGGCCGCGACGCCGCCGGGAGCGACTCGAGGTATTCGTAGAGCGCGCCCGCACCTTCGTTGACGGGTTCGGTCGTGCCTCGTGAAACCAGCCCGAGCAGATCAAGAATCGGGCGGCCGCCGAAATACGCGAGCGCGCCCGCATCGTTCACCGCGATGCGCGAAGCCGGCGGCAGATTCGCCGCGATCCATCGCCCCGCGTTGACATGCTGATCGTGGATATCGCGCGCGTTGCGCCCGAAGCCGACCGCGAGTTGCGCCCATCCGACGATCGAGAAGAGAAGGAAGAACGCGAGCAGGCCGCGAGCGGCGGAGAGGCCGGAGCGCGCCTCGCCGAGCCAACCCGCGAGGCGGTGCGCACCGAAAACCGCGCCGACGAGGAAGAGCGGAAAGAACGGCATCGTGTAGCGATTCCAATGCGACGGATACGGCAGGAGCGCAGACTCGAGAAGCAGCGCACCGAAGAACCAGAGCGCCGCGGGGAGAAACAACGCGGGACGGCGGCGGCGCGCCTCCTCCGCGGCATCGGGGAGCAGTCCCAAGAGAAACAGCGGGAGCGCAAGCGGCGGAAAAAACGTCGCGACCTGCCAGCGGTTCGCGGAGAGCGCGCCGGTCGGCTCGGAGGCGCCCTCACCGAAGACACCCTTGAGCACGACCGCAAAGTACGCCGCCCCGCGCGCGATGAGTTCACCGGTCGTCGTCGAACCCTCGAAGAGAAGCGCCTTCGCGCGCATCGACTGCGACGAGAGCGTGCCGGTCAGAACGAGCGCGAGAAGAAACGGCAGCGCGCCGACCGCGACGGGAATCGCGAGCGCGCGCAGCGAGAGCGGTGCGGGCGATGAATCACGATCGTCCGCGCTCGCGCCGGCGCCTGCGCCGCGCGCGCGGTGCGCGAGGACGGCCGCGCCCGCCGCGCAAACAAGAAGCGTCACGGGAAACAAGAATCCCTCGGGCCGGCAGAGCGCGAGCCCGCAAAGCACGGCGACGCGGCGGCGCGTCGATACCGGTGTCAGAAGCGCGTGTAGCGACGCCACGAAGAAGAGATGAAGTAGCGGCAGCTCCATTCCCGAGAAGTAGCCCCACGCCAGCGGCCCCGACGCCGCGAAGAGGAGTACGCCCCACAAAGCCATTTCGCGCGAGGCGCGTTTCTCGAGCAGGTCGTGCAGAAGAACGAGCGTCGCGGCGAGTGCGGCCGCGCCGCCGAGGAACGTGACGACGACGGCGCCCGAACCGCTGACGCCGAGCAAGAACCAGGGAGCAAGCAAGATCAGATGCAGAAGGCTCGTGGCGCCGGTCGTCGCGGGCTCACCCGGCGCGTAGGCGAACGGACTCCCCGACACGAACGACTTCGCGTACTGGTAGTAGATGTACGCGTCGTCGAGAGGAGCGGTCCACTCCCCCGCGGCATGCTGAAGCGCGGAGGCGCCGTACACGAGCGCACAGACCGCGGCGAGGAGGACGCAGAGCCGCGCGCGCGAATCCGAGAACGCGAGCGCGAGCGCGCCGCGGCGCCCGGCGGCGCGAGGAGGCGTTTCGTGCGGGGGATTCTTCGCGTCGGCGGGCACGGCGGCAGCATAACGTGGCCGCGCGGCCGCGTGCAAGGCGCGTCCCGTTCGATGCGGATGCTCTATAGAAGTGTCACCCCCTAACTGCTCCATGAAAATGTCCCCCCATGACGGAGACATATCTCATGAGCAGGAAGGAAGTCGATCGCGCGGTGATTGTCAGGATGGCACTCAGCGGG
>JBJXGV010000005.1:0-24212 GCA_046160485.1 bacterium | reverse complement strand
TCGTCGTCGTCGACGAAGCGCATTGCATCAGCCAGTGGGGACACGACTTTCGTCCGGCGTATCGCCGGCTCTCGGGGCTCAAGCGCGAACTCGGCGACATTCCCGTACTCGCGCTCACGGCGACGGCCACGCGCCGCGTCGCGGGCGACATCATCCGCGAACTCGGGATGACGAAGCCCGCGGGCTTCAAGGGCTCGTTCTTCCGGCCGAACCTCGTGATCACCGCGCAGAAGAAGGGCGAAGGGCGCAACACGCGCGCCGACATCCTCGGCGTCATCGCGCGTCACCGCGGGGAGAGCGGCATCGTCTATTGCCTCAGCCGCCGCTCGGTCGACGCGACGGCGGATTGGCTGCGCGAGCAGGGCGTGCGCGCCGCGCCGTATCACGCGGGGCTTTCGGATGTCGAGCGTGCGCGCAACCAGGAGGCGTTCGCGCGCGACGATCTCGACGTCATCGTCGCGACCGTCGCGTTCGGTTCGCTGAACGCAACGAGGTTTCTCTCCTTTGGTTCGATGAATTGATCGATGACATGCGAATCGCCGGAGCAAAATGGCACGGGGTCCGATTCCCGTGGCGCCCCGACTTCGCGATGGAGCAAGAGCCATCGTCGAGAGGAGGCGCGGCCCGGTTGCTTGACAGGGCCCGGCGCGCTGCGGCATATTCCTTTGCTCGGACCGAGAACAAAGTATGGCGCGAGTGGGCGGGCTTCGTTCGTCGTGGCTTACGTCCTCAGGACGTCGATACGCAGACCGGAGGCGAGGAATGACCCCGAGAAACGCGATTCGATTCGCCGCGACAGCGGCGCTGATAGCGCTCGCCGCTTCTGGGTGCGAGCGGGACACGTCTGGCCTGGGCCTCGCGCCGCTCGACACCGACCCGATCGTCTTCTCGGACGGCGTCAGCGACAATGTCAACTTCCAGGCCTTCCTCGGCTCGAAACTCGACGCCGTGACCTTCGATTCGAATGAGAAATTCCGCGGGTCCGCGTCGTTCCGGGTCACGGTTCCCGGCCCGAACGACCCTCCTGCCGGCGGATACGCCGGGGGCGCCATCGTCGCCACAGTGCCGCGCGACCTCTCGAGCTACAACGCGCTGACCTTCTGGGCCAAGGCGAGCAAGACCGCGACGCTCAACGTGGCCGGGTTGGGCAACGACAACACCGGAACATCGAAATACGAAGCGAGTCGAACCAACATTCCGCTCACGACGACCTGGACGAAGTACATCATCCCCATCCCGCTCTCCAGCAGGCTTACCTCCGAAAGCGGTCTCTTCTACTTCGCTGAAGGCCACGAGAACAACCTGGGCTACCAGATCTGGTTCGACGACATCATGTTCGAAAGCGTCGGCGGGATTCTGAACCCGGCGCCCTCGATGGATTCGCCCGCGCAGGCTCAGGGCGTTTTCGTGGGCGGGACGGTCAGCGTGCGAGGCACCAAGACCATCTTCGAAGTGAGCGGGGGCAATATCACCGTGCTGCACTCCCCCGGTTACTTCACCTTCACTTCATCGAACGAGGAGGTCGCGGCCGTAACGGACGGAGTGATCCGGGTGGTCGGCGCCGGAAACGCGACGATCACGGCCACGCTCGGGTCGGTGGAGGTCGACGGGGAACTCAAGGTGAGCGCTTCCGGCCCGCCCACGATTGCGGCGCCGACTCCGACCGTTCCTGCAAGCAACGTGATTTCGTTCTATAGCGACGCCTACACGAACGTGCCTGTCTACAGCTGGTTGGCCTTCGGCAGCGCGACCATCATCGACTTGCAGGTGGCGGGTGACGACGTGAAGTCGTACACGAACCTCTCGTTCGCGGGGATCGCGTTCAAGGCGCCGCCACCCGAGCCGCCGCCCGCCGAGCCCACCGAACAGATCGACGCAACTCAGATGACCCACTTCCACATGGACGTTTGGGTGCCCAACGCGACGACGTTCAGAGTCAAGCTCGTCGACTTTGGCGCCGACGGGCGTTTCGGCGGCGCCCCCGACAGGGAGCACGAGCTCACGTTCGACGCCAGTTCGACTCCCCCGCTCACCAACGGCGTCTGGGTCCCGCTCGAGATTCCTCTTGCGAACTTCACCGGCCTTACGAGTAGAGCCCATCTGGCGCAGCTCATCATCTCGATGGTGGGCGATGAGAAAACCGTCTTCGTGGACAACATCTACCTACACAAGTAGTCCGGCAGTTGGAGGCCGCTAGTGCGCGGGCGTAGCCACTCGAGAACCACAATGGCTGTTGCGACGAAGAAACAATCGCGCCGCGCCGCCCCCGCGCGCCGGCGCCCTCTCGCCGACTCGGTCCTTAGGCTCGTCTGGCGCGAGCGGCGAATCTCACGCGCCGAAATCGCTCGGCAAGCCGGACTCTCGCGCTCCACCGTGTCGGAGATCGTCGGATCGCTGCTACGGACGGGCCTCGTCGACGAAGTCGGAAGCGGCCCCTCCGCGGGCGGGCGGCGCCCGATCGTCCTTCAATTCCAAGACGACGCCTACGTCATCCTCGGTGTCGAGATCGGCGCCGCCCACGTCGCGGTCACGCTCACGGATTTGCGGGGTGAGGTGCTGGCTTGGCAGGAGCGCAGCCACCCGGTGCGCACCGACCCACCCGGCACAAGGGCACTCGTCGCCGAACTGTGCAGCGAATGCCTCGCAGCGTCGCGGCGCGGCGCACGGCGGCTGGTGGGGATCGGGGTCGCGGTGCCAAGCCCGGTCGATCCAAAGCACCCTGAGCTGTTGTCCGAGGTGGTGCTGCCGGAGTGGCGAGGACAAAGTGGGCTCGCCGAACTCGGTGAGCGATTCGGCGTCCCTGTGTTGGTGGACAACGATGCGAACCTGGGCGCTCTCGCCGAGCATTGGTGGGGCGCCGGGCGCGGCATCGACGATATCGCCTACATCAAACTCGGAACCGGCGTCGGCTCGGGACACTACGTCCACGGCAAGATGTACCGGGGTGCGACCGGCGTCGCCGGCGAGATCGGACACATGGCCATCGATCCGAGCGGCAGTCCGTGCATCTGCGGTCTGCGAGGCTGCCTTGCCACGCTCGTGGGTGCGCAAGCGCTCGTCGCGCGCGCACGATCGCTGATCGCCGACTACCCTCAAAGCTCGCTCGCGAAGGGGTCGATTACCATCGATACGATAGAGGATGCGGCACTAGCCGGCGATGCGCTGGCTCTGCAGGTGGCGCGTGAGGCGGCGGAACACCTTGGAATCGCGGTGGCCGGAATGCTCAACCTCATGAACCCGGCAGTCGTCATCTTGGGGGGCGGTCTCGCGCGACTTGGCGATTTGCTGCTCGAACCCCTTCGTGACATCGTCTGGCGACGCACGCTGGTGAGCTCCGTGGCTGCCGCTGAGGTTCGAACGAGCGCGCTCGGACCGCGGGCCGTCGCCATCGGCGCGGCGACGCTGATCCTCGAGGCAGCGCTCGCCGACCCAGAGCTCTTCCCCACGACGGCGCGCCGCCGGGAGGTTCGATGAACGCCATGCTCGTTCCCATGAAGCGTCTCCTCCGGCTCTTCGTCATCTCTCTCGCGCTCGTGGCATCCCTCGGGGGGTGCGCCGAAGACTCGGAGGAGTGGCAAGTCGTTTGGGAGGACAACTTCGAGGGACCCGCCGGGCAATCCCCCGACCCAACCCGCTGGCGCTTCGACATCGGTACGGACTGGGGGAACGCGCAGCTCGAGTACGACACCGATCGCACCGTGAACGCCGCGCTCGATGGCGCCGGGAATCTCGCCATCGTCGCGCGAGCCGAAACCCTTCAGGGCCGCGAGTACACCTCGGCGCGCATCAATACGCGCGACCTCTTCGAGCAAACTCATGGGCGTTTCGAGGCCCGCATCCGCTTGCCGGTGGGACAAGGTATCTGGCCCGCGTTCTGGCTTCTCGGATCCGACTTCGGCGTCGTCGGCTGGCCGGCGTGCGGCGAGATCGACATCATGGAATATCGCGGCCAGGAACCGCGTGTCCTCCACGGCAGCCTTCACGGTCCTGGTTACTCCGGCGGCGCCGCCGTGACGCGCCGCTACGAACTCACCACCGCAGCGGGGTTCGACGCCGACTTCCACGTCTTCGGCGTCGAGTGGGATGTGAACCGCATCACTTGGACCGTGGACGGAGTGCGCTACCATGCCGTCACGCCACGGGAACTCCCGTCCGGCGGACGCTGGGTGTTCGAGCATCCCTTCTTCGTGATCCTCAACCTCGCGGTGGGTGGGAACTTCGTCGGCCCTCCCGACGCGAGCACCCGTTTCCCGCAAGTCATGCTCGTCGACTGGGTCCGAGTCTCCCGATTCGGATCATGAGGCTGCGCCCGCGCCTTCGATTGGTCATTCGACTGGCGTGCGGACTCGCGGCGTTCGCGGGGCTAGGGTGCGCTCGCGAACAATCGCGCGCCCCCGAGGGAGTGCTCGTGGTTTCGCAAGAGCAGCAAGCCTCGTGGGTCCGGAATTTCAACCCGCTCACGACGGCGACATCCGCGCGGTGGCCGTCACTTGCTGGAATCTACGAGCCGATGTTCGTCTTCAACAGCGTGAAGGCCGAGTACGTCCCGTGGCTCGGGGTCGCGCGCGAGTGGCGCGACGACAACCGCGTGCTCCGGGTGACCGTGCGCAACGGCGTCCTCTGGTCGGACGGCCGCCCCTTCACGGCCCGAGATGTCGCGTTCACATTCCACCTCTTGCGCCGCTTCCCGGCGCTCGACCGCCGCGGCGTCTGGGGCTTTCTCGACGATGCGCGCGCCGAGAACGACACGACGATCGACTTTCATTTCAAGCGTGTCTTCATCCCCGGCTTCGATGAGATCGCGGCGCAACAGATCGTGCCCGAGCACGATTGGGGCGGCATCGCGGATCCGGTTGTGTTCGCCAACGAGAACCCTGTCGCCACGGGGCCGTTCACCGAGGTGCGCGTCTTCCGAAACCAAGTGTACGAGTTGGGCCGCAACCCCCACTATTGGCAGCCAGGCTTGCCGCGTTTCGACGCGATCCGATGCCCGGCCTACCCATCGAACGACCGCGCAAACCTGGCGCTCGTCTTCGACGAAGTGGACTGGGCCGGGAACTTCATCCCCGCGGTCGACCGCGTGTTCGTAAGCCGCAGCCCGCAAGATCACCGCTACTGGTTCCCGCTCACCGGCAGCAGCATCTTCCTCTACGCAAACACGACCCGCGCGCCGTTCGACGATGTTCGCGTGCGCAAGGCGCTCAGCATGGCGATCGATCGCGATCTCCTGGTTGACGTAGCGCTCTACCGCTATTCGCGTCCCGCCGACGCGACGGGGATGAGCGACGCCTACGCCGCATGGCGCAATGCAGAGATCGCCTCCGGCGGGGACTGGGTGCACTACGATATGGCTCGGGCGAGCGCGCTCTTGGATGAAGCCGGCTACCCCAAGGGCGCCGACGGCGTGCGCCGCCTCCGCGACGGCTCACCATGGCGCTACGATGTTCTCACGGTGTCCGGTTGGTCGGACTGGGTGCGCGCGGCGCAGGTCATCGCCAGGGGCCTGCGCGAACTTGGAATCGACGCCTCCGTTCGGACGTACGATTTCAGCGCGTGGTTCCAGCGGGTTCAGGAAGGCAACTTCGATCTCAGCCTAGGGTGGTCCTTCGAGGGACCAACACCCTATGCGTTCTACCGGTGGCTCATGTCTTCGGCCACCGTGAATCCGGTGGGGATCGCGGCGATGGGCAATTGGCACCGGTACGGCAGCCCGTCGGCCGACAGCGCTCTCACGGCGTTCGAACTCGAGCCGGACCCTGAAAAACAGCGCTTGCTCGCCGACGCAATGCAGCGGACCTTCGTCGCCGAGGCGCCCGCGATCCCACTCTACCCGAACCCGTCTTGGGCCGAGTACAACACGAGCCGCTTCGACGGCTTCCCGTCCGAAGCGGCGCCCTACGCCGACCCATCCCCCAACAAGTTCGACCGTGGTGAGGTCCTCTTGGTTCTCACCACCCTCGAGCCGCGTTAGGAGGAGAGCTTGCGCTACCTCCTCGGACGGCTAGGCTTCTACCTCCTCGCGGCGTGGGTAGCGCTGACGATCAACTTCTTCCTCCCTCGCCTCATGCCCGGTGACCCGGCGACCGCGCTCTTCGCGCGCGTCCGCGGCAAACTCGCCCCGGAGGCCATGGCCGCCCTCCGCGAAACCTTCGGACTCACCGACGCACCGCTGCCGAACCAGTACGCCACGTATCTCGCGCACGTCGTCGCGGGCGATCTCGGTATCTCGGTCGCGTACTTCCCCGCTTCGGTCGCGCAAGTCATCGGCACCGGCCTCGCCTGGACCGTGTTCTTGTCGGGAACGGCGGTTGTGCTGAGCTTCGTCATCGGCACGTTGCTCGGCGTCGCGGCGGCCTGGTGGCGTCGCGGCTGGCTCGACACGTGGCTGCCGTCGTTTCTCGTCTTCCTCGGAGCGTTCCCGTACTTCTGGCTGGCGATGGTGGCGCTCTACGTCTTCGGCTTCTCGCTTCAGTGGTTCCCTCTTGGGCATGCGTACGGCGACGACCTCGCGCCTGCGTTCACGGTCGAGTTCCTCACCGATGTCGTTCGTCACTCAGCACTACCCATAGGCACGGTTGTGCTCGCGACCCTCGGCGGCTGGCTGCTCTCCATGCGCAACACCATGATCGCGGTGCTCGGATCGGACTACGTCAATCTCGCGCGCGCGAAGGGGCTTCAGCCGTCACGGGTGGCCTTCTCGTACGCGGCGCGCAATGCGCTCCTGCCGAGCATCACGGGTTTCGGCATGGCGCTCGGGTTCGTCCTCGGCGGCTCGCTCCTCACCGAGATCGTGTTCTCCTACCCAGGCATGGGGTATTTGCTGGTTCAGGCGGTACGAAATCAAGACTATCCGCTCATGCAAGGGATCTTCCTTGTGATCACACTCGCTGTGCTCGGTGCGAATTGGCTCGTGGATGTCGTGTACCTATGGATGGACCCTCGTACCCGTGAGACGGGCTCGTGAGCGCGCACGCGACAAGGCGCCCGACGGGCGCTGCCTCCTGGTGGGCGGCGATCCGCCGCGACCGCAAGGCGACGATCGGTGCCGTCATCCTCGGCTTCTTCGCCGTCGTCGGGCTCATCGGCCCGGCGCTCGTCGGCGACCCCGACGCGTTCGTCGGCATCCCGCTGCAGCCCCCCTCCGCCGATCATTGGCTCGGGACGACGGGCCAGGGGCGTGATGTTCTCGCGCAGGTGGTCGTGGGGACGCGAGTCTCGCTCGTCATCGGATTCGCGGTGGGTCTGTCCGTGGTGGTGCTCGGCGCACTCGTCGGCATCGCCGCGGGCTACTTCGGCGGCCGGACGGACGCTCTTCTCTCCGTGCTCTTCAGCGTGTTTCTCGTCATACCTGGGCTACCGCTGGCCATCGTCATCGCCGCGTACTTACCCGCGGGGCCGTTCACAATCGCGCTCGTTCTCATTGCGACGGGATGGGCTTGGAATGCTCGAATCTTGCGCGCGCAAACGCTCGCTCTGCGAAGGCGCGACTTCGTCGCGGCCGCGGTTGTGTGTGGCGAGTCGCGCTTCCGCATCATTCGTAGCGAGATCCTCCCGAACATGATGTCGCTTCTGGTCGCGCAGGTCATCGGCAGCACGGTCTACGCGATTGGAGCGCAGGTCGGACTCGAGTTCCTGGGGCTTGGAGACGTTGCGGCCTTCACGTGGGGCACGAACCTCTACTGGGCGCAGAACGACTCGGCGATACTCACCGGCGCGTGGTGGACCTTCGCTCCCACCGGGTTGTGCGTGGCTCTCGTCGGCTTCGCCCTGACCATGCTCAACTCGGGTTTCGATGAAATCACCAATCCGCGGCTGCAGCTCGAACGCGCATGGCGCGCGCACTTGGCAGCCAGGCATCAGGAGCCGACGCGCTCGACGCCCGTCGTCATCGACAATGGCTGACCCGCTTCTCTCGATCCGCGGCCTCTGCGTCGACTACATTACTTCGCGCGGGCCCGTGCGCGCGATCGACGACGTATCGCTCGACATCATGCCGGGAGAAGTCGTGGGTGTCGCGGGCGAGTCGGGAAGCGGGAAGTCGACGATGGCTCAGGCGCTCCTGCGCATACTGCCTCCGCCCGCGGTGATTTCGGGAGGCGCGGTGCACTTCGAGGGCCGCGACATCCTCTCGCTCGGCGAGCCGGAGTTGCGCGCCATCCGGTGGAAGCGCATATCGATGGTTTTCCAGAGCGCCATGGACGCCCTCAATCCGGTTCTGACGGTGGGCGATCAGGTCGCCGACGCGCTTGTCATCCACTCCGCGGCGTCGCACCGCGCGGCCCGTGCGCGCGCTGCGGAACTCTTGAAGATGGTCGGCATGTCGGAAGCGCATCTCGACGCCTACGCGCACCAACTCTCGGGCGGCATGCGGCAGCGCGTCGGCATCGCGATCGCGCTCGCGCTCGAGCCGGCTCTCGTGATTCTCGACGAGCCGACCACGGCGCTCGACGTCATCGTTGAGCGGGAAATCCTCGAGCAGATTCGTGCGCTGCAACAGCGGCTGGAGTTCGCGGTGCTCTTCATTACGCACGATCTGACGCGGATGCTTCAGTTCTCGGATCGCGTGGCCGTGTTCTACGCGGGGCGGCTCGTGGAGATAGGTCCCGCCGCCGAGATGCGACGGGCGCCGCGCCACCCGTACACGCAGGCGCTCCTTCGCGCGTTCCCGTCGATTCGCAGCGCCAACGCCGGATTAACGAGCATCCCGGGCGCGCCGCCCAGCCTGCAAGACCCGCCGCCGGGTTGCCGCTTCCACCCGCGCTGCGATCGCGTCGACACCCTCTGCCGCGAACGAACCCCAGAACTCCGACTGCTCGCCCCGAATCACGCCGCCGCGTGCCACCTGGCGGAATAGCTCGAGCCGCCGCGCGCGCTCAAATCGCGACGTGCAGATACGTCCTGAGTTCCCACTCTCGCCCATCCTCGCCCGGGGCGAAGGGATCGCACTGCAGCGTCCCGCTCTGGTCTTGCAGCTCACCAGGGCAGTATCGCGGTGAATACCGATCCAAAGACCGCCACGTTCCGCGCATGCCGACGCGGGTCTGCGGAAAGCTAAACCAGCGCGGTGTGCCGAGCGTGCGCGACACGTCCCCCATCAGTTGCACGGGGAAGGTGAGATTGAAGTCGCGGTGATAGTCGTAGGGTCCCCAATCGTTGAACTTGGCATAGGTGTCGAGGACGACCGTGCCCCACGCCAGACGCGCATCGCCGCCGAAACGATTGACACGCCGCGGATCGTTTCCGTTAGGCTCACCCGCGCCGCCGAACAGGTGCGCGATCAGGCGCACATCGGGCCGCACGCGCGACGCTAAGCGCACTCGCGTCTCCCAAAGGTCGCGCGGGGGCGGCGCCCCAGGGAAAGCGAAGGAGGTGGTCCCGTCGGCCAGGATGCCGATAGACGCGTCCTGTGTCGTCGGCAAATGCCGGAACACAAAGCCAACGCTTGCCGCAAGCCGTGCGTCCTCCCGCACGTCGTTGTCCCATGCCCACATCCACGTCGCCGGAGTGGGATCGTACGAAACGAGCAACTCCGCGCCGACGGTCTCGCGATTGGCGCGAACCGAGAACGGATCGTCGAGAATGTTGCGCGGCCGCCCGGGCGCTGGCACGTCATTCGGTATTGGCCCGACAAGAGGCTTCTGCCAGAGGAAATTTGGCGCGATCTGGAAGTTGCCCTCGTTCATCGCGAGGCCTGAGGTAACGCTCACTCCGTTGCCCAGGCCGCTCTCTTTGAGGCTCCAGCCCGTGTAGGTGATGACCGAGGTCGGGCCGCCGTCGGCCACGATCCCGGCGTAGGCCCACTGGCCGTACCAATGCCAGCGCCCGCTCTCGAACGTCATCTTCGCCTTGGCGCCGAGCGCATCCGAAGAACGTACTCGATCGAGAAGGACGCGGTAGCCGTCCCCCGACCGCTCGGCGATCTGGAACGGGTCATCGACCTTCGTGGCGCCCGACCAGATGCCGCCCACGTCGATTCCCACTTGCCCAAAATCCTTCGCCAGCGTCAGTGTTGCGCGGCGTGTCGGCGGCGTCGGCACGGCGAACGAACTCGTCAGCGAGGCCTGCCTCTGAAATTCATCTTGGTAGATCGCGGTCGCGTTGATGCCCCCGACACGGCGGCTGTACTTGCCGATCACCGATGGGTTCGCGCCCCAGTAAAGTTCGGGGCCGAACGCCACCTTCAACCCTTGCAGGCTCCGCTTCGCAGCCATCTCGATGCCGATCGGTGCCGCTCCGTTGTAGATGTCAACGTTGTCGCCGTAGTAGGCATCGCGGTACAGACCGAAGAAGTCGCCCTCGTAACCCCAGTGCGTATGGCCTGCCCGGTAGAATCCGTCCATCTGAAACCAGCGGTCGTCCCACGACACAGCCGCGCGGTAGACCTTCACTCGCTCGAGCCCCTCGAGTTGGAGCGGTGTGCCGTCGCTCGTCACGACGGTCTGCTGCCGACCGCGATTCTCGTAAAAGATCTCGTCGATCGGATTCACAGGAACTTGACCGAGCACGTTGAGCGACAGCGTGCCGGTGAGGTTAGGCGCGGGGCGAGCCTCGAAGTCGGCCCAGAACGATTGCATGTGGTCGAATCCTAGGAAGGATGGGAATCCGGTCGTTGGCTGCTCGGAAGGAGGCGTGCTGATGCGCGTTCCCCCCGTGCTGTAGGTCTCGAACTCCAGCCGCAGGCCGCTCACGCGCACGCGGCTCATGGCGTCCGCGACGAGGCTCGCGTGATCGCCGCGCGCCTGGAGCGCGGACGACATCGGTTCGATCGTGGCGAAGTGAGCGCGAATCGCTTCGGCGTTCACGCCGGCGGCGTAGGGGTCGAGCCGGAAGATGCGCTGCAACCCGTAGTACGCTGCGCGCGGATAAAGGTCGTAGAGTCCATTGTCATCCGGGCGCCCTTTCGCGCAGATCCCCCACCACTCTTCGTTCATGTTGTTGGCGCCCGCGACGAAATCCTCGACATATCCGGCGTTGGGCCACGAAGCGTTCGTGTCATGAATATCGAGGCGGATCTCCTGGCCGAACTTCCACCAACCATCGCTCCACTGGAAGACGAATCCGCCGATTGAGTTGCCCACTCGCCCCTGGCCGCTCGCCTGCTCGTACAGTTCCTGCCACTGTCCGATGAGGTAACGCGTCTGGCTCACTTGATCCTCGCGCATTTCCTTCGCATTCCACGCATCCGCCCCAAACTCGGCGAACATGACCGGGACGCCGAGTTTGTCGTGAACCACTTGAAACATGTCGCGCGCGGAGATACCCCGGTACACGTTCACCCCGAGGATATCGAGGTCCGAGCACTCCTCGGCGATGAGGTCGATGTACTGTAGGTCGCCGTTGACGATGGCCACCGGCCGATCGGGGTCGTGTGCCTTCACGGCGCGGACGATCTCGCCGAAAAACGAATACAGGTGGCGCGCGCGACCGGCCTCACGCTCGCCCACCGGAAGAGCCTCGATTTCGGAAGAGGTCCACGACAGGCCGTAGTTGTTCTCGTTTCCAATTAGCCACATGAGCATGCCGGGGACGCCGCGGTACGAGTCGACGAGCGCCGTGATTTCAGACGTGACGGCCGCGCGCAAGCGCGGGTCGGAGTAATCGACGGACGGAATCCACACGCCGTCCATCGTGAAACCGTACCGCGCCGCCGGATGATTGAGCGCTGTGTAGATACCGTAGCGCTCGTAGATGTACTGGACCCACCGCGGCGGGATGCCGACGTACTGCCGGATGGCGTTCACGCCCATGCTCTTCAAGAGCGGCATCTCCCGCGCGAGCGCGGACTCGATGATGTCGTCGGGCTGCTTCCACAAGTCGTAGAGGTAATTCTGGCCGATAGGGATGTAGTCCCAGTTGACTCCCTTGACCATGAAGTCTTGGCCATCCACCTGCACCCGCATGCCCGAGGGATCCGAAACAACCCGAACAACGGAACCGGGACTCGTACTCGCGCCCTGCGACCGCACGGCTTCCGGTATCGCGATCACGGCGAGGATCGTCGCGGCGAGGGCACAGAACAAGTCGCGGGCCGCGGCAGCGTGTCTTCTATTGGGTCTCAAATGGACCTCCTTAGGGTGATGGCTTCACGATGGCACATGCGCGCTCTCGTCGACAGCGTTCGCGGCGACGACGGCACGGTACCAGAACGCGCTGTCCTTCGGAATCCGCGCCTGCGTGGTGTAGTCGACCCCGAACAGTCCGAACCTCTTGGTATAACCGTGCGCCCACTCGAAATTGTCGAGGAGCGACCAGGCGAAGTAGCCGTGAAGCGGCACGCCGGCGGCGAGGGCGCGATGCGCCGCGAGAAGGTGGTCGCGAATGTACTCGACGCGGCGCGCGTCGGCGATGCGGCCCGCGGCGTCGACACCGTCCGTGTAGGCGGCCCCGTTCTCCGTGATGTAGAGCCTCCGCGGCTTGTACTCGCGTTCGAGCCGTACGAGGAGATCGCAGAGACCCTGCGGGAAGACCTCCCACCCCATGTCCGTGAGTTGCTCCTTCGGCGCCATCGCCAGGCTCTGCGGCTCCCCATTGGCTCCGCCCTTCATGACCACGCGGCTGTAGTAGTTGACTCCGAGGAAGTCGACCGGCGTCGAGATGACATCGAGATCCCCCGCTCTGACGAACGGAAGGCCGGGTCCTTCGACGTGACGTCGCCGCGTGCGATCCGACACTGCGTCCGCCGGGTATTGCCCGCGGAAGATCGGGTCGAGGAACCAGCGGTTGAAGACGCCGTCGAACCAACGCGCGGCGTCGCGATCGGCCGCATTCGGCGACGCAGGAAACGCAGGGGTCAGATTCAATACGATGCCCACTTCGGCGCGCGGCGAGTTTCGTCGCAACGCTTCGACGGCCCATCCATGGGACAGGAGCAGGTGGTGTGCGACACGAAGCGCCTCGGCCGGCGCTCGATGACCAGGTGCGTGCTCCCCATTCTCATGACCCAGGATCGCGATGCACGATGGTTCGTTGTGAGTCGCCCAATGCGAAACGCGATCTCCCAGCCGGGCGCTCACGGCGTCGGCGTACTCCACGAAGGCCTCGGCCGTCTCTCGCGCGGCCCATCCTCCGCGCTCCTGGAGCGCCATCGGGAGATCCCAATGGTAGAGAGTGACGCAGGGGCGGATTTCCGCTTCGAGGAGGGCGTCGACGAGCGCGTCGTAGAAGTCGAGGCCGGCACTGTTGACAGCGCCTCGTCCATGCGGCACGACGCGAGGCCACGCGATGGAGAAGCGATAGGCGCCGACACCGAGCCATCGCAGGAGCGCGACGTCCTCCCGCCAACGATGATAGTGATCGCACGCGACGCTCGCGTCGGAGCCGTCGGCGATGTTCCCGGCGCCCTTCGCATAGCGATCCCAGATCGACTCGCCGCGCCCTCCTTCAGAGAAGGCCCCCTCGATCTGGTGTGCTGACGTTGCGGCGCCCCATAGGAATCCTTCGGGGAAAGCACACTTGGGCATCGTCGTCAGTGTCCGTACTCCGGCGGGTTCTCCGGGTAGAGGTGGCAGCGGACACTACGGCCGTCGACCGTGCGGAGAGCGGGTTGGTGTGTACGGCAGAGATCGAGCGCATCGGGACAGCGAGGAGCGAAAGGGCAGGCGTACACGTGCGCGGCCCCGGCGCCCGCCGCGTCCGCCGGGCGCTTTACCGTGTTCGCCGCGCCACCGTCGTCGGCGATCGAGGCAAGAAGCGCACGAGTGTACGGGTGGGCTGGCGCCTCGACGATCGCGGCGCTCGGTCCATCCTCGACCACGCGTCCTTTGAACAAGACAAGTATCCGGTCCGCGAGGTAACGGGCCGAGGCGAGGTCATGCGTGATGAGCAAAATGCCGAGGCGGCGTTCGCGCCGAAGCTGCGCGAGGAGATTCAGAACACCGATGCGGATGGAGACATCGAGCATCGATGTCGGCTCGTCGGCCACGAGGAGGTCCGGATCGACGGCGAGCGCGCGCGCGATCGCCACGCGTTGCCTTTGCCCGCCCGACAATTCATAGGGAAGGCGGTCGATGAAGTCTTCGGCCGGCTCGAGCCCCACCGTTCGAAGGAGCGCGATGGCGCGCGCCCTCAGATCGGCGGCCGACGCCCGTCGGTGGCGTTCGATCGGTCGCTCGACGTGGTGCGCGACGCTGCGTGCGGGATTGAGCGAGCCGGACGAATCGTAGTGGCGCTGGATCGGTCGCTCGAGGTGATGGGCGATGCTGTGCACGGGGTTTAACGACCCGAAGGGATCCTGGAACACCATCTGCACGCGGCTGCGATAGCGGAGCGATGCCCCTCGCGGCTCGCGAGCAAGGACATCGTCTCCGTCGAGCCGGATCTCGCCGCCGTCGGGGGCCTCGAGCCGCAAGAGAAGTCGCGCGACCGTGCTCTTGCCGCTCCCCGACTCCCCCACAAGCGCAACCGCCTCACCACGATCGACTCGAAATGCGACGTCTTCGACAGCGACCACCCTGCGGGCCGGGGAGAAGAAGCCCTTCGTGGAAAACGCCTTTCGCAGGCCCCTCACTTCGAGCAGTGAGGGGGGAACGGCTTTGTCGTCGACCTGCACCGGGCCTCCCGCCGAAAAAAAGACTTTGTTTGGTTGCCGAACATAGTGTATATTCACGCTGGTTATGTCAAGACGATCT
The DNA here is from genome assembly GCA_046160485.1 of bacterium. Taxonomy (GTDB): domain Bacteria; phylum Orphanbacterota; class Orphanbacteria; order JBJXGV01; family JBJXGV01; genus JBJXGV01. Next base: position 9,585 of record JBJXGV010000005.1, on the reverse strand, counting down.
CATCTCGCGCGCCCCCTCGAAAGTCGAATTTGCAAACGCGCGCGGCGGCCGGATCGGAAAACGCTTGTCGGGCAACCTCACACGTTCGTAACGGATCGATGAAAGGAGAAACTCCCATGCGGATCAAGAACAACTTCCTCCTCGTCGGCGCTGTGGCCATCATGGCGCTCTTTCTCGCGGGAAGTGCGGGCGACGCGTCCGCCGCGCTGCTGAATCCCAGTTTCGAAGCGCCTGACGCCTCCGGCGGAGATCAGCCGGGAACCGCGGACTGGAACTCGTTCAATTTCGTCTTCACGACCGCGGCTGTCTCGCGCACGGGCACGCAGGCGCTGAAGGTCTTCGGGCCGTTCGGACCCGGCGGCGGTTCGGGTGCGGTCCAGGTCGTCCCCGCTTCCCCCGGCCAGACCTGGGTCGGCGAAATCTACGCCATGAACGCGAGCTTCGACCCGATCGATAACGTCGACTTCGGCGTCTACAAGATCGAGTTCCTCGATGCGGCCTTCAATTTCGCGGCCGGCGGCGTGTTCGGTGTCGATGTGTTCGAGTCGAATCAAATCAACGGGACCGCGTCCTTCGACGTTTGGAACCTGCTCGGCGTCGGGACCGCGCCTGCACCGGCCAACACGGCCTTTGCCCGCGCTGTGATCGTCAAGGTCGATGTCGACGGCGCCCAGGGTGGATCGATCTTCTGGGATGATGCGAGCCTCGAAGTCCAGACGCCGAATGCCACCGAGAGTAGCTCCTGGGGCCAGATTAAGGGCCTGTTCCGCTAGACCGATCCGGACCTCGCTTCTCGATTCAGCCGTGTGCCGCCCCCGACCCAGCGGGGCGGCACGCGAGTTGGACGCGAGGCACCCGGTCCGTGTGAAGGATTCGCGGACGCAGGCGGGAAAGGAAACCTGACAATGCCAGTCAACAGGAACTCCGCGTTGGGCTGCATCGCGGCTGCTCTGGTCATCGTGTCGGCGGGAATTCCCGGCGGGGCTTCGGCCCAGTTGTCGAATACCGGCTTCGAGTCGCCGAATGCGTCGAGTGGCGACGTGCCAGGCAGCGCGATTTGGTCGACGTTCAATCAAGTCTTCACCACGAGGACAACCGCTCGTTCGGGCGCGCAATCCCTCAAGACTTTCGGCCCGTTCGTTCCTGGTGGCGGCACGGGTGCGCGTCAGACAGCGCCCGCGTTGCCGGGAGAGACGTGGATCGGCTCAGTCTGGGCGATGAACCTCTCGTCCGACCCGCTCGACAACGTCGACTTCGGCGTCTACAAGATCGAATTCCTCGACGCGAGCCTTCAACTTGCCGCGGGCGGGCTGGCCGGTGTCGACATTTTCGAGTCGAATCCGATCAGCGCCCTCACGCCGCAGAATGTTTGGACCGAGCTCGGTGTCGGGACTGCGCCGGCTCCTGCCGGGACCGCCTTCGCTCGCGTGGTCATCGTCAAGGTCGACGTCGACGGCGCCCAGGGCGGATCGATCTTCTGGGACGATGCCAGCTTGTTGAACTCGAGCACGGGAGTGCCAGGCGCGGACGCATCGCGTTCGTTCGACCTGCAACAGAACGCGCCGAATCCGTTCAGCCCGGCCACTCGCATCGGCTTCAGCCTCAGCCGCCCCGATAACGTCGACATCAGCGTCTACGATGTCAGCGGGCGCCGAGTCGTGACGCTGCTTCGGGAATGGATGGATGCCGGCGCCCACTCCGTCGATTGGAATGGGACGACGGCGAACGGCACCGTGGCGAGCGCGGGCGTCTACTACTACGTCATGCGCGCATCGGGTGGCCAAGTGTCGCGGAGCATGATGTTGATGAAGTGAGGACGGTCCCTTTGCGCCGCCCGCATATCGTTCTTGGAGTTCATCGTTCACGATGCCGCGCCTCGGCGGGTGCCCAGGCGCGGCGTCGATCACCCGACCAACCGCACCCGGCATCGGAATCGGAACCGCCCATGGCTCGACTCCTCCGGGGTTCGATCATACTCGGTGTGATACTGACGGCCGCGGCCGCCACCGGCGGGGCCGCATGGCCCGAGACTCCCGCCGACTCGAGCCACGTCACTCCTCCGCATTCGCAGTCGCTCCCCGAGACGCCGTTCGTGAAGCGACCGTTCCATCCGTTCGTCGGGGACCGGTGGATCGGCAATGGAATCGCCTACGGCCCCCACCGCGACGGGCAGGCTCCAGGCGGGGCGGATCCCACGCGAGCCGAACTGCGCGAGGACCTTCACATCATGGCGAAGCACTGGAGCATGCTGCGCGTCTACGGTGCGAGCGGGCCGGCGTCGACGCTCCTCGACGTGATTCGCGAAGATCGCGTCGACATGAAGGTCATGCTCGGGATCTGGATCGCCGTCGAAGAAGAGCGGGACGAGAACGGACGCGTCGTTCGGGAGATTCCGGAGGCGCGAGCGGCGAACCGGCGGGAGGTTGAGGCCGCCGTTCGTCTGGCCTCGGAGTATCCGGAGATCGTCACTTGCGTGAGCGTCGGCAACGAGACGCAGGTCGACTGGTCAGCCCACCGCAGCCCGCCGGAGGCGTTGATCGGCTTCGTGCGAGAGGTTCGCGCTCGCGTTCGCGTGCCGGTCACGGTGGCCGACGACTTCCTCTATTGGAGCACCCCCGAGAGCCGCGCCGTCGCGAGCGAGATCGACTTCCTCGTGACACACATTCACCCGCTCTGGCGTGGGCTCCAGCTTCGCGACGCCGTCGACTTCGTCCGCCAAACCCTCGCCGAAGTTCGCGCGGCGCATCCGGGCCACACGATTGTCCTAGGGGAAACGGGCTGGGCAACCAAAAGGCACAGCGAAGGCGAACAGGCCACACTAATGAAGGGCGAGACCGGAGAGGAGCAACAAGAGATCTTCTACGACGCGCTGAGCGCGTGGTCGGAGAAGGAGCGGATTCCATGCTTCTTCTTCGAGGCGTTCGACGAGAACTGGAAGGGTGGCCCGCACCCGGATGAGGTCGAGAAGCATTGGGGCCTTTTTCGCGCGGACCGAACTCCCAAGCAAGCCATGACGGGTGACATGTGACCCCCGGACGCGACCAGCCCGCACACCAGCAAGACGAGTCCGCCGAGCTTGGCGTTCCCGCCCCCGTGAGGACGTTCATCGCTCCTCACACGGCGACCACGGAACCCGCGGGCGAATTCGTGCTGGTGGAAGGAGAAGAGTACTACCGGATCTCGGGCTACCACCGGATGCCTCCGTTCCTGATGAGCATTCCGAGCGACACGGATCTCTGGATGTTCGTCAGCTCCGGCGGCGGCATCACGGCTGGAAGAGCGAACGCGGACGGCAGCCTCTTCCCCTATGAGACCGTCGACAAGCTTCATGACGGGCATCACCACACTGGACCGATCACACTCGTCCGGGTGCGGCGCAAGACAGAGCCCAGCGCTCTGTGGCAACCGTTCTCCGAGCGGTCGGAAGAGGAATTCCGCATCGACCGCAACCTCTACAAGAACGCGATCGGCAACCGCCTCATATTCGAAGAGATCAATCACGATCTCGGACTCGCGTTCCGATACCGGTGGGCGGCCTGCGACGCGCTGGGCCTAGTGCGAACGTCGACGCTGACGAATCGCAGCGCGGATACGGTCGCGGTCTCGCTGCTCGACGGCCTTCGCAACATCCTCCCCTATGGCGCGCCGCTTCTTCTCTACCAGCGCTCCAGTTGCCTCGTCGACGCTTACAAACGGACTGACTGCGACCGGGAGACGCGCCTCGGGATCTACTCCCTGACGGCGCAGATCGTCGACCGCGCCGAGGCGGTGGAGCAACTGAGGGCAAACACGGTTTGGTGTCACGGCCTCCGCGACTTCGATGTCTGCCTTTCAGCGGATGCGATCGCCTCTTTCCGCCGCGGTGAAGCCGTCTCCGGCGACACCACCTTGACTGGGCGCCGCGGGAACTACCTCGTGGTTTCGTCCTTCGAATTGGAGATCGGCGCGCAAGCGCAGTGGCACCTCGTCGCGGACGTCGCACGCAGCCATGTCGATGTCGCGGGGCTCCGCCATCGGCTGCGCGACGGCGGGGACCTGGACCCGGAGATCGAGGAGAGCATTCGCAGCGCCGGCAAGAACCTCCTTCGAAACATAGGGAGCGCCGACGGCATTCAGCTTACGGGTCACGCCGAGGCGAACGTCCATCACTCGGCGAACGTACTCTTCAACAACATGCGGGGCGGCGTCTTCGCGAAGAACTACGATCTTCCGACCGCGGACCTGCGGGATTTTCTCTGGACGCGCAATCGCGCGGTCGCGAGTCGGCACGATGCATTTCTCGGCACGCTGCCGGTCGAGATCTCCGCGCCCAGCCTCGTTGCCGCGGCCCAAACCACGGCGGATCCCGACTTCCAGCGGCTGAGTTACGAGTACTTGCCGCTCCACTTCGGACGGCGTCACGGTGACCCGAGCCGCCCGTGGAACCAGTTCTCCATTCGCGCCCGCGGCCAGGACGGCTCCCGCATGCTTCACTACGAGGGCAACTGGCGGGACATCTTTCAGAACTGGGAGGCGCTGGGCCACAGCTTCCCCGGATTCCTCCCGGGTATCATCGCTAAATTCGTCAACGCCTCGACAGTCGATGGCTTCAATCCGTATCGCATCACACGCGACGGCGTCGAATGGGAAGTCACCAGTCCCGATGACCCTTGGAGCTACATAGGCTACTGGGGCGACCACCAAGTTGTTTACCTTCTGCGGCTGCTCGAGGCGCTCCAGCGTTTCTCGCCGGGAGTGCTCGAATCGCTCCTCGAACGTGAAATCTTCTGCTACGCCGACGTGCCATACCGGCTCAAGGCGTACGAGGAGATCCGCGAGCACCCGCGCGCGACCATCGACTTCGACAACGCACTCGCCTCGCGAATCGATGAACGAGTCCTCGCGATCGGAACCGACGGGAAGCTTCTCCCCGGCTCCAGCGGAGCGGTCTATCACGTCAATTTGTTCGAGAAACTGTTGGTGCCCGCTCTGTCGAAATTGTCGAACTTCGTTCCCGACGGCGGACTCTGGATGAACACACAGAGGCCTGAATGGAACGACGCGAACAACGCGCTATCAGGGAACGGCCTGTCGGTGGTCACGTCGTGCCACCTTCGCCGCTACCTGAGCTTCCTCGCAAAGCTTCTGGAGACGCGCGGCGATGCGGCGCCCCAGGTCTCGATCGAAGTCGCCAACTGGTTTCGGGAGATTCGTGCGATTCTCGACGCGAGGCGCGCCCGGCTTGCGGCCAGCGCCGCGAGCGGCCGGGATCGGATGGAGTTTCTCGACGCCGTGGGCGCTGCGTTCTCGGAGTACCGACGCGTTGTCTACTCCGGCGGCTTCTCGGGGAAGACTGCGCTCCCGATCCAAGACGTCGTTGCCATGTGCCGGACGGCGCTCGCGTACCTCGACCATGCGATCACCGCGAACGAGCGCGAGGACGGACTGTATCATTCGTACAACCTGCTCGAGGTGTCTCGTGAAAACAACGCACTCCTAGTACACCCATTGTACGAGATGCTGGAGGGCCAGGTCGCGGCGCTGAGTTCGGGCCTAGTGAACGCGACGAAGGCCGCTGACCTCGTCGCGCGGTTGTTCGAGAGCAAGCTGTACCGGGCGGACCAGAAGAGCTTCATGCTCTACCCGGAGAGGGAACTGCCGGGATTCCTCGAGCGAAACGTGGTCCCGGACCACCGCGTCGCAGCAATCCCCCTCTTGCGAAACCTCCTAGGCGCCGGGGAGAATTCGATCGTGGCGCGGGACGCTTCCGGGGTGTGCCGCTTCAACAGCGACTTCCGCTACGCGCGCGACCTCGAGGCGGCCTTGGGTCGCCTTTCCGCGCGAGACACGTGGGCGGAACTCGTGGCAGCGGACCGGCGCGCGGTCCTGGAGACCTTCGAGGATGTGTTCCAGCACCGTTCCTTCACCGGCCGCTCCGGTACGATGTACGGCTACGAAGGGCTGGGGTGCATCTACTGGCACATGGTCGCGAAGCTTCTCCTCGCGATACAGGAAATCGCGATCCGCGCCGCGCACGATCGACAACCGGCCCAAGTAGTCGAGAGATTAGCGGAGGCGTACTACCGCGTGCGCACCGGCCTCGGATTCGAGAAGTCGGTCCGCGAATACGGCGCGTTCCCCACGGACCCCTACTCGCACACGCCGCGTCACGCCGGGGCTCAGCAACCGGGAATGACCGGGCAGGTGAAGGAAGAGATCCTCGCGCGTTTCGGCGAACTCGGCGTTGACGTGGAGAACGGACTCATGAGTTTCCGTCCGGTGCTCTTGCGGCGAAGCGAATTCAGGGGCGCGAGCGGGACGTACCGCTACTGTGATCTTGCAGGCAGGATCCGCACGATTCCGTTACCCGCGGGAGCGCTTGCGTTCAGCTTTTGCCAGGTCCCCGTCGTCTACGAGCTGACACAGGAGGCGATTTGCATTCGCGTCACCAGGGACGGCGGTTCGTCGACCATTCGCGCCGGCGCCGCGCTCGACGAACAGGAAAGCCGGTCGGTCTTCGACCGCGAGGGCCGGATCTCGCGAATCGACGTCGGCGTCCCCGAGCGCTCGCTTCTTCGATTCTGAGACTCGCGCGGCGACGCCGCCGCGAGCCCGAGGCGCACGCGTGTCAGCGCCGCCTCCGTGACAATTACTTCAGCAAGACGATCCGGCCGGTCTCGACCGCGCTGCCCGCACGGAACTGGTACATGTAGACGCCAGGCGAGAGCACGTTGCCCGCATCATCACGCCCGTTCCAGACGGCCTCGTGGCTACCCGATGGCATATTGCGGCTCACCAGCGTACGCACCAAACGCCCAGCGACATCATAAACTGCGATCTTCACGCCGCCCTCATTGGCCATCGTGTACTGAATTTTTGTAGCTCCGAGAAATGGGTTCGGCCGCACGAACGAGAAGGTAGTTACCGCGCTCGGCACTGGTTCGTCGACCGGAGTCCCGACACACGGAAGCCCATCGCATGCGGGGACAAATGTGAATCCGTCGAGGACCACCTCTTGCAGGCTGGTCGGCGGACCGCTCGACTGCCAAAGGTTGAGGTGGACGCGCGGACGGTCGGGGCGCGGGATGTGGGGACCGGTGTAAGTGAACGTGTGGATCAGGCTCGACGGCGACTCGGCGTTCGGCCCGCCGCGCCAGCTTCGGTACTCGACCCGATCGGGTAGCCAGCGGAATGCGTGGCTCGTCAACTCTCCCTCGCTGAAGGTGACGCCGAAGCGGCTGATGTTGCCCGGGTAGTCGTATGGCTGTGCGACAAACTGCCCAACGTCGGCGCCGGGGACACCCCAGCGGCTGAACTCGACATCGATTTCGTTGTACGGATTCCACCAGAGGCTGCCCGTGTCGTAGCACGGTCCGTACTCCCAGAGGAACAAGCCAAACACGGTCGTTGGGTGGAGAGTGTCCAGACGGCCGAACGTGGTGAAGACGTAATCACCGTAGCCGAGGGTCTCTTCCAGCGCGACCTCCGTGCTGTACCAAGAGCCGCTGATGTTCTGAATCGTCAGGTGCAAGCGGCTCTGCGCGTCGACCCACGTGCAGCTTGGCGTATCGCAGAAGAGGTTCGGGCCCGGGCCGTAGAATCCGGGGCCCTTCACGCGCCACGAGCGGCCACTGAAGTTGATGACGCGTCCGCCGGGGAAATCGAGCCACTGCCGCTGATCCAGCGTCGGAGGGCCCAGGTACTCGAATGTGGCTTGGTCGTAGTAGACATCCGGGACAGGGGAGCCCGGGCTCTGCAACACACCGAGAAGGAAATGCGTCGACGCGGTCCCCGCCGGAGCCGGTGGAGTCTCGACGGCGAACTCCACGAACGTATCCGTCGGCGTGGAGAGATCGGCCGCCGTGTACGACTCGTAAGAGATCAGCGCACCGCTCGAATTGCGCCACTCGACGTTGACGATGGCCCGCGACAGTCCCGTGAGCGGCCGCACGGAGGAATGCCGGACAGACACGGAGGCCGCCCAACGCTGGCCCGGCGCTGTGTCCAGACGCTGCCAGTAGGCGGACACGTCCCAGCCGCCCGCGTTCGGACCGGACACCCGCGCCGCCTTCGCCCCGTGAGGCGCGACCGTCGAGGACCCGACCGATCCGAACTGATTCCACCCGGCGAAAACGCTGCCGCCGGAGCCGCTCAGCTCGAAGCTCGGGTTGGCGAGCAAGCACTGCGCGTTCGCGGTACGCGCGTCGAGTCCGCCGAGGAGAAGAAGTGTTACGAGAGCGCACGCCTTAACCCGCTGCATTGAAGTCCCGCCTCTAGGTTGCCATTTCACTCTGCTGCGCGGGCCGGCTGCTCGACCGCTGTATCGACGAGACCGCCTCGCTCTTGCCGTCTCGCTGTTCGAGGACCGACGGAGACGCTCGCGATTATAACCCGCGGATGCCGCGGCCGCTGCATCCGTGTTGATGCAAGCACTTCTCTATTGGTGGAATCGCGAATCGGCCGCGCGGACGGACCTCGCGGCTAGTCCGCTTTCTCCACGCGCTCGACGACGATCGTGAGCTTCGCCACCAGGGCGGCGACGGCGCCGACGGCGGCCCACACGGGCAGAAGCACCGCGCCAACGACTCCGACGGTCAGCGGAATCTCCAAGAGCGTCTTCCCCTCGTCGTTCTTCAGCGTGATCCGGCGGATGTTCCCTTCGTGAGCGATCGCCTTGAGCCGGTTGAGCACATCCTCGCCGCGAACTTGAAACTCCTCCGTGCGAACCTTCTCTTCCGTCATGGGTGGCCTCCTGATGCCTGGACGGCGGCGATGCGACTGTTTCGCCGCCGCGTCCGGCCGGTCGTGAAAGTAAGCAAATGGGCGCGGCCGCGCGACCGGTCGAGGTTCGGTGGATATCGCGAGGCCTCATGCGTGCAACTCTCGTCGCCCCGCGCGATCTTGATGAGTCCGAGCCGGACCATTCGGATTCGCGAAGCGCGACGGCCTCGCTTCGCGCCCCAGCCACGCCGCCTTCGTGCGTGCTCTCGCGCTTCGGATGAGAGAAGTCCATGGTTCGCTCTGGCGCGCGCACCACTGGCGGTGTTACGTTGCGCCCCGTGTCGGATCCCAACGCCATCGCATTGCCGCTCTCGTTTCGCGCCGACCCGCAGCAGGTGCTCGAGTCGGTGTTCGGCTTCGCCGCGTTTCGCGCGGGGCAGCGCGAGATCATCGACGCGGTGCTCGCGGGGCGCGACTGCATCGGCGTGATGCCGACCGGCGCGGGCAAATCGCTCACGTTCCAGGTGCCCGCGAAGATCCTCCCCGGCACGGTGCTCGTGATCTCGCCGCTGATTTCGCTCATGAAAGATCAGGTCGACGCGCTCGCGCGATTCGGGTTTCGCGCGACGGTGATCAACTCGTCGATCGCGTGGGCCGAGCGCGAGCAACGCATCGCGGCGCTGCGGCGCGGCGAGTTCGAAGTCGTCTACGCGGCGCCCGAAGGGCTCGAGGGATCGCTCCGCGGCCTCATCTCCGGATGCCGCATCAGCCTCGTCGTCGTCGACGAAGCGCATTGCATCAGCCAGTGGGGACACGACTTTCGTCCGGCGTATCGCCGGCTCTCGGGGCTCAAGCGCGAACTCGGCGACATTCCCGTACTCGCGC
>JBJXGV010000004.1:0-13503 GCA_046160485.1 bacterium | reverse complement strand
GTTCGAGCGCGAGGCGCGCGCGGTCTCGTCGCTCAATCATCCGCACATCTGCACGCTGCACGACGTCGGCCGCGAAGGCGAGACGGATTACCTCGTGATGGAACTCGTGGAAGGGGAGACGCTCGCGGCGCGGCTCGAACGCGGCGCGCTGCCGACGAGCGAGGTGTTGCGCCTCGGCGCGCAGATCGCCGACGCGCTCGACCGCGCGCATCGCGCGGGGATCGTGCATCGCGACCTCAAGCCCGCGAACGTGATGCTCACGAAGAGCGGCGCGAAGCTGATGGACTTCGGGCTCGCGCGCGCGACGGGCGCGGCGGGTCTCGCGGGGAGCGGCACGAGCGTGACGATCGCCGCGCTCTCGCAGTCGCCGACCGTTTCGCGTCCGCTCACCGCCGAAGGGACGATCGTCGGCACCTTCCAGTACATGTCGCCGGAGCAGATGGAAGGGAAGGAGGCGGATGCGCGAAGCGATCTCTGGGCGCTCGGCTGCGTGCTCTACGAAATGGCGACGGGGCGCCGCGCGTTCGAGGCGAAGAGCCAGGCGAGCCTCATCGGCGCGATCATGCACGCGCAGCCCGCGCCGGTATCGCAGGTCGCGGCGATGTCGCCGCTCGCGCTCGACAGACTCGTGGGCGCCTGCCTCGCGAAGGACCCGGCCGATCGCGTGCAGAGCGCGCACGACGTGAAGCTGCAGCTCGATTGGATGGCGGAGGGCGCGTCGCCGGCGTCCGGCGTCTCGGCGGCGGCCGCGCCGGCGTTACCCGCCGCGCGTCGCGCTCCGCGCCCGCTCGCGTTCGGGCTCGTCGCGCTCGGGGCCGCCGCGGCAACCGCGCTCGTCATGTCGTTCGTTCTGCGCAAGAGCGCCGACGCGCCGCGCGCCGAGCAGCGCTACATCGTCGCGCTGGCGGACCTCAGCCCGTCCTGCACGCCGGTGATCGCGCCGGATGGAGAGTCGGTCGTGTTCGCGGCGCGCGCCGCGGGCGTCGATCGCCTTTATCGCCGCTACCTCAACTCGTTCGAAGCGTCGGTGATCCCGGGGACGGAAGACGGGAAGGCGCCCTTCTTCTCGCCCGACGGTGCGTGGATCGGATTCGTGACGCTCGACGCCATCAAGAAGGTTCCGGTCGCCGGCGGCGTCGCGCAAACGGTCGCGAGCGAAGCGCGCGTCGCCTCCGCGGATTGGGGAGCGGATGGAATGATCTACTTCACGCAGCGCGTCGGCGGTGCCGACGGGCTCACCGCTCTCTCGCGTGTCCTCGCGACCGGCGGCCGCGTCGAGGCGATCGCCGCGCTCGATTCGGCGGCGGGGGAATCCGAGGCGTGGCTGCCGGAAATCTTGCCCGACGGAAAGACCGTGCTCATCAGCATCCTCGGATCGACGAGCAATACGTGGGAGATCGTCGCGATCCGGCCCGAAGGCGCGCGTCAGCGCATTCTGACTGGCGGATTTCTCGGCCGCTACGTCGCGCCCGGCCATCTCGTCTACTACGACTTCGATTCGGAGCTGGTTCTCGCCGCGCCGTTCGATCCCGAGAAGCTGGAGATCACGGGGCCGGCGCTTCCGCTGACGGAGCAGGTATCAGCGAACTTCGCGTTCGACGTGTCGGGCGACGGCAAGCTGCTCTACGTGCCGCAGCCCGGCGCGGGCACCGGCGACGAACTCATATGGCTCGATCGTAAGGGCGCGGCGACGCCGGCGCTCGACACGCGCTCTTCGTGGGTACAGCCGCGCGTTTCACCCGATGGGCGGCGCGTGCTCGCTCGCAAGTCGGCGACCGAATGCGAGCTGTGGATTCTCGACACCTACCGCGGCTCGATGGCACGCATCGCGCAGGGGAGCGACAATCACGATCCGGTTTGGTCGCCCGACGGGCGGCGCATCGCGTTCCAGAAGTTGAACGCGCGCGGCGAGATGGTGACGCTCAGCGTTCAGGGCCCGCGAGAGGTGGCGACGATTCCGAACGACCAAGGCGCCGGGGCGCCGCAGTCGTGGGTGGCCGGCGGAAACCTATTCGCGTTCACGGTGACGGGACGCGGCACGGGGAGCGACATCTGGGTTCGCGCGATGGACGGCGATGCACCCTCACAGCCATTCCTCGCGACGGAGTTCAACGAAACCGACGCTGCTATTTCTCCCGACGGACGCTTCATCGCGTATACGTCGAATGAAGGGGGCATCGTCGAGGTGTTCATCCGCCCCTATCCGGACACGGGCACGGCGTGGCAGGTGTCGGCGGGCGGCGGCGAAAGCCCGCTCTGGTCGCGCGACGGGCGCGAGCTCTTCTTCGTCTCGGGCACGAAGATGATGGCCGTCTCGATCGAGACGCGGCCGACGTTCGAGATGGGGACCCCGGTTGTCCTTTTCGACGGGGGCTTCAGCACTGGCGGCGGGCGCGACTTCGACGTCGCCCTCGATGGGCGGTTCCTCGCCGTGCGGAGCGCCGGCGGCGATCGCGGCGCACTGGAGCTGCGAATGCTCCTCGACTGGCCCGAGGCGATGAAGCGCACGTCGGGCGCGCAGTCGCACTGACGCGGCGCGGCGCGCGTCGTGGCGCGCGATGCCACGCGGCGTGTCAGCGCGAAGCGCCGAGCGTCGCCGCGAACTCGCGGAGGCGCGCATCGCCCGGCGCGGCGGCGAGGCCCGCGTCGATGAGCGCGAGCGCGGCGCCGGCGTCGCCGCGCTCCGCGAGTGCGCGCGCCTCGAACAGGTACGACTCGGGCAGGTCCGGACGGAGCGCGCGAGAGGCGCGGAAGAACGCGATGCCGGCCTCCGCGTCGCCGCGCGACATCGCGATGAGGCCGCGATTGTTGTTGGCGCGCGCCGCCGGCGCGCCGTGCGCGCGCCGCGCGACCTCTTCGAAGAGCGCGTCCGCCTCCTCGCCGCGCCCCGACTGAAGCACGAGCACGCCGAGATAGAAACGCGCGACGGTCTCGTCCGGTTGCGCCGCGAGATACGCGCGCAGGCGCGCTTCGAGCCGCGCCGCGTCCTCGGCGCTCGCGATTCCCGACAACTCGGCGGCGAGGCTCGCCGAGCGCGACTCCATCTCGGATTCCGCGATGAACTCCGAGAGCGAATCGGCCGCCGCCCGCGCGCCGGCGCCCGCGAGCCATGCGACGGCGCGCGTGGCGCCCGCGAAATTCCCCTGTATCGCGAGTCCCTCGCCCTGGCGGCGGGTCGCGGTCATCGAGTCGAGGCCCGTTTCGAACGGGATCGGAAACGCGCGCGGAATCCGGGCCGCGAGCGGCGCGCCGCTCTCTTGGAAGAGCGCGCGCCGGCCCACCGCGAGAAGGTCGAGCGGCGCGCGGTACTCGACGAGCACGTTGTCGTCGGTATTGAGCGGCCCGTCGCGAAGGTCCGCCGGCATCTCTGCGAGTTCGCACGCGTAATGGGCGAGGACGCGCTCCGGCGGCGTCGCGCCGAAACGCGCGAGGTCCGCCGCCACGCGCGCCCCGGCGAAGCGCTCGGCGTGGAACCGGCGCGCGCGCCCCGCCGCGACGAGAATAAGATCGGACTTCGTCGTCAAGAAAACGTGCGCGTCGGGAAACACGGCGCGAAACGACGCGACGAGCGACGACAGCGTTCGCGGCGTCAGTTCGTAGAGTTGAATCCACTGCGCGAAGACGCCATCCGGCGCGAGGCGCGCGCGCACGATCTCGTAGAAGTCGCGCGTGAAGAGGTTGTTCGTTCCGGCGAGCCATGGATTCGACGGTTCCGAGACGATGACGTCGAAGCGCTCGCGCGTGGCGGCGAGGAATGTGCGCCCATCCTCGACGACGACGCGCGTGCGCGGGTCGTCGAGCGGGTCCTCGCCCGGCGCGTGAAACGCGCGCGACGCGGTCAGGACCGCCTCCTCCATCTCGACGACGTGCGCGCTCGCGGCGCCCTGCGCGAGCACCGCGGCGAGAGTCATCCCCGAACCGTGGCCGATCACGAGCGCACGCGGGCCGTCGTCCGCGAAGAACATCGGCAAATGCCCGAGCAGAAGCTGAGTCTCGCGGTCGAGGAGCGACGCGTCCGTCTTGCCTCCGATCTTGAGGTAGAGATTCCCCGTCGCCGGCGTTTTCTGCAGCGACACCGTGGCATTGACGCCCTCGCGGAGGAAGAGGATCGAGTCGGCGCGGCTCGCCTGGTCGATCCGCTCGCTCGCGGAGAGGCGCGCGTCGGTTGCCGCCGCGATCATGCCGGCGGCTGCGGGGCGGAAGACGCCCGACGTGAGGAGGCGCAGGTCCCACGCGGGCGCGGCCGCCAGGAGCGCGAGCGCCGCGGCGCCGCACGCGAGTGCGCCGGCGCGCGCGCGCGCGGGTACGCCGCGCGACGCGGCGAGGACGAGGACGCCGATCGCGAGCGGCACGAGCGCGCCGCAGACGAGCGTGGTGCGCGAGCCGAGCATCGGAATGAGGAAGAATCCCGTGGCGAGCGATCCGAGAATCGTGCCGGTCGTGTTGAAGAGGTACGTGCGCCCGGTTGCTTCGGCGGCGTCGCGCGCGTCGAGCAGGCGCGCCGAAAGCGGGAAGAGCGCGCCGAAGACGATGCACGGCGGCACGACGAGAAGCGCGACGAGGAGAGCCTGCGCACCAAGATAGAACGGGAGCGTGATGCGCGTGTCGAGGATGAGCGCGAAGAAGAGGCCCGGCAGGCGGGGGACGGCGAAGAGCCCAGCAAGGACGAGAAACGCGAGGGCGATCAGGAGCGCGGCGAAGAGCCACAGCGGGCGGGCGGCGCGCTCAACGCGGCTTGCGAAGAGCGCGCTACCGAGCGCGATGCCGAAGAGAAACGCGGCGAGCACGAACGCGAACGAATGCACCGACGAACCGATCAGCAGAATGAGAATGCGAGTCCAACAGACCTCGAGCGACAGCGCGATGAAACCCGCCCCGGCGATGAGCAACGCGATCGCGACGCGGGAGCGTGCGGCGCTGCCGGCGTGTACGCCGACAGTGTCGCTCGAGGTGCGTGCGCCTTGGGCATTGTCGTCGACTTCCGCGTCGTCGCCCCGCCGCCTCCACGCGATGATGCCCGCGATCACGTTCGCTCCGGCCGCCGCGATCGCCGCGCGCGTGAGTCCGAGCGCGGGGATGAGCACGAGCGCCGCGCCGAGCGTGCCGAGCATCGCGCCGAGCGTGTTCGTCGCGTAGAGCCGCGCCAGCACGCCGCGGCCGCCGCGGCGCTCGGCATGAGCCACGAGCAGCGGGAGTGTCGCGCCCATGAGCGCTGTCGGAATGATCAGCATGAGCGAGAGAATCGCCCAGCGCGCGACGGCGAGGAGCGGCTCGGACGCGCCGATCTCGCGGTGAAGCGCCGCGAACAAAGGATCGGTCGCACGCAGCGCGGGGACCGACGCGATTCCGAAGAGCGCGATGGCCCACTCGATCAGCGCGTAAGAGCGCAAGAGCCGGCAGCGCCGCGCGAGGCGCGTGCCGATGAACTCGGCGCCGAACGCAAGCCCGCCGAGGTAAGCGGCCACGACCGTCGAGATCGCGTAGAGCGAATTGCCGAGGCTATGAGAGAGGACTTTCGACCAGACGACTTCGTAGACGAGACCAGCCGCACCGGAGACGAGAAACGCGGCGAGGAGCCACCACGGAACGCGGCGCACAGGGAAAGCGGCGCTCTCGCGGCCTACGTTTCGCCGGTGCGGTAGTGACGCGCGCGCACCTGCTCGCCGCGCGCGAGCTGATCGTCGACGCGCGCAATGTCGGCGTCGACCATGATGCGCACAAGGTCGGCGAACCGCGTCTTCGGCGTCCAGCCGAGCACGCGCTTCGCCTTCGAGGCGTCGCCGAAGAGATGCTCGACCTCCGCGGGGCGGAAGTAGATCGGGTCCACCTCGACGTGTTTCTCCCAATCGAGCCCGGCGTGCGAGAACGCGGCGGCGGCGAAATCACGCACGCTGTGCGCCTCGCCCGTGGCGATCACGAAGTCATCCGGCGCGTCCTGCTGCAGCATCATCCACATCACCTCGACGTACTCGGGCGCGTAGCCCCAATCGCGGCGCGCGTCGAGATTGCCGAGATACACCTTTTCCTCGAGCCCGCGCTTGATGCGCGCCACGGCTCGCGTGATCTTGCGCGTGACGAAGTTCTCGCCACGCCGCGGTGACTCGTGATTGAAGAGGATGCCGTTCGCCGCGTAGATGCCGTAGCTCTCGCGGTAGTTCATCGTGGCGTAGTGCGCGTAGATCTTCGCGCACGCGTAGGGGCTTCGCGGATGGAAACGCGTCTCTTCGTTTTGCGGCGGCGGCGACGATCCGAACATCTCGCTCGACCCGGCCTGATAAACGCGCGTCTTGATTCCCGTCTCGCGCACCGCCTCGAGAATGCGCACCGCGCCGAGCCCCGTCGTGTCGCCCGTGTACTCCGGCATTTCGAAGCTGACGTGCACGTGGCTCTGCGCGCCGAGGTTGTAGATCTCGTCCGGCTTGAGCGCGTAGAGAAGCTTCGCGAGGCTCGTCGCGTCGGCGAGGTCGCCGTACTTGAGAAAGAGCCGCGCGCCGTGCGTGTGCGGGTCGACGAGAAGGTGATCGATTCGCTGCGTGTTGAAGCTGCTCGATCGCCGCCGCAGTCCGTAGACGACGTAGCCTTTGTTCAGCAGAAACTCGGCGAGGTATGAACCGTCCTGGCCGGTGATTCCCGTGATGAGCGCGCGTTTCGCCATGTCGTGATTCTCCTCTGGCGCGGTTCGCGTCATGAAGGACTCTTCGATCGCGCTGCTTCCGCGAGCACGTCGAGCGTTTCGAGCGCGGTGCGCCGCCACGAAAAGCGCTTCACGTAGCGAAGCCCGTCTTCAACGAGGCGCGCTCGCAGCGCATCGTCGCCGGCGAGTTGCGCCATCGCCTCGACCAATCGCTCGCCGTCAATCTGATCGAGATGCAGCGCGTGGCCGCCCGTGGCCTCGATCATACCCGGTGCGTCGCTCGTAATGACAGGCGTTCCCGTCGCCAGCGCCTCGAGGACGGTCAACGAAACCGACTCGTAGCTGTGCGGCATCACGAACGCGGTCGCCGCGTTGTAGATCCCCATAAGATCCTCGTCCGGCGCGTACGGCACGTGCACCACGTCGTCGCGCACACCGGCCGCGGCCGCCAGACCCATCACGCCGACGCCGGTCGTGTCGAGCCCGACGATGAAAAGCGCATGCGGCACGCGATGCCGCGCCTTCAGTTGCGCGAACGCCTCGATGAGCATCGGCACATTTCGCCGAGGCGTGACCTTTCCGACGAACAGAAAGTAGGGTCGGTCGGCGCGGAGGTACTTGCGGCGAATCTCGGTGTCGCGCGCGGTGTCGCTTCGCGGCTCGAAGTCGTCGGGCGGCGCGAGCGCGACGACGCGGATCTTCTCGATCGGGATGCCGTACGCGCGGGCCACGTCTTGCCGCGCGGTCTCCGACGACGCGAGGACGAGCCGCGCGTTGTGCGCGCTCCACTCGATCAGCCGCAAGTACGCGCTCGGCATCGAGAGGGGCGACGATCGCGGGAACAGATGCGGATAGAGCTTCAGCGTCGCCTCGAAGATCGTCACGACGGTGCGGCCGCGCGCGATGATCGGCCGCGTGAACGATGGGCAGAACACCACGTCGTCGTTCGCGGTCGGACCGAAGCGAAGGTTTTCCCAGACGAGGAGCGACGCGTTCGGTTGGAGCACGCGCACGCGCATGTTGGGCGGAAGCGGAATGTCGGCGCGATCGATCGGCCGCGGAGCGTAGAAGACGATCTCGTCGAATCGCTGCGCAATCGCCTCCGCGTCCCAGTGGCGCACGATGTTCAGCAGGTAGCGACCGACGCCGGTGCGATTGCCGAGAATCCTCCAGCCGTTGATGCCGAGTCTCACGCGCTCCGCCACGTTTTCATCTGCGCGTACGTGCGCCGCAAGCCGTCGTCGATGGAGACGCGCGGCCGCCATCCCGTGAGGCGCTCGATCGCGCGAACGTCGCACTGGAACCGCATCGGGCCGTCGACCGCGCGATCGAGCGACGTGATCGGGCACCCGGAGACATCACGGAGGATTTCGACGATGCGCCGCACCGAAGTCGCTTCGCCGCTCCCGACGTTCACCGTGCATGTCTGCTCGACGTTCGAGAGCAAGAGCGCCGCGTCGGCGACGTCGTCGGCGTAGATGAAGTCGCGCTCCGGTTCGAGGCTCATCACCTCGGCCCGCCCCGCAGCGAGGATCTGCGTGATGATCGCGTCGATGAGATCGTAGCGCCGCGCGCGCGACGGCCCATACATGTTCGACAGCCGCACGTTCACGATCGGGAAGCGCTGCGAGTAGAACCGGCACGCCTCGTCGCCCAGGTGATTGCTGAACGCGTGGCGGCTGCGATACGGATCGATCGGCGCGTCCTCACCGACGGGCAGTGTTGCGCGGCTCATGTCGTAGACGTGGATCGTCGAGAAGCGCACGAACGAACGAATCGGGTACGCCTTGATCTGCTCGAACACGTCGAGAAGCGGCAGCGTGTGGTAGTGGTACGCGTTCGGCTCGCCGGCCGGCACATCTTCGCGATCGAGGCCGGGGCGGTCGCTGTTGCCGACCGCGAAGATGACGCGCTCGAAGCGGCGCCCGCTCAGCGCACGCAGGTCCGCGATGCTCTCAATCGGAATGTGCTCGTTCGGCGCAGTGGGTTTCGTGCGTCCGACGGAGATCATCCGCGGCGCGCGCTCCAAGATTCTCGATCCGAGGAATCCGCTGCCGCCGAAGAGGATCGTTCCTTCGCCTAACTGTGAATGCTGTGTCATACGGGATTCGCGATGATGCCAGATGCCGCAGGCAGTGTGTAGGCGAAAAAGCCCGCGCACCCCGAAACTGCGCCGGCGCCGGACGGCGAGGGCGCCGTGCGAGCGAAAAATAGGTGTCGTTGCGAGCGCGCCGCGCCGATTATGATTACGCGCCGCTGGGTCGAATCCACGCCCAACGTTGGCGCAATACGAGAAGGAGCTTTCAAGAATGTCGCAAGATTTGTCGATCGCGCGAACGCCGAAACGCCGCCAGATTGGCGTCGGAGGCTTCCAAATCTCCGAGCGCGCGAAGCAGCTCGTCCGCGACGTCCTCGATAGCAACCGCATCACGGCGGGACCCGTGATGGCGCGTTTCGAGGCGGAGTTCGCGCGCATTCACGGCTGCAAGTACGGCCTCATGTGCAACAGCGGCACGAGCGCGCTTCAGATCGCGATCGCCGCGCTAAAGGAACGCGGCCGCTGGGCCGACGGCGACGAAGTTCTCGTCCCCGCGGTGACGTTCGTTGCGACATCCAACATCCTCTTCTACAACAATCTCAAGCCGGTGTTCGTCGATGTGGAGCCCGACTATTTCGGGATCGATCCCGCGAAGATCGAGGCGCGCATCACGGCGCGCACGCGCGCGATCATGCCGGTGCACCTCGCGGGGCTGCCGTGCGACATGGATCCGATCCTCGACATCGCGCGCCGCCACAAACTCGGGATGGTCGAAGACTCCGCGGAGACGGCGTTCTCGCGTTACAAGGGCCGCGCGGTCGGATCGTTCGGCGATATCGGCTGCTTCTCGACGTACGCGGCGCATGTCATCACGACCGGCGTCGGAGGCCTCTGCACGACGAGCGATTCCGAGCTGATCGTCATGCTCAAGAGCCTCATGAATCACGGGCGCGATTCGATCTACATTCGCATGGACGATGATCAGGGCGCGACGGGCGCGGATCTGTTTCGCATCGCCGACCGGCGCTTCTCTTTCGTTCGGCTCGGGCACAGCTTCCGCTGCACGGAGATGGAGGCGGCGCTCGGCATCGCGGAACTCGAGCAGGCGGATGCGAACGTTGCGCGGCGGCGCGAGATTGCGGCGCGGCTCACCGCGGGGCTCGACGATCTTCGCGACCGCCTCCAACTCCCCGGCATTCGCGCCGAGAGCGAGCACACGTTCATGTTCTACCCGATCGTGCTCATCGGGAAGGACGCGCGCCGCGACGACCTGATTCGTTTCCTCGAGGAACGCGGCGTCGAAACGCGATATCTCTTGCCGCTCATCAATCAGCCGGTCTACCGCGAGATGTTCGGCAATCTCGACGCCGAGTTTCCCGTCGCGGCGCGGCTCAACGAACGCGCGTTCTACATCGGATCGCATCCCGGTATCACGAACGAGGAGGTCGACTACGTGATCGCAGCTTTCCACGAATTCTTCGGAGGCCGTTCGTGAGCGCGCGCGCGGCGAACGACGCAGCGCCGGGCGCCGGCGCGCGCGCGGAGGCGCCCGCGCGCGGACTCTCCGGGCGAAAGCCGGCGGCGCGGCGCGCGCGCCCCGTTCGCTGCCAGATCTGCAAGTCGGTCACGGAGCCCGGGCTCGATCTCGGGCATCAACCCGTCGGCGATCTCGTCATTCCGGAATCGGAACTCAATCGCGCCGAGACGTTTTATCCGATGCAGCTTCATCACTGCTACACGTGCGGGCTCACGCAGCTCGGGTTCATCGTCGACCCGAAGGTCGTGTACAAGAATTTCCCGTTCGTGAGCGGCACGACGAAGACGGCGACGAAGCACTTGCAGAGTCTGCCGCGCGATCTCGTGAAGCGATTCCGGCTCGGGAAGAGTTCGTTCGCGCTCGACATCGGCTCGAACGACGGGACGCTTCTCGCCGGTTACCTGCCGTTCGGCGTGCGCTTCCTCGGCGTCGACCCGTCGGGCGATCCGGTGCGCATCGCGCGCGAGCGCGGCATCGACACGCTTCACGCGTTCTTCAATGTCGCGACCGCGGAGCACGTCGCCGCGAACTATGCTCGCGCGGACGCGATCACCGCGTGCGGCGTCTTCGGACACATCGCCGACTTGGCGAGCGTTATGAAGGGCGTCAAGGCGCTCCTCGATGAGAAGGGCGTCTTCGCCACCGATTCGCAGTACTGGCTCGATATGGTCGTCCGCGGCCACTACGACAACATCTTTCATCAGCATCTGCGCTACTACTCGATGCGTTCGCTTACCTATCTCTTCCGCCAGTACGATCTCGATCTCTTCGACGTCGAGCGCTCGGATGTTTACGGCGGACAGATCCGAGTCTTCGCGTGCCATGCGGGCGCGTATCCGATATCGGCGCGCGTGAAGAAACTCGTCGCTCTCGAGGAGAAGGAAAAGCTCTACGACCCGGCGACGAACGCGCGCTTCACGCGGCAGGTCGAGGCGCGGCGCGCGAAACTCTTCGACGCGGTGTACCAGCTTAAGGCGAAAGGGAAGCGCGTCATCGGCATCGGCGCGCCGGCGAAGGCGTCGACCGTCTGCAACTACTGCCGGCTCGGCCCCGACCTCGTCGACTACATCACCGAGGTGAATCCGCTTCGCATCGGAATGCGTCTGCCCGGCACGCACATTCCGATCGTCGACGAGGAGCGAATGTTCGGCGAGAAGCCGCGGATCGACGCGGCGATTCTCTTCGCGTGGAACTACTACGACGAGATCGTCCCGAAACTTCGCAAGCGCGGGTTTCGCGGGAAGATCCTCCTGCCGTAGTCGCGCGGCTCTCCTTCCGGCCGACATTTCGTCCCGCCGCCGCGCGTGTGGGACACAACTCTGTCAGTGCGGCGACCGCCGCCGCGGCCTGCGGGCGATCCTGCGCCGGAGCCCAAGCCGCGCGCGGCCAGCGGTTTGCGCCGCGCAGCCCGCGCGCCCCGTTCTCGGAACGCTCTATGCGAGCGCGACACAGAGCGAAGGGAGGGGTCCGCTATGGCCATGAGAATCACCGATGAGTGCGTGAACTGCGTTGCGTGCGTCGACGTCTGCCTTCGGGGCGCCGTCTACGAAGGCGACGTCCACTTCGAGATCGACCCGGAGAAGTGCACGGAATGCGAGGACGAGGGCGCACCGAAGTGCGTGGAAGTTTGCCCCGTCGAGTGCATTTTCGAACTCACGAACTGAGGTAAAACGCGCACGCCCGGCCGGAGCCTGATCGCTCTAGCCGGGCGCTTTCTTTTCATCGCCGCCCTGCGCGCGGCGTGAAGTCCTTGCTGCCCGGGCCCCGCGTTCGCGGCGCCCGGGCCCGCATCGCACCCGCTAGCGAATGCGCACGACCTTCTGTTTCTTCACCTCGCCGCCCGTCTGAAGCTGCGCGTAGTAGATGCCGCTGGCGACGCGCGATCCGCGGTCGTCGTTGCCATCCCACACGGCGGGATGCGCGCCGGGCCGCAGCGTCTCGTCGACGAGCGCGCGCACGAGCGAGCCGGTGACGTCGTAGATGCGAAGCTGCACCGGCCCTTCCTGCGCGACGCGAAAGTCGAGGCGCGTCGAGTTGAGGAACGGGCTCGGCGACGCCGGCAAGAGCGCGGCGCGCGAGAAATCGAGCGGCTCCGTTCCGCCGGTCGGAACGTCAGTCGCGCCGCCGCCGTTGATGCCGTTGAGGGTCAGCGTGTAGTTACCGGTCTGATCTTGCGCGTTGTCCTCAACGACGATGGTGTATGTGCCGGTCAGCGGCAGCGTTTGGTTGAAGCTGTCGACCGTGGTGGAGATGAGCGCCGCCCCGCCCGCCGGAGGATAGACCGCGATCTGCGTGTTCATGGGGCCGATCGTTGCGATACACGAAATGATCGCAGTATCACCGCTCGTAGCCGAAAACGTGTAGCCGTCGAAGTCGGCGGCCGAGATCGCCGAGCCCATCTCCGCCACGCCCGACACGATTGCGCCGCCATCCGTTTCCGCGCCCCCCGTGTACGGGCCCGCGGTGACGTTCAGGAACGACATGGTGTAGCCGCCGGCGTCGTTGTTGGCGTTGTCCTCGATCACAATGACGTGCGTGCCCGTGGATGTGAGCTGGAAGTCGACGCGATCGCCGGCGGAGGAGGAGACGACGACGGCGCCGCCGCCGGGGGGATAGAGGTAGATCCAGGTGTCGAGTGCGCCGCTCGTCGTTTTCGCGCTCAGGAGAACCCGCTGCCCACTTGTCCCGGAGAACGTGAACGCGTCGATGTCGGAGGAACCGCTCGTCGTTCCGCTCTTGATTTCATTCGAGACGATGGCGCCGCCGTCGGGATCGCCGCCGTCGGTATAGGGTCCTGCCGTGACGTTGACGAAGGAGAGCGTGTACGTGCCGGCGTCGTTGTTGCCGTTCTCTTCGATGACGAAGGTGTGTGTGCCTGTGGAGGTGAGTTGCACGTCGTAGCGATCCACAACGCTCGAGATGATCGCGGCGCCGCCGCCCGGCGGGTAGACGGCGATCTTCGTGTTGTGCGCGCCCGCGCCGGTGGCGACCCCGGCGATGATGATGCGCTGACCGTTCGTGCCGGAGAACGTGTAGGCGTCGAAGTCGACGCCCTGGTTGAACTGTCCGGCCTTGATCTGGTTGGAGAGGATGGCGCCGCCGTCGGTGTCGCTGCCGTTGGTGAGCGGCCCGGCGGTGACGTTGAGGAAGGACATGCTGTAGCCGCCGGCGTCGTTGTTGGCGTTGTCCTCGATGACGATGGTGTGCGTGCCTGTGGAGGTGAGCTGGAAGTCGACGCGATCGCCGGCGGAGGAGGAGACGACGACGGCGCCGCCGCCGGGGGGATAGAGGTAA
>JBJXGV010000003.1:0-19943 GCA_046160485.1 bacterium | reverse complement strand
GGATATCAGCGTGGCTCGTCGTCGAAGCGTCCGGTCGTCTCCATCGCCCTCGCGTCTCTCACTACAAAACAAACGACCACCCCCAACCCGGGAGTGGTCGTCCTTGACATCGGTCGTTCCATATCAGCGGACCAGATGGAGTGTCCGGCGCGCGTCGCCCTCCTGCGTCCGCAGCAGGGCGAAATAGACACCGCTCGTTGGCGGCTGGCCGCGATCGTCGCGACCATCCCACGTAAACGTGTGGCGCCCCGGCGGGAGCGACGCGTCGATTACGGCGCGCACGCGGCGCCCCGAAGTGTCGTAGAGCTCGAGCCGAGCGCGCCCCGCGCGCGCGAGTGTGAACGCGAGCTGGACTCCGTCGCCGGCGCTTCCGCTCGGGCCCGCGCGCCCCGCGACGGATGGATCGGGCCAGGCGGCGAGGTCGAGAGCGCGATCACCTGCCTGTGAGGCGATCTCGACGCCCGTTGCATCGCATGAACTCTCCGCAGCGATTCCGCCGAGCGTCTCGACGAGATCGCGGAACCGGGCGCCCGCGTCCCCGTCGCCTCGCAGGACATACGCCAGCCACGGCACGAGAAGCGTATCCGCGAGCGCATGCTGTTGGGCACGCGTGATGGTCGGCGACGCACAGCCTGTTTCACCGAGGGTACACGCGGAGTTGGGCCCTGCGAATTGGCAATGGCTAGCCCCCGTGATGGTCACTAGGGCGCGACAGGAGGAGTCGAGCGCGTCGTAGATTGGGATCTGGTGTTGCAGGGGCGGGGTCACGCAGTCGAGCGAGCCGGCGAAGAGGAGCGCCGCGGCCGTGACCCCGGCCGCCGCGGTAATCGCAGAGGGATTCGTCTCCGCCGCGGCGAAGTTCGCGACCGCTTGGACTCGCGAGTTGCCCGCCGCGGCGAGGATGCTCGCGCCGCCTCCCATCGAGTGGCCCATGACCGCGGCGCTCGCTGCGACTGACCCGAAGAACGGCGACCCAGGGTCGGTACCGGCCGAGCGGAGCGTGTCGGCGAGGAATGCGAGATCCTGCGCGAACTGCCCGTGGTTCGGGAAGAGCCCGCTCTCGGTTCTCGGGAGGGCCACGATGAATCCCACCGGCGCGAGCGCCTCCCACACATTCTGATACGCGCTGTAGGGCATCACGTAGCCGTGCCCAAAGACCACCACTGGGAACTGCTCGGACCCACCGCCCGCGACGGGGACATTGTCTCCCGCAATCGTCGCAGGGTAATACACCTCCGTCAGGACACTCCGATTTCCCCTCGTTGGATCGGCGAACGTGATCGACCTGTGGCCGATCTCGAACGCGGCGGCCGCGGCCTGCGAAAGAGCGAGGAGCACCGAGGCGACGGCGAGGCGGCGAGCCCAGGCGCGGACGAAAGTGGAGCAGACGAAACGCCTCGAGGCGCTCACGATGAATCCTTCCTGTGGCGGCGCGTTGAACCGCGCCGGTTTCTCTACAGACTCTGTTGCTTGAGTCTCTCCAGCTCTCCTGGAGCGCCGCGGCCCCGATAGTACGCCTGTCCTTACCGCGCAATCCACCCGCGCCTAGACGCGTGACGTCCGTCTCGAACCGCGCGACTTAGACACGAGGATCGCGGCACGGAGTAGATGGGTGGCCACGTCCGCGAGTCTTCCGGGGACCTATCGCAACGTCCAGCCGGCCATCCCGGATCAGCTTTTCGGGAGCGAAGGTCGGTCGCGTCTTGCGAGCCGAGATCGCGGAACTTAAGATCGCGGTGGGCGCCGCGCCGGGATGCCCACCGCGAGCAGGCAACGTCAATCGGGGCAACGTGTATGGGGCTCTCGGCGCGAACAAGATCGACAGGATTGAATTGACCGTCAGACCACGCCTGCCGGACCACCGCGGGACGTTCGAGCCGCGCTGGGCGAACCGATTCTGGGAAAGGGCCACGTGACTCGAATGGGGGAAGATTCTTCGCGCTGCACTCTCTCCGTTGAAAAACTCGACGATCTGCTTGAAATGCTTCGCGCCGACGGATGGAGGCTCGTCGCCCCTCGTGTCCGTGACGAGGCCATCGTTTACGACGAGATCCAATCGGCGTCCGAGCTGCCTGTCGGCTGGACGGACGAGCAGGCGCCGGGTCGGTATCGGATCCACAAACGGGGCGATGACGCTCGCTTCGGTTACGTCGTGGGCCCGCACTCCTGGAAGAAGTATCTCTTCCCGCCGTCTCACACGCTCTGGAGCGCCTCGAGGACCCAGGACGGCATCCAGGTGCGCGCCAATCAGGAGCCGCCGCCTCGCACTGCGTTTATCGGAGTCCGCGCCTGCGAACTCGCCGGCATTGCGGTTCAGGACGGCGTGTTCCTGAACGGACAGTTCGTCGATCCGGACTACGCGGCGCGGCGCGCGAACGCGCTTTTCGTGGCGGTGAATTGCGGACAGGCAGGCGGTACATGTTTCTGCGTCTCGATGAACACAGGGCCTCGCGCTCGCGGCGGTTACGACATCGCCCTCACCGAGGTGCTCGACGGCGAGCACCGGTTCGTCGCCGAATCCGGAAGCGAACGCGGCGGCGCGCTGCTCAGGAAACTCGCCGCGGCACCCGCGTCAACGGCCGACGTGGCAGCAGCCGACGCGGCGGTCGCGAATGCGGCATCCCAGATGGGTCGCTCGATGAACACAGAGGGCATCCGCGAACTGCTCCAGCGCAACTACGAGCACGAGCGCTGGGCCGACGTCGCGACTCGTTGCCTGTCGTGTTCGAACTGCACAATGGTCTGCCCAACGTGCTTCTGTTCGACAGTGGAAGATGTCCCGGATCTTTCCATGCAGAGTGCCGAGCGCGTCCGCAGATGGGATTCGTGTTTCACCGGCAATTTCAGCTACATACACGGCGGCAACATGCGCCCGTCCGTTTCAGCACGGTACCGGCATTGGATCACGCACAAGCTCTCGACCTGGTATGACCAGTTCGGTGCGTCCGGCTGCGTCGGTTGCGGACGCTGCATTACGTGGTGCCCGCCCGGGATCGACATCACCGAGGAAGTTCGTGCCATCCGTGCTAGCGAGGAGTCAGAGTCATGATGAAACACATTGCGGATCTGCTGGCGGAGCATCCGTTCTTCGCCGACCTCGAGGCCGCCCACCGGGACGTCATAGCCGGGTGCGGCCGAAACGTCACGTTCAAGCCCGGGGAGCCGCTCACCCGGGAGGGCGCCGCCGCCAATGAGTTCTTCGCGATTCGCCGGGGCAAGGTGTCGATCGGCATCCACGTGCCGCAAATCGGCGACACGGTCATCGAGACGCTCGGCGATAGTGACATCGTCGGCTGGTCGTGGCTCTTTCCACCCTATCGGACGCACTTCGACGCGTACGCAATCGTCGCGACCCAGGCCGTTGCATTCGACGGCGCGTGCTTGCGGACGAAGTTCGAAAACGACCCCGTCCTCGGGTACCAGCTTTTCAAGCGTTTTGCCGCGGTGATGATGGACCGCATGCAGGCGGCGAGGCTCCAACTCCTGGACATGTATGGCAATCGCGGCTAGCCGGGACCCGATGATGCCGCAGTTCTTCCGCGTGCTGCGCCGGCGCCGGGAACTCGCGGACACCTGGACTCTCGACCTCGAACCGGGCGGCGACTTCGAGTTCCTCCCAGGACAGTTCAACATGGTGTACGCGTTCGGCATCGGCGAGGTCCCCGTCTCGATCAGCGGCGATCCGGCGCAGCCCGAGACGCTCGTCCACACGATCCGCGCCGTCGGCAGGACGACCGAAGCGCTCTGCGCGGCCGAGCCCGGCAGCGAAATCGGCATTCGCGGACCGTATGGAACCGCGTGGCCGGTCGCCGCGGCCGAAGGCGGCGACCTGCTCGTCATCGCCGGCGGGATCGGACTCGCGCCGATCCGCCCCGCGCTCTACCACGTCTTTGCGAACCGGTCGAAGTACAAACGCGTGTCCATTCTGATCGGCGGCCGCTCGCCGGACGCCCTCTTGTATCCGGAGGAGATCCGCCGGTGGCGTAGCCGCTTCGACGCATACGTCGACGTCACCGTCGACACCTCCAACAGCCGTTGGCGCGGCAACGTGGGCGTCGTGACGACGCTCATCAAGCGCGCGCCGATCGACCCAGAAGCAACGACCGCGTTCGTCTGCGGGCCCGAGGTCATGTTCCGCTACGCGGCGCTCGGTCTTGCCAAGGTTGGCGTCGCGCCCGCCCGGACGTTCGTATCGATGGAGCGCAACATGAAATGTGCGATCGGATTTTGCGGCCACTGCCAGTTCGGTCCCGACTTCGTGTGCAAGGACGGACCGGTCTTCGCTTTCGACCGAATCGAGCGCCTGCTGAGGGTCCGGGAAGTATGAAAAAAACTACGAACAAGCCACCGCGTAAGCCGCGCCTCGCCGTTTTCAAATTTGCGTCGTGCGATGGTTGTCAGCTCAGCCTTCTCGACTGCGAGGACGAGCTGCTCGCAGTTGCCGGTGCAGTCGACATCGCGAACTTCCTCGAGGCATCACGCGCCGTCTCGCCCGGCCCGTACGACGTCACGCTCGTCGAAGGCTCCATCACGACCCCGCACGACGCCGAGCGAATCCGCGAGGTTCGCAGCCAGACGAAGTTCCTCGTGACGATCGGAGCGTGCGCGACGTCCGGAGGTATTCAGGCTCTGCGAAATTTCAAGGATGTGAAGGAGTTCACGCGCCTCGTCTACGCGCGCCCGGACTACATCTCCACGCTCGAGACTTCGACGCCGATTGCGGCGCACGTGAAAGTCGACTACGAGCTTCGCGGGTGCCCGGTCAGCAAGCAGCAACTGCTTGAACTGCTGGCGGCGCTCGTGCAGGGACGCCGGCCGAACATCCACGAACACAGCGTCTGCATCGAGTGCAAGCGTCGCAACATCGTTTGTGTGATGGTTGCCCACGGGACACCATGCCTCGGTCCGGTCACCCACGACGGCTGCGCGGCCTTGTGCCCGTCATTCGACCGCGGCTGCTATGGCTGCTTCGGGCCGAAGGAGTCGCCGAACACGGGGTCGCTATCGGCCGTCTGGTCCACGCTCGGTCAGGCGCCGGCTGTCATCCAGCGGGCGTTCCGAACCTACAACGCCGGATCCGACGCTTTCCGGAAGGAGGGCGACGCCCATGGTTAAGAAGCGATCACGGAAGATCCGCGTCGAGGCGCTCGCGCGCGTCGAAGGCGAGGGCGCGATGCACGTCGACGTCCGAGGCGGGCAAGTCACGAATGTCCGGCTCGAGATCTACGAGCCTCCGCGGTTCTTCGAGGCGTTCCTGCAGGGGCGCGACTACCTCGAGCCGCCCGACATCACCGCGCGTATCTGCGGCATCTGTCCGGTCGCGTATCAGATGAGCGCGGTCCACGCGATCGAACGCGCCATCGGCGTGACGGTCGACGGCCGGCTTCGCGATCTCCGCCGGCTGCTCTACTGCGGCGAGTGGATCGAAAGCCACGTCCTGCATATCTACATGCTGCACGCGCCGGACTTCCTCGGGTACGAGGACGCGATCGCTCTGGCGAAAGACGCGCCGGGCATCGTGCAGCGAGGACTTGCGCTCAAGAAGGTCGGCAACGAGATCGTCTCGGTCGTCGGTGGGCGCGAGATCCACCCGATCAACGTCCGCGTTGGGGGTTTCTACAAGGCGCCCGATCCGCAGCGGATGCGCGAGCTCGGCGAGCATCTCAAGCGTGCGCGGGATTGGGCGCTCGAGACCTTGGCGTGGGTGTCCACCTTCGATTTTCCCGCGTTCGAGCGCGACAGCGAGTTCGTCGCCCTCCGCCACGAGGCGGAATACCCGCTCTGCGAGGGACGCATCGTCTCCTCGAACGGGCTCGACATTCACGTGGACGCGTACCGCGACACGTTCGACGAGGAGCATGTCCGGCATTCGAACGCACTGCATTCGGTGATCCGGGGACGAGGCGCCTATTTCGTCGGGCCACAGGCGCGGTACAGCCTCAACTTCGATCGTCTTCCGCCGGTGGCGCAGGACGCCGCACGCGCGGCCGGCCTCGGGCCGGTTTGCCGGAATCCTTTCCAGAGCATCATCGTCCGCGCCGTCGAGACCGTGTTCGCCTGCGAAGAGGCCATCCGGATTGTCGACGCCTACGAGCCACCCGATCCGCCGGCAGTCGCTTGCGCGCCGCGAGCCGGCGTCGGATGCGCCGCGACCGAGGCTCCACGCGGGCTGCTCTATCACCGTTATGCGGTCGACGCCGCGGGGCTCATCGAGAGCGCGGTGATCATTCCTCCGACGTCACAAAACCAGAAGAGCATCGAAGAGGATCTGCGTGACTTCGCGCAGATGTCGCTCCACCTCAGCGACCCCGACTTGCAGTGGAAATGCGAGCAGGCGATTCGCAACTACGATCCGTGCATCTCGTGCGCGACACACTTTCTCAAGCTGACGGTCGACCGACAGTGACCGGTCGCCGGATGCTTGTCATCGGTGCCGGAAACGAACTCCGGCGCGACGACGCGGCGGGTCTCGAGACGGCGCGCAGGCTTGTCGGCGTTGCGGGCGTCGATGTCCGCGAAGCGCGCGGCGACATGACGAGCCTCCCCGAGTTGTGGGACGACACCGACCGGGTCGTCATCGTCGACGCCGCGCGTTCGGGCGCCCCCGCCGGGACCGTGCACCGATTCGACGCGACATCGACTCCGCTTCCCGCCACGTTCGGACGCGGATCGACGCACGCGCTCGGAGTCGCCGACGCCGTCGAGTTCGCGCGCGCGCTCGGCCGCCTTCCGGCGACATTGATCGTGTACGGCATCGAAGGCGAGAACTTCCACGCCGGCGAGGGCCTCAGTGCCGCGGTCGCCCGCGCCGTCGATGATGCCGTTGCGCGTATCGGTGCGGAGATCCCGCGTGCATGACAGCTCCATCTTTCGCTCGCTCTTGAAGAAGATCGCGGCGATCGCCAGCGCTCACGAATCTGCGCGCGTGACCGGCGTCCGCGTGCAACTCGGAGCCACATCCCATATGGACGAGGCCCACTTTCTCGAACACTGGAACGAAGCGACGCGCGGAAGCGGGCTGGAGGACGTCGAGATCACGGTCGATTCATCCCCGGAGCCTTTCGGCGTGATGCTCGTCGACGTCGATCTCGAGACGTGAGTAGCCAGTCGAGCCGTCTTCGCGTCGAAGCCCGCGGCG
The DNA here is from genome assembly GCA_046160485.1 of bacterium. Lineage (GTDB taxonomy): Bacteria > Orphanbacterota > Orphanbacteria > JBJXGV01 > JBJXGV01 > JBJXGV01. The sequence continues at coordinate 12,805 of JBJXGV010000003.1, read as the reverse complement.
CCGTCCAGGGCGTCGGATTCCGTCCGTTCGTTCACAGAATCGCCACAGATCTCGGGCTCCACGGTTGGGTTCGTAACACGCCCGCGGGCGCCGACCTCGAGGTGGAAGGTTCGATCCCGGCGCTCGATGCGTTTCTTGTGCGGCTCCGTTCCGAGAAGCCCGTTCTCGCGGTGTACCACGGACTGGAGCACTCCATTCTGGAGCCTGCCGGTCTTGCCGGATTCGAGATCCTCGAGAGCGACGCGTGCGCCGCCGCCGGCGCCGTCATCCTTCCCGATATCGCCACGTGCGCCGACTGCCTGCGGGAGATCTTCGATCCGGCCGACCGGCGGTTTCGGTACCCGTTCACGAACTGCACGAACTGCGGACCGCGGTTCTCCATTGTCACATCGCTGCCGTGGGATCGGCCGCGGACGACGATGTGCGCGTTCCCGTTGTGCGGCGACTGCGACCGCGAGTATCACGACTCCCGGAATCGCCGCTTCCACGCGCAGCCGGTGGCGTGCCCCGTGTGCGGCCCGCAACTCACGTTGCTCGATGGCGACGGCGTGACACTCGCAACCCGCGCCGATGGGCTCGCGCGGACGGCGGCGATCATTCGCGACGGCCGGATCGTTGCGCTCAAGGGACTGGGCGGTTTCCATCTCATCTGCGACGCGCGCAACGAGGATGCGGTCCGGCGGCTGCGCAAGCGCAAGAACCGCGAAGCGAAGCCCTTCGCCGTGATGTCGCCGTCCATGGATGTCGCCCGCGAACTCTGCGAGCTCTCTTCTATCGAGGAGGCGCTCCTCGGCTCGCCGGAGGCTCCGATTGTGCTGGGGCGATCGCGGGTCGGTGGCGTGTGTCGCGCCGTTGCGCCGGGGAATCCGCGCCTCGGCGTGATGCTGCCCTACACGCCGCTCCATCATCTCCTGCTTTGCGACCTCGGCTTTCCCGTTGTCGCAACGAGCGGCAATCTCTCGGATGAGCCGGTCTGCTACGAAAACGACGAGGCCGTCGAGCGGCTCTCGGGCATCGCCGATGCGTTCCTCCTGCACGATCGGCCGATCGCGCGGCCGGTTGAAGACTCCGTCGCGCAGGTGATGGCAGGCCGGGCTACGATGCTGCGACGCTCGCGCGGCTACGCACCGATGCCGGTGATCGCGCGTGGCGCGCTTCGGCCGCTCCTTGCCGCCGGAGCCCACAAGAAGAACGCCGTCGCGATCGTGACACCGGGCGGAGTCGTGCTGGGCGCACACCTCGGTGATCTCGAGACGGTCGCCGCTCGATCGGCGCTCGATCGTGCTGCGAAGGATCTGCGGTCCCTCTACGACGTGGCGCCCGAAGCTGTCGCGTGTGATGCGCACCCCGACTACGCGTCGACGCTGTGGGCGCGCAGTACCGGGCTTCCGGTCGTGACCGTTCAGCACCACGTCGCGCACATACTCGCGTGTCTCGCTGAGAACGACGAGGTGCCGCCCGTGCTCGGCATCGCATGGGATGGCGCCGGTTTCGGGCCCGACGGCACCATCTGGGGTGGTGAGTTCCTTCACGTGCGATCCCCGAAGGCGTGGGAGCGGGTTGCCGCGTTTCGCCGGTTCCGCCTGTCGGGCGGTGACCGGGCCGCGCGCGAGCCCCGTCGCGCCGCGCTCGGACTGGCGTTCGAGGTATTCGGCGACGATATCCCGGCCAGAATCGCCTCCATGTTCAGCGACGGAGATCTGCGCACGCTTCTCGCTGCACTGCGAGCGGGCGTGAACGCCCCGTTCACATCGAGCGCCGGAAGGCTGTTCGACGCGTTCGCGGCGATTTGCGGGCTGCGGGCGACGGCGAGCTTCGAGGGTCAGGCGGCGATGGATCTCGAGTTCGCGGCCGAGCGCGACGACACCGACGCCTCCTATTCGATCCCGCTCGACGACGACGCTCTCGACTGGGCGCCGATGCTTCGGGCGGTGCTGGCCGACCTCGACGCCGGCGTTACCATTCCCCATGTCGCCGCGTCGTGTCACAATGCTCTCGCCGCCGCCGCCGTTTCTGTAGCGCGCCGGACAGGGCTTGGGCGCGTTGCGTTGAGCGGAGGCTGTTTTCAGAATGCCGTTCTCACCACCGCTGTCGTCACGAGTCTCGAGTCCGCGGGCTTCACGGTCATCCGGCACCAGCGCGTGCCTTCGAATGACGGCGGGATCGCGCTCGGGCAGGCGATCGCCGCAGGGAGTTGAATCATGTGTCTGGCCATACCCGGAAGAGTGCTGAGCGTGAGTGAGGAGGGTCCACTCGCGCGCCGCGCGCGCGTGGACTTCGGCGGCATCGTACGCGAGACGAACCTCTCCTTCCTTCCGGAAGCCGTGGTTGGCGATTGGGTGCTCGTCCACGTTGGCGTCGCGTTGACGCGTATGGACATGGACGAGGCACGACGAATCTTCGATGACCTGCGCCGCGCCGGCGTGCTCGCCGAGGAAGGTCTGTGAAGTTCCTCGACGAATACCGGAATCCGGTGGCCGCCAGAGAGATCGCCCGGCAACTGGCCGCCGTGACGACGCGGCCGTGGACCCTCATGGAGGTCTGCGGCGGGCAGACGCACGCGATCGTTCGGTTCGGTGTCGACGAACTCCTGCCGGCCGGTATCCGGTTGCTGCACGGACCAGGTTGCCCGGTGTGTGTCACGCCGCTCGAGTTGATCGATCGCGCGCTCGCAACCGCGGCACAGCCTGGTGTGATATTCGCGTCCTTCGGTGACATGCTGCGTGTGCCGGGATCGACGGGCGACCTGCTCGGCGCGCGCGCGGCGGGGGCCGACGTCAGGATCGTGCTCTCGCCGCTCGACGCGGTTGCGCTCGCGCGTTCGAATCCTGCGTCACAGGTCGTCTTCTTTGGCGTCGGCTTCGAGACGACAGCGCCTGCAACGGCGCTCGCCCTTGCGCAGGCGGACCAGATGGGTCTCGACAACTTCTCCATTCTCGTGTCGCACGTCCTCGTGCCGCCCGCGCTCGAGACGATCCTCGCCTCGCCAGAGAACCAGGTGCAGGCGTTCCTCGCGGCGGGCCACGTCTGCACTGTGATGGGGACGTCGGAGTACGAGCCGATTGCGCGCGCCCACCGTGTGCCGATCGTCGTCACGGGATTCGAGCCGCTGGACATTCTGCAAGGCGTGCTGATGGCCGTCACCCAGCTCGAGGAGGGACGCGCCGAGGTCGAGAACCAGTACGCGCGTGCTGTGCACCCGAACGGAAACACGCACGCCCGTCGCCTGCTCGAAGAGGTCTTCGAGGTCGTGCCGCGGAAGTGGCGCGGGATCGGGACGATCGCGGCGTCCGGCCTCGCTCTGCGCGGGCGGTTTCGTCGCTTCGACGCCGAGGCGCGCTTCGGCCTCTCCGCCATCGAGACGAAGGAACCCGAGGAGTGCATTAGCGGACTCGTCTTGCAGGGCGTGAAACGCCCGAACGAGTGCCCGGCGTTCGGAACAACCTGCACGCCCGAGCGGCCGCTCGGCGCGACGATGGTCTCGAGCGAGGGTGCGTGCGCGGCGTATTTCCGTTATCGCCGCCCGATCCAGTTAGAGCCCCGGTGATGGGCGGACTCCCCGCGTGCCCAATTCCGATCATGGACTCGCCGCGTGTACTCATGGCGCACGGCGGTGGCGGCCGTCTCATGCGAACCCTCATCCAAAAGCTGTTCGCTGCCGCGTTCGATAATCCGTTGCTCGCGGCCGCGCACGATGGCGCGGTCTTTCCGTCGCCATCGCGCCGGCTCGCGTACACGACCGACGCTTCCGTCGTGCGACCGCTGTTCTTTCCTGGCGGCGATATCGGCCGACTCGCGGTATTCGGCACCGTCAACGATCTCGCGATGTGTGGTGCGCGGCCTCTCCATCTGTCCGCGTCGTTCATCCTCGAGGAAGGCCTGTCGATGGAGACGCTTTGGCGTGTCGTGCACTCTATGGCCGCTGCCGCTCGCGAGGCTGGCGTCGCAGTCGTTACTGGTGACACTAAGGTTGTTGAGCGCGGTAACGCAGATGGTCTCTACATCGCGACGTCGGGTATCGGCGCGATCGATCACGATCTGGCTATCGAACCGGCATCGATTCGGCCTGGGGACGCAATTCTGCTTTCGGGCGACATCGGTCGCCACGGCATCGCGATCCTCGCCGCCCGCGCGGATCTCGCGCTGGAGTCGGCACTCGAGTCCGACTGCGCGCCGCTTCACGGGCCTGTGCAGGCGCTCCTGTCGAGCGGCGTCGATGTGCATTGCCTGCGTGATCTGACCCGCGGCGGTCTCGCGTCCGCCCTCCTCGAGGTTGCCGATTCGGCCGGTCTCGACGCCACCATCGACGAACGCATGATCCCCGTGATCGAGCCCGTGCGGTCCGCGTGCGAGTTGCTCGGCTTCGACGCTCTCCACGTAGCGAATGAGGGCCGGTTCGTCGCGTGGGTCGCGAGCGTTGACGCAGACCGCGCGCTGGACGCGCTGCGCAGCCATCAGCACTGTTCGAACGCTGTCCGGATCGGCACGGTTGGTGAGTCAGGCCGCGGCACCGTCGTCACGCGGAGCGCGATCGGCACCTCGCGAATCCTCGACATGCTCAGCGGCGAGCAGTTGCCGCGGATTTGTTGATGGCAATCCGGACGACGCTGCCCGAACTTCGCCGGCACTGCGCCACGCTGACTCCGAAGAGAAGCCGTCCGCTGAACGCGCCCGGGTCTGCGTCGTGGTAGGGCGATCCACCGTAACAACGTGGTTGTTGTGCTCGCTGCTAGGAGGATTCGCGATGACGGAGGAGGAACGGACGCTCGTCGACTTTCACTCGGTGGACGAGGGGAAGCGCTGGGTCGCCGTCAACGACGGCGTCATGGGTGGAGTTTCGTCCGGCGGTTTCGTCGTCGCCGAGTCCATCGGGGTCTTCACGGGCCGAGTGTCTCTGGAGAACAACGGCGGATTTGCCTCTGTCCGCCGGCGATCCCAGGACTACGCGATGGAAGGGGCAACCGGCTTCCTGATACGGGTGAAGGGCGACGGCAAGGTCTATCGCTTTCGCGTGAAGACCGACGACGCGTTCGACGGCGTCTTCTACCAGTCAGCATTCGAGACGCGAGACGGAGAGTGGACCGAACACCGGCTTGCGTTCAGTGAATTCCACGCCAGCTTCCGCGGGCGCACGCTCGATGCGCCGCCGATCGACCCGAGGCGTATCCGGCAGATCGGCTTCCTGATTGCCGAGAAGCAGGAAGGGACGTTCCGGCTCCAGGTGGACTGGATCAAGGCGATCATCGCGATCGAATGACGACTTATCTGGCCAGAACCATCTTCTTTCGAAGGACTCCTCGCTCGGTTTCGAGACGGTAGAAATACACTCCGCTCGGAAGTAGTCCCCGGACGTCGACCTCGACTTGATGCACTCCGGCCGGCTGTTGTCCGTTCACGAGCGTGTGCAGTTCGCGGCCACTCACATCGTAGAGCTTCAACAAGACGTGTTGAACAACCGGAATGGAATAGGAAATCTGAGTCGTCGCCCGGACGGGATTGGGTTGGTTCTGCGCCAGCGCAACGCTCCCCGATGCGTTCGCTTCGTTCGGCCCGACTCCCACGGGCTCGTCGGACATGACCCAAAGCTCGACCCCGCTCGTGCCATTCGTTCCCGAGAAAAAGACGTCGCTGCCGACCCCGGTAAAGGACTGTGCAAGGCAATTCCCGCTTGGGTTCATGATGGCGATTCGGACCGTGCCGGCCTCGGTCCCGTCGCTCATCCACAGTTGGTGCCCACTAGGGCTTGGGGACTCAGCGCGGAAGAACAACTTTCCATTCACGCCGGCCAATCCAGCCGGAGTGGATGCACCAAACTCTCCGAACCCGGGATAGATGTCTTTCACCAACACGGTGCCGGCCTCCGTCCCATCGCTTTTCCAAAGCTCACGCCCGACGGCTCCGTCGCTAGCCGCGAAGTAGACCGTGCTGCCGATTGCCACGAGGAATGAGCCGCTGAGTCCACCGGGGGAACCGGGGTAGATGTCCTTGACCAGGACCGTTCCGCCGACCGTCCCGTCGCTTTTCCACAGTTCCATACCGCTGGCGCCATCGCTTGCGATCAGAAACGCGGTACCGTTCGCATCGACGATCTGACCGGAGGTGAATTGGTTGGCTTCCATCGTCAGCGACTTGAGCCGAAACGTTCCTGCATCCGTTCCGTCGCTCTTGCAAAGGCCTCCGCCAGCCGCATCGATTCCGAAGAAGAACAGGGTCCCGTTTACGTTGGTGAGGAACGTGGCGCCATTGTCGGGCGAACCGGGATTGAGGTCCTTGACCATCGAAGCCCCGCCAGGGCTGCCATCCTTCTTCCAAATCTCCGAACCCAAGAAGCCGTTGGTCCCGGAGAAGAAGAGCGTTCCGTTCACGTCGGTGAGGTTGCCCGCGACGAAGACATTGGTGGTCACCTGGGTAGTCCCGCCGGCCGTGCCGTCGCTCGTCCAGAGAGATGCCGTGCTGAATCCGGTCGGAACTGCGGCGAGGTAGAGCGTGCCGGCCACGTTTTCCAGGTCGATCATCGCGGCATCCGAATAGACGATCGAGGTGCCGGCGCTTGTACCGTCGGTCCGCCACAATCTTGGGCCGCCGATCCCAGTGTAGGCGGAGAAGTACACGGTCGAGCCGATACGGACGGCTTCACAGATCTCGTTAGCCAAGCAGTTGCCGCCGAAACCACTGCTTGCGCCGGGGTTGGCATCGGCGAGCAGGGTCGTGCCTGGCTCGGTCGCGTCGCTGGCCCAGGGTTCCACTCCGTTGGCTGCGTTCTGGGCGGCAAAGAACAGCCCGCCCGCGACGGACAGGAGTGACTGGGGGTTGCTGCCGGCGGAGCCTGGGTTGATGTCTTTGACCAGAACCGGGGCGCCAATCCCGAAGGCCGGCTCGCTCGTTGAGATCGAAAAAGCGAGAAGCGGGAGGATCAGACTGAAAACTCGGAGGGTTCGCGCTCTCGACATGGATGTCCCCTGTGCGTTGAGGTTTTTCCGCGGAGCACCCAGTGCCAGATGGCGGTACCGGAATCGAGGTTTGCTCCTCGCCCGCTTTGATTCCTACCCTGGTTGACGCTGGGATTTGGAAAACGCACAGATGTTTTCTCGTTGGACGGGGACGATCCGGGGGAGAAACGGGGGCGACTCCTCGACGTTGGCTCCGACGCGCGCGAGCACCATCGAGTCACCGTCTGCGAACCGCCTCCGACAACTCGTCGCGCGCTCCGCACGACGTGCCTCTTCCGTGCAGGCGCCGCACGCGCAAGAATGGAGACGGCGACGCCGTAACAGTAGATGCGGACACCACCTCTATTATCGCTCGCTGTCGCACGCTTCTCCGCGAGCCCGCGGCACGGGGCATGCGTTCCCCCCGTCAGATCGCGCTCTCCCAAGCCGAGAGCGCCTACCGCACGCGTTCAAAGCGCGGCGCCCATCGAGGAGGACGGCATGATCCGGAGAACCGCGCGAATTGCGACGCTTGTCATGGTTGGAGCGCTCCTCGCAGGGGGCTGCGGCGAGAGCGGCGGAATCGGCCCCTCGCCGGATGTCCCTTCGTCGGTCGAGCTGACCTACTCGAACCTTGGGGCTCGCGAAGACTCACATCATCGCGCGGCGATGGACGCCACGGATCGGATGCTCCTCCGTGCGGAGACGCGGCGATACGCGGCCGACATGGATTCGATGATGGATGCGATGATGGATTCATGCGTCGCGATGGGCTCAGGCGGCATGATGGGCGATCACGACATGCGCCGGATGGGCGACGCCACCAGCGCGATGGATGACCGGATTCGCCAGCACCACGGCCGTATGGACTCTCTCGCCACGCTCGGCGGAATGCGCGATGAGTGCATCGAGCACCACGCGGAGATGCTCGAAGTTCTCGACGACATGCACGACGCACTGCCTCGCCGAGGGATGATGGGCGGCGGAATGAAGTAGAAGTCCCTAACGAAGCTCATTCGCTCGCTGCTCTAAGGTGCCCGCCTTTCAAGGGCGCGAACGACGGCCGAGGGTTCCGTCACGACGATTGCTTTGGGTTGAAGCCTCGGCGCCCTCTGCACTACCATCCGACATCACGGAACCTCGATTCTTCAACTCATGCTCGTCTTCGCGTAGGTGCATGATGCGTCGGATGCCCACGAGTTCTCTGCGCCGATCCGTTCTCGCGATGATAGCGTTCGCAACCGCGGTTCTTGCTTCCGCTCGTCGTCATCCCCGCGCGTGGCGAGAGGGTGGGACGCGGTGTGGTAGGCACGACGGCGAGAGCTACCGCGTGCTCGTCGGCAGCGGCGCCAGAGTCGGATGTCCTGAGATGAGGTTGTTGCACGGCTAACCATTCGGATGTGCCAGGCCTTCGCGGGCGCGAGCCCAGGGGACGATGAATGCGGACGCTGATGGAACGCAGGCGGGTCGTTCACGTGGCAGAGCCGGGCGGCCTGCGGGTCGTCGAGCGTTGGGACCCGCCGCGGTTGTACGCTCCGTGGCACGTCAACGACCGCCCAGCGTTAACTTGCGTGTTGCGCGGCGGCCTCGAAGAATCGCTCAGCTCGGGATCCATCGAGTGCGGCGCGCACACCATCCTCTTCAAGCCACCCGGTGAACGGCATTCCAATCGATCCGGTCCGAGCGGCGCGCATTGCCTCGCCATCGAGCTGCGCGAGCAACATCTGCCCTCCTTGCAGGCGGTGCGGCGAGTGGCTTCGCCACGGACGAATGCATTGGTCTCGTTGATTATTGACGAACTGCACGAACAGGACGTCGGTGCTGCGCTCGCCGCCGAGGGGCTGATCCTCGAACTCTTGGCTGCGATTGCGCGCACGCCGATGGCCCGCGCCGCGGCCGCACGTCCCGCGTGGCTCGACGGCGCGCTGGAAGAACTGCGCGAGCGGTTCCGCGATCCGCTGTCAGTGCACGAAGTCGCGGCGAGTGCTGGCGTCACCGGGTCGCACTTCGCGCGCGTGTTCTGGCGCCACGAAGGCGACACACCCAGCGGTTACTTGCGCCGTCTGCGCGTCGAGTGGGCGAAGGTGCAGCTTCGCCGCACGGATCGCCCGCTGGCGGAGATCGCGGTGGATGCCGGGTTTGCCGACCAGAGTCACTTCACGCGCGCCTTCGTGCGCATCGAAGGCACCACACCGGGCCGCTTTCGCAGTCAGCCTTCCTAAAAGTCGAATCCGTTCAAAGCCCGACCTCGCAATCGTGCAAGACCGGTAGCCCGGTTGCGCTCGACTATCCCGATCACGGCGGTTGTGCGCCGTCGAAAGGAGTCGAGTCGTGGGTCGAGCGCGCAGGTTGTTCATCTTGGTTTGGATCTCGACGTGGAGTGCTGCAAGTCCAGCGCACTCCACCGAGCTGCGCATCCCGCGCGTCGAGGAGATGCCTAGCGTCGAGGCACTCGCTGCCGGCACCGCTGTAGGCGTACTCGCGCTTCGCGAGTTCGTTCAGCGAGAGCCCGGTGACGGCGTGCCCGTCTCTCAGCCGACGGCCGCTTGGATCGCCCACGACGGGAGTACGCTGCACGTGGTGTTCGTCTGCCGCGACGCCGATCCCGCTGCGGTTCGCGCCCACCTCGCTCGCCGCGAGGCGATCGCAACCGACGATCAAGTCGGCATCCTCCTCGACACGTTCTTGGATCGCCGGCGCGCCTATCTTTTTCTTGCCAACCCGCGCGGCATTCAATCGGACGCGCTGCTCACAGACGGGCAACTCGATGATTTCTCCTTCGACGCGGTGTGGAGCGTGGAGGCGAAGCTGACAACGGATGGATACTGGGTTCGATTCGCGATCCCATTCAAGAGTCTGCGGCTTCCTTCGGGGAGCGCCCAAACCTGGGGCATCGGACTAACGCGCGTTATCGCGCGCGCCAACGAGCAGTCCTTTTGGCCTGCCGTGACGCGGCGCGTAGAAGGCACCGTGCAGCAACTGGCGCGCGTCGAGTTAGAGGATGTCGACGTCGGGCGCGACATCGAAGTCGTGCCGTACGCAGCCCTCGATCAGAGCGGCAGCCGGACCGTTCGCCGCACGCCCTTGGAGTGGTCGGGTAAGAGCACGGGCGGCGTCGATGCGAAAGTCGTCGTGCGCCGCGCGTTCGCTCTCGATCTCACCGCTAATCCGGACTTCAGCCAGGTGGAATCCGACCAGCCTCAGCTCACAAGCAACCAGCGCTTCGAGCTGTTCTTCCCCGAGAAGCGGCCGTTCTTCCTGGAGAACGCCGGGTACTTCCAGTTGGGCGCGGTAGATCTGAACCGCGGAGCGTCGGAGACGTTGTTCTTCTCGCGTCGCATCGCCGAGCCGGATGGCGGCGCTCGTCTGACAGGGAAATGGGGACGATGGACGCTCGGCGGATTGGTAGCCGACGATGCGGCGCCCGGCAAGCGAGCCACGACGAGCGACTCCGACCGCGATCGGCACGCGCGAGTCGGTGTGCTGCGTGTGCAGCGAGCGCTGGGCACTTCCTGGAGCGTGGGCGCAACGGGCACGGCGTGGAGCTTCGCGGGGCGTGAGAACCAGGTCGGCGCGGCGGATGTGCGGGTGCGTTTGACGCCATCCTTGACGCTGGCTGCGTGGTGCGCCGTGAGTCGCAGCGTCGGCGATGCCAGCGAAAACGCCGGCCTCGCGTCGAACGTGTACCTCAAGCGCGCCGGGCGCGGCGTGGCGGCGAGCCTGCTGTACCTCGATCGCAGCCCCGAATTCCAAACCGAGCTTGGCTTTTCACCGCGCCGCGACGTGCGATTGATCGAGCATTACGGCGAGTATCGGTGGCGACCCTCGGTTGGGCCCGTCGTGGCGTACGGACCAAATTCGTTCTTCCGTTTCGAATGGGATCACGACGAGACGCCGCGCGCTTGGCTCGTGCGTTTCCCATTCCAGATCGACATGAAGGGGCGCACGTCAATCTTCGTCCGTCACGTGGAATCCTACGATCGCGTGCGCGGCGCTGGGCTCCGCGGGCGCTTCGACACGTTCAATGTCTCGACGGAATGGTGGCGCTGGCTCACGATCGCTCAGACGCTGGACTACGGAACCTTCCCGAACTTTCAGACGCCCGCGACGCGCGCGCCCGGAACCGCACGTGGGCTGATCGGGACGCTCGACGTGCAGGTACGACCCACGCCGGCATCCCAGCTCGGCTTGAGCTATCTGTACAACCGGCTGCGCACGCGTCCGGGTGCAGTCGGAATCGATCGAACGGCAGCAATCTTCGATCACCATCTGGCCCGCGCGCGCGTTTCGTATCAGTTCACTCGGGAGCTGTCGCTACGCACGATCGTCGATTACGACGGTTTCCTCAGTAACTCCGCGCTGGTGACGACACCACGCCGCAAGCGGTTAGGGGTCGATGTCCTACTGACCTACTTGGTGCGGCCCGGGACCGCCTGCCACGTCGGCTACACCGACGGGTTTGCCGCCGTGCCTGCCGCCCCCGATGCGACCGATGACTCCGGCGAACGCCTCGCGCTCATCGGTCGCCGCATCTTCCTAAAGCTGAGCCGTCGCATTCATTTTTGAGAACACTGGCTGGTGGCCGGCGCGCGGCGCGAATATCGTGATGCAGCACGCCGGCGCCTGGGATCGCCACGACCTCACGCGTGCCCGAAGGCTCGACCGCGCGCGGCACCGGGCAGTTCTTCCCCAGCGCGAGGTCGGCAGGGAGAGCGCGTCGCGGCCCGAATTTAGCGTGTGCATTCCCGCTGCCTTGATCGTCAACCAGGGCAGAGGTCTCGCTCTGGCGCCAGAGGTCGGATGAAAGGACGGAGGCATGAGTATGAAACGTCTCGCTTCGATGATGAGAACACGACACCGGATGGGATCAGACCTCAGATCAACAGGTCTGCTCGCGATCGGGCTCTGCTTCCTCGCAACCTCGGCGCAGTCCGCGCCCATCCCCGTGAACAACGCCTCCTTCGGGGCTCTGCCGGACTCCGGGCTCACGCTCGGCTGTGGTGCCGGGTGCAGCTATAGCGAGGATTTCATTCCAGGATGGACGAATATCCCGTTCGGCGGTCTCGGATTAACGAGCGGGCAGTTTCGACCGGGTACCGAAGCGGGCAACACAACCTACTTCGACGCACTGTCCGACGGCCCGGTGTCGGCCTACACGACTATCGGCTGCATAACGCAGACCGTAGGCGTCGCCGTTCAAGAGGGGGTTACCTACACTCTGTCGGTGGACGTCGGATGGAGAAAGGACGCCGCTCCCTTCGGCCTACCGCGTCTGTTTGTGAACGGCGTCTACTATGACGGCGCCGGGACCCCAGTGTTTGGTGATTGGGCGACGTTCACAGCGACGTACCTAGGACAGGCGGCGGACGTTGGAATGCCAATCACGATCTGTCTCACATCCGTCACTTTTCAGGGGAACTTCGACAACGTGAGATTGGATGATTCGATAGTGCCGACAGGTGTGGAGCCATCGGGGCCCCCCGTCGGTCTCGACCTGGATGCCCGGCCAAATCCGTTCGGCACGGTCGCGCGCGTTCGATACTCGATTCCGGAGAGTTCACCCGTCGATTTGCGCGTGTACGACGCGTCGGGTCGCGTTGTTCGGACGCTTCTTCGCGGGACGGCCTCGGTTGGATCTCACGAGGCGATTTGGGATGGCTCCGACGACGCTGGAGCACGAATGGAGTCGGGCGTCTACTTCCTCCGCCTCTCCACCAATGAAGAGAGTCAGACCTCTAGGGTGGTCTTGGTGCGCTAGTACCATCACATCCAGTTGGTCGCGTTACCGGAAGAGTGCGTTGGTCGGAGGGGAGTGTCTCCGGTCGAGGGCAGGTCCAGAGCGTGCCCGCACGGGGCTGTCATGCGCGCGTTTTTCG
>JBJXGV010000002.1:0-299379 GCA_046160485.1 bacterium | reverse complement strand
AAGCACCATCTTCTTCGTCGCGCTCTGGGCGTCGGCCTTCAGGCTGTAGAAGTAAACGCCTGAGGAGACATCCTCGCCGCGATCGTTACGTCCGTCCCAGAAGATCTCGTGCTCGGCGCCGCTCTGGAGCCGGTTGACGAGCGTCTTCACCTGCCGCCCGGAGACGTCGAAGATCGTCAGTTCGACCTTCATGTTGTCTTTCGGGAGCGAGTAGCGAATGCGCGTGCTTGGGTTGAACGGGTTCGGATAGTTCTGGTCGAGACCGAACTTGCGCACGACGCCGTTGCCCGGTGTGACATCGACCGGGTTACCGGTCGCGTCGCAGTCGTTTGCGTCGTACTTCGCGCCGAGAGGCATCGTCATGCCGAAATCGAGAAGGACCGCACGCGTAATGCACGCACGCGCCGCCCTCGTTGTGACGAGCCCGAGGTCCCACATCGTCGTGATCGCCATGTTTCCGCTCGACTGAACGTCGCGGATACCGGCAACCGCGATTCCGGGGTCGCTCGTGTTGTTGTCGAAGTTGAAGATGACCGTCTCCGTGCCGGTTCCGCCCACGTTCATTACGAACGCAGCGTCAGGCTGCTCGCGAAGCGGGCAGTCCGCCCACCCGGCGTACGTCTGGAACGGCGTGTACTTGGCGTCCCCAGCACCGCGGATGTAGAAGCGACGCGGCGAGATTCCGCTGTTGTCGTCGCAACCGCCGGCGACGAGATTCGCACCGATGAAGTTACGCCAGAAGTTGCCACCGTTGAACGCCTCAGCCGTACCTGACATCTCCTCGTCTTCGCAAACGTTCTGGCCAGAGATCCAGATGTTGCCTTCGTTGGCGCCGGAAAGGAGGTAGTTGCTCAGTTCAAGCTGGCTCGAGTCCGTCACCGTGTAGTGGTTGTGACGACCGGTCGCCCAAAGAACCGAGTTATACCGGTGTGTCGCGGTCGCCGGGTTGCGGATACCGCCCATACCGTCCGCATCTGTCGGCTCCGAGTAGAACGGCGTCGCCGTTCCGCGCGAAATCTGAGACGCGTTGTTGTCGTAACGGTCGTACTTCACGTTGAGGTCGCGGAGAGCTTCTTCGTAGACCTGGCTCGTGAAGGGGAAGACCGCGACGCCGGCACCTGCAAGTGACTTGTCGCTCTCGGCGTCGTACGACGTGCGAAGGTACCAGTCGTTGTTGACGAGAAGCCGATGATTACCCTGCCCCGCGTAGTTCGTCTCGCACGGTAGCACCGTCACTTCGAACGGCCATTCCTGCTGACGCTCGGTACCGTACATCGGGTGGATAAACGTACGGCGATTGCTCCGACGATCCGGGAGCGTGTCGCGAACGCCGCCGTTATCACGCGCCGTGAAGTAGTACTCGATGACGGTCCCTTCACGAAGCTGGGTCGAGCCGTCGAGCAGCGTCCCCGGGAAATCCGTCGCGTTGAGTTCCAACGTTGTCCTGTACTCACCGTCGAACTCGCGGCCCGGCGGAGGATTGGCAGGGAACAACGGGAAGCTGAAGGTAACCGCCTTCTGGAACCACGCCGCTGCCGGAGCCGCCTTCGACCCCTGCGGCCGCGTATTCTCGTGCGTCCACGACGTACCACACGTGGTCGACACGCGGTAGTGAAGCGTGACTGAGTTCGCCATGATGCCGTCGATGTCGGAAACCGTCACGGTGAGCGAATCCTCCTGCTCACGCACGTCACCCGGGAAGAGCTCCGAGTTTTCCTTCGTCGTCGGGTGAACATAAACATTGCGGGCGAACGTGTCTTGGAACAGATCCTGAGGATCGGCCGTCCACAACGTACTCGTCTGATCAAAGAAACCGATCGAAATGTTGTCGACGATGTACGTGTTCTTACGGTGCACCGCCGGGTCGATCGTGCCCATACACGCGAGCGGGACCGCTGCGTTGTAGTCGCACTGATCGAAGAACTCGAACCCGTACTGAATCGAGTCGCTGGTCGCCGAAACTTTGTCGGTCCAGTTGTCGACGTCTCCGATGTTCCAGAACTCGCAGCCACCGATGATGCTGAATCCGTCGCCGTCCCAGTCGAGCCAGTTTCCGTTGTCGTAAACTCTTACTTGCGTATCGGTTCCGTCGTTGGAGATCTGCTTGATGCAGAGATACTCGTCACGGAAAACCACGTTACCCGTCACGCGCGTTCCGGTGTATGGGTTGCCTGGCCCGATGTAGAACACGGGTGAGGCAAGCCGCATATACCAGCCGTCGAAAGTAATGTTTCCATCCGCGCCAGCCGGAGTAAGGTTCGAAGCCCACATCCAGCGATTCGAGCTTTCGCACGTCTTTGCTTGGTTCGCGTACGTCGGGGTGTTCGTGAGGTGCCACAAATCGACGATTAGCGGCTTGCCCTTGATGTACGACGTACCGTTCCAGTATCCGCTGCCGTCGTCCGCCTTCGGAAGGAGCGGGAACGTGATTTTATCGCGGCCAGGCTCGCAGAGCGGGTTCGGCACCGGGCAAGACGGCACCTGCTGCTCGAAGTCGACCTTGTCGGTTCGCGTCGGATCGGACGGGTAGTACGAGTTCGGACTCGCCGCGCCCTTGATTGAGATGTTATCAACGCGCCACGCGCCACGCGTATCCGCTTCCGGCCCGCCGCTTCCATCGACGTCGTCCCAGGCAAGGTCAGAAGTGCAGTACCAGCGGACGAAGAGGTTCTCGCCCGGGCCCTGGCCGAGGTTCGCCAACTGCGTCGGCGTCACATTGATGTTGAATCCCGTCCAGTCGGCGCACAGGTAGGGCGACGTACCCGTACCCACTCCGCCGGAGCCGGTCGAACCCCAGTACGACTGGCCGAGACCGCGGCAAGTGGTCGAGTCAGGGTTGGAAATCGTGTTGAAGCGCGCGACCTCGAGCCAGCTCGCCGTATCGACGGTTCCGGACGCTGCCATCTGAACGAAGCAGTAGTCGTACGCAAGCTCGATCGAGTAGAGGTGGACGCCACCGATTGTCATTCCATTGGCCGTGCTGAATTGCGCGGTGGTCCCGAGGTTAACCACCATGCTGTAGTTGTAGTTGTGGCCGTAACCCGGCGGATAGAGCCATGTGTCGGGGTTACCGAGCTCTCCGCACCACATCGACGAGTCGGAGTTCGCACTTCCAGGCTGGTAGACGTCGTAGGTACTCACGTGCCAGCGGTTTTCTGATCCGAAAGTGTGTGCGTCGTAGTGTGTCCAGCAGCCGGGGAGCGTGCCCCCGTATGCCCCCGTGGTCGAGCACGTGTCACCGAGCCCGCCATCGAAGCACCAGGTCGCCCAGCCGGGAGCGGTTTCGCCGCGTCCGCCGAAGAGCGCGCTGCCGGTAAACGAGCAAGAACTGTCGTCGTGCACGCGCACCCAAGTGGTGTTCGCTGCCGACTTCGTGATCGTAATCGGGACCGATCCGTCCCAGTACGGATCGATGCTGGAAAGCGAGCTCGTGCGATTGGGAATCGGAATCCGGTCCTGATCGGCATGTGTGGCCGAAGCCAGCAGGAGACCGATCAGTGTAAGACCTAGGACGGCATTTCTTCGCATGCTGAGTTCCCTCCAAGTAGTTGAGTGCACACGGGTCACGGGGCCGTACGGCTGGGTCGACCGACGCCACGCGATCCGCCGCGGGCGCATCACTCCACGCGCCCGACAAGGATCTGCCGAGAAGACTCGAACTTCATGTTGCGATCACTGATTTGGATTGGTCAAAGCTCGATAAAGCGTTGGCCATCCTAACAAATTGGTGCTTTCGCTGTCAAGGTCTGCGGCTGTCTGAACGGCTCGACGAGGGGGGCGCCGAGCAAAAACTAGGGCGGAAGGAACCCGGAAACGTCCACCACCCAGATATCGGTCACTTCATTCGTTTCGATTTCGTCGTCGCAGTTCGTCAATGAGACCACGATTTCCGACCCAGACGGGGTCCATGCAGGGTGAAGCACCGAACGATTGCAAACGCGAGTCGTACTCCGGCCGGGCAGAGGAACCGTCGACACGTTCCGCGATGCGAGACTCATGATCCTCAGATTTCGGATGCCGTTGATGTCTTCGATGAACGCGATGAACCGACCATCGGGCGAGCATGCGGGAAACTTCTCGACACGCACGTTCTGGGTGAGCCGGCTCAAGCTATCGGCGCCGAAATCGTAGAACCAGAGATCGGTGGCCGTTTGTTGCGGTAGGAGCGCCGGGTCGCTTTTCGCGGCCCAGTCATAAGTCGATGCAGCGATATCGCCCGCGTTTTTCCCCGGCGGGGGCTCGTAGACAAGCGTGTCGATGCACGCGACCGTCGGTAGACTATCGGGACAGCCCTCCTGCGAAACGGTCAGGCAGACCTGGCTCACTCGTCGACCGCAGACGAAAACGGAAGCGGAATCCTCGAGCTCGCCAACGCGCTCGAGGCGAACGAGATATTCGCTTTCGAATAGACAGTCCACATAGGTGGTTTCCGACAAGACGCTTCCGGTTGGGATCGGGACTCCCAGCGACCCATCCTCGAATCGGCGATAAACCGTTAGACGCGTGCTCCCATCGGTCGGCGGTCCTACGACTCGAATGGCTCCGCGCGGGCGCTCGAAGATGAACTCCGCGGGGACGACCTGGTTGGGCCCGACGCGCACGGGCAGCACGAGTGTCGTATCACAGAAATCATCTGGGCCGACCCTGACGTTGACGCCGACGACGTAGTCACCAGGAGCGATCCCGAAGACGTTGACTGGCGTGAGCAGGGTGTCGGAATTGGGAGGCGGGTTCTGGAGAGGCTTGCCATCGATCGAGACGTTCGCGAAGAGTTCTTCGCCCGATTCCGCGAACGCAGTGATGTAGATATTGCCTTGAGGACCGCGCCCCTCGGAGACGAACGCCATCAGTTCCTGGGTCGAGATGGGGTCTCTGCAGAACGACGGCTGATTCTCAGTGAAACGAAGACCGAGACCGAGAATCGCGTCAGCCGGATCGGGAACGAGCTCCTCGAACGAGCCGGTGCCCGC
This sequence comes from bacterium, assembly GCA_046160485.1. Classification (GTDB taxonomy): domain Bacteria; phylum Orphanbacterota; class Orphanbacteria; order JBJXGV01; family JBJXGV01; genus JBJXGV01. The sequence goes on along the minus strand of JBJXGV010000002.1, from coordinate 294,409 downwards.
CGCGTCGTGCTGGTAGATGTCGTCGCCGTTCGAGAAGATGATGCGCGCGTCATCGCGCCAAGCGCTTCGATTCGGCTCGCCGGTGATGTCCGCCAGCGACGTGATCTTGACCAAGTCGGTCGGGTTCTCCGGGTCCGAGACATCGACGATCCAGAGGTCGTACCGCCCATTCGCGAACCGCGAAAAACAGAGTCGACGACCATCGGGGGACCACGACGGCAGCCGCTCGTCGCCCGCGTCGTCGGTGACGCGATAGTACCGCGTCGCCGCGCCAGTGACCTCTTCGCGAATCCAAATGTCTTCAGCCTCGTCTTCAGCGTTCGCGCTTCGCGAGCTGTATGCGATCACGTTGGGACGCGAAGGATGGACGGCAGGAAACTGGCCGCCGTCGACTGTGAGCTGCGTCCAGTATTGGCAGTTCGTGCACCCGTCACCGGGCCCCGGACCGTCTTCGTCGCCGCAACCGATCGTCAGCGCGACCAGAGAAAGAACAAGAGTCGGAACGGACGCAAGCAAGCGCTTTGACATCGGGGTTCCTTCGCGAATCCGTGGCTCGCGAGCCGTTGCGTAGTGAGAGGTTTTTAGCATGGGCTGGATGAAACGAATGCACTTTACAGAGTTGGCGGATTGAGCGTCAAGGTGTTTCCCGCTCCGCTGCAGCGGGCGAAGTCGTGGACCGTCTCCGGCACGCGTGCTAGACTGCGCGCCCTGGTTGGCGAATCGCTCGCCCGCGCGGCGCGGCAGAGCAGGGTGGCGGAATCATCGGCTCGGCGAACGAAAGGCGCATGGCGACTCCCCGGAGTGGCGAAACGCGAGGAATAGGTTCCGTCGGGCGCGCCGCCGTCGCCGTGGTTCTGTTCGTTTGGGCGCTGATCGTGCTCGCCCTCTACCTCGTCGAGCATCCGGCAATCTTCACGATCAATCCGTACTCCGATCTCACGCCGGTTCGGTCCGCGTTCTCCCCCGAAAAGCTGATTCACGTTGCGCGTGGGTTTCTCGCGTGTGCGGGAATTCTGATCTGGTGCGGACTCGTCGGACGGAGCGTTACCCGCCCCCGCGGCACAGCGCGTCCGTCCCGGGCCGAAGCGCCGACCGGCGACGCGACCGAAACGCGCGACGCCTTCTTGCCCGAGGAGCGTTCGTTGGCGGTCGCGATTGCGTGCGCGATCGGAATGCTCGTTATGACGGCCGTCACGTTCGTATTCGGTTTCGCCGGTCTTCTGGGCACTCCTCTCCTCGTTATTCTAGGCGTCTCCCTCGTCGCGCTCGTCGCGGACAATCGGGATCTCCTGCTGAATCCACCGCGTCCGCCGCAGCTTCCGCGGCACAAGACGGACTGGGCCGTGCTCTTGATGTTGTCGCTTGCGCTCGTCGCCGGGCTCGTGATGCACCTGTCCCCGATCATCGGGACCGACGCCCTCGTCTATCACCTCCAAATCCCCCGCGACTACATCGAGGCGGGGAAAATCGAGCGCATTCCGTACAACGTTTACGCAAACATGCCGCACGCGACCGAGTTGCTTTACGCCGTTGCGTTGCTCGCCGGCGGCGAAGACGGCGCGAAGCTGCTCGACCTCGGGCTGCGCGTCTTGCTGCTGCTGGCGATCGCTGGTTTTGCGCGACGCTGGCTCGGAGTTCGACGCTCGCTCCTGGCTCCGTGCATCCTTCTTATGAATCCACTCGTTCTCGACAATCGGACGATCGCGAACATCGATCTTGCGATGGCCTTCGTTCTCTTCGTCGCGCTCGCGGAGGCGCTCCGCTGGAATGAGACGGGCCGCCTTAGCCACATCGTCGCGTCCTCCGTCCTGGTCGGACTGCTGGCGGGCATGAAGTACACCGGCGGACTCTTCGGCGCCGCGCTCTTCGTGACGCTCGTCGTAACGCGCCTCGCGAGCCGCGACAGCCGCGCGCCGCTCTCGCACCTTCTGCTCTATCCGCTCCCCGCGATCACTCTATTCGCGCCCTGGCTGTTCAAGAACGCGGCGTTCACGGGGAATCCGGTCTATCCGCTCCTTTTCGAACGCTTCGGCGGCATCGAATGGAACGCCGAGCTCGGAAAGCGCCTCGTCGAATGGCAGCGCAGCATCGGCATGGGGCGATCCGCGGCGGACTACGCGCTTATTCCATGGAACATGACGGTAAAAGGAAACATCGAGTACACCGCGTTCGACGGAATCATGTCGCCGCTATACCTCATGTTTATTCCCGCGGTGATCCTCGCGCTGCCGCTCCCTCCCGCGGGCGCGGCGCTGCTCGTATTGTCGACTCTAAGTCTTGCGCTCTGGGCTTGGGGCCCTCAGCAGCTTCGATTCTTCATCCCTGCATTGCCGGCGCTGTCGGTCCTTGCCGCTTGGGTTCTCGACCGGGTCGCATCGGAGGCTCGCCAGACATGGTTCGCACGACTCGCGCTGGCGATCACACTCGCGTACTTCACGTTCTTCACGATTCACATCGTGGCGGTGACGGTTCCGAATCAGCTCCCGTCGGCGATCGGCCTCGAAAAGCGCGAGGACTATCTTCATCGTCGCTTGCAGCCGTACGACCCGATGACGCGCGCGAGCCGCGAGCTGCCGCCGAACGCGAAGCTGCTCCTCGTCTGGGAGAACCGCGGGTACTACCTCGATCGCCCGTACATCGCGGACAGCTTCTACGAATCATCGTGGGTGATGCAGCTGCTCGAGCAAGACCAGTCGGGCGACGTGCTCGAGAAGCGCCTTCGCGACGAGGGCGTCACGCATGTGATGATCAACGATCCGCTGGGACTGCACTTCGGGCGCTACTACTACCATCCGCGCGTTCGCGAAGCCCTCGACCGATTCCTGCGCGAGCGTGGCAAACCCGTGTTTGAACTCAACGGGCTGCGCGTCGTCGAACTGCGCGGGAAGGAAGCCCCGCCGCCGAAGGCGAAGCGTAGGTAGCGCTGATTCGCGCGCGCACCGCAGCGCACGCGCGAATCAGTTCGCGCCGAGCTGATCGAGAAGCTGTCGCGCTTCCGCGGCGCGTTCGCGCCCGAGCGCAGCGCACGCGCGAAAGTGCGCGATTGCCGCGTCGCGATTCTTCAGCCAGTCGCGCGCCAACAACCCCAGATTGAAATGCGCTTCCGAATTCGAAGGATTCACGCGGACCTCTTCGCTGAATTCGCGGTAGGCGCCGTCGGAATCGCGGGCAAGAATGCGGACCGCGCCGAGCGTGAAGTGCGCGTACGGAAGCGCCGGCGCGGCACTGAGCGATTCGCGAAGAAGCAGAACGCCTTCGTCGACGCGGCCTGCGCCTACGAGCAGATCGCCGCGATGAAACAGGACGACGGGATCGCGCGACGGTGGAGCGGACTGCAGGTACTTCTCGAGTTGGCTGCGCTCGCCCGCGACTCCCCAGAGAGCCGCGGCCCGTGCGGCGGCGCGCTCCGTCGCGTCGGCGCTCGAGCCGAATGACGCGGCCGCGGCGTCGAGACGCGCCTCGCGCTCGGCAAGGCGCGCGAGGTCGCGCGCGCGCGTTTGAAGCGCCTGCACACTCGCCGCGCCCGCGGTGCCGAGTGCACCGGCGCGCTGGGCCATCGATTCGAACGCGGCGACCGCCCTGCGATAGTCGCCCGCAACGTAACTCGCCGCCCCGACACCGAACGCGCCGTCCGGCGACTGCGGCGCAAGCCGCACCGCGGCGTCGAACTCCGGCCGCGCGGCCGTCCACTCGCCGAGAAGCGCGAGCGCCAGCCCGAGGTTGTAGCGCGCACGACCGTACTCGGGATCGATGCGCACGGCCTCGCGCAGTTCGGCGAGTGCGCCCGGAAGATCCTGCCGTGCGAGGAGAATTTCGGCGAGGTTCATTCGCGCGGGTGCGTAGGCAGGATCGTACTCGATCGACCTTCGATACTCCGCGAGCGCGTCGTCCATCCGTCCGTTTTGCCGCGCGATGATGCCGAGTCGAAAGTGGCACTGCCCGAAACCTGACGTCTCCGAGACATCGTACGGATTCGTGTTCACGAGCACGGAGAACAGGATGAGCGCGCCTACCGCCATCGCGAGCGCGCGAGCGCTCGGTGCGCCGTGCCGGCCGCGCACGAGTTGCCGCGCGCTCGACGCGCCGCGGACGAGCGTCGCCGCGGCGAAAACAAACAGCGCGGGGAGAATCGGGAGGCGATAGCGCGAGATGACGAAGAAGATGACGATCGTCGCGGAATAGAGTCCGATGAAGAGGAGTGGCGGCGCGATCATCGGGCGTAAAGAGCGATTCGAGCGTGCCGAGGCTACGAGAAGCACGACACCGAGTGCCGCGAGCGGTCCGAGCAGTCCGAACGAAATCGGCAACCCATCGAGTGCGGCGACGAGCGGCGACGCCCCCTTCTGGAACTCGAAGCTCTCGATCTGCGGCAGCTCGATCGCTCCCCAGTACAGCATCGCCTTGCGCACAAGCAGTGACGCGAATCGTGCGGGATCGCCGGTGACCGCGTCGCGACCCGACTTCATCCAGATCGCGTCGACCTCGCGCGATGAAAGAGGTCGTCCTTCCCGGCGCTCGAACATCCGTCGGCCGCTCGGATCCTCGTACACGTCGAGCCCTTTCGGTTTCACGTAGCCGCCGTTCGCCTCGGCGCCGTTCCCGATATAAAAGTTGATCCCGCCATTCGACGTGAGAAGCACCGGCTCGCCACCGACGATCAGATTGCGCGCCGTCACGGGAAGTATCGTGATCGCGAGCGCCGCGAAAAACGGCGCCGCGCGGCGCAACGCACGCCGCAGATCGCGCCGCTCGAGAAACCACAACCAAACAAGAACGCCCGGAGCGACCGCGAGCACCGTCGCCTGGCCAATGGCCGAAAGTCCGAGAAGAAATCCGCCGAGCGCTAGGTCGCGCGCGCGCGCGGATCGCGCGTGCTCAACGAGAAAGAAAATCACCGCCGTGTCGAGAAGCGCCGCGAGCGTCGGATAGAGAATCGAACCCGAGTAGAAGATGAATTCCGGGTAGATCGCGACGAGAAGGCCGGCGAGCAGCGCGGCGGTGGGGCCCGCAAGACGGCGCGCGATCGCCCACGCAGCGAGCGCCGTCGCCGCGCCCATCACGCATTGCAACGCGCGCACGACGTCGTACGAGTGACCCGCGATCGCGTAGACCGCGGCGAGAAAGTAAGAGTAGAGCGGCCCCATGAAATACGGCTCGCGCGGCAGCGTGCCCGCGAGGATTCGCTGCGCCTCGTCGTCGTAGTATTTCGCGTCGAGGCCGAGTGCGTCGAAGAACGGACTCGTGTCCGCCTGCGTGATGTACAAGAGGCGTAACACGAGGGCGAGGAGAAACACCCCCGCGGCGATCATCCGGTCTCCTCGGCGGCCGCCGGCGCCGGCTTCGCATCACGGCCGCGCAACGCGTAAATCAGCCCGCCGATGAGTCCGTTGAGCAAGAACGGTGCGTAAATGAGAATCGATAGCCCGAGCGCGGCGCTGCCCGCCACACCGAAGTAGGAGAAGAGAAGCACGATCGCGCCCTCGCGAATGCCGAGACCGGAGAGCGAGATCGGCACCATGCGCGCAACCTCGACGAGAGGAATCACGAGAAAGAATGCCGCAAGCGGCGCGTCGATGCCGAGAGCGGTCGCGAAGACATAACACGAAATGATCCAGACGACGCGCGACGCGAGGCTGATCCAGAAAACCGCGGCGAGAAGCGTCCCGCGCCCGCGGTAGACATCGAGAGCCTCTTGAACGCTCGTCACGCGCCGCATGACGCCCGGCTTCGAGACAAGGCGGCCCGCGAACGGTATCCGCCCGATCAACGCGCGAGCGCGATCGACGCGCACGAGCGCGAACGCCGCGACGAGCACGATCACGAGAAGCGCCTCGAGGTACAAGAGCACACTGCGCCCCGCGAGGATGTGCCGGTACGCCGCGGCGAGTCCGAAGAGACTCACCGGCAAGAGCACGAAGAGTCCGACGATGCGTTCGACGAATACCGAAGCGAGCGCGGTCGAACGCCGGCCCGTGTGTTTCGCGAGATCGATGACACGCGTCACGTCGCCGCCGATCGATGTCGGCGTAAACGTGTTGAAGAAGATCCCCACGAGGTAATACGACGTCAGCCGCGCGAGCCCGAGGTGTGTCCCCTGCGCGGCGATCAGAAGCCGCCAGCGCCATGCGTTGAGCAGCACCATCGAAGCGTGCAACAGGTACCCGAGAAGAAGCAGCCGCGGATTCAGAAATCGCAGATGCGCCCACAGGTCGCGAAGGTCGACGCGCGACAAAACAAACGCGAGCAAAAGCCCCGTGACGACGACTCGGAGCAGCCGCCCGAAGAAGCGCTTCATCGCGGCTCGGCGAGCCTCTCGAGCACGACGAAGGAAAGTCCCGCGCGCGGCTCCCCAATCTGTTTCACCGGGCGGTAGCGTTCGACAATCCAATTCATCGTGCGCTCCGCGTAGACGGCGAATCGCCTCTCGGGGCGGCCGTCGATGGCGATCTCCTGAAAGAAGATGTAGCGGGTCTGGTGATCTTCGATGTCCGCCATGTAACGATCCTCTTCATCGCGCGATTCGAATGCCCGGCGGACATGTGGGAAATGCGTGGGGTTTCTACGATCGAAGAGAAAGTATAGAAGCTGATATCCGGGGAGCGTGAGGAAATAGTCGCCTGGCGCCGTGTGCTCTTCGATGAAGCTACCGGCCTCGCCGACGATCGCTGCAAGCGCAGGCGGCACGTCGACGCGCGCGCGCGGCAGTTCGAGTCGCGTTCGCTCTACGCGCGGAAGCGACACGAACGCGCCGGTCGCGTTTTCCGCGGTCATCATCACGCCCGCGCTCGTCAGGTACGTCGCGCCCGCCGGCGTCGCGCTCGACCGCGCGAGCCAGAAAAATCCGAGTGTGAGCGTCGCGGGCACGAGCACCGCGGCGAGTGCGGCGACCGCGAGAGAGAACTGTTTGGGGAGTGCTCGCGCGGCGCTCGCGACCGCGATCGCCCAGACGAAGTAGACGAGTCCGATCGCTTGGAGCAGATGCGGCAAATCCGAGCGCGCAAGCACCTGAGAAAACCCCGCCGCGCCGAGGAGCAAGAGAAAAAACGGCGCGGGCTGCGGGAGCGCGCGATTCCGCAGCGCGGTGGCCGCGAGCGTCGCGCCGTAGAGCGCGAACGAGACCGGCGGCACGTAGTAGAGCACTTTGACGAACAGAAGCGAGAACACGGCGCGCGCGTCCGGCGCGCCCGATGGGATGAGCGGCAAGAGCGGCGGGAACGGAAGTTCGTTCGTGCGATTGTCGCGCACGCCCGCCACGAAGACTTTGACGAGAAGCGGGCCGAGCGCGTTCTGCGAGATGAAGTACGCGAGCGGCGCCGCGAGCACCGCCGCGAAGCCGGCAAGAAGAAGCGGCGCCGATACGCGCGGGACATCGGGCGCGCGACGAATCAACCAGTAGAGCCCGATCGCCCCCGCAGCGGCAACGCCGACATCCTGCCTGAAGAGAATCGCGGTGGCGACGAGCGCGCCGGTCCAGAACGAAGCGCGCCGTCCGCCGCGCGAGAAGAGCGCACTCGCCGCGAGCGCCGCCCCGACAAGAAAAAGATGAAAGAACGACTTGTGCCACGGCCCCGGCGCGGCAAGGAGCCCAAGCGGCGCGATCCACGCGTATGCCCCGCCGACGAGCCTGCGCGCAAATAACCACGCGAGGACGACGATCCCCGCGCGCATCACGACCCACGCCGCGCGAACGACGAGCAAGTCTTCGCCGAAGAGTTTGAACAGCGCCGCGAACATGTAGAAGCGCCCCGGCGCATAGGTGTGATGAAAATCGCGGTAGATGACTTGTCCGTCGAGGAGGCGCGTCACGCCCTCGAGCAGATATCCTTCGTCATCGTAGAGACCGATCCGTGCGTACGACGCGAAGTAGGCCGCGCTTGCGATGAAGAGAAGGACCCCGATGAGAAGGGCGCGATTTCGAGCTGACGAATCTCGCGGGGCGCGCGGCGCCTCAGCTGACATAGCCCATCCCCCGGAGGCGATTCCGGATCTCTTCGCGATCCTCCTCCGAGAGATTCAGCTTCTTTCCCGCCTTCTCGATCGCCGGTTCGCCGACGACGATGGGATGCGCGGCGCGCCACGCCGGGTCGAGCAGCTCCTCGAGCACGCGCCCATCCATGTCGCTCGGAACCGGCATGCCGAGAAGATGAAGAATCGTTGGTGTGAGGTCGATGAGCGAAAGCTTCTCGGCGTTCTCGGCCGCGATGAACGGCGGGCCGCCCGCGATGAAGATGCCGTCCATGCGGTGGTCGCCCGAGTTGCCGAATGTCGCTTCGATGAAGCGGCGCGTCGTGAAGTCGACAATTCCGATCGCCTTGTTCGACATGTCGCGCGGAATGAAGACGACGTCGGGCATGCGCGGCACGTGCGGGCCGCTGTAGATCTCCTCCTTGCGGTAGATCTCGCCGATGAGCGTCTCGCCCGTTCGCGGGTCCTTCACCGCGCGCAGCCGCTCGATGATCTCCGCAACCGTCGCTTCGTATTCGCGCCCCGGATTCACGGAGCCGTAGGGCTCGCGCCCCTTGAGGTTCACGAAAATCTGTCCGTAGTTGCCGCGCGAAAACGCGCGCGTCTTCGACCAGTCGATGTTCGCCAGCGAAAGGAAAACCTTGTTCACGAGCGCGAACGTCGACGAACGCGCGGTCACGCCCTTCTTGAGCCGCTGCTTCGCGAATCCGAGCGCCATCGAGAGCTTGTAGCCGAGCGAGGGCGTGATCCCGAGCGAGAAGAGAGCGCGCTTCACGAGCGACATCGGATCGCTGCGGAGCGAGAGGAGCCCCTGCTCGAGAAGCCACACGTTGAAGTTGAGGTACTTGTGAATCGGACCGAAGCCGTGATCGGACATCACGAGTACCGCGGTGTCGTCGCCCGCGAGCGCGACGAGATCACCGACGGTCGCGTCCATCTCCTGATAGAACTCGATGAGCCGGCCGAGATGCGCCTCGGATTCCTTCGGCTTGTGCATCGCGTGCGACGGCTCCATGAGATGCCACAACTCATGCTGCAGCCGGTCGCCGCCTTCGAAGTACGCGACGGCGAAATCCCACTCGCGCTCCGCGAGAAGCGCCAGATCGAGCTTCCGCTTGTAGCGCAGATGATGAAACGCCTCGTCGAGCACGTCGTCGACGCGGCCCGGCGCGTAGACCTCGGAGTGATAGAGCGGAAACGGGCCGAAGCGCGACTCGATTTCGCCGAGCAACTCGACGGGATAGGTGAAGTCGCGCGAACCGCGCGGCGCGAGAAAGCCGCAAATCTGGATGCCGTTGACCGGCTTCGGCGGGTACGTCACGGGCACGCCGAGGATCGCGACTTTCTTGCCCGCGCGCGTCAGCAGATCCCAGATCGTAAGACCGTCGCGCATCGTCGCGTTGACCGGCACGAGTTCGAACGAGGACTCGTCGTGCTGCAAGAATTCGAAGACGCCGTGTTTGCCGGGATTCTTTCCCGTCTGAAACGAAACCCACGCGGGCGCGGTTACCGGCGGGAAAACGGAGCGAAGCGGCCCGTTCGCGCCGCGCTCGAGAAGGCGCCGAATATGCGGCAGTTTCCCTTGCGCAGCCCACGGCCGCAGAAGATCGAACGTGGCGCCGTCGAGTCCGATGACCAGGACGCGGCGCGGAGACTTTCCGTTTGCGGTCGGCATGATCCTCTAGTTTTCGGCACGATACGCGCGCCCTGTGAGCCTCTTCGAGCGGATGAGGATAGCCCGCGCGGCGCAGCGCCCACAAGGCGCAAGATCGCGCGCGCGGAGCGCTAACCGCGGCGCGGCCGGCTCGCGAACGCGATGACGAGAGCCGCCGCGCACGCGCAGAGCGAGATCGCGCCCCCCACGGCGAGCGAGCGAGGCCGGAAATGAAACGCCACGCGATGGCGCCCGGCGGGCAGCGGGACGACGCGAAGCGCGTGATTCCCGATCGCGATCGGCGCCTCTTGCCCGTCGATCGTCGCGGTCCAGCCCGGGTACCAGTTATCGGCGAGCACGAGCCCGCCTCCGCTTCCGTCGACATCCACTTCGATCCATTCGGCCTCGTAACGATGAATCGTCGCCGTCCCCTCGCCGACGATCCAATCGCGCGGGGTCTCCTCGAGAATGACGACGGCGCGCGGATCGAAATCGGCGCGCGAAAGTCGCGCAAGCCGCGTATCGCGATCGGCAATCACCTCGTAACGGGGCACGACGAACGCGCGCCCCAACGCCGCCGGCCTCTCGACGATTCGTATTCCCATCTTGTTCTGCCGCGGGGCGAGGAAGAGAAGCCGCCGCACGCCGACGAGATCGAGCAGCGGAGATTGAAAGCTGGTTGGGCCGCGCAACGGCCCGAGACGTCTGCGCGCGTAAACACCCGGCTCGATCGTCTCGAACAACTCCTGCCAACGCGCAAGCGGCAGGTCGTTCATCCCCTGCACGTCGGGAATGTTGAGCGGCGCGGAAACACTCCCGGGATAAATGGACGCGCCGAACTCTCCGGCGCGGGCGAATCGTGCGTGATCGTGATCCTTGTCGAGATAGTGAATCTCCCAGTAGTCCCATGGGAGCGCCTGGCGCGGATGAGAAACGTTGTAGCGCATGCCATACGGATACAGATCGGCGACGAGCGCCCCGAGCGCGACCACGACGACGACGATGCCAAGACGCCGTCCCGCGCGGCGCGCGATTTCCGACAGGCCGAACGCGGCGAGCGCGGCGACGGCGAACATGTAGAGAAGAATCGCTCGATCGACGCGCGAAACGTCGAACCCCGGAAGCAGGCGATAGAGGCGAAGAAGCGGCGTGCCGTAGACGAGGAGCAGCGAAATTGCGGCGATCAACGCGAGCCGCCGCCGCCACGCCCCGCGCGCGAAGAAGAGCCCCGCGACCGCAAGAAGAAGCGGCGCGAGCCCCGCGTAGTTCTGCGTCGCGATGTAGCTCTGAACGAAGTAGCCGTCGCCGCGCGAGAACTCCCCTGTGCGCAGCGATCCGTCGAGCGGGCTGCCGAAGTATTCGGGGAGGATCGCGCGAATGAGCATCGCCGGATGGTGCGCCGACGAAAGAAGCGTCTCGTAGCTCCAGCGTTCGCGGCTCGACTCGCCGATCAGTTCCGCGGTCGGCAAGAGCTGCACCGCGGCGAAACCGAACGCGAAGAGCGGCACGAGAAGAGCGGTGCGCAGACGCGGCGCACCGCGCGTCGCGAGCATGCGTGCGATCACGAGCGCGGCGACGAGGTAGGCGATGAAGAGAAACGCCTGCGGGAATCCGGCGAGAAACGAGAGCGCAAGCGGCAGCGCGACGAGGATGGCGCGCCGGGCGCTCGGCGTTCCCCAAAATCGATCGAGCGCGAGCAAGACCCACGGCAGCCACGACGATGAAGCGACGACCGTCGGGTGTCCCGTGCGTGTGACGAAGAAACCGTTGAGCATGAACGCGGCCCCGCCGAAGAGCGCGCTCGCGCGCCCGACGCCGATGCGACGCAGGAAGAGATACATGCCGAGCCCCGCCCATCCGAAGTGAAGAAAGAGAAACCACCCCATGCCGCGACCGGGATCGCCGAGGAAGAGCGGCCAGTTCGGCGGATAGAACAGCGCGGCCTGCGGGTCCGCGAAGAACGGTGTGCCGCCCGCGGTGTACGGCTCCCAGAGCGGGAAGTCGCGTTCGCCGATCCGGCGCGTCGCGAACGCGCGTCGCGGGTAGTACGCCTCGATGTTGTCGGTGTTCCACGCGGGCCGGTTCACGAGCGAATCGGGCGCGACCGACCGCCACGGGTAGTAGCGCGCATACGAATCCGTGATCGCGACCTCGTCGCCGAGAATCACCTTATGGAAGAAACAGAGCGCAAGAAGCGCGAGCGCAAGCATCGGAATCGCATCGCGAAAGGCGGGCCGGCCTGTGATGCGCACTATCGAGCCGATCCTTCGCGCGCAACGCGCGTGCGCGCGGCCGTCAAACACACGGCGAGCAGAACCGCCGCCGAGAACGCCGCCGCGAACGCGCCGCGCGAGACGAACGCGGGAGAGTAGACAAGGCGAACCTCGTGAGTGCCGAGCGGCACGACGACTGCGCGAAAAACGCCGTTGATGCGCAGAAGCGGCGCGGCCGCGCCGTCGACGAACGCTTTCCATCCTGGGTACCACACCTCGGAAAGCGTGAGCAACGCCCGCGCGTTCGCCGTCACGCGCAGTCGCAGCTCTTCAGGCCGCGAGTCGAGCCACGTCACCGTTTCGCCGATCTCCTGGCCGTGCGGTTCGACGTCCAAGCCGAGATCGTCGACCGCCGCGCCCATGACGATGGCCGTAAGACGCGGATCGATATCCCCGCGCGCGAGCGTCGCCGTCGCCTCCGCGAGTGAATCGATGCGCACCGCGTGATGAACGAGAAACGCGCGCGGCAGCGATGGCACTTCCGTCACGGTGAAATCGCTGCCCGTGTAGATCGGCGGGCGCCCCGCGAGCGGCGCGGTCGAGACGACGAGCGGCGAGGCGAGGAGGCGAAACAGGGGCGACTCGAGCGACTCGCGCCGCCGAAACGGGACGAGTCGCCGATCGCGCCGGGCGCTCTCCTCGATCGCGCCGACGTACCGCATGAAGTAACCCATCTCGAGCGCGTTGTATCCCTGAACATCTTCGAGACCGAAAAGGCCCGGCAGATTCGGCGGCAAAAGCGAGAGCGCGTCCTCTCCGAAGCGAATGATGCGCGGCGCTCCTCCGCCCGCGGCGCGATCGGCAACCGTGCGCTCGCGTAAGAATTCGATCCCTGGCGTCTCGCGCAGAAAACCGCGTGTATCGCGCGGCGCGTGGTAGCGCGTTGCGAAAGATCCGAGATCGACGAGAAGCAGCGGAACGCAGAGAAGCGCGAGCGGTGCGCGCGCGCGAGGCGCCGCCGCGATCGCGATGGCCAGCGCGAGCGCAAGCGCGCCGAGAAGCGGCCGCAAAAGCGCGAGCGAAACACGCGAGGTCTGCGGCCCCGACGCGGCGCTCGGAGCGAGCAGCGAAACGAGATCGACGCCGCCAAACATGTTGATCGCGATGAGCGCCACGAACACGGCGGCGACCGCGGCGCACGCGAGCGCCACGCGCTTGCGGAGCGGCGGCGACGCAGCGAGGCGATCGACGCCGATCCCCGCGAGCAGCGCGACCGCGGTTGACGTCAGCGCGATCGCGCGGTCGATCCGCGCGATTCGGAAACCCGGCACGACTCCCCAGAAAACACGTAAGAGCGGCGACCCGAATGCGAGGAGAAGCCCGGCACACGCGAGCACCGCAAGGAAACGCGCTTCACGTCGTCGATCCGTTGCGCCCGCGATTGCGAGCGCAATGACGACGACGCCGAGGTAACAGCCCGACGTGAGAAATCCCTGCGAGTAATGGCCGTCGCCGCGTGCGAAGTGGCGCGAGAGGTCGTCTCCCGTGACCGGCTCGCCGAACAGCGCGGGCGCGACGAGGCGCAGTCCGAGCGCGGGGTGCAGCGCGCTCGAAAGCACCGAATCGTAGGAGATCTCCGCACGATCGGAGAACCGAGCGAGCTCCGAGGTCGCGAGAAGCTGCGGCGCCGCCAGCCCCGTGCCGCACACCAGCGCCGCGACCGCGACGAACGCGGGACGCATCCACGTCCCGCGCGCGCCGCGCGACTCGCGCCGCACGCTCAACGCCATAAAGACAACGAACGCCGCGACCGAATACCCGGCGTAGACGAGAATCGGAGGAAACCCGGCGAGAATCGCGAGCGCCCACGACACGGCAAGCCCCGCGACACTCCACGAGCCGCGCGCGCGTGCCGCGGCGGGCGCGACGACGCGCCGAGCGAAAAAGAAGAGCAGCGGTATCCACGCGAGCGTCGCGATCGCCGTCGGGTGCGCGATGCGCAACACGACGAACCCGTTCCACGACGCCGCGATCGCACCCGCCACCGCGGCTGCGCGCGACACGCCGATCTCGCGCAGGAAGAGAAGCGCGCCGCATCCGAGAAGAAAAACGTGCAGCGCGACGAACACGCCCATCGCGCGCGCGGGAGCGAGCGGCGCGAGCAACCAGTTCGGCGGATAGAACGCGCCCGACTGGAAGTTCGCGACGAACGGCGCGCCGCAGAAACTCGCCGGGCTCCAGAGCGGGAGCCGCGCTTCGCGCAGCGCATCATGCAGCGCGACGCGGCGCGGATAATACGAGACGAGCGCATCGGCGGTGAGCCCAGCGCGCGGCGGCGCCTCGCCGAGCGACGCGGACGCGCTCCCCCACGGCTCGAACGTCCGCTCATCCCACGGCACTTCGGTGTAGTGCGAGAAGAGCGACGGCGCGAAAAACGCGATCACGAGCGCTAAGAGAATTCCGGCCGGCAAGAGTTCGCGCGCGGATCGCATCATGGGTGGGATGGGACGACAGCGCGCACGTCTTGGCAACAGCAAAGCGTGCTCATCGCGCGGCGCTTCAGGGGAGGTAGATCTTCCGCCAGATCTTCGCGAGTTCGCCCAGCGTGTAAAAGATGTGGCTCGGCCGCACGGTCGAGCGCCCGGCAAGCCGCGGATAATGCCGCACGCCGATCTCCGTCATCGTCATGCCGAGCGCCTTCGCCTTCGCGAGAATCTCGGTGTCGACGAAGAATCGTTGCGATTCGATCGTCACCTTCTCGAACACGCCGCGCCGGAAAAACTTGAACGCGCAATCGATGTCGCGGACGGGAATGCGAAAGATGATCCGTACGAGAAGGTTGAATCCCCACGAGAGAACGAGCCGCGACAGCGGGTCGAAGCGGTAGATCCGGAATCCGGTGACAATGTCGTGCGTCTCGGTGAGCGGGAGCAAGTAGCGAATCTCGCGGAGATCGAACTGATTGTCGGAGTCCGAATAGAAAACAAGCGGCAAGCGCGCGGACGTGAATCCTGTGCGAAGCGCCGCGGCGTAGCCCTGGTTTCGCTCGTGCCGTATCGGCCGCAGATTCGGTTCGGTCGCGCGCAGATCCTCGAGCACCTTCCACGTCCCGTCCGCGCTTCCGTCGTCGACGACGATGATCTCGAACTCGTCGAGGCTCACGAGTTCCGCGGCCTCGCGCGCGCGCCGGACAGCGAGCGCGATGCTCTCCTCTTCGTTGTACGCCGGGTAGACGAACGAAACCGATTTCCCGCGGCCGATCTGCGACGGCGAGACGTTCGTGTCCCACGCGAGAATCCCGGTCGGCGTGAATTGCGAATCCGCGCGAGCGGCGCCAGACGCGTGCGACATCACCCGCGCCTCGATACGCAGTTGTTCATTCTGCTCGTCCTTTTGTTCATGGCGTCGTCGAAGGTCATCGGCATCGCCGATCGTTTCCTTGCGTGAAACCGTCGCCGCGCCTTCGCTTAGCCCGCGGGCCGGGTCAGCCTAGCACACCCTGGCCTTCGACTTGCTTGATGTCCATCACGTCGGGCACGCATCTGTCCGCAATCACGCCCGCCGCCGTTCCTGCCGCGACGGACGTGATCCGCCCCCGCAGCGGCTGCCCGCTTTCCGTTACCCACGAAAAGGAGAATCCGATGAAACGAACCTTTCTCGCCATCGCGTTCACGAGCGCCATCATTGCCACCGCCGCCGTCGCTCCAACAGTCCAGAGCGCGGACGATGGGGAACGCGGGAGCGGTGCGTCGCACAAGAGCTCGGGCTTGGGCGTCGGCGGACGCTACGCGTACGTGAACAACAACAGCACCGACGAAGTGACCCACATGGGCGGCGTCATGGCTCGGCTGCGCGGTTCCGCGATGGCGATCGAAGGCGCCGTCGACTATCGGAACGAAGATCTCGCCGGCGATATCGACCTGAAGTCGTGGCCGATCACGGCGAGCTTGCTCGTGTATCCGCTGCCGATGCTCTACGGGCTCGCGGGCGTCGGCTGGTACAAGACAACGCTTGATTTTCCTTCCGAGCTGAACATCGACGACCAGACGTCGGATGACTTCGGGTATCACGTCGGCGCCGGCTTCGAGGCCCCACTCGCGCCTGCCGTCAGCCTCACGGGCGATGTCCGTTGGCAATTCATCGATCACGAGTTCTCCGAAATCCCCGATGCGATCGGCGAAGTCGACTCGGACGCGTGGACGATCAATGCGGGGCTTTTGTTCTATCTGCGGTAGTACACACGCGTCACCGAAGCGGATACGGCGCGCCGCGCTCGAACGAGCGCGGCGCATTTCTCTGAGAGCGTACGCCGGGCGCCGAATCGTCGCTGACCTGCGAGGATCGAATCGTTCGATCGCGAACGCCAGGTGTGCTCAAGCCGACGTCGGGCCATTGCCGGGACGTGTCAACGGCGAGCCAGACACCTTCGATCCTTCGCCTTTCCGAGTGAATCCGCGACTTCGGCTAGGACCGTTCGTTGGGGGCCTGACTCGCCGGCTTGTGGCGTTGTACAACACGTGAC
Organism: bacterium; assembly: GCA_046160485.1. Taxonomy (GTDB): domain Bacteria; phylum Orphanbacterota; class Orphanbacteria; order JBJXGV01; family JBJXGV01; genus JBJXGV01. Next base: position 278,055 of record JBJXGV010000002.1, on the reverse strand, counting down.
TCCGAGTCCTACGCGGATCGTGCTCTCAGCCCTGACTCATCGGGATGTGTACGCTTGACTCGTCTCGCTTTCATCGACCTCTTCGACTGCCGCTGCCGCAAGATCGTTCACGCAACCTTCGGCAATGCTGGAAAGCGCCCGATCGGAATCGTTCTCCTCCTGCAACGACGCGGAGAGCAGCTTGAGGTTCTGCGCCTCGTCCAACACTCTGGCGTAAGCGCAAAGCGTTCCGTAACCAGCGATCTCGTAGTGCTCGACTCGTTGCGCCGCGGCGATGATCCCGGCGTCGAGCACATTCGGGTCGCAATCTTCGCTCAAGAATTCCGCGCCTTCCTCGAGTATGCCCTCCATCCCCTTGCACTTCTTCGTTCGCGACGCGCCACCCTTGCCGAGGATCTTCTCGAGACGCTCGACGTGTTTCATCGTCGTGGCGAGATGGCCCTTGAGCGCTTTCTTCAGATCGTCCGACGATGCGGCCTTAACCATCTTCGGTAGTGCCTTTACGATTTGCTTCTCGGCGCTGTACATGTCACCGAGCTCGTGCAGATAGAGGTCTCTCAACGACTCGATCTTCATGACGCTGACTCCTTCGGGTTACGAGAATTCTGCGTTTGAGTTCCGCGTAGGATTTGCGAAGCACCACCTGCTCACGCACGGCAACCAACGTGCCAGGTGTTTCGCATGCCTAACGTCTCGCGACTACCGCGTGCTCGTGCATCTATGCCGATTCAGTCGGTCGCGACGAAAGTTTCCGGCAGCGGACGCGAGCAGATTGTTCAAACTGCGACGCTAATACCGCGTCAGCTCGTCGACTGCGGAGGTGTACGCGCTGGCTCGCACGACAAAGCGCTTCGGTGCGCGGCCGACGAAGTAGAACGGGTAACAGGAGACCAGTGTGAGTGTCGGCTCGCTTGAAGGACCGAGCACCCATACGTCGCCGGGGTCCACGATGAGGAGCGAGTCCACGCGGTATGCATAGGCGTCATGGAGCGTGGCGAAGCGAATCACGTCTCCAACGCGCACGTCTTTGAGCGCGCGGAAAAATGTGTCGCGGTGACCGGCGAGGCATGTGTTCCCACCTTCGCCGGGCAACGGCGTGCGGGCTAGATGCCCGACGCCACGCCGAAGCGTTCGCGCGTCATCACCTTCGAGAACCATCGCCGAGAGGTCGATCCGCGGAATCTCGATACGCCCGACTGGCTCGCCTCGCTCCGGCGATGGCATCCTCGACGGCACGAGCGTGTTGCGCGCCGGCTCCAGACGAGCATCGCCGCTCGACCCGAGCCGAGCCTCCGCGAATGCTCGACCTGCCCGCGCTTGCGCCCACTCCGATTCGATGACTCCGGCGCTCGCGTACGCGGCGGACACGAACCCGAGCCCGATCAGAGTGCGGTAGACGATTTGAAGTGTTCTCATCGCTCGCATGGTGTCTCGATCCGGTGGGATCTAAGAGTGGCGAACTGCGAAATCAAAATCCCTAGCGCCGGATAGACCCGGCGCCAGGGCGTCATCGATGGTCCGTGCTACGAGCCTCGCTTCACGGCGTTCCGAAGGACGAATCCGCCAGCGATCGCGGCCAACCCGAGCGCAGCTAGCAGAGGTGTTGCGCCGGCCGTCCGAGGCAGCGATCCGTTGTCCGACGCGCGTGTCCGCGTGTGAGCGGACACGAGCGTAATCCGATCCGCGCGATCGCCCGTGCCGCCGGTCTGCGGGACGAACGCGACCGTAACGCGGTCACCGACATTCGTGCCGGCCGGGAACATGCTGTCACCCGCAACGAGAAACGTTCGCTGGCCGCTGGGAGTACTGATAACAACGTTGCTACCGGATCTTGAATCGACCGTCCCGGTTACCGACGAAGTCGAGGTCGTCCCGGTGGACAACGGTGACGTCGGCACCGACACGGACGCGATCACGATCGCATCCGCGTGGCTCGGCGCACTCGTCGTGGAGGGAATGTAGTTGATGGTGACGCGGCTTCCGACATCCGCTCCGGCGGGATACACGTTCGTGCCCATGACGTGATACGTCTCCTGGCCGCTCGGCGTGCTGATCACGATTGTGTCGGCTGTCTTCGTCACAACGGTGCCCGTGACCGAAGCCGCCATCGCGTTTCGCGAAAGAACCAGACTCGTGAGCGCGACAGTAAGCGCCACGAGGAAGTTGGAAGTCTTCATTTCGACCCCCCCCCTCTTAATCTTGTTCGGATGAAAGCAGGGCCCATCGCTGGGCCCCGCGGATCGATCAAATTGACGCAGTGATGAAGTCTAGGATCGGTGAAATCTACTTCGGCGAGTTGGCCGCGCCTGCGACCCGGTTCTCAGGGCGGTTCTTCCATTCATCGACATTCGTGCGAACCTTTGCCGCCACGTCCTCGACGTTGTCGCGGACCTTGTCGGTCATGTGCTCCACGTTATCGCGAACCTTGCCGGCAATCTCTCCCACTCCGTCGCGAACCTTCACGCCGGCCCGAGAGGCGGCGGCCCCGATCTCGCGGCGCGTATCGGCTCCGGTCCGCGGCGCCACGAGGAGTGCGATGCCAGCACCGACGACTCCGCCCACCAGAAACGCGAGAACAACTCCAGCACCGCCGTGCTGCGAAGAGCCCTGGTTGTCATACATGGTGATTTCCCCCTTTGCTTTTTGATGTGATGCCGAGAGCGTTCGTGACGAACCCGAGAACGCTCGCGGTCGTTGCCAGAGGTTGCGCAATACCCTGCCTGAATCGATCGATGGAAGCGCCCATGCTACGTGCGCGGTGTTGCAACTCCGTCAGACCGCTTGCGACGGCCCGAACCTGTGTGTCTGCCATCGCAACCACACGTTCCGCGTGCCCGAGCACCTGATCGATCTCCGTGAGCGTCGTGTCCACTCTTGTGAGCGTCTTAGTCAGTTGCGCGAGCATCCTTGCCAAGTAAAATCCGACGACACCCACGACGAGCGCCGCCACAACCAAGAAAATGTTCGACATCGTCACGATCTCTCTCCTTTGGATTTCCGCAACGCGTGGCGGATCAAGACTTCCCGAAGGCTTTGATGGACTGGTAAGAGCAGGCGCCGTGCCAAGCTGTTCGCAGCTCGAGCCGTATGCCGCGAACGGAACTAACTCGCGACACGCGCGCGGGGCGCGGAACTCCGTGCCTGGCGCGAAAGAACCGGGTTGTGTAGTCTACAAATCACCGTCTCGAGAAATGCTCGACTCTCTTTACTCGAATCGCAGGAGTCACCGTGCCCCACGTGCTGATCATCGATGACGACGATACATTCCTCAACGGCGTCGCGGAGCTGATCGCTCGCGAAGGATTCACGACGAGCACCGCTCCCACACTGAAGACCGCACGTGAGGAGATGGAGAAGACGACGCCCGACGTCGTGCTTCTCGACATGCAGCTCCCAGACGGAAGCGGGATCGACTTGCTTACCGACCTCCGCGAGTTCCCGCGTACCGAGATCGTGATGGTCACCGGACACGGCAGCATCGATTCGGCCGTCGAGGCCACGCGATTGGGCGTGTCGCAGTACCTCACGAAACCGGTCGACTGGGATCGCATCAAGGCCGTGCTGACGAGCGTCGCGGGCGCGCGCGAACTCAAGGAAGAAATCGGCACGCTGCGCACGGAGCTACGCAATCTCGGACGCTTCGGATCTCTCTGCGGCGCCGCGCCGGCGATGCAGCGAATCTACGACCTCATCGAGAAGGTCGCGCGCACCGACGCGACGGTCTTCGTCGTCGGTGAGACGGGAACCGGCAAGGAACTCGTCGCGCAGAGGATCCACGAGCTGAGCACGCGGCGAAAGGAAGCGTTCGTTCCGATCAACTGCGGCGCCGTTTCGCCGAACCTCATCGAGAGCGAGTTGTTCGGCCACGAGCGCGGCAGCTTCACCGGCGCCGAGCGGATGCATCGCGGCCATTTCGAGCGGGCGCATAAAGGGACGCTCTTCCTCGACGAGATCACGGAAATGCCGATCGAGCTGCAGGTCAAACTGCTCCGCGTGCTCGAGACCGGTTCGCTCCACCGCGTCGGCGGTCAACAGCCCGTCGCGGTCGATGTGCGCGTCATCGCGGCGACGAATCGCGTGCCGGAAGAAGCGATCGCGGATGGAAAGCTGCGGCCCGACCTTCACTACAGGCTGAACGTCTTCCCACTGACGCTGCCGCCGCTACGCGATCGCCGCGAAGACATCGAGCTGCTCGCAAGCGAGTTCCTCGCGCGGCTCAACAAGGCGGCAGGCACGCAGAAGGAGTTTTCGCGCTCGACGCTTCACCGCATGCGCGCGCACTCGTGGCCGGGCAACGTTCGCGAGCTGAAGAACCTCGTTCACCGTGCGTTCATCCTGTCGGAAGACATCATCGGACTCGATGCCCTCTCGCTCGGCGTGGAGTCGGTCCCCGTCGCGACTCCGGACTCGGAGGCGTGCCTCAGCGTCAAAGTCGGCACGGCGCTCGACGAGGTCGAGCAGCGCATGATCCTCGCGACGCTCGAGCATTGCGACGGAGATAAGCGGAAAGCCGCCGCCATCCTCAAGATCAGCTTGAAGACGCTCTACAACCGGCTTAACGCCTACGGCTGGAAGTAGACAAACGGCGGACGCTCCGTTCGCGTCTTACGACGCCGTGTGCTCCGCGATCCACGAGCGGCCCTAGTGCGCCTTCGGGACATCCGCGGCCCCCGCGAGCAACCCCTTCGACGCGAGATCGAACTCGCGCGCGTGTAAGAACCGCCCGACGGGAGGCGTAGGAATTACACGCGGCAAAGCAAATCGGCGCGAGAAGCCGAGGTTCATCGCGATCGCGCCACTGAGCGTGTGCAACGCGATCTCGGACCCGCTCAGCGGCACCAGACCGAGCGTAGCCGGCGAAAGTAACCGCAGGACGCCGACCGCGACGTACGTGATCCCCACCATGCGGGCGTAGATACGGCAAGCCGCTGCCCCGCCCATCGCGGCGGCGAGCCCCGCAAGTCCGATCAGCAGATGGACAAGCATGTTGAACCCGCTCACGCGAAACAATCCGGACAGCTCCGCCGCAGGGAAGGACTCCGCTTCGTGGACGACACAGCCGAGCGTTGCGATCACGAGAAACACGAGCGCGTAGATGAAAACGAATCGCCGAAGCATGTGGTGCCTCCTGACCGAAAGGGCGCACGGGCATGCCACGCAAGCGCGATGCCGCAAAGCTCGCCGGCGCCACGAAGCTACGGCGCGATGGAACGCGGCACCGCGATTGCTAGCTTCCGACCCGGCACGTTGACGCGAGGAGTCGAAATCATGTCGCACCGTGGGTCGTTGGATTCAGCGTTGAGCTATTCGTCTACGTCCCGGAAGCGCCCGGACGTGAAACAACGAATGTCCCAGCGGGGCAAGGTTCGACCGTTGGTGCTGCTGTGGGCGCTCGGCGTCCCGCTTCCACTGATTCTGATCGTTTGGCTCGTCCGAGGTTGCGTTTCTTAGCGATCGCGGGCGTGGACGGAGATGACGATGGAGAAGCGTAAGACGAGAACACGACCGTCATCGAGCAACAGAACGCGGAAGCCCCAGCGTGTCCGGAAACCAAAGCCGTCGGCAGTCGTCCGTCCTCGCCCGCGCGTAGAAAGCGCCGCGCCGCCAGCGGCACGAACGCGCCGGCGACAATCGCGACGAATCGAAGAGCCGTGATACTCTTCGACCGCGGCTAGCGACACGCGTGGGGAACCACTACCGATGCTGAAATCCGTAGAGAACCGGTTCGACAAGCTGCTCGACATGACGTCGGCGAAGCGCCTGTGGCTCGGCTTCGGCGCGCTCATCGCGCTCCTCGTGATCATGGGGCTCATCATCGGGCTGCGCATCGGTCTGCTCGAGAAGACGCTCATGGAACTCACGGTGGTGAAGGAACCCCTTCACGCCGTCTCGTACAAACTCGGCGTGAATCTCATGGAAAACGGGATCGCCGTGTTGCAGTACCTCGGAAGCGGCGACCCGCTCGAGCAAGCGCGCCTCTCAAAGACCCACGAGGAGTTCGACCGTCTGATCCGGCAGTACGACGAGCTGACGGATTCGCCCGAAGCCAAAAAGCGGATCTCGATGCTCACGAGCAACGAGAACGAGTCGTACACGCTCGGAATCTTGCTAATGGATCGAAGCGACTCGCTTCGGATGCAAAGCACGAAGATCGCACGGAGCTTCGACGAGATGAATCGGCTGCTCGATCAGGGCCTCGCCTCGAAGATCGACCGCGTGCGGCCCGATTGGTTCACCAAGCTCGAAGAGGCCGCGGTGATGGAGAAGAACGTCGCGAAGCTCGGCGCGGCCGTCATGCACTACCGTCGGACGGCGGAGGAGAAGTACGCCGTGGAGCAAGCGGCTCGGGCGACGGATTTCGAGGAGAGCCTCAAACGCTTTCGTAGTCTGCGCCTCACGGGCGCGGAGAAGTATTGGGCCACCGAGATCGACAATGCCTTCCGCACGCTTGCGCTCAACGTCGATGAAAACCTCGCGCGCGACGCGCACCAAGCACGCGACCTCGCGCGCTTCATCGCCCTGCGGCGGGAGATCGAAGCCATCTACGACGAGATCCGCATCCCGACTGAAACGGGCCTCTTGATCGCGAAGGAATCGACGCACCAAAGCCTCGAGACTCTCTTCGTGACACTCATGATCCTGATTGCTGGCGGGGTGATCGTCGGCACGGGATCGGCAATGGCCCTCACCACCGCGATCACGAGAACCGAGCGGTCGCTCCGAGACCAGCGTGAAGAATTCCGCGTGACGCTCGCCAGCATCGGCGACGGCGTCGTCGTCACGGACAGCGAGGGCCGCGTCATGTTTCTGAACGACATCGCGGAGTCGCTTACCGGATGGACGAGCGCCGCGGCGCTCGGAACGGACCTGGCCGAAATCTTCCGCATCGTCGACGACACGACGCGCTTACCGCTTTCCGGTTTCACGGAGCCGACCGCGCTTCTCCGCAGCGTCGACGGGTCGTCGCTGAGCCGCGCGGCGATCCTGCTTCAAGGCGGAAAAGAAACCGCGATCGAATACAGCGCGTCGGCGATCAGCGATGGAGACGGGGATATCCAGGGAATCGTGGTCGTCGTCCGAGAGATGACACAGCGCAAGCAGGCCGAAGACGCGATCAAATTGAGCGAGTCGAGGTATCGCTCGCTCGTCACCGCCGTCTCCGAGATTGTCTGGACCGCGGATCTCGACGGTAGCTTCGAATCGCCGCAGGCGTCGTGGCAGGCCGTGACAGCCCAATCGTGGGAGGAAGCGAAGGGATTCGGTTGGACATCGGCGATCCACCCGGACGACCGCGAGGCATTCCGCGATGCATGGCTTGCGACGGTGAGTGCGAAGCGTCCGTTCGAAGCGGAGAGCCGGATCTGGCACGCCGGGAGCAGCAAGTACCGCCACTTCCGTGTGCGCGCGACGCCGGTGTTCCGCGAGAACGGCGAACTGCGCGAATGGATCGGCATGTGCGCGGACATCACGGAGCGCTGGCGCGCGGAAGCGGCGCTCCGCGAGAGCGAAGAACGCTTCCGCCTGATGGCCGACGCGGCGCCCGTGCTGATCTGCGTCGCCGACACGCGCAAGCTCGGGACCTACTTCAACCAAGTTTGGCTCGACTTCACGGGCCGCACGATCGCGGACGAGCTTGGGCTCGGCTGGGCGGAGGGTGTTCATCCCGACGATCTCGATCACTGCCTCCGCACGTATGGCAATGCGTTCGATAGGCGCGAGCCGTTCCGAATGGAGTACCGCCTCCGGCGCGCGGACGGCGAGTTTCGCTGGGTTCTCAGCCACGGAGTGCCACGCTTCGATAGTGGCGGCGCGTTTGGCGGGTACATCGCAAGCTGCATCGACATCACGGAGCGGCGCCGCGCGGAAGAGACGCTCAAGGACGACGACCGGCGCAAAGACGAGTTCCTCGCGATTCTCGGCCACGAGTTGCGGAACCCGCTCGCCACGATTCACAACGCCCTTCAGATCGTCAACCAGCGGCCCGCCAACCCGCGAGATATCGACGAAGCGCGGGGCATGATGGATCGGCAGGTCCAAGTCCTCAAGCAGCTCGTCGACGACCTGCTCGAGGTTTCCCGAGTGACGCACGGAAAGATCGAGCTCCATCGCAAGAAGATCAACGTCGCGGACGCCGTCGCGAACGCGGTGGAAGCGACGCGCGCGCTCGTCGCCTCGAACCGGCACACGCTCTTCGTCACGCTTCCGTCCGAACCGGTCTTTCTCGATGCGGATCCGATTCGGCTCGAGCAGTCGCTAACGAACCTCCTCACCAACGCCGCCAAGTACACGCCCGCGGAAGGGCGCATCCGCCTGATCGTCACTCGCGAGGGGAACGAAGCGGTGATCAGCGTGATCGACACCGGCATCGGCATCGCACCGGAAGTGCTTCCGCGAATCTTCGAGAGCTTCCAGCAAGTGCACCCGAGCGATAGCCCGAGTGCTGGGCTCGGCATCGGGCTCACGCTGTCACGCCGCCTCGTCGAGCTTCACGGTGGAAGGATGGAAGCGCGCAGCGCGGGCATCGGCGGCGGCAGCGAGTTCGTCGTGCGCCTCCCGGCGGCGGAAGCGCTCGCACCCAGCGACGAGCGCCGAGGCGCCGCGCCGGGTCCCGCGGAGCGCGAGATGCCCAGCGCGGGGCGCGCGGTCCTCATCGTCGAGGACAACGTCGACGGGGCCGCGAGCCTCTCGATGCTCCTTCGATCGATGGGCCACACCGTCACCGTCGCGCACGACGGTCCAACCGCGATCGAACTGACGAAACTCGCGACATTCGATGTCGTGCTGCTCGATATCGGATTGCCGAAAATGAGCGGCCACGAGGTCGCGTCCGCGCTTCGCCAGCGCGCCGAGACGGCGGAAACCGTACTGGTCGCGATGACCGGATACGGACAAGAACGGGACAAGCGGCGAGCGCACGAGTCGGGGTTCGATCACTTTCTGACGAAGCCGGTCGACCTCGCGATGCTCGGGCGAATCCTGGCCAACCCCAAGCACGCGAGGCTAGCGCCGGACGCGTAACACGACGAGAGGAGCACGATGTGCGCTGAGCAACCTGGGCAACGCCCACCCGGTGAGACTGAGATCGAGAGGCTCCGCGACGAGTTGCGCGCGCTTCGCGACGAGCACGAAGCGGCAGCGCGCGTGCTCGCGGAGGCGATGGCGCTCACGAAAAGCACAACGCACCGCGCGTTCGTCCACGACCTGCGCAATATTCTGAACGACGTCGCGATCATGCGCGAAGTCATCCGCATGCGACAGACGCCCCCCTCGGCAACGTAGCGCCCTTTTTTTCACGCACGCCCCACCCGCGATTACAACGCATCCGGGCCTCGACGCCGCAATGCGCTGGATCGAATGCGTTACGCCGGTTGGCCCACGAGTTGCCTTTCACGCTCGTGTCGCCGCTTCCATCGCATCGGGCGCGACCCAAACCCGGCCTCGACGGACTCGGCGAAGCCGAATCATCACTCAAGAGACGGAGGCACGCCGGCCATGCGTCACAGACCAGGGGCTGCACCGATTGAGCGGATCGCTCAGAAACTTCGCAACACCGCGGTCGCGTGCGGGCTGACGCTCGCTCTGATTTTCGCGATCACGTCGTGTGACGCCGAGTCGACCCAAGAGCTGGCGCTCCGAAGCCGGACGCCGGACGGAGAGTCGATCGCCCCACCGGCCGCCGTCGTCGAGGAGAGAGACGAGTCGCTCGTGCGCGCCGTTCACGCGATTCCCGGTGTGGTCGCGGCCGATATCTTCGTCGAGAGCATGAAGGTCTTTGCGTCGGTCGAGTACAAATCGGTCACCTCGTACAAGGCACTCCCGGACGAGACGTACCTCCTCAGCGTGCGCAACGCGGGGCAGGAATCGTCGCCGGCGTTGGCGGAAGTGAAGCAGAACTTTTCGCGCGGGAATCACTACACGATCGTCGCGTTGCCGGCGAAGGAGGCCGGCATGCCGGCGACGCTCGCGGTGCTCAACGACGACATCACGCCGCCGGCCGCGGGTAAGGCACGCGTGCGCGCCGTTCACGCGTCCGCCCAGACCGCGGATCTCGACCTGCACTTCGGCGCGAACACGGACGCGTTTCTGAGCGGGCTCGGCTTCGCCGCCGCCAGCGCGTACGTCGACGTCGACCCGGGGGTCGGCACGCTTCAAGTCTGTCCGAAGGGATCGAAGGCCGCGTTGCTCGACGTTTCCAACTCCAAGTTCGAGGCGGGCAAGAGCTACACGATCTTCATCGTCGGGGACGAGGACGGTCTCGACACGATCACCGTCGAGGACCAGTTGATTGGTGCGACGTCTGCGCACCCCGTCATAGGACGCACTACCAACTGAGGAGCCGCGCAACTTCCTCGCTTGCCGTCGAGGAAGAGGCGCGGCGCCCGAGCGGCGTCGTGCCTCGCGGCACTCGCAAAAGGGGAACTACGATGCCACGTTCGACGAGACAGACGAAGCAGCACGCTAGCCGCGACGCAATGCTGAGCCGCCGCGACGCACGGCAGCCGAGCGTGAATCGCCCGGGCGCCATCGCGGATGACACACAGTTCGACGAGGGCTGGTCCCCGCGCATCGAAGCGCGCGTGCGCGACGAATCCCTTAGCCTTCGGGTCGAGCTTCCGGGCTTCGCCGCGGACGACCTCGATATCGAGATCATCGAAGACATGCTCGTTGTCCGCGGAGAGCGCCAAGAAAGCCACGTCAAGTGCGTCTGCGGCTGCTACACCGACGAGATCACTTATCTTGTCTTCTCGCGGACGATCCAGCTCCCGACCGGCACGAACGCGGACGAGGCGATCGCGACGTTCTGCGACGGCGTACTTCAGATCACGATGCAGTTCTCGCCGCCGAGGATGACGGCGCTCGAACCAAACGAGACCGGCGCGGCATCGGCTGACGAGATCAATCGTGTCGCCCAGGCACGACGGCCTATGCGCGGGCGAGCGTACCGGCCGTCGCTTCTCAGCGTGAACTGAGATGCGTACGGGGAGCGAATCCGGAGCGAGCACTCGCTTCGGCGACGCTCTCGTTAATAACGCGGAGGTGCGCCATGCTCGAACTGATCGCCGTTTGCCTGGTGATACTTTGGCTCCTGGGACTCGTTAGCTCCTACACGATCGGCGGCATGATTCACATCCTCCTAGTCGCTGCTCTCGTCGCCATTCTCATCCGCGTCATCCAAGGTCGCCGCCCCGTTTAGCGGCGACCCGCTTCTCGTCGTCGTCATCGATATCACAGCGCTCGGGCGCGATCGCCTCGTCCGCGCGTTGTAAAAACGAAGATTCCCGCTGGGCATACTCGTGAACGAACGCGCGCCAACCACGCGCTACGCTGTTGCGTACGCGGCGATTACACAGCGTCATACGTTTTGCCAATCGATCCGCGACGATGAGTCGGTGCTCGAGCGTGTTGCCCGGGCGCAACGTCGCAAATCAAAGGAGGCACTCCGATGCTTTGGACTCTCTTCACCATCTTTCTGATCCTGTGGCTGCTCGGAATGATCGGCTCGTACACGATGGGTGGTCTCATTCACCTGCTCCTGATTCTCGCGGTGGTGACGCTGGTCATCCGCGTGATCTCCGGACGTAACATCGCGCCCTAGTGCACGCGCGCCACCATGGCTAGGCACACCAGCGCATTGAATTCTGACCGGCAAGAACGACCACTTCGAGAGAAGGAGGACACACCATGTTAAAGCAGATCCTGGCCTTCGTTGCCGTGATGGCTTGTTGTGGGACGGCCTTCGCTCAAGGCGACATCACGAGAGACTACGAATCGGAGCGCGAGTACGCGGCGCTCGGAATGCAGAACCGTCTCGGACTCGGCGTCATGGCGGGCGAACCGACGGGCGTTACGGCGAAGTGGTGGATGGGCAAAGCCTCCGCGATCGGCGCCGGCGCGGCCTGGTCCTTCCGCAACGACGACGAGGTCGTGTTTCACGCGGACTACCTGCTTCATCGCTTCGGCTGGTCCAAGGCCGAGCGGGATATCGACGAAGGCGGCCTTCCGTTCTACTTCGGTCTCGGGGGGCAGCTACGAATGGCCGACGACGGACCCGACGCCGGGACAAACGGCGACACGAGCTTCGGACTTCGTATGCCGCTCGGCCTAAGCTGGCTCAACTCGACGACGCAGCTCGAAATGTTCGGCGAGGCCGTGCCCGGCTTGGAGCTCACGCCGGACACCGATCTGACAGTCGGCGGCGCGATCGGCATGCGCTACACGTTCCAATAACTCGGGAGGTCGAACGCCATGAAGATCATCGCGGTCCTCGGAATCTTGCTCGCGCTCCTCGGAGTGATTGGCCTTGTCCAGAAGAGCGTCACGTATACGAAGGACAAGGACACCGCGAAGATCGGGCCGCTCGAGCTGACCGTGACGGAGAGGGAGACGGTCGCGCTCCCGTTCGGAGTGAGCGTCGCGCTTCTTGCCGGCGGACTCCTGATGTTCGCGGTCGGCACGAATCGAACGCGCGTCTGACGATCGCGATGCCGTAGCGCGAATGAACGGCGCGGAATGAGAAGCCAGGACGAAGGCCCGTTCGCAAGAACGGGCCCTCGTCATGCGCGCTACTTCTTCTCGCCCTCGATGACGATGCGGGAGATGTCGGCAAATCGAAGGAAGAGAACGCGCACCGATGCCAGGAGCGCGATTCGGTTCGCGCGCACGGCCGCGTCGTCGGCCATCACGAGCACCTTGTCGAAGAAGGCGTCGATCGCGGGGCGAGTCGCGAGCAAAATTTGCATGACGTCGCCGTATCGCTGCGCTCCGAGCGGCGCGTCGATCTCGCGCGCGGCCTTCGCGACGGCTTCGTGCAGCGCGGCCTCCTGCGGCTCGGCGAATCGCGCCGCGTCGGGCGCGCCCGCGTGCTCGGCCCCCTTCAAGATGTTCGCGACGCGCTTGAATCCGATCGCGAGCCTCTCGAAATCCGGCGTCAGCCGCGCCCCGTCGATCGCGCGCGCGCGCGCCTCGACGTCGCGCGGATTCATCGTCACCGCGAGCGCCGCGGAGACCCCGTCGTACGAAACACCCTCCTCGGTAAGGAAGTTTTCGAGGCGATCCCGGAAGAACCCGGCGATGTCGGCTTCGAGCTTCGCGGAGTCGACACGCAGTTTGTCGCCGTAGAGCGCGATGTCGCGAGCGACGAGCGCTCCGAGATCGAGCCGCGCGGCCGAGTCGTTCTCGCGGAGGATACGAAGGATGCCGCGCGCGAGGCGGCGCAGCGCATACGGATCCTGCGAACCGGTCGGCGCGAATCCGACGCCAGTGCAGCCGACGATCGTGTCGAGCTTGTCCGCGATCGACAGCGCCGCGCCCGCCGGCGTCGACGGAAGCCGGTCGCCCGCGAAGCGCGGCAGATAGTGCTCGAAGATCGCCTCGGCCACAGCGCCCGGCTCTCCGCTCGCCCGCGCGTATTCGCGTCCCATGAATCCCTGAAGCTTCGTGAACTCCTTCCCGTCCTGAATCATGTCGGTGACGAGGTCGGCCTTCAGAAGCGGCGCCGCAAGGCGCGCCACGTTCGCCGTATCGCCGCCGAACGCCGCCGCGATCTCTTCGCCGAGCGCGCCGATACGCCGCGCCTTCTCCCCGACCGTGCCGAGCGCCTCCTGCCACACGACGCGGTCGAGCAGCGGCACCTTCTCGCGCAGCGGAGTCTTTTGATCTTCGCGCCAGTAGAACTCGGCGTCTTCGAGCCGCGCGGCGAGAACGCGCTCGTTGCCCGCGCGCACGGTCGCGTCGCGCTGGGCGTCACCCGTCGGCAGGTTGATCACGGAGAGGAAATTCGGGAGCAGCTTGCCCGCCGCGTCCTCGACGGTGAAGTAACGCTGATGCGCTTTCATCGCCGTCGCGATCACCTCGCGCGGCAGAACCAGATGCCGCGCGGCGAAACTCCCCGCAATCACGCCCGGCGTCTCCACGAGAAACGTCACCTCGTCGATCAGTTCGTCGTCGACCACGAGGCGGCCGCCGAGAGATTTCGCAGCCGCGTGGAGATCTTTCTCGATGAGCGCGCGCCGCTCGGTGTGATCGACGATGACGTGCGCTTTGCGGAGCGTTTCGCGATGCGCACTCGGCGTCGCGACCGAGAACGGCCCGCGGCCGAGGAATCGATGTCCGAACGTGACGTTGCCCGCAGCGACGTCAGCGACGGCAAACGCGAGCGCCTCGTTGCCGAGGAGTGCGAGGATCCACCGCACCGGGCGCGTGAAGCCGACGCCCGACGACTCCCACCGCATCGACTTCGGGAAACGCATCCCGAGAATGAGCGCGGGCAGGCGCGACTCGAGGAGCGCGCGCGCCGCTTCGCCGCGCTCGAGAACACGCGCCGCAACGTACTCGCCCTTCTCGGTCGCGACGGTCTCGAGCTGCTCCGGCGACAGCCCCTTCGACTTCGCGAAACCGATCGCGGCCTTCGTCGGCGCGCCCGACGCGTCGAACGCCGCGCGTTTCGCGGGCCCGAGCGCGACGACCTCGCGGTCTTCCTGCCGGTCGAGAACGGCGCTCGCTTCGACGACGAGGCGGCGCGGCGTCCCCGCGCAAGTGACCAGCGCGTCCGGCGCGAGCAGTCGCGCGTCGCCGAGCAGCGTCTCGACCGCCGCGCGCAGCGACTCGAGCGACGGCTTCACGACATGCGCCGGAATCTCTTCGACGCCGATCTCGAGTAGGAACGGCTTCGCCATGTTACGCCGCTCCCTTCTCGCGCGACTCGGGCGCCTCTTGCGGCAGGTGCTTCGCCCGCTCCGCCTCGGGGAGCATCGGGAAGCCCATCTCTTGCCGCTTCGTGACGTACGCGAGCGCGGAGAGGCGCGCGAGCCGCCGAATGCGCGCGATGTACGCCGTGCGCTCGGTGACGCTGATCGCGCCGCGCGCGTCGAGCACGTTGAACTGATGCGAGCACTTCACCGTCGCGTCGTATCCGGGGAAGACGAGCCCCTTCTTGAGCAGCCGCTCGGCCTCCTTCTCATAGTGCTCGAAGAGCCGGAAGAGCCCGGCCGCATCCGCCTCTTCGAAGTGGAGATGGCAGTACTCGACCTCCGATTGCTTCTGCACTTCTCCCCACTTCACGCCGGGCGCCCACGTCACGTCGAAGATCGAATCGACGCCTTGCAGGTACATCGCGAGCCGCTCGAGGCCGTACGTGATCTCCGCGGAGACGGGATTGCAGTCGATGCTACCGACCTGCTGGAAGTAGGTGAACTGCGTCACTTCCATGCCGTCGATCCAAACTTCCCAGCCCAAACCCCACGCGCCGAGAGTCGGCGACTCCCAGTCGTCCTCGACGAGCCGCACATCGTGACGCGAGAGATCGAAACCGATGCGCGTGAGGCTCTCGAAGTAGAGATCGAGAACGTCGGCGGGCGAAGGCTTGAGGATCACTTGGTACTGATGAAAAAGTTGTACGCGGTTCGGATTCTCGCCGTAGCGCCCGTCCTTCGGGCGGCGCGATGGCTCGACGTACGCGCAGCGCCAAGGCTCGGGGCCGAGCGCGCGCAGAAACGTAGCCGGGTTGAACGTGCCGGCGCCGACCTCCGAGTTGTACGGCTCTTGGCGCACGCAGCCGCGTTCGCACCAGTAGCGGTCGAGCGTCATGATGATGTCCTGAAACGTCACGTCACATCCTCCGGGCCGAGCACGGCAAGATAAGCGAGCGCGCGAAGCGGGCCTCGACCGAGGCCGCAGCGCTCGTAGAAGAGCGAAAAGAGGCGGCGGGTTTCGTGAAGTTCGCCGCCCGCGAGCACGCCGGGAAGCCCGGCGATCAACACGGCGCGCGTCGGCCCGCCGATCGTGAGCGCGTCGCGCCGCGAACGCGCGCACGAACCGCAGAGCGCACCTTCGATCGGGTCGATCGCGACCTTCGCGCCGGAGATCGCCGCGCCGCATGACACACACGCCTCGAGTTCCCAGCGATAGCCGAGATGAACCAGAAGCGCCTTCTGCGCGCGCCAGAACGCCGACTCCGCGTCCGCTTCCGAATCGGTTGCCTCGATCGCGACGAGCGCCGAGCGCAAGAGCGCATAGAGCCCGGCGTCTTCCTGCTCGAGCGGCGTGAGCCGGTCGACCGACTCCACCATCGCGCACGCCAGACCGAGATGAACCGGACGCTCTCGCAAGCGCACGAAGTTGGCGATGCTATCACTCGACGAAAGCAGTTGCAACTCGCGCTCCTGCTTCTTGTAGAAGACGATGAGCGTCTCGGTGAAAGGCTCGAGGCTCGCGCCGAATCGCGGCTTCTTCGAGCGCGCGCCCTTCGCGATCAGCCGCAGTTTTCCGAAGCGCCGCGAGTAGAGCGAGACGATGCGGGAGCTGTCGCCGTACTTCCAAGTGCGCAGGACGATCGCTTCCGACTTTTCGATCGACATGCGCGCCCGCCCGCCGTCATTTCGCCAAGAGCCACGAGAGCGACAGGCTCGCGACACTGAAATAGATCAGGAGATTGAGGACATCGTTCGAGACCGTCACGAACGGGCCCGATGCGATCGCCGGGTCGACACGCAGCTGCTTCAAGAGAAGCGGATAGAACGTTCCGGTCAGCCCGGCGACGATCATTCCCGCGAAGAGAGAGACGCCGACGACGACGCCGAGCCGCGGGTCGCCCTGCCAGAGCGCCGCGACGAGCGCGAGAAGCCCGCCGCAGACGAAACCGTTGATCGCCGCAACGGCGATGGCGCGGAGGATTTGGCGCCGGGTATCGACGAGATTCCACTCGCCGAGCGCAAGCGCGCGCACAACCACCGCGGACGACTGCATCCCGACGTTGCCTCCCATCGCGGTGATCACGGGAATGAAAAACGCGAGCGCGAGCACCGCGTGAAGCGAATCCTCGTAGCGCGACAACAAGAGCGCGGCGACGCACTCGCCCGCAAGCCCCGCGATCAGCCACGGAAGACGAATCGTCGAGACGCGCAGCACCGACTCCTCGCCGATCTCCTCGTCCGTCGTTCCCGCCATGCGCGCGACGTCCTCGCTCGCCTCCTCTTGGATGACGTCGACGACGTCGTCGATCGAGATGCTTCCGACGAGGCGTCCATCCGCATCGACGACCGGGACCGCAACGAGGTCGTACTTGCGCACGATCGACGCGACCTCTTCCTGGTCCATCTGCGTCGGCACGGAAATCACCTCGCGCTCGACGATCTCGGAGATCGGCGTGGCGGGACGCGCAAGCAGAAGTCGCCCGAGCGAGAGCGTCCCTGCGAGACGCCCGTCCGCGTCGATGACGTAGACGCGCTGGTGTTCCTCGAGTTCGTCCGCGTGTTCGCGCAAGAGTTCGATCGCATCGGCCGCGGTCGCGTCGTCGCGCACCGCCACGACTTCGGCGGCCATGATTCCGCCGGCGGTGTCTTCGGCGAACTTGAGGAGCTTCCGAATGCCGCGCGCCTCGGGCTCGCCGACGTGGCGCAGAATCTGGAGAACGCGCTCCTCGGGAAGCACGCCGAGCACGTCGACGGCTTCGTCCGATGGAAGCTGCTTTACGAGTCGGCCGACCTCCGCGTCGTCGAGAATATCGAGCAGCTCGCCCTGAATCTCCTCGTCGACCTCGGAGAGAACGGCCGGCGCGCGCCGCCGCAGAATGCTGAACGCGTACGCGCGTTCGTCGACCTCGAGGTTCGCGATCAGCTCGGCGACATCCGCGGGATGCAGATCGGCGAGGAGTTCGCGCAGGGCCGTGTCGTCTCGCGCGGTGATCGCCTCTCGGATTCCATCGAGCAACTCGCGCGGCGAGAGAGGTGTCCCGCCGTCCGTCACCGCTGCTCCTCGCGCGCGAGCGTCGCGCGCTCCGCGTCCTCGTCCGGCACGATCCGCTCCATTCGCACCATGCGGATCCGCTGCCCGACGACCTTCTCGAGCGTGTAGCGGAACTTCCCGTCGTCGACCGTTTCGCCGCCCTTCGGGACGCTTCCGATCAGGTGGAAGAGATATCCGGCGAGCGTGTCGTAGTCCTCCGCGGGAAGGCTCGCACCGATCCGCTCGTTCAGATCGTCGATGTCGATCTTCGCGTCGACGCGCGCTCCGCCCGCCGCGAGCGGCACGAACAGCCTCTCCTCGCGATCGTGTTCGTCGTGAATCTCGCCGACGATTTCCTCGATCAGATCTTCGAGCGTGACGATCCCCGCCGTGCCGCCGTACTCGTCGACCACGATCGCCATGTGAATCTTCTCGCGCTGAAATTCGCGCAGGAGGTCGTCGATCTTCTTCGTCTCGGGCACGTAGTACGGTTTGCGCACGAGCGCGCGCAGATCGATTCCATCGCGGTCGGTGCGCTGCACGAAGCGCAGCAGGTCCTTCACGTAGAGGAGGCCGATGATTTGATCGACCGTCTCGTCATAGACCGGAATGCGCGATTTCCCTTTCTCGGAGACAAGCATGAGCACCTCGTCGAGATGCTGCGACGCCGAAACGGCGACCATGTCGATGCGCGGCACCATCACCTCGCGCACCGTCGTGTCCCCGAACTCGAAAATCGACTGAATCATCTCGCGTTCTTCTTCCTCGAGCTCGCCGTGCCCCTCCTCGCCTCCCTCGACGACCGCGATGAGCTGCTCGGCGGTGAGGTACGGGATGCGTTC
Organism: bacterium; assembly: GCA_046160485.1. Taxonomy (GTDB): domain Bacteria; phylum Orphanbacterota; class Orphanbacteria; order JBJXGV01; family JBJXGV01; genus JBJXGV01. The sequence continues at coordinate 259,492 of JBJXGV010000002.1, read as the reverse complement.
CTCGCGTCCGAAGAGCCGCGCGATGCCGTGGAGGAATCGAATGAGCGGCATCGCGATCGGCGACATCAGCACGCAGTAGACGCGCAAGAACGGCGCGCTCGCGGCGACCCACCCCTCGCGCCGCTGCAAGACGAGCGTGCGCGGGAGCATTTCGCCGAAGATCAAGAGGAGCGCCCCGACGGCCACGAGTTCGATCGCGAGCGCGCGCGGCGGCGGGATGTTCTGCGCCACGGCGACGGCGTACGCCGCATACCCAGCGAGCGAGGCGACGGCCAAGCGCAGGAAGAGCACGCCGACACGAATCGACACGATGAGCCGGCGCGGCTCCGCCATGAGCGCCCGGACGGCGGAGGCGCCGCGGCGCCGCGATTCGAGAAGTGCCTCGAGCGTTTCGCGCGGCAGCGTGAGGTACGCCGTTTCGCATGCCGCAAGCACGGCCGAAAGAAGCGTCAGAAGCGCAAGAAGCGCAAGTGTGGCGGAGAGAGAGGTCATACGGGTGTGACGCGCAGGGTATCACCGCGCGGCGTTCTCGGCCACCGTCGCGGCGACACGACACGCCGTTCGTCGCGACACCGCGCGCTTACGGGAACAAATCCGTGCGCGCCTTCTCGCATATCACCGCGACCGCGGGATTCTTGATGCGCCGTTCCACCGTGATGGCGTAGAACCGTTCGCGAAGGTCTGGGATCACTCCCATGGGCAGAACGCCGTACTGCCGGCGCAAGACCGGAGTCACGACCGTCGGGGCCGGAAAAGCGCCCCAACCGCCTTCCGCGAACGATTTAAGCAGCGCGCTGTCATCGAACTCCGCGACAACGACCGGCCGGATTCCCTCTTTCTCGAACCACGTATCGATCGAGCGGCGCAGCGTCGAACCCTCCGTCGCAAGAAGCACCGGCGCGCCGTCCAGCGATCCCGGGAAGCGGCGGCGCATGCGTGCCGCGACTCGACGGCCCGCGAAGAACGCGACGCCACAGTCCCCCAAGAGGTGACTGTGCGCGCGGACGGCGGAGGCTGACCCGATCGGCGCGTCGGAGAGAACCACGTCGAGCATGTGCTGCGACAGGTCCGCGAAGAGGCGCTCGGGTTTGTCGTCGCGCACGACGAGCCGCACCGGAACGTCGAGACCGCGGATCGGTTCGAGCAATCGGCGCACGACGAGTTTGGGAAGCACGTTGGAAACGCCGACGACGAGGCGCATCGGCCTGCCCGACGGGCGGCCTCGAACGGTGTCGAGTAGCTCCCGCCCTGTCGCGAAGATTTCGTCGGCGTACCGGAGCACGACGCGGCCGACGTCGGTGAGGACGAGGCGCCGCCCAACGCGCCGGAATAGGGGCTCGCCGAGAGAGCCCTCGAGCGCGCGGATCTGCGCACTGATCGTCGGATGCGACAAGTGCAGCACCTTCGCCGCCCGCACGATGCTCCCCTCGCGCGCGACCACCCAGAAGTAGAGCAGGTGATGATAATTCAGCCATTCCACGGCGGGTCTCCTATGTCGGTTTTCTCGCACGGTAGCAGAGAATCAATCGAATGGTCTACATGCGGATCGTTGGGTTATTCATGACGCGTTCCGAGGGCGCTTGCGATACACGACCGGGCGCTCGGGCGGACGAGAAAACGCAATGAGTCGTTCACGACCACCGCGCCCCAGCGCGCGGAGAGAGGATCTCAAGAATGAAATGCCCACGATGCGAAACAACAGTGCTCGACGAGAAAACCCGCGACGGTGTCGTCATCGACGCGTGCCACGAATGCCGCGGCATCTGGCTCGACCGCGGCGAGCTCGAAAAACTGATCGCCAGGTCGGGCGTTGACGAGTACGGAGCGAATCGTCAGTCCCAGCGGGGCCGCCGCGACGACGACGACGACGATGACGACGACGACCGCATGGGAAGCGACCGCGGCGGAAGGCGGCGGGGCGGATTCCTCGGGTCGCTTGGCGACCTGTTCGACTAAACCGAAAGAATTACACGACCGGCGACGAAGCTCGATTCGACCGAAGCAGAGGGCTGGATTTAGATGCGCTACTTAGAAACCTCAGTCGAGGCCATCGCGCGGAGCGCGCAACGTATGAAACACGGCGGTGACGGCGCACTCTTGCGCCACCGGACTCTGTAGGGGGACTTGATGCTCATTTGGATCGGCTTCGTCGCGATGATTCTGGCCTTCCTGGCGCTCGACCTAGGCGTGTTCCACCGAAAGTCGCATGCAGTCGGAGTGCGCGAGGCCCTGACATGGTCCGGTGTGTGGATCGCGCTCGGGCTCGCGTTCTCGGTCTTCATTTATTTCGCGTACTCGAACGGGTGGCAAGGTCTCGGCGGCACGGTCGACCCGATCGACGGTTCCGTGCTCGACGGATCCACCGCGCTCGTGAAGTACATCACCGGCTACGTCGTCGAGAAATCACTCAGCATCGATAACGTCTTCGTGATCGCGATGGTCTTCGCCGCGTTCGCCGTGCCCGCGAGGTACCAGCACCGCGTGCTCTTTTGGGGGATCATCGGCGCGCTCATCATGCGCGGCGTCATGATCGCCGCCGGTGCGGCGCTCATCGCGAAGTTTCACTGGATTCTCTACGTCTTCGGAGCGTTCCTCATCGTCACCGGCGTGAAAATGCTCCTGATGAAGAGCGGCCACGGCGATCCGAGCCAGAGCGCGATCGTTCGATGGACGCGGCGCTTCATTCCGGTAACGAGCCGCTTCCACGGCGAGCACTTTGTCGTGCGCGCGGGGAGCAGCGCCTCCCGGGAGCCCGCGACGCCGGACTCCGCGGCGGAATCCGACCCGGCGGTCGAAGCCGCAAGACCCGGCGCACTCATGCTCACGCCGCTCGCGTTGGCGCTGATCCTTGTCGAAACAACCGACCTCATCTTTGCCGTCGACTCGATCCCAGCGATTTTCGCCATCACCGGAGATCCGTTCATTGTTTTCACGAGCAACGTCTTCGCGATTCTCGGACTCAGGTCCCTCTATTTCGCGCTCGCCGGGATGCTCGACCGTTTCCGCTACCTGAAGGCGTCGCTGGCGATCGTGCTCGCGCTCGTGGGCGTGAAGATGATCGCAGCGAAACCGCTAAAGGAAGCGCTCGGCCCGGGCTTCAACTTCTATGTCCTGGCGGGTGTTCTCGGAATCCTCGGCGCGGGAGTCATCGCTTCGATCGTGGCGTCGCGCCGCGATGACGCAGAGAGCGCACGCACGGCGGCGCCGGCGGCACCGCACTAAGAGGGGTCGATTCTCCCGTGGAGGCAGTAGGCGGAGACCTTCACTTCGTCGAGGATCCGGGCTGTGTTCGCCGAGCCGCGATACTTGCGCGTCACAAGAAACTGCGCGCGGCTCTGCATGCAATGCCACGTCATCGCGACGAGCAGTTCCTCGGGATCGGGCCCGTGCGTGATCACCCATCGGGCCTTGTGCTCGCGTACGACGTGATCGCCGTACTCGACCGGCACGCCGGGAACCTTGACGAGCGTCGAATCGAGCGCGCCCTCGGAGGTCTCCACGCGCTCGATCGCGGCGAACGCGAGCGCGCCGCCGTCGTCCGTCTCGAAGAACGCCTCGCGCCGGTATGAAACCACCGCGGCGCCGGTCGCGGGATCGGGCTCGGGCAGCGTCGTGCGCACCATCCCAGCGACGCGCGGCGTCAGCTTCGTCGCGGGCGTCAGATACTGAAGGCTCGCGAGCGGAAACGCGTAGCCGCGGGCGTTCGCCAGCTCGGTGATCTGCCGCGTGAGCGGGTACGCGACGAAGCGCGGCCTGAAGAGGAGCATGCTCGAGTAGATCTCCTCCTGCTTGTAGACCGAGAGATTCTTCGGCGCGGAGAACTCGATCACGGGGCGGTCGTCGGTGTTGATCGCACCCGCGCCGACGTACTCGCGCAGATCGGTGTCGCCGAGCATGAAGAGCCGCGTCAGTTCGTACGGGTCGCGAATTCCGACCCGCGCCAGGTCGAACGAAACCTTCTGGTCGAGGAGTTTTTTCTGCATGAGATCGGTGTCGATCATGAGCGCGGTCTTCGTGCCGATCAGAAAAACGTCGCGGCCGACGTTCCAGAGCTGCACGTACGGGAACACCGACGAGAACGTGCGAACGATCGTCTTAAAATCCTCGGGGCTCATGCTGTAGTAGTGGCACCACTGACAGACGATCCCGCCCTGCTCTAGCCGCGATGCGACCGTCTTGTAGTACTCGCGCGTAAAGAGATTCGAAACACCGGTGATCCACGGCTTCGACGGCTCGGAGATGATGACGTCGTACTTGCGGTCGTTCGCGAGCAAAACGTTGCGCCCGTCGTCCTGAATGATTCGGACGCGCGGATCGGCGAGCGCGTTGTAGTGAATCTCCGAGAAGTACCCGGCCGCCTCGACGACCTCGGCGGAGATCTCCACGCAATCGACTTGGCTGACCGGATGGATCAGCATCGACCCGAGCGTGATACCGCTGCCGAGCCCGATAAGACACGTGTTGCGCGGCCGCTCGTGCAACAGAAGCGGAATGTGCGCCGCGAGAAGTTGGTTCTGCATATCGGAGGTCGTCGACGCCTCCGTGCGCCCGTTGATCTGAAGGAAGAGGTTCTCCCCCTCCTGGCTCACCGCGACGTTCGACGTGAGCCCCTCCTGGTAATAGCGCATGTCGTACGAGTAGATCACTTCCTTAAGCCCCTGCTTCTTGAACTGCTCTTGCCAGTAGCCCGGGCTGTCGAACGCGCCGAGGTTGAGCAGATAACGATCCCAGTCACCGCCGAAAACCGCGAGGAGGACCAGCCCGCCGAGCGCGACCGCGGGAGCGAGGATGCGCGTGACGATCCGCGTGCGCGGCGAGATCAGTATGTAGAGCGAACCGGCGATGATGTTGAGCGCGGCGGCGAAGAGAATCGTCTTCTGCATTCCGAGCGAGGCGATCGCCCAGAAGCCGCCGAGGAACGCGCCAATGATCGCGCCCACGGTATTCCACGAGTAGACGACGCCGATCGCGGAGCCGACGTGGCGCAGATCCTTCGCGTAGATGCGCGCCGCGACCGGCAGCGTCGCACCCATCAGGAGGGTCGGCACGATCATGACGAGCGCCGCGAAGAGGAAGTTGATGATGGCGGCGGGGACGAAGCCCGTTCCGAACACGCCGGCGAATCGCACGAAAAGAAGCGGCAGCTGGTCGAGGAGCGGCGTCGCGACGAACGCACAAACGCCGATCCCGATTTCGAGAAGCGCCAGGAGCGCGATGGGATTCTTGGTGCGGTCCGCGCGGCGGGTCACGATCATGCTGCCGAGCGCGATTCCCGTCAGGAACGTCGTCAGCATCGCGCTGAACGCGTAGACGGAACTGCCGAGCACTTGCGAGAGGAGGCGGCTCCAAGCGACTTCGTAGATGAGCGACGAGATGCCGGAGACGAGAAGGAGTACGAGCGCACCCATTCGCAATAGCGCACTCGCCGGCGCGGCCGCGAACGGAGTGCCGCTCGCAGAAGAAGAACCGCTCGCAGCGGTCGCAGCGCGCCGCGCTTCGTCGGTGCCCTCGTCGGGGTCTCCGTTCAGGGCGGGGACCGAGCCGCGCGCCGACATTCGGAGCGCAACGAGCCCGACGACGATGTTGACGAGAACCGCGAGCACGATCGTCGCGCGCACGCCGACCGTCGCGATCAAGATGTATCCCGTCGCGAAACTACCGATGACCGCGCCCGCGGTGTTCACCGCGTAGAGCACGCCGACGCCTTCGCCGAGGGTGTCGAATCGCCGCACGACGAACTTCGCGAGAATCGGAAGCGTGCCGCCCATCAAAAACGTCGGAACCGCGAGCACGAGCGCGCAGAGCGCGAATCGAATCAGAGAAAACGTCATGAAGTCGCCTTCGAACGAGGGCGCGGCCGCCGCGTAGATACGACGAACAAGAGTGATGAGCGCGGGGGTCGCGGCGCAGAAGAGAGCAACGCCGATTTCGAGGCGGCCATAGAGCTTGAGCAGGTCGGCGCCGGGCCGGTCGGCGCGACGGCCGAAATAGTAGCTGCCCGCGGCGAGCCCGGCCATGAACACGGTCAGTACGGTGCTGATGGCGAGTACGCTCGCGCCAAAGACAAGCGTGAGCATGCGCGTCCAGACGACCTGGTAGATCAGGCCGGCCGCGCCGGAGAGGAAGAACAGGATCAGGATGGCGCGCGGGACGCGCCCGGCGTCAGGCGCGGCGGACGGCTCTCTGTCGGTGGCGAGCGGCGCCGTGCTCATCGCGATCCTCGCGCGGGGCGTAGTCCCGGCGCGGTCCGCGCCGCACGCGGCTTCGCGCGGTGCGCACCGGTGAGCAGACGATTCTCGAGCGCGCGCATCTCACGCCGCTCCGTTGCCGTCACATGGTCGTAACCCATGAGGTGGAGAATGCCGTGAACGAGCAGGCGGTTCAACTCTTCAGTTTGCGAGACGCCGAACCGGCGCGCTTGGGCCGCGGCGCGGGGCGCGGAGATGACGACGTCTCCGAGGAGCCGGTCCAAGCCGCCCGGATCGCCGGCCGCCGTGCCTCCGCCGTCGATCTTCTCTTGCGCCGGAAACGACAGAACATCGGTCGTGCGATCGTGCCCTCGCCAGACGCGGTTGAGCTGGCGCATCGCGCGGTCGTCGACGATGAGCACCGACACGTCCCACCCCGAGCGGTCGAGCGCGGCGAGCACGGCGCGCCCGAATCGCGCAAGACGCGTGCGGTCGGCAGCGTGAAACGAAGTCTCGCTTCGGATCTCTAGCGCCAAGCGAGTCCCGCCTCGCGCACCCGTCGCGCGGCGCGTCGCGACGAAACCGCGCATCGCGGCCGCGGTGTCACGAGCCCGCCTCCGCCTCGCAGCGCGCGATCTCGCGACTTACGGCCTCGAGTTGAACGAGGTCCGACCCCGCGAGGACGCCGCGGTCGCGCAGGTCCGTCCAGATCGCGCCGCTCCGGCGGAACATCTCGAGAGCGCGCCGCCAATCCTCGCGCCGCGCGTCGGATGGGCCACTCCCTACCTCCGCGGTGAACGCGTGCGCCGCGCCGAGATCGGCATAGCGCTCTGCCATCACGGAGTGCAGCCCGACGTTGGTCGACTCCGGAACGGTCGAGTGCAATAGCGCGAGCGCCGCATCGATCTGCTCCCGCGCGCCGCTGGCGTCTCCGAGGCGCGCGAGCACCTTCGCCAGCTTCGCGCGAGCGTCGATGACCGGCTGCTTCTTGAACTCGTTTCCAGGGTCGGTCTCGAACACCGCGGATCGAACCTCGAGCGCGGCTCGGTAGCGCGACTGCGCCTCGTGCAAGCGTTCGAGCCCAACGAGCGTGTCGCCCAGCTTGGCGAGCGCATGGCCCTTGTCGCTCTGGTACTGCTCGTTTTTCGGGTCGCCCGCAAGGAGCGTTTCTACGATCGCAAAGCTCCGCTCGTAGTTGGCGAGCGCCGCTTCGATTCGGCCCAGGACCGCGAGGACCCCCGCCTCTTGGGAGTACGCGACCGAGAGGGAGCGCTGACTTTCCGTGTTCATTGGGAACTCCGCTGCGAGGTCGAAGCGCAGCCGCAAAGACTCCCCATAGGGCGGGAGCGCTTCGTCGTACTCGCCCATTGCAACCAGCGCCTTGCCGACCCGCGCGTGGGCGACCGCGACGTTGCGACGCGCCGCCGGATCGGCGGGCTGTGCCGCGCGGACGCGCTCACACTCCGCGAGCTGGCGCTCGTGTGTTGCGAGAGCCGCGGGAACATCGCCGTTCTCAATGAGAAGCAGACCCTCGGCATCGAGCGCGGAGATGAGATCCCGCCGTGTCGCGTCGTCCTCTGGCGCCGCGCCGGCGAGCCACTCGACGGACTCCCGCGCGCTGCGCGCCAGATCGAGCGCCTCGCGAGCGCTCCCGTGCTGCCAGATTATCCGGCACAACTTCACCAGACTTCGCGAGTGTCCCCGGCGGTTTTCTGCGAGCGCGGAGTCAGCGCCGACGAGCACGCGATAGATCGCCTCGGCCTTGCGGTAGCTCTCGATCGCGCCGGCGGTGTTGCCCAGATTCGACGCCACGCCACCTTGCACGTCGCCCATGCGAAGGTACGCATCGGCCAGCTCGCGCTGGAGCGACGCGTCACCCGCCGCTTCGCGCGCGAGCCCGTCGAGGTACTCCAGCCCGTCGGTGACGAGCCGCTCGCGCACGGGCGTCGAGCCGGGGAGGCTCTGGATCGCGTCGTGGTAGTCGAACAGCACGGAGCGCGCGAGCTTGCGCAAGTCGGTGAAGCGACGCTCCGCGCGCGCCTGCGCGTCGCGCGCGCGCCGCGCCTGCCACGCCGTCGTCACCGCGCCGCCGACGAGCGCGAGCGCCACGAGCGTCGCTCCCGCGACCGCGATGCGATTTCGCCGAACGAACTTTCGCGCGCGATAACCGACCGTGTCGGGCCGCGCGACGACCGGAAGCCCGGCGAGGTGCCGGCGAATGTCCTCCGAGAATTGCTCGACCGACGCGTAACGGCGCTGGGGATCGGACTGCATGGCCTTGAGCACGATCGTATCGAGATCGCCGCGCAGGCGCCGGCGCAACCGCTCCACGCTCCCCTCGCGAAGGGAGGCGAGGCGCTGCGACTCCGCATCGAGCGCGGACTCCCGCGTCGCGCCGTGCGGCGTCGTGGTCGCCGTGCTGGGACGCTCCGGCTCGCCTTCGCTGAGCGCGCGCGCGACTTCGGCGAGCGAGCGATTAGCGAAACGACGCGGCGGCCGCCCGCACAGCAGCTCGTAGAGCATCACGCCGAGCGCGTACACATCGGAGAGCGTTGACGCGCTCTGCCCGCGAATCTGCTCGGGGCTTGCGTACTCGGGCGTCATGAGCTGCCGCACCGTCGCGGTGTGGAGCTCCGCGTTCGTCCCGCGGTCCTCCAGAATCGTCGCGATGCCGAAGTCGAGGAGCTTCGCGGCGCCATCCGCCGCCACGAGTACGTTCGACGGCTTGATGTCGCGATGAACCACGAGGCTCTGGTGCGCGTAGGCGACCGCCGCGCAAACCTGCCGGAACAGTTCGAGCCGTTGCGATACGTTCAATCCGTTCTCGTCGCAGTACCGATCGATCGGAACGCCCTCGATGTACTCCATCACGAAGTACGGGACGCCGTCGTCGGTCGTGCCGCCATCGTAGAGACGCGCGATGTGCGGGTGATCGAGGCCCGCGAGGATGCGCCGCTCCGTGCGAAAACGCCGGAGCACCCAATCGGCGCCGAGCCCCGGCTGCATCAGCTTGATCGCGACGTGCTGCTCGAACTGGCCGTCGGTGCGCTCACCGAGCCAGACCGTCCCCATCCCGCCGCGACCGATCTCTCGGAGCACGCGCCAGGCGCCGATCTGCTTCCCTTCGAGACCGCTGACGCGCGCGTGCGCGGCGTTCGCGAGCGCGCGATCGAGCGGCCGCTCGATGAACCCGCTCGCGCGCTCGTGCGCGTCGACAAGGCGCGCGACCTCGGCTCGCAGCGCCGCGTCGTCAGAGCACACCGAGTCGAGATACGCCGCGCGCTCGGCCGCTGCCAGCTCGACCGCGTGATCGAAGATCGCGTTGATCCGCTCCCAGCGGGTGTTCATGCGGCCGTGAGCGCGTCGTAGAGCCACGCACGCGCGAAACGCCAGTCACGCTCGACGGTGCTCGCGGAGACGTGAAGCACCTCGGCGATCTCCTCGGTATTCAGCCCGGCGAAGAACTTGAGGTCGACGATCTGTCCCTTTCGCGCGTCGAGCGCGGCGAGCCGAGCGAGCGCGTCGTCGAGACCGATGAGGTCGAACTCCGGCTCTCCGCCCCAGTCGACGGCCGCGCTGAGCGAAACCCGCTCGCCGCCGCCGCCGCGCTTCTCTGCTGCGCGGTCACGCGCGTGGTTGACGAGGATCCGACGCATCATCGTCGCGGCGATTCCGAAGAACTGAGCGCGATTGCGCCAGTCCGCGCTCTTCTGATCGACGAGCCGAAGGTACGCCTCGTGGACGAGCGCCGTGGGCTGAAGCGTGTGATCGGGGCGCTCGCGACCGAGTCGCGCGGCCGCCATTCGATGCAGCTCGTCGTACACCAGCGGAAGAAGCCGGTCGAGCGCCTCCTGCTTCCCGCCGGACCATTCGATGAGGAGCGCCGTCACGGCGTCCGTCGCGCGAGGTTGATCCACGAGCTCCTTCCCGAGTGTGCTCGGAGCCGGCGTTGGGCCGCCGAGCCATTCGTGGCCGCGAAAAAAATTCGGCGCGGGCGTGACGGATTCTAGGCCGGTCCCGTGCGTTGTTCAACGACGGTGGATCTTTGGTCCACGCAACCAGAGGAGAATTCCGCATGAGAACACACGGGTTCGTTTCGATTGCAATCGCCATTGTCGCTTCGGCGACGATCGCGCACGAGGTTCGCGCACAGACAGGCGGCGCGTACGACCTGTCGTGGAACACGATCGACCCTGGCGGAAGCAACACCGCCACGGGAGGCGTTTACTCGCTCGGCGGCACCGCGGGCCAGATCGACGCCGGCGCACACTCGGGCGGAGCGTACGTCCTCTCGGGAGGCTTCTGGTCGGGGATCGACGCAAGAACCGACGTGCCGCCGGTCACGGATGGCTCGGCCGCGCCGTCCGCGATCGTGCTTCACCCGGCCGCGCCGAATCCGTTTGGCCGCGAGACGACGCTCGCGTTCGACTTACCGCGCGCCGGCCACGCGAGCGCCCGCATCTTCAGCGCGAGCGGCGAGCTTGTGCGGACCCTCGTCGACGGATCGATGCCCGCCGGGCGCCACAACGTCGTCTGGCCGGGCACGAACGACTCCGGGCGGCGCGTCGCCCAGGGAATCTACGTGGCGCGCCTCGAGTCGGGCGCCGATGTCGCGACGCGCAAGCTCGTGCTCACGCGGTGACGCCGCGCGGTACTCGATCGTGATGCCCCGAACCATCGAACAACAGACGCGCGCGAGCGCAATGCCAAAACAAGGAGAAGAAGCGTTGACTCATCACCGACGACTACTCAGCGCCTGGATGCCCTCGATCGTGAGGAGCGTGTTTTTTCTCGCAGCGGTCGCGCTCATCGGCTCCGCTGACGCTCGCGACGCGTTCGCGATCGGCACGAGCTTCACCTACCAGGGCCAGCTCAAGAAGAATCTCGTTCCCTACATGGGCACAGCCGACCTCACGTTCAAGCTCTTCAATGCCTCGAGCGGAGGCTTGCAGGTCGGAAGCACCATCACGCAGAACGGAGTGACTGTAACGGACGGTCTGTTTACGACGCAGCTCGATTTCGGCCCCGTGTTCGATGGAAGCGCGCGATTCCTCGAGATCACGGCGTCAACGAGTGGCGATCCGACGGTCCTGACGCCGCGCCAGGAACTCAGCGCGGTCCCCTATGCGGTCCGCGCGGAGAACGGCGGCACCGGCGGGAGCCAGTGGACGACGAACGGATCGGCGATCTTCTACAACGGCGGCAAAGTCGGCATCGGGATATCGAACCCATGGACGAAACTTCAGGTGGCGTCCGGCACGGAAGCTACCAACACGGCGTACTTCGAGAGCAACAACTCGGACTTCCCGTGCTTCTTCACACGCAACCTCGCCGCGAACGGATGGGGTCACTTCGACGACACGAGCGCGCGGCATTTCTTGAAGGGAAGCCTGGGAATCGGCACCACAACGATCGAAGCGAAGCTGCACGTGGACGACATCAACGACAGCAGCAAGAAGACCGCAATCAAGGGGAAGGGCTACTCGGGCTCCGGAGAGATCGGCATCGGAGTCCACGGGATCGGTCAGGGCGGCCTTCTCTTCGGGCAGGCGGTGGGCGTGTGGGGTTCATCGAATTGGGGTGAGGGCGTCGTTGGCTTTACAAGCAGCCCCGACTACTCCGCGGCCTACTTCCGCAACACGGCTGGCGGCTCGGCAATCTTCGCCGACGGCCTCGCGAAGGTCCGCTCGCTTCAGATCCTCGGAGGCGCGGATCTCGTCGAGGGATTCGACGCGCGCGACGGCGGCCCGAACGGCGGGAAACCGGAAGCCGGAACCGTGCTCGTGATCGACGAGGAGAACGAAGGCGGACTTCGCGCATCCACTTCCGCATACGACCGGCGCGTCGCCGGTGTGGTCTCCGGCGCGAACGGCGTGGAGCACGGGATCAAGCTCGGACAGGACGGCGCGCTCGACGGCGAAACGCTCGTCGCGATGACGGGCCGCGTCTACGTGAAATGCTCGACGGAGAACGGCCCGATTCGCGCGGGCGATCTGCTCACGACGTCCGCGACTTCCGGGCACGCGATGCGCGCCACCGACCACGCGCTCGCAAACGGCGCGGTAATCGGCAAGGCGATGTCGTCGCTCGGCGACCGCACGGGGCTCGTGCTCGTGCTCGTCAACCTACAGTAAAGCGGGAGCGAGAATCATGTTGATGACACTCAACTCCAGGATCTCGTCGCTCGCGCTTTCACTCGCCGCGGCGTGCTGGGCAGCGACGGCCGCCGCCGACTCCGGCGGGAACGCGCTCTCGAATGGCGCGGGCTCTCACAACGCGCGGGGGTGCGAGGCGACTGCGATCGCTGTCATGGTCGCGGAACCGACTGTTTCGAAGATGGCCGGCCCGCTCAACATCGTCGCGACATACGACACCACGGTCACTCCCGCGAGGCAAGTCGTCCTCGACCGCGCGATCGCCGAGTGGGAGGCCATCGTCGAGGAATCGGGATCGACGCCGGGCACCTATCCAATCAGCTTCACGTTCAACTCGTTCGGCCCCGGTTCGACGCTCATCGGGAACAGCTCGACAACTTTCAATGCCACGTCGGGCAATCTGATCTCGTCTGCGATCTCGTTCAACACGGACGTCACGTGGTTCGTCGATCCATCACCGGCGGACGATTCCGAATTCAACGGCGGAAGCCCGCCGGCGGGCTTCGATCTCTTGACGGTCGCGCGCCACGAGATCGGCCACGCGCTCGGCTGGATCGTCGCCCCTCGGACCACGAATCTGACTTCGGGGGGTGCGTTCGACTCTCCGCGACTCAACATCGCGACCGTCACGGTCGGCGGTTTCCACGTCGATCCCTCCTGGCTCCCGAACGACCTGATGGTGCCGGCGACCAACCAATCGACGCGGCGATCGATCTCCCTCTATCCGACGTCGAGCATGTCCGCGCGCGCCTACGGATACAGAATCCCGATGCAGTTCATCGATCCGAGCAATAACGGCGCGCAAACCGGAACTGCCAATGAGCCGTGGCGCACGATTGCAACGGCGCTCGCGACCAGCCCGATCGGACTGCCGCTTCTCCTCGCGAACCTCACGCATAACGTCCCGGTTGGGTACTCGACCGCGTCGTTCCACGTCCTCGATGCCGCGCGGGGCGGCGCACTCGTGGTGGCGCCATGAACAGACGGACACGCGCGGTCGCGGTTGCTACGACACCACCACACAGAAGAGGGAGCATCATGTTCTATCTCACTCGAACCTTCGGCGCGATCCGGAGTACGGCCGCGACGCTCTGTGCTATCTGTCTCGGGACCGCGATTCTCGTCGCGTCGCAGAACTCATCCGCGCTCGCGATCGGAACCGCTTTCACGTACCAAGGACAACTGAAGAAGTCATCCGCTCCGTACACGGGAACCGCGGACCTGACGTTTCGCCTGTTCACCGCGGCGTCCGGCGGTGTGCTGCTTGGAACGCAGAACCGAACGGGGCTGGCCGTAAGCGACGGTTTGTTCACGACGCAGCTCGACTTTGGGTCGGTCTTCGACGGCGCGCCACGCTGGCTCGAGATCGCCGCGACGACGCCCGGCGACGGTGGCCCCACGACGCTCACGCCTCGGCAGGAACTCAGCGCGGTCCCCTACGCGGTGCGCGCGGAGAACGGTGGCACGGGCGGTAGCCAGTGGACAACGAGCGGGTCTTCGATCTTCTACAACGGCGGCAGCGTCGGTATCGGCACATCGACTCCGGGAAGCAGGCTTTCGGTCAGCACGGGGACGGAAAGCATCAACCCGGCCTTTTTCCAGAACAACAGCACCGACTTCGCTTGCTTCGCCACGCAGAACGTCGCCGCTAACGGATTCGGGTGGTACGACGCGTGGAGCGCGCGGCATTACATCGGCGGCAGCATCGGGATGGGAACGTTCACGCCCGAGGCGAAGATCCACGTCGAGGCTGGCGACAAGTTTGCGATCAAGGCTCGCGCGATCGGGGGCGGAGCGGGACCAACGAGCACGGCGATCTGGGGGATTGGCGACGGGAGCGCGTTCTCGGGGCCCGCAGTCGGCGTCTACGGTCAATCGGATTACGGCGACGGCGTCCAGGGCGTCACGAGCAGTTCCTTATGGTATGGCGGGTACTTCGACAACACCGGCGGTGGGACGGCGCTCTTCTGCGACGGGCTCGCCGACGTGCGGAGCCTTCGCATTCTCGGCGGCGCGGACATCGTGGAAGGGTTCGATGCGCGCGGCGACGACGACACGAATGAGAAGCCGGAGCCCGGCACGGTTCTCGTGATCGACGATGAGCGGGCCGGCGAGTTGCGCACGTCGAATGCGGCGTACGACGCGAAGGTTGCCGGCGTCGTATCGGGCGCGAACGGCATCTCGCACGGCATGAAACTCGGGCAGGACGGCGCGCTCGACGGAGAAACACTCGTAGCGATGACGGGCCGCGTCTACGTAAAGTGCTCGAGCGAGAACGGAGCGATCCGTCCCGGCGATCTTCTCACCACGTCGGCGACGTCGGGTCACGCGATGCGCGCCACAGACCGCGCGCTCGCGAACGGCGCGGTGATCGGCAAAGCGATGTCGTCCCTCGACGCGCGCACCGGCCTCGTCCTCGTGCTCGTCAATCTCCAGTGATCGCGCCGCTGTCGAAAGAGGAGCGATCACGATGACAAGAAGCAGATTCCGTGGAAGCGCGGGCGCGAACATGCGTGCCTTCGGTCATTCGCGCAGCGCATTCGGCTCGGCAATTCGCGCGACGCTCTTACCGGCGGTGCTCGTCGCGGCGTCACTCGCGATGACTCAGAGGAGCGAGGCGCAGCCCCCCACGCAGATCAACGTCGAGATCGACTACATGGTCAGCGGCACACACAGCCACCAGCCCTCGCAGGCCGAGATCGATGCGATCGTCCAGATGTTCGCGTGTCACGGGATCACGCTGAACGCGGTGATCGACGACGCGGTCCCGCACGTCGACGTGATGCCCGACAGCTCGGGCGGCTCCCCGAACTTCTTCACATGGCTCGGCATCAACTCGTTCCGCTGGTACAGGAGTCTGTACTTCGACAACACGGGTGGCGGATGGCACTACTGCATCTTCGTGCACCAGTACGACCCCGAGGGCCCGGCCGCCGTGACCGGCAGCTCGGGACTTGGCGAGTTCGGAGGTGACGACTTTCTCGTCAGCCTCGGCGCGTTCGCCGACAGCGTGGGCACGCCGTTCGATCGCGCCGCGACATTCGCGCACGAGTTAGGCCACAACCTCGAGCTCAGGCACCACGCCGGTTCGGACACCTCAGACGGCGACTTCAATCCGAACTACGCGAGCATCATGAGCTACCAATACCAGCTCAGCGGCATTCGCACGCGCATGAAGTGCCTCGACCTTGTCGATACGACCGCGACCGCGCTGCTTAAGGAAATCGACTACTCGAGCGGCCGCTTCCCGACACTCAATGAGAACGCGCTCTCGGAGACGCGCGGGGTCGGCGTCCGCTCGATCGACTGGAACTGCGACGGCTCGATCACCGGCACCGTCGGGCAGGATCTCGACGGGGAGCCCTGGTGCGCCGCCACAGGCTTGCGTGGATTTCTGAACGACCAGAACGACTGGGCGCTCATCGACGACAACACGCAACCGGGCCAGGAGCTGCCGCCGTCGGAACCGATCATGTGCATCAGCGCGGAAGAGGTCGCGCGGCTGAAGATGATGGACCCGGCCTCCTGCAGCGCACCGCAACCGACCCAGATCCTCGACCCGTGTATCAACGGGCTCATGATCTGGGCAAGCGCCGGCTACGCCGGATTCGAGAATGGATGGGGCGACTTCCCCTACAACACATTCATGGAGGCGTACAACGCGGCGCCATCCGGGAGCGCGCTCTACCTGCAGCCGACGGGAAGCTACAGCACGGGCGGCGTCGTGACGCTCAGCAAGCCGCTCACGATCGCGGGACCGGGCGTTGTGACGATCACGCCGTAAGAGCGAATTCTCGCGGCGCGTGAGGAAGCGGTACGGTCGCGCGTGACGGTCTCGAAGATCTCGCGAGGCTAGCGGTTCGGTGCGCCCGGCTGAGCGCCGCCGGCGGAGTCCGATCCGCTGACCGTCCGCCCGTCCGTCGCCTGGCCGTTCGGGGGCCCGCCGTTCGCCGACCCGTTCGCGCCGTGCTCCTCGAACGCCTTGATGATCTTCTTCACGAGCGGGTGCCGCACGACGTCGCGCTCGGTGAAGTAGCAGAAGTTGATGCCGTCGACATCGCGAAGAATCGACTGAATCAGCACGAGTCCCGACGCACCCTTGTCCTTCAAGTCGATCTGCGTGACGTCGCCCGTGATGACGGCCTTCGAATTCGCGCCGAGACGCGTTAGGAACATTTTCATCTGCCCGATCGTGGTGTTCTGCGCCTCGTCGAGGATGACGAACGAATCGGAGAGCGTGCGGCCGCGCATGTACGCCAGCGGCGCGACCTCGATGACGCCCATCTCGAGCGAGCGGCGAATCTTGTCGGGGCCCATCATCTCGTTGAGCGCGTCGTAGAGCGGGCGCAGATACGGGTCCACCTTCTCCTGAAAGTCGCCGGGGAGAAATCCGAGGCTCTCTTCGGCTTCGACGGCGGGGCGCACCAGAACGATGCGCGACACCGCGCGACGCTTCAGCGCGGTGACGGCGCACGCCACCGCGATGTAGGTCTTCCCTGTTCCCGCGGGCCCGACCCCGAAAACGATGTCGTGGGCCTGAATCGCGCGGGCGTAATCGCTCTGGCCGACGGTCTTCGGCTTGATCGGCCGGCGCACATCGAAAAACGGTTCCTTGCCGTTCCAGAGCTGCGAAAGTTGCGTGCGCCCCGAATCGTCGAGGAGTGAGAGCGCGTACTCGACGTCCTGTGCGTTGAGAATTTTTCCTTGGCGGACGAGCGTAATAAGCTGGAGGAAGAGTGTCTCGGCGCGGCTGACATCCTCGGGAGGCCCCTCGAGGGTAATGCCGTTGCCGCGCGCGACGATCGTGACGGTCGGGAATCGGTCGGAGATGAAATGAAGATTGAGGTCGCTCTCACCGAGGAGGTGGAGCGGTTCGACTTCGACGAACTGTATCTTGCGGACGATTGTCGATTCGCTCACTCGGTTGCTGGAATTCCCCTTCTGTTCGGGTGAAACGCCGCCGCAGTATACCGGATGATCGGCATGGTGTCACCCGAGCGTGAGCGCGGCGCGTATAATGCGGGCGGCTCGCGCGGCTGGTCCGCCGGACGCGCGGCTTTTTCTCGCGGCGCATCAGAATGTGTGTGCACGGGCACCGGCGCGAGCGTCCTCTCATGTAGATGAACGCGACGATGGTTTCGCCGGCAATAGGAATGGGATTCATCTTCTCGACGCGGTCGCGCGCGTGCGAATCGGAGAGAGATGCTTGGACTAACAGCCGGATGAGCGACACGAACGCCGACCACTCCGCCGCATCCGGCGACGACGCGCGAGCGCAGTCGACCCTCGATCTGATCGCGCGAATCCGCGAAGGCGACACGCGCGCGTTCGACCTGCTCTATTCGCGCTACGCGCCTCGCCTTCGCGACTGGGCGCGCGGCCGCCTCCCCGCGCGTTCGCGCGACCTGCTCGACACCGAAGACATCGTTCAAGACGTACTCGTCCGCTCGTTCAAACACGTCTCGGGATTCGAACCGCGCGAGGCCGGCGGATTCCACGCGTATCTGCGCCAGTCGATCCACAACCGTGTGCGCGACGAGCTGCGCCGCGTGCAGCGCGAGCCCGGGCGCGCCGAACTCGACTCCGAGCACGAAGACGGCGGGATCTCGCCGCTCGAGTACACGATCGGGCGCGATCAGGCCGAGCGCTACGAGCGCGGACTCGCGCGGCTGCGCCCGGAAGAACGCGAGGCGGTGGTCGCGCGCATCGAAATGTGCGCGAGCTACGAGGAGATCGCCGACTCGCTCGGCAAACCTTCGAAGAACGCGGCGCGCATGTTCGTCATCCGCGCGATCGAACGGCTGATCGAGGAGATGTCCGACGATGAGTGACGCGACGCGCATTGCCCGGCTCTTGGAATCCGTCTCCGACGGCGCGGCGATCGACTGGGAGCAAGAGGAATCGGCGGCTCTCGGCGAACGCGAGAAGGCGCTCCTCTCGTCGCTGCGATCGATTTCGGCGATCGGCACGCTTGCGGCAAACCCGGTCGGCGCGCTCGCGCAGCCGGGCGAGTGGGTCGGCCACCTGCGCATCGACGAACTGCTCGGAAGCGGCGCGTACGGCGACGTCTTTCGCGCGTGGGACTCGCACCTCGAGCGCGAGGTCGCGCTCAAACTCCTCGCACCCGAGGAACCGCTGCCGTGGCGCGCGAAGAACGCGGCCGCGGCGCCCTCGTACATCGAGGAAGCGCGGCGCCTCGCGGGCGTGCGCCACACGAACGTCGTCAACGTCTTCTCCGTCGAGCGTTTCGGCAAGGGTGGCGCGAGCGCGCGCCCCGGCATCGTGATGGAAATGATTCGCGGCCGCACGCTCGCGGAAATCGTTCGACGCGACGGCCGCTTCGGCGCGAACGAAATCGCCGCGATCGGCATCGAGCTTTGCCGCGCGCTCTCGGCGGTTCATCTTTCGGGCATCGTGCACCGCGACGTGAAGGCGCAGAACGTCATGCGCGAAGACGGCGGCCGCATCGTGCTGATGGACTTCGGTCCCGGCCGCGGCACGCCGCTCTACATGGCGCCCGAGGTGATGCGAGGCGATGCGCCGTCGGCGCGGTCCGATCTCTACTCGCTCGGCGTGCTGTTGTATTTCCTCGCGGCGGCGGATTATCCGGTGCGCGGCGCTTCGATGGACGATCTGCGGCAGGCGCACGCGGCGCGCGCGACATCGCCGCTGCGCGATGTGCGGCCCGACCTTCCCGCCGCGCTCGTTCAGACGATCGAAGCGGGCCTCGCGGCCGATCCGGACGCGCGATACGCGAGCGCGGGCGCGCTGGAACGCGCGCTGGCCGCAACCGTTGTCGAGGGGCGAGCGGCCGGCGCGGCGACGGAGCCCGCGCGGGCAGACGCGCCGGCCGCCGCGGCGAGCGCCGCGCGGAACACGAACGCGGGCGCAAGCGCGAAAGTTCGCGCCACACGAAGCTTCCCCGACGCCACGCGCGCGAGCGCGTCACGCATCCGATTCGCGATCATCGCGTTCTGCGCCGGGCTCGTGCTAATGATCGCCGCGGCATCCTACTTCGCCTCGCGACCGGGTCGCGATGCCGCGCGCACGGGCGCCGCGACCACGGCCGCGCTCACGCCCGCGGGCTCTGTCGCGACCGGCGCATTCACGGTTTCCGCGTCCGCACACCGCGGCGCGAGCCAGCGCGAGCGTCTCGGCAACGGCGCCCGCGTCGCGCCCGGCGATTCGATCTCGATCGCGATCACCGCGTCCGAAAGCCTCTACGTGTACGTCATCAACGAGGACGAGCGCGGCGACGCGTTTCTGCTCTTCCCGTCCGACGAATACGTGCCGCGCAATCCGCTCCCCTCCGGCATCGATCACCGCCTTCCGGGCTCACGCCGCGGCCGGCACGCGTACTGGGAGATCACCTCCGCCGGCGGACGCGAGCATCTCCTGCTTGTCGCGAGCCGAGCGCGCCTCGTCTCGTTCGAGAACGCCGCGCTGGGGCTAACGCGCCCGGCGCGCGACGGCGCAGCGCCGGCGCTCGCGCCGATCGCCAACGACGCAATGCTCGAACTGCGCGGCATGGGGGGATTCGTCGAGGAGGATGGCAGCGCGACGGCGCGTGCGCTCAGCAAGAGCCTCTTCGAAATGGCGGAGCCGTTGCGGGCCGAGAGCGAAACCGTGCGCGGGATCTGGATTCGAAAGCTGACTTTCGAGAACCCGCCGAGTTAGACGGCGCGCGACTCGACGCGAGCGCGCGACGCGACGCGACGCGCCGCGACGCGACACCGCGCTATCGCGCCGACTCGGTCGCGACGAAGCCCGCCCAGTAGAACGGATGATCGCTCTCGCCGGCGGCGCGGCGCTCGATGATGCGCGAACGGCTGGCGCGCGCGACGGCCGACGCGACGCCGAGACTCTGCGATGCGCCCTGCGATGCGTAGAGATCTCGCATCCACGCGCGCGTCGACACGTCCTCCACCGACCAGAGACTCATCACGAGGGAACGCGCGCCCGCGATCCGAAACGCTCGCCGCAAACCGAAGACGCCCTCGCCCGCCTGCACGTCGCCGAGCCCCGTGTCGCAAGCGGAGAGAACGACGCATTTCGCGCCGCGCAAATCGAGCGCTCCGATCTCTTCCGCGGTGAGGATACCGTCGTCGATGTCGCCGGATTCGCCGCGACGATTCGCGCCGGCGAAAACAAGGCCCGATAGGAGAAGCGGGCTCTCCTCCTCCTCCGCGCGCCGGGGTGCGGCGCCCTCCTCGACGACGCGGCCCATGCCGCGCGTCGCCGCGTCGACGTCTTCGCAATCCCCCTGCAGAAAAAACCCGTGCGTGGCGACGTGAACGATTCCGCGACCAGGCGCCCCGCGCTTAAACGCAGTCTCCGTCGCCTGCGCGCCGCTCAGAACGCGTGCGTCGCGCTCGACCTCGCCGAGGGACGCCGCGACGTCCGCGATCTCGTTCTGCGTCGCGGGAAGCCGCCGCCACCGCTGCCGCGCGAACTCGGCGCAGCGCGAGCGCTCGCCACGGTAAAACGACGCGGCGCCGCCGGGAGCGACGGGCGAGGCGGTGAAATCCGGCTCCGCGAATCTCGTCGGATCCGCGTCGAAATCAGGATCGCCCATCGCGAGCAGGCCGCTGCCGACCGTGCGCAACCCGCCGTCGTCGCCGACGAGATCACGCTCCGCGCCGACGAGGTGAACGACAGGCCCCGACTCCACGAGATATCCCCCGCCGCGTTCGGGAAGCGCGGCGAAGTTGATGAGATTGAGATTCGCGTCCGGGACGACGAAGAGGTCGCTCGCGGCGCCAGCGCGCGACGCGACGGGGTCCCAAATCTTCTCGCGCAATTCCGCCGCGACGGCGCGGTACGCGGCCGCGCGTGCGCGCGCGTCGCCGGCCGCGACGGGACGGGAGGCTTCGGCGCGCCAGCGTGCGATCAGCGAATCCACCGCGGCGCGCCGCCCGAGATGCACGAACGCCGGGACCGCGCCGCCGTTCGCCGCGACGAACGCCCCATAACTCGGCACCGAGCGCGTCGGGGTGCGCTTCTCCGCGTACGCGAGGCGGTCATAGACCACGTACGCAATCAGCGCCGAGTGCGGCGGCAGCGCTCGGAGCGCTTCGTCGATGCCGACCGTCGAGAGCGCCGTGCCCGTCGCGCCGAGAGAGAACCGCAAGGCCAGCTCGCGTTCGAGCCGGTCGACCTCGCCCCGCGCGCGATCGACGCGCACGGCGATCTCCTCTTCTCCGTCGACGTTGCGAACGAGCAGGTTCGCGAAATCGCCGAGCGCCGTTTCGTACTCGCCCATAAGCGCGCGCGCCGCCGGATCGTCGCCGGCGTCGAGCGAGCGATGACGCGCCGACATCAGGTCGAAGACGATTGCGCGCGAGCGCGCCTCGGAATCCCACACGCGCCGCACCGTCGACGCGTCGGCGGCGCGCGCCTCCGCGGCCATCGAGATCAGGAGATCGCGCGCGGAGGGACGCACGGCGTTGTACCGAATCGCTTGGCGCTCCGGCAGCGCGCGCGAGACGGCGGCGACGTCCTCGCGAGCGAGCGACTCGACCTCCAGCGCAAGTTCGAACGCCCGCACGCGATCTCCCTCGGCGGCGAGCGCGGTCGCGACCGTGGTTTGCGCAAGCGCGACCTCAGGGGAATGCGGCCCGTAGACGCTCGCGTAGGTCGCCGCGGCTTGCTCGCCGTGGCGACGTGCCGCGGCGACACGCCCGCGGCCGAGCAAGAGCAGCGCGAGTTCGTTGTGGATATCCGCGGCCTCGATCTCGCCCGGGCCATACGCGCTGTCGGCAATCGCGAGCGCCGCCACGTAGAGCGATTCGGCCGTCGCGACGTCCCCCCGCTTCGCGAGCACATGCCCAAGCCGCCACATCACGCGGATGTGTGACGGATGCGCCGGCGCCAGCGTGTTCTCGTAAATCGCGAGCGCCTCCCGATACGCCGCGACCGCAGTCTCGAGCGCGCCGCTCTCGTCCGCGATCATCGCGAGATTGTGTGCGGAAAGCCCCAAGTCGGGATGGCCCGGTGGAAGCGATCGCTTCCGAATCGCGAGCGCGCGCTCCGCGAGCGGCCGTGCCTCTTCGAGCGAGCCGAGCTTGAAATACGTCCCCGCGAGATTTGACAGACACGTCGCCACGAACGGGTCGTCGGGCCCCAGCTCCGTCTCGGCGATCTCGATGGCGCGAAGCTGATGGTCGCGCGCCGTCTCGTTGTCGTTGAGCCGTCTCTCGACAACCGCGAGGTTGTTGAGCGAGAGCGCGATGTCGGGATGAGAAGGCCGCAACGCTTGCAACCGAATCGCAAGGGCCGTCTCGAACTCCGTGCGCGCCTCGGCCAACCGCCCGGAGAGCAGCAACACATTGCCGAGCGAGTTGTGAATCCACGCGGTCAGCGGGTGCGCTGAGCGACCAGCGCGTTCGGAGATCGCGAGCGCGCGCCGCGCGAACGGCTCCGCCGCGACGGGATCGCCCCGCGCCGAGAACGTGTTCGCGACGGCCGCCAGCGCGCGCGCGACGTCCGGGTGATCCGCCGGGAGCGCGCGCTCGCGCATCGCGAGCGCCCGCTCGGCGTCGGCAAGCGCGTCGTCGTAGCGGCCCCTCTGATGCCGTGCGAGTCCGCGTTCCTGGAGAGCGAGCGCGACATCGAGCGAATCTCCGTCCACGTCGGCCTCGAAAATCCCGACGGCCCGCGTCAAAACGGATTCGGCGGCGGCGTAGTCGGCGACGCCCGCGTCGATGCGTCCGAGGCTGACGAGTGCGTGCGCGACGCGCGGGTCGCCGGGGCCGAAGAGATCTTCGCGGAGCAGCGCGAATCGTTCGGCGAGCGCGCGGGTCCCCGGCGCGCGCGATCGCCCCTGCCAGAAGAGCGCGTCCACCAGCGCGCCGAGCGCTGCCGCGGTCTCGGCCGAGCGCTCGCCATGTTCGCGTTCCGCGGCCTCGAGGCGCACGCGCGCCTCGCTCTCGGCTGCGACGAAATCCCCGGCGGCGATGAGCGACTCGACGCTCGCGGATCGCTCCTCATTCGCCGCGACCTCGACGCGCGCACCGCGCGCCTCCGCCTGCTGCGCAAACGCGCCGCGCGCCATGCCAAGCGCGAGGAACAACAATGCGCCGCCGATCACCGCCGTGCTCCCGCGCGTGCTGTATGCGATCCGCGGCAATTTCGTCCTCCCTGGGGGGCTTCATTGTAAACGAGCGCGCGAGGTTTTTCGCCCATCGTGTGCCCGCCACATGACCACGCGGAGCCGCGGCGATCTTTTCTTGTCGCGGGTTGTGCACCGCCGCCCGTTCCGTCGTCAACAGCGGCAAGGGGACGAGAGCCGGCGATCCGACCGGGGCGCGAATCACTTGGGCCTCGCGACGTGTCCGACCGACCGCCACTCACAAAAGGAGGCACCATGCGGAGATCCACAAGGTTCGGCCTAACGGCAGCGGTGAGCATCGGCCTCGCCGCGTCCGCCGCGGTTTCCGTCGCGTTGAAGGCACGCGCGCAGAGCGGGGGCGCCTACGATCTCTCGTGGAATGTCATCGCGAGCGGGGGCGGCGCTTCGAGTGGCAGCGCGTACGCGCTGGGCGGCACGATCGGACAGCCCGACGCCGGCACGCACACAGGCGGCGCGTACAAACTGCTCGGCGGCTTTTGGGCATCGGGCCCCGCGAGCGTGACCGCGGTCGGCGGCCCGCGCGACGGCGGGTCCTCCGCTCCGGTCGCGTTCCAGCTTCATCCCGGCGCGCCGAACCCGTTCCAACGCCAGACGACGATCGCGTTCGATCTCCCGCAGAGCGCGAGCGCGAGTGTGAGCGTCTACAACGTCAGCGGCGCACTCGTGCGAACGCTCCTCGACGGTCCGATCGCCGCCGGGCGGCATGCCGTCTCTTGGGAAGGCCGCGATGACCGCGGCGGTGAGGTCGCGCAGGGCGTCTACGTCCTCCGCCTCGAATCCGGCTCGAACGTTGCCACGCGAAAAGTTGTTCTCACCCGCTAGAGCCCGATCAGAGGAGTCACGACGATGAGGTGTTTTTCCCGACAGAACATGGCGCTCGTTCTCTTGCTCGCGATCGCCGCATTTCCCGCACACGCCGCAGCGGTCGGCACGGAGTTCACGTACCAGGGCCGGCTCGATCAGAACGATGTTCCGGCGAGCACGACGTGCAGTCTTTCCTTCACGCTGTGGGACGCCGAGACCGGCGGGACACTCGTCGGAGGCCCGGTCACCTTAGTCGACGTCGCCATCGACGACGGGCTCTTCACGGTGCCGCTCGACTTCGGCGCGGCCTTCAACGGGAACCCGCGGTGGCTCACGATCTCGGTTCTCTGCGCGGGCGACGGCAGCTATACGATTCTCTCCCCGCGGCAGGAGATCACCTCCGTTCCCTACGCTGTTCGCTCCGGTTTCGCCGAGAACGGCGGGTCGGGAGGCAGCCAGTGGATCTCGAATGGCTCGGACCTCACCTACTCCACCGGCGGCGTCGGCTTTCTCGGCGGTTCGTCGCCGTTCGCGGCGGGCAAGGGAGTCTTCATCGAAGGGGGCAGCAGCTCATACGGGTTGATCTTCGCGTTCAACTACGACGCGTTCAGCCCGCTTCCGCTCATCCTCAACTCCCCCGGCGGACGAGTGGGCATCGGTACCGCGGCGCCGGCCGCGCGGCTTCACACGGTGACCACGACGAGCGGCGAGAACGCCATCCAAGCGGAGGCGAGCAGCGGCGCCGCGGTCCGGGGGACATACACCGGCGTCCCCGGCGCGTACACGGCGGGCGTGATCGGAATCAACAACGCGCTCAATGGGAATGCGTACGGGGTCCAAGGGGTCAGCTACTGGGGCTGCGGCATTCGCGGCGAGTCGACGGCGAGTAACGGGGTGTGCGGCGTCTCGTTGAATCAGTTCGGGTACGGCGGGCTCTTCTCCAACACCGCAGCCGGCGGCGTCGCGCTCCGGGCCATCGGCAAGGCGCAGGTCGGCACGCTCGAAATCACAGGGGGCTCCGACCTGGTCGAGGGCTTCGACACGACCGAAGATCGGGCGAATGAACCGGGGACGGTCGTCGTCATCGATGAGGTGAACGCAGGGCAGGTGAAAGCCTCGCGCGAGCCCTATGACCGAAAGGTGGCGGGTGTCGTCTCCGGCGCGGGCGGAGTGAATGCGGGGATTCGGCTTGGCCAGGAGGGCGTCCTCGACGGCGAGACGCTGGTCGCGATGACGGGCCGTGTCTACGTGAAGTGCTCCGCCGAGAACGGCGCGATCCGCGCCGGCGATCTCCTCACGACGTCGGCAACGGAAGGTGAGGCGATGCGCGCCACCGACCACGGACGCGCGAACGGCGCGGTGATCGGCAAGGCGATGTCGGCGCTCGACGCCGGCAGCGGTCTCGTACTCGTCCTCGTGAATCTCCAGTGAGCGCGCGCGATGAAGAATCCCGCACAACCGCGGAAAGGAGCGCTCGAATGAAGTCGGGTCGCTTGCATACGTTCATCCTCGGCATTCTCCTCGCCGGAGGCTTCGTCTGTGCGCAGTACTCGCCGGTCGCCGCGCAGCCGACCACGATCAACGTCGAAATCGACTGGATGTCGGACGGGTCGCACAATCACCAACCGAGCGTCGCCGAAATGCAAGCGGTCGCTCAGATGTTCGCGTGCCACGGCATCACGCTCAACTACGTGCTCGACGAGGCGATCCCCCACATCACATCGATTGCCGACAGCCTTGTGCCGGGTTTCTTCTTCACGTGGAGCGGCGTGAACTCGTTCCGCTCTCTTAAGACGACGTATTTCGACCGCGCTGGGGGCGGGTGGCACTACTGCATCTTCGGCCATCAGTACTCGAACGGGGCCGTGGTGAGCACGAGCTCAGGGCGCGGCGAGACGGGCGGCGACGACTTCATCGTGACGCTCGGAACGGCAACCGGGCAGATCGGCACGCCGTTCGATCGCGCGGCGACATTCGCGCACGAACTGGGACACAATCTCGGGCTCCGGCACTACGGCGGCGCGGACTCGGCCGCCGGGGATTTCAGCCCGAACTACGCGAGCATCATGAGCTATCAGTACCAGCTCACCGGCGTGCGCTCGCAGATGCTCTGCCTCGACCTGATCGACAACACGGCGCTCCTGAAGGACCTCGACTATTCGAACGGCCGGATGCCCGGCCTGAGCGAAAACTTCCTCGAGGAGGTCGAAGGCCTCGGGATTCGTTCGGTCGACTGGGACTGCGACAGCACGACGGAGAGCGGTTACGTCGCGAAGGATCTCGACGGCCGGCCGTGGTGCATGGCGAATGGCACGCGCGGCATACTCTTCGACAGGAACGACTGGGCAACGCTCGTCGACAACGCGGCCACGGGACGGCTTCCGGTCTCCGAGTACGAGACCTGCATTTCCGCCGACGAGACCGAGCGCTACAAGATGAGCCCGACGAGCTGCGCGGGTGCGGTGCCCACGCTCACGAGCGAGCCGTGTGTCTCCGGCGAGATGATCTGGATCGATCCGAGCCATATCGGGCTCGAGGATGGGCGGGGCGCAAGCCCGTACAACACGTTCCTCGAAGGCTACAACGCGGCCCCGAACGCGAGTGTTCTCTATCTGCAGAACGGCAACCTGAATATGGGAGGAAGTTTGATCACGCTGAACAAGCCGCTCACGCTCGCGGGGCCGGGCGGCGTGACCATCACGCGGTAGCATCACGCCGCTACAAGGAGTTCGGGGGATGAATTCGATCAGACGAGCGCTGGCGATTGTCGCAAGCCTTGCAGCGTTGGCACATCACTTCGGAACGCCGGCGCGCGCGCAGACGGCCGAGGTGCCGTTCCGTATCGAGGCGTACGCGCTCTCGTCGGGCGCGCACGACGGCGCCGCGACCGACGTCTTGCGCGCGTTTCAGCACACGCTTCGCATCGACGACGCACGGTGGATGCAGGTGATCTTCGCGTCGCACGAGTTGGGCCGCGGAAGCTGGGTGTCGATCCGCTCGCTGCGCGACGGCGACGTGCAGACGCTCGACGCGCGCTCGATGAAAACGTGGCGATCACACAGCGGCTACTTCAACGGCAATGCGTTGGAGATCGCGCTGCACGTGGCGCCGGAGGATCGCGGAGCCTTCATCGAAATCGATCGCGTCGTCGTGGGCGAGCGTGCGCGCGCGCCGATCGTCATCGACGAATCCGCGGGTGTGTCGAAAGACATCTGCGGCGGCGCGGATAACCGCGTCGCGTCGAACGACAATCGCATCGGGCGCGTGATGCCGATCGCGTGCACCGCGTGGCGCGTGACAAGCGGCGCGTTCCTCACGGCCGGCCACTGCGTCGACCTCGATCCCGACGGCGGCGGGTCGATGCTCCCCGACGGCATTCTCGACACGCTCACCGTCGTGCAATTCAACGTGCCGCTGTCGGACACGAGCGGCACCATCACGAATCCGCCGATCGCGGATCAGTTCCCGGTGAACAACTCGACGGTAGCGTGGCGCTTCGACGGCTCGGGGCAGGGCTTCGGGAAGGATTGGGCCGTGTTCACGACGGGCGCAAACTCGCAGAGCGGCCTTCTCGCCCACGAGCAGTACGGCTTTCCGTTTCGCATGACGCGCGAGACGCCAGCCGCGGGCGCGACGATGCGCGTGACGGGATTCGGCGTCGACTCGCTCCCAGCCGGCAATCCGCCGCCGTTCAACCAGCAGAGTCAAACGAACCAGACGATGACCGGCAACTACGTCGGCGAGATGACGAGCGGCGCCGACATTTGGGTTCAGCATGCGGTCGACACGGAGGGCGGCAACTCGGGAAGCCCGATCCTCTGGGAGGCGAACGGTCTCGCCATCGGCGTTCACACGAACGGCGGCTGCTTCGGCGGCGGCAGCAACGGCGGCACATCGTTCGAGGTCGACGCGCTCGAGACGGCGCTGCGCAATCTCACTGGAACGAGTGTTCGATTCGTCGATGTCGGCCACCCGCTGCCCGTCGTCGAGGACGGCACGATCTTCCGGCCCTACAACACGCTCGTCGAAGGAACGGACACCGTGCCGACAGGAGGCATCGTCTCCGTCGTGACGGGGACGTACCCCGTCGGCGCGGGGCGCGTGTTCAACCGGGCGATGATGGTCGTCGCTCCGACGGGGACAGTATTGATCCGCGATTGATCGGCGCGCCACGAACCGGCGGCGGCTTATCTTCCACGCGTTCTGATACAATGCGCCGCGTGGCGCTGCGCCCTCCGGCGCCCTTCCGCCGTGAAGGCCATGACTCAATCGTTCCAGCCCGAGCCGAAGCACTCCCGTCCCGCGTCTCCGAACGGGCCTACCTCGGTGCTTCCGTCGCTCGTCCTTCTTGCTCGCATGCAAGAGGGAGACGCCGACGCTCGCGACGAGATCGTGCGCCGATACTTGCCGCGGCTCGAGCGCTGGGCGCGCGGCCGGCTGCCCGCGCACGCCCGCGACCTGTACGAGACGGGCGATCTCGTCCAAGAGGCGATGATCGCCGCGCTGGGGCGGCTCGAGGATTTCGAGCCGAAGCACGACGGGGCGCTCCTCGCGTATTTGCGAACGGCGATCGTGAACCGGATTCGCACGCTCGCGGTCCGCGCGCGCCGGCGCGGTCAGGCAGTCGAGCTGGACAGCGCGATCGTCGAGCCCGGCCCATCCGCGCTCGACACCGCGATCGGCCGCGAGGCGATCGACCGCTTCGAGCGCGCCCTCGAGCGGCTCCGCCCCGAGGATCGCGACGCAGTTCACCTGAAGATCGAGCTCGACCTGCCGTACGAGCAGATCGCGAGCGCACTCGGCAAGCCGACGATCACGGCGGCGCGCATGGCCGTCTCGCGAGCGCTCGCCAGACTCGCGCGGGAGATGCACCGCAATGCCTAAGCGCGATCATCTGCGCCAACTCGCCGCGCGGCTGGCGATGGACCGGTCGATCGACTGGGACGCCGAGGAACGCGCCGCCGCGGACGAGAATCAACGCGCAGCGATCCGGCAGCTTCGGCTCATCGCGGCGATGGGCGGGTTCTACCGCGCCGTGCCGCCGAGCGCGGAGAACGAAGACATGTCGGCGAGCATCTCGCTGGCAAGAAGCGTCACGGGCTATAACGATGAATCCGATGGAGCGTCCGAGCCTCGCCTCGTCCCCTCGTCGTCTGCCGCGCGCGAGTCCGCGCTTCATCCCGGCTCGCGCTGGGGCCATCTCGAAGTGATGGAGCGCGTCGGCGGCGGCGCGTTCGGAGAAGTCTTCCGTGCGCGCGACACGCGGCTCGATCGCGTTGTCGCACTCAAGCTGATCGCGCGCGACGGCTCGGGTGCGACGGATGAACGCGTGCGCGAGGCGCGCCTCATGGCCAAAGCCCGCCATCCGAACGTCGTGCTGGTGCACGGCGCCGATCGCATCGACGGCCGCGTGGGCATCTGGATGGAGTTTCTCGAAGGCGAGACGCTCGATCGGGTCCTTCGGGCGCGCGGCACGCTCGGCGCGCGAGAAACCGCGCTGATCGGGATCGATCTCTGCCGCGCACTCTCCGCCGTCCACGCGACGGGGACGATCCACCAAGACGTCAAGCTGTCGAACGTGATGCGGGCCGAGGGCGGCCGCATCGTTCTGATGGACTTCGGCCTCGGTCGCGAGACCGCTGCCGCAGACGGGACCGGATCGCAACGATCCCTCTCGGGCACCCCGATGTTCATGGCGCCGGAGGTTCTCCGCGGCGCCGAGCCGAGCGCGCGGTCGGATGTGTACTCGCTGGGCGTCGTCCTGTTCTCTCTTATCACCGGATCGTTTCCAGTCGAAGCCGGAAGCCTCGCGGAGCTGCGCGCGCGCCACGAGCGCGGCTCCGTCAAACACGCGCGCGAGCTACGCCCGGACTTGCCCGAGGACTTCGCGCACGTCCTCGATCGCATCCTCTCCCCCGATCCGCAGAACCGCTTCGCGACTCCCGCGGAGGTTGAGCGCTCGCTCTTGCGCTCACTCGGGGCCGCGGTCGAGGCCGGAAGGACGGAGACTCCCGCCGCACCGCGGAAACACGCGCGCACGGCGCTTCTCGTCGCCGCGAGCCTCGTCGTGATCGCGCTCGCTCTCGGCTGGCAACAGATCACAGCACGACGCGCATCTCCGGCAGCATTTTCCGCGCCCTTCGCGGACAACCCGACGCTGACGCTGATCGGTGAGCACGCCGAAGATATGTTCGGTTTCGCCGTCGCCGCCGTGGGCGACGTCGACCAGGACGGGTTCGACGACCTGCTCGTCGGCGCTCCGTTTTCGGATGAAGGCGTGAGGGATGGCGGGAAGGCCTACTTGTACCGCGGGGGCAAGGACGGACTGGAACCGAATCCTTCGTGGACGGTGGTCGGCACGGCGGACGGCGCGACCATGGGAGCCGCGATCGCGCCACGGACGAATCTGAGCTTCGATGGCTTCGCGGACATCGTCATCGGCGATCGACGACGCGTGCTCGTCTACCCAGGTTCGGCAAATGGCCCGGCGTCCGTACCCGCGCAGATCTTGACGGGTGGCGATAGCACCTCGCTGTTCGGCTGCGCACTCGCCACCGGCGATGTCGATCACGACGGCGACGACGATCTGCTCGTTGGCGAGCCGCTTTTCCGCACGCCGGCGTCGGAATCGGGACGCGCGCTTCTCTACCTAACGCAGAACGGCGTCGTCACAAAGGAGCCGGTTTGGACGAGTCTGGGCCCCGAAGCCTCACAGTTCGGGATCTTCGCGGATATGAGCGGGGACGTGAACAACGACGGCTTCCGCGACGCCGTGGTCGGCGCGAAGTTCGCGAGTTTCGGGCCGGAAAGACGCGGGTCGGGTGGGGCGTTCGTCTACCTCGGCTCCTCCGCCGGCCTCGATTCCATTCCCGTCGTCCTTCCCGGCAAACAGGCGGGCTCGGGAGCCGGAGAAGTCGCCATTGCCGGGGATCTCGACGGCGACGGTTATGACGACCTGCTCGTCGGAGCGGAATGGGCGTCGAACGGCGATGAGCGCGAAGGCGTCGTCGAAATCTATTTCGGTTCGAGGAGCGGCATCCTGCCCTACGGCGCATCGTTCGTCGAGTCGAACAACGCGGGCGCTAACTTCGGGAGCAATCTCGGTGCGCTGGGAGACCTCGACGGAGACGGGTGCGGCGAATTCTACGCCGGCGCGATCCGCTACCAGGTGACCGCACCGCGCGAGGGAGCCGCGTCCATCTTCCGCGGCTCGCCGCGGCGCGACTTTCAGCGCATCTGGTTTCGATGCGGCGGCAAGGCCGGCTCGTGGTACGGCGCCCGAGGCGGGTCGGCAGGCGACTTAAACGGCGACGGACTAACCGACTTCTTCGTCGCCGCCCACGCTTGGGATTCCGACGCCGGAGAGAACGTCGGCCGCGTCGACATCTTCCTTCAGCGCCCCAAGCGCTGAAGCCGGCGCGCCGCGCGAGCGTCGCGAAACCGGCGACGCCGCACGCGGCAGCGGCCCGGCGCAAACTTTTCCTGTTACGTCCCGCCCCCCGCGAGGTTCTCCCTACCAGAAGGAGGACCAGAGATGACTCGCATTCCCATTTATCGCGGAGGCGCCGCGCTCGTTGCGTTGGCGATTCTCCACGCAACCGCGGCTGGCGCGCAGGTCGGCGGCGCGTATGACCTTTCGTGGAACACGATCGACCCGGGCGGCGTCACCGGGAGCTCAGGCGGCGCGTACACGCTCGACGGAACCGCGGCGCAGCTCGACGCGGGGACGCACAGCGGCGGCGCGTACGTATTGACGGGCGGCTTCTGGGCCGGCGCGATCGCCGCAGAGGCCGTCGATGTTCCGTTCGCGGACGCGCCCGCGAGCGTGCCCGTCGCGTTCCAGCTCCATCCCGCGGCGCCGAATCCGTTCACGCGCGAAACGACGATCGCATTCGATCTACCGCAAGCCGGCCGCGCAACCGCGCGCGTCTACAACCCGAGCGGCGCTCTCGTCAGAACACTCGTCGACGAGTCGTTCGCCGCGGGACGACACCAGGCGTCATGGCTCGGAGTCGACGACAACGGCCGTCCGGTCGCGCAAGGAATCTACATGCTGCGACTCGAGGCCGGATCGTCGACCGCCACACACAAACTCGTACTCACACGCTAAGGGAGAAATGAATATGTCACGCACAGGGCAACCCGCAGTATCTAGCGCGATCTTCGCAGCGCTCACTGGGGCCGCGACGTTGACGCTTCTCGTCGTCGCGATCCTCGCCGCGCCGGCTCACGCCATCAGCAACGCGTTCACGTATCAAGGACAACTCAAGAAGGACGGCGTGCCGCGCAATGGGCTGACGAACTTCGAGTTCGCGCTTTACGACGCACAGACGGGCGGCAATCTGGTTGCTTCGGCGATATCGCAGGGGTTGACGGTGACGAACGGATTGTTCACGACGCAGCTCGACTTCGGCGCGGTCTTCAACGGCAACGCGCGCTGGCTGGAAATTAAGGCGGCCGCGAGCGGCGACGCCCTAGTGCTTCTGACGCCGCGCCAGGAAATTCGCTCGGTTCCGTACGCTGTGCGCTCGGGCTTTGCCGAGAGCGGCAACACCGGCAGCCAATGGATCAATGACCCAGGCGGAATCCACTACATCGCGGGCAACGTCGCAATTGGGCAGAACGCCGACCTGATCTTGTCTCAGCAGTTCGTCGTCAACGCGGGCACCGCGGCCGCGGTTCCTGGCACGTTCCGGAACAACAACGCCAACTTCGTGGCACTCAACGTCAGGAACGACGCGGTCAACGGTATCGGCGTATACGACGACGCGAGCGACCGCCACATCTTGACGGGGCGCCTCGGGGTGGGAACGCTGACCACCTCGGAGGCGCAACTGACCGTCAACCCCGTCGGCACGAGCATCGGGATCAAGTCCTTTGGCACCGCGGGTCCAGGACCGAGTGCGGCGGTCTGGGGCATCGGCTTTGGAACTCAAATCCTCGGTGACTGCGCCGGAGTCACGGGCCAATCGGACTACGGCCACGGAATCGAAGGCATCGCATCGCACCTGGCGTTCAACGGCGGGTACTTCGTCAACAGCGCGGGCGGGACGGCTCTCTTCGCCGACGGCCTCGCGAAGGTGAAGACCCTTCAGATTCTCGGCGGCGCGGATCTCGTCGAAGGCTTCGATACGAAGACGGACGCGGCGCGCGCGCCCGGCACCGTCGTCGTGATCGATGAAAAGAACGCCGGCGGGCTGCGCGAATCCGACGCGCCGTACGATCGCAAGGTCGCGGGCGTTGTTTCCGGCGCGGGCGGTGTTGAGGCGGGCATTCGTCTTGGCCAGGAAGGAAAGCTCGACGGCGAGACGCTCGTGGCGATGACTGGCCGCGTCTACGTGAAGTGCTCGAACGAGAACGGCACGATCTCTCCTGGCGACCTCCTCACGACATCGGCGACTTCCGGTCACGCGATGCGCGCCACCGATCACCAGCGTGCGGGCGGCGCCGTGATAGGCAAGGCGATGTCGTCCCTCGATTCGCGGACGGGGCTCGTGCTCGTCCTCGTCAACCTTCAGTGATCGCGCTTGTGCGAAGGAGAGTCGTCATGAAACAAGCACAGCGTACGCGTTCACTCGTCGCGCGCTTGTTACTCGCGGGAATCGCCGCGTGCCTCGGGACGGCGCTCGCCGTAACGGCCGTGCGCGCCGACGACGCGCCGCTCGCGAGAACGGACGGCGTCAGGATCTTCGGGCATTGCGATACGGAGCCGTTCGCGGCGCCGTCGAAGATGATCATGACCGGCGACGGCTGGGACGGACCCGGACAGAATGCCGTGACGATCACGTGGCGCGTGGAGAACTCAACGGGTGACATGGGGCCGTTGCAACGCACCGCGATCATCAACGCGCTTCAAGCGTGGGCGAACGTCGTGCAGATCGACTTCGTCGAGACGGCGGTCGCAAACGAAAACGTGGCGATCGACTTCGCGTTCACGACGGGGAACCATGACGCGCTGGAACCACAGGAGACGGGCGACGGCGATTGCCCGTTCGACGGGGCGGGTGGCGTCGTGGCCCATGGCGGGTTTCCGCCGGGCGTGAATTCTCTCTGCATCAACGCGATGTCAGAGACGTTCGCCGGCAACATCCACTTCGACGACGACGATATGTGGGAACTCGACGACACAACGAGCACGGACGCCCTCTTCAGCCTGACGTTCGTCGCGTGCCATGAGATCGGACACGCGATCGGACTTACGCATTCGACGGGCGCCACCGACGTCATGGAAGCGTTCATCAATTCTGACGACGCGTTCCCCGGCCTCTCCGCCGCCGACATCACGAACATCCGCGTCGGCTACGCGACCGGCACAGGCAGCGTCACGACGCTGGCCGGCAGCGGCGTGTGGGTGAATTGGACGTACAGTGGATTGGAGCGCGGCACGTTCGTGCAGCCGTTCAACACGATCGCTGAGGGAATCGCCGGCATCCCCGCCGCGTCGACCGGACTCATCCTGCACATGGTTTCTGGCGTCTATACCGGGGCGCCGGTCATCACGAAAAACATGATCATCCAGCCGGAATCCGGGAGCGTGACTCTGACCCAGTAGAAGCGGTCAGCGAGAGGCCAGCGCAAGCAAACGCCCCGTGAAGTTGCGGGGCGTTCGGCGTGTCAGCGCCAATCGCCGGACGCGACGAAGCCGGCCCAGAGGAACGGGTGAGTGCTCGCGCCGCGCGCGCGGCGTTCGGCGAGGATCGTGCGCGACGCGGCCTGCACGGACGCGGCGGTGTCGAGGCCGCCGCGGAGGCGCGCCTCGTAGAGCGCGCGCATCCACGCGCGCGTCGCTTCGTCGCGCACCGGCCAGAGGCTCGAAATCAGCGTGCGCGCGCCGGCAACTTGCACCGCGCGTCGCAGACTCAAGACACCCTCGCCCGCGTAGGTGTCGGCGACGCCCGTCTCGCACGCCGAGAGCACGCACCACGTCACGCGCGACAAATCGAGCGCGGCGATTTCCTCCGCGGTGAGAATGCCGTCTTCCTCGTCGGGACCGGCGTTGACGCGATGATTTGCGCCCGCGAGAACGAGGCCAGCGAAGCGGAGCGGATTCTCCTCGCGGCGCGTCGGCGACGACGGATCGGTGCTCGGAGTCGACTCGTAGACGCGCGTCGCGGTCGGCGAATTCGGCGGCGCACCGGAATTCGCGCCGCTGGCGCCGGGCCCCGCACCCGCGCTCGATGGCGCGAGCCCGCCGATCCCGCGCGATCGCGCATCGAGCGAGAGACACAAATCACTCAGAAAGAATCCGTGTGTCGCGAGGTGAAGCACGCTCTGTTCGTGCGCCGCTCGCTTCAGCGCGGTCTCCGTCGCGTCGCGTCCCGTCAGCTCCGTGCTGCGCGCGGCGATACCGCGCCGCCCGTTCGCCGCGGCGTGTTCCTTCCACAGCGCGGCGATGTCGCGCGCCTCTTGCTCCGCGCCTGGAAGCCGCTCGAATTGAAGCCGCGCGAACGACGCGCACGCCGGCCGCGCGCCGCGATACGCGGCGGCACCAGGGAGCGCACTCGCGCTCGCGCCCGCATTCCCGCTCGTGCTCGCGTCGAGCCACGGCGCCGTATCGAAGTCGGGGCCGCCGAGTGCGAGGAGGCCTCCCGCTTCGGACGACGGCGCGTTCGCCGCATCCGTTGCAAGGTCGCGCTCCGCCGAGACCAGATGCACCACGGGTCCGGTCTCGACGAGATATGCGCCGCTCTCGTCAGGCAGCGCGGCGAAATTGATCAGTGTGAGCGCGGCATCGGGCACGATGAAGACGCGATCGACGCCGGCGAGGTGCGGCACGAGCGGATCCCACACGAGCGCGCGCAGTGACGCGCCCGCGCTTCCCGCTGCGGCCTCGTGCTCGGCGACGGGCGCCGCCGCGTGGTCGACGATCTTGGATCCCCCAGTTTCGGTGGTGAGTTTGGCGGGCTCAGAATCAGGCAGAGCGCCGGTCTCGTTTAATCCGACCGTCACGCCAAGGCCCACGAGCCGCCGCCACCCGCGCACCGCGCCGTCGATCACGGATGCGCTGCCGAGCGGGACGGCGCGCGCGGCGCCATCACCACCCGCACTCGCGGCGGGACCCGACCGCGCGACGGCGCCCGCATCGCCGTGGTCCGCGCGCGCGACGAACGCAACGTAGTGCGACGCGCCGAGCCCACCCTCGGGCTCTGTCCGGAAGTACGCGACGAGCGCGCTTCGCCCCGGGAGCGACGCGAGCACGCCGTCGAGCCCGATCGCGCGATCGGACGCTTCGCGCCGGAACGCGTCGCTTTGCGCGGCGAGCGCGCGCTCGGCCGCGTCGCGCTCACGCCGAGCGCCGTCGAGAAGCACGCGATAGGCATCCGGCTCATCGGCTCCGAGGCCGCGCACGACAAGATTCGCAAGCCTGCGCGAAACCGCCGCGTACTCCGTAGCGAGGCGCGACGTCTCGGCGCCGACGCCGCGTTCGGCGCCGCGCACGCGCGCGGCCATCTCGTCGAGGACGATCGCGCGCGATCGCACACCGGCGTCCCACGCGGCGCGATGCACGGCAGGATCGCTCGACGCCGCCGCAATCTCGAGCGCGGTGTCGAGGCTCGAGACGCGATTCGCCGTGTACGCGAGCGACTGCCGCTCGGAGAGGCCGCGGCTTGCGAGGCGCAGATGCGCTCGCATCGACTCCTCGCTTCGCAGCGCGAGCGCGAACGCGCGCGTCGTGTCACCCGCGGCAGCGAGGTAGCGCGCAAGCCGCGCCTCCGCCTCCGCTGTCGACGGGTGTCCCGCGCCGAGCGAGCCGTGCAGAATGTCGCGCGCGTCCGACTCGAGAGCCGAAGCACGCGCCAAATCGCCGTCGCGCCACGCGATTCGCGCCAGCCGCGTCAGGCCGTTCGCGACCGCCGGATGCCCCGCACCCTGAGCGTCGCGCCGGATCATGATCGCGCGTTCGAGATGCGACCCCGCCGCCGCGTGCTCGCCCGCGTTCTCGATGAGGTCCGCGAGCGCTTCGAGCGCGCTGGCGAGCATCGGGCTATCCGCACCGAGCGTCGACTCCGCGGTCGCGACCGCGCGTTCGCCCAGCGTGCGCGCCGAATCGACCTCGCCGCGGGCGGCGAGAATCCCCGCGAACGCATTCATTGCGAGGATCGCGTCCGGCTGATACGGCCCGGGCGGCCGCGAGTCGAAGATCGCGAGCGCACGCCGGAAGTGTTGCTCGGCGGCATCCACGTCGCCGATCTCCTTTTCGATGCTTCCGATGTTGCAGCAGTAGCCGGCGACGCCGAGGTGGTCGCGGCCGAATCGCGTCTCGGTGATCGCCAGCGCGCGCTCGAACGCGGGGAGCGCACCGCCCGGATCGCCCATCTCCCCGAGAATCGCGCCGAGATTGTTGTACGCGACCGCGACGTCGGGATGATCGGGGCCGAGCGTCGTCTCGAGAATCTTCGTGGCGCGTTCGAGCGGCGCGCGCGCCTCGAGATACTCGCCGCGGCTGAAAAGCGCGATCGCCAGATTAACGAGAGTCGCGGCAAGCTCGCGATGCGTCGGGCCAAGCTCCTTCTCGCGAATGCGCACCGCGCGCTCGAAATAGCGGCGCGCGCCGAGGTAGTCAGTCATCCGAAGCGACAGCACGCCCAGGCTGTGAAGGCTCTGCGAAACCATGAAATTGTCCGGGCCGTAGAGCGCCTCGCGAATCGCGAGCGCGCGCGTGTGCGCGGCCAGCGCGCCGTCGGTTTCGCCGGCGTGTTCGAGGATGATGCCGAGGCTGTTGAGGACGATCGCGGTGCGGTGGTCGTTCGGCTCGAACGCGGAGTCGCAGACCGCGACCGCGCGCGCGAGCGCCCCGCGCGCGGCGTCGTAGTCGCCGCGCTCGCGATGGATCGTCGCGAGGTTGTCGAGGCTCTGCCACAGTTCGGACCGCGCGACGCCGCCGGCTGTCTCGCGTAGCGCGACGCTCTCTTCTGCAAGCGCGAGCGTCGAGTCCTCGCCCGAGCGCCCGCCGCGCCACAACGCTTCGACGAGCAGGTCGAGCGCCTCTGCGTGTGCGTGCGCGAGCGAATCCGTGGGCGAGGACGCGTCCGCATCCGCCGTGTGCGCCGCGACGAGTGCGCGCGCGCCGACCTCCGCCTCCGCGTACCGCCCGTCGTTGAGGAACGCACGCACGCTATCCGCGGGCGCGGCGCCGGGAACGATCGCCGCCGCGCCGGTCTCCGCGCCGGCAGTCGACGGGAGCGCAGCGATCACGACGGTCGCAATGCTCCAACGAAACAAACCGATCGCGATCGCGCCGAGCTTGTCGCGGTTCGATCGACGGCCAGCCGCGGTCACAGGCTACTCCTCGACGACGCGGAGCCTCAGCTCTTCGAGCTGCTTCGGATCGATGTCGGAGGGCGAGCCGTCCATGAGGCAAATCCCCTTCGCCGTCTTCGGGAACGCGATCACCTCGCGAATCGACGTTTGCCCCGCCATCATCGCGGTGATGCGATCGACGCCGAGCGCGATGCCGCCGTGCGGCGGCGCTCCGTACTCGAAGCAGTTGAGCATGAATCCGAAGCGTTCATCCTGATCGGCGCCGCGAATTCCGACGACGTCCATGATGCGCCGCTGAATCTCGGGGACGTGAACACGCACGGAACCCGACGCGATCTCCGCGCCGTTCATCGTGAGATCGTAGAGCGTCGCGCGCACGCGACCCGGATCCGACGCGATGATATCGAGGTGTTCGTCGACCGGCATCGTGAACATGTGGTGCGCCGGCGTCCATCCGCCCGCTTCGTCGTCCTCGAAGAGCGGGAAGCGATGAATCCATGCGAAACGGAACTCGTCTTTCGGGATGAGGCCGAGGCGCGCGCCAAGATCGAGCCGCACGGCCGAGAGCGCCGCGTGCGCGACACGCTGCGTTCCCGCGACGACGAGAATCATGTCGCCGGGTTTCGCGCCGGCAAGCTCCGCGAGCTTCTCGCCCGCTGCGCCTTCGAAGAACTTCGCGATGCCGCCTTCGAGCCCCGCCTCCGTGCGCCGCGTCCACGCGAGTCCGCCGGCGCCGTAGATTTTCGCGGCCGCTTCGAGATCGCCGACGACCTTGCGCGAGAGCGTCTCCGCCGGCGCGACGAGCGCCTTCACGAGCCCGCCGCTCTCCGCCGCCTTCCGGAATGCATCGAAGGAGCACGTGCGCGCGAACTCCGTCAGGTCACGGTGCTCGAGACCGAAGCGCGTGTCGGGCTTGTCCGATCCGTAGCGCGCCATCGCATCGTCGTAGGCAAGCCGCGGAAACGGAGTCTTTACCTCGACGCCGATCGCGTCGCGGAACATCGCGACCATGAGCCCCTCGACGACGCGAAACACGTCCTCCTCGCCGACGAACGTCATCTCCAGATCGATCTGCGTGAACTCGGGCTGGCGGTCGGCGCGCAGGTCCTCGTCGCGGAGGCAGCGCGCGATTTGGAAGTAGCGATCGCAGCCGCTCACCATGAGGATCTGCTTGTAGATTTGCGGCGATTGCGGGAGCGCGAAGAACTTGCCGGGCAACAGACGGCTCGGCACGACGAAATCGCGCGCGCCCTCGGGCGTTGACTTCACGAGAAGCGGCGTTTCGATCTCGAGGAATCCTTCGGCGCTTAGAAAGTTGCGCGTCGCGAGCACGGCGCGGTGGCGAATCGCGAGGTTGCGCTGCATCACCGGCCGCCGCAGATCGACGAAGCGGTACTTCATGCGGAAGTCGTCGTTCGCGTCGCTGTCGTCTTCGACGACGAACGGCGGCGGCAGCGAGCGATTCAGGATGCGAATGTCGCGCGCCGCGACCTCGATCTCGCCCGTCGCGAGCTTCGGATTCTTCATTTCCGCGGGACGCGCCTCGACGAGGCCGCGAACCGCAACGACAAACTCCGAGCGAAAATCCTCCGCCTTCTCGGCGAGCGCGGGAAAATCGGCAGGATGAATAACAACCTGCGTGAGCCCGAAGCGGTCGCGGATGTCCGCGAAGACGACGCCTCCGTGATCGCGCCGGCGGTGAACCCAGCCCATGATCGTCACCTCGCGTCCGACATCCGACGCGCGCAAGTCGCCGCACGTGTGCGTGCGCCGCCACGAACCGAGCGGCTCGATGGCGCGCGCGGTCTCCTTCACTTCGTCAGTCATTCTTCCTCCCGTGTCTCTTCGCCGCGGGCGCGGAGTGTCTCCAGAAGCATCGCTTCCGCAAGACGGCTCTGTTCGCCGCCCGACATCTCTTTGAGTAGCACTTCGCCGCGCGCGCGTTCTTCATCGCCGATGATCACGGCGAAGCGCGCGCGCATCTGATCGGCGGCGCGCAGTTTCTTCGCGAGGCCGCCGGCGCCCGCGGCGATCTCCGCGTGCGCGAAGCGGCGCGTTTCGTACATCAAGCGGCGTGCGACCGCCTCCTCGGCGTCGCCGAGCGGCACGA
The DNA here is from genome assembly GCA_046160485.1 of bacterium. GTDB lineage: Bacteria > Orphanbacterota > Orphanbacteria > JBJXGV01 > JBJXGV01 > JBJXGV01. Next base: position 218,842 of record JBJXGV010000002.1, on the reverse strand, counting down.
AGACCGCGAGCGGCCCGGGCGCGCGCGCGCCCTCGCCGAGCACCGTCAAGATGCGCTCCATTCCCGCCGCGAATCCGATCCCCGGTGTCGCCGCGCCGCCGACGTCGCCGATGAGCCCGTCGTAGCGCCCGCCGCCGCCGAGCGCGCTCTGCGCGCCGAGCGCTCCGTGATGAATCTCGAACGCCGTGCGCGTGTAGTAATCGAGGCCGCGCACGATCGACGTGTCGACGCGGTGCGCGATCCCCGCCTCCGAAAGCCCCGCGTCGACGCGCGACAAATGTTCGCGGCACGCCTCGCAGAGATACTCGAGCCCCGTCGGAATCGACGCGGCAATCTCGCGGCACTTCGGAACCTTGCAGTCGAGTATGCGCAGCGGATTGCGATCGAGGCGATCTTGGCAATCGGCGCAGAGGTCAGCGCGATGCGGCAGAAGCGCGGCGCGAATCGCCTCGATGCGCGCGGGCCGGCACGTCGCGTCGCCGACCGAGTTGAGCGACACCGACACGCCGCTGATGCCCGCCGCTTCGAGCACGCGGCAGAAGAGAATGATCACGTCGACGTCGACCGCGGGATCTGCGGAGCCGATCGCCTCCGCGCCGAACTGGTGGAACTGGCGGAAGCGCCCCGCCTGCGGCCGCTCGTAGCGAAACATCGGCCCCATGTAGAAGAGCTTCACGAGATCGTGGCCGCGTCCGAGGTGGTGCTCGACGAACGCGCGCGCGACCGGCGCCGTTCCCTCCGGCCGCAGCGTAAGGCTGCGCCCTTTGCGATCGGCGAACGTGTACATCTCCTTCTTTACGATGTCGGTCGTCTCGCCGACGGAGCGCGCGAAGAGCGCGGTGTCTTCGAAGATCGGCGTGCGAATCTCCTCGTAGCCGAAGCGCTGCATCGCCGTGCGCACGATCGACTCGAGTCGCTGCCACGCCGCCGCGTTCGCCGGAAGTATGTCGTGCGTCCCCTTCGGCGCCTGGAACTTCACGCGCCGCTCTCCCCGCGTGCCGCGCTCAAGCAGCGGCCGCGCGCGCCGCGCGCCCGAACCGTCTGAATCGTCTGCGCGAGCGTCGCACCCGCGGCGTCGGCCGCGAGATCGAGGATGTCGGCGTCGCGACCGCGCGTCCCCTGGTAGATCTCGTCGATCGCGCCGAACGCGACGACGGCCGCGATCACGGCGAGCGCCACGCGCGTGCTGCTCCCCTCGCCCGGGAACGTCGCGCGCACCGCGCGCCCCGCGAGGAGACTGAGGATTCCGTACTCGACGACGTGTGCGCTCTTGTCCCAGAACGAAAACGGAAGCTTCGCGAGCGCCGAGCCCGGGATCGACGACACCGCGAGGATGAGCGCGGCGTACGCGATGACGGGCAGCCAGTAAGAGGCGAAGAGTCTTCGATTCACGAGTCGCGGCTCCGGGTGACGGTGGGTCGAGGAGGTTGGTTCGGGGAATCTAGCATTCGCGGCTTTGGAGCGTCAACGAAGCCGCCGCGGCGAAGCGACCATCGCACGCGGAGTCGCGCGACGCGGCGCGCGCCTCAAGGCAAACCCGCAGTGGTTCGATAAATGCGCAGGACCGGCGAAGGATCAACCTCGGCTGGCCGGATTTGGCGGAAGTTGGTCACGGCTGCTCGAATGTCTCTGTTTTCTGTGCGGGGGACCAGTGCGCCCAGTTGCCTCATCGATTGCAAACTGCAATTCCGCCAAGAGTCGGCGAAGACTCGGCGAGCCGGCCGCGGCGTGCGCCCGTGTCGCGCTTCGAGCGGGCATCCTCGTCGCAGCCGTCGCGATCGCCGCGCTGCGCGCGCGTGACGCCCACGCCGTGACGCTCGTCATCGAGCCGGCACAGAGTCTCGCCGACGACGGCTTCGTCGCGGGTGGCCAAGACAGCGCGAAGAACTACGGCGCGTCGGACGAGCTGATCGTCGCAGACAAGGACCAATTCCGCCGCGCGCTCATCCGGTTCGACTTCGGCGCGATCCCGCCCGGTTCTCAGATCAACTCGGCGAAACTCGATCTCTACCTCGAGAACTTCAGCGGGCCGAACGGCGTCGATGCCGACATCAGCGTGCATGCTGCGCAGCGCACGTGGGTGGAAGGCGCGGGCGACGGCGCGCCGGTGAGCGACGGCGCGACATGGTATCGCGCGAGCGCGGCACAGCCTTGGAAGTACCCAGGAGGCGACTTCGATTCGATCGCCGCGTCGACCGTCTCCGTTCCGGAGATTAAGAACGTCCGGTATCTCTGGGACGTCACCTCGCTCGTCGCGCAGTGGGTCGCGGGAGCGGATTCGAACTACGGATTCGTGCTGAAGATCGCGCAGGAGGCGAACGACGCGTCGAGCGTGGAGCGGAGCTTCTCGTCGAACGACGCCAACCAAGCGTCCCGACGACCGCGAGTCACCGTCGACTACACGCCGGCGTCGTCGCAGATCACGGTGCTGCAGCCGGCGAGCGCTGCGGCCGGGGTCGACGCGTTCATCCGCAGCGGAGGCGACGCGCTCAGGAACTACGGGCGCAGTCCGGTGCTCTCCGTCGCGGACCAAGCCACGCTGAGCCGCTCGCTCCTCCGCTTCGACGTCTCGTCGATTCCCGCGGCGGACCGCATCGACCGAGCCACGCTCGATCTGCACATCCAATCGACCGCGGGCGCCGAGACGACCTCGGTTTCCGTGCATCGCGTGACCCGCTCGTGGACGGAAGGGACGGGCCTCGGGACTCTAACGTTCAACGGAGCGAGCTGGACCTCGACGAACGGGTTCCTGTCGTGGCTTTCGTGGGGCGGCGACTTCGCCGCCGCGCCAGCGGCCTCCGAACCCGTTCCCGGCGCGGCGGGCACGTGGCAGTCGTGGGAAGTCACCGACCTCGTCACCGCGTGGCGCGATTCCGCGTCAACCAACTACGGCGCCATCCTCAAGATCACCTCCGAGTCCGCGGGCGCGGGGAACCTGCGCGAATTCCAATCCAGCGATGCCAGCAACCCGACGCTCAACCCGCGCTTGACGCTCTACATCACGCCCAACGGCAACACCACATCGGCGGTCGACTCGGCGCGGGCCGAGATCACGCCCAACGCCGCCTCCGCCGGCAGCTCGACGAGCTACACGTACTCGATCCTGACGTTCGCTTCGACGCAGAGCACGGGGGTCGATAGCGTCGCGATCGCGCTGCCGCCGGGGTTCGCGCTCGGCAGCGTGAGCGCGGTCACCGTGGATCTTCTGCCGCGCGCGTTCACGAACACATCCGACTCCACCGCGGTGCGGATCAGATTCGCGTCACCCGTCACCGGCTCGGCGCGGATCGAGGTTTCCTTCTCCGCGACAGCACCCGCGGCGTATGACTCCCCGACGTCCGCGGTGACGTCGACCGTCGACGACGCGAGCACGGTTAGCCCCGCGGTCGCGTGCGTCGAAGGGAGCGCGAACCTCGTCACGAGCGACGCGAACTCATGGGACGTAGTCGTCAACCCGCCCGGCCTTCTCTCGCTGCGCGTCACGCCCGACTCGGCGGCCGTCTCCGCCGACTCGACGCTCGACTTCGCCGCGACGGTCACCGATGTCATAGGCGGCACGAGCACGGTCGAGCCGTCGTGGGGCGTCATCGGTTCGATCGGGACGATCAACTCGACCGGGCTCTTCACGCCGACGACGACGGGGAACGGGCGCGTGACTGCGACGTATCTCGGGCTCGCCGATTCGGCGGGCGTACGCGTGTCGGCGGGCGCGCCCGCGTCCGTCACGATCTCCCCCGCGTCGGCGAACATCTCCGCGGATTCGACGCGGCAGTTCGCCGCGGTCGTCCGCGACGCCGACGGCAACGTCGTCGCGACGGGTGTGACGTGGAGCGTTCTCGGTGGGATCGGCTCGATCAACGCGGGCGGGCTCTTCACGGCGACGGTTGCGGGTTCGGGCAGCGTGCGTGCGACGGCCGGCGCGGCGACCGGAACAGCCGCGGTCACCGTCACGCCGGGAGCGCCGGCGAGCATCGTGCTGTCGCCCGACTCGGTGAGCGTCAGTGCCGACTCGACCGCGACGTTCGGCGCGACGTTGCGCGACGCCGATGGAAACGTGACCTCCGGCGCGATCAATTGGTCGGTCGCCGGCGGCGTCGGGTCGATCGCGTCCGGTGTCTTCACGCCGACGACCGCCGGGCTGGGATGGGTGATCGCGTCGACGCTCCCCGCCGTCACGAGCATCGAGCAGACGCCCGGCGCTTCGCAAGCGGGGGCGCCGACGGAGCCGGAGCCGCAGCCGCTCGCAGCGATCGTCTCCGATTCCTCGCGCGTGGCCGTAACTCCGGGTGCGCTCGGGATCGTGACGATCACGCCGGCGAGCGCGGCGCTCTCGGCCGATTCGACTCTCCTCTTCTCGGCGACGGGAACCGATCTCGACGGTAACGCGATCGCAACGTTCGTTCCTTCGTGGAGCGTGATCGGCTCGATCGGAACGATCACGCCGGGCGGCCTCTTCGACGCGCGGCGCACAGGCTCCGGCCGCGTCGTCGCATCCAACGGGGGGGCCGTGCCCGCCGACTCCGCCGATGTCACGGTCGTCGCGGGACGGCTTGCGGGCGCGACGCTGTCGCCCGCCGCCGTCACCGTAAGCCCCGGCGACACGACGCTGTTTACGATGCGCGGCCGCGACGCCGACTCGAACTCGGTCGCGATTCCGCAGAGCGCGGTGGCGTGGTCGACGAATGACCCGAGCGGGTCGATCACGGGGAGCGGCGTCTACACCGCCGGGAACAATCTCTCGCCGCCGAACTACAGCGTGAGCGCCTCATACGGCGGGTTCAACGCGGCGGCGTCCGTGACGATCATCTCGGCCGGGGCGCTCGCGCGCATCGAGATCGCCGATTCGAGCGGCGCGCCGATCGGCGACCTTGCGCTCACCGCCGATGCCGACGGACGGCGCATGCAGGCGCTCGGCTACGGCGCGGCGAACGAGCCGCTCGGGCCGGTCGCGTGCGTCTGGAGCGTCCTCGGAGCCTCGGGCGTCATCGCGATCGACGGCGGCCCCGCGGTTGAAGTGTTCGCGGACTTCGCGCTCGCCGGCGCCGCGCGCGTTCGCATCGCCGGCCCCTTCGCGCTCGCCGACACGACAGGCGTCATCACGGTGAGCGCGGGCGCGCTCGCGTCGATTGGAGTCGCGCCTGGGCCGCTGAGCATCACCACCGACACGACGCTCGTCTTCACCGCGGCTCCGGTCGACGCGGATGGCAATTCCGTCGCCGCGGGAGCGATCGCGTGGAGCGTCGGCGGCGGCATCGGCACGATCGGCGCGACGACGGGTCTGTTCGATCCCGAGACACCGGGCGCCGGATTCGCGCGCGCCACCGCGGGGAGCGTCAGCGGCGACTCCCCCACGATCACGGTGGCGCCCGGCGCGGCCGCGTCGCTCACCGTGAGCCCGAGCTCGGCGCTCGTTCTCCTCGGAGCGACGCGGCAGTTCACCGCGAGCGTGCTGGACGCGGATGGGAACACGGCGAGCGGAACCCCGTCGTGGAGCGCCACGGGTTCCGCCGGGACCGTCAACGCCACGGGGCTCTTCACGGCAGCGAGCGTCGGGAACGCGTCGGTTATCGCGTCGCTTGGGAGCGTGGCGGACACCGCGGCGGTCACCGTCGCCGAGCCGGGCGCTCTGCGCCTCCTCTCCGTCGACTCGCCGCGCGCCACGGTCACCGAGGGGCAATCGGGGCTCGCGCTCACACTGCGATTCCAGAACGGATCGTCGTCCGCGCTCACCAGTTTCACGCCGACGATCGAGCCGCGCGACTCGTTGGGAGCGCCGATCGCGGGCGGCGTATTCGTGCAGAGCGTCAGCGCGCCGGCGAGCGTCCCGGCGGGCGCCGACTCCGCGCTCACGGTGACGGTGTCGCTTGCGCCCGCGCTCACCGCGGGGATGCGCGTCGTCCTCGACGCGTCGCTTCTGGCGACCGGCGGCGGCGGCGCTTCGCAGATCGACGCGGACGCCGACGTCACAGATGAATGGCTCGTCGAGGCGCCGCCCAAGCTCGTCGACGTCGAGAACACCGTTTGGCCGCGCCGCCTGCGGCGAGGTGCGAGCGGCGTATCGCTCGCGCTCCGCGGCTGGAACGACGGAGGCGTCTCGGTCGATCTCGATCCGGCGGCGACGCGCCTCATCTTCTCCGACGGCGGCGCATCGTACACCGCGCCGCTCGCGGCGCCGCTGAGCCTGCCGCGCGACGCGTCCGCCGCAGAGATCAACTTCGACACGTCGCCCATTCCGGCGTCGATGACCGCGGGGATCTACCCGCTCACGCTCATCGCCATCGGAATCGATTCGAACGGAAAGGCGTACGCCGAGACGCTCATCACCGAGGAGCGGAACGAGGTGACCGTGCTGCCGCCGTACGTGACCGTCACGGCCGCGCCCGTGGCCGGCGGCGCGGTGCGGCCGGGAGAAACGAACGTCCCGGCGCTCGCGTTCGACATCGAGAACGGTTATCCCGATTCGAGGACGCTCACGACGCTTTCGATCAGCAACCTGACTGCCGGGCCCGGCACAGTGGCGCAGCGCGACGCCGAGATCGCGCGCGTCGGCATCGTGTGGGACCGCGACGCGGACGGAATCCTCTCCGTGACGGACTCCCTCCTCGCGGAGCGCACGTTCACGAACGGCAAGGCGACCGTGACGGGACTGTCGCTCGCGATCGGGTCCGAGGAGGCGGTGCGCCTCATCGCCGCGATCGACGTCGCCGCTGGCGCCCGCGACGGCGACTCGCTCGACCTCGCGCTTGCCGCGGCGGCCGACATCGCCTTCACGCCGTCAGCGACGATCGACGGCGTCTTCCCTGTAAACCCGTCCGGGCGGCTCGCCGTCGACGGGTCCACCGCCGCGCAGTTCGGCGTCACGCCCATCGCCCCGAGATCCGTAACCACGGGGGAATCGCTCGTCACGGCGCTCGACGTCACGATTCCGCCGAACGGGTATCAGCCTGACACGCTCACCGCGCTTGCGATCGCGCTCGACGGCACGGCCCAGGCGGGCTCGGATGTGCGAAGCGTTACTCTCGTGCGGCGCGCCGCGGACGCGGGAGCTTCCGCGGAGAGTGCCGCGGGCGCAAGCGACAGCACGATCGGCGAAATGGCGTGGACCGGCGCGCGCTGGGTGCGCACCGGAATGAGCGTGCCGATTCCCAGCGAAGGTTTGCGTCTTGCGGCGCTCGTGACGATCGCTGACTCGGCGACGACGGGCGCGACGATCGCGCTCGAAATCCCCGCGGGCGAGAACGCTGTGACGGTGCGCTCCGGCAACGACGGTCCGCTCGACGACGCCGTCGAGGGCGGCGGGCCGCTCACCATCGCGCTCTTCGATCGCATCATCGCCCTCTCCCTCGACCTGGATACCGAGAGCCTCCCGCAGGGCGGCTCGGATATCGGGCTCGCCGCGTTCATCCTCGCGAACACCTACTCGACGCCGCGGACCGTCTCGTCGATCCGATTCGTGGCGAACACCGTGCTCCTCGATCCGGCGCGCGGCGACTCGCTGCTCGATAAGGTGGCGCTCTGTTTCGACCAGAACGAGAACGGCGCGATCGACGCCGGCGAACCGCCGATCGCGACCGGCGCGCTCTCTGGCGGCGAGATCTCCTTCGAGGACCTGGCGGTCGTGATCGCGCCGGGGCAAAGCGCGTATTTCGTCGTCGTCGGCAATGTGTCGCTGCGCGCGCACGACGGCGATTCGCTAAGCCTCGCGATCCCCGGCCCGGCAGATCTCGACTTCGCGCAAGCCGTCTCCATCGAAGGCAATTTCCCGCTGGCGAGCACGCCGCTCGTGCCGGTCGCCGGTATGACCGCCGCATCGATCACGAATCACGGAGCTGCGCCGCGCTCGGCGCCGCCGGGCGAAACGGACATGCTCGTCCTGGACGTCACGGTGCCCGCCAACGGCTACGTGGCGGATCGCCTCCTGGGGTTCCGCGTCGAGAACGCGGGGAGCGCGAGTGCACCCGGCGACATCGCCGCGCTCAACCTCTACGTAGACGACGGCGATGGCAGCTTCGACACGGCGTCGGATTCGCTCGTCGACGCGCTCTCGTTCGTCGGAAGCGGATGGCTCATCGACGCGCTCGACATCGCCGTTCCGCTGAGCGGCCGCCGCATCTTCGTCGCGGCGGACGTCGCCGCGGCGCCGTCCGACAGCGCGACGATCATCCTGCGCGTCCCGAGGGACGGCATATCGGTCGAATCGACGGACGATGGACCGATCGACGCACCCGTCGAGAACGCCTTTACGCAGACCCTCTCGACGAGTCCGCTGCTCGTCAGCGTCGCGTTCGAGAATCCGAGCGCAAGCGTTGGACAAACACTCGACCTCGTCGCCACGGTGCGCAATGCGGGCAACGAGACGATCGACGCCATCGTCCCGACCATCTCGGCGATGGCGGGCACGGGCGCCTCGGCGCTCGTCGGGGGCGCGACACCCGGTTCGCTCTCGATCCCGCCGTCGACGACGCGCACGTTTACCTGGCGCGTGCGCGCGAACGCCGCGGGCTCGGCCACGTACACGGTCGTCGCGCGCGGGCGCGGCCGCACGTCGGAAGAAGACATCTCCTCGACGCCCGTCGCAGCGAGCCCCCTCTCGATCGTCAATCCGCCCGTCTCGGTCGCGCTCTTCCCGACCGACCTCGCGCCGCCGACCGTCTCTCGCGGAAGCGTGGAGGTCGTTCCGCTTTCGCTCACGTTCGCCGCCGACGGCGTCACGCCGTACGCCCCTGTTGAAGTTCGCACGCTCGACCTCTCCTTCGATGATGGCGCTGGACGCGCCGTCTCGATCGCCGACCTCGCGAGCCGGCTCTCCGTTCGCGAGGCCTCTACCGTCTTCCACACGACCTCCGCCGTTCCAGCAGGCTCGGCCGTGCGCCTCGAACTCGACTCGCCGATCGTCATCTCGCCGGGCGATCCGGTGAGCGTCGCGATCGCGATCGACGTGCGCGCGGACACGCGCGTCGCCGCCTTCCGCCTGACGGTCAACGCCCCGCTCTCGACAGACGTGGTCGATGCGAACTCGGGCGTCGCGGTTCCCCTGGTGTTGAGCAGCGGCGCGTTTCCCGTGCGCTCGAGTCGCACGAATGTGACGGCGCGCCCGACGTCGGTCTCGATGGCGATCGAGAGCATCGCGCCGCCTGCGATGAATCGCGGGCAGGAGGACGTGTTCGTGCTCGGGCTGCGATTCGCATCCGCCGGCGACACAAACGTGACCGCCGACGTCCGAATTCACGAGGTCACGCTCCTCGTCACCGATTCACTTGGCGAATTCATCGACTCCGTCTTCTCCGACGTGACGATCGAGGATGGAGAGATCGAATACGGCGACCTGTCGGGGTTCATCCCGGGCGGCGTGATAGCGGCGGTATCGACGCCCGACGGCGATGCGCGCCCCATACTCCCCCTCGCGAAGGGGATCATACGAATCCCGCTCACGACGCCGATCGTTCTGCCGGTAAACACGAACGTCCCGGTACAACTTCGCATCGACGTGTTGCCGGGCGCGACAGCCGAGTACGTGCGCTTCGAGCTCGATGGCGGCGACTCCACGCTGCTCCCACAGGCTCGCGACGTCGCGACCGACACGCCGATTCGGGTGGGGCTTGCGGCTCCGTTCCGCGGCCCGGCGATTCGCGTCGCGACGCCCGCGAGCGGCCTTCTCGCGACGCCGATCGTCCTCTCGGATTCCGCGGTCTACCCCGGCGCGGCCGGCGTGCCGCTCCTTTCCTTCTCGTGCCGCAACCCGGGCGATCCGAGCGAGGCCGATGTCGCGCTCACCGCGATCTCGCTCGATGTCACGGATGACTTCGGCGCGCCGCAGCCGACCGGTCGGCGGCTTCTTTCGCTCAGCGCATTCGCGGACGGCGTTCCGGTCGGGAGCGTCGGTGTGGCCGAAAGCGACGCGAGTCGCGCGCGAATCCCGTTCACCGCGCCCCTCCTCATCGCGCCCGGCGACTCGGCGCGAATCGATGTGCGCACCACGATTCGCGGCATCGCGGAACGCGGCCGTTTGCGCGCGTCGCTTGGCGGCGACGATCTCGAATTGCGGGACGCGAACGATCTGAGACTGATCGTGCCGGTCGCCGGCGCGGCGGCGTTTCCATTCGGCTCGGCGCTGATCACGATCTTGGCGGCGCCGCTCGATCCGATCGCTTCGTTCCGCGACCGTGCGCCCGTGACCGCGGCGCGCGGCGCGCTCGCGGTTCCGCTGGGTGAACTCGTTCTCGTCAACCCGCCGGCAGAAGGGAGCGGAGGTGTTTCGCTCGAGTCGATCGACTTCATCATCAGCGACTCCGAAGGCCGCACTCTCGATCCCGCGTCGCTCTTCTCCGCGACCCGCGTCGTCGACGTTCGCACGACCGTGTCGAGTCACCCGGCCGATGCGATGGGCTCTCTGATCTTCCCGAACTCCCTCGTGATCGCCCCCGGCGACTCCATCACGCTCCTGTTCGAAGGCGACCTGCTCGGGGAATCGGCGGCGAATGCGTTCCGGCTGACGGTCGCGGACACCGGCGTCACTTTCGCGAGCGTGATCCAAGGCGCGAACCCGCCGCGCGCGCGCGCCGCCGCGGGCCACAGCTTCCCATTCTCGACCGGGCTGGTCGGGATCGCGTCGCCGCGCTTCGCCGAGAGCCTCTCGAACTATCCGAATCCGTTCGCCGCGGGCCGCGAGGAGACGCGCTTCCTCTTCTACATGCCGGAGCCGGGCGAAATCGAGATCGCGATCTACACGCCGCTCGGCGAACCGGTCGCGCGCATCGCGCCGGCCGGCGTCACCGGCGCGGGGATGGTCCCGGCGATCGCGTGGGACGGCCGTAATGCCGACGGCGAGACCGTGCTCTCGGGCGTCTATCTCGCCGACGTGCGCGTCCGATTCCTCTCCGGGCGGAGCGAGTCGGCGCTTCGCAAGGTCGCGGTGCTTCGATGAGCCGCGTTCTGCTGACGATGGCCGCCGCGGCCACGGCGCTCGTGTTCCACTTGCTGATCGCCGCGGGAATAGCGCACGGCGAATCCGGCGACCGCAAGGTGCTCTCGGCGGGAGTGGGCGCGCGCGGACTCGCGCTCGGCGGCGCGTACGCCGCGGCCGCGAACGACGCCACCGCGCTCGTCTGGAATCCAGCGGGGCTCATGCGCGCGCCGGCGAAGGAAGTCGCCCTCTACACGACGACGCTTCCCGTGAGCGACATCTCGTTCGCGTACTTCGGTTATGCGCACCCGACGCTTCGCTACGGAACATTCGGCGTCGGCGCGGTTCGGTTCTCCGCGGGCGGCATCGAAGGGCGCGACGATCGAAACTTCGTCACCGACGCCGATCTGCGCGACACGCAGTTGCGATGGCTGCTCGGATACGCGAACGAACTTTCGGCCAGCGTGTCGTACGGGATCGCGCTCAAACTCGATACGCACACGCTCGGCGGTTCGTCGGCGAGCTCGGTCGGCGCCGATCTTGGGCTGACGATTCAACGCGACGGCTTCGCGGCCGACGCTCTTTCGCTCGCGCGCGCCGGCGCGGCGCTGCGCATCGAGAACGCCGTCGCGCCGCGCGAGAAGCTCGGCAACCAATCGGTCGCCGAGCCGCGCGCGATCCACGCCGGGCTCTCGTACCTGCTCCCCGTCGGCGGTTCGCTCGGCGGCGCGCTCGCGCTCGTCGAGTGGGTGCGCGAGGAGGGCGGTGAGAGTCGCGTGCACGCGGGCGCGGAGATCGAGGCGAACGGCGTCGCGATGCGCGCGGGCCTTGCCGCAGACGCGTGGACCGCGGGCGCGGGCTTCGCACTCGGCGGCATCTCCGCCGACTACGCGTACGAGCCGGGCGATCTCGGCGCGACGCACAAGATCTCGCTCTCGCACGCGTTCGGCGACACGCGCGACGAACTCGCCGCGGCGGCGCGCGAGCGCGAGGAGCACGAAATCAACGAGCGGCTCGCGCAGGAAATCGGCGCGCGCGAGGGCGAACGCGTCACGGCGCTCGTCAACACGGGCCGCGCGCACCTCGACGCGGGGCGCTTCGACGAGGCGCGCGACGCGCTCGGCGGCGCGCTTCTCTTCAAGCCGGAGGACGCCGAGCTGCGCGCGCTTCACGAGCGCGCCGAGCGCGAAGGGCTTCTCGCATCCGCGCGCGCGCACATCGCGGCGGGCGATACCGTCGAAGCGCTTATCGCGTATCAAACGGTGCTCGAACACGATCCGGCGAACGACACGGTGCGCGGCGAGATGGAGACGATCACAGCGCTGCGCGCGGTCGAACGCGCGGCCGGCGCCGCGGCGCGGCGGCACGAGTCCGCCGGCGTCGAGGCGCTCGCCGCGGGCCGCTTCGCCGAAGCGGAGAGCCTCTTCGCCGCGCTTCTCGCCGAGGATCCCGGCAACACCGACGTCGCGCGCTTCCGCGAACTCGCGCGCGACGGCCTCGAACGCGAGGTCAGCCTTCTCGTCTCGCAAGGAAATCTCCTGCACGAGCGCGGCCTCACGGCGCCGGCGATCGCGAAGTGGCGTTCGGCCCTCGCGCTGTCGCCCAACGACAAGGAACTCAAGAAAAGGCTATCGGACGCCGAAAAAGAGAAAAGCACGCGTTCGAACCTCGCGGTGTCGGCGGAAGCGGCTAGACCAGCGGCGGAGCGGAAGGCGCTCTCGCCCGCGGAAACCGCGGAAGCCGCCGAGCTCTACGAGAAGGGCGCGGCCGTATTCAAGACCGGGCGCACCGCCGAGGCGATCGAGTACTGGGAGATCGTCTGGAGGCGCGACCCCGGCTACGGGGACGTGAAGGGTTACCTGACGAAGGGTTATCTGATCCAAGGAATGGAGCAGTACACCGCGGGACGTCTTGCGGAGGCGATCGAGACCTGGCGCCGCGCGCTCGATGTCGACCCGGACGATCAGAAAGCGATGCACTACGTGGAGCGCGCCGGCGCGGAACTCGCGCGGACGCGCGAGATCACGAAGAAATAACGCGCGACGCGCGAAAACCGGCCGCACCTCCTCGGAGGCGTCGGCGCCCTGGAGAGACAATGACCCGCATGAAGCGTGATCCGAAGAAGCGAGACACGACGGCCGACGCGCCCGCGAAGGGGCCCACGACAAGTTTGCGGCTTGTCGTCACACTCGCGATTTCGTTTCTCGTGCTTCTCGTGACGCTCGGCAGCGGCACGCTTTTCATCCGCCACGAGAAGCAGACCCTCGAAGATGAGTTGCGGCGCCGTCTCCTCGCGCAGGGCCGCAATGTCGCGAGCCTCGCGTCGAAGCCGCTCCTCGAAGACTACCCGGAGTTCACGCTTCATCCGCTCGTGAAAAAACTGCGCGCCGAAAACTCCGACTGGTCGTATCTGGTCGTCGTTGACGAGAGCGGCCGCGTGAAGGGAACCGAAACGGCGACCGAGGTGGACGCCGCATACCAAGAGACGCCCGGCATGACGCCCGCGCGCGCAACGCTTCCGCTCGACGAGGGGGAGGCGCTCCACGAGAGCCCGACGGTTTATCAGGTGAAGATTCCCGTGCGATTCCAAGACGGCTCGCTCGTCGGGCACGTCTTTCTCGGTCTTTCGAAGCAGCACGTAGAGAACGTCGTCAAGCGAGCCGTGCGCACGACCGTTCTCGTCACGTGCGCTGTCCTGATTCTGGGCCTTGTTCTCTCGACGCTCATCGCGTCGTCCGTCGTCAAGCCGGTCAAGGCGCTGACGCTCGGCGCGGAGGAGATCGGGCGCGGAAACTTCGCGCACCGGATCGACTCGAAAGACCGCACGGAACTCGGGCGGCTCGCGATGACCTTCAACGACATGGCGGGACGCCTCGAAATCGCGCAGCGCGAACTCGTCGAGAAGGAACGCATCCGCCGCGAACTGGAGATCGCGCACGAACTCGAAGAGCGGCTCTTCCCGCCGGCCGAGACGCGCATTCCCGGCTGGGAACTCTCGAGCTTCCATCGCTCCGCGGAGGAGGTCGGCGGCGACTACTACGACGTCGTGCCGCTCGGCAAGGACCGCTACGGAATCGCGATCGGCGACGTCGCGGGCAAGGGGATCCCCGGACTCGTCGTCATGGCGATGGCCGGCGCGCTGTTGCGCTCGCACGCCCCCGCGCACACGTCGCCCGCGGAACTCCTCGCGAAGCTCAACGAGCTGATTCATCCGTCGATGAAACGCGGCATGTTCATCACGCTCTTCTACGGAATCCTCGACTCGCGGCGCGGCACGCTCACGTTCGCGAATGCCGGGCACAATCCGCTGCTCTTCTACTCGACGGCGAACGCGGTCTGCTTGCCCGTGAAGACGACCGGCATGCCGCTCGGCCTCGTGCGCGGCGACCGCTTCGGCAAGAAGCTCGCAGACCAAACGATCGAGATCGACTCCGGCGACATCCTCGTGCAGTACACGGACGGTGTGAGCGAGGCCGCGAACGCGAGCAACGAGGAGTTCGGCGTCGACCGCGTCGTCGAAATCGTCGGAAGCGCCGGCGAGACGGGTGCGCACGCCGACGAGGTGGTCCTGCGCCTCTCGACCGACGTGCAAGCGTTCGTCGCGGGCGCGCCGCAATCCGACGACATCACCGTGATCGCACTGCGACGATTGACGGCCTCGGGCGAAGAGAGCGCGGCGCCCGACAATCTTGCGGATCTGGTGACGAGCCATGGCACGCCGCGCGGCACGGAGAACACCTAGCGTATGCGGCCCGCGCGCGACCCGTTTCGAATCGACTCGAGCGCCGTCGAGCGCCTTCGCGCGTACGGCGCGGCGAACGCGTCCGTCGAGACGTCGTCGAGTGACGAACCGATCGTCTACGCCCTCGAGATTCCCGCGCGCCTCGATGCCGTTCGGCCGGCGTGCGCGTTCGTCGCGGAGATCATGCGGCGGCGCGGCGTCGACGGCGCGAGCGCAAGCGTCGTCGAGCTCGCACTCTTCGAGGCCTGCGCCAACGTGATCGAACACAGCTACCATTTCGATTCGACCCGCCGGTTTCATCTCGACCTTCTCGAGTCGGAAGACCGGCTGACATTTCAGATCGTAAGCGGCGGCGACGGGCTCGACCCGCGGCGGCTTACGGGTGTCCCGCCCGCGGCGCTTCCCGTGACGCATCGCGAGGGGCGCGGGCTCGGGCTGCCGATCATCGTGCGTGCAATGGATGAGGTCCACAGCGAGCAGGAACCCGATGGAACGAACCGGCTCATCCTCGTGAAGCATCTGCGAGAAGCCGCGGTCGAGGCATAGGGGACGACGATGGCATCATTCGACGCGAAGCTCGAGAAACGAGACGGGGCGACACCGCTGTACGTTTTGAGCATGAGCGGACGCCTCGATTTGACGGGCGTGCAGGTGCTCGAGGAACAACTCAAGTCGATCAAGCCGGAGCCGGCGCCGCGCGTGATTTTCGATCTGGCGCGCCTCGGGTTCATCGGGAGCGCGGGCATCGGACTCTTCCTCTCGTTCGTCGAGCAGATTCGCGACGCCGGCGGCGACGCGCGCTTCATCAACGTCCCCGCGTCGGTGCGCGCGGTGTTGGCGCTACTCAACGTCACGGAGTTTTTGACGGAGGCCGGCAGCCAAGACTCGGCGGTCGCGGAGCTGCGCGGATAGAGCATGACGGGCGACCGCGATCTCGAGAAACGCGTACTTGCCCTCGAGACGCTTCTCGATCTGTCCCAGAGCTTCATCCTCTTCGCGAAACTCGAAGAGCTCGGAAATTTTCTCCTCCTCACGCTGATCGGGCAGTTTTCGTTCGCGCGCGCAGCGATTTTTCTCGAACGCTGGACGCATCATGGCGCGCTGCCGCCGGTCGCGGCGCGCGGCATCGAGAAGTCCCGGCTCTCGCACTGCGAGCTCGCGTGGACGAGCGGGATCGGCAAGGCGGTCCGCGATAGCGAGGGGGCGTTCGTCGACCTCGCCACGCTCGCGCAGGCGGAGCCCGGCGACAACGTGGCGCGCGAGCTGTTCGCACTCGGATTTCGCACGGCGGTGCCGGTCGCGGCGAAGGGGCATGCGATCGGCCTCATCCTCGTCGGAGATCGCGTCAGCCACGAGGAGTTTTCGCCGCTCGATCGCCAGATGCTCGTCTCGACGATCGAAATCGCGGCGGTCGCGATCGAGAACTCGCTTCTCTACGAATCGCTGCGGCGATCCAACGAAGAATTGACATCGAAGAACGTGCGGCTCGAGGAGATGAACCGGCTCCAGGCGGAATTCCTGCAGAATACGAGTCACGAACTGCGCACGCCGCTGACGGTGATTCTCTCCTATGCGGAGTTCCTCAAACTTCCTGAGGTCGGCCACGCGAGCCGCGTCGAGTTTTCCGAGAATATTCTCCTCAACGGCGAGAGGCTCCTGTCGCTCATCGAACGCTTGCTGGCGCTCGCGTCGCTCTCGGCGTCGCGAACGGGCGTCGCCGCCGCGCTCGTCGACGTGAACGGGCTGCTCGCGGAGGAGGTCGAGCTGGCGCGGCCGGCAGCGGAACGCGCAAAGCTCACGCTCGTAGTCAACGGCTCGCCGGACGTGGGCGCCGCGGTGCTCGATTCTGGACGCACGCGCGAGATCATTCGCTCACTCGTCGACAACGCGATCAAGTTCACTCCCGAGGCGGGACGCGTTGAGGTTTCGAGCGCGACAGGTGATCGCGAGATTCTCGTTCGCGTTCGCGACACGGGAATCGGCATCGCGCCGGAGGATCATCAGATTATCTTCGATCGCTTCCGGCAACTCGATGGGTCGACGACGCGCGCGTACGGCGGCGTCGGCATCGGCCTTTCGATCGCGAAGGAGCTCGCCGAGCTTCAAGGCGGGCGCATCAGCGTCGAGAGCGCGCTCGGCCAGGGAAGCGTGTTCACGCTTCACCTTCCGGCTCGTGTGGCGTCGAATACCGCAAGCGCTGTTTTGGCGGCGTAGCGCCGCGCCGTTTCGGCATTCACGCCCGTCATGAGCCGGCGGCTTCCGCGCGGCGCGAACGCACGCCGGCGTGAGGCTTCATCCGCCTAGACAGGAAACGGTTCGGGGAATATCTTCGCCGTCGATCGCGCGCCCCCGCGTGGCGGAAGCGCCACCCAACCCGAGTCGCGCACGGAGAAACCGATGAGCAAGAAACTCGAATTCGCCGCCGAGCGACCCGACGCGTCGACGGTCATCTATCGGCTGCACGGAACGCTCCACGGAACGGCCGACGGATACGCGTTTCAAGACGACGTGCGCCGCCGCCTCGCGGAGGGGACGCGTAAACTCGTCGTCGATCTTCAGGACGTCGACCACATCGACTCGAGCGGCATCGGCATTTTCGCGACGATCGTCGCGTCGGCGCGCAATACGGGCGCGCGTTTCGCGCTCGCCGCGCTGCCGCCGCGCGTCGAGCAAGTGATGCGCGTCGTCCGCCTTCTCGATGTGATCGAGTGCGGCGCGACCGTCGAAGACGCGATCGCGCGCATCAGCAACCCGTCGTAAGCCGCCTGTAATGTTCGGGGGCCTCGCGCGTCAGCAGGTGTGAATCGCTGATGGGGCCGGACGCCGATCGGCGCCGGCGCCGGCCGAAACCCGAACAACGAGGAGGCTCACCATGTCGAACTCACAGAATCCCTCTGCGACATCATGCTCATGCGCGCCCGCCAGCGCGGCGCGATGCGATTGCAGCGGCGCGAACCCGGCGGCTTCGGACGCGCGCGGCGTCTGCGCGTGCTGCTCGCCGGCGGCGTGCACGTGCGCGCCGTGCACGTGCTCCGGCTGCGGCGCCGGGGCGTGCGCCGTTTCGTGCGGATGCCAGCCATAAATTCCGCCGGCGGCGCGATGCAACTCCTCGTCGAGAACCATTCGCGGTTTCTCGACTTCTTGGAGCGGCGCGTCGGATCGCGCGAGGTCGCGGAGGATATCTTGCAGGACGCCTATCTGCGCGGGATCGACAAGGCGTCGGCGCTCCGCGACCTCGAGTCCGCGACCGCGTGGTTCTACCGGCTGCTGCGCAACGCGCTCGTCGATCACTACCGCAAGCGCGGCGCGGAAGAACGCGCGTTCGAGCGCCTGGCGGTAGAGATGGCGGGCGACGAAGCCGGGGCTCCCGCCGATGCAGAGCTATTTCGCACGGTGTGCGCGTGCGTGACATCGCTTCTCGAAACGCTCAGGCCGGAATACGCGAGGGCGCTGCGGCGTGTCGAGGTCGACGAGAAGAGCGTTCGCGAATTCGCGGACGAAGAGGCGATCACGCCGAACAACGCGGCGGTGCGGCTTCATCGGGCGCGCGCGGCGCTGCGGCGGCAGTTGATCGCGTGCTGCGGCACGTGCGCGACGCACGCGTGCCTCGAGTGCGATTGCCGCGACACGCGAAACGACAGCGCGGATCACGATGCATCAGCGTAACGGCGGCCCCACCAGGTCCGCGCCGAGATAGCTAGCCGCGACCTCTGCGGCTAAAAGACGGCCGGCGAGCGCGTGGCCGCGCGCGGTCCAGTGACCATCCTGCGCGTAGTAGAGCCGCTCGCCCTTCTTGCGCGCCGCCGCGTCCTCCTCGACGAAGCGTTCCGTCGGATCGATGAAATGAATTCCGTTGCGCGCGCAGATTTCGCGCAATCCCGCGGCGACGCGCGAGAGATCCCATGCGTCGCGCGAGATTCCGTAGCGACGCTCCGTCGCGCGCCAATGCTCGGGGCGGATGCGCTCGCCGCGCGGCACGTAGAACACGAGCAGCTCGCTCCCAGCGGCGCGTGTTTCGCGCGCGAGCGTGGCGAGAATCGCATCCGTGAGCCGCCACGCGTGACTCACGTCCGCGCGCGCCTCCGTTTCGTAGAGGCGAAACTCGCCCGGAATCTCGTCGATCGCCGCGGCGCCAGCGCCGGCTTCGTCCAATGCCGCGTCTTCGCGCGGGGCATCGTCACGAGCGGGGCGGCCGGCTCGCCGGGTTGAGCGAAGCGTCTGAAGGGCCGTGCGCACGCGATTGTAGAGATACGATTCGTCTCCGAGCCTCGCCTTCAATCGCGCGCCCCACGCGCGAGGGGCCACGAGGGCGCCAGCGCCCTGTCCCGGACCCTGCGTCGCCCACGATGCGGGCGCGGGAATCGGCGTGTTCGTCAGCACGAGCGAATCCGCGTCGACGCGAAAGAGCGGCTTGGCGCGCTCGTAGCTCTCCGCCTGCGCGTTGTGCCAGACATCGTTGTCGAAGACGAGCAGTACGGTGAGGTCGGGGTTGTACGCCGCGCACGTCTCGCGGAACAGAAGCAACTCTTGGTCGGTGCTGTAGCCCGTCGTTCCACAGTTGATGCTCTCGCACGTTCGCCCCGTCGACGATGCGATCTCGCGCGACATCAACTCCGAGAAGAGGTGTGCGAACTCGACCGTGTAACCCTCCGCGAACGAATCGCCAAGCACAAGAATCCGAAACGCCCCGGCGGCCTTCGTTGCTGCGTGCTCGGGACCGCGCGCGCCGCGCGAGTTGAACTCGAGAAACGCGGCGAACTCGTCCTTGACGTACATTCCGCGCGCGTTCGGCTTCGTTCGCCAACCGAGAATCGGATCGTGCTGGTAGAAGACGAACATCCGGCGGCCGCGATGAAGAGGTGCGTTGTAGATCGCGCGCAGAGCGATCTCGCCGATGACAGCGGCGGCGAGAAGTGCGGCCACCAAGAGCGCCAGGTTCGCGGCGAGCCCCGCGGCCGCGCGGCGGAGTGCGGCGCCGGTCACGCTCGCGGGCGCATCGTGCGTCGCATGATCGGGCGCGCCGGCGAACGCCGTAGAACCTCCGCGAACCCCGCCCGCGCGAACGCGGCGGGGATGCCGGTCCAGACGAACGGGTCCGGCAAGCGTCCCGCCCGAGTTTCGACGGGATACCCTTCGACGATGCGCGCGCCCTGCTCGCGTGCGAACTCGGCCGCGGCCCGAAGCAGGCGGCTCGACACGCCGCGATTTCGATACGACTTCGCGACGAACAGACACGAGATCGACCAGACCTCCGCGTCGTCGACGGGCGCGAGAACGCGCGAGCGTTCAAGCGCCGGGTAAATCGCGCGAGGCGCGACGGCGCACCATCCCACCGGCTCGCCGCCCGCGTACGCGAGCACGCCGGGAGCGTTCGCCGACATCACGAGTTTTCGGAGCGCGCGTTTATTCGCGTCGCCCTTTCCGGCGTCGAACTTCGCGCGCGAAAGCCGCCACGCCATGCACCAGCAGCCGCCGCACGCGCCGCGCGCGCCGAAGAGACGCTCGACATCGGCCCAGCGCGCCGCAGTGGCGGGCGCGAACGTGAGCGCGAGGGAACGCGCGCGACCAACGGCGGGCGCGCGCGACACCGCAAGCGCGCGATCGGAGGCTCGAGGGCCGTCGCCACCGCGCGGGCGCGTCCGGTTCATCGCGTCACTTCGCGCGCGGCGCTCGCGCGCCCGCCGCCCCGCCGCCGGCGCGCGAGCGTGCGATGTACGCGTCGACGTTTTTCTCGAGCAGATCGAGCGGCACGGCGCCCGAGAGAAGCACGACGTCATGGAACTCGCGCACGTCGAAACGCTCCGCGAGCGCCGACTCCGCGCGGGCGCGCAGCTCGCGAATCTTCAGTTCGCCCGTCTTGTACGCGAGCGCCTGTCCCGGCCACGCAATGTAGCGATCGACCTCGGTTTCGATGTTGTGCAGCGTGAGCGCCGAATTCTCCGCCATGAAATCGATCGCCTGCTGCCGCGTCCACCCGAGCGAGTGAATCCCCGGATCGACGACGAGACGGCAGGCGCGCCACATCTCGTAGGTCAGCCTGCCGAAATCGCTGTAGGGATCTTGATAGCCGCCTATCTCGAGGCCGAGCCGCTCCGCGTAGAGCGCCCACCCTTCGACGAACGCCGTGAAGCCGTTGAAGCGCCGAAACGCGGGCAGCCCGGTCAGCTCCTGCTGCAGCGCGATCTGGAGATGATGCCCAGGAACCGCCTCGTGCAGCGAGAGCGCCTCGATTTCGTAGAGCGGCCGGCTCTTCAGATCGTACGTGTTCACGAAATAGTAGCCCGCGCGCGTGCCGTCGCCCGAGGGCGCGTCGTAGTACGCGGTCGTCGTCTTCGGTGCGATGTAGTCGGGCACGGGCTGAATGCCGTACGGCGTGCGCGGCAGCGTCTTGAAGAGGCGCGGCAACTCGCCGTCCGTTCGCTTCAGCACGAGCGCGACCTCTTTCATGAGTTGATCCGCGGTGCCGACGTAGAAACGCGGATCGGTGCGCAGGAACTGAATGAACTCCGGGAAGGTGCCGTCGAAACCGACGCGCGCGATGATCGCGTCCATCTCCGCGCGAATGCGCGCGACCTCGGCGAGTCCCGTCTGGTGCATCTCGTACGGCGTCCGGTTGAGCGTCGTGAAGCGGCGGACGCGATGCTCGTACCACGCGCGCCCGTTCGGCAAACTCGACGCGCCGATCGTCGCGCGCGTAGCCGGCACGTACTCGTCTTGCATGAAGCGCAGGAACTCGCGATAGCCCGGCACGACCGACGCGGAGATCGCCGCGACGCCGGCAGCGCGCAGCCGCACGCGGTCCTCCTCTGAGATCGCGCCGGGGAAATTCTCGAACGGCACGTAGAGCCGACTCTGCGTCGGATCGCCGACGATGTGCGGCTCGATCGCGCCCTCGAACCCGACGAGCGTGATCTCCGGCAGCACGACGCCCTCGCGAATGCCCTGGCGCATCAGCTCGATATGCTGCGCGGCGTAGCCCGAAAATCCGCGCAGACGCGCGATGTAGTCCTCGTAGTCCTTCACGGTCGCGAGCGGCACGCGCTTCGGCATCTCCGCGAACGAAACGTGAAACCCGCTGCGATTCGTGATCGGCATGAGGAACGACCGGAACATGAACTCGGCGTTCTCGTCGGAGATCATGCGCTCGAAGATGTCGTAGCTCGCCTGCTCGCCCGGCGTGAGCGCCGCGCGGTCGATTGCGTGGAGCCGGCCGAGATACCCGCCGCGCGCACGAGCCAGACGCTCTTCGTCGGCGAAGCTCACCGACGGAAGACGGTCGTTCCAACGATAGTCCCCAACTTCCTCGGACGCGAAGAGCGGCTCGTCGCGCATGCGCGCGTTCCATTCGTCTTCGAAGAGCGCGGCAAGCTCCGTCGACGCGGCGGACACGGCGGCGTCAGCGCGAGGCGTAAGACAAACAGAGGCGCACAGCACGAGTAGCGGAAGAACAAAGAGCAGAGAACGGCGAGGCATTCTTCTCCTTCGAGTCGCAAGGCGGAGGGTTAGGTCGTTCGGTCGCGGAGTCGGTTCGCACGCGGCGAGACTATCAACCAGCTTCGCGCGATTCAAGGAAACGCGCCCGCAGCGAGCCTTTGCTTGCGTGCTTCGCGAGTCCCCGCCTATCCTCACCGCCATGGACGCACGCCGCCGCTCGATCGCGCTCGGCCTCTTCGCGCTCGCCGTCGCGATTCGCGTCGTTTTCGTCCTCCAGTACCGGGCGAACCCCCTCTTCGACCAGCCGATCATCGACGCGCTCACCTACCACGAGTGGGCGCTTCGCATCGCGAGCGGCGAAGGACTCGGTGACGGCGCTTTCACACGCGCGCCGCTCTACTCGATCTTCCTGGCGGGGATTTACAAGCTCGCGGGGATCGGCGCGCAGACGCCGCCGCTCGACCTCCTCCCCGGCGGTGCGGCCGCGGCGCGCGCCATTCTCGCTGCGAAACTCGCGCAAGCGACGCTCGGCGGCGCGACCGCGCTCCTGACATGCGTGGCGGGATTCGCGCTTTTCGGGACGTTCGCGGGGGCGGCCGCCGGGCTCGTCGTCGCGCTCCATCCGGTGCTCATCTTCTACTCCGGCGAACTTTTCGGTGAGACGCTCGCGACATTCCTGACGATCGCCGCGTTCGCTGCCCTCGCGCTCGCGCGCGGGCGCGCACCGCGCACGACGATCGCGCTTCATCTTGCGGCTGGCGTCGCGCTCGGGCTCTCCGCGATCACGCGGCCGACGATTCTGCTCGTCGCTCCGCTTGTCGCGCTGGCGGTTCTGCTTCTCGACTGGCGGCAGAGCGGCGCGCGGCGCGCGCTGACGCACGCGCTCGTCCTCGCCGCGGGACTCGCGGCGACGATCGCGCCGGTGACGCTCCGCAATTTCCGCGAGGGCGGCGGCTTCGTACTCATCTCGTCGCAAGGCGGCGTCACTCTCTGGATGGGCAACAACGCCGACGCGGACGGGCGCTCCGCGCGCTCCCCTGGGCGCGGGCGCACCGCGACCGGGGCGCCCGCCGCCGACATCATCGACGTCGCCGCGCGGCAAATCGCCGAGGAAGACGCGAAACGCCAGCTAACGGCGGCCGAGGTGAGCGACTATTGGGGCGGGAAGGCGAAGTCGTGGGCGGCGGCGAACCCGGGCGCGTTCGCGAAGCTCACGCTCACGAAGTTCGCGTATTTCTGCGGGGGCGCGGAGATTTGGGACCAGCAGTGCGACGTCGATTTCCTCTCGCGGTTCTCGCCCGTGGTGGGGGCGCTTCTGGTCGCGCAGCCGATTTCGCTGCCAACGGGCCTGATCATGCCGTTCGCGTTACTCGGCATTCTCCTGGTCGCGCGCGACCTCATCGAGCGCGACGCCGCCGCGCGGCGCGGCGCCGCGCTTCTCCTCGCGTTCTTCGTGCCGTACGTCGGCGGCGTCCTCATGTTCTTCTTCGCGTCGCGCTACAGGCTGCCGCTTCTGCCGCTGCTCGCACTCTTCGCGGCGATCGCGCTCGAGAGACTCATTGCGATCTGGCGGTCGTCTCCGCCGCGGCGCGCGTTACTTCACACGCTCCCTCTGGCGCTTCTTGCCGTGCTCGTCAATCTCAACGCTCGCTATCCGAATCCGCTCTACGAATCACGCGCTCGCGTCTTCGTCGCCAACGCATTCATCGAGTCTGGCGAACCGGCGCGCGCTATCCCGCATCTCGAAGAGGCGATGCAAATCGAGCCGCGCGCCGCGGACCCGCACTACGCGCTCGGGCTCGCGCGCCTGGCGCAGTCCGACAACGCCGGCGCGCAGAACGCGTTCGAGGCGGCGCTCGCGCGCGATCCCGGCTTCGAACGCGCGGCGATCAACCTCGCGAACCTGCGCGCGCAAGCCGGCGAGTGGGAGGAAGCAATTCGCCTCTACGGCGATGCGCTCACGCTCATGCAAGGCGACGCGATGATCCTCGAGAACCTCGCGATCGTCGCGCAGGAGGCCGGACGCGGAGGGCGCGCCGATCTCGCCGAACGCGCGCTCGTGCGAATCCTCGCCGAGCGCCCGGGCGATGCAAACGCGCTCAACGCGCTCGCGTGGAACCTCGCCGAGCGTCAAGGCCGCGCGCGCGAAGCCGTACCGATCGCGGAACGCGCGCTCGCAGCGGCGCCCGCCTCCGCCGAGGCGCTCGACACGCTCGGCTGGGCGCTCGTCCTCGCCGGTGATGCCGCCGCCGCGGTCCCGCGCCTGCGCGCGGCGCGCGCAGCGCTGCCGGAGAACCCGGATGTCGCGCTTCATCTTGGCGTCGCGCTCGCCCTTGCAGATGGCGGGCGCCCATCGCGCGATGAGAGCGCCGCACTTCTGGCTGAGGCGTTCTCCTCTCCCGGAGGCGACGCGCGGCGCGCGCGGGCCGACTCACTCCTGCGACGCTAGGCGCCTGCCGGCATGCCGGCAGCGCGCGCCGCACCGAGCACGCTTCATCCGATGTTGCTTGGCCGGAGTGGTGCAATGCTCTAGCATCCCCGGAATATGTCGGACTCGAATCCCACAGCCGGCGACAGCGAGGCGCCTTCGAAGCCGCGCCCGTTCGGCGAAGGTTTTTCGCTTCGCCGCTTTTTCTTCGGGGCGCCGAAGAACCCGCTCGACCCGAAGGTCTTTCATTCCATCTCGCTGATCGCGTTCTTCGCGTGGGTCGGCCTCGGCGCGGACGGGCTCTCCTCTTCGAGCTACGGGCCCGAGGAGGCGTTCCTGGCGCTCGGCGAGCATCGCTACCTCGCGATCTACCTTGCGATCGCCACCGCGATCACCGTCGCGATCATCTCGGCGTGCTACATCCAACTCATTCAGCTCTTCCCGCACGGCGGCGGCGGTTATCTTGTCGTCAGCAAGCTGCTCGGAGAGCGCGCCGGCACCGTCGCTGGAAGCGCGCTCGTCGTCGACTACATCCTCACGATCGCGATCTCCGTTGCGAGCGGAGTCGATGCGCTACTGAGTTTTCTCCCGCCCGAGGTTCGCCCCTACAAACTGATCATCGCGTGCACGATCATCGTTCTCCTCTCTTGGGCCAACCTGCGCGGCGTCAAAGAATCGGTGAAGATCCTCTTCCCGATCTTCATGCTCTTCGTGATCACGCACGCCGCGCTCTTGATCGTCGGCATCGCGGCGCGCGGCGATCAGATTCAGATCATGGTCGAGAAGACGGCCGTCGAGACACACGCGGCCTTCGAGGGCGGCGCGTTCTTGGCGACACTGCTTCTCTTGCTGCGCGCGTACTGCATCGGAGGCGGGACGTACACCGGCATCGAAGCGGTATCGACCTCAGTCGGCGTTCTACGCGAGCCCCGCGCGAAAACCGGCCGCAACACGATGATCGCGATGGCGATTTCGCTCGCCGTCACGGCAAGCGGGCTCCTCATTTTGTATCTGCTTTACGGCGTCGAACACGAGCCCGGGAGGACTCTCAACGCGTCGCTCATCGAAAAGGTCTCCGCGAACTGGCAGGTCGGAGGCCTCGCGATCGGCGGCGTGTTCCTCATACTCGCGCTTATCTCCGAGGGGGCGCTTCTCTTCGTCGCGTCGCAGAGCGGATTCGTCGCCGGTCCGCGCGTCCTCGCCGCGATGGCGGTCGACGGTTGGATCCCGCGCCTTTTCGCTTACCTCTCGGATCAACTCGTCACGCAACACGGCGTCCTCTTCATGGGCGTGTTCTCGCTTGTGATGCTCTTCATCACCGGCGCGAACGTGAAGGACCTCGTCATTCTCTACAGCGTGAACGTCTTCGTCGGGTTCAGCCTCTCGCTGCTCGGCCTGTCGCTGCACTGGTGGCGCGCCCGCGCGTCGGTCGCGCGGTGGGGCTGGAAACTCGCTCTCTCGAGCGTCGGCACCGCACTCACGTCGCTCGTTCTCATCTTCAACCTCGTCTTCAAGTTCACGCACGGCGCGTGGAAGACGGTCATTCTCACGGGAGCGCTCATCTTCGTTTGCTCGCGCGTGCGCGCGCACTACGCGAAGGTCGCGCGCCACGTGAAGGATCTCGACTCGACGCTGGCGAACCTGCCGCCGTCGCTCCTGCATCCGCCGAAGGCCTCCGCGATTCAGAAGGGCCCCGCGATCATGCTCGTCGGACGCTACGGCGGGCTCGGCGTTCACTGCCTGCTCTCGGTGCTGCGTCTCTACCGCGAACTGCACGATCGCTACATCTTCATCTCCGTCGGCGAAATCGATTCGAGCCGCTTCAAGGGGAAGGACGAGGTGAAGGCACTCGAGGTGTCGACGGCGGCGCAGCTCGACAAATACCAGCGCCTCGCGCGCAGTCTCGGTCTCGAGTCGGAAGTGCGCTACGAGTTGGCGACCGATCCGATTCCCGCGCTCGAGCGCATCTGCCTCGATGCCGGGCGCGGCAATCCGCGGTCGATCGTCTACGCGGGGCAACTCGTCTTCCAATCGGAGGCCACGCTCTCGCGATTCCTCCACAACCAGGCCGCGTACTCGCTGCAGCGACGGCTCGTGTTTCAGGGCCAGCAGATGATGATCTTGCCGATCCGCGTCTGGGAACCGAAGAAGCGCGATTCCGCAAAAGAGATCGCGGCACGCCGGCTGGCGGCCGACGCGGCACGTGCGCAACGCGCCAAATCGAGCACCGAGAAACCCGCGGAGTAGACGCGCTAACGCAGCGACGGCAGCGGGATCGGCTTTCGCTGCCAGAGAATCGCGCCGGCGGCCGCCGACGTGAGATAGAACACGGCGAACATCGCCAAAGAGAGAGAAACCGCCGCCTCGGCGGGGAGGCCGCGCTGCGCGAAGCAAGCGATGAGGACGGCTTCGCGCGAGCCGAGCCCGCCGATCGAAACCGGCACGAGCGACGCGAAGATCGAGAGCAGCATCGAGGACGCGACGAACGCGAGCGGGAGTTCGAGGCGCAGGCCGTCGGCCAGGCGCGTGACGGCGATGATCATCAGGGCGTAAGCGAGAAGCGCCAGAAGAAGCGGCGCGGCGAGGCGTGAACGCGACACGAGATGCGAGACCTGCGCGTAAAACGCGGCGAATTCGTCGCCGACGCGCGCGCGGTGTTCGCCCGGCGACATCCGCTCGAACACGCGGCGGAGAATGCGTTCGCCGGCGCGCCGCTTCGCCGCGATCAGGATGAACACGAGCGCCGCGCAGACGAAGGGCAACGCGATCAACTGCTCGCGGTGATGCAGAAACACCGCCGACGAGAGAACGACGAGTACCAGCATGTCGAGCACGCGGTCGACGAATACGGTCGCCGTGGCGCGCGCGAAGGAATTGGCGCCGCGCCCCGCGAAGTAGAGCGACTTCGCGAAATCGCCGACGCGGCCCGGCGTCGCGAGGCCGAGAAAGTTTCCGACGAGAAAGTAGCGAAGCGCGGTGAAAAGCGGCGTGGGGAGATCGGCGTGATCGAGAAGCATTTTCCAGCGCCACGACTTCGCGATCGCCATCGCGACGCCGAGAAGAAGCGCGACGACGAACGGCATCGGGCGCGCGTTCCGAAAGACCCCCGCGATCTCCCGCGGCCCAGCGGAAACGATGATCACCACGAAGAGAAGCACACCGGCGAGAGAGAGAATGCGCTTCATTTAGCGGGCGCGCTCGCCATCGCCGTGGAGCGATTCGAAGAGACGGAGGAGCTTCATTTTCTCAACCGCCCACGTCTCGCGCGCGCAGCGCTCGCGGAGGCGGCGCGCGCGCACGCGCGCGCGATCCGGATCTGCGCACACGTCGAGAATCGCGCGCGCAAGGCCCGCGTCGTCGCCCGGCTCGAAGAGATAGAGATCCTCCGTGCCGAAGTAGTCGAGCACCGCCGCGGTCGCGGCGACGACGACCGGTTTCTCCATCGCGATGTACTCGAAGAGTTTCGTCGGCAGCACCAGATCCATGAAGATGTCTTGGCGGTTCGGCACGATGCCGATGTCGGCGTGCGCGATCTTCTCCGGAATCGATGGGAGATCGACTTGGCCACCGAAGCTGACGCGATCCTCGACGCCCAGTTCGCGCGCAAGGCGCGTGAGTTCCTCGAGCGTTTCGCCGCGGCCATAGATGGCGAGGCTTGCGTGCGGCAGCTGCTCGCGCACGCGCGCGAGCGCCCGCACCGCCAGGTCGACGCCGTACCGGTTCACGAGCGTGCCGTGATAGATGAGCCGCGCGCCGGCATTCGAGCCCCCGCCCGCGAGATCCTCGCCCCGCGCGAATCGCGCCGGATCGAAAAGTCGCAGGTCGCTCACGTTCTTCACGACGGTGATCTTCTCGGCCGGCGTACCGCGCTCGACGAATCTCTTGCGGCAGATCTCGCTGACGGTAATCACGGCGTCGGCGAATCGCGTCGAGAGGCGTTCGATCCACTTGAGCAAACGGACGCTCTGGGCATCCGGCGATTGCTGCCGAATCGATGCCAGCAGCTCAGGCATCGGCTCGTGCAGGTCGAGCACGAGTTTCGCGCCGAAGAGTTTCGGAACGAGTCCGGCGAATATGAGGAAATCCGGCGGGTTGTTGATCTGAACGGCGAACGCCCGGCGCGAAGCGCTCAACGCCGCGAGTTCCCACGAGGCGAGCGCAAAGATCGCCGCGTATTCGAAGAGGTAGCGCGCGCCGCCACCGCGCTTGTGCTCGAGCGACACGCGCCGCACCTCCACGCCGGCGAGCGTTTCGCGCTTCGCCTCGCCCGCGCGCCGCAGCGCGATGACGACCGCCTCATAGCCCGCTTCACGTAGCGCCGTCGCATGTTTTACGGCGCGCGGATCATCGGGGTAATGAGAGTGGGTGACGAGAACGTAGCGGCGCGGTCGCAAGGATTCCCTTCTCGGAATGAAACGGCGCGAATCATCTCATTCGTCGTGAAGCGCGTCTAGCATCTCGTGGGCCGGGCGCACCCTCTCGCCGCGAATCGCGTCAATCGGTTCCTCTCATCCGAGGCAGAGTGATAGAGTCTCCCGCAATGCGGAGACTCCTCCAGTTCGCGAAGGACGAGCGCGCGCTCCCGACGGTCGTCGCGATCGCGTTCCTCGCGCGGCTCGTCTATTCGTTCTTCATCTTTCCGAAGATCGGCGACGCGCTCTTCTGGCGCGGCGTCGACGACGGCTACGACGAGATCGCGCGCAATCTTCTCGCCGGCCACGGATTCGTCATGTCGCCGGGGCGCCCGGAAAATCTTCTGATCCCGCCGGGCTATGTCTACTTTCTATCGGGGCTGTATTCGCTCTTCGGCGTCGAGATGGGCGAAGGCGCGCGACTCTGGATCGCGCACGCCGCGCTCGACGCGATCACGTGCGGGGCGCTCTACGCGATCGGCGCGCTCATCCTCGAGAATCGCCGCGCGGGATTCCTCGCCGCCGCCGCGTGGGCGCTCTATCCGCAGATGATCGTCTACTCGGCGCGCATCGCGCCCGAGGTTCTCTTCACGCTCGTGTTTCTAGCACTCTACGTCGCGTGGGTCGCGCTCGAAGCGCGCGGCGGCGTGTGGCGAGCGCTGCTCGCGGGCGCCGCGTGGGGCGCGCTCGTGCTCACGAAAGAAAAGGTCATCCTCCTGCCCGCGCTGTTGCTCGTGCGGCTCCTCTGGGTACGCCGCCGCGAGCCGGTGCGCTTCGCACGCGAGGGCGCGCTCTTCGTCGCCGCGGCGCTCGTCGTCATCGGACCGTGGCTCTACCGCGGCTACGAGTTGACCGGCGGCTTCGTGCCCGTCACGCTGCGCGGCGGCCGCGCGCTCACGGAAGGTTTCAAGAAAGACTTCGGCGGCGCGGACACGTACATGGTGGACGGCTTCGACCAGTTCTACAACGAACAGGGGGGGCAGAAGCCCGCGTTCGATTCGCTGACGGAAGAAGAACGCGAGAAACAGATTCGCGCGCTGCGCGAGAAGGAGTCGGGGCGCCTTCGGACGACGCTCAACGAAATCGCTCACGAGCCGATGACGTTCTTCCGCCGCACGGCCGTGCGCGCGCTCGCTTACTGGTACTGGGGCCAACCGCGCGTCATCGCGGGCAACGCGATCATCAACCTTCCGCTTCTGGCGCTCGGTATCGCCGGTTTCTGGTTCGCGCGCCGGACGCGCGCCGCCGCCATTGCCGCTCTCTTGGTGCTCTACATGAACGCGATTCACGCCGTTACGGTCGTGCGCATGCGCTACAGCCTCCCCGTGATGACGCTCGTGATTCTCTTCGCAAGTATCGCCGCGTGCGCCGCGTGGGACCGGTGGCGTTCGGCGCGCGCCGCGCGTCCGCCGGGTGCCGCGCGATGAGCGCTCGGCGTGCGATGCGCATCCTTCAGGCCACGCATCAGGGCGACTACGGCGGCTCGACGAATTCGATCACGAATCTCTCGCGCGGCCTCGCCGCACGCGGCCACGAACTTTTCATGCTCGTTCGCGCGGAAAGTCTGATCGCGCGCCGGTTCGCGGAAGGGCCGGCGCGCGTCATCCCGTTCGCGTTCCCGCGACCGTCGATTCGCGGCGCCGCCGCGCTTGCACGCGTCGTCGCCGAGCACAAGATCGACATCGTCAACTGCCACGCGTCGCGCGATCGCTACATGGCGATTTGGGCGAGGATTCTCTTCGGCCTTCCGGCGCGCGTCGTGTTGACGCGGCGCAACACTCCGATGACGACCGGCGGGCCGCTTCAGTCGTGGATCGTTCACCGCGGCTCCGACCGCGTCATCGCCGTGAGCGGTCGCGTGAAGGAGAGCCTCGTGATGAACGGACTCCGCGACGCACACGTTGCGGTCGTGCACAACGGCATCCCCGTTGCGCCGGTCGATGCCGTCACGCAAGGCGAAGTCGACGCGCTGCGCCGCGAGCTTGCGATCCCGCCCGAGCGTTTCGTGATCGGTGTCGTCGCGCGCTTGAAGGACCAGAACATCTTGCTCGATGCGCTACGCGCCCTGCCGAGCGACATGACGGTTCTGTTCCTCGGCATCGACCGTGACGCCGCACTCGACGCGCGCGCGCGCGAGCTCGGCCTGAATCAGGAGTTCCACTACCTCGGATTTCGCGACCGGCCGCTCCCCTTCTACCGGCTCTTCTCGGTAATGGTCTTGCCGTCGTCGATCGAGGGGTTTTCGCTCGCGATTCTCGAGGCGATGGCGTCGAGCGTGCCGGTGATCGCGTCCGACGCCGGGGGCAACGCCGAGGCGATTGTCGAGGGCGACACGGGGTATCTCTTTCCTCCGGCGGACCCCGCGCCGCTGGTCGACGCTTTGCGCGCGCTTTACACCGATCGGGCGCGCGCGCGCACGATGGGCGAACGCGCGCGCACGCGCCTGCTCGAACACTTCACGATCGAACGCACCGTCGAGAAAACGGAGCGCGTGTACGAGGAGCTATTGAATGCGCGCCCCCGGTGAGAACGCCGAACGCGCACCCGCCGCGATGACGAGTGCGAGCGGCTCGCCGGCATGGCTTGCGCGGACCCAGGAGGCGGGAATGATTCTCTTCCTGCTCCTGACTCCCGTGACGATCGCGGGCTCCGAGATCGCGCTCGGGATCGCCGGCGTTGCGTGGATCGCGATCGCGCTAGGCGGCGCGGCGCGTCAAGGCGGCGGCGGCGGACACGTCGCGGTCAAACCCCCGTCGCTCGCTTCACGCCTCGCCGGCCCCGGACAGCCGCTTCTTGCGCTCTTCGTCATCTTCGCAGCGGCACTCGCGCTCGCGTCGCTCAACGCGTTCGACCGCTCCGCCAGCTTCGCCAAGATGCAGAAGCTTCTTCTGGCGCTCGCGCTCTTCGTGTTCGCGTCGGGCACCGCGGACCGCGCGCGCGGCCGCCGTCTCCTCGCCGCGCTCCTGGCTGGCGGGCTCGCCACGAGCGCATACGGCGCCGCCGTCTACCTCGCGAGCGCGGGCGGCCTCGCCGAACGCCTCCGCGGAATCTCCGGCTTCTACATGACGACCGCCGGCGTCCTCATGCTCACGCTTCTCTTCTTGGCGCCGCAGGTTTTCGCCGCCGCATCGCGCGCGCGCCGGCTCGCCGCGCTTGCGGCGCTCGCCTTGGTCGGGTGGGCGCTCGTTCTTACCTACACGCGCGGCGCTTGGCTCGGCGTCCTCGCGGGCGCATCCGTGATCCTCGCGCTCACCCGCCCACGCATCCTCCTCGCGCTCGGCGCGGCACTCGTCGCATCGTACTTTTTCCTTCCGGCATCGCTGCAAGATCGCGTGACGAGCATCGTCGATCCGAACCATCCGCTCAACACGGAGCGGCTGCACATGTGGCGCGTCGCGCTGCGCATCGTTCGCGATCACCCGCTCACCGGCGCGGGCCTCATGGACATGAAGCCGCTCTTCACGCGCTACGCCGACCCGGACTACGCGGGCGTCGTGCACGGGCATTTTCACTCGAACTTCTTGCAGATCGCCGCGGCGACCGGCGCGATCGGACTCGCGGCGTTCATCGCGCTCTTCGCGGGAATCGCCACCGCGCTCGTGCGCGCTCTCCGCGCATCGCCCGGTCCGCGCGCGCGAGCCGTGGCGCTCGGCGGCCTTGCGGCGTTCACGGGGTTCCTCGTCGAGGGACTCTTCGAGTGGAATTTCGGGGATGCCGAAGTCGTGACGCTACTCTACGCGCTCATCGGCATCGCGCTCGCGGCGCCGCTCTGGCGCCGAGACGAGCGTTCGAACGAAGCGCGCAGCCACGGCGCGGCGCGTCCGTTGACGGCCTCGCGCCCCTGAGATAGACTCACGGCCTTCGTCGGTCATCGTGGCCGCGCAAGCACTCAGGCGCGGCCGTCTCTGTGTTCAGGAGGTTCGTCCATTGATTCTCGTCTCGACGCAAATCAAAGTCGGCATGCTCATCAAACACGAAGGCAATCTCTGTAGCGTGCTGCACCTGGAACACCGCACGCCCGGCAACTGGCGCGGCATGATCCACGCGAAGCTCCGCAACATCAAGACCGGCTCGCAAATCGAATATCGCTACCGCACGGACGAGAAGGTCGAGAAACTCGATCTCGAGATCCACGAGATGGAATTCCTCTACGCCGACGCCGACGACTGCCACTTCATGAACACGGAGAACTACGAGCAGATGTCGATCTCGAAAGAGATCCTCGGCGACACTTACTTCTACATGACGCCGAACATCAAGCTGAAGATGACGTTCTACGATGGCGCCGCGGTCGGCACCGAGCTTCCCGACAAGGTCGAGCTCGAGGTCGTCGAAACGGAGCCGGCTCTGAAGGGCGCCACGGTTTCGAATGTGATGAAGCCCGCGAAGCTCGAGACGGGTCTCGTCGTGCAGGTGCCGCCGTTTATTTCGATCGGCGAGCGCATCCGCGTCGACACGCGCGACGGCGAGTACGTCGAGCGCGTGTAAGCACGCCGGCCCGCTACTTCCAGCGCACCGCGCCGAATACGAGCGAAAGCACGACCAACACGAAGACTGGAATCGCGAGGATTCGTACGAAGCGGACGATCTGCGTCCTCGACGTCGCCGCCTCCTCACGCTCGGCCACGTAATCCGCGAGATTGATCACCTTGAGGTGCTGGCGGTTCTGATACGCGCGAAGAAGTTCGCGCGCCGGGGCTTCGTCTTCGCGCGCCACGAGGATGCGCAGTCCGCTCGACCGCCCGAAGAATACGCTCCCGATGTCGGGCTCGTTGAGTGTTGCGATCTCTTCTTCGTGGAGCAGGCTTCGCACGAGATCGGCTTCGAACGGATTCGAGGCGACGTAGACCGCCACCCATCGATCGGATTTCGCCAGCGTTTCGAAGGATCGCTTCATCGGAGCCTCGTCGCGCGGGGCGGGGCGTCATAGCCCGCCCGGTGCGCAAGGCCAAGCTTCAACCAATTGGTGAGTTGTGTCAACCGAGGCGGCCGGCGCCGCGGCACGCCTTACACGCGTACGGAGCGCTCGTGAAACAGCGTGGCGTCCGTGAGGTGTTCCTCGAGGACGCGCAAGAGATCCTCATCGCGCGTGAAGCGCCGCGGATCGATCAGCGTCACGTGATCGCGGTTCGCGCGATGCCACGCGGTGAGGATTCCCAAGAGCGCGGGAGCCGCGGCGATCGTTCCGCGCGGCCGGGCGCGCGACGCGGCGTTGCGCAGGAAGGCGACGAGCGGCCGCAGGGCCGCGCGGCCGCGCCGGCGCGCGACGTCCTTCGAGAGAAACGCGCCGTCCGCGCGGATCACGAAGACGCGCGCACGCGACGGCGCGAGCGTCGGAAGAACCACGATCGCGTCGGCGCGCTTCGCCTCTTGGCCGCGGTACGCGTTACGCTGCGTGTTGAATCGCGGCGCGTGGCGCGCGATCAGATCGAACTCGCGAAGGAGCGCCTCGGCCTCGGACCCGAGAACCTCGAGCGTGATCCGCGTGGTCGCGTCGTGAAGCTCGGCCTCGCGCGCGGCGGCCGCGCCGTGAAAGTGCGAGAGAACTCGCCGCCGCAGATCCTTGGCTTTCCCGACGTAGAGCGGCCGCCCATTGCGAGCGCGAAACAGATAGACGCCCGGAGCGGAGGGAAGCCGGAGCCGCTCGCGTTGCGGGAGGATGCGATCGAGGTGAGCGTTGGCTGCATCGCGAGCAGCGACGCGGGTCGCGGCGTCGAGCGCGGACTCGCCCGTAGCCGCAGCTTCGCGGTCACGCTCGCGCGCGCGCTCGCTCCCGATGCGTGACACACGCTTCCGTCGCGGAGCCGCCAACTCTCGCACGCGCGCGTCCTCGTGTTCCTCGGGCGCGGGCGGCGGGAGCGCATCCCACTCGGGCGGCGGCTCCGCGAGTTGATTCACGCCGACTCGCGAGGTCTCGGCAACGCGCCAGACCCCGTGATCCTCGACGAAGGTCGGATCGGCAGCGAGAAGGCCGCGAACGATGCGTTGGGCCGCGCCCTCGTGGATTCCGCGGATGCGCAGGACTTCGACGGCGATATCCACCGCGGAGGCGCCTTCGGCCCGGTCGGATAGAAATCGCCACACGCGGCGGCGGGCGTCGCGTGGAGCTTCGGCAGAGTGCGGAGCGCCCACTCCGCGCGCGGGAGGAAGCGACGCGTCGCGGCCCATCGAGCGTCCGCTACAGCGCGGGCGGCGCCGCGGCAGCGCCGATTCGCTCGATCTCGGCCGCTAGCGAATCGGCAAACCCCGGGTCGCTCGCGTCGGGAAGCGCGCCGTCCAGAAGGTCGACTTCCGCCGCAGAGCTATCGATCGCGCCGAGCGCGAAGAACAGCTGCGCGCGCAAGAGCCGAACGTCGCGCCAATCGATCGTTGCGTCGTGGGAGAAGACGAAGAGCGGCGCGCGCGTTAGCGCGGTCGCCGCGTCGGCGAGCGCCAGAGCAAGCGCGTCGGAGTCGGTCTCGGCGCGCACGAACGCGCGCCCCGCATGCGCCTCGCCGCCCGACGCCGCGTTCGTGATCGCGCTCGAAAACGCGCGCTGCGCCGAATCGAGAGAATCGAGAAACGCGAGCGACCAGCCCAGACCGTTGTGCGCGTCGGCGAACGTGTTCGACGCGGCGATCGCATCCCGGAACCGGGACTTCGCGCCGGTGAAATTGCCCGACTCGAAGAGCGTCCAGCCTTCCGCGGTGAGCGCCTCCGCGGGATTCTCGGGATCGGGTGTGCCGGAACCGCCGCCGCATCCGCTCCCGATGGCGAACGCGAGAGCGAGCAGTGTCGCGCCGAGTGCGGCGCGCAAGCGGGGCGATCCGATTCGGCACACGGCGCGCGGCGCGCGGGGCGGATGATGCGTCATCGCGTCACGACCACTTTTCGCGATGCACTGACGCGCTCGCCCTCGGCACGGAGCAGATAGACGCCGCTCGCAACGGCGCGCCCGAGGTCGTCGTTTCCGTCCCACGCGAACTCGGATGCCCCCGCCGGCGAGCGGCCTTCGAAGAGCGAGCGCACGCGCTCGCCCGTCACGGCGTAGACCGCGAGTCGGATGCGCTGCGGCGCGGCGATGTCGAACGCGACGCGCGTTGCACCCGTCGTCGGGTTCGGCCACGCAGCGTGAAGCCGAAGCGTCGCGAGGCTCGCGTCATCGGGAGGCGCTGCCGCCTTCCGCGCGACGATGGTGCCGAGTTGCGAGATTTCGAACGTGAGCGCGCCCGTCGTCGGATCGAAACCCGACGCCGGCGCGCCGCCAACGCCCGCGAGGGAAAGCGTCCACTCCTCGAGCGATCCGCCGTCGGGCGCGCGCACGAGCGTCACGCGCGCGGGTGTTGCGAGCGCGCGACCCGCGGGCCCGAGTTGGAACTCGAACTCGTCGGCACCGCCGGAAACGGGCCCCTCGACGCGCGCGGACTCGCCCAGAAGGACCCACGTCGCCTCCGCAATCGCATCCTGGGCGATCTCGACCGCAAGCGCGCCGTCAGGACTCGCGATGATCGTCTCTGCGCCTCCCGACACGAGCCGCGCCGAATAGCCGCGCGACAGCGTCGCGGCATTTCCGGCGAAGTCCTCGACGCTCACGGTGATCGAGAGCGCCCCCGGCTGCGTCAACTTGTGCTCCGCGCGAAAGGTGCGCGCCGCGGCGTCCTGCTGCGCGAACACGAGCGGCGCGCCGCTAATCTCGCCCGCGACCGAATCGGCGCGGAGCGACTCCGAGCCGTGCACGACGACGTCGAGGTAGGCGCTGAGAATCGGATTCTGCAGCACGGCGACCGTCAGCGCGGGAGGAAGCGAATCGGGCGCAAGCCCCGTCGTGTCGACGTCGATCTCGCGCGCAGCGAACGCCGCGAGAATGAGCGGTAAGTGCGCCCCTTCATGCAGCGCCACGTCCGCGAGGGCGAGCGACGTTGCATTCTCTTCGTACGTCGCGTCGGGGCTCAGCCCGAAGTGCGACTCGATCACGAGACGATCCGCGACGGCACCCCCGGTCACGGCCCGGATGTCCCAAAGCGCGCCCGACCAGATCATGCCGTTCGTGTAGATCGCGTTCCCGGAACTGACGAAGTCGTCCATCGTCCGATTCGTGTCGACGCGGCGCGCGGCCCAACACGGAGCGCCCGGATTGCGATCCCAATCGAAGACCTGCGCGTCATCGAATCCGCCGCTGATCTGCGAGGACATCGAACTCGACCAGTAGTCGCCCCACCCTTCGCCGATCGAGCGGGCGGGAACCAGCGACCGCTGCCCGCCGAAACCCCATCCGGGCACCTGATTGTCGTGAATCGCGTGGCCGTACTCGTGATAAATCACGTCCGCGTCTTCGGCGTCGTCGACGCAACCGTCACCGAAGCGAATGGCCTTCTCCGACGGCGTGTAGAGCGAGTTATCTTCGTTGCCGATGCCGTGAACATCGAGCTTCACGGGAAACGCGGCGACGTTATCGAAGCCGAGCGACTGGAGGTAGCGCTGCGAACGATCGACGTGGTAGTAGCCGTTCACGGCTTCGAACGCGTCCTGCGAGCGCGTGAAGAGAAAGAGCGACTCGGCGAGCGCGGGTGGTTCGATGCTCGGCGCCGAGAGATCGACGATCTCAACGTACGGCCCGCGCAGGTTGTAGACGCCTGCGGAAAACTCGAGGTCTTTGAGCTCGACGATGGCGTACGCCGAATCGAACGCGGCTTGGTCTTCGTCCAATTGGTCGGTCAACGTGACGTCGCGAAGCGTGACGACCGGGTTCGGATGAAAGACGCGGCCGATCGCGTTCGCGCGCTGCGCGACGCGCGACGACGACGCCTCCGCGTAGCGAGCGTTGTCCTCGAGCATCACGATCTCCGACGATGCGGCGTCGACGACCGCGACCCAATCGCCTAGCGGATCGGCGGTGACGACACGAACGATCGTGCCGCGCTCGAGCGTCCGCGCGGCGGAGCGGTACCAGATCGGATCGGTGCGCGGCGCCGCGGAGGCGGGTGCGCCGAGCGCATCGATCACGACGCGCGACGCGCGTTCCGCGCTCGCGCGCAGCGATGACGCATCGAGACCCACGCTCCCCTTCGCGACGGAGAAAATCTTCGGCGAGTACCCCGAGAAAATCATGATCGGGTCGGCGTTCCAGAGGGTGATACCAACCTCGGCGCCGAGCACCTCGATACCCTCGATGCGCTGCTCGAACACGAAGACGTCGCGCGCGAGGCCGTGGCGTTCGTATTTCAGCGAGAGGTCGGCGCCGTCGTTCGGAATGCGGAGGCGCCCGGCCCACGCGGCGAGCGCGCGCCGTGCGTCGGCCTCGTTCGCGCGGGGACGGGCCGCGCCGTAGCCACCCGCGCCGAAATCCGCGGACGAATGCGTCGACGACGCGCTCTGCACCGCGAGAGATGCGGGATTTCGCGCGGCGAAGACGACGCTCCCGGTCTCGGTGTCGGTTTCGATCGTCCAGCCGCTGGGCGCCGTCGAACGCACCGTCGTCGCCGGCGCACGCATTCGCGACTCGGGCGACGCAGCGCGCGGACCGGGATCGCGCCCCTCGGCGATCGGTCCAGTTTTCGCGGACGCGCCGGCGGGCGAAACGACGAGGAGCGCTGCGAACGCGAGCGGGAAAAGCGAGCGCGTGCGATGCATGAAGCAACGACCCCGATCCGGTTCAGAGTGAGGAAGACTCGGCCGCGCGGCGCTGGGCGCGGTACTCGGAGTCACAACGCCCGCCAACGGAAACATCGCGAACGTATCACGCGCGCGCGAAGAGGGTCAAACTTACCGAGCCGCAAGTCGCGCGCGCGAACCGATCCGCGATCGCCCGCGGTTACGTGGTCTTCTTCTTGCGCGCAGCAGCGCTCTTCGCGCTTTTCGCCGCCGACACATCGGTCGGCGCGCTGCTCTTCGGCGCCGCCTTCGGCGCGGCCTTCTTCTTCGCGACGGCCGCCACGGGCAACGGCGCCGACTTCGGCGCAGGCGCGGGCTTCGGCGCAGGTGTCGCGATCGGCGCCGCCGCGGGAGCCTTCGCGACCGCAGGGACCGGCGTCGGCTTCGGAGCAGGCGTCGTCACCGCAGGAGATGGCGCAGCCTTCGGAGTAGGCGCCGTCACCGCAGGAGATGGCGCGGCCTTCGGAGCAGGCGCCGCCACTGCGGGAGATGGCGCGGGCTTCGGAGTCGCCAGCGCCGCCGTCGGAGCCGCGGAGCTCGGCGCCGATGAAACCGGCGTGACGGCTGCCTGGGCTGCGACGATCTTTGCAGGCCGCGGAGCAATCGCCTTCCCGGTCACCTTCTGGAACAGCGCACCGTATGCCTTCGCCGACACATCCCACGAAAAATCCTGAGCCATGCCTGCGCGAATGAGCCGCTCCCACGACTTCGTGTCGTGATACATCGTGACCGCGCGCCGCACGGCGCCGAGAAGCGCCTCCGCGCTGTATTCATCGAACACGAATCCCGTCGCGGTCCCGTTCGCGAGCGTATCGACGCGCGCGTCGACCACGGAATCGGAGAGGCCGCCGGTGCGGCGCACGACGGGCACCGTCCCATAGCGCAAACTGTAAAGCTGATTGAGTCCGCACGGTTCGTAGCGCGACGGCATGAGGAGCATGTCCGCGCCCGCTTCGATGCGATGCGCGAGTCCCTCGTCGAACGCGAGTTTCACCGAGAGCCGTCCGCGACTCGCCGCGACCGCCTGCGCGAGCATCTTCTGATAACGCTCGTCGCCTTCGCCGAGCACGATGATCGACAGATCCATCTTGAGCAGATCGAGGAACGCCCCCGCGAAGATGTCGAGCCCCTTCTGATCCGCGAGCCGGCCGACCATGCCCAAGAGCGGCGTGCCGTCCTGCGCGAGCGCCACTTCGTTGCGCAGCGCCACCTGATTCTCGCGCTTGCCTTCGATCACCTCGCGCACCGAATAGCGCCGCGCAATGAAGCGATCCGTCTCGGGGCTCCACACGTCGTAGTCGACGCCGTTGAGAATCCCCTGCACGTCGGCGCCGCGCCCGCGAATCACGCCGTCGAGCTTGAATCCGCCGAGTTCCGTCTGGATCTCTTTCGCGTAAGTCGGGCTCACCGTCGTGACCGCGTCGGCGTAAACAAGTCCCGCCTTCATGAAGTTGATGCGCCCGAAGAACTCGATCTTGTCGGACGAGAAGAGATCCCAGTCGAGGCCGATCGCCGGGAGTTTCTCGCGCGGGAACACACCTTGGTGCGCGAGATTGTGAACCGTGTAGATGCTCTTCGCCGAGGCAAAGAACGGATCGCCCGCGAGCAACGTCTTGAGATACGCGGGCGCAAGCGCCGTCGGCCAATCGTTCGCGTGAACGACGTCGGGTTTCCAGCCGAGCGCCTTCACCGCCGCGAGCGCCGCCATCGAGAAGAAGCTGAAGCGCTCGGCGTTGTCGGGGAAGTCGGTGCCGTGCGCGTTGTAGATACCGTCGCGATCGAAGAACTCGTTATGCTCGATGAAGAGAACCGGCACGTCGGAGTTGGGAAGCGTGGCGCGCCGCACCGCGAATCCGCGCGAAACGCCGGCGAGGTCGAGCGTGAGATTGTCCGCCGCGGTCTCGAGCGTCCAGAGCGAGTCCGAGATTTCGCGGTAGCGCGGTGTTGCGACCATCACGTCATAGCCGAGCGCGCGCAGTCCCTTCGGGAGCGCGGCCGAAACATCGCCGAGCCCGCCCGTCTTGGAAAACGGCGAAACCTCGCTCGAGAGATACAGAACTTTGAGTGACATTAGGGACGTTCCTTTCTAGCCCGACGTTGTGCGGGCGTTCGTTTGCTGGGTGCGATTCTCGGCTGGCCCTTTCGGGTCGAAAGCTCGATCTGGAATGTCGTCGATTCTTCCGCGGCCAACGCGAGCGGCACGATCGGAAGAAGACAGGTGCCTTGATAGTTGAGTTCGAAGCCCGCCTCGGATCGTGAAACGGTCATCACAGGATAACGCCAAATCTCCGCGGGCCGGTCGAATTGTAGCGAGACGGTCAGGTCGCGCCAGCCATCGACCAGTTCAACGCGGCGCGTAGCCGGCGCGATACCACGCGACGCAAGGCGCGCATCGTCGGGGCGCACGCCATCGATCAAGAGATATCGATCCTCGGCGTCACCCGCGTGAAGCGTGAGATTCAGTTCGGTGACAAAGAACGCGTCGATCGCGAGGCGCCCCGCGTTCGTGAGCGTGTAGTCCACGGTGATGGCGTTTGCACGCGGCGCGAGGCGGATGCGCTTCTCGATCGCGAGGCGTCCCGCGGAGACGGTTGTGTTCGCGCTGCGGCCGCCTTCGCCTTCGCTTGCGACCGAATCCCCGCTCGCGTTCTGCGCCGGCACGATTTCAGTTTCCGCGGAGAGAATGACGCCGGCATCGTCGTCGGGATCGAACCGCCATGCGTACGCGGCGTCCGAGAGGCGCGCGAGGTCGATGGCGGCGGCGCGCGCGACAAGGTCGAGCGTCACAGCGCGATCGAATACACGGTCGCGCAACGAAACGCGAGGCCCGCCGTCGTCGACGAGGTGCGCGATGAGATCCGCGGAAACGGGGCTGTCGATATCGTGAATCGAACGCGGCTCGTCCGGCGCGGTTTCGTGCGGCGCGGCGGTCGTGGTGTCGGCGACACCACCACCCGGGGCGATCGCGCTCGATGAGTCAGAGGCGGAGGCCGCGCCGGCGACGGCGGCTACGACTGCGCCGATCGCAGAGGCTTCTGCCGCTCGCGTTGCCGCGGCTTCGGCGGCGACGATCGCGGCCGTCGCCTCGGCTGCCGCGATAACCTTGCGGTGATACGCCTCGCGCCGCCGCGCGAGCACGTCCGTCAGATTGACCGCGGGATCGCGCGAATCCCATTCGAGAATCGTGCCGCCGCGCCGCGGCGCCACGACGACGAGCGCCGAATCGGATGAAAGAACGATCTCCGGATGCCCGTCGCGATCGAAGTCGATGGTCTCGCGCGCGATCCACCGCGGCTTCCCTCTCGCGATTTCTTCCGCGACCGTCTCCGCCGCGATCATGTTCGAGTACGCGTTGGCGCGAAGATAATTCAGGTAGAGCCCGCCGAAGACGCCGTGCCAGTAGGGGCAATTCACCTGCGAGCGATAGAGCCGCTCGCGCGCTTGCGCCAGGCGCGTCGATGCGCCGCGCGACTTCGCGGCCGCGCGCGCGACGGCGTCGCTTGCGCGCAGCATCCGCTTGTGAAGCTGATTCGCCTCCGGGTACTTCGCGAAGAAGTTGTCCCAGAAACCGCCGCGCAAGAACGGATTGAGGCGATCCCCGCCGGGCCACGCCTTCTTCTCCGCGAGGATTTCCTCGAACGCCAGCTCGACATCGACGGGAAGCGCCCACTCGGTCATCTCGTCGTACGACGCCGCGGGAAGATAGACGCGCCCGCGCGGCTCGGCGCGCCCGACGTACTCGCCGATCGGAAGCGACTCGATCCAATCGGCCTGGCTGATCGCGCGGAAGAATTCGCGCAGCCAACCCTTCTCGAAAACCCACTCGCGCGTGCCGGGCCACACGCCGAACTTCTCGCCGTCGTCCGCGTACGTGACGGCGATGCCGCCTCCCGTGCGCTCACGAATCGCGCGCAGATAGTCGAGTAGCTCGGACACCTCGCGAAATGGAATCAGGTAGCGCAGCCCTTTGTCGATCGGTACGACGAGCGTCGCATCGCCGCGCTTCTCGGTGATGTAGTGGCCGAGTACGGCGTCGCCTTCGAGTCCGGCGTAGCGGAAATGCGTTTCGTCGAGCACCGTGTAGCGAGCGCCCGCGCGCGAGAGAAGCGACGGAAGCGACGGCTCCCAAACGCGCTCGGCGAGCCACGCGCCGACGGGCCGCGTGCCGAAGAGACGCTCGACCTCGCTCGTCATCCGCTCGATCTGCCCGACGGCGTCGCGCTCGGGAATGACGGAGACGATCGGCTCGTACCAGGCCCCGCCGAGTATCTCGACCTGGCCGCGCGCCACGAGCGCCGCGACGCGCGCGAGAAACTCCGGGTGCTTCGCCTCGAAGAACTCGTAGAGCGTGCCGGTGTAGTGAAGCGTCAGCCGCACGCGCGGAAACTCCTCGAGAAGCGCGATGAACGGCAGATACGCGTCCTGGTAGCACTGCTCGAGCACGCTGCCGAAGTTCCCCTCGGGCTGATGGCAGTGAATGCCCAACAGGAGCGGCAGCTTCTCGAGCGGCTTCGCGGCCGGCGCGGCTATGCGTTTCACAGACTCGTCGGACATCTTACTCCGTTTCGTTTTCTACGCCGCGCGGTGCGCGATCGATCGCGCGCCGCATGCCGCACGCCACGCGCGCGCAAACGCGCCGCTTTCGAACCGCGCCAGACGACTGATTTCGATCGTCGAGGAAAACCATCAACAAGGATGGAGCGGTCATTCGTGGGAATCCTGCGGATTTCCGAGCGGCCGAGGAGTCTACGGGCGCGCGCCGGCAATTGCAAGCAGAACGATCACGCGGAGGAGAAGACCTCGCCGAACATCGTGAGAAGCGCGCGGAAGACGCCCTGCATCTCGAGCGTGTCGAAGAAGTAGGGCGAGAAGCCGAGAACGAGCACGTGTCCGCGCAATTCGGTTCGCGGCCAGTAGTAGGCGCAGACACGTTTCGTTTCGCCGTTCGAGTCGACGAAGCGCCAGAGCGGGATCGGATCTCTCGTCGGATCGCCCAGCGTGACGGGTTCGTACTGCTCGCATTGCTCGAGCCCAAGCGCGTCGAAGATCGGTGTGCCGCTCTCCAACACTCCGCGCTTTCCGGAATCGATCGTGAGATCAGGGAGGACCGAGCCGTCAGACAACATGACGCCTTCGCTCTTCAACGTGCGCAGATCGTCGCGCGTTTCGTCGTAGAAAGATCGCGCGATGCCTAGGTCGTCGAATACGAACGTGAAGTCGGTGTCGCAGAACGCGGGGAACCAGTCGAGACTTCTCTCGGGGCCGCCGTGAGTGTAGCGCGGGCTGTGAGGGCAAGCGGGATGGCCGATGACGTCCGGATCGAAATGGTTGTCCGGCGCGAACGCGGCCGTCGGAATGCTGCCGCACAGAATGAGATTGCCGCCGCCGCGAACGTAGTCGCGGAGAAACGCCGGCGTCGCGCCTGGGCCGAGCGCGCGCTCGAGCTGCGAATCGTCGTCGACGTACCAGATCAGCGTGCTGTTGCTTCTGATGATTCGCTGCGTCGGCACATCGTCCTCGAGCTCCGCGTCGAACCTCGTCGAGTTGAACCCGAACAGAAGCGTGTCCCAGAACGCCTCTTCCTTCAGGTCTGTCGGATACGTGTCGCCGGTACTCCCCGTACCGAGCGCGAAGTCGTCGACGTACAGGACTCGCCGATCGTTGGGCGGCCCATGATCGATCACAAGCGCATCGAACGGAAACGCCAACTCAACGGAGAGTCCAGCATCGTCGAACGCGCGCACGCGAAGGTCGTGCGAGCCGATCTGCGCGGTCCACGTTCCTTCCGCAGGGAAACGCGTCGCGCGTCCCTGGCACGGCGAGAACGCTGCGCCGTCGAACGAATAGGCGTAGCACAACACACGCGCGCCGTAGGCCGACGCGTCCGCGCGCCAGCTAAACCAGAGCGGCGTTCCCTCCGCCACTTGCCTGGAATAGCTGACCGCCCCGCAGATTTCTCCCATGACGTTCGACGTGATGCACAGCGTTCCCGGCGCGATGTCGGCCGCCTCCCATCGCCGGAAATTCTCGGGCGTGTCGATGGCACGCTCCACCGCGCCCGCGTTGTCGACCGCGAGCACGGTGAACTCGTGGATTCCGCTCAGATCGCCGGGCCATCCCGCGACGCTGAGGTAGGTGAATCGAACCGACGTACAGTCCGCGCCGACGCTCACCCACGGCGCGTCATCGAGCTTGTAGCGATACCCGGAGATCCAGCCGTCGATGTCGACACCTTGCCAGCCGAAGACGACGACCGTCGGCGTGAGTCCGATTCCACCGGATGCCGACGGACCTCGAACGATCACCGCCTCGGGAATGAGCGTCGTTGCATTGAACGATATCTGCGCAGGCGATGG
Source organism: bacterium (assembly GCA_046160485.1). Classification (GTDB taxonomy): domain Bacteria; phylum Orphanbacterota; class Orphanbacteria; order JBJXGV01; family JBJXGV01; genus JBJXGV01. The sequence continues at coordinate 173,937 of JBJXGV010000002.1, read as the reverse complement.
ATCTTCCGCGCCGCGCGCGTCGACGGCGCGCACGAACAGCGTGTGCGCGCCGAACGCGACCGAATCGATCGCGATCGAGCTATCCGGCATCACGGTCGTGTCGGGCGCGCAGCAGTTCGGAGTTTGAAACGCGAAGAGGCTCTCGGCGCTCGATGTGAAACGCCACACCGCCGTGTCGTCGACGGCGATCTGAAAACCGGCGAGCTGGCCATCGGGATCGTCGCCGCGCCACGAGACGCGCAGGAAGTACGTCACCGCTTCTCCCGAGAGGATCGGGTCGACGATGGCTGTCGTCGGCGGGATGTTCGGCGCGAGGAACCCGTCGTCGTTGTCGCCGCAGCCGGAGATCCCAAGGAGCGCAATGGCAGCGAGAGCGAGAACGAGAGTGACGGAGGACCGACGGCGGCGACGCGGCGAGTGCATGGGCGTGTTCCTCGCGATCTCGGGAGGGATGCGTGCCGAGCCACCATATCCCCGAGGCGCGGGGGTCACAAGGGTCCCGAAATATTCCCTTCGGGCGTATCACCGGCCCCCCCGGCGCTACACATCCAAGCAGACCACGCTCTCCCATACGTATTCGCTCTGCGAATACCTCAAGCCGCTCTTTCCTCCCAAGGAGGGCTCGATGCGATTCCAAATGAAGTCACTGATGGTCATGGCGCTCGTCTCGGTCACTCCGGCCTTCGCGGACGCGCAGGAATCCGGCTCGGCGGGCGTAGACGCCGCTCGTACCGACGCGCGCTGGAGCATGACGTACGTCGTCGAGCAATCCGGCGAGGCCCCGCCTCCGGGCCCGGTGATGAGCCACTCTCCGTGGGTCACGCCGGAGTTTCTCTCGCCCGTCAACTCGCCCGACGTCGCCGTTGCGCCAGCGACGAACCGAACGCAGTCGGAAATCTCCTGCGCCATCCATCCGACGAACGCGAACATCATGCTCGTCGGCGCGAACGCGACGAACTTTCCCGTCACGGCCGTCTTCGGCACCGGGACGTACTGGTCGACGAACGGAGGCGCGACGTGGACGGGAAGCGATAATCCGGGCGGCGTGACGAATCGTGGCGACCCTTCGGCGGCGATCGGTCCCGACGGACGTTTCATGATGGGATTCATTTCGAGCATCGGCGGGATGGGCGTCGCGTATTCGACGAATCAGGGCGCGACTTGGACGCAGCGATCGGTTTCGGGCGCATCCGGCCTCGACAAGAACCACCTCATGGTCGACGCGTCGGCGGGCAGCCCGTTCCTCGGGAACTACTACAACACGTGGGTCAATCTCGGCGGCGGCGCCAACGTGAACGACATCGAGTTTTCGCGCTCGATCGACGGCGGCTTCACGTGGACGGCGCCGCAGAACATTTCGAACAATGTCTTCGCGGGATCGCATAACCAGGGATGCAACGTGCAGGTCGGCCCGAACGGCGAGGTCTATGTTGCGTGGTCGGTGTACGACGGCTTCCCCGCGGACGAGGTCGCGATCGGCTTCAACAAATCGACGAACGGCGGCGTCTCGTGGCTCGGCGAGACGCGCAAGATCACGGGAATTCGCGGGCATCGCAACACCGTGCTTCCGAACACATCGATTCGCCGGAATTCATTCCCGTCGATGGCGGTCGACGTCTCGAACGGACCGAATCGCGGCGCGATTTACATCGTGTGGACAAACATCGGCGTGCCGGGGATCAACACCGGAACCGACGCGAGCATCTGGATGGCGAAATCGACGAACGGCGGCACGACGTTCTCTGCTGCCACGCGTGTGAACAATGATGCCGGCACCAATTCGCAGTGGTTCCCGTGGATTTCGTGCGACCCGGTCTCGGGACGACTCGCCGTGATCTTCTACGACCGCCGCGACGATCCCGCGAACTCGCTCACGCGAGCCTACATGGCCGCATCGAGCGACGGCGGCGCCACGTGGGACAACTTCCCCGTCGCGGATGTGAGCTTTACGCCCGCACCGATCCCCGGCCTTGCGAGCGGCTACATGGGCGACTACCTCGGCATCGCGGTGAACAGCGGGAAGGCCCTCCCGAGTTGGAGCGACAATCGCAGCGGCAATTTCCTCTGCTACGTTTCGCCGATTTCGCTCCTCGACGCGAGCGACCCGAATCCCCCTACGGCCGTGAGCGCGTTCAGTGATTTCTCGACGCCGGCGTCGGTGCTCCTGAACTGGACCGACCCGACGAGTTTCACCGACGGGACGCCGCTCGTCGATTTCTCGATCGACATTCTTCGCGATGGACTTCTCGTGGCGAACATCGATCAGGGGACCGGCTCGCATGTCGATGGCGGGCTGACGGACGGACAGCTCTATGCGTACTCGCTCCGCGCGCACGAGGACATCACCGACAGCGTGAGTACGCTCGTCGACGTCACGGTCTTCGCGGGAGGCTCACCGACGCCGAGTGCGCCGGCAAACGTCACATGCGCCGGCGGCCCTGCCTCGGCGACGATCGGCTGGACGAACCCGGCGACGCAGACCGACGGCACGCGCCTCGACGACTTCGCGGGCGTGCGCCTTTATCGCAACGGGGCGTTTCTGATCGAACTCGCGCGCGCGGCGACCGACACCGGGAGCGCCGACTCGTACGTCGACAGCCCGCCGCCCGGCTTCTTCTACACGTACGAGGTGTCGGCGGTCGACTCCGAATCGCCGGTGCACGAGAGCGCCCGCGTCGCCGCCCCGCCTCGATACGTCGGTCCCGTGCCGGAAATTCTCGTGTGGCAGGCTTCAAACGTCGTGTCGACGAGCGGCGACTCGATCGTCGCGGCGCTCGCCGCGCTCGGCGAACCTGCCACGAAGGTAAGCGACCTCTTCTTCTTCTCGAGCGATCTCAACGCACACCAGATCGTTTTCGCGGTCGGCGGCGTATTCCCGAATATTCACGTCATCACCACGACCGAAGGCGCCGCGCTCGACGATTTCGTTCAAGACGGCGGGAGGTTGTATCTCGAGGGGAGCGACTGTTTCAATAGCGCCGCCGGATACAACGTCCGCCCGATCTTCGGGCTCGCGGCGGGCAACAACGGAACTGCCGACCTCGGGAGCCTCAGCGGCGAAAACGATCTCGCGACGTTTCAGTTCACGTACGCCGGCCCGAACAACAGCATCGACCATCTCGTTCCGGTGCAGTCGACGATCCTCTTCCGAAACCCAGCGAATCTCGACGTCGTGACGGTGTTCAACGCGCCGTACGTTCTCGGAAGAAGCATCGGCGCGTCCTACGAGTTCGGCGGGCTGCGGAGTCCGGTCTTCACGCACGCCGACTTGATGGCCGCGTACCTGACGTTATTCGGCACGAACGGCGATCCCAACCCGGCCTCGAACTTCGCGGCGTTCAGCGATTACGCGACGCCATCCTCCGCGCTCCTCACCTGGACGGATCCCACGACGTTTCGTTACGGCGGGCCACTCGTCGACTTCTCGATCGACGTTCTCCGCGATGGCGTGCTCGTCGCGAACGTCGACCAGGGCGTCGGCACGCATGTCGACGCGGGTCTGACCGACGGGCAGCTCTACGCGTATTCGTTGCGAGCGCGCGACGATGTTACCGACAGCTTGAGCACCCTCGTCAACGCGACGGTGTTCGCGGGAGGCTCCCCCACCCCAGCGGCGCCGACGAGTTCAAGCGCGACGGCGACGCCCGTCTCCGCGACGATCGGATGGACGAACCCGGCGACGCAGAGCGACGGCACGCGACTCGACGATTTCGCGGGTGTTCGCCTCTATCGCAACGGCGTCTTCCTCATCGCACTCGCGCGCACGCCGGCCGATACGGGTGACGTCGATTCGTACATCGATAGCCCGCCGCCGGGCACGTTCTACACCTACGAAATCTCGGCGATCGATTCGGAGACGCCGGTGCACGAGAGCACACGCTTGATCGCGCCTGCCGTCTACGTCGGCGTGATCCCCGACATCCTCGTGTGGAAAGCCGCGAATGTCTCGACCGCAAGCAGCGACTCGATCATCGCGGCGCTCGCAGCAAACGGCGAAACGGCAGTCGCGGTGAGCAACCTTCTCTTCTTCTCGACCGACCTCAATGTGCACGACATCGTGTTCGCGTGCGCGGGTGTCTTCCCGAACAATCACATCATCACCTCGACGGAAGGCGCGGCGCTCGACAATTTCGTACAGGATGGCGGACGCTTGTACCTCGAGGGGGGCGACTGCTTCAACTTCGATCCCACCGTCGGCGGGTACAACGTCCGTACGATCTTTGGCCTCAACGCGGGCGCGAACGGAACGGCGGATCTCTTCGCAGTGACGGGCCTCAATGACCTGGCGGGATTCCAGTTCAACTACGCCGGTCCGAACAACCGCATCGACGATCTGCTTCCCGTGCAGTCGACGGCGGTGTTGCGGAACAGCGCGACATCCGACGTCGTCACCGTATTCCGGTCCGGCTACGGCCAGGGTCGCGCGATCGGCGCCGCGTTCGAGTTCAGCGGGCTGACGAGCGCCACAGAAAACCGCGCGGCGCTCGCGGCAGCGTATCTCGAGTTCTTCCGCGCGAGCGGCGCGCCGCGGTTGGCGGTCAGCACGGATTCGCTCGGCGCCGGGGTCCTCCAGACGCAGAGCGCGCAACTCAGCTTCTCCGTTGGCAACCCGGGCACGCCGAACGCGACGCTGAGCTTCGCGATTGCCGAATCTCCAGCAGCGAGTTGGTTGTCGTTCTCGCCGGCGTCGGGAAACGTCGCCGCGAACGCCGCAACTTCGATCTCGCTCACGCTCAACGCCGGCAGCCTCCCGCCGGGGTTGCAGTCGACGAAGCTCATCGTCACGTCGAACGACCCCGTCGTTCTCGCGGATACGGTAATCGTCACGATGAACGTCCTCGGGATTCCGTCCCTCGCCTTGGCGCCCGACTATCTCGCTGTCACGGTGCCGGTCGGCGGAACGTCCGCGGAGAGCGTTACGGTTTTCAACGCCGGCTTCGGCTCGCTCGACTACACGCTGAGCATCATCGGTATCGATGGCGAGGACTCCGAGGAATTCATCGAGGGGACGAATTCGGCGGCGCTTACCGCCGGGTGGGCCGGCAACGTCTACACCGTCGCCACGGGAGTCCCTCTCACGTCGATCGAGCACTTACTCAATACGCCGGCGCCGACGGAACTACAGTTCTTCGTCTATGAGAAACCGCTCCAGGGGACGATGTGGAAGAAAATCGCAAGCAAGACGGTGACGTCCGGCGTCGGGTTGAACTGGTACGTATCGGGACCGCTGACCGCGGTGATGCTGCCGTCGCGCGAGTACTTCGTCGGATGCTCGTGGGCCGGCCCGGTGACCGCGATGCGCGACGACGGAACGAATGTCCCTGACAACACCCGATTCGGGATGCTGACGCGTTCGAGCCAAGGATTCTTCTATCCGCCGCCGGAGTCGACGACGGTCGGGGCGAGCGGCATCATTTGGTCGCAGATCGTCCGCTACGGCATTCCCGTCGACGTCGAAATCCTCTCGCCGCTCGCGGGAAATCTCGGAGAGGGCGAAGGCGACGTAATTCAATTCAACGTTCGAAACGCGGACCAGCAGGGCGTGTACCTTGCGCTGCTCAATGTGTTTCACAACGCACCGTTCTCGTTGCCGACGGTGTTGCCGATTCTGATCGGAGTGGGGGAATCGACGACAGGCGTGCCGGCGGACGGCGCCTCACCGCCGCGAGAGCTCGCGCTGCACGCGGCCGCGCCGAACCCGTTCCGCGGCGAGACGGCGATTCGATACGACCTCCCCCAGCCGTCGCACGTCCGCATCGCGATCTTCGACGCGAGCGGTCGCCTCGTGAATACGATGCGCGACGCTCGCGAGCCGGCGGGCGAACACGCCGCGGTATGGAATGGAACGAACTCGAACGGAGAGCGCGTCGCGCCGGGGGTTTACTTCTACTCTCTCGAAGCTGGGGCCGACTCGCGGAGGAGAAAGCTCGTGCTGCTGCGGTAAAGGGCGCGTCGCGGCACAGCAGGTGTGCGCCGGAGAGTCGCGGTTCGCCGCAGCTCTCCGGCTTTTCTTCGTGCGCGCTAATCGACGAGCGTGATCTTGCGCGTGGCGACGAGCGCGCCGGCCTCGACGCGAAGGAAGTAGACGCCGGCCGCGACGCGCGTTCCGGAGTCGTCCGCGCGATCCCACGCGAGCGTGTGCGCGCCGCGCGCGAGGTCTCGCGCGGCCAGCTGCCGCACGCGCCGGCCGCTCGCGTCGTGGACGGCCGCGTCGACGCGCGCATCGCGCGCGAGCGCAAGCCCGACGCGCACGGCGTCACGCGACGGGTTCGGCGCGGGTGCGCCGAGTTCGAGCGACGCGATCACGCCCGCGCCGGCAGCAGGCTCTACACCCGTCGGACTCGCGGGAATCGCCACCGCGTACATCGACCGGCCGTGCGTGCCGGCGTAAAGCGTGCGCGTCGCTGCGTGAAAGTGGATGTCCGACACGACAACCGGAGGCAGCCCGTACGAAACCGGCGACCAGACCGCGCCCAGGTCGTACGTCATGTAGACACCGACGTCGGTACCGACGAACAGCGTCGCCGGGTTCACGGGATCGATGACGAGCGAGTTGACCGGCGCCTCGGGGAGATTGCCGCTGATATCGCTCCACGTCGCGCCGAAATCCGTCGTGCGGTAGACGTGGGGCAAGAACGCGTCCTCGCGATAGCCGGAGTGCGTCACGTACGCGATCGCGTCGCTCTGCGGATCCACCGCGACGCGCGTGACCCATCGCTTCGGAAGCGTCGTCGAAACCTTCGTCCAGTTCAGCCCGAGACTTTGCGTGACCCACACGTTGCCGTCGTCGGTGCCGGCGTAGATCGTCGCGGTGTCGGTCGGCGCGACCGCAATCGTCGTCACCGTTCCGAACGTGAGGTTCCCGGGCGAGGGCCCGTCGGTGAGGTCGGGGCTGATCGCGTTCCAGTTCGATGCGGCGTTGCTCGTGCGCCAGACGCGCTGCGTGCCGTAGTACAAGACGTCCGGGTTCGTCGCGTCCATCACGACCGGCGTCGACCAATTCGCGCGTTCGCCGCCCGCGATGCCGTTCGTCGCGCTGCTGAAACTCCCCGCGTCGTTGATCGACTTGCCGAGGCCGCCGAACTGCGACTCGGCGTAGATCACGCTCGAGTTCGTCGGGTTGACGAGGCAGTAGAAACCGTCGCCGCCGTAGATGTTGCTCCAGTCGCCGCTGCCGCCCGTCGTCGTGCGATTGGTGCCGTTGTCCTGCGTGCCGCCGTAGCGGCGGTTCGCGTTCTGCGCGTCGACGGTGATCGCGTAGAACTGCGTGAGCGGCAGGCCGGGCATGAACGTCCACGCGCCGCCGCCGTTCGTGCTGCGATAGAAGCCGCCGTCGTTACCGGCCCAGATCCGCGTGTTGAGCGACGGGTCGATCCAGATGTCGTGGTGGTCGACGTGCATCGAACCGCCCACGCTCGTCCATGACGTGCCGCCGTTCGTCGTGCGGTACATCGGAACGCCGAGCGCGAAGATGCGGTTCACGTTCGTCGGATCGATGCGAACCTGGCCGAAGTACCAGCCGAAGCCGCTGTACATGCCGCTGAGCGAGCCGGAGTTGACCGCCGTCCACGACGCGCCGCTGTTCGTCGTGCGAAACAGACCGAGAAAGTTGCCGGGATCGTCCGCGTAGATCGCGACGAGTGTGCCGGGCGCCGAGACGGACGCCGAAAGTCCGATGCGCCCGACGTTCGCCGCGGGTGCGGGCAGGCCGCTTCCGAGAAGCGCCCACGTCGCGCCGAAGTCGGTCGACTTGTAGATGCCGCTCGTGAAACCGCCGACCTTGCGTGCGAACGGCCGGCGCAGCCGCTCCCACGTCGCCGCGTAGACGTTCGCGGGATTGCCGGGTTCGACGACGACATCGATGCCGCTCGTCGAGTCGCTCACGAAGAGTGTGTGCTCCCACGTGTACCCCGCATCGGTGCTGCGATAGATTCCGCGATTGCCGTCCTTCGTGAAGAGCGCGCCCGCCGCGGCGACGTAGATACGCTGATCGTCGGTCGGATCGAGCGCCACGCGCCCGATGCGCCGCGTCTCGGCGAGTCCGCGCGCGTACCACGTCTCGCCGCCGTTGGGGCTCATGTAGACGCCGTCGCCGTCGTACGAATCGCCGCTTCCGTTCGCTTCGCCCGTGCCGACCCAGATCGTGTTCGCGTCCTGCGGTGCGACGACAACCGAACCGATCGATTGGCTGCCGATGCCGTCGAAGATCGGCGTCCATGTCACCGCGCCGTCCGTCGTCTTCCAAACGCCGCCTTCTGCGCCGCCGATGAAGACCGTGCTGGGCGAAGTCGGGTGAGACGCGACCGCCGTGATGCGACCGCCGACGTTCGTCGGGCCGATCGCGTTCCATGCCGCGGGGACCGCGCTCGCCTCGGCGCCGCCGCCGTCGTGCGCGAAATCCGGGCCGGTCGCCTCGCGCTGCGTGACGGCGCGAAGCGGCGCGGCGGGATCCGCCGCGGCCGGGTCGCGCGCCGGCAGCCCCGCGAGCGCGAGCGCCTGCGCGACGGCGCGTTCGTACGCCCCCGCGGGAATCGCGACGTTCGGGAACGCGCGCTGCGCATGGAACCAATCGTTCGGAACTTGCCCGGGCCGCTTGCCGACGAGATCGGCGAGCCCCGGATTCGATTTCTGTTCGCTGACGATCGTCAGAAGGACGGCAGCGGCGATGAGCACGAGAAGCGGAATCGTGAATCGAAGGATTGCGCGCATGCAAACGATCTCCTGATGCTGTGTGCGGCTCGGGGCGTGAGGTGCGCGGTGGGACACCGTCGCGACTGCCGGCGCATTTTACCACGCGGGGCGACGAGGATCTCGCGCGAAGTTGGCTCGTCGCGCGGGGCCGGTTGCTCCGCCGTAACGCGGCGCTTACAATGCGCGAACATCCGAAACACTTCAGAGTGGAGGCGCGCGAATTGAGTACGAATGATCGCGTTTTGCTAGTCGGTCACAGCCCCGACCCGGACGATGCGTTCATGTTCTTCGGGTTGGCGAAAGGTCACGTGCGCATCCGCGACTACGCGATCGAGCACTGCCTCGAGGAAATCGAGTCGCTCAACCGGCGCGCCCAGCGCGGCGAACTCGCGGTGACCGCGATCTCCGCCCACGCCTACCCCGCCGTCGCCGATCGCTACTGGATTCTTCCGACAGGCTCGTCGGTCGGCCGCGGCTACGGGCCGATCGTCGTCGCGCGCAGCGCGGCGACGCGCGAATCGCTCGCGGGAAAGCGCGTCGCGCTCCCGGGAGCGATGACCACCGCCGCGCTTCTTGCGCGCTTCTATCTTCCCGGCGCCAAGTTCGAGCACGTGCCGTTCGACGCCGTGATCCCGGCGGTGAACGACGGCGCCGTCGACGCGGGGGTACTCATTCACGAGGGGCAAATCACCTACGCGGATCACGGCCTCGTGAAGATCGCCGACTTCGGCGAGTTGTGGGCGCAGGAAGAGGGCGGCTTGCCGATACCGCTCGGACTCGACGTCGTGCGCAAGGATCTCGGCGCGCCGCTTGCGCGCGAGATCAACACCGCGCTGCGCGAGTCGATTCGCTACGCGATGGCCCACAAGGACGCGGCGATCGCCTACGCGCTCGAGTTCGGACGCGGCATTCCCGCGAAGATCGGCGAACGATTCGTCGGCATGTACGTCAACGACGACACGCTCGACTTGCCGGCGGACGGGCGGCGCGCGCTCGACAGGCTTTACGCGCGCGGCATCGCGGCCGGCGCGCTCCCGGCGGGCGCGCGCGCGGAATTCGTGCCGGACGCGGAAGCGTAGCGGCGCGCACGGGCGGCGCGGCGCGGAAGCGCGCCGCGTACCCGAGAAATGGCTTTGGGCGCGGCGGAACGCAAGCTATGCTCGTTGCGTTCGCGGCGCCGCGGTTCGTGGCGCCGAACGGTCAAGATTCGCACGCGGACAATCCCGCGCGCGCCAGAAGGAGCCCGACAGCGTGAACCTGATCGTCTTCGGAAAAACGCCGGCCCTCTCCATCGACATCAAGTGGAGCGCCGACCGAGGCATTCTCCTCGCGTCGCGCGAGAATCGCATCGTGCCCGAAGTCGACCCCGGCGTTTCGGTGACGTGGGAGTACTTGCTTCAGAAGTCGACGCCGCAGATCGTCGACCTCGAGGCGTGGAAGGATCGCGACGCGGAGCGGCTCCTCAAGGAAGTCACGCGCATTCTCGCGCAGGAATTCACCGAGCCGGCCGAAGAGGTTTTCTTCACGAAGTACGTCGAGTATTGCCTGCGCTGCTCGAGCGATCCGATGCGCGAGCTGGCGCTCATCCCGCAAGTTTGGCTCAACTGGATCCACTACGATCCAGGCGGACGCCCCGAGCCGCTCGGCCTCGAACGCGAACCGTTCCGCGTCGACTTCATCATCATGTCCGAGTGGCGCAAGATCGTCATGGAGATCGATGGCGAGTCGCACTTCATGGAGTTCTTCGGCATCGATTCGGCGGGCAAGGTTTCGGCGAAGCCGTCGGTCGATCGCTACTCGGCGCACCTGAAGAAGGATCGCTGGCTGCGGCGCGAAGGCTGGGAAGTGTGGCGCTTCTCGTCGAAGGAAGTGCTCGCCGAGACCGACTTCTTCTCGTTCGATCTCGAGATGGGTTTCCCGTTCGGCTTCGGCGCGCCGACGGAAGAGCTTTAGCCGCGCTTTAGGGCCCCCACGTCGGTCCGCGACGAGGAAGATAAATCTGGAACACACGCGGGCTTTTCTTTCGTGGATCGAGCGACGCGCCTAGTCCGCCGGCGGGAACTTCTTGAGCTTGCGCTGCAGCGAGCGGCGATGAATCGCGAGGCGGCGCGACGCCTCGGAGATGTTCCCGCCGCAGTCGGTGAGAACGCGGTTGAGATGCTCCCACTCCGTGCGAGCGAGCGAAGGTGTCGCGTGATCGCCGGGCGTCGGCTCGAGCGGCGGCGCGTTCTTGCGCGCGAACGCGGCGAGGATGTCGTCGACATCCGCCGGCTTCGACAGGTAGTACGTCGCGCCGATCCGCATCGCCTCGATCGCTGTCGCGATGCTGCCGTAGCCGGTGAGTACGACGACCTGCGTCGCCGGATCGATGCGCAGAAGATCCTGAGCAAGCTCAAGACCGGATCGCCCCGGCATTCGCAGATCGACGACGGCCAACTCCGGGGATTCCTCATTCGCGAGCGCGAGCGCGCTCTCGGCGTCGTGGGCGTCACGGACATCGAACCCGCGCTCGGTGAACGCGCGCGCGAGCCGGCTGCGAAACGTCGAATCATCGTCGACTATGAGAATCGATTGTGCGGACGCGCGGCGTTGCGGATCGGGCTTGGCGGACATCGGTATCCTTTGGATGCGAGGACCGGACCATTGACTCACGGCGCGCCAGACTCCGCCATGTGGCCTCTTGTCGCAGGGGCCACGAGCGGTAGCGACAGCGTGACGGTCGTTCCGCGGGCGGGGGCGGAGTCGAGGCCGAGAGTTCCACCCAGTCGCTCGATCACGGCGCGCGTTAGGAAAAGGCCCAGACCCATGCCGCGCCCCGGACCCTTCGTCGTGAAGAACGGCTCCCCGGCGCGCGCGAGAACCGCGGGCGGCATTCCGCCGCCATCGTCGCGAACCGCGATGCGAAGCACATCGCCATCGACGGCGGCATCGACGAAGATGCGCGCGCCGTCGGGCGACGCCTCCGCGGCGTTCTTGATGACGGCGCGCAACGCCTCGGCAACGGCGCGCGGCGGAAGCCGCAGTTCGCGTGCCGCGACATCGCCGTCGAAACGCGTGCGCACGCGCGCGCGGTCCGGCGCCGCTTCGAGCGCCGCGTCGATGAGTTCCGCTACCGAGATCGACAGGATTCCCTCGCCGGGGCTCTCGCCCGCCTCGACAGCCATATGCTCGAGAATTTTGTGGCAGCGCTCGACCTCGGTGCGAATCAGACGTGCGTCCTGCACGACGCCATCGCCAGCGAACGCGCCGCCGCCCGCCGCGCCGCGCCGCTCGAGTTCGCGCTCGAGTTCCTTGGCGACGACCGCAATCGTCGAGAGCGGCGTCGCCAGCTCGTGCGCCGCGCCGGCGGCGAGCGTCGCGAGCGACGCGAGCTTCTCGCTCCGCTCCGCGAGGCTGCGCGTACGCGCGAGTTCAGCCTCGCGCTCGGCAAGACCGCGCGACACGCGCGACACGAAATAGACGATAAACACCGCGGCGACGGCGAACGCGACCCACATCCCTTGCACGTGAAGCGACATGTCGTGCGCGCCGATCGCGTGAGGCACGCCCGCGACGCGCAGCTCGCGATGAGCGATGAAGAGCGCGCCGAACGACGACAACGAGAGCGCCGCAAGGCCCCACGTCCAGAACGGACTCACGACGACGGCGGCAAGCGCGAGGTGAACCAGATAGAGAAAGTTGAACGGGTTCATCGGCCCGCCGCTGAAGTAGAGAAGCGCGGTAAGCGCGACGATGTCGAACGCGAGCAAGAGCACGAGCGGCCGCTCGCGCGTAATCGCGCGCCCGTCGGCCCACGCGGTGCAACCGATATTCGTCGCCAGTTCTAGACCAATGATCGCGAAGATCGGTCCGAGAGGAAGCTCGAAGTGGAGAAGCCGCTCGACGAGCACGACCGTTAGCGTCTGTCCCGCGATCGCGCCCCAGCGAAGCCGCAATAGCCACGCAAAATTGATTTGATGCGCGTCGGTTGCCGAGGTCGTGAGTGCGTTCGCGTCGTGAGACATCGGGGAGATCGCCTTCTTTCGCGGGTTCCATTATCCGCGTCATGTTAGCCCATTGCGCGTCCCGCGAACACTCGATGGCCACGCGCCGAAATCGGAGTGCATCAAGGTGTGCATGCGTCCGGCGCGAAAAAAACGTTTGACACGATTGTCGACTGCGAGGAACACTGCGGGCGTGAGACTCACTCGCACATTCGTGTTCGTCGCGATCGCGGGCCTCTTGTCACAGTTCTCCATGCCTCTCGCCTGGCTGGAGCACGCTGAGGCGAGTGCCCACACGTTGACACCGTCGCAAGACGACCATTCTCACGGCCACGGACACGACCATCCCGCGGCGACTCCCGAGCATGACCACGGAGTTTTCGGAGAACCGTCGGGCGCGAGCGCCACGATCATTCGCGTGGCGGTCGCCGCGGCTCCTTCGCTGCACGCCGAACCGCTCGAATCCACCGATGCGTCCGCCGCGCTCACATTGGAGGCGCACGCGACCCCGCGATACGTCCCGCCGAATCAAACCACCATTCCGCCTCGCGAGTTTCTCAGCATCCTTCTGATCTGATCGAACGCCGCATCGTTTGCGTCCGGACCCTCACAGGGTCCTCTCGTCGTTGCGCACGCTTTCGCTTGGAGATCAGATGCGACAAACCTGTTTCTACCTGCTTGCGGCCCTCGGGCTGATCGTCACGGAACTACCGGCGGCTGCCCAATCGCCGATGACGGAATCGGAATTCCTCGCGGCGCTCCGCGAAGACCATCCGGCGTTTATCGCCGCGACGGAAGGACTCGCGATCGCGGAGGGTGCGCGACGCGCCGCGGGCCGACTCGAGAATCCACGCGTCGGGGCGGATTGGGAACTCCCCGAAGACGCGACGCGCCAAAGTACGTGGAGCCTCGCGTGGACGCCGCCGCTCGACGGCCGCAGGGGACTTCGCGTTCGCGCGAGCGAAGCGGCGCTCGGCGCGGCGCGCGCCAACGTCGAACTCGCCCAACTTGAAACGCGAATCGCGTGCCGGGCGATTTTCGCGGAGTGGGCGCTCGCGGCGGAACGGCGTGTCATGACGGCCTCGCATCTGGAACGCGTCCGCGCGCTCGTCGCGCGCATGTCGGCGCGCGCCGAAAGCGGCGAGGAATCCGGGCTCTCGGCGCGCCGCGTCGAACTCGCGGCCATCGAGATCGAGGCGATGCTTGCGCTCGCCGACGCCGCGGAGGCGAGCGCGCGAACGCGCGCTGCCGCGTGGAACCCCGACGCGGCAAACTCTGCGCCCGAGCGTCCGAGCCTTCCCGAAATTCTCCCGTCGCTCGATGCCTCGGCGAACACCGGCATTCGTGCGCTCGAGCTGGATCTCGAAGCTGCTGCATACGACGCGCGCCTCTCGCGCCGCTTCCTCTCCGCGCCGGATCTCATGGCCGGATGGCAGCGACAGCAAGCCGACGACGCGCCGACGTTCGAAGGCCCGGTGTTCGGCGTCTCCTGGCCGCTTCCGCTCTTCGACCGCCAGAGCGGCGAGCGTGCGATGACGGCGCGGCGCCTCGAATCGTCGACCGCGCGCCTCGCATTCCTTCGAACTCAATCGGCCGCACGAATCGACGCGGCACGCGCCGCGTACGACCGACTCCGGGAAGGCGCGTCGACCGCGCTGACCGCTTCCGACGACACGCAACGTCTCGTGGAAAGCGCGTCCGCATCCTTCGCGCTCGGAGAGAGCAGCCTCACGGACCTCCTCGACACGCTTCGGTCCGTTCTGACGACGCGTCTGACCGCGCTCGATCTCTACGGCGCGGCGCTCGAAGCCCATAGAGAACTCGAAGCGGCCGCCGGCCGCACACTCACGACCATCGGTGGAGGAAAGTGATGCCCGTCTCGAAAGCAATCATCAGGATGTCGATCATCGCGCTCTTGGCGGGATGCTCCGCTCGCGACGATGCCGCGACCGACGACCATGGGCACGCGCACCCCGAGGCCGAGAACTGGGCCGTCACCGCGTGGGGCGAACGCTACGAGATCTTTCCCGAGTGCGAGCCGCTCATCGCCGGCAAGACCGCCAAGTGTCATACACACGTCACGATTCTCTCCGACTTCTCGCCGCAGCGCGAGGGATCCGCGGCCGTCGTGCTTCGCGCCGTCAACGGGACGGAGCAGGTCTTTCGCCAGGACACACCGCTCCGCGACGGGATCTACTCGATCGAGATCACGCCCTCGGCGGAAGGCCTCTACTTCCTGTTGTTCCGGATCGCGTCGAGCGCCGGCGAGGAAGAGATTCGCGCGGGGCGAGTGCGCGTCGGCGATGAACATCATCCGGGCGGAGCCGTCGTCGAACCGGGATCGGACACTGAATCGGCCGAGACGGTTTCTTTCCTGAAGGAGCAGCAGTGGCGGACGGAGTTCGCGACGGAGTGGACACGCGCCGGAGCCATTCGATCGTCGCTGCGGGCGCCGGGGCGCATTCGTCCGACCGCGGGCGGCGACGCAATCCTTTCGGCGCCTCTCGACGGCGCGATCGCCGCGGATACGCGTCTTTACGCCGGCCTCGATGTGAAGAGCGGCGCGCGCGTCGCGTCGCTCGCTCCTCGCGCGTCCGCGAATCGCACGCTCGCGGAAATCGAATCGGAAAGCGCGCTCGCTCGAAACCGATTGGAGCGGCTCGAGAAACTTCTCGCGCTCGAGGCCGTGAGCATCTCCGAGGTCGATGAAGCGCGCGCGCGCGTCGCGATCCTCGACTCCGAAATCGCCGCGGTGCGCGGCGGCGCGCCCGCACGCGGCGCGAGCGGCACGCGAACGAGTTCGCGCGTCGACATCCTCGCGCCGTTCGCAGGCCGCATCGCGGAGGTCTTCGTCGTGCCGGGGCAATCGGTGACGGCAGGCGAGGCGATTGCGCGCCTGGTGAAAGTCGAGCCGCTCTGGGTCGAGGTGTCGCTCCCGCCGGCCGCAGTGTTGTCGGACGACGTCCACGGCCTCGTGCTCACGCCCGATGGCGCGCGCGACGCCATCACGATTCCCGCGGAGGGCGTGCGACTCATATCGCGCTCCCCCGCCGTGGACGCCGAGACCGGAACGATCGCCGCGATATTCGAGATTCCCGGAGGCGATGCGACTCCGGCGATCGGCACCGCGCTCCAGGTCGACATCCTTTTCGGCGCCGAGCGCGAGGGCATCGTCATCCCGTCGGCGGCGATCGTCGACGACGCGGGCATCCCCGTGGTCTACGTGCAGGTCGAGGGAGAGTCGATCGCGCGTCGAGAAGTTCACATCGTGACGCGCCAAGGCAACCGCGCGCTCGTCGAGGGACTCAAGGAGGGCGAGCGGCTCGTGACTCGCGGAGGCGCCGCGGTTCGCCGCGCATCGCTCGTCTCGTCGGGAGCAGGTGAAGGCCATGTCCACTAGCCGTCGCGCGGTCGTCGCCGGCGAGGCGCGCCCATGTTGAATCGCCTGATTCAGTTTTCGCTCGTGCACCGCAAGTTCGTGCTTCTGGCGGCCAGTCTTGTTCTCGTTTTTGGATCGGCCTGGGTGACGGAAGTTCCTGTGGACATCTTCCCGGATCTGACGGCGCCGACGGTCACGGTCATCACCGAGGCGCCGGGTTCCGCTCCCGAGGAGGTCGAGGCGCTCGTCACGTTTCCGATCGAGTCGGCGCTCAACGGCGCGCCCGGCGTGCGGCGCGTCCGATCCGTCTCCGCGGCCGGGATCTCCGTCATCTGGACCGAGTTCGAATGGGGCGAGGAGATTTATCGCGCGCGCCAAGTCGTCGCGGAGCGAATTGGCGCCGTGACGCTTCCGGATCACGTCGACGCGCCGTCGCTCGGACCGATCAGTTCGATCATGGGAGAGATCACGTTCATCGCGCTGACGTCTCCGACGGGCGCGATTTCGCAGCGTGAGCTTCGCCGCGTCGCGGAGACGACGATGCGCCGCGCACTGCTCGCGATCCCCGGCATCTCGCAAGTCGTTCCGATCGGCGGGGAGGTGCGCGAGTTTCAAGTCGAGGTCGAACCCGCGGCGCTCGATCAACGCGGCGTGAGCATCGACGAGATCGCCGGCGCGCTGAGCGACGCGTCGAGTTCGCCGGCCGCGGGATTCCACGTCGACGGCGGCCAGGAGTATCTCGTGCGCGGTCTCGGGCGCGCGCGCACGACCGCCGATCTCGGGACGCCGGTGTTGCGCGTGGCGGACGGTGTTCCGATTCGCGTTGCAGACGTTGCCACCGTGCGCGAGGGAATGGAGCCGCGGCGAGGGACGGCGTCGTACAAGACGCAGCCCGCAGTCATCTTGAGCGTCCAGAAACAGCCGGGCGCGAACACGCTCGATCTGACGAAACGTATCGACATCGTGCTCGAGCAGCTCGCGACGGCGATTCCCGCGGGCGCGGTCATCGAGAAAGAAAATTTCCGGCAGGCGGATTTCATCGACGTCGCGATCCACAACGTCTCCGAAGCGCTGCGCGACGGCGCGATCCTCGTTCTCTTCATTCTCTTCGTCTTCCTGGGGAACTTGCCCGCGACTTTTATCTCGGCGATCGCGATGCCGCTTTCGCTGATCGCGGGGATCGTGATGGTCTCGTTGTTCGGCGGCACGATCAACACGATGACGCTCGGCGGCCTGACGATCGCGATCGGCGCGCTCGTCGACGACGCGATCATCGACGTCGAGAACGTGTTCCGCCGCCTCCGGCAAGAGCACACCAAGGAGGCGCGCGACCGTAATCCGACCATTCGAACAGTTCTCGCGGCCACGACCGAAGTGAGAAATCCGATTCTCTTGGCGACGGCGATCATCGTTCTCGTCTTCCTGCCGCTCTTCTTCCTGCCGGGCATCGAGGGACGGCTTCTTCGGCCGCTCGGATTCGCGTACGTCGCCGCGCTGGCGGCGTCGCTTCTCGTATCGCTCACCGTGACGCCGGTGCTCTCGTCGTACCTGCTCGCGAAACCGAAACTCCTGGAAAAGGACGAGCCGTGGCTCCTTCGCACGCTGAAGGCGCGGTATCGGAAGGACCTCGAGTGGGTGCTCGCGCATGGCCGCATTCTCGTCTTCATCACGGCCGTGCTCTTGGCCGGCGCGCTCGTCACGGCGCCGCTTCTCGGCCGCAGCTTCCTTCCTCCCTTCAACGAAGGTTCTCTCACCGTCTCGGTCGTGAGCTTGCCGGGAATCACGATCGAAGAGAGCGACGCGCTGGGTCGCGAGGTCGAGGAGTCGCTCCTCGCGTTTCCCGAGGTTGTTTCGACGAGCCGCCGCACGGGCCGCGCCGAGAAAGACGAACACGTGCAGGGTGTCAACGCATCCGAGATGGAAGTCGTGCTGCGCGAGGGGCGGCCGAAGGAGGAGCTGCTCGAGTTGATGCGGCGCGACGTCGCGACGATTCCCGGAGCGAACGTCAGCTTCGGGCAACCGATCAGCCACCGCATCGACCACATGATCTCCGGCAGCAAATCGAATCTCGCCGTGAAGATCTTCGGCCCCGATCTCTCGGTGTTGCGCAGCCTCGCAGAACACGTTGAGCGAGTGATGGGAACGGTTCCCGGAATCGTGGACCTGAGCAACTCGGAGCAAGCGAGCGTGCCGCAACTTCTGATCGACTTCGATCGCGTGGCGATGGCGCGCCACGGAATCAGCGCGGCCGCGATGTCGCGTACCGTCGAGGCGCTCTTTCAGGGGACGGAGGCCGGCGAGATCGTCGAGGACGGACTTGTCTCACGCGTCGTCGTCCGCGTTCCGGAGCGCCTGCGAGAGGATCGCGATCAGCTCGAAGGACTCCCCGTGACCACGCCGGCGGGGCGCGTGATTCGACTTGCGGACGTCGCGCGCATTCGATTCGACTTGGGGCCGAGCATGATTCGGCGAGAGAATGTCGAACGTGTCGCCATGCTCACGGCGAATGTTTCGGGCGCGGACCTCGCCGGCACCGTCGAAAGCGTGCAGAAAACTTTGGGCGAGGAAATCACGCTACCGACCGGCTATCGGATCACGTACGGCGGTCAGTTCGAAGAGGCGATCGAGGGCGTCAGGAACCTCATCGTCTTGTCGGCTGTGATTCTCTTCGCGATGTACGGACTCCTCTTCGCGACGTTCCGAAGCCACCGGCACACGCTCATCGTACTCGTCAATCTTCCGCTCGCGCTGATCGGCGGCGTGTACGCGCTCGCGCTCGGCGGCGGCGTCTTGAGCATCGCGGCGCTCGTCGGCTTCATCACGCTCTTCGGCATCGCGACGCGCAACGGTGTTCTTCTCGTTTCGCACTACCAGAACCTGATTCGCCACGATGGTCTCTCGCTCGGAGACGCGATTCGCCGCGGCTCGGTCGAACGGCTCGCGCCCGTTCTCATGACGGCGCTCTGCGCCGGGCTTGCGCTCATCCCGCTCGTTCTCGCGGGCGACGAGCCCGGCAACGAGATTCAGAGCCCGATGGCGGTCGTGATTCTCGGCGGGCTGCTCACGTCGACGTTTCTCAACATGATTCTCGTCCCCGTATTGTTCGCACGCTGGGGCGGAGCGTCGAGCAGACCGCGCCGGGCGGGGCAAAGCTAGAAGGCGCGAAGCGGGTCGTAGAGCGTGTTGCGCTGAACCGGCGTGAAGCCTGCCTCGCGAATGAGCAAGACGACTTCGTCCGCCGTCGTCTGATTCACGAATCCGGTCGCGGCGTGCACGTTCTCCTCGAAGAGCGTGCCGCCGAAGTCGTCCGCGCCGAAGTGGAGCGCGATCTGCCCCGCTTTCTTTCCCTCGGAGAACCACGACGCCTGGATGTGCGGGACGTTGTCGAGGTAGAGCCGCGCGAGCGCCAGAACGCGCATGTACGTGTTCGGCCCCGCGTACGTGTGGATTTGTTTCTCGAGCGGCGTGTTGCCCGGTTTGAACGACCACGGCACGAACGCCGTAAATCCGCCGGAGCGATTCGCGAGCGCTTCGTCTTGCAGAGCACGCACGCGATCGAGGTGCTCGACGATTTCCTCCGGCGTCTCGATGTGGCCGTACATCATCGTTGCGGTCGACATGAACCCGACGCGATGCGCCTCGCGATGCACGGCGATCCACGCGTCGGCGCCGCCCTTCTTCTTGCCGAGCTTCATCCGCACGCGGTCCGAGAGAATCTCCGCGCCGCCGCCGGGAAGCGTGCGCTGCCCCGCTTCCCACAGTTTCTCGAGCACGGCGCGCACGCTTAAGCCCGAGACCTGCGCCATCCCTTCGATCTCGATCGAGGTCCAAAAGTGCGGCGTGACGTCGGGGTAGCGCTCGCGCGTGCCGCGCACGATCGCGAGGTAGTAGTCGAGCGGGAGCGCCGGATTGACGCCGCCTTGCAGGAGAACCGTTGTCGCGCCGAGTGCGCGGGACCGCCCGATCATCTCGAGCACCTTCTCGACATCGTGCGTGTAGACGTCGGCCTCGTCGCCGTGGCGATAGAACGCGCAGAAGACACAGTCGACGTTGCAGACGTTCGTGTAGTTCGGATTCGAGTCGATCACGAACGTGACGGCGCGGCCGGGATGCATCGCTTCGCGGCGCGCGGTGGCCCACTCTCCGAGTTCAAGTAGCGGCGCGTCGCGGTAGAGCGCAACACCGTCGGCGCGATCGAGGCGTTCGCCCGCGGCGATCTTGTCGCGAAGCTCGGAGAGTAAAGCGGCCATGACTGCGACGGGGCTCCTGCGAATGCGGGTCGAGGTACGGTGGCGATCGTTCGGCGGGACGTTGTTCGCGAGAAACGCTACGGATTATAGCTGATTGCGTGCTCGTCGAGGAGGCGGCGAAAAAGTGCAAGCGCGCGCTCCTCGTCGGGGCCGAGGCGATAGGTGAAGCGGCCAAGATACGCGGCAAGGCGCGCCGCGTCGCCGAGCGCGCGATGGCGCGCCGGACCGCGCGCGTACTCTTCGGCGATACGCGCGACGACGCGATCATGAGCGCGCGGCGGGCGCGCGACCGTCGCTGCGCGCGAGTTCGTTCGGGCAAGCGCGGCCGCGTCCGCGACGCGCTCGTCGTGCGCGCCGCCGTCGAGCGACGCGTCGAGAAGCGCGGCGAGCCGCAACGTCTCAGCCGCGTCGACACCGTCGCGCGCCACCCACACCGCGAAGACGAACGGCAGGTCTTGCCACGTTTCCCATTCTTCCGCCAGATCGTAGACGAAGGGCGCGGGCGCGTTCGCCGCGGTCGCCGCGAGCGCTTCATCGCCGATGAGAAGGCACGCGTCGACATTTTCGCGCGCGCCGCGAACGTACGCTGCCGGCGTCACGCCGTGCGCCACTTCGAGCAGTAGGCGCAAGAGCCGCACGGATGTCGCGCTCTCTTCGGTTACGCCGATCCGCGCGCCGCCGAGTTGCGCGAGCGGCTTCTCGGAGAGCAGAAGAACGCTTTCGACGCGGCCGCGCACCGAGATGCCGAAATCGCCGAGGCGCTCGTAGCGCGCGCCGCCAGTACGCGCGGAGAGAGCGAAGTAGTCGGCCGCGGGGATCAGCCCGGCATCGACGCGGCCCTCGCGCGCGAGGTCGCCGAGTTGCGCCGGCGCCATCTCGATCGTCTCGAAACCGCGCGCGCGCAAGTCCGCCTCGCGCGGGGCGTCATTCCCGTCGAGCGCTCCATAGAAAGGCTGGGAGTTGAGGTACGGAATTTTCGCTACGCGCATGAGTCGCTCTTCAGAGAGAGGCCGCCGCTTGTCCGCCGTTTCGCCGCACGCATTCTATCGCGAGCCGTACCGCCGCCGCAGCCTCAAGAATCGGCGGTCAACAAACGCAGACCGTTGAAGATCACGAGCAAGGAAGCGCCCATGTCGGCTGCGATCGCGACCCAGAGCGACGCGTGGCCCGAGAGCGCGAGGGCCACGACGATCGCCTTGACCGAGAGCGCGAAGACGATGTTCTGGCGAACGACACCGAGAGTACGCCGCGAATGCCGCACGAGCCACGGGAGCTTCGTCAGATCGTCGGACATCAGCGCAACGTCGGCGGTCTCGATCGCCGCGTCGCTCCCCGCCGCCGCCATCGCGATGCCGACGGTGGCCTGGGCGAGCGCCGGCGCGTCGTTGACGCCATCGCCGACCATCGCAACGCTCCGATGCGCGGCCACGAGTTCCTCGACCGCGGCGACCTTGTCCGCCGGCAATAGCTCCGCGCGCACCTCTTCGACATCGATGACTCGCGCCACCTGTGCCGCGGTTCCAGCGTTGTCGCCGGTGAGGATGACGAGCGGAGCGATGCCGAGCGCGCGCAACTCGCGCATCACGCCCGCGGCGTTCTCGCGCACGCGATCCGAGAGCGCGATGAAGCCGCAGACGTGTGCCGCATTGCCGACGACGACGATCGTGCTTCCCGCCTGCGACATCGCCTCGAGCCGCTCATGCACCTCGGGCGTTTCCTGTCCGCGTTCCTCGAGGTAGCGATGGGACCCGAGCCAGAATTCTCGCCCCTCGATGCGGCCCGATGCGCCCTTGCCCGCGATCAGCTGTGAATCGGCGCCGGGGGCGACATCGATTCCGCGCGCGACCGCGCACGACATGATCGCGCGCGCGATCGGATGGCCGCTGCGCGCCTCCAGCGCGGCAGCGCGCTGGACGACTTCGTCTTCCGTGTGGCCTTCGAGAGCGACGATCTCGCTCACCGCAAGCGCGCCGTGCGTCAGTGTTCCCGTCTTGTCGAACGCCATCGCGCGCAGCCCCGCGAAAGACTCGAGGTGCACGCCCCCTTTGATCAGCACGCCATTCCGCGCGGACGACGCGAGCGCCGCGACGATGCTGACGGGTGTCGAAATCACGAGCGCGCAAGGACAGCCGATCACGAGAAACACGAGCGACCGATAGAACCAGTCGCCCCACGCCGCTCCGAAGAAGAGCGGCGGCAGCACGAATACGAAGAGCGAGATCGCCAGAACGCATGGCGTGTAGATTCGCGCGAACCGCTCGACCCAACGCTCGGACGGCGCACGGCGAGTGCGCGCCTGCCCGATCATTCGAACGATGTGCGCGAGCGTCGTGTCGGCCGCCCGCTTCGTGCACTCGATCTCGAGTGCGGCATCGCCGTTGATCGTGCCGGCGAAGAGTTCGTCACCCGGCGCCTTCGCCACCGGCAGGCTCTCGCCGGTGATCGGCGCCTGATTCACGCGGCTTGCGCCTGCGACGACGCAGCCGTCGAGCGGAATTCGCTCTCCAGGCCGCACCACGAAGCGCGCGCCGACGGCGACCGCTTCAGGAGGGACGTCGCGCTCGCGGCCGTCCTCAAGTAGACGCGCCATCGGCGGCACCAAGTCGAGGAGCGCCTTCACCGCCCGACGCGCGCGGCCGACGCTCCACGATTCGAGCGCGAGCGACACAGCGAAGAGAAACGAGACGGTCGCTGCCTCCAGCCACTCGCCGAGTACGACGGCACCCGCGACGGCGAGAGTCATGAGGAGGTTCATGTCCGGACGGAGGCGTTGCGCGGCGCGCACGCCCTTCGGCGCGACATTCCACGCCGCGGCGACGATGCTGAGCATGTACAACACGCGAGCGGCCAGCGGAACGGCGTGACCCTGCCCCATGCCCTCGGAGCCGAGGGCCGCCGCGCCACCCTCCACCGCCGCGTGCGCGAGAAACCCCGCCACGCCGAACACGCCGCTTGCGATCGTCAGCGCGGTCTGACGGCCAGCGCTCCTCTCGTTGACGACCGCGCGGTCGCCGGCCTCGTCGCTCGAGATCGTCGCGCGCATTCCCGTGCGCGCCACGGCGCGAACGATCTCGTCGGCCGCGATACCCGCCGCGCCCGCGTCGACGATCATCGTCCGATTCAAAATGTCGAACGCGAGGCGATCACCGCCGCCGACGAGCGGCCGCAGCTCTCGTTCGAGGATCGCCACCTCCTCGGCGCAATCCAACCCGTCGATCTTGAAGGTGAGCGCGGCCTGCTTTGTGCGGGCCTCAATATCGTCGCGTGCGTTTTTGATCTACGCGCCTCCCGATTCGCGGAACGGCCTTTCGTCCGCGACGATTGCCTCGTCCTCCGTCTCGCGCTTCGCGTGAAAGACACTGTAGAGCGCCGGCAGCACCACGAGCGTCAATAGCGTCGACGAGATGATCCCGCCGATCACGACGGTTGCGAGAGGACGCTGCACTTCGGCGCCGCGGCCCGTTGCGATTGCCATCGGGACGAAGCCGAGGCTCGCAACGAGCGCCGTCATCAACACGGGACGCAACCGCGTCATCGAGCCGTCAATGATGGCCTCATAGAGAGACTCTCCTTCTTCGCGCAAATTCTTGATAAACGTAATCATGACGACACCATTGAGCACGGCCACGCCGCTGAGCGCGATGAAACCGACGCCGGCCGAGATCGAGAGCGGGATGCCTCGCATCCAAAGCGCCGCGACACCGCCGGTAAGCGCCATCGGGACGCCCGTGAAAACAAGAAGCGCGTCCTTCGCTTCGCCGAATGTCGTGAAGAGCAGGAGGAAAATGAGTATCAGAGAAAGCGGCACGACGAGTTGAAGCCGTTTCGTTGCGGAGCTGAGTTGTTCGAACGTTCCGCCCCATGTCGTCCAATAGCCGGCGGGAAGCTCGACAGCGCGCATCCGCTCCTCGGCTTCGCTCACGAACGATCCAAGGTCGCGGCCGCGCACGTTGGCGGTGACGACGACGCGCCGCTTTCCATTCTCGCGGCTGATCTGATTCGGCCCGGGCGCGATCTTGATCTCCGCCACTTCGGACAGCGGCACGAATCCGCGAGTCTCCCATCCGAAGACCGTCGAGATCGGCATGATCGGCGCGTCGAAATCGCTCTCGGGGAGCGGGATCGGAATGCGCATGATCGCGTCGATGTCCGTACGAAGGCGTTCCGGCAGACGCACGACGATCTCGAACCGCCTGTCCCCTTCGAAGACCTCCCCGACCGCCTTCCCGCCGAGCGCGACTTCGACGACATCCTGAATGTCGGCGACGTTGAATCCATAGCGAGCCATCGCCGTTCGATTGAGGTGCACCGTCATGACCGGTAGACCTGTGACCTGCTCGACCTTTACGTCGGACGCGCCCGGAATCTCTTGAAGCACCGCGCTGATCTCCTCCGCGGATTCGCGCAAGACCTCCATGTCGTCGCCAAAGACCTTCACCGCGACATCGGTTCGCACGCCTGAGATCAGCTCATTGAACCGCATCTGAATCGGCTGCGTGAACTCGTAATTGTTTCCGGGAATTTCGGCGACCGCCCTCTCGACTTCGCTTACGACGTCCGCCTTCTGCCGACGCTTGTCCGGCCATTGCGAGCGCGGCTTGAGAATGACGAACGTGTCGGCGACGTTTGGCGGCATCGGGTCGGTCGCGATCTCGGGCGTGCCGATCTTCGAGAAAACGTTGCTCACCTCCGGCACCTCCATGATGCGCTGCTCGAGCGCATCTTGCATCGCAATGGATTGTCCGAGGCTCGTCCCCGGTATTCGCATCGCATGAAGCGCAATGTCGCCTTCGTCCAAGTTCGGGATGAACTCCGTTCCCATTCGCGTGGCGAGAAGCCCGCTTAAGACGACGAGCGCGACGGCGCCGGCAACGACAGCCGCGCGATAGTTCAAGCACGTCTTCAAAGCCGGCAGATACACGCGCTTCGCGACGCGCATGATGAAGTTCTCCTTCTCGGAGATCTTTCCGGAGAGCAAGATCGCGACGGTGGCCGGGACGAACGTCACGGAGAGAACCATCGCCGCCGCCAACGCGAGCACAACGGTGAGCGCCATCGGGTGGAACATCTTCCCCTCGACGCCGGAGAGCGCGAAGATCGGCAGATAAACGATTGTGATGATGAGTTCGCCGAACATCGTCGCGCGCCGCACTTCCTTCGTCGCGGCGAACGTGATCTCGAGCCGCTCCTCCTTCGTCAGCAATCTGCCCAGTCGATGCTGCGCCTCGCCGAGCCGCCGAATGCAGTTCTCCACGATGATGACGGCGCCGTCGACGATGAGACCGAAGTCGAGCGCACCGAGACTCATGAGATTCCCGCTGACTTTGTTCTGCACCATGCCGGTGACGGTGAAGAGCATCGACAACGGTATCACGGCCGCGGTAATGAGCGCCGCGCGCACGTGCCCGAGAAGCAGGAAGAGGATCACGACGACGAGGACCGCGCCCTCGACGAGGTTGTGTTGCACAGTTTTGATCGTGGCGTTCACCAGCTCCGTGCGATCGTAGACCGTTCTTGCCACGACACCTTTTGGCAGCGTGCGATTGATGTCTTCCATCTTCGCGTCGACTCGCTGCGAAACCGAGCGGCTATTTTCGCCAACGAGCATGAATACGGTGCCGAGGACGACCTCGCGCCCCGCCTCGGTCGCGGCGCCCGTCCGGAGTTCTTCGCCGAGGACCACATCGGCGACATCGCGGATTCGCACCGGCGCTTCATGGTGGTGCGCCACGACGATTTCTCGGATGTCATCCATGTCGAGCACCTGACCCGGCGCGCGAATCAGGTACTGCTCACCGAATCGTTCGATGTACCCGGCGCCGACGTTCGAGTTGTTCTCCGCGAGCGCCGCCATCACATCCTCGAGGCTGAGCCCGTACGCCCGCAGTTTGTCGGGATACGGCGTCACGTGATATTGCTTTACGAAGCCGCCGATCGTGTTGACCTCGACGACCCCTGGTACGCCACGCAGCTGCGGCTTAATGACCCAGTCCTGAATCGTCCGCAGATCAGTCGATGTGTAGGGTTGCCCATCCGGAGCGACGGCGCCCTTCTCCGACTCGACGGTGAACATATAGATTTCGCCGAGCCCTGTTGAGATCGGCCCCATCGCCGGCTCGACGCCGGGAGGCAGTTGTCCTTTCACCTCTTGGATCCGCTCACTGATGAGCTGGCGTCCCCAATAAATGTCCGTGCCATCCTTGAAGACGACGGTCACCTGCGACAGTCCATAGCGTGATAGCGATCGTGTGTAATCGAGCTGCGGCAGGCCCGCCATCGCGGTCTCGATGGGGAAAGTGACGCGCTGCTCCGCCTCGAGCGGCGAGTATCCCGGCGCCTCGGTATTGATCTGTACCTGCACGTTGGTGATGTCGGGCACCGCGTCGATCGGTAGGCGCTGAAAGTTGTACGCGCCGAGGGCCGCCACGGCCAGCGTCGCGATGATGACTAGCCATCGTTGCTGTATCGAGAATCTTAGAATGTTCTCAAGCATGAGTTACCCTCTGCGACTTGAATGGTTGAGTTCCCGGTCCAAAACGCATTGCGTCACGAATTGCGGTGCTCAGTGTTCGTGCGCCGCGCCGGCCTTCAGGATGTCGGCTTTGATGATGAAGCTGTTCTTCGAGACGTAGCGCATTCCCAGCGGCAAACCCGCGAGGACCTCAACCCAGTCCGTGGAACGGCGCCCCAACTCGACGGGCTGCGGCTCGAACGCGCTCCCGTCGGTGACGAACACGACCGTCCAGTCTTGAAACGTCTGTACCGCTCCCGCCTCGACTGCGATCGGCGCCTCGTGTTCGTTGACAAAGATTTCGCCCGACACAAACAACCCTGGCCGCCACTGCCCGTCACGGTTGGGCACCACGACGCGCGCGAGCATCGTCTGCGTGTTCGTAGCGCCGAACGGCGATAGGTACGAAATCGTGCCCTCCACCTTCGGCATGTCGCTGCCGCCGTCGATCGTCACGCGTTGGCCGATCTTGATATCGGAAAAGTCCTGGCGATTCACGCTGAGGTCGGCCCAAACGGTACTTAGGTCGGCGACGACGAAGATGGTTTCGTTTTCGTCGGCAAACTCGCCCGGCATGGCGTGACGCTCGATTACGACACCGCTGAGGTTCGAGCGAATTTCGTACGGTCGGAGACTTTCATTGCTCTCGACTACCGCGAGCACGTCGTTCTCCGAGACGCGGTCGCCGAGTCGCTTGTTCACTTGTTTTACGATGCCGGCGAATCGCGGGATCACATGCTTCGTGCGCTCATCGTTCGGAGCAATGCGCCCATACGCTTCGATTCGTTTCTGTATACGCGCCGAGCCAGCCGACGAGATCTCGATGCCAGCGCCGCGAATGGCTTCCGGCCCGAGCATCGTGCGAAACTCGTACGAGGCGTAGTTCCACTGCGCAGCCACGCCGTTCTTCATCTCGATGCCAACACTGACATCGAAGGAGTGCGGTCCCTCGACGACTTGCTCGCTGACGAAGTGATCGCCGACACGCTTGAACGTGAACTTCTCGTGGCGGCCGCCCAGACGCGTGACTTCTACGGTCGCGTCGACATCCTCCGGCGCGATGGGCACGCCCTTTTCGTAGACGTAGAGATGAAATTCGGGAGGCGTTCCCCGCTCGAAGATGGCCAACTCGACCCCGAGATCGCCGCGAGACAACATGCGTCCACCGTGCGAGCCCGGGGTCCCCGCCTCGTCCCCGTGGTCGGCGTGACCGTCTTTGCCACTGTGGTCCCCCTTATCCTCGTGGTCGGCGTGATCTGCGTGTTCGCCTTCGCCCGCGTGATCCGCGTGACCGTCCTCGTCGGCGTAATCCGCCTGATCGTCGTGGTCGTCGTGCGTCGCGGGCTCTCCCGCGCCGTGGCTTCCGTGATCGTGGGGGTCGACGGTTTTTGCAGGTTGAACTTTCGTTGCGACCAGCGCGAATAGCCCGCCGCTTACGAGCAGCACAACGGCAAGGGCGATGAGTTGCTTACGCTTCATGGACTAACTCCGATCGTGTCGGTGGGAAGTTTTCGGGAAGTAGGCAACACGGGTTCATCGTCCCGCGTCCTCGATGGATTCGCCGATCAGCGCTTCGATATCGACAACACTGAGATGAAGCTCCGCGAGCGCGCGCAAGCGCTGCGCGCGCGCCGCGGCGAGAGTGTGCTGCACGTCGAGAACTTCGAGAAAACTGAAGCGCCCTTCCTCGTAGCCGCCGCGGATCGCCTGGAAGGCCTCCTCCGCGTCGGGAAGAACGTCTGCTTCAACGAGCGCGATCTCGGATCGCGCGGCTTCATACGATTGGTACGCGCTTCTGAGCGCCGCGTGTGCGGACGATCGCGCCGCGCCGCATTCGTCCTCCGTGCGTGCCAAGGCCGCCTTCGCGGCGGCGATCGCGCCTTGATTTCGATTAAAGAGAGGCAACGGCATGGCGACGCTTAGCACCGCGGCGTTCTCATCCACATCCGCGCGATGACGCACGCCGGCGCCAAGGGTGAGATCGGGTCTCCCGCCCGCCGTTTCGGCTCGGAGAAAAGCCTCCCGCGCTGTGGCCTCGGTTGCCCATCGCGCGAGATTAGGATGCTGCTCGAGCCGCACGGAAAGTCGTTCGTAGGGCGGCAGAATGGAGACTCGGCTCAGGTCGCCGTCGACCCGCTCGTAACGGGGATCGGTGCTCCCCCAATGTGACGCGAGGTGTTGGCGCGCAACCAATAGCTTGCGCTGCCGAAGGTCGCGCTCGATCCGAGCGGAGGCGAGCGCAATTCGCGCGCGCGACCCCTCCGCCTCGTGCGAGCGAGCCGCATTCACGCGAGCGTCGACGGTGGTTTCAATCTGCTCGGCGAGCCGCACCGCCTCCTCAGCGAGCGCGATTCTCTCCTGGGCGGCGAGCACCTCGATAAAGGCCGCGGCGGTCCGAGTAAGAATCTCGAGTCGCTTCGCCTCGTAGTCCCAAGCGGCCAAATCCCGCAGTCGTCTGGCCGCGGCGAGCCGCGCCCCGCGCTTGCCACCCAGCTCGATCATTTGTCCAAGTCCCAACGTGAACTGCGCCGCCTTGAAGCCTTGCGACTCGCCTGTTCCGCCAACGTCCTCAACTTCGAGAGAAAGTTCCGGATTCGGTCGTAACCCAGCGCCGATGATCTGCGCGTCGGCGGCACGTTCGTGCCACGAAAAGACGGCGAGCTCCGGGTTTCGCGCGACCGCGAGAACAAGCACGTCCTGCAGCGAGAGCGACCCCGTCGGCTCCGAGCCGGACTCGAGTCCCCCCTTGAGAGCGGCGGGAAGATCTCTGCCGAGCGGTCGCGCCGAAGGCGGCGGAGGAAGTTCGTCCGCCGCGGCTCGGCTCGTGAGCGCAAACAGGCTCACGATCACGATGACCGTGGCGTTCCTATGAATAGACCATTGCACGATTGGCTCTCCTTGACTCGTGGGACGCGAAACGGAGTTCACCCGCCGATGCGCACGCGATCAGTCCGAGAGCCAGCGAGAAATTCACGCAGGCCCCGCGCGCGTCGCACGACAGTGAACGAGAGGGTCCGGAGGTCGAGCTAGGAGATCAGATCAGGAGAGGCAGGGATCTCGAGGGAGGGCCGTCATCGGCGACGCGCGTGCCTTCCCAGTAACACTCGCCGAGAGGAAACACCGCCGCGAGCGGAGCGGTGAACGCTTGCGGCACGGCCAGCGCCTCGCAGAGCGCGTCGGCGACATCCCTCGCGACGTTCTCGGAGGGGCGGACGCTCGTCGAGCAGGGGTCGACGGCGCAGTCGTCTTCGTGCGAACACCGCTCTTCCGTATGGCCGCCGCATGCGTGCGAAAGTATCCCGCCCAGGCAGAAAACCGGGACGAGAAGAAGCGTCCATACCGCGAGCAACACGATCGAGCGATGCATAGTGGCCCCCAATCTACGGCCTCGATACGAACACAACAAGGCAGATAATTATCGGCAGGAAAGACGGCTCGCTGAAGAGGGGACCGTTCCGGGGCGCGGACGCGCGGGCTCGCAGTCGTTTCCCGTCTCGCCGCTTACGAAGCGGCCGTGGCAGCGACCTCGACCTCGTTGTAGAGCGCATCGCGCTCGACGGCAATCTTGCCGGCCTCGCGGATCATCTTCACGATCTCGTCCTTCGCGTGACCGATCGCGGAGCCGGCGAGCGCGTAGTGCGCGATCTTCTCCTCGCCGATCGTGCCGTCGAGATCGCTCGCGCCGAAGTGAAGCGCGATCTGCGCGGTGCCTTCGCCGAGCATCACCCAGTACGACTTGATGTGCGGGAAGTTGTCGAGCACGAGGCGCGACGCGGCGATCGTGCGCAGATCTTCTATCGCCGACGCCTGACGCTCGACGAGCCCCGTGTTGCCGGGTTGGAACGCAAGCGGGATGAACGCGAAGAATCCGCCGGTGTCATCTTGCAGGTCGCGCAGGCGCATCATGTGAACGATGCGCTCCTCGTACGTTTCGACGTGGCCATAGAGAAGCGTCGCGTTCGAGCGAATGCCCATGCCGTGCGCGATGCGGTGCACCTCGAGCCAGCGGTCCGCGCCGATCTTGGGCTTGAAGATGAGATCCTGGACGCGCTGCGAGAAAACCTCGGCGCCGCCGCCGGGAAGCGTGTCGAGCCCCGCCTCGATGAGCCGCTCGAACACGTTCTCGATCGACGTGCGCGCGATGCGCGCGAACCAATCGATCTCGACGGCTGTCCACGCCTTGATCTGGATGCTCGGCGACGCGGCCTTGATCTCGCGCATGATCGCGAGGTAGTCGTCGAAGCGCCAAGTCGGATGCAGTCCGCCGACGATGTGAATCTCGCGCAAGTCCGGCGTGATGTGCGCGAGCACTTCATCCATCGACATCTCGTACGCGTGCGCGTCGCCCTTGCGCGCCGCGAAGTCGCAGAACTTGCAGTCGAGAATGCAGAGGTTCGTCGGGTTGAGCTGGCGATTGACGACGTAGAGAACGCGATCGGCGTTCTTCGCGCGATTGACCGCGTCGGCCATGCGCCCGAGCGCGAGAAGGTCGTGCGTCTGTAGGCACGCGATGCCATCGGCGACATCGAGGCGATCGCCGCTCCGCACCTTCGCCCACACCGCGGCAAGGCGCGCGTCGCGCGTTACGATTTCGAGATCTTGTACTCTGACCATCGAGTATTCACCCTCTTGACGATGTCTTCGGGCATGACGACCGGGCCAGGATAGCCACTCTTCCAAGTAGCGTCAACGCCAAGCGGCCCGCGGTGCAGCGCCCATGCGCCGCGCAGCGTCGACGACGCGAACCGAACGTCGCGCGCCGCATCGAAGCGCGTGAAGATTCCCCAAATCGTCGAGGTTTGATCGTCGAGGTCGACGTCTTCCGAGACGATGGCGATGAGCTTCGCGCTCGTCGCCAGACCGCTTGCGAGAACGCGGTCGAGAACTTCGCTTCCGGCGGAGCCACCGCCCGCCGCCATCGCCGAGTCGACCTTGATGACGAGGAGCACGTCTTCGAGGATGCGTGAAGCGAGGATACGCGCGTCGAGCGCGCGGAGGCGGTCGCGGTCGATGATCGACGAGGCCGGCGCTGCGCTCGCACGGGCATCGGCACTCGCGCCGGCACCATCGCGCGCGCGTCGCGCGTCGCGCACCGTCGGATCGACGCGCCGCGTCGTCGCGTCGAGCACCATCTTGCTGCCGAGGTTCATTTTGAACGACGTGAAGTCGAGCGTGTCGAGCGGAACTCCGGGAAGCAGCAAAAAGTCTTCCTCGGGATCGAAGTTGTCGCGCACCGCACGCAGCACCGCGCCGAAATCGCGCACCGGCACATCGTCGTCGACGAGCACGACGCATTTCGTGAGCGAGAGCTGCCCCTGGCCGAGCAATCCGAGCGCGGCCTTCATCCCTTCCTTCGCGTAGCGCTCCCCGATCGAAACGACGAGCAAATTGTGAAAGCCCGACTCGAAATACGCCCAGAGGTCGCGCACTTCGGGATGCATGAGGCGCACGATCGGCGCGAACATCTCGCCGATCGCTTCGCCCATGAACTTGTCCTCCTGCGGCGGCTTCCCCACCATCGACGCGACGAAGATCGCATCGCGCCGGTGCGTGATCGCGCGCACGCGAAAGACGGGATAGGGCGCCTGATGCGAGTAGTGGCCGAAGTGATCGCCGAACGGCCCCTCGGGCGCGCGTTCGCCGGGGCGCACCTCGCCTTCGAGGATGAACTCGGCGCGCGCCGGCACGTCGAGCGCGATCGTGCGAGCGCGCGTCATCTCGGTCGGCGCGCCGCGAAGGAATCCCGCGAACGCGAACTCGTCGACGCCTTCGGGCAGCGGCGCGACCGCGGCGAGAAGAAGCGAAGGATCCGCGCCGACGATCACCGCGACGGGAAGCGACTCGCCGCGCGACTCCGCCTTGTGATAGTGAAATCCGCCGCCCTTCTGAATCTGCCAGTGCATTCCCGTGCTCTGCGCGTCGAATTGTTGAAGGCGGTAGATGCCGAGGTTCTTCACGTGCGTTTCTGGATCGGCGGTCTCGACCATGCCGTACGTGACGAAGCGGCCGCCGTCGCCGGGCCAGCACTTCGTGATCGGCAGGCGCGTCAGATCAGCGGCCGCGCCGGTGCCGACGTTCGTTTGCGAGGGCGCCGCGCCGCGCGCGCGGCCGGGGCGCATCGCGAGCGCGCGAGTAAACGTGCCGCGCTGCGCGAAGATCGTGCCGAGGCGAAGCGACTGCGCCGCGTGCGCGAGTCCGATGAGCGACTCGCCGATCGCCGCGGGCGCCTCGCCGAGCGCGATCTCGATGCGGCGCGCGCTGCCGAGCAGATTCACCGCGAGCGGATGCGACGCCCCCTCGACGCGCTCGAAGAGTAGCGCTGGCCCGCCCTCGCGGCAGACGCGTCCGACGATCTCCGTGATCTCGAGTTCGGGATCGACTGGAACACGCACGCGGCGCAGCTCGCCCGCGGCCTCGAGCGCGGCAACGAAACTCTGCAGATCGCGAAACCCGGCGGGGCGGCTCAACGCATGCTCAACGGCTAGAGGTCTTCCTCGCGCCAACCCGGAGCGGCGGGGAGATCGAGTACGCGGAAGATTTTGTCGACGAAGCCGGCGACGACGTCGTCGAGCGAGTGCGGCCCCTGATACCACGGCGGCGAGACGGGCATGATGATGACGCCGTCGCGCGAAAGGCGCGCGGCGTTCTCGAGCGCGTTCGTCGGGAGCGGCGTTTCCCGGAGCGCGAGCACCATCGTGCGCCGCTCCTTGAGTGCGACCTGCGCGACGCGCGTGATGAGCGTGTCGCCGATGCCCGCGGCGATCTTCGCGAGCGTCGAGATCGAGCACGGAATCACGACGAACGCGTCGAACGGATTCGAGCCCGACGCAAACGGCGCCGCGAGGTCCTTGTCCGAGAAGACGCGCTTGACGTGCGGTTCGAGCGCCTCGACGCCGATCCCTTCCTCCATGTTGAGAACCGCGCGTCCCCAATCCGATACGATGAGGTACTTCTCGGCGGGCGCGCGCTTGACGAAATCGATGGCGTAGACCGCGCCCGAAGCGGCCGAGATGCCGATCACGATGCGCTTCGGGCGCGCGACGGGTTCGCTCATGCGCGCCCCCACACACCGGCCGCGACGAACGCAAGCGCCGCAAATCCGACGATGATGTTGAGTTTGAAGAACGCTAGGTCGACGTTGCGTGCGAGACGCTGCTCGAGTGCGAAGAGAACGAGAATCGCGGCGGCGAAGACGAGCGCGATCGGCGCGAAGCGCGCGTGGAGCGCGAGCGCGACGAGCGCGGCGATCGCGCACGCGTGGAACGCCGCCGACACGCGAAGCGCGCGATCGCGGCCCAACGCCGCGGGGAGTGAGCGCACACCCTTCGCGCGATCGAACTCCTCGTCGAGTGTGGCATAGATCACATCGAAGCCCGCGACCCAGAAAAACGTGAACGCGGCGAGAAGCGCGGGCGCGATCGCGTTGGCGCCGATCTCGCCGAACGAGCGCGGGCCTGCGGCGAGCCAACCGCCGAGTGGCGCGAGCGCGAGAGCCGCGCCGACGCCGAGATGGCAGAGCGGCGTGACGCGCTTCAGATACGGATAGAGAACGAACACGGCGAGCGGAATCGGCGAGAGCACAAGGCAGAGCCGCGACAGAAACGCGGCGGCGACGAAGTAGAGCGATGCGCCGGCCGCTGCGATCCCCCACGCCTCGGCGAGCGACATCGCGCGCGACGGCAGCTCGCGCGACGCCGTGCGCGGATTCGCGGCGTCGATCGCGCGGTCGATGATCCGGTTGAGTGCCATCGCCGCCGTGCGCGCGCCGAACCCGGCGACGACGATCCACGCCGCGCGCGCGGCCGTCAGCCCGCTCGCATCTGCAAGCAACGTTCCTCCGAAGATCACCGGGAGCGAGAACACCGTGTGCTCGATCTTGAGGAAGCGCGAGTACGCGACGATAGGATGCGGGCGGCCTGCGATGACCGAAGAGTTCGTCACAGATCGCTCCCCGATGCGGCTCGACGCGAGCGGTCTTGTTCCCGGCTCACGATTCCATCTCTTTCGCGCCCGCGCTCGGCATCGCCTCGCGCGTGATCACAACCGCCGTCGTGTCGTCGTCCCACGGCCGGCGCTCGCCGTGCTTCTCCGCCGCCGCGAAGATCAGCTTGAGAATCCCCGGCGCGGGCTCGCCGACGCGCGATGCGACCGTCGCTTCGATTCCGGATTCGCCGAACTCCTCGCCGTTCGCGCCTTCGCGCTCGACGACGCCGTCCGAGTAGACAACGAGCGTATCGCCGCGGTCGATGTGCGCGAAACCGCGCTTGAAGAGCATGTCGCTCACGGGGCCGAGGATCGAGCCGCCGATCGTGAGGCGCCGCACGCCGCGCGGCCCGAACAGAAGCGGCGGCGGATGCCCCGCGTTCACGTAGAAGAGATTCCCGTTCGACTCGAGCTCGCCGTAGAAGAGCGATACGAAACGCGTCGAGAGCATGCTGCGCGAGATGACGCGATTGAGCTTGATGATCGTCGACGTGAGTTTGAGATCGCGCTCGGACGCCATGCGCAATCCGGTGACGACGTCGCGCGCCAAGAGCGCCGCGCCGAGTCCGTGGCCGCTCGCGTCGCCGAGCGCCACGCCGATCGCGCCCGGCCCCTGCGGCAAGAAATCGTAGAAGTCACCGCCGACCGCCGTTGCCGCGATCGAGCGCGCCGCGATCGAATAGCCGGGGAACGCCGGCGGTGTCTCCGGCAGAAGGCTTCGCTGAATCTCCGCCGCCTGATCGACGTCCGTCTTCAGATCGACGACCGCGAGCCGCTGATTGATCGCGTTCCGAATCGTCTTCACCGCGAAGTCGAGGTGATCGCGCTCCCACCCGCCGCGAAGGCCGAACGCAAGAATGCGCCGTGGCCGCGCCTCGATGAGAATCGCAATCGATTCGAGCCCGCCGAGGCGATTCTCGACCTCCGGGCTCTGCCCCTCGACCGTCGCGTCGAAAATGTAGATGCCGTGGTCGAGCACGAGCTGCATCGGCCGATAATCCTTCGGGATCACGAGCCCGCGCGCCGCGGGGTCCTTCGACTTGAATTCCTTGCGGAGATGAAATCCGCCGCTCCCCTCGGCGTAGAGGCGCCCGCTGTCGATGAAGAGTTCTTCGCCGAAACGTTCGACGATTTCGCGCACGAGCCACGTAAACCATTTCTGATCGCCGGTGCCCACGTCGATCTCGTGCAGAAGCCCGTCGAGTTTGCGATAGAACTGCTTCGCCTGAAACGTCACTCGAACGCCTTGCGGAACGATTCGAACTCGCGCTTGAGCGCGTCGATCTCGGCGCGCAGCGCGGCGATCTCGCCCTCCATGGCAGCGAGTTTCGAGTCGACGGCCCCGGGTGAGCCCGCGTGCCGCGCCGTGCTCGCACGCGGCGATTCGCTCGCCGCCGGAGCGATCTCATCGACCGCCGCGATCTCGGGCTCTCCGCACAGAAGCTGTGCGAAGCGCGACTCTTTCTGCCCCGGCTGCCGCGGGAGGCGCATCACGTAGGGCTTCGGCTCGCGCCGCATCAACGCATCGAGCGTCGCCTCGACCTGCGCTAAGTCCGCGAATTCGTGGAGCCGCCCCGTGCAGCCGCGAACCTCGCCGAGCGTGAGCGGGCCGCGCAACATGAGGACGCACAACACCGCGACCTCCGCCGGCGTGACCGCGTAGATCTCCGGGAACTGATGGCGATACTTGGGGACGCGACTATCGGCTCCCGTCACCTTGATCACGAGGCGCATCGGGAAGAGCGCGTGAAGCGCCGCCTCCACGGTGCGGTCGTCGTAGAACACGACCGGATCGCGATTGTTCTTCTGATTGCACGCGTTCGTGAGCGCGTTGAGCGAGAGCGGATAGTAGTCGGGCGTCGTGATTTGCTTTTCGATGAGGCAGCCGACGATGCGCGCCTCGACTTCGCTCAGCGTATCGTTCAACGTTTCGTTCGTGTCATTCACGCGGGAGACTCCTTCGTGTCGGGCGTGCGGCGATCGCGACCGATTCTAGCTTCCGACCGCCCGCGATCCAAGATCCTCCGCGTGTTTCGTTCGCTCCTTCTTGCGGACGCGGTGCACGTAGCAGACGAAACCCCACAAGACGAGCACGAACGGAATCAGCATGCGGTAGAGGAGGATACTCGCCGTCGCCTGCCCGATCGTGAGTCCGAAGCGCCCACGCGCGAGACTCGACGCGAAGAGATCGAAGACACCGAGTCCGAGCGGAACGAGCGAGACGACGCCGACGAGATACGGAAGGAAGAACGAGATGAGCACCATGCGAAACGTCGCGTCGACGCCGAGGTTTTTGAGGACGAAGTAGTACTGGCAGCCCGGGATCACCCACAAGAGCAGCGCGAAGAACGCCGAGATAAACGTGAGGCGCCCGCTGCGGAGGAAGTTCACGAACGACTGCCAGACGGCCGCGAGTTTGTCGCCGCGCTCTTGAGAGAGAAAGCGGCGTATGAGAATGCGCGGCAGCGCGGAGGCAACGCTCGGCCGGCGCGCGACGACGTAGACGAGCACGCCCGCGAGCGCCCACACCGCGGGGGCCACGATGAAAAGCGCCGGCCCGTGCACGACGATCGCGATGAGCGCCGTCAGCGCGATGAGGAGCAGCATGATGAAGTCCCAGATTTTCTCGAAGACGATGCTGCTGATCCCGAGCGTGCGATCGACCTTGAGCGTGACGACGCGCGCCAACTCGCCGCTCGTGCCCGGCGTCACGAGGCCGAGAAAAAATCCGCCCGAGACGGAGGAGATCATCGTACGAAACGGAATCGCCTCGCCGACGCTGCCAAGCAAGAGGCGCCAACGAATCGCCTTGAGCACCGGCGTGAGCGCGTTCGACGCGATGAGGAGCAGGAGCGGGACGCGCGGAAACGCGAGAAGATCGGGGATCGCCTCGTTCCAGGGGATGCGGACCAGATAGACGACGAAGAAGAGCGAGCCGAAAACCAAG
The DNA here is from genome assembly GCA_046160485.1 of bacterium. Lineage (GTDB taxonomy): Bacteria > Orphanbacterota > Orphanbacteria > JBJXGV01 > JBJXGV01 > JBJXGV01. Next base: position 136,193 of record JBJXGV010000002.1, on the reverse strand, counting down.
AGCGCGACCGTCTTTTTCGTCATCAGTTCTCCACTTCGAAAAGTGCGGCGCGCGCGCGGCCGCGCCGGAACTCGCGCGCGGGCGCACCGCCGAACGCGCTGCTCGCGTCGCGGATCTCCCACGCGTTGACCGCGAGAAGCGCCCGCCCGCCGCGGCTTCGCGCCGCGGCCGCACGCGCCTCGACCGCCTCGACCATCACCGTCTTACCGTAGAGACGAAAGTACCACTCGTAGTAGGGAAACTTCGAGGGCTGAAGTCGCAGAAAGAAATCTTCGCCGTAGAGCGACTCCATTTCGGAGTCGCGCGACTGGCCCTTGTACATGAGGAGTGTGTCGCCGTCGGCGACGCGGCCGGCGGCATCCGCGATCGCGTCGCGGAACGCGAACGAAAGATCCTTCACGTACTCGAGCTCGCGCACCTTCGCGCCGACGTACGGCACGGGGACGAACCGCGCGGCGAAGACGGCAACGTAGGAGAGCGACGCGACGAGGAGCGCAGCGCGCAGCGGCGACGCGAGCGGGCGCAGAATCGCCCGACGCGGCGCGCGCGCGGCGATCGCGGAGACGATCGGCGACAGCGTGCCGGCGAGCGCCAGCGCCGCTGGGAGCGCGAGATGGCGATAGTACGAGGCGCTCCACTCGCGCGTCACGATGAAGAGCGCCGCTCCCGCGAGCGCCCACACGAACAAGAAGCGCAGCCGGCGATCGCGAATCGCGGCGATCGCGAACGCGACGAAGAAAAGCGCCAGGCCCAGCCATTCGGCGCCTAGCTTCACCGCGGCCAGCGCGACGACGATCGCCGCCGCGACTGCGATCGCGACGCCGCGCAGTTTTGCGTCGCCGCGCGCAACCGCCGCCGCGAACGCCCCCGCGAGCAGGATCGGCCCCGCGGGTAGGCGCATCACGAGCTTCGCGAGAATCTCGAAGCGCCATTGCAGGAAGATGAGTGCGCCGCCCACGCCGCCTTTTTCCATGATGCCGCCCGGTGCGCCGGACGACTGCACGACGGGAAGCAGCAAGAGCGCGCACGGGGCGAGGAGCACGATCGCGATACGGCCGCGGCGGCCGCCGAGCGCGAACTCGGGACCCGCGCTCAGCGCCATCACCGCGACGGCGGCCGGAATCACGACGACACTCATCGAGTGCGTGAAGAACGCGGCGGCCGCGCAGAGCATCCCCGCGGCGAAGCGCGCGGCGCTTCCGCGCATCCCCTGCCACATGAGATAGAGCGCGCCGGTCGAGAGGAGAAGTTCGAGCGGATACTGCACGCCGTGAATCGCGTTGAAGACCGGATAGAAGACGATGTCGAACGCGGCGAGGAGCACGACGACCGAGAGCCAGCCGGCGAGACCGCCGAAGAGCGCGTCGGCGAATCGCGCGAGCACGAGCGCGAAGAGGACGAAGAGCGCGCCGTTCCAGAGGACATGAAGCGTCGCATCGACGCCGAACGCGTGGCACGCGGCCCACTCCGCGACGCGCACGACCGGGCGGTTGATCGCCTCGGTGTAGGTTTTCCACGAATCCAGAAGCGGGGTTGCGCGCGCGATGATGTAGTGGTACGGCGCCTCGTTGCGGAACCAGATCGGCACGCCCGCCAGAGGAAGAAGCGCCGCCTGAAGCGCGACCACGATGAGCGGTACGCTACGCGCGTTGTGCGCGCCCGGCGCGACGCCGGTCATCGCATCCCGCCGCTCGCAACGGAGTCCGCCGTCGCGACGGTGCTTGCGCTCGGCGCAGCGGCACGCGGCACGGGGTAGAGCCCCGCGCTGCGCAGATGTTCCGCGAGTTTCTCCGCGGCGAAGCGATGCCCCGCGGCGTTCCAATGCCCGTCGACCGGAAAGAACATCGACTCGCCGTTGGGCGCGCGCCGGTAGGCGTGGAGAAAATCGTAGAACTCGATCCCCGCGCCCTCGCAGAACGCCGAAAGCGTCACGTTCACGCGCACCCACGACGGGTAACGAAGCTGCTCGAGGCGCGGCACGAGCAGCACGGCGAAACGCGCGCCATCCGCCTCGACATCGCGACGCAGGCGTTCGAGCAAGCGAAACGTCACGCGCCACGCTTCTTCGCGCTGCGGATTGAACCCGTCCGAGAACAAACCCGGGCGCACGATCTCCAGCCGCTCGCGAAGCTTGTAGTAGCGCTCCGTGAGAAACGTGTACGCGCGAAAGCGGCGCTTGAATGGAACGCGGTCGTTCGCCGCGCGCTCGGGGCGAAACTCCGTGAGCCAGTCGTCCCACTTCGCGTCCGACGAGACCGGCACGTTCGTCAGCGTGAGCGAATCGCTGTCGAGCACGAAGCGCGGCTTTCCATACCAGCGGTCGCGATCGCTCACGTTGTTCTCGACATCGTTCAGGCAGAAGACGAGAAGCACGAGGTCCGGCGAGTAACGCCGTCCTTCATTTTCGTAGAACAGCACCTCTTGATCCGTGCCATAGCCGATCACGCCCATGTTGACGACCTCGACGCCGTCGCCGAGCGTGCGCTCCAGTTGCGGCGCGAGCGCGTCGTCGTCCGAGACTCCGAAGCCCCACGCGAACGAATCGCCGAGGAGCGCGATGCGCGCCTTGCCCGGCGTGCGCTCATACGGAATCTCGCGCCCGCGCAAACCCTTCGAGTTGATCGTGACGGTCGCCGAAAACTCGCGCGTCGTCAGATCGACCGTCGCGCCTTCCTTGTTCGCCCACCCGAGGAGCGGATCGAATCGCGACGCCTTGCCGCGGCCCTGCTCCGGCGGGTAGATCATCTCGCTCGGCGCAAGAATGCGCAGCGCGATCTCGAGCCCCGCGAACACGACCAGGCCGCTGATCGCCAAGAGGATCAGATTCGGCGCGAGAGCGCGAACGCCTTTCCCCACAAGAGTAGCCTCCCGGATTGCACGAGCAGAGCCCGCGCGTGATCAGACGCGATCGAACGCTTGAAAAATCGCGCGAGTGTATCACGGCCTTGCGCGTCTTCTCTCTTTTCGGGCGGGTGCGGTGTCGATCGTGTGTTACGAGGCTCGGCGCGATGCGCGCGGCGAGAGTTCCGCCGCGCGCACCGCGTCGACTTCCGGGACTACATGCGGATGACTTTTCTCGTCGCGGTTCCCGAGCGCGCTTCCAATCGGAAGAAGTACATCCCCGGCGGAACGGCCCGTGATTGCTCGTCGAGTCCATCCCAGACGGCCGAGTGATAGCCGCGCTCGGAGAGCCCGTTCGCGAGAACGCGCACGAGGCGGCCACTCACATCGAAGACCTCGACGCGCGCATAGTCCGTTGCCGGCAAGCTGAAATTGAGCGTCGTCGACGACGCGAACGGATTCGGGTACGACGACTCGATGGAAAGCGGCATCGCGGCGAGCGGCGTTCCCCAATTCTTGTCGATGCCATCGCCATCGTCGACCTTGCCGGGCCGGATGAACCAGCGGAGTTCCCACAGGTCGCCTCGATACGGGCCGCTCCCGCCGAACATCAGCATGCGATCGACGCTCGGGTCGTATTGAACGATGTCGCCCCAGCGCGGCGCGGGGAGATCGCCGGCGGGCGCCAGTTGCGTCAGTCCCGCGTTGGCGCCGAGTTTCAGGGCCCAGACATCCGCGAGTTCGCCCGTCTCGTCGGACCAGCCGCCGAAAATCACGACGCGGCGCTCGACGGGGTCGTAGATCGCTGCGGAGGCCTCGCGACCCGCGAATCCCGAGCCGCTGGGCGTCAGCTCGGTCCACGCGGGAGTCCCGCTGAGCGACAACGCCCACGCGTCGGACAGATGGTTCAGCGTCCCGCTTCGGCCGGCCATGATCACGAGGCGCTCGCCGACCGGATCGTACGCGGTGGCGTGCAACGCGCGGCGCGGCGGCTTCGCGCCTACGGGAGAGATCATCGACCAGGTCGGAGTCCCGTCGAGCGAAAGCGCCCACGCGTCCGCGAACTCCGATGGGCCTCCGTAGTCGCCGCCGTACACGACCATCTGATCGCGAACCGGATCGTAGATCGCGGAGTGGCCATACATCCCGACGGGCGGTGCGCTGCCCGCCGTCCCGAGAAGCGTCCATGCCGGACTGGATCCGAGCGAGAGCGCCCAGACATCGCGGCGATAGTTTCCGTCGTAGCCGCCGAAGAGAATCACGCGGTCACGAAGTGAATCGTAGATGAGGGAGTGGCCTCGGCGCCCCGTCGGTGCGGCTCCCGTTGGAAAAGACCGCGTCCATTCGGGATCGAATCCGAGCGAGAGAACCCAGACGTCGTTGCGCAAAGCGCCATCGTTTCCGCCGACCACGACGACGTGCTCCCGCAGCGCGTCGTACGCCGATGCGTGCTGCCGCCTCGCGCTCGGACTCTCGGTGAGCGAAGGCGTCAGTTCGGACCACGCGGAAAACGGAATCCCGATCGTAGTCGGGGAGCCGGGCGTCCCCGCGAACGCGGCGGTGTGTCGTCCGGCGTCCGTAATGGACTGCGCCAACATCACGCAAACAAACACAGCCATACTCGCGAGTATTCTTGGGCGATGGGAGCTTCGTGTGTGCATCGGATCCCTCCTCCGGTGAGGTGCGCCGGGGTGACGCAAGCGGTGCGGAGCAGGTGTGGGAGGGCGCCTGCGCGATCCCGTGCTCCGCGCGCGAGATCGATTGCTCGGCGAGCGTGTCGTCGCGGGATTCGGTGTGCCCGCGCGGGTATCGCCGACAGGTTTGATCGTAATCCCGCATGGCCAGGCTCACAAGGGCCCTCGACGACGGCGCTCTTGCCGCCGGGGACGAATCACCTTGATCGCCCGTCTCGGCTCCGGCTAACATCCGGCCGACTGATTCGCCGCCCCCCGCAGACTTAGGAGATCATGCCTCTCCCCAGTGGGATTCCCACTATTCACGCCTACCTCGAGCTCATCGAGGGTCCGCTGTACCGAGGGCTCGCGGAGTTCTCCGACGACTTCCTCCGCAAGACCCGGCGCGACTTGCGCCAGTACGCGCACAAGTGGGTGGCCGACCCGATGCAGCAATGGAGCCGCCGCTGGGAGTATCCGTTCAACGTCGACCAAATTGCTGCCGAGATGTCGCGCCACGCGAACGAACGCATCACGGTACTCGACGCGGGTTCGGGGATTACTTTCTTCCCGTACTATCTGGCCTCGAAGGGGGCCGACGTGCGCTGCTGCGACATCGACGAATCCCTCACCGCGATGTTCGCCCATGTAAATCGCGTGATGGGATCCACGATACCGTTTCAGGCCGCTTCGCTTTCGAAACTCCCCTACGACGACTCGGCGTTCGATGCGGTCTGTTGCATTTCCGTGCTCGAACACTGCGCGGATTACAGCGCGATCGTCGACGAATTCTTTCGCGTCTTGCGGCCGAACGGACTGCTCGTTCTTTCGTTCGATATCTCGCTCGACGATCGGGGGGAGATCCCGCGCGCGGAGGCCCGCGAACTTCTCGACCGCGTCAGCGAGCAGTTCGCGTTGTTGGAAGACGGCGCCGCGCCGCTCGAGAGGCTCACGTCCCACTACGAGAGTGATCTTCTGACCACGAAGTACGCGCAGAAGCACGATCCCGCTTCACTCCCCTGGGGCATTTTGTCGGACCTGAAGTCTCTCGCGCGCTTTCGGATTCCGTCGCGGCCGCACAAGTACCTCACGTGCTGCGCGGTCGCGATGCGTTCGCGAAAACGGTCATGAGACGCCTCGCCGCGGCGGTCGCAATCGTCGTCATCCTCGCGCCGCACGTTGGACGCGTCGCGGAGGCGCGCGCCGCCAACGCCGCGGAGGAAGCGATCCTCCCGCCGGCGCTTCCGTGGGAAGGGCGCAGCCGCTCGCTCGTCGTCGCGGCGGACGATGAGTGGGTCACGCCGTCCGAAACGAGCGGCCTGACGACGACACCGCGCTACGACGAAACGATCGCGTGGCTCGCGCGCCTCGACGGGGCGAGCGACGACATCGCGATGATCTCGATCGGCAAGAGCCCTGAGGGGCGCGACATCTGGATGGTGATCGCGTCCGATGGCGGCGCAGCGACGCCGGAAGCGCTACGCGCCACGGGCCGCCCGACACTTCTTGCGCAGGCAGGCATTCACTCCGGCGAGATCGATGGGAAGGACGCGGGGATGATGCTTCTGCGCGACTTCCTCCCCGGCCGGCGGAGCCGCGATCTCTTGCGTGACGCGAACCTGCTCTTCATCCCGATCTACAACGTCGACGGGCATGAGCGCTTCTCGCCGTACGGCCGGATCAACCAGCGCGGACCCGAGTCGTGCGGCTGGCGCACGACCGCGTCCAATCTGAACCTCAATCGCGACTACGCGAAGGCCGACGCGCCCGAGACGCGCGCGATCGTGCAGGTGCTCCGCGACTGGGACCCGGATCTCTACTACGACATTCACGTCACCGACGGTATCGACTACCAGTACGACATCACGATCGGCTGGAACTCTGCGAACGGGTTCTCGCCGAACGCGGCGAAATGGCTCGATACGCAACTCCGCCCTCACATCGAGAAAGAGCTGCGCGCAGCGGGGCACGTACCCGGGCCGCTCATCTTCGCGCTCGATAACCGCGACCCTGCGCGCGGCATCGGGAATTGGACGGCACCTCCGCGGTTCTCACAGGGATACGGCGACGCGCGGCACGTCCCTTCCGTTCTCGTCGAGAACCATTCGCTGAAGCCATACGATCAGCGCGTGCTCGGGACGTATCTGCTCCTTGCGCACACGCTCGATCTGCTCGGCGAACGCGGCGGCCGCCTGCGAGAAGCAACCGTTCGTGACCGCGCGCTACGGCCTTCGCCGGTTCCCGTCGGCTGGCGCGCCGCTGATGGCGAGCCGAAGCCGTTCGAGTTTCTCGGCGTCGTGGCGCGGGAGATTCCATCCGCCGTGTCCGGAGGCGCGCGCATCGAGTGGACCGGGCGGCCGGTCACACTCCAGGTTCCGTACGTGCAGATGACGGCGCCGGCGGTGAGCGTTGCGCGTCCGACCGCGTACTGGGTTCCGCCCGCGTGGCCCGAGGTGATCGATCGGCTCGCGCTTCACGGCATCGCGATGGAGCGAATCGACGAAGCGCGCAGCGTCGAATGCGAAGTCTACGCGCTCGATTCGCTCACGCTCGACACCGAGCCGTTCGAAGGCCGCGTGCGCGTGCAAAGCGTGCCGGTGATGGAGCGCCGCGTCGTGGAGTTGCCGCGCGGCTCGATGCGCGTTCCGACCGACCAGCCGCTCGGCGACCTTGCCGTGCTTCTGCTCGAGCCGAATTCCGGCGACTCGTTTCTCCAATGGGGCTTCTTCCTCGGCATCATGCAAGAAACCGAATACTACGAGAGTTACGTGATGGAGCCGATGGCGGAACGTATGCTCGCGCAAGACGCAGCGCTGCGCGCGGAGTTCGACGCGAAGGTCGCGAGCGATTCCGCGTTCGCCGCGAACCCTGACGCGCGGCTGCGATGGTTCTATCGCCGGACGCCGTTTCATGACGAGCGCTGGGGCGTCTATCCCGTCGTGCGCGAAGCGGCAGCGGTCGCGGAGGCCCCCGGCCGCGAAGCTTCACCCGTTGGGCGCTGATACATCCGACGGTTCGCGTGCCTAACAGCGCGGCCGATCGCGCGCGGCTCGCGTTCTTCGCACTCCTCGCGTACTACCTTGGCGCGCTCGCGCTCCACGCCGCGTTCGGAATGACGGACGGCCGCGGTGCTTGGGCGTTCCTCCACTGGCGGCCGTTTCCATTCGCAGCGCGAATCGCGTTTTCGATCGTTGGCGCGGCGATCGGCTGTGGCGCGATCGCGGTCTACCGGATGTCCGCGCGAGGCGCGCGCAGCGCCACCGCGAACGCGGTCGCGAACGCGGCTGTGGAGACGAGTGCGAACGCGACGCCGCACTCACGCAGACTCACGCTGGTGCTCGTCGCGCTCGGCCTTTTCGCAATCGTCGCGATTACGGCCGGCAACCGGAACGAGTTCTTCGGCGACATCAAGCTGTATCAGGACAAGTTCGAGGCGGCGAAGAGCGGGCCGATTCTGCGCGATCCGATCGACCGGCTCCCCGACCGCACGATCATGACGATCAACTACGCGCTGTTTCGCGCGGGGCGCGGCGTGTGGGAAAGGCTCCGCGCGCGCGACGTGTTCGCCGCGACGAGCATCGCGTCGGGCGCCGCGTACGTCGTGCTCGCCGCGTGGCTCGCATCGCGGTGGGGGCGCGGCTCGCTCTTATTTCTTTTCTGTTCGCCCGCGATGCTTCTGTTTCTCGGCTATGGCGAGCACTATGGCGCCGTCAGTGCGGGGATCATGCTTACGCTCGTGCTTGGGTTCCGCGCGTGCCAGCGGGAAATCGAAGCGTGGTGGGTTCTCGCTGTGGCGCTCGGAGTCTCGTGCCTCCACCTCGCGGCGACGATCCTGCTCCCCGCCGCCGTCTACCTCCTCGTCACGCAGCGACGCGATCGCGAAGTGCGCCCTACTCACGACACGCGCGGTTCCCGCCGCCCGCTCGGCGCGATAACCGCCTGCGTCGTTCTCGCGGTTGTCGTGTGCGCGTTTCTCGCCGAAGTCGCGCTGCGCCCCGCGACTTCCACGTTGGGAAAGATCACGCTCCCTCTGGTTCGCGACGATTCCGTTCCGTACTCGCTCTTCGCGTTCGAACACATTGCCTTCGTCGGCGGCGCCGTGTTGTTCATCGGGCTCTTGCCGCTCGGCGCCATCGTGTGGGCGCTCATCGCGCGTGAACCAGCGGCGCGCGCCGCCGCGCTTGCCCACCCATTCACGCGTTTCGTGCTGATCGCGCTCGCGTCGGCGCTCGGGTTCGCGTTCGTGATCGATCCGAAACTCGGCGTGCGCGACTGGGATCTGCTCTCGCTATTCTCGGTGCCGCTCCATGTCGCGGCGGCGTGGCTTGTGTCGGCGCGAGACGACGCGATCCATCAGGCGCTCGGCGAAACGCGCTCCTTCACGCCGCGGAACCTCGCCGCGCCGATTCTGCTTTGCGCCGGAATCGCCGTGTGGCACACCGGCCCGTGGATTGCGGCCAATGCGCGCACCGAGCGCGCGGCCGCGCTCACGCAAGAGTGGGTCGAATCGGACGCGCGCTACACAAGCGCCTACTCGGCGGCATCGGACGTCACGCCGTTCTTGAAACTCGCGTCGATATTCGAGCGCGCGGATTTGCCGCAACGCGCGCTGCACTGCGCACAGCGAAGCGCGGAGGTGTCGCCGAACTCGGTCGAGAGCTGGATCACGATCGGGAAGCTGCTGCGCAACGCGGGGCGGCGTGATGAAGCTGCGGTCGCGCTCGGGCGTGCATCGGCGCTCGCGCCCGCGAACTTTCTTCCCGCGTATCTCGAAGGTCTTTGCCTCGCCGAGAGCGGGCGCTATGCCGGCGCGATCGCGGCGTTCGATCGCGCGCTCGCCGCGGCGCCGCGGAACGCCGAGGTCCACGCCGCGCGCGAACAGTGCGCGAGGCGCCTGGCGGCCGGCACACCGACGAGCGCCTCGCACGAGCGCGACGCGAGCGCGGGCGAGCGCTGACGCGATGCCCCGCGCCTCCAGCGTGATACGCAACTCCGCCGTCCTCCTCGCGGGGACCTTCGTCTCGAAGGCGCTCGTTTTCGTTTCGTACATGGTGTTGACGCGCGAACTCGGCGCGGAGGAGTTCGGGCGCTTCACGTATCTGTTCGTGTTCGTCGCGTTCTTCGAGTTGATCGCCGACGCGGGGATCGAATCGATCGTGCTGCGCGACATCGAGCGCCGTCCGGATCGCGCGCGCGATCGCTTCGCCGATGCGATCGCACTCCGAGCGCTTTTGATCGCCGCCGCGATTCCCGTGGCGCTCCTCATCTTCCCGTGGGTGCGCGGCGACGCCGGCGCCACGACGCTGCTTCTCCTGCTCGCATGCGGCACGCTCTTCACGACGAATCGCCGCGCGTCGCTGCGCTCGCTCTTCGAACTTCCCTATCGCACGGCGCTCCGCATGGAAGTCCCGATGATCCTCGGCATTCTCTCCGAGGCGCTCTGCCTTGCGCTCATCGTGGCGACGGTGCCGCGCGGCGGGCTCGCGGCCGCCGTCGCGTCGCAGATCCTCGCGCCGCTTCCGTTCGCGATCGTGCTCGCGGTTCTCGCCACGCGGCGCCTGCGGCCGGCGCTCCACTTCGACGGCGCGCGCATCGCGGCGCTCTTTCAGTCCGCCACGCCCCTCATCGGCGCGCTCGCGCTCAATTTCATTCTCGTCCGCACCGATGTTTTCGTGCTGTCGCATTTTCGCGGTGTGCTCGACGTCGGGCTCTACACGGCTTCCGTGCGCCTCGTCGAACTCTCGAGCTTGCTGCCGGCGATCGCGATGACGTCGGTTTTTCCGCTCATGGCACGCAGCCACGCGCGGGATCCCGCGCGCGTCGAGGTCCTCTTTCGCGACAGCATTCGCTACGTCGCCGCGATTCTCGTTCCGGTCGCCGTGATCGAAGTTCTCTACGCGGACCCGCTGATCGCGCTCCTCTTCGGCGCCGAGTTCGCGGCGAGCGCGCCCGTGCTCCGCGTGATGGCCCCGGCGGCGATCCTGGTTGCCGCCGACACCGTGATGAACGCGCGCCTCATCGCGTCCGGTCTCGAGAGGCGCAATTTCCAACTGATTCTCATGGCGACGGCGGCCAACATCGCCGCGATGCTTTTTTTCGTGCCGACGCGAGGCGCGCCCGGTGCAGCGATCGCGCTCCTCATCGCGTACGGCGTTCGGCTCGCGGGAGGATTTCTCTTCGCCGACACGCGCGCGGCGGCGTCACAGGCGATCGCATCGCTCCTCCCGGCTCTGGGCGCGGGCGCGGCCGCCCTGTCGGTGCACGTGACGCTAACGCGCGCCGCTGCGCTCCCCTACGCCACGATTGCCGCGCCCATCGCCGCGCTCGCCGCCTACGCGGCGGCGCTCGTGTACTTCGGCGGGCTTCGGCGCCGAGAGGCCTAGTTGCTGCCGCAGAGCCTCGGAATCCCGATCGTCGTCGTCTGCGTCGCGCTCTTCGCGGCGGCGTATCGCTTCGCACGCGGCGGCGGCTCTCGCACGCGCGCGGCTCTCATCTGCATTCTCCTCGCGGGGGCGCTCCTGCGCCTCTTCGCGTGCGGCGATCAGTTCCTTCACGAATGGGACGAGCGCTATCACGCGCTCGTCGCGAAAAACACGATCGACTCGCCGCTGCGCCCCACGCTCTACAAGACCGCGCTTCTCGACTACGACTACCGCGATTTCTTCTCGAATCACGTTTGGGTACACAAGCCGCCGCTCACGTTGTGGCTCATGGCAATCAGCATCAAGACGTTTGGCGTCCACGAACTCGCGGTGCGATTGCCGAGCCTCCTCTTCGGAACGCTCGCGATCGCGCTCACGTTTTTCCTAGGGAAGCGGCTCTTCGACGAACGCGTCGCGCTCCTCGCGGCGGGCCTGCACGCGATCAACGGGCTCTTGCTCGAACTCGGCGCGGGCCGTACGGCCACGGACCACCCCGATGCGCTGATGATCTTCTTCGTTACGCTCGGCGCGTACTCGGCCGTGCGCGCCGCGGAACCCGCACACACGCGCGCGCGCGGTATCGCGTGGCTCGCCGCACTCGGTATCTGCACCGGCCTGGCGATCCTCACGAAGTGGATGGTCGCGATGATCATCCCGGCGCTGTGGGTCGTCCTCGCGTGGCGAACGATCAGCGCGCGCCGTTTCGTCACATCGCTTGCGATCGTGCTCGGCGCCGCCGCCGCCGTCGCGCTCCCGTGGAATCTCTACATCTGGCGCGCATTCCCGCGCGAGGCCGCGTGGGAGAGCCACTACAACTTGCTGCACGTGCTCGAGCCGCTCGGCGGACACGGCCAACCGGCGTGGTGGTACCTGCGGCGCATCGGACGCGATTTCGGCGAGGCGATCTACATCCCGGTGGCGTGGTTTCTCATTGCGCGGGCGGCGCGCGGCCTCGGGCGCCGCTGGATCTTCCTGCTGGTTTGGTTCCTCACGCCGTACGCCGTGTTCTCGATCTCGGCGACGAAGATGCCCGGCTACGTCGCGATTTCATCGTCGGCGCTCTTCCTCATCATTGCGCTTTTCTGCGCGCACGTGACGGCTGCCGCGCGCAACGCAGCGCCGCCGCCGCGCGCGAAATTCGTGCGCCTCGCGGCGACGCTACTGCTAGTGCTCGCGCTCGGCCTGCCGGCGCGCTACGCGATCGAACGCCTGCGCCTCTCGCCCAAGCGCGAGCGCACGCGAGTGTGGGCCGATGAGCTGCGCGCGCTCGACGCACGCTACCCCGATCCGCGCGCGGTCTTCTTCAACTGCGAGCGCCCGATCGAAGCGATGTTCTACGGCTCGCACATCGCGTACGCGCGAGTCCCCACCGCGGCGGAGATCGCGTCGCTCGAAGCGCAGGGCTACCGCGCGGTCGTGCTTGAAAGCGGCGTGGGCGGCGCCGCTCGAGCGACAAGCTCGTCGGGTCCGCCCGCCTCGACGGAGTAGCGCACACCAACAATGCGCTCGACACGGCGCGCACCCGAGCGCTACGCTGATCGGGCTCCGCTCGACAATCAACGTCACCGTTCACCTCGTCCCGAAAGGTCTCCCAACCCATGAACCAATCACCTCGCAGTCAACATTGCTCGGGCCGACGCTTCGCGTTTGCCGCGCCGCTCGCGGTTCTCGGCGCTGCCGCCGCGCTCGCCGTCACGCTCGCGTGCGCCGCGCCATCCGCCGCCCAGGAAACGCCCGTCGCGAAAGAAGCGCGCGAATTCGTCGCGCTCTACACGTCACTCTACGAGCGGCTCTACACGATCTCCGCTGAGGCGGAGTGGGATGCGTCGACCGATGTCTCTCCGGAACACGACGGCGGGCGCGTCGCCGCGAACAAGGCGTTCTCGGCGTTCGCCGGCGACCCCGGCATCATCGAGCGCGTGCGCCGCTACCGCGCGAAGGCGCACGAACTCGATCCGCTCACGCGCCGCCAGCTCGAGAAGATCTGGCTCGCCGCCGCGCAGTCGCCCGGCACGGTGCCCGACGTCGTCGCCGCGCGCGTCGAAACGGAAGCGCGCGCGAAGAGCACGCTCGACGGTTTCCAATTCTGCTTGGAGCACGCGGCCGATTCGTGCGCGCGCCCCGTCACCGCGAACGACATCGACGACATACTGCAAGACTCGAAGGATCTCGCGGAACGCCAGCGCGCATGGGAGGCGTCGAAGGAGACGGGCCCCGCGCTCAAGCCGCAGCTCATCGAGCTTCAGAAGCTCCGCAATCAGGTCGCGCGCGAGATGGGATTCAATTCGTTCTTCGATCTCAACGTCGCCGACTACGGGATGACGACTCCCGAGATGATGGCGCAGCTTCAGGATTTCACCGACGTGATGCGGCCGCTCTACATCGAGCTGCACACGTGGACGAAGTACGAACTCGCGAAGAAGTACGGCAAGCCGGTGCCCGCGAAAATCCCCGCGCACTGGCTCGGCAATCGCTGGAGCCAGGCGTGGCCGAGCCTCGTCGAAACCGTGAACCTCGACGATCTCTTCGCCGACAAGACGCCGGAGTGGATCGTCGAGAAGGCCGAGACGTTCTACACGTCGATGGGCTTCGAGGAACTTCCCGAATCGTTCTGGACGAAATCGGATCTCTATCCCGTCCCCGAGGACTCGACGCGCAAGAAGAACACGCACGCGTCAGCGTGGCACGTCGACCTCAACAACGACGTGCGCTCGCTCATGAGCGTGCAGCCGAACGAGCGCTGGTTCGGCACGACGCATCACGAACTCGGACACATCTACTACTACATTGCGTATACGCGGCCCGAGGTGCCGCCGCTACTGCGCGAGGGCGCGAACCGCGGATTCCACGAGGGAATCGGCGAGCTGATCGATCTGGCGGCGCGGCAGGTTCCGTACCTCGAGCAGGTCGGCATCCTCAAGCCGGGCGACGCGCCGGACGAGATCGCGTGGCTGCTCGACGAAGCGCTCACGTCGTCGGTCGTCTTCATTCCGTGGTCGGCCGGCGTGATGAGTTTCTGGGAGCGCGATCTCTACGAGAACAACTTGCCTCCGAGCGAGTGGAACGCGCGCTGGTGGAAGTACGTGAGCGACTTCCAGGGCGTCGAGCCGCCGTCGCCGCGCGGCGAAGAGTTCTGCGACGCCGCGACCAAGACGCACATCGTCGACGACGCCGGCCAGTACTACGACTACGCGATCGCGACGGTGCTCAAGCACCAGCTTCACGATCACATCTCGCGCAAGATTCTGAAGGCCGACCCGCATCACGCGAACTACTACGGCAGCAAGGCGACGGGCGCGTTCCTGCGCGGCGTTCTCGAGCAGGGCGCGACGCGCGACTGGCGGGTCGTGCTGCGCGAAGCGACGGGCGAGGATCTCTCGACGCGCGCGATGATGGACTACTACGCGCCGCTCATGAAATGGCTCGAGAAAGAAAACAAGGGACGCAAGAAGGGTTGGTAGGCGCGCGTCTCACGGGCAGAACATGAGAGATGATGCTTCCGGGAAGGGTCGTCGCAAGACGGCCCTTCTTCTTGCCGACACGCAAAGCTATCGCGTCGAAGATTTCGCGGCGGCGGCGCGGGCGCTTGGCATCGGGTTCATCGTCGGCTCCGATCGATGCCACGTGCTCGCGGAGATGTTCGACGAGCGTTTCTTGATCGTCGACTTCGATCGGGCGGAGGAGGCGGCGCGCGCGATCGTCGACTTCACGCGCAAGCAGCCGGTCGACGCGATCATCCCGGGCGGCGATCGGATGGCGGTTGTCGCGGCGATGGCCGCGCGCGAACTCGGCCTCGCGTGCAATCCCGTGAGCGCCGCGCTCGCGGCAAGCAACAAGCGCCTGCTGCGCGAGGCGCTCGCGCGCGGCGGCGTGCGTTCGCCGCGGCACACGATCGTCGCGCTCGATGAAACGCCCGAGCGTGCCGCCGTCACCGTCGCAAGTTCTGTCGGCTTCCCGTGCGTCGTCAAACCGCTTCGCCTCTCGGCGAGCCGCGGCGTAATCCGCGCCGACGACCGGCTCACATTCGTGCGCGCCTTCACTCGCATCGCGACGCTCCTTCGCACCGCCGAAATCCGCAAGATGCGCGATCCCGAAAACGAGTGGCTCATCGCGGAAGAGTTTGTGCCGGGCTGCGAGGTCGCCGTCGAGGGGATCGTCGACGCGGGCGTCGTCAACATCCTCGCGATCTTCGACAAGCCCGATCCGCTCGATGGCCCGTTCTTCGAGGAGACGATCTACGTCACGCCGTCGCGGCTGCCGGCCGAGGCGCAGCGCGCGATCGCCGAGGAGACGGCCGCCGCCGCGCGCGCGCTCGGCATCGTGACCGGGCCGATCCACGCCGAGCTGCGCGTGAGCGGCGCGAGCGCCACCGTGATCGAAATCGCGGCGCGCTCGATCGGCGGCCTCTGCTCGCGCGCGCTCCGCTTCGGCGTCGGCGCATCGCTCGAGGAAATCATCCTTCGTTCCGCGCTCGGCCTCGGTGTCGATTCACTCGAGCGCGAACACGGCGCGTCGGGCGTGATGATGCTGCCGATACCGCGCGCGGGAATCCTGAAAGACGTACGCGGCGTTGCAGCCGCCGAAGCGATCGCGGGAATCGAGAGCGTGACGATCAGCGTAAAACCAGGACAGACGGTCGTGCCGCTGCCCGAAGGCGCGAGCTATTTGGGGTTCGTTTTCGCGCGCGGCGAGACGCCGGAGTTCGTCGAGGCCGCGCTACGCGCTGCGCACGCCGCACTCACGTTCGTCATCGCGCCGAGCGCCGTGCCGACGACGGGCTAGCGACGCGGTGGCGAGCCCGAACGCAATCGCGCGCGCCAGTCGACGAACTGGCGCGCGCGCGTCACACGAGAGCGAATCCGCTCGAACTACTCCGGAATGTAATTCGGCTTCTGCGGCGGACCGCCGTTGTCGTCGGAGTGATCGTCGCCGCTGACATCGCCGCTTCCGATTCCACCGTCAGCGTCGTCGCCGTCGACGGGCTCCACACCATCCCAGCGGCAATCGATCGTCTCGACGTTGCGGGTGAACGTGACAGGGCTTGCGAGCGGCAGCGGCACGCGGATCGCCACCGTCGGACGCATCGAGAAGTCGCCTTCGATCGGCGGGCAATCGTCGCTCGGCTGCATCACCGAGTAGTCGATGCGCGTTCCCGCGCCGCTCTTGTCGATCGCGTTGAGCCAGATGCCGCCGCCCCACCGCGACTGCGTCACCGAACGCAGCACGATCACGGCGTGCGTCGTGAAATCGACGTCGACGCCGATCCAAAGCGTGGGCGGCACGCCCGGCTCGACGCCACCCTCCGCGTCGTCGCCATCGACGCCATCCGGTAGCGGCGGCTTCGTATCATCGTTCCAGCGGTCGATGTCGCACGCGGTCGCGGTCGCAAGCCACGACTCCCAGCGCGCCGCGTCCGTGAAGACCTGCTCGTCGTCGCCGAGCGCGCACTCCGTGTCGGAGTAGTAGATCGTGAGCGGCTCGTTCGGATCGGGAGCCCACGTGCAATTCCACACGGTGTCGCTGCGCGCGAAAACGGGCGCCAGATCGAACGGCTTCTCGACGAGCACCGCGATCACGGGTGAAGTCTCGATCGATTCGGGGATAAACGGTCCCATGAGAAGGTCGCGGCAGTCCTCGCCGAGCGTCGCGACCTGGTAGCGCACCGTCGCCACTCCCGCGACGAGCGAGGCTTCCGTCACTTGCAGCGAGCGCCCCCAGCCGGGCGCGGTATCGAGCCCGATCACGACGATGACGTAGCGCGTGAAATCGATTTGCGGCGGACCGCCGGCCCACGGATCGCCGGGATAGCCAGGATCGGTCCAGCCGGTGTCGGGTTCGACCCAGCCCGTGTCAGCGGGATCGCCGGGGGGAAACGTCGGATCGTCCGGCGGGCGATCATCCGGAAGCGAGTCGTCGTCGCCGGCGCGAAATTCGCCGAGCGCAAGCGTGGGAGGCGGCGGATCGTCCTCGGGATCGGGCGCGAAATCGTCGCAAGCCGTCGCGGCGGTCCACCACGCAACCCACGTATCCGAATCGGTGATGACCCGCTCGAACGCGACGCCCTCGCAATTCCTCACCGAATAGAAAACCGGAATGAGCCCGCCCACGAAGTCGGGCATGTCGCCCGGCGGCACGAGCCCCGAGTCGTCGCTTCCACCGACGAAAGGATCGTCGCTCGCCTCGCGACCGCCGCCTGCTAGGCGCGTCGTGTCGTCGACCGGAGGCGAGCCGGGGTTGTCGCTCCCGCAACCCGCGATCGCAAGCGCCAAGAGTGCGATCGCGGCGGCGACGCAAAGAATCCGTGCGGGTGCGCCAGTGTGAGTTCGATCCAACCGTTCGTGCGTTTTCATGACGGCTTCCCTCGCTTGATGAGTACGCCTCGCGTTAGTGCTTCGCGGAAGGGGCCTTAAAGTCGGGCGGCAGCGCGGAGCCTTCTCCGAAAAAAAACGACTCGCACTGGGCCTTGAGAAACTTCTGCGCCTCGCCATCGGTGAGGCTCAGACGGTATTCGTTGACGAGCATCGTCATGTGCGCCATCCACATCTTCCACGCCTCTTGCGAGACGTTGTCGTAGATCCGCTGCCCGAGGTCGTCCTTGAAGGGCTTGCGGTCTACACCCGGAAGCTCTTTGCTGAGCTTCACGCAATTCACAAGCCGCGGCTTGGTCTCGTCGGCCATGGTCTCCTCCGTTGGGCGGCTCGCGCCGCGCTGCACAATGGGAAGGATTCCGCAGCGGTTCAAGCCGCGTGAATTCTATCACACCGATCCCCGCGCCTGAAGCCGGCTTTACGCGGCGCGCGCGCGGGAATAGGCTCGCCCAGCGCATCCGCGCATCGCACGCAACCGCGACCATGAGTGCTTCCGTGTCCCGGGGGGACGAATGCCGCTCCACGTTTTGCTGATCTCGACGTACGAACTCGGCCGGCAGCCGTTCGGGCTCGCGTCGCCGGCGGCGTGGCTTGCGCGCGATGGTGCGCGCGTGGCGATGAACGACGTCGCCGTCGAGCACCTCGACGAAGGCGCCGTACGCGCCGCTCAACTCATCGCGATCTACGTGCCGATGCACACCGCGGCTCGCATCGCGGCGCGCGTTCTGCCGCGCGTGCGCGCGCTCAACCCCGCGGCGCACATCGCGTGCTACGGGCTCTATGCGCCGATGAACGCCGGCTACCTGCGCTCGCTCGGCGCGCAGACGATCCTCGGCGGAGAATTCGAGGCGCCGCTCGCGGCGCTCGCGCGCGACATCGCCGCGGAGCGCCCGCCCGCGCCGCTCCCCGAGATCTCCGTCGACCGCCAACAGTTCCTCGCGCCCGCGCGCGCCGGCCTCCCGCCACTCGCCCACTACGCGCGCCTGAGCCTTCCCGACGGATCCGAGAAGGCGGTCGGCTACACCGAGGCGAGCCGCGGCTGCAAACATCTCTGCCGACACTGCCCCGTCGTGCCGGTCTACGCAGGTCACTTTCGCGTCGTCGATCGCGACGCCGTGCTCGCCGATATCCGCGCGCAGGTTGCGGCCGGGGCACAACACATCACGTTCGGCGATCCCGACTTCTTGAATGCGCCGGGGCACGCGATGCCGCTGGTCCGCGCGCTTCACGAGCAGTTCCCGCAGCTCACGTACGATGTCACGATCAAGATCGAACACCTCCTCGCGCACGCGCGCGAACTACCGGTTCTCCACGAAACCGGCTGCCTGATCGTGACGACAGCGGTCGAGTCGATCGACGACGATATCCTCGCGCTCCTCGACAAGGGGCATACAGCCGCCGACTTCGCGCGCGCCGTCGCGCTTTGCCGCGCCGCCGGTGTTCATCTCGCGCCGACCTTCGTGACGTTCATGCCGTGGACGACGCTGCCAGGATTTCGCGCGCTCCTCGACCGCATCGACGCGCTCGATCTCGTCGACAGCGTTGCGCCGATCCAATTCGCCATTCGACTGCTCGTGCCGGCCGGCTCGCGTCTGCTCGAACTGCCGGAGGTGCGCGCGCTCCTCGGCGACTTCGACGACGACGCGATGTCGTGGCGCTGGACGCATTCGGACCCCCGCGTCGATGCGCTGCACGCGGCTGTGATGGCGCGTATCCGTCGCGGCGAAGCGTCCGGCGAGTCGCGCCGCGTGACGTTCGACGCGATCCGCGTGATCGCGCAGCGCGCACTCGCCGGCGACGCCGAGGAATCGCTGTCGGCGAGTGCGCCGCTCGGCACGGAGCGCGTCGGCACGGACGCGGCCATTCCCGCTGGGCTCGCACCGCTTCGCGCGCCCGTTCCGTACCTTACGGAGCCGTGGTTCTGCTGAGCGGAACCAACCGAGGAGCAGTTGGCTCCTTTCGTCTGACCGAGGAATCCGCCCGCGCGAGTCAGGCGCGCGCCGCGTCTAGCGAGACTGTGTGCGCGGGAGCGCATGCTCGCGCTCGGGGCTCGTGACCCACTCGGTGTGCGAGATCCCGGTGCTCGTGGGCGACCACACGACGACGCGGTTGCGGCCGGCTTCCTTCGCGAGGTAGAGCGCCTCGTCGGCGCGACGGATCCAGCTCTGCGACTCGGAGTCGCCGGAAATCCGCGCCGCGGCGCCGACACTCACCGTCACGGGCCGATCGAGACCAAGCTCCTGCCAGTCGATCTGCTCGATCCGCTTGCGCAAACTCTCGCCCGCCGCACGAATCTCCGCCATGTCGACGTCGCGCAGAATCACCGTCAACTCTTCGCCGCCGTAACGCGCCGCGATATCGCAGGCGCGCACGCCGCTCGCGAGCGTGTGACCGACAACCTTGAGAACCTCGTCTCCCGTGGCGTGGCCGAACGTATCGTTGATGCTCTTGAAGCGATCGATGTCGAGCATGTAGAGCGTCGACGCGGTCTGCTGCCGGATGAGCGTGTGCATCGACTCTTCGAGCGCGCGCCGGTTCATGAGTCCCGTGAGCGGATCGCGCCGCGACAGCTCGCGCATCTGGTGATTGAGCACCGAGTTCTCGCAGAGCACGCCAAGCTGTGTGGCGAGGATCTCCAGCAAGAGATGCGTGTGACGCTGCGTCTGCTCGTCCTCCGTGGCGTCCACGAGCGAGAAGAAGCCGATCGGACGCGCACGCCCGCTCAGCTCGAAATAGGTGCGATCGCCGAGGCGGTGCCACGCGCCCCGTCCGCGCCGGGTCGCGAGCGCGGGATCGCGATCCGCGTGACGCGCGATTCGCTCCGCCGCCCGCTGCAACAGCTGCGTGTCGGGCCCAATGAACGTGAACAACACATCCGTGGCGGCGAGGTTGTTTTCGATAAAACTTGCCGATTCTTGAAGAACCTCGCTCGGTTCGAGTGCTTTCGCGGTCTTCGAGCTCCATTCGTGCAAGCCGTAGAACAACAGGCTCGCCTCCCCGAGTGCGATCAGGTCCTCGGTTGTGGACGGGCGTCTCTTCTCTCGGGCGTCATGGTCCATGCCGAATCTCCCCCCTAGGTAATCCCCCTCATTTTCGGCACTCCGCCCGAACTCCTTGAACGCGTCATTACGGCCCCTTGAATCCGCCGGAGCGATCGTTCATCCTCACGCGGATGCCCTCCTTGGACACGATCCGGCCGAACGATGTCCGCATCGACGCCTCGCCCATCGTCTACACACGCGGGCGCGAGTACGCGCTCGATGGATCCGTGCGCGAAATCATGTTCACGAAGCAAGGGCTGCGCGCGCTCGTCGCGTCGGCGACGCGGCGGCGCCCGTATCGCGTGCGGGTGTTCGACCAGCGCGGCGGCAACGTCGACGGCGCGTGCGACTGTCCGTACTTCAAACGGACCGCGGCGATCTGCAAACACGTGGTCGCGACGCTTCTGGTTTGGATCGACCAGCGCGACGGCGTGCGCCGAGTGGGGCCGTCGCAAGCGCGCCGCACCGATGCCGCAGGCGGGCTGCAAATCCGCCGCGCGATTTCGGTGAACCCGCTCGACCACTCGCGCGACGACCGCGCGCACAGCTTCTCGCCGCTGGAGCCATGGGAACTCGCCGACGGCATCAAGAGTCACGTCGAACGATGGACGTGGCGCGTCGAACTCGACGATGGCGGACCTGGGCTCGTCGTCAGCGGCTGGGCGCGTGACGGCGTGCGCGAGGGCGACGGGCCGCCGCCGACCGCGCAGTACCGGCTCGAGGCGCGGCTCGTCCCGACGCTTCTCGACCTCTTGCACGCGCGCGCGAACGTTTCGTGGAGCGCGCCGGCGCAAGCGGTCAAACTGCGGCGAACCTCCGCGCGGCTCTCACTCCACGTTCACTACGATGCGACCGGCGATCTCTTGCTTTCGCCCCACGTCCACTTCCCCGCCGCGAAGACACCGGCGCGCGCGATCGACAGCCGCGACATCGTCGTCGACGAGGAAAACCGCACGTGGGTTATCGATGGCCTCGGCTACTTCCCAGTGTCGCGCGATCTCGATTCGCCGGTCGACAAGGTCCTCGCGGGAACGCTGCCATCGCGCGTGAGCGGCGCGAAGATTCCGGGCTTCCTGACGAACACTCTGCCGGCGCTGCGGGCCAATCGCAGCGTGCGCGTCTCGCCGATCGTGCGCGCGAGCCGCGTGCTGAAGAACGCCTCGCTTGCGGAAGTGCACGCGCGAACGCAGCGGCCTGCGCGCGATTCGGGCGCCGCACCCGACGGGGCGAGCGCCTTCGCGAATGCGGGCGAAAGCCAGAGCGGCGCCGAGGCGTGGTTCTGGCTCGATCCCGTCTATCGCTCCGGCAAGTACCGCGTGTCGCTCAAGGATGTGATCGACGCCGGCGAGAGCGGTTGGCTGCGCCGCGGCAACGATTGGATTCCCGTCGATCGCGCCGCGATGCTCGACGAGGTCGCGCCGGTACGTCTTGAAGCCGGCGAGAGCGGCGTGCGCGTCGCGCGGACCGGCCTGTTGCGAGCGCAGGCGAGCTGGGGCGGGCGCGAGATCGAGTTCGACGCGGACGACGACGCGCGCGCTGTCATCGATCGCGTCGCGTCGATGAAGCCGCTGACGCCGCCGCCGCCGCTCGAATCGCTCGGGATGCACGGCTCGCTGCGCCACTACCAGGCAATCGGGTACGAGTGGCTCTGGTGGCTCCGCGAGTCGGAGTTCGGCGGCATTCTCGCCGACGAGATGGGGCTCGGAAAAACACACGAGGTGATGGCGCTCCTCCTCGGCGTCTACGCCGCGAACCCCGCGCCGTCGCGACCGTCGCTCGTGATCTGCCCGCGCTCGGTGCTCGATCACTGGGAGGCCAAGGTGACCGCGTACGCGCCGTCGCTTGCGCCGATGATCTTCCACGGCCTCGCACGCGAGAAAGACGCCGCCGAAATCGCGCGCCACAAACTCGTCGTCACGACGTACGGAATCGTTGCGCGCTCTGCCGCGATGCT
Source organism: bacterium (assembly GCA_046160485.1). Lineage (GTDB taxonomy): Bacteria > Orphanbacterota > Orphanbacteria > JBJXGV01 > JBJXGV01 > JBJXGV01. The sequence goes on along the minus strand of JBJXGV010000002.1, from coordinate 113,894 downwards.
CACGGGAATCGACTGGGAGTACGTCGTGCTCGACGAGGCGCAGAAGATTAAGAACCCCGAGACGGTCACGTCGCGGTTCGCGCGCAATCTACGCGCGCGACACCGCCTCGCGATCACGGGAACGCCGATCGAGAATCGCGCCATCGAACTCTGGTCGATCATGGAGTTCTTGATCCCGGGCTACCTCGGAACGGAGCGCGATTTCGAGCGCCGCTTCGCCAAACCGATTCAGCTCGGCGACGCGGAGCGCGTCGATGCGCTCAAGCGCGCGATCCGCCCATTCAAGCTGCGCCGCCTCAAGCGCGACGTGCTGACCGAGCTGCCGAAGAAGGTCGAGGACTACCGCACGTGCCGGCTCTCGCCGCAGCAAGCGGCGATCTACCGCGAGATTCTCGCGCGCCGCGCCGCGCCGCTCATCGACCGGCTCCGTTCCGGCAGCGAGCCGGTCGACTACATCCACATCTTCGCGGTGCTCACGCTGCTTAAGCGGCTCTGCGACCACCCGGCACTCGTCGCGCGCGGCGGCAAGAAGTCCGAAATGGTCTCGGGAAAATTCGAAGCGTTCAAGGAATTGATCGAGGAGATCATCGAAGCCGACGAGAAGGTCGTCGTCTTCAGCCAGTATCTCGAGATGCTCGACTTGATCGAGGCGCACCTCAACGAAAAGCAGATCGGGTTCGCGAAGCTGCGCGGCAGCACGGTCGACCGCAAAGGACAGCTCCACAAGTTCCAGAACGATCCGCAATGCCGCGTCTTCGTCGGCAGCCTTCTCGCCGGCGGGCTCGGCATCGATCTCACGGCGGCGTCCGTCGTCGTGCACTACGATCGCTGGTGGAACGCGGCGCGCGAAAATCAGGCGACGGACCGCGTTCACCGCATCGGACAATCGCGCGGAGTGCAGGTGTGGAAGCTCGTGACGCTCGGCACGATCGAGGAACGGATCGACAAGATGATTCGCGAGAAGGGCGCGCTCATGGACGCGGTCGTCGAAGCAGACGAGTCGTCGACGCTGAAGGCACTCTCGCGCGACGAGCTGCTCGAGTTGCTCGCGCCCGCAACGTAACTCGGTTATATTAGCCGCCGTCGCCGGCGCGCGGCGGCGCGGCGCGCTTCCCTGCCGCCGCCGGACGCCATCGCACAAGGAGCCCCGACATGAGCAAAGAAGAGATAGTCGCCGAGCTTCCGAAGCTCAAGGAAGACCTCGTCTACGCGCTGCAGCGTCTCAACCCGATCGGAAAAATGATCGAGACGGAGCTTGCGCCGTTCGTTCCCGAAATTCGCACGAAATTCGAGAGCGTCGGACGCGCGCTCGAGGGCGTGCGCGTGGCCCACAACGGAGATCACCGAACGCCGGTCGTTTTCGTGAAGCCCGCCGGCGGCGAGGTGTTCGGCGCGAACGCCGACGAGCAGGCCGTCATCGATTGGTTCAAGAAAGAAATCACCGAGCGCACCGGCGTCGCGTCGGAGATCGAACCCGGCTGGGCCGTTCCAAAAGCGAAGGCCTAGCTCCCGAAATTCCGCAGAAGAGGAAGACGACGATGGCAGAGAGAATCGAAAAAGATTCGATGGGCGAGATGCGCGTGCCCGAGGGTGCGCTCTACGGCGCGCAAACGCAGCGCGCGGTGGAGAACTTTCCGATTTCGGGACGGCGGATGTCGCCGCAGGTGATTCGCGCCCTCGCGAGAATCAAGGCATCGTGCGCGGCGGCGAACCGCGCGATCGGCCGGCTCGACGCGGAGCGTGCGGCCGCGATCCGAACGAAGGCGCTCGAGGTCGCCGCGGGCGAATACGCGGACCAGTTTCCGATCGACGTGTTTCAAACTGGATCGGGCACGTCGACGAACATGAACATGAACGAGGTGCTCGCGCGCCTGGCGTCGACGCCCGAGATGAAGGTCCACCCGAACGATCACGTCAACATGGGGCAATCGTCGAACGACGTGATTCCGACCGCGATTCACGTAGCGGCGCGCGACACGATCTCGGAGGTGCTCGAGCCGGGCGTTGCGCGTCTGTCGACCGCGCTCGGTGCCGCGGCGAAGCGCTTCGACGACGTGGTTGCGCTCGGGCGGACGCACACGATGGACGCGATGCCGCGGCGGATCGGGCAGCTTCTCGGCGGGCACGCCGCGATGATCGAGATGGGGCTAGCGCGCGTGCGCGAGGCGGACGAAGGCCTCGCGGCGGTTGCGCTCGGCGGTACGGCGGTCGGCACCGGCTACGGCGCGCCGCGCGCGTTCATCGAGGCGTCGCTTTCCGAACTCTCGAAGCTCTCGGGCCACACGTTTCGCGAGGCGCCGAATCATTTCGCCTCGCAAGGCGGCATCGACGCGCTCGTCACCGCAAGCGCGTCCGTGCGCGGCGTCGCGATCTCGCTCGGCAAGATCGCCGGCGATCTGCGCTGGCTTGCGGCCGGGCCCGCGGGCGGCCCGCACGAGATCCGCTTCCGCGCGCTGCAGCCGGGCTCGTCGATGATGCCCGGCAAGGTCAACCCCGTCATGGCCGAGGTCGCGATTCAGGTGACCGCGCAAGTCATCGGCAACGACGCGGCGATCGCGTTCGCGGGCGCGTCGGGCATTCTCGACCTCAACACGTTTTTCCCGCTCGTCGCGGACAATGTCATCTATTCGATGATTCTCGTTGGGCGCGCGTCGTCGACGGTTGCCGAGCGCGCCATCGAGACGCTCGAGGTCGATCGCGACCGGTGCACGGAACTCGTCGAGCGAAGCGGAATGCTCGTCACCGCGCTCGCGCCGAAGATCGGTTACGACGTCGCGGCCGATATCGCGAAGGAAGCGCAGCGCGCCGGCAGCACCGTACGCGAGGTCGCGAAGGCGAAGGGCGTTTTGCCGCCCGACGAGATCGACCGCCTTCTCGATCCCCGCTCGATGACGTAGCGAGAATCCGCAGAACGAAGATGGGGCGCGCACGGCGCCCCATTTCCGTTCGCGAAGTTCTCGGAGGGAATCTACAGCGCGGGGAGAAGCTGAGGATCGTCCGAGAGCCAGATCTTGCGGCCGCAAACATTCACGAAGCGCGCGTCCGGAGCGGCTAGAAGTCTGCGGTGCGCGTCGAGGAGTCCCTCGGGGCCAGTGCCGCTATCGCCGTAGGCCTCGCGCTCCTCGGATTGCGCGGCCTCGCGGAGCCGATCGAGCCCTTCTTGCGTGGAACGCCCCTCGAAGAAATCGCGCAGGAGCGAACTCGCGGCGAGACCCTGGTCGCGCGCGAGGCGGCGCAGCATCAGACCGATCGCTCGCGACGACTCCGAGTCGAAGGCTCCCGCGCGAATACACGCGCGGTGCGGCGCCTCGGTTGTCCACGCCTCGATGCGCGCCTTCGCGTGCCCCATCGAGCCGTACGTCGCTTGCTGCACCTTCAGCGTGTAGAACGTGCTGTAGGAAACGATGCGCGCCGGATGGAACTCGCGCTCGAAAATCGGCAGCGGATCGAACGAGACGTGGCACGCTTCGGCGATCTGTTCCGGCGTCGCCAGCTCGATCGGAAAACCGACCTCGCCGCGCGCCGTCGCGAAGAAAAGGATGTCGACGACGTTGCCGCACGCCGTGCGAATCTTCGCGCGGCATTCGGGATCCGTGACGTCGCCGAAGATGACTTCGTCGGCGCCCTCGATCGCGATCGACTCTTCCTTGCGGCCGAACCAAACCGCGGTGATGCGCGCGCGCTCCGCGAGAAACTCGCGCGACGCGCGAATCGCCGCCGTACCCGCGACACCCGTCCCGCCAATCACCACGATCTGCTTCACTGAAGCTCCTCCGGTTGATAACGCCGCGCGCAATGCTATAGGCGCCGTGCCGCACTCGCAACACGGGAGTGCCGCGCGCGACTACGCGGGCTTCTTCGGCTTCCCCTGTTTCCGCTCGTCGACGGCGCGCCGCAGTATGTACTCGATCTGCCCGTTGACGCTTCTGAATTCCAATTCGGCCCAACGGCGCAGCTCTTCGTAGAGCTTGTCGTCGAGCCGGAGAAGAAACGGCTTTCGTTCGGCCATGCCGGACACCTCGCGCGGGGACACCTGGGGCGGACGCGCGCGGCGCCCGCCCCGCCATCGATACCGAGCCTACTGGTAGAGCGTTCCCGTGTTGACGACCGGTGTCGCCGCATGGTCGCTGCAGAGCACAACGAGCAGGTTGCTTACCATCGCCGCTTTGCGTTCTTCGTCGAGCTGGACGAGTTTCTTCTTGCTGAGTTCGTCGAGCGCGTGTTCGACCATCCCCACGGCGCCCTCGACGATCTTGAATCGCGCCGCGACGACGGCGGTCGCCTGTTGCCGCCGGAGCATCTCGCTCGCGATCTCGGGTGCGTACGCAAGATGCGCCAGGCGCGCCTCCATCACGTCGACGCCCGCGCGCCCGAGCCGCTCCTGAAGCTCACCACGAAGTTGCGCGCTCACCTCGTCGTAGCTTCCACGCAGCGTCATCTCGTGGTCTTCTCCGTCGTACGCGTACTGGCTCGCCATGTGCCGCAGCGCCGACTCGCTCTGAATCCGAACGTATTCCTGGTAGTTCTCGACCTCGAACTGCGCCTGGTACGGATCCGACACCTTCCACACGACGACGGCGGCGATCTCGACCGGGTTGCCCGACTTGTCGTTCACCTTGAGCTTCGACGTCTCCTGGTTCCGCACGCGAAGCGAGATCTTCTTCTTCGTGAAAAACGGATTCGCCCACCGAAGGCCGTTCGCGACGACCGTACCGCGATAGCTTCCGAAGAGAACAAGCAGCGCCGCATAGTTCGGGTTGATGATGAAGAAGCCCGCGCTGATGACGATTCCGGCGACGAAGACGGCCAATGCCGTGATGACCGGCGCCGGTTGGGCCGGGGATTGTGTGATCGCCCGCGCGAAAAGAAGAGCGGCGGCGGCGTACACGGCCAGGTTGATCAGGAGCAACGCCCAGCCGGACGCGGCGTGGATCATCTTGTTCCTCGTCATGTCGAACCTCCTCGAGTCTCGGGCGCTCTCCCCGCCCGCCGGGATTTCGGTCGATCCGCCGCTTTCACTCGCGCGGCGCAGTATCAAAGTGATATCACTTCAATATCTCACCCGTCAACCTCTTTTTTTTCGCGCGCCTTTACGCCCCGCTCCGGTTCCATTAGGATCCGGCGCTCATGACGAACAACTTCGAAGGCCCCGTCTTCTGGATCGGATTCACCGCCGTCATCGTCGCGCTCCTCGTACTCGATCTTGCGGTTTTCAACCGGAAGACGCGCGAGATGCGTACGGGCCAAGCGCTCCTGTGGTATTGCGTGTGGGTCGCGCTCGGCTTGATTTTCAACGGTGTCGTCTACAAATACCTCGGCTCGCAGAAGGCGCTCGAGTTTTTCACCGGCTACTTGATCGAGACGGCGCTCTCCGTCGACAACATCTTCGTTTTCCTCGTCATCTTTCAGTACTTCGCGGTGCCGCCCGAGCAGAAGAGGCGCGTTCTGTTTTGGGGGATTCTCGGCGCCATCGTCATGCGCGTCGCGTTCATCCTCGCGGGCGCTGCGCTTCTGCATTCGTTCCACTGGATGATCTACGTCATGGGTGTGTTTCTGATCTTCACGGGCTTCAAACTCTTCGGGCACAACTCCGCCGATGTTCAGCCCGACAAGAACCCGGTCGTGCGTATCGTGAAGCGGCTCTTTCCGGTGGTTTCGGAGTACCACGGCCCGCGATTCTTCATCAAGAAATCGGGGCGAACCTACGCGACGCTTCTGTTCATCGTTCTGGTCGCCGTCGAGGCGACCGACGTCGCGTTCGCGGTCGACTCGATTCCTGCGATCTTCGCCATCACGAACGACCCGTTCATCGTCTATACGTCGAACATCTTCGCGATTCTCGGGCTGCGGTCGCTCTTCTTCCTGCTTGCCGGCCTCATGGGGAAGTTCCACTACCTGCAGGCGGGGCTCGCGATGGTGCTGATGTTCGTCGGAGCGAAGATGTGCGTCAGCGGAATCTACAAGATCCCGATCGTGCTTTCGCTCCTCGTCGTCGGAGCACTTCTTGGCGGTGCGGTTGTGGCGTCGCTCCTGCGGCCGCCGCGCGCCGCGTCGTAGCCCGAGCGCCCTCCCGCGGGGTTACTTCGCGCCGAAGACTCGAGCGACGTGCAAGTCGAGGAGCTCGAAAATCGCCTGGGATTCCGCGATGTTCTGGCGAATCGCCGACGCGATCCCGCGGTAATACCACTCCTGCTTCTGGCGGTCGCGATTGAATCGCTCCCAGATAGCTTCGCCGATCGTATCCCGATCGGTCGCGATCGCGCGGAGGTTGTCGATCTTGTCGGCGGCGATCACAGCGCGCACCTCGATGCCCGCGATCGCGAGCGCGCCGATCGTGTGGCTCTTACGCTCCTCCCACGGGAGCGCGCGGTGATTCGGCTCCGTGCATCCGTCGACGATCATGGCTACGTGAAGACCGAACCGCGACTCGAGTTGCTCGAGCGTGACGCGCGTATCTTCGATCGTGTCGTGGAGCACGCCCGCTGCGATCACGGTTTCCGAAAAGCGGTGTTCTTCGAGGAGGCGGCCCACAGCGAGCGGATGCCAGATATACGGACGGCCGGTGCATTTGCGATGCTGGCCGGAGTGGGCCAGAGCGGCGAACGCGATCGCTTCCTCGATGAGACCCACGGAACTCCCCGCCTCGATCCGCGCGCCGCCCGCTAGCGAACGACCGTCAGCTTGCGCGCAGCGCTCGCGCCGCCCGACTCGATCCGCAGAACATACGTCCCTTCGGCGACCGCACGGCCTCCGTCGTCGAGCCCGTTCCAACGGAACGCGTGACTTCCGGCCGCGAGTGCGCCGCGATCGAGCGTGCGCACGAGCCGCCCGCTCGCGTCGAACACGCGAGCGCGCGCATCGCCCGCTTGCGGCAACAACGCGCGCACCGCGAACTCCCCCGCGCTCGGATTCGGCGTCGCCGGCCCGAGATCGAGCACGAGCCGCCCGCCAACGGCACCGGGCACCGCCGTCGGATCGGCGATGATGCGATAGATTTCTCCGTCCGCGTTCAAGACGTAGAGTTCGCCGCGCGCGTCTTCGCCGAACGATTGAATTCCGTCCATGTCGAGTGCGCCGCCAGGTTGCAGCTCGGCCGTTCTGTCGAGAATCTCGAACTGATCGGGACCGATGTTGCGCATCGACCAGATGTTGCCGGAACAAAGATCGGCGAAGAAGTAGTAGCCGGCGAGGCCAGGGATCGCGCCGCCGCGATAGACGTAGCCGCCGATCACCGCGCAGCGGAACGGGAACCCGCCGTGCTCGTACACGTGCACGGGCCGAGTGAGGCCCGACGAGTCGCACGGACCGGGGCAATTCCACACCGTGTAGCCCTCGAAGAACGGCCATCCGTAGTTGCGCCCGCCTGGGCTCGTGGCCGGCTCGTAGTCGATCTCTTCATACGTCGAGTTCCCCACGTCGCCGAGGTAGAAGTCGCCGGTGAGGCGATCGAACGAACAGCGCCACGGATTGCGCAGCCCCTTCGCCCACTGCTGATTCTTCGGCCCCCACTCGTTCGCGTACGGGTTGTCCGGCGGGATGAGAACCTGCCCTCCGTCGCCCAAATCGAGGCGGAGGATCTTCCCGTGTCGGCTCGAGTCGTTCTGCGCCGTGAGGAAAGACCCGGCATCGCCCTTCGCGATGTAGAAATAGCCGTCGGGGTCGAACCCGATCCAACCGCTGATGTGAATCGACTGCGGGCCGATGAACGACGTGATGTCGAGACCGTTCGTCGTGTCGGCGATATCCGGATTCGTCGACGTGTCGTAGCGGCGCACGACGCTCGAGCCGTCGGAGCGCGTGTACGAGAGGTAGAAGTAGCCGTTCTGCGCGTAATCCGGATGGAACGCCATTCCGAGAAGCCCGCGCTCGGCGCCCGTGGAAATTCCGACGATCGTCGCGAACGGAGTCGGCAACAGAACGCCGTTCTTGATGATGCGGACCCGGCCGGTGTTGACCTCGGTAACGAAGAGGCGCGTCGAGTCGCCCGGCGGCGACGTCAGGAACGAAGGGCTCGAAAGACCGGACGCGACGAGTTCGACCGCGAGAGACGCATCGGCGCGCGCCTCGAGCGGCGAAAAAACAGTCAAGAACATCACAATCAGCAGCGCGATGGATCGAATCATGCCGCGATTCTCCGAGGGGCGAGCGAATGACCAACGCGGGAGAGACGTGCGGGCGAACGAGGCGTCATCGTAGCACGGATGAACCGATCGGACCAAGTGTCTTGTCGCAGTGTCTCGTCGAGATCCGCAATCTGCCGGGGCATTCTGTTCTTGCGGCACCTCTGTTCATGAGGCACACTGCGGGCCGCGTTACGACCCGTTGTTATCTGGTCACGAATCCGAAAAATGGGAGGCGAGGGATCTATGAGAAAAATCGTTGCTCTAGCGATTGCGGCTCTTTGCACGTTCGCCGCTGTCGGCGCAGTGCAGGCAGGTCAGTCCAACACCGGTTGTGGCATCGGGACGCTCATCTTCGAAGGCAAAGACGGACTGATTTCGCAGGTCTTCGCCGCGACGACGAACGGCTCCTTCGGAAATCAGACGTTCGGCATCACGTCGGGCACGATCAACTGCGAGAAGGCTACGGCGTTCGCCGCGAACGAGCAGTTGAACAAGTTCGTCGGCGAGAACATGTCGAACCTCGCGATGGACATGTCGAAGGGAAGCGGCGAGTACCTTTCGACGCTGGCCGTCCTCTTGGATGTTCCGGTGACGGAGCGCGCCCATCTCTACAGCGTGCTGCAGACGAACTTCTCGAAGATCTACACCTCCGAGACGATCACTCACGTCGATGTTCTGAACAACATCGAGACGGTGCTCGCGGCGAGCTAGGGGCTTTTCGATTGGATTTTCGAAGAGGGAGCGCGCGGATGATGGTTCTGATCCGAGCGCTCCCTCTTCTTTTTCTAGTCCTCGGCATACCTTCGTCGTCCGCGATGGCGACTGAGACGCCGGACGATCCCTACGTCGAGGCGCTTCTCGAGATCGCGCACGACGCCGATCTCTCCGGCGACCCGCACTGGCGGACGCTCGTCCACTACAAGCGCGGACTCTTCGGGCTCCGCAGCCTCATCGACGATCCGAACTTCTTCCTCGCGAAGAACGGCAAGCAGGATCCGGCCGCGGAACTCGACGCGACGATCCGCGCGTTCTTTACGCCCGCCGACCAGATCGCGCCCGACGCGAAGCATCCGGTTTGCCGCTTCGTCGCACGATTCGATTGGCTCAAAACCAAGCTCGCGATCGACGAGTCACGGCTTCCAGTTTCGCGTTGCGATGCATTCGAGGAGCTGATCGACACGATCAAACCGGAGTCGGCCACGCTGATCTTCCCCGCGTCGCACATGAATAGCCCCGCGTCGATGTACGGGCACACGCTGCTCACGATCCGAACCGTCTTCGCAAGCGATCTGCTCGCGTACGCCGTCAACTACTCCGCGATCTCCGACGAGACCTTCGGACCGCTCTACATCATCAAGGGGCTTCTCGGCAGCTACGAGGGGTTCTTCTCCATTCTCCCCTACTACGCGAAGCTGCAGGAATACAGCGACGTCAGCGACCGCGACATCTGGGAGTACCCGCTCGATCTGAACACCGAGGAGATCCGGCGGCTTCTCATGCACGTCTACGAGATGCAAAACATCTACGCCGACTACTATTTCTTCAGCGAGAATTGCTCGTACGATCTGCTCTTCCTGCTCGACGTCGCACGCCCGGGCGTGAACCTCACGGACCAGTGCGGGTGGTGGGTTATCCCGCTCGACACGATCCGCGAAGTGCGCAAGAGCGGCTTGATTGACGAAGCCGTGTACCGGCCGTCGCGATCGACGAAGATCAAGCACCTCGCGTCGCTGCTCACGGAACGCGGAAGGCGCGACGCGCTCGCGATCGCCGAAGGGACGTTGGAGCCCGACGAGTACGCGAAGCGGCCCGCTCCGACCGACGAAAAGATCAAGGTCTGCGATTTAGCGAGCGAGTATTTGCAGTACACGTACGCGAAGAAGGAACTGACGAAGGATCCGTACGTGAGCCGGTTCTTGAAGACGCTCACGGCGCGCAGTACGCTCGGCGATGCACAGCACGATGCGAGCGATTCGATCACTGCTCCGGAGCGACCCGACGGCGGGCACCATTCCAATCGCCTCAGTCTCGGTTTCGGGTTCGACGACGACGAGCCGTTTCAGGAAATCCGCGTCCGGCCCGCATACCATACGCTCCTCGACAGTGATGCCGGATACAAGCGCGGCTCGCAGCTCGTCTTCACCGACTTCGTGCTGAGGTACCACTCGCAAGAGGGAAAACTCGAACTCGAGGCGCTGAACCTGATCGACATCATTTCGATCGCGCCACGCGACGAGTTCTTCCGGCACACGTCGTGGAAAGTCAGAGCCGATCTGTTTCGGCGAACTATGGAGAACGGTGAGGACTATCTCGTTTCGCGCCTCAATCCGGGATTCGGCGTCGCGTACGAAACCGGATTCGCGGGGCTCTTCTACGCGATGCTCGAAACGGATCTTCACGTCGGCGGGCCGCTCGACGGAAATTACTCGGCCGGCGGGGGCGCCTCCGCCGGCTTCGTGCGAAACTTGACCGGCTGGTGGAAGCTCCACCTCTTCGCCGACGACGTCTATCACGTGTTCGGCGACGACGACAACTTGATCACGGCAGGTCTTGGGCAAAACCTCCGCATTCATCCCGACATGAGTGTCGCGTTGGCCGTGGTCCAGAAGCGCGACGATCATGACTCACGATTGGAATCGACGATACGCTGGAACGTTTTCTTCTGAGCCGGAGGCGCTTGCTCGCGTGAAGAAGCTTCTCTCGTTCTGGTTGCTCTTGATCGTCGCGTGCGCGCCGAGCGCGCGCAGCTCGCGCGGGCCCGCCTCCGATGCCGCGTCGCAAGTGTCGCCGTTCGATATGTCCGTGATCCGCCCCGGCGATGCGCGCGACGAAATCTTGACGGACGCGTTCGATTTACTCGCGAAGAGCATGATCGATTCGTGCTCCGCGTGCGCGAGGGAGTTTCGGCGGCACGCGTTCGAGCGTCTCGAGGAGCGCTTCCCGCCGGGACTCGTCGTCCGGAGCGACTCGACATCTCGGTTTCTGCGCGCGGACGAAGCGCAGAACGAGCTGCGCCTTACCTCGCCTCCCGAGGGCGCGCCGCGGCTATCGTTTCGGTTTCACACGGCGGCAGATCGTCTCGTCGGGATCGCCGACTCGGACATGACGGACGAGGGGCTCGCCGATTGGTGCCGCTCGACGCCCGCCGGAACGGCGTTCGGCGGCGAACTCGAGATCATCCCCTTCGCCTACGGCGACGGCCCGACGTTCCTCTACCACGCATCGAGCAACACGATCGAGCTTCAGTGCCGGGTGTTGGCCGTCGCCGGGGACGAACCGGCACGCTGAGGCGCAGTCACGACACGAGCTGCGGGACGATATCGGCCGCGCGCCCGCACAGTGCGACGTCGACAACGGGGGATTTTGGTTTCGCGTCCACGTCGACGTCGACAACGAACGCGCCGGCGGATTTCGCGATCGCCGCGAACGAAGCCGCAGGATAGACGATCCCCGAGGTGCCGACGATCAGCAGCACGTCGCACGAGACGAGCGCCTCCTGGCTCTTCGCGACATCCTCCGCGTCCAACGTTTCGCCGAACCAAACGATGTGCGGCCGTACGAGCGCGCCGCATCCGCCGCACGACGGCGGAACCGGAATCGGCACGCGGCGATCGTCCGCCACGTGCCCGCACGACGTGCAGCGAACCTTCCAGATGTTGCCGTGGATCTCGGAGAGCTTGGTGGAGCCGGCGTCGCGGTGCAGCCCGTCGACGTTCTGCGTGATGAGCCAGAAGCGCGAAAACCGCCGCTCCATCGCAGCGGTCGCCTCGTGCCCGCGGTTCGGCCGCTTCGTCGCGATGACGCCGCGCCGCCAGTCGTACCACTCCCAGACGAGCCGCGGATCGCGCGCGAACGCTTCGGGCGTCGCCAGATCCTCCGCGCGGTAGTTCCGCCAGAGCCCGCCCGCGCCGCGAAACGTCGGCACGCCGCTGTCCGCCGAAATCCCGGCGCCCGTCAATACCGTCACCGACCGCGCAGCGGCGAAGATCTTTCGCGCTTCCTCAAGATTTGTCATGCCTTCCCCCGATTCCGCTGACGGGTGCGGGGTCGTCCCGCGCTCCCGCGCCGCCGGCTCAGAACCGTTCGAAAGCCTGGATCGCGGCGGCATCCGGGCTGTAGACTCCCGGTCGACGGTACTGGACGATAGATGGCCCGCGTCGACTCCGCGCCCGGATCACGCAACGACACCCTTCCTGAACGAAACCCGGGCCCCGCTCGGGACGTATTCGCTTCGCTCCGCGTGGCTCGAAACGTCGAAGCAGATCTGACTAGAGACAATCCACTGTCGTACTTGGGGACCTTTACCGCGAGGTCATGATGAAACGGAAGCACTTGTTGTTGGGGGTCGCGGCCCTTCTCGTCGTCGCGACCGGAGCCGGCGTCGTCCTTCGAGGCCGCCGCGCGAAGGCGCCGGAGGTACAGACGGCTAAGGTCGAGCGCCAGGAGGTCATTCAGAAAGTCAGCGCCACGGGGAAGATCCAGCCCAAGACCAAGGTCGACATCAGCGCCGATGTGAGCGGGAAGATCACGAAGCTCGCGGTCGTCGAGGGACAGCTCGTCGTTAAGGGAGCGCTCCTCGTGACGCTCGACCAGGCGCGATACCTTGCGGCCGTGGAGAGCGCCGAGGCGAGCGTCAGCTCCGCGCGATCGAACGCGGCCCTCGTGAACGAGAACATGCTCCAAGCCGAGAACGAGTTTACGCGCTCGCAGAAGCTGATCGCGAGCGAGCTCGAGTCGCAAGCGTCCTTCGACGCGAAGCGCGCCCAGTATCAGGTCGAGGTCGCCCGCCACAAGTCGGCGATGGACCAGGTGGCGCAAGCGCAGGCGGCCCTGACCCAGGCGCGCGACGATCTCTCGAAGACAACCATCTACGCCCCGATGGCCGGCACGATCAGCGCGCTCAACAAGGAGGAAGGCGAGATCGCGCTCGGATCGCAATTCCAGAAGGATGTCATTCTCACGGTGGCCGATCTCTCCGCGATGGAGGCTCAGGTCAAGATCGACGAGAACGACCTGATCGCAATCAGCGTGGGCCAAACCGCGGAGATCGAGGTCGACGCGCTTCCCGACCAACTGCACAAAGGCGTCGTCTCGGAAATCGGCAGCAGCGCCATATCCGAAGGCGCCGGCACGTCGGAGCAGAAGACCGAGTTCGAGGTGAAGATCACGTTGGTCGATCCGCCTTCGACGCTTCGTCCCGGCATGACGGCCAGCGCGGATATCGTGACCAACACGAACCCGTCAGCGCTGAGCGTTCCGCTGCAGAGCGTCGTGGCCCGTCCGGTGGACCAGCTCGTCATGAAGGGCGAACAACGGAAGGACGCCGAAGCCCGATACAAGGCCGACCGCGACGGCTTCGTAGAGGTGGTGTTCTGCATCGAAGCGGGTAAGGCCGTCGCGAAGCAGGTCAAGACCGGCATCCAGAGTGACGAGCTGATCGAGATCCTCGATGGGCTCGCGGAAGGTGATGAGATCGTCACCGGCAGCTACCGCGCGATCTCGAAGGACCTCGAGAACGGCGCCGCGGTCACGATCAAGCCAATGGAAGACGCGGAAGCAGGCCAAGAGAATGTCGCCGCGGAGTAGTTCGGCGAATTGCCGAAACCTGGCCTCGCGGATTGGCGCGCGGGCGTGAAGCCGCCGCCGCTGCGTCTCGCCGAGACGCTCCGGATCGCGCTCGACGCGGTGCGCGCCAACAAGGCCCGCGGCATTCTGACCACGCTCGGCATCGTCATCGGAATCGTCGCGGTGGTTGTCACCATGACGGCGGCCAACGGGCTGCAGAACAAATTCCGCGAGAGCTTTTCGTCCGTCGGGACCGACGTGCTCTACGTATCCCGGATGCCGTGGGTCGTCATGAACGATTTCTTCTCCTTCCGGAACCGGCCCAATCTCGATCTGCGCGAGGCCCGCGCGCTCGAAGACAAACTCCGGGGCCGCGCCGTCGTCAACCCCTCCATGAGCAGCCAGATCGACGTGAAGTACCGCGAAGAGGTCATCGAAGGCGTGAACGTCGTCGGGACGACCGAAAAGCAGACACGCCTCTCGAGCGCGCAACCGCAGATGGGGCATTTCCTGCTTCCGTCCGATGTTCGCTCCAAGACGAACGTCTGCGTGATCGGCACCGACGTACAGGAGGGACTGTTCGGGGCCGCGAGCCCCCTGGGCAAGTCGATCATGATCGGAAGGACGGCCTTCCGCGTGATCGGGGTCATGGAGAAACAAGGCGGAAGCTTTCTCGGAGGGCCGAATTTCGACAGGCAGATCTTCGTTCCGATCACGTCCTACGTGAAGGCGTTCGCGGGAGCCCGCGGCCGCCAGGAGGTGGACATCGCGGTGAAGGCGCCCACGCAGGAAGCCGTCGCGGACCTCGAGTTCGAGATCATCGGCGACATGCGTGCGATTCGAAGGCTCCGCCCCACCGAGGCCGACAACTTCTCGATCAACAAGCTGGACACGCTCGTGGGGACCTTCAACAGCACCATGGGCATCGTGCTGCTCGTCGGGCTCTTCGTTACGGGCATCTCGCTTTTCGTCGGCGCGGTCGGCGTGATGAACGTCATGTTCGTCTCGGTGACGGAGAGAACGCGCGAGATCGGGATTCGCAAGGCGCTCGGCGCAACCAGACGGAGCATCCTGCTGCAATTCCTCTTCGAGTCGTCGACGATTTGCCTGGTGGGCGGGCTGATCGGGATCGCGCTCGCAACGGGTGTCACCGCGATCATCAACGCGGCGGTGATGCCGGCGAGCCTCTCGATCCCGATTCTCGTCATCGCCGTCGTCGTCTCGATCGCGGTCGGCGTTCTCGCGGGCGTGGCGCCCGCGTATCGAGGGGCGCGCCTCGACCCCATCGAGTCGCTGCGCCATGACTAGCGTATCTCGGAGCCGGCATGCGCGCGCTTGACCTCTTCTCGATGAGCACGGGTGCAATCGTCAGCAACAAACTGCGTGCGGTGCTGACGCTCATCGGCATCGTGGCCGGCGTGGCCTCCATCATCGCCGTCATGACCGGAATCTCGATCGTGCAGGCGACTCTGGAGCAGGAGATGAGCGTTCTCGGCGCTCAGACGTTTCAGGTGCAGAAGTGGCCGGCGGGCGGATTCAATTCGGACGAGGAGCGGCGAAAAGCCCGGAAGCGGCCGCCCCTGACGCTCGAAAACGCGAAGGCGATCCGGGATCACGTCGAGTCCGCCGACCTCGTCGGCTCCGAGATTTGGGAGTTCGGGCTCGTTGCGCAACACAAGGGAGAGTCGACGAACCCGAACGTTTCGATCTGCGGGGGCACGCCGGAGTACGCGCCCAACAACACGCACTTCGTGGGGCTCGGGCGCAACCTCTCCGCGACGGACGTGGTCGCCGCGCGCAAAGTGGCGGTCATCGGCCGCGCGATCGCGGAGAAGCTCTATCCGTTCGTCGATCCGATCGGGAAGGAGATTCGAGTCGATGGACGCGAGTACGACGTCATCGGCGTCTTCGACGAGAAGAAGTCCGCGTTCGGAGGATCGTTCGACAGCTACGTCCTGATTCCGGTCTCAACGTTCGTGAACAGCTATGGCATCACGGGGCGTGATGGATTCGAGCGCTCGGTCAACATCACCATTCGGGCCAAGACCCCGGAGCTGATGGACGAAGCGATAGAGGAAACGCGCCAAGTCCTGCGCCACAACCGGCACGTGAAGCCTGGTGAGGAGGACAATTTTGATTTCTACAACAGCGCGAGCCTGATCACCGAGTTCAACAAGATGAGCCTGGGCGTGAAGCTCGCGGCCTTCGTCATCGGAGGCATCGCGCTCGTCGTGGCGGGAATCGGCATCATGAACATCATGCTGGTCGCCGTCACCGAGCGCACACGCGAGATCGGGATTCGCAAGGCGCTCGGAGCGCGGCGCGGAAACATCATGGGCCAGTTCCTGCTCGAAGCCGTCCTCCTGTGCAACGCCGGGGGCGTCATCGGCGTCGTAGTCGGCTTCGGACTCGGCAATCTTGTCGCGTACTTCGCGAAGTTCGATGTCCGCGTGCCCGTGGAGTGGGCGGTCATCGGCCTCGTCTTCTGCTCGGCGGTCGGGATCGCGTTCGGCATGCTCCCGGCGATTCGCGCGTCGCGGCTCGATCCGATCGAGGCGCTGCGGTACGAGTAGGCTCGTTGCGAAGAGGTCGCTGCGCACCGCGGGGACTAACGGCAGTATCCGCGGGCTTTTGCCGCCGATACCGAATCTGCGCTACACTCGCCTCCTCTCATCCCGATCCATCAGGAGTGCGACTCAGTCGCGAGCCGCGATGCCCACATGAGCGAGGAACCGACACGAGACGAGCACGCGCACGACGGGGAACCCTCGCGCACGCACGCGGAAGGCGCAAAGGACTCGGAAGAGACGTCACTCGGCGCGGAGCGCATTCCCGGCTATAGAATCCTCGGCAAGCTCGGCGAAGGCGGGATGGGAATCGTCTTCGAGGCGGAGCAGGAAAGTCCGCGTCGGTCGGTTGCGCTCAAGATCATTCGCGGCGGCCCCTATGTCGAAGAGCAGCAGATAAAGCTCTTCGTGCGCGAGGCGCACGCGCTCGGACAGCTTCGTCACGCGGGCATCGCCGCGATCTACGAAGCGGGTCGCACGAGCGCCGGGCGGCACTTCTTCAGCATGGAGATCGTGAACGGCGCGCCGCTCGACGAGCACCTTGCCGCGCGCGGAGCCGCCCCGTCCGCTGGGCGCGCTGAAATCGGGTACCGGCTCGGCCTCTTCCTCCAGATCTGCGACGCAATCAACTACGCGCACCAGCGCGGCGTCATCCATCGGGACCTCAAGCCGTCGAACATTCTTGTGGTCGGGACGGACGCGGCCGATCGCGCCGACGCCGCGAACGCCGGCGCCGCCGCGCACGTGAAGGTTCTCGACTTCGGCCTCGCGCGCATCACGGACGCCGACATCTCGCTCGCGACGATGGGTGCGGAGGTCGGCCGTATCCAGGGAACGCTCGCGTACATGAGCCCCGAGCAGACGCGCGGCAATCCAAGCGACATCGACCTGCGGAGCGACGTCTACTCGCTCGGCGTCATTCTCTACGAGATCCTCACTGGCGAACCGCCGTACGACGTTCGCGGCGCCACGCTCCCCGACGCGGTGCGAACGATCGCCGAGCGCGAGCCGCGACGCCCGAGCACGATCGTGCGCGCGCTTCGCGGAGATCTCGAGACGATTGCGCTTCGCGCGCTCGAGAAGGACGCCGGCCAACGCTACCAGAGCGTTGCGGCGCTCGCGGACGATGTGCGGCGTTATCTGCTCAATCAGCCGATTCTCGCGCGTCCGCAGAGCACGATCTACCAACTCCGCAAGCTGGCCGCGCGCCACCGCGCCGCCGCCTCGCTCCTCGCCACGCTCTTCGCCGTGCTCGTCGTCTCCACGATCACGATGGCGGTTCTCTACCAGAGCCAGAGTCGCGCGCATGCGAAGGCGGTGATCGAGGCGGAGAAGGTCGAGCGCATCAACACGTTCCTGCAGGGGATGCTAGCGTCCGCGGATCCGGATCGCGCGGCGGGCCGCGAGATCACGGTGCGCGAGGTGCTCGAGCAGGCGTCGCGCGAGGTCGCGCCGTCGCTCTTGGACGAACCGGAGATCGCCGCGGCGATCGAGCGAACGATCGGGAAAACGTACTCGTCGCTCGGGCGGCTCGAGGAGGCGGAGACGCATCTGCGGTTAGCGCTCGCGACGCGCGAGCGGATCCTCGGGCCGCGGCACGCCGATCTGGCGGCCAGTCTTCGCGATGTCGCGAACATTCGCTGGGATCGCGGCGACAACGCGCAAGCGGAGTCGCTCGGGATCGCGTCGCTCGAGGTGTCGCGCAGCCTCTTCGGCGACGAGCATCCGACCGTGGCATCCGGACTCTGTTTTCTCGCGAACATCTATGAGTCGCAAGACCGCCTCGTCGAGGCGGAGTCGCTCGCCCGCGCGGGGCTCGCCATGCGGCGGCGACTGCTTCCCGACGGTGATCCCGAGATCGCCGAGGGCCTCAAGATTCTCTCGAAGCCGTTTGTAAGTCGGGGCGCGTTCGCCGAAGCGGAATCGCTCGTGCGAGAGGCGCTGGCGATCGAGCGGCGCAGATTCGGCGAGGAGCATTCGACGGTCACCACGTCGATGTCGATGCTGGCGAACGTGCTGATCAACGCGGGCCGCTACGCGGAGGCAGAGTCGCTTCAACGTGCGACGCTCGCGATTCAACGGAGAGTCCTCGGCGACGCGCATCCCAAGGTCGCGGACTTGCTCACGAATCTCGGATTCTCGCTAAACCGGCTAGGACGCGTCGGTGAGGCCGAGACGGACATCCGCGAGGCGCTCGCGATCCGGCGCAAGGCACTCGGACCCGATCACGCCAAGATCGCCACCACGCTCGACAACCTTGCATACGTCCTGTGGGGAACGGGACGCGTCGCGGAGGCCGAGCCGCTCGTTCGCGAGGCGATGGAGATGCGTCTGCGGCTCTTCGGCGAAGAGCACGACGCTGTTGCCGACAGTCGCAACAACCTCGCGAGCATTCTCCGCTCGCAGGGCAAGTACGCGGAGGCGGAGCCGCTCCTGCGCCAATCGCTCGCTGCAAGGCGCAAGTTGGCGGGCGACGACCAACCGGCCGTGGCCAACGGCCTCAACAACCTCGGTCTGGTTCTCGCACTCATGGGCCGGCACGCGGAGGCCGAACCGTGTCTGCGCGATGCGTTGGCGTTGCGCCGCCGTCTTCTCGGCGAGCAACATCCCGATGTCACGGGGTCGCTTCAGTCGCTCGGCGGATTTCTCGTCGATCGCGGCCGCGCGGCGGAGGCCGAGCCGCTCTTGCGCGAAGCCTTCGCCGCGTCTCACGCGAACGCCACCGGCGACGACGCGCGCTGCGCGCTCACCGACAACATCCTCGGCGGATGCCTCACCGCGCTTCACCGATACGACGAGGCGGAGACGCTTCTGGTGCGCAGCTACGAGATCATCGCGGCGTCGTCCGCGATGTCGGCGGCGCGTAAGAGCGAGGCGCGCGCGCGCGTCGCCGCGCTCTACGAAGCGGCCGGCGACGCCGCGAAGGCAGCGACTTATCGTGCGGCGCGCTGACGCGACGAAACCGAGCGACCACTCCCAGAGCGCAGGAGTGGTCGCCTCGTCACTGAGCTGTTGCCGGGATTACCTGAGGAGCACGAGCCTTTTCGTTTCGCCGAAGCCCGCTGCGTCCATTCGTAGGAAGTAGACGCCGGAGGGGAGCGCGTTGAGTTCGCCGCCGCGCCAGCTCGCGGCGTGCGTTCCCGCGAACTGCGCGCCGCTCACGAGATCCGCGATGCGCCGCCCGCTCACGTCGAAGACCGAGATCGCGACCGGTGCGCTCGAGCGCGGCACGTCGTATTCGAACGCGGCGCCGTCGGACGCGCTGAACGGATTGCGGCCGCTCACGCGCAAGCCGTAGCTCGCGGGAATCGCGCCGGCGATCACGCCGCCATCGTCGGAGTCATCGTCATCGCTCGCGTCACCGATCGGCGGCAGATCGACGCCCGTCGTCGCTCGCGCGACGAGAACGACCGCGGTCGGTGTGTAGACAACGTCGAACGCGTTGTCGAGATACGGATCGTCGAACACGACGACGCCGAATGTCCCGACGAGTGCGCCGCACGAGAGAATCGGAAAGCTGTCGCCCGTGGCGACGACGAGTCCGGGGAGTTGCGCGACGCGCAGCGTGCCCGCGATCGTCGCCGTCCCCGGCACGATCAACTGATCCCACACGACGCTACCGCTCTTGCTCACGCCCTCGCGGGGCTCGCCAGGATTGCCGGCGAGCGCGCCCGCCCCGCCAAGTTCGATCGAAAGCTCGCCGCCGACCTGTTGCTCGAAGTTCTGTCCGACCGTCAGCGTGCCGATCGGATTGCCAGGTTCGACGATGCTGTTGGAGAGACTGCGAAAGAGCGAACTTGCGACGATCTCACCCGTGCCGCGCACGACGTCCGCGAGCGGGGCGCCGGCGATCTCGAGATCCTTGTTGCATGTGATCGTGCCGCCGTCGATGGTCGTGAGCGATCCGAGTTCTCCGAACGCCGGGTCGAGGAGGTTGACGATGTGCGGGCCGACGTTCAGCGCGCCTCTTGCGTCGAATCCGGATCCCGTATCGGAGCGCCCCATCGTGAGCGTGCCGCTTGCGGTGATCACGGCTCCGGGTTGCGTAAAGACGGAGCCGTTGGCGAGCACGCCAGATCCGATGAGGCTGCTGCCGCCAAGGAAGATGAACACACCAGCGGGGTCGGGGCTATCGAGCAGGAGTGTGCCACCCGCAATCGTCGTGGCTCGTCTCAGTCGCACGTCTGCTGCGCGCAGAGTGAGGGTGAAGGCGCCTGCGTCGATCCTGCTTTCCGTTTGCATGGCCAAGGAATCCGCGATGAGTCCGATCGCGAGCGGTCCCGTAGCCACGATGCTCGATCCGAGTTCACCGGTCAGCCTGGTGTTTACGGAGCCCGAGCCCGTGATCGATCCGCCGTTCTTGAGCAACAACCCGTTCGAGGTGGCGAGCGTGCCCCCGGCACCAATCGTCACGGGGCCCCCGAGCGCCGAGAGGTCCGCGTCGAACAGCGTGACGCTGCGGTTCGCGACGTTGAGCGCTCCGTCGAAGTCGATGCCGGACGTGCTCGACGCGTTCCCTAGTGTCAAACTGCCCGTCGGCGTGATCAGCGACGTGGAATCGCCGGTGATGTCAGCGACGATTCCGCCGGTCCCCGTGAAGCCGCCGCCCTCGATGAACGAGACGCGCGTCCCGAAGAATCCCTGGCCGACGCCGTTCACGACGCCCTTGAACACGAGCCCGCTGTCCGCCGCGATGATCGTGCCGAAGTTCGCGACGTCGGCGTCGACGGTGCCGTGTCCGGAGAGCGTGGTGCCGTTCGCGAGCGTCGCGCCGTTGGGGACGACGAGCGTTCCTCCGGCGAGCGACGCGGTGTTCACGTTCGCCGTGTTCGCGTCGAGAATGGTCGCGACCCCGCTGTTGATGGCGAGTGTGCCGTTGTTGACGAAGCCGCTCCCGCTCGCCGCGTTGCCCAGCGTCAGGCTTTGGGATCCGACGGTGATGAGCGAGCCCGAATTCGCCTGAACGTTCGCGGCGACCGACCCTTGAAGGCCGAATAACTCGCCCCCGCTCTCGACGAGCATCGTCGATGCGTTGATTGCGCCTCCGTCGAACACGCGCGCACTCCCGAGGACCTGAATGACGCTGGGGGAATTGAGCGTGCCGCTGACATCGAGAGTCCCCGAAGGCCAGACCTTGACGTTGACGGCTGTGTCGTTGGCGTTGAGAACGGAGCCGGTGTCGATCTTGAGCCATCCGGTTCCCCCGGCAGCGGTGTTCGAGCCGCCAACGTACACGCGCTGAAAGCTTGCTGCATTGGTGCCGACATTCATCACGAGACGTCCATCTGAGCCCGCGTTCTGACCGATGAAGACGTCGCCGCCCGTCATGTTCGTGCCGCTCCTCGCCTCGATCCGCGCCTTAGCCGATTGCCCAACGATGAGTTTCGCGGTGGTCGGCATGTTGAGATCCGCGCTATCGAAATAGAGGAAGGCGTTGTCCGAGGTTTGGCCGAGCACGATATCGCCCGCTGGAATCGTCAGCGTGGAGCCGGCGAGTAAGGTGAGGCCGGCGGGGTTTGAGCCTGCGCCCCCGCCGACGGTGAGCGCTGTGGTCGTCGCGTTGGCCTGAAACGTCGCGTCTGCACTCGTGAGCGTTACCGCCGGACTATCGACGCCGCCGAGCACGAAATCGACGGCGGGATTCGTGAACGTGAAGGTGCCGCCGTTGACGTCGAGCGCGCCGCCGTCGAGATCGAGCGTACCGCCCGGGCCGACGGCGAAAGAGCCTGCCGTGATCGCGCCGCCATCCGCGAGGTGGAGCGTTCCCGTGCCGCCGTCCGGATCGCCCGCGACGTTGAGAGTGCCGGCGACGTTGAGCGCAGCGTCGGCGTTCACGTTGACCGTCCCGACGCCGCCCGCGGAGCCACCCGCCTGGTTGCGCCCGATGTTCAAGTCGCCGCCGACATCGATCTGCGCATCGACAAGGCCTACGCCCGCGACCGACAGCGTCGACGTCGAGGCGCTCCCCTGCGCGACGTTGACGTCGCCCGCGAAGTCGGCGAGCGCTCCTGTGTTCACAGTCATAACGACATCGCCGCCGGCGCCAATCGCTGCCGCGGGCCCCGTGCCATTCACGATGAGCGTCGAGCGCCCCACGGGCGCGACGCTGAAGCCGCTCACCGTGACGGTCGACGATGACGTGCTGTTGCTTCCTACGGTAAATCTGTCCGCCACTTGAACGAGCCCGCCGTTCGTGACGTTGAGAAGTCCGGCGCCGCCGGCGGCGACAGTCAGGTCGCCGGTCGACGTTGCCAAGATGAGATCCGCGTCGTCGTCGTTCACGTTGAGCGTGCCGATGCTGCCGGACGCGCTCGCGACCGTGACGGCGCCGTTGCCGACGATGTTGCCGCTCGTGACGGTTCCCGTGGTGAGCGTCGCAGTCGCGATGTCGCCGCTCGCGCTACCGACGACGATGCCATTCGTCACCGTGTGCGGGCTCGTCGCGGAGAGAGTGACGATGCCTTGCCTATAGGTGTGGCTGCGGCTCGACGGGACGCTCGAGTTGTACGTCACCGTGTACGTGTTGTTGAGGTTGAACGTCAGGTCGTCGGACGACGTCGGAACTTGCGCCGGGGCCCAATTCGCCGCCGTCGCCGCAGCCCCGCCGCCCGCGTTGTTCCACGAGAGCGCGGTCATGCTCGCGCCGATCGCACCCGCAGCGAGAAGCGTGATGCCCGCCACGATGATCGCGATGCGGCGGACTCGTGCGCCCAGGCGCCGAACCACCGGCATGCGGTCGAGCGTACTCGTTGCGAGTTGAATCCATGTTGTCGTCATCTCATTCCCTCCGGCAATTTGCGCGAGTCGTGTTCGTGGGTGCGCGGCGCCCGGTCGATGCCGGCTGCGCGAGTGCGATCGCGGAGGCACAACGCAACCGGCGCGCCAATCCGCGGTCCTGTTGCCGCAGTGTGGATGCGGAAGTTAGCGCGCGAACGGAGGCGTGCGCACACGTTCGATGTGCGGGCGAGCCTGTGCGCACACCTTCGGGACGCAAGAGCAGCTCGCGACGCTCGTGACGGGAGTGAGTGACGGCATTATGCCGTGGGCTCGGGTCAAAGAAGTGCGATAGAGTCGAACTCGTTTAAGAGGGCGAAGCGATGTCGGCGCTCTCGGCCAAGACGAAAGGGAGCGCGTGATCTCGGACACGGCGGGGCGTTCGCAAGACCCGCGAAAAGAAACGCTCGACGCACCGGCGGATTCGCCTGGCGAAGCGGCGGCGGATCCTTCCGCCGCTCTCGTCGCATCGCTCGTCGTCGTCTGGTCGAACAACGAACCGCACCGCGTCGGCGAGGTCATCTTCATCGGCGGCCGCCGGGGCGATAAACCCGGCGTGATCGGCCGCTTCGACGCCGACTTCGACTACGCCGGGCACGATGTTCTCGCTCCCGCGCGCGTGCGGCCCGGCGATCTGCGCGTCGGCCTTCCGTTAGAGATGCCCGCGTATGTGTCTCGCGTCCAGCTCGAGCTCCAAGCCGCCCCCGCCGCGGGCATCCGCGTCAGAAACGCCGGCAAGGCGCGCGTGCGGATCAATACGGAACGCGAGCTTGCACGAGGCGAGTCGACCGTGCTCGAACCGGGCGAGACGATTTCGATCGGCGATTCCGCGCTCTTTCTTAGTACGCCGCGCCCGTCGCGTCTCGACGCGCCGCGATTCTATCCGGCCGGGCGCGCCGCGCGTTTCGGCTCCCCAGACGACGACGGCATCGTCGGCGAGAGCCCAGCCGCGTGGGCGCTGCGCGACCGGATCGGCTTCGCCGGGCAAGTCACGCAGCACGTCGTCGTGCACGGACCGAGCGGAAGCGGCAAGGAACTCACGGCGCTCGCGATTCACAACATCTCGCCGCGCGCGCGGCGCGCGGTCGTCGCGCAAAACGCCAGCGGAATCCCACCGTCGCTCATCGAAGCCGAGCTCTTTGGCAACCGGCAGGACTACCCGAACCCGGGAACGCCTGAACGGCGCGGCCTCATCGGAGAGGCGCACGGCTCGACGCTCTTTCTCGATGAGCTCGGCCAACTCCCGATCGAACTGCAGGGAAAACTCTTGCGCGTTCTCGACGACGGCGGCGAGTACCGGCGGCTCGGTGTCGACGAAGCGCTCGCGTCGGACTTTCGTTTGGTCGCCGCGACCAACCGGCCGCTTAGCGAAATCAAGGAGGACCTGCTCGCGCGTCTGAAGGTGTCGCTCGCGGTCACGGGGCTGAACACGCGACGCGAAGACATTCCTCTTTTCGTTGTCCACTTGCTTCGGACGATGGCGCGGCGCGACGGGGAGAAGTCGGTCGTGGAGCGATTCACGGAAGCTCCCGCGACCAGCGGCGCCTACCGCGTGAGCCTCGAGTTGATCGACGCGCTCCTCCGCCATGACTACACGACAAACATGCGCGAACTCGAACGCCTGTTGTTAATCGCCCTTTTTTCCAGCACCGCGGATCGTATCGAACTCACGCCCGACTTGCGCAAGGAGCTGCGGCTCCCCGGCGGACGAACGAAATCGCGCACGCTCGCGGCGAAGGCGGCACCGGAGGAGACGAGCTGCGACGCCGTACGCGCCGCGCTCGATGCGAGCGGCTGGAATGTCACAGCCGCTGCCGCGACCTTCGGCTGGAGCCGCTTCCAGATGCACCGCAAGATGAAGGCGTGCGGTCTCGCCCCCGGAGAGGACGCCGCGACCTAGGTCATTCGGCTCCGAGGGAGAGCTCGATTGTCCCGCGGCGCCTGAATCGGGAATCGCTACGGGAATCGCGGCGCAATACAAAAAGCCCCTCGACATCGCGGTCGAGGGGCTCGTCGCAAATGGTACCCCTTCGTCGACGCGTTCCGAACCGCGCTACTCGCTCCCATGCCCGACTTCGAAGCACTCCTCGTGGAGATCGACACGGGCGAGCTATTTGCGCAAGGCGTTATGAGCGAGTGAAATAGCGTCCTCCCCCTTGACGCGGGCGCGCGCCGCTGGCAGCATCCGCGCGCAAATTTCCTCCCGCGATTGGATGGACCAATGGCCCGGCAGCCGATTGACAAAACTTACTCGGTATCTGTCGCGATCGACGCGAAGACCGAACTAATCGCGGGACACTACGGGCTCGACTCGGCGCGTGTCAGAAGAATCCTCGCGCGGACTGTGCGGGACGGGCGTGGCAAACCCGTAAGAGCTGAAGACGAAATCGGCGCGCGTCGCGGACTGTCTCTCAGACCAAATCTGCACCGAGCACTCGGAGCGACTTCGGACCACGAAGCCGTGCTTCACGCTTTCGAGACTTCAAACCTCGGCGAGCTATCGAAACGGGAATCCGCCGTTGAGTATCTGACGTTCGGTGCGGGGACGCCGTTCGTCTTCACTCCCTTTTACTCGCTCCAGGAACTTCATCGCCTCACAGCGTCTTTCATTCGCGAGCAGGAAGAGAATCGGGAGCCACTCGTGATGACTGGCTTCCCGAAGTACCGAAAACGTGATTTCCCGTGGCTAGACTGGCATCTATGGCGACTCTATTTCACGAAGTACCCTGTTGAGTTCGAGCGCACGACTCTGGAAGTACCCTCCATCGAAGAAGTTCGGAGTCTGCATTGGCGCGAACGCGGCACCCTGCATCAAGAACTCGTGTGGTCCTCCAAGATCGCCGGAAGCCCAAAGCTTGACACCCATGTCATTCGAGGACCACTCGACCTTTTCGGAATTCCCTGGTATGCGCCAAAGGAAGTCTATCCGACCCGTCCCGCACCCCCGACCTCGTTGCTCGATGATCCTGAGCCGCACCGTTGGATACGCGCGGCAGAGGCGCTCAGCAGGAAACTCGGCATCGGATGCAGCTACGACGATGCCGCGATCCTACCGCCGCTGAGGACTGCGAACGCTCGACGACTGGAGGCCCTCCGCGAGAGGGTATTCGGACTCCGGGTGCGCGTGCTTCGCAACCTGCTCGATTACGTGGAGCGGCGAACGACAGTCGGCCTCAGAGAGTCCGCTCTTCAGCTCTTTCGGGAATCGCTGGACCGCGCTGATGTCGAGTTTCTCGTCGGGATGGATCGTCGGTACCTCGGATTCGACGGCCGATCCGGTATCCACGTCGGCCGAGATCCGCAGTTCGTGCCTGGTGGCCTTACCAATCTTCTCGAAGTCGTCGGCCACTTCGAGAAAGAGATTGCGGTCGGCACTTTGCATCGGACTCGCTTGGAATTCGAGACTCTTGACCTAGATAAACCTCTGACGTGCTACTACCAAGTCCTGGGTCGCCCACCCCAGTCAGACGTTGACCAAATGATCCACTCGTTCCTCGACCGCGACCGTGAGGAGTGTTTCGTGTCAGCCTGAGTGGGACCATTTCAAGGCCTAAAATAAGAGACACTTTCGGGGTAGCCTTGGAGCTACCGAAGGAGGTGTCCGATGGCCGAGAGAACCGAGAAGCCTGATCGATCTGAAAGTGTTGAGAACTCCGATCGGGAGAGAAGCGCGCGGCCGGAGAAGGGGGCGCGCGTAGAGAAGTCGGGCCCGGAGGCGAAGGTCCGGGAGATCCGCAGACGGACGCGGCGCCGGTACAGCGCCGAAGAGAAGATCCGCATCGTACTGGAAGGGTTGCGGGGAGAGGCGACGATCGCGGAGCTGTGCCGTCGCGAAGGGATCAGCCCGAACCTGTACTACCTGTGGAGCCGGGAGTTCCTCGAGGCTGGGAAGCGGCGGTTGTTGGGCGACACGCAGCGCGAGGCGACGAGCGGCGAGGTGACGGGTCTCCGCCAAGAGAACAGCCAGCTCAAGCAGCAGCTCGCGGAGCTGTACATGCGGAACACGGTTCTAAAAAAAAGCTTGATTGGGCGAGGCGTAGATCCGGGAGAGGATCTGTGAGAGCGACGGCCTCCGAGAAGATGGAGACGATCCGATTGGTGGAGGGCTCGAAGGCCTCGGTCCGCAAGACGCTCGCCGAACTCGATGTGTCGCGCAGCACGTTCTACCGGTGGTACGCGGCGTACGCGGAGGCGGGGTTCGACGGGCTCTCGCCGGCGCGCTCGCAGTCGCGGCGGTTCTGGAACCGGATCCCCGACACGGAGCGGCAGCAGATCGTCGATGTCGCACTCGCGAAGCCGGAGCTATCGCCGCGCGAGGTAGCCACTCACGTGACGGACAACGAAGGGCTGTTCGTCTCGGAGTCGAGCGTGTTCCGGATCCTGAAGGACTTCGATCTCGTGACGAGCCCGGACTACATCGTCCTCTCGGCGAAGGACAAGTTCGATCGGCCGACGCAGCGCGTTCACGAGCTGTGGCAGACGGACTTCACGTACCTGCTCGTCACGGCCTGGGGCTGGTACTACCTGCTCACCGTTCTCGACGACTACAGCCGCTACATCATCTCGTGGAAGCTCTTCACGACGATGGCTTCCAGTGACGTCTCTCTCGTCCTCGACGACGCGATCGCGACGACCGGCGTGGCGCACGCGCAGGTCCACCACCGGCCGCGGCTTCTCTCCGACAACGGCTCCTGCTTCATCTCGAAGGAGCTCGCGGCTTACCTCGATGCTCAGGGGATGAGCCACACGCGCGGGCGGCCTTACCATCCGATGACCCAGGGGAAGATCGAGCGCTACCACCGCACGCTCAAGAACAGGCTCTTGCTGCAGAACTACTACCTGCCCGGCGAACTCGAAACGGAGATCGAACGCTTCGTCACCTACTACAACCACGAGCGCGCGCACGAAGCGCTCGACAACCTCACGCCCGCCGACGTCTACACCGGCCGCGGGCGCGACATCCAGACCGCGCGGCAGCGACTCAAGGAGCAGACTCTACGACGCAGAAAGCGCTTCAACTCGGGGCTCCCCACGACCGACGAGGAGCGCATTCTGCCAGGCCTCTACAGAAGTCCATGTGTCTCTTAATTCCAGGCCCCAAAAGTCCCATTGTGGTTGACGACGTACAGATCTGCGAAACCTGCGCCGCATCCGGTTCGTTACTTTCCACCCTTCTTTCTCCTACGAAGAGTTCGTCGAGGGCATCCGCCCCTCCGCTGAAGACGGGCAAGTTCGATACGAGGTGCGACCCGGAGTATTCAAGCAGGCCGCTACGCACGCACGCGAACTCTTCGAATCGAAGATCGCCACCGGAGGTGAAGTCGACCTGAAGGGACGAAGGCTGTTCAAGATGTCCTTGGGAGACTCGACGAAGAGCGAAAAGGATTGGATCTACCTGGACTGTTTGGAGCGGGGCCAGGTGTGCCTCGGTTTCGGGGACCACACCGACTTCTCCGGCTGCGACTCGCTGACAACCGTTCGTGAGCGCTACATGTCCGAGCACCCCGAAGGAAAGGAAACGGACTTTGCGCCCACCGCGGTTCACTACCTGAAGAACGAGTTGCGCGATAGAGACCTGGTCCTCGTCTCCGATGGCAATACTCGCTTCCGAGCGATTGGCGAGGTCGTCGGTCCATACGCTTTCAAGGCGCGTGCCGAAGGCTACGAGCAGACCCGGTCGGTGCGCTGGCTGTGGAACTCGTCAGAAAGCGTTCCGGTGAGCATTTTGTCTTCCAAGCGTCTCTCGCAGATGAGCATCTACCTAATTGATCAGGACGCCGTGAACTGGGACGCCCTGCGGGAGCTACTCTCGCCCAAACGCACGCTCGGGCAGGCACCGAACTGCGTGCTGGTAATCGACGAGATCAACCGGGCCAACCTCGCCAAGACCTTTGGTGAGATCATCACCCTCGTCGAGCCTAGCAAGCGGCTCGGGCAGCCGGACGAGCAGCAAACCGAGCTGCCCTACAGCGGGCAACTCCTGGGTGTGCCGCCCAACCTGTACCTGATCGGCACCATGAACACGGCGGATCGATCCATCACCCTCATGGACACCGCGCTCCGGCGCCGCTTCACTTTCCGCGAGATGCGGCCACGGCTTGACCTGCTGGAGCCCGACGTCGAGGGCATCAACCTCAGGGCCCTGCTCGAGGCGATGAACCTGCGGATCGAGCGTCTGTTCGATCGGGACCACGTGCTTGGGCACACGTATTTCATGGGCGTCGGGTCCTTCGAGGAGTTGGTTGCGCGCTTTCAGGGCCAGATCATTCCGCTGCTGCAGGAGTACTTCTTCGAGGACTGGCGACGCATCCAGCAGGTCTTCAACGACGCGGACCGCCCGCCGGAGCAGCAGCTCATCCAGATCATCGAGCTCGCCGAGGGGGGCGGCAGTCCCGGTGAGCGCGCTACTGGGTTCCGGGTCAACCCGGCCATCTCGCCCGCGGCGATCCAGAAGATCTACGCGTGAGAGTGACGGTCTTCGAGCAGAGTGACGTCCGTGTCGGCGCTCCTGCGGGCGATTCGTCGGCTTCACTGACACCCCAGCAGGCCGATGCGCTGGTCGCCCTTGGGGCACGCATGGGTGTGCGCATTGCGTCCTGGCAAGGAAAGGCCAGCCTCCGTGTCCAGCAGTTCGTCGGCGTGGCTTGCATCGGGGACCTGCAGCTGGAAATCCTTCCCAAGCTGGAGGGCTGCGCTGGGACCAATGCGATCCGGCAGAACCTGCTCGCGATGCTCTCGGTGACCGAAGATCTCGAACTGCAAGCCTCGGATCGCATGATGTTCGTCGAACGCGACGAGCCCTTCATCGCGGCACTGGCGCGCCTCTACTGTCACCGGCTGCTCGAAGCGGTGCGGCGAGGTCTCCCGCAGGAGTACGTCGTTCATCATGAGGTGATTGCGCGGGTCCGAGGGAAGATCGACTGGCCCACGCAGGCGAGGCTGCACGTGGCGCAACGCCCCGAGTTCGGTTGCATCTTTGACGAGCGTTCCGAGAACACCCTCCTGAACCGAACTCTCAAAGCAGCGTTGCTCCAGGCCGCAAGACTTCTCGAAGGGGTTCGCAGCGACCGAATGGCGACCGAACTGCGGCACATGATGGCCGACGTCGGGGACCAGCGACCGTCCCCAGCAGACGTGCTTCGATCACGCACGGACCGGATGAGCCGCCACCTTCAACCGCTGTTGACCCTGGCGAAGCTCATCCTGGGCAACCGCAATCCCGACCTGGGCCGTTCCGCCGACGGCGATCGAGACACATTCGCTCTCGTGTGGGACATGAATGTGCTCTTTGAGGAGTACGTTGGCCGAGTCTGTCGGCAGGCACTACGCCCAAAGGGCTTCGAGGTGGGCCTGCACGAGAGCGACGCCTACCTGGCACGAGACGTCGAGCTCGGACGGTACGCATTCCTCCTGCGGCCCGACGTCATCGTCCTTCGCGATCGAAAACCCTGCGTCGTGATGGATACAAAATGGAAACGGCTGTGTGCCGAGCGGGCGAATCTCGGCGTTTCGAGCGGGGATGTCTACCAAGTCCTGGCCTACTGCCAGCGTTTCCGAACCTCGATGGCGGTGCTCGTGTATCCGCACACGCCCACGATCGGCGTGCCGGGTGTCCAGCGGGAGTTCGAGACCCAGGGGGCCGGCCCAGCGCGACATCGCGTGCGGGTGGTCACGGTTGACCTGGCCCATCTGGAAGATGTGCCGAGCCAGCTGCAGCGGGGACTCTTCACTGAATCACTCGGCGGCGCATGTCTAGGGCTATCGTGATCTCGAACGCGGAGACATGAAAGCGTCACGCTGGCGCGCCATCAGAGATAAGCGCGCCGTCGATTCGCCGCCGATTTCAGGTACCGCACGCGGTCCAGGAACGATCAACGCGCGACGGGAGCGCCTTCGAGAGATCCGAGTCCGAGTGCCGACAAGAGCCCATGCCGGTCAAGGTGTTCCTTGTTCAGCCGCACGAGTTCGCGCCCCGTATTGTCGGTCGAGAACTTAAGGAACCACCCGTCTGAGCCGTTCTTCGATGCGCAAGCCCGTGCTTCCTCAAGCGACTTTCCCGCGACCTGGGCGTAACGGTAGAGGGTCGTCGCGAGCCCGTCGTCGATTTCCGTAGGGAGTCTCGCGAAGAGGATCGTCCCGACCCATTCCTCGTCAAGCTTTCGTCGTCGCTGCATCGTCACCTCCCCACTGGCCGCGAGCGGCGGACCATGCGAGTCAGCCGCGAGCGCGGTTTTCAGGAGGGACAGTCAGGATCCGGAGACACGCGAGTGCACCGGACCGGACAAGTCGCAAGCTCTGCCCTCACCGAAGGAGCGTGGCTTTCCTCACATCGGAAGCCCGCCCCGAAGCCACCCGTATCAGGTAAATACCGGATGCGGCGCGCGTCCCCTCGTCAGTTCGCCCGTTCCAGTTCCACACATACGAACCAGCCGGGAATGCGCCAAGAGTCTCAGCCTTCACGCGCCGCCCATCAGTTGCAAACACCTCCACATCCACTCGACCTGGAGCTTCCAATCGGAATCGAACGCGGATATCCGGCCTCGACGGATTTGGGGTGAGGCCGAGAATCGCAATTGTCTTGGTCGCTGCCGATTCAGGAGCGTCAGAGACACTCGTGCTCGGACTGCCAATGACCGTGTCCGCGTAGCCGATGGCTTCGACACGTGCCCCACCAGAATACCAAAGTCTAACGACGCCCAACCCGGGTGTTACGAATGCGTCGAAGAGCGAATTGCCCTCCCACGGAGTACTTGGAGTCAGAATCGGGTTTTCAAGATATCGTTGCCAACTCAATCCGTCTTCTGATAAGGCAAGCCCCAACCCATGCTCGCTGTCAGTGCTTGTGCCAGTAAAGAAGAGCCGCCACCATCCGCCAGCCTTGAGAATTGACGCGCCCGAAACGGCAGCAGCATCCATCGAACCCGGTTCTCCAACACCTAAGACCACGCCCTCCTTTACCCATGTGGCGCCACCATCCGCCGACCGGGCTCGGCCTATCCGACGCGTCGCGCCGTCCCACCCCGTGTAGTACATGTACAGTACTCCGCCATCCTCGAGTACGTACGGCTCCGCGACACCGCTCTGATCCCAGGAGGCGACTGAAACATCGAGAGCGGGGATCGGTTCGCGCTCCCAGGTCTCCCCGTCCGAAGACACAGCATGCCCGATCCGTGCCGTATCCCCACGAGTACCTGCGTACCACATCTCGTACCCACCGCTCCTTTTCAAAACTGACGGCTCGCTGACGCGCTGTTCATCCCATGCGCCCGGATTTGGCTCAAGAACCGGTGCAGGCGACCGAACCCATGCAATGGGATAAGACGGCGTCGTTGCAACACCGATCCCCGAACTATCCGAATACCAGGCCTGGTAATATGCGCCATCTTCGATCACGGATGGATGGCCTACCCCAGAACTGTCCCACCCCCAAGGCGATCCCGTAATCAACGGATTGCCCGGATCACGGCCAAACGCCCAAACCTCGGGCCGAGTGCGCACGTCCGCCGAGGCCAGTCCCGGGCTTCCCACAGCGTTTACGGCCTGTACACGGTAATAGTAGCTCTCACCGAAAACGACCGCGCTGTCGACGTATACCGTATCAGAGGCCGGCACCGAATCCAGGATCAAAGTTGGCCCGGGAATGGCGCCTCGTAGAATCCTGTAGGTGGCGAGATTCGGAGAACTCGATGGGTGCCACACCAACTTCACCCGACTGGCGCCAGGCTGGACAGCGGCGATTTCTACGCGATTAGAAACGCCCCACGAGAGCGCCCACGTATCCCTAGTTCCGTCGACTGTGTATCCACCCATCACAATCAGCCTCTCAAGGTCTGAGTCGAAGACTCCCAGCTGCCCAAAGCGTACGCGGGGCCGACTGCCGGATGGGAACAACTCTGTCCAAATCGGTTGTGCCCAGAGGGATAGTGCCCAGACGTCGTTAGATAGTCCTTGGCCGCTTGTATTACCACCGAACACAATCATCTGGTCCCTGAAGGGATCGTAGATTGCGGAGTGCGCGAAACGCGGTGCCGGACTCACTCCTCCGGGCTGTAGCTGCGTCCACGCCGAACCGCCTCCCAGAGAAAGGGACCACAGATCGCCGGCAGGGCCCCCTACGTTCCCACCGAACACGATCATTCGGTCCCGGACCGGATCATAAACGGCCGTATGGCTTTCTCGGCCGGGGGGTGCAGTTCCGGAAGGGAAGATCTGTTTCCACTCAGGACTTGCGCCGAGGGTAAGTGCCCATAGATCTTGCCTGTAGGAAGTACCGCCGTATATCACCATCTGATCACGCACCGGATCGTATATGGCCGAGTGGTAGAGTCGACCTGTCGGAAGACTACCCGAAGGCGTCAGTTTCTCCCAGTTGGGCTGTCCTGCCAAATTGAGCGCCCAGGTGTCGTTCAGCGTCGAGTTGCCACCAAATATGAGCATGCGATCTCGCACCGGATCATAGATCGCCGAATGCCCGTTCCGGCTCCCTGGCGGCCATGCGCCCGCCGCGACGATCTGAGACCAAGTCGGGGTCCCGCTGAGCGGTAGGGTCCAAATGATATTCAACGCCCAGTCGAAGGCTACGATACGGTTTCTGGGCGGGTCGTAGATGCCCGGCGCGCCGGTCTCCACAGGTGTTTGCTCCTGGATGGGAATAACCTCATACCAAACAGGCAGACTGCTAAGAGTAAGACCCCAGGTGCCCGCATACCCACCGCCAGGGTTGCCGCCGTGCACGACCATCTGATCTCGCACTGGGTCATAAATTGCTGAGTGCTCTTCGCGTCCAGTTGGAAGACCGCCGAAAGGCAAGAGCTGCGTCCACGTAAGGCTCCCGGTCAGCGAGAGCACCCATGTGTCGTTCCGGTACGATGTACCGCCAAAGACCAACATGCGGTCTCGCAGTGGATCATAAATCGAGGAATGGTGACCCCGTCCGACCGGCGGTGTGCCCGACGGCGAAAGCTCGGCCCACATAGGATTCCCTGATAGATTCAGCGCCCAAGTGTCGTTGAGTGACCAAAAGTACCCACCGAATACAAGCATCCGATCCCGAACGGGATCGTACACCGCAGAGTGGCCGGTGCGTCCCGGTGGGGCCGTGCCGGACGGAGACATCTGACTCCAAGAGGGTGCGGTCCCAAGATCCAGAACCCACGTCTCACTGTCGACGTAGGGCGGCATGCCGCCACCGAAGACAATCATTCGGTCGCGCACTGGATCGTAAATGGCGGATGCGTAGGGTCTAGGAGTAGGCGGCGTGCCCGCCGCCGTCAACTGGGTCCAGGTCGGCTGGTCTCCGAACGTCAGAATCCAGGTGTCACTGAGAAGGCTACCATCGTATCCACCGAACACGATCATTCGGTCGCGAACCGGATCATAGATCGCGGTATGCCCATAGCGTGGGGAGGGTAGACTGCCGTACGTTGCCAGACCGATCCACTTTGGGTTGGTCCCCAAAGTGAGCACCCACGTCTCGCCGGCGCGGCGACTGCCGGCACGGCCTCCGAACACAACCATGCGATCGCGAACAGGGTCGTAGACTGCGGTGTGAGAAGCGAGCGGGGGAGGGGGCGGAAACGGAGTCCAAACACCGTCGGGGTTTCCAGCAGTTACGATCTGCGCGCCGTGCTCCATGAGGGTAGAGATAGGCATCGGCGCCTGACTCCCCGCCGCAAGGCTCGCTTCAAGAGCGAGCCCGAGACCCGCGACGACCGCAGCTGCGCAGACGATGCTCGATTTAAACTGGTGTCTCGATGGACGGCATGTCTGAGGTGGCATCATACCTACTCTCCCTTCCGAAGAGCTGTCCGCGTTAGATGACTTGTAGTCGAGTTCCCGATGCACCGCGTTCGCACCGCTCCGATCGTGGCGGCTCGGCGCTTTCGTGCCAGGTCGGCGCAGTTGCCCCGGGCTCCCGCGCATCTCCCTGCGTGCGCGTATCGCGTCCAGGAGAGTATTCTCGGTCAGGCCAAACAAGCTGAGGCGTTGGGGGCGCCGAGGCTTCTGCCGGAGCATGCGGTCGGCCGCGCTCAGCGCAGTGCGTATCCAGGTCCAGCCGTCGTTTCACTCGCTCTCCCCTCTGAACTCGGTAACGCGCTCGGGCGGAACGTCAGATCGAGAATCACAGACATTCGGGAGCGCGATGCAGGAGAGCCAGCTTAGGTGAGAGCGCTCGTGCCAACATCCGTGAAGCGTATTCGGGAGGGCAAGCGTAGTTCCGCTGATGGTGGCGATTCAAGGCAAATCTACGCGGAGGGGTGGTCAAGTAGCGATTTGTTCGTTCAGGGCAACCTGGACACAGGACGCGAGTGGTCTGGATTGCGAGATCTCGCCCAAAGATTCGCCGATGCCGCGACTGGCTCGGCCCGAGCACCGCTCGCAGGGCGAGCACGGGAGTCCAGACATTCGCGTGCGCGAGCGTGTCCGTTTCGATGACCCCGAACGAACGCAGTGCTCGAGCGTTCAATCGAGCTTCAGCGGGCGTTCTGATGCCCACTGACTCCCTCTCGTGATATGCGCGAAGCGTCTCAACGTACAACGGGCGGACTCACCAGAGAGCCGAGTCCGAGCGCGCTCAGCAGCCCGAAGCGCTCGCGGTGTTCTCGATTCATCCGCACGAGTTCGCGCCCGCGCTCATCCGTCCAGAACTTGAGGAACCAGCCCGAGGAGCCCTTCGCCGCCGCGAGCGCTCG
The DNA here is from genome assembly GCA_046160485.1 of bacterium. GTDB lineage: Bacteria > Orphanbacterota > Orphanbacteria > JBJXGV01 > JBJXGV01 > JBJXGV01. The sequence goes on along the minus strand of JBJXGV010000002.1, from coordinate 78,173 downwards.
CGCCTCCGCAAGCGGCATTCCCGCCACCTGAGCGTACCGGTAAAGCGTCGTCGTGAGCCCGTCGTCGATCTCCTCGGGGAGCTTCGCGAAGAGAATCGTCCGGACCCATTCCTCGTCGAGCTTCCTTCGCCGCAGCATTGTCACCTCCACACCGGCCGCATGCGTGCGCTCAGCGGCATTCCCGGAATGTAGAACACTTGAGCGACGGCGTCCCATAGCCTTCCCGACTCGACGAGCCCGGTATCGAGGCGAACACTCCACGAACCATCAGGTTCTCGGAACGCGCCCCGGAAGTGCCCTTGCTCGGCCGCCCATAACGAGTCGATCCACGAGTGCCCGTACCGGCGCACGTCGGCCGGAAACGCCTTCTGGATTCGCCAGAGCGTCGTGATGTAGGGCGCGTGCGGATCGCGTTCGGCGAAGAGGAGAAACCGTAGGCGCTCCTCGCTCGGCCACGCGGTTCGCTCCCGCTCTCGGCGACGCTGACGGCGACGAGACACTGCGCGAAGTCCGGTGTCTAGATCGGCGTAGAGCACGGCGTCGGATTAGGTGCCAACGTTCAACGGCCTTCTTTCATGGGACACGGTTCACCCCAACCACGAGAATGCCCTGTCTTCGCTCAAAGCCAGTATTCCTGAAGCTCACCTCGCAGCATCCAGACGGAGAAGAGTATCTGCACTATTGCCGTGGGACCGAGAAAGACGACTGTAAGCCACAGTGGCACTGGGAGGTTCGGAAGATACTTGCGTGGCATGCGAACGTCTAACGATCTGAGAAAGTCGTATCGGTCGCTGAATCTACAACCGAATTCCGTGTCATCGTTCGCATCGTCGCGCCCTCCTGCAGGTATCTTGCCGCTCGCGCAACCGCTACGGTGTGCCTCGATTCGTTTACAAAGCTCGTATTTGCGAGGCGAGACGGTCGCGCGTGAAAGGTACGATTGGCAGTCGTTCTCGACTTCGGCAAGACGTGCTTCCGCTTCGGGGTTGATTCGCTTCGTATAGTGCCCCGAAAGGTGAGTCGCATAGAGGCCCACGCCAATTGCCGAGGGCCAGAGAGTCATAAATAACGCTAACGCGCTCCAGCCGATCCTCCTCAAGAGGTCTAGCATCGTGGCCCCTTTGTCTCCTCCCGACGTTAGCGCTCAGTTCGCCTCGAACTTGTTCCCACGGGCTCGGATACTCTGAATCGAATAGAGAAATAGCACGGCTGTCGCCGCGTCGACGATCCTCCAAATAGAGCGGCCGAGGTGCCAAGGGATCACGGGATTGAATACCAGTACGACGATGCCAAATGTCCATGCCCATTGGGTCCGGCCTCGCACGTGCGCGACGTGGACGCAATAGATTCCCACGCCGGTGACGACTAATCGAAGCAACGTGAAGAAACCGTACTCGTGCGGGAAGAGTGCCCAGAGCAGCAGCGCCGCGCAGACAAATCGCGCAATGACGAACCCTCGCCCGAAACCCGGCGCGTGCTGATCCTCAGTCCCGGGAGGGATCAACGCGTCCTCCTCTCTACGTAGTCCCGCTCCGAAGCAGCCTTTCCTCGCGTTGCTTTTCGTACTCTCTGTTTCGCGCGCGCCGCCGCTCGTCTCTTTTCATCATTCGGGTGCAGCGAAACGCAGTGAACCCAGGCAATACGAAGACGAGGATGGCAACGGCGGCACTCGCCGCCCGCACGAGCACGGTAGTGTACCAGTGGTCAGTATGTATCTTCCTCGCTTCGTACTCTCCATCCTCGTGCACTGCCGTATAGGTTTCAACCCAATATCCCTCCACGTACCGTTTCCCGTACTTGTCCATGAGATTATCGTGTGCCGAAAACAGCAACGTGAAGCCGAGCAGGAGAGAGACTGCTGTCGCTCCGGCTCGAAACTCACTCAACGAGTCGTGAATCCAATAGTCAAACTCGGTCCGCGACAGCCAATAGATAAAGAGCGTGTAATACAGCCAGAGCATGATCAGAAGCTCGCCATGCCCCTCCCAGACCGCAACGAAGCTGATCGCGAGCCAACCCGCGACGACGATGCCACTCCCGACCATGACGAAGTTGCGGATCTTCATCACCGTTTGCTTTCGCCGCTCTCGTCGGTACTCGCGCATATGATCATCGCTTGAGATCATGGTTTCACTCCGTCTGACGGCGCTTCGTTGTTCTCCACGCGATCGACGAAGGTCAGTAACGGGAGGACTGGAATTCCAAGCGCGTCGACGACCGTGGCCAGAGACGCCTCCGCTGCGTTGACTCTCCGATTCTCCGTGGCGATCCGCGCTCGACGTCTATTCCGCACCGCCGCGCTCGCGAGTGCGAGAATCCCGAGCGAAACGTAGAAGAAACGACGAGCGTCCATGCTCTAACCCTCCTACCTGAGAATGACGGCTTTCTGTGAGCCGACAGATTGTCCGTTGACTCGAAGCTGATAGAAGTACGTCCCCGACGCGAGCGCTCTGCCAGAGTCGTCCTGCCCGTCCCACGAGATCTCGTAGCGGCCGGGATCGCTTGGTTCATCGATGAGCGTGCGGATGAGGCGACCGGACGCGTCGTAGACGGAAAGCTCAACCCTTCCGGGGACATCCAACGTGAACTCGATTCTCGTGGATGGATTGAATGGATTCGGTCGTGGAGCCGCGAGCGATTTGCCACTTGAGAACGCGGGCTCGTGGTCCACTGACGTTACCGCACCTATGAAATCGATCACTCCGAGCCCTGGCTGCTGTGACGCGACAAGCAGCTCGGGTGAGCCATCACCGTCTAGATCGTGGAACATCGTTCCGGTCACGACACCTTCCGGAACGCTGGTAGAGAACTCAGGGATCCCCGTCATCGCGTCGTAGATCGTGACGATGGCACCGTTGATGCCCGCCATCTCTAGTCGACCATCGGCGTCGATATCACCGAGCAGGTTGGACTGGAATCCGGTGAAACCGGTCGGCGTGTACGAGACGAGCTGATAGTCTGCGCTTGCAGACCCCGCCTCGAACACCACGACGAACAGGCCAGCGAGCCCGATCGACAGCAAACAGCGATGTTTCATAGTCGCACCCTCATGAGCGTCGGGTGAGTGCGAGACGAATGGTGGCGAATCGACTGAAGTGCGAGTCCTGAGTCCCATCCGCTCATCGCGAAGAGCCACGCTCGTTTGCCCTTCGGCGGAACCTCGTCGACGAGTATGCTCGCGCTGCGTCGCTTACCGCAAGCGGCCGAACCGGCTCGGCACTCGACGCTACCGTCACTCCCCCAGGCGCAGGCAAATACTCTGAGAGGCGCGAGCCGGTCGGCGCTCGTGGGGGGACGACTGCCGAAGACGCCCATCGCCTCGGAGTGCTGCAGTGTGATAGCATAGCGACTCCATCGGCACGCTGTCCGACTCCCGCACGCAGTCGATCTTCCGAGGAGGCCCCTTATCGTGAAACGCGCTTCGCTGACGTTCCGCGCAGTGATTGCCGCAATCTCGATCCTGGCACTATCGTCGGCCTCGGCTGCTCAGAACGCCAACGACAACTGGTGGGACGGCTTCGCGGGTCAGGGAATGGATAAGTGCGTCTACACCCTCACCACCTACAACGGCGACCTGATCGCGGGCGGTGAGTTCAAGCTCGCCGGTCCCGATTCCGTGTTCTACCTCGCGCGATGGGACGGAAGCGCTTGGGCTCCGATGGGCGTCGGAATGAATGCACCGGTGCAGGCGTTGATTGTGATGAACGGCGATCTCTACGCCGGAGGTGAGTTCACGACGGCAGGTGGCAGTGCGGCCAATCATATCGCGCGTTGGAATGGGAGCGCTTGGTCTGCTGTTGGCGGTGGTCTCGATGGAAGCGTCGAATCGTTCGCTGTGTTCAATGGGAAACTGGCCGTCGGCGGCAGCTTCAGTTCTGCTGGCGGTGCGCAAACAAACAATGTCGCAATATGGAACGGCTCGTTCTGGGAGAACGTCGGAGCCGGGGTGGATGGCACCGTGCACGCGCTGGCCGTCTACGATAGCAGCCTCGTCGCTGCCGGTGGTTTCGGCGCGGCCGGGATCGTTTCGACGCCATTCATTGCGAAGTGGAATGGACTCGCATGGAGTTCGCTCGGTACCGGGCTGAACAACTCCGCTCATGCTCTCGCCGCGCGTGGCGACTCGCTCTTCGTAGCCGGGGATTTTGCAATCGCGGGCGGAGTGTCCGCGAGTCGCGTCGCTGTTTGGAACGGCGGGTCATGGGCGGCCGTCGGCGCGGGCTTCAACGACCTCGTGAAGTCGCTCACGATTCGCGGCGGCCAGCTTTACGCGGGAGGTACGTTCACGGCGAGCGGTGCTGACACATCGGTCAATTTCGTAGCCCGCTTGAATGGTGCTTCCTGGCAGGCGATTACCGGGTCGCCGGACGATTTCGTGTTCGTGCTTGCGGACTTCCTTGGCGAATTGGCCGTCGGAGGCGCCTTCTTGAACGCAGGAGGCCTCAACGTGAACTACGTGGCCATTTGGAACGGCACCACATGGCGGCCGCTCGGGGCGATGGGCTTGAATGGGACGGTCAATGCGTTGACAACGTTCAACGGCCAGCTCGTGGCTGGCGGCGCTTTCACACAGGCGGGGGACATCGCGGCGAATCGTGTGGCTACATGGGACGGCACGTCGTGGACTGCGTTCGGAGCTGGTTTCGGACCCAGCTACGGCTTTGTGACAGCGCTTGCCGTCTACGATGGGGCGCTGTACGCAGGGGGCTATTTCTTCAGCAGCGGCGATTCAGCGGTATCTTACATCGCCAGATGGGATGGCAGCCTCTGGAGGCGTCTTGGACAAGGAGTGGACAACTCCGTGACCGCTCTGTTGGTATACGACGGCAGCCTCTATGTCGGAGGCAACTTCAGTTATGCGGGTGGTGCGCTCCGTCCGGGAATCGCCCGCTGGGACGGGTCCGCATGGAAGGACGCGGGTGACGGCCTGAGTTCCGGGGTGTTTGCCCTAACTACCTATGATGGCGAGCTGATCGCCGGGGGGGCGTTTTCCTCCTCTGGCGGTACCCAGGTCCAAAAGATCGCGCGCTGGAACACGACAGCCTGGAAGCCCTTGGGGTCCGGATTGCCGTATGGCGGCGAAGTCATAGCGCTCACGGTACAGGGCGGTGAACTCATCGTCGGTGGGAACTTCACCAATGCGGGTGGGCTGAGCGCGAAAAACGTCGCGCGTTGGAACGGAGTGACTTGGAGCGCCCCAGGAACAGGCCTTGGCTATTACGGAGGTGAGTACGTCTTCGGATTGGCGACATATGACACGAGCATCGTCGCCTGTGGGACTTTTACACGCAGCGGCGGGGCGGAGAGGCAACTGAATCGCATTGCGCGATGGAATGGCGCGCAGTGGGATTCGCTTGGTGCTGGCCTCAACAACTCAGGCTTCGCCGTTCATGCGATAGGAGACTCGTTGTTCGTCGGTGGCCAGTTCACGGTCGCGGGAGGGAAGTCGTCGCGATACCTCGCACGATGGACAAACCCGCCTCCGAGCGGCGTTACGAATACAGAGAACGGTGCCGGGTCCGCGCTGGTGAACCTCATCGGTAACAGCCCAAATCCGTTTACCGAGGGCACGACTATCAAGTTTTCCGTGATGCGGGGCGGGCCACTCCGTCTGAGCATCCACGACGTCTCCGGCAGACTCATCGCCACGCTGGCGGACGAAGCCATGCGCGAAGGGCCGCACGAGGCGTACTGGAACGGCCTCGATTCGAGCGGCGAACCAGCAGCGTCGGGCGTCTACGTGGTTCGCGTACTCGCCGGTCAACAGGTTTCGAGCCGAAAGCTGATTCTCACACGCTAACGGTTCGCTGTTTGCGCCCTATCTGAGAATCACCGCCTTCTGCGACCCGACAGCCTGACCGTTCACACGCAACTGGTAGAAGTACGTCCCCGAGGCAAGCGTCGCGCCGCGCGCGTCCAGCCCGTCCCACGTGACGACGTGGCGCCCGGCGGCTTGCGGCTGCTCGACGAGCGTTCGCACGAGCGCGCCTGACGCGCCGTAGATTCTGAGGTCCACGTCGCCCGCAGCATCGAGGGTGAACGCGATCTCGGTGGACGGATTGAACGGATTCGGGCGAGGCGAACTGAGCGTGCCGGATTTGGCGGAAGGCCCATCACTGGGGGACGACGCGGCCGTCCCTGCTAGGACGTTTCCTAGATACACCCATTCCTGCGGGCACGCACCGAACTCGAGCCAATTCAATTCCGAGCCGACTGCTCCAGTGCAGTAGGGAACACCGCTGCGCGCATAGATATCGCCGGACTCCGTGATCGCTGTGGTGCAGAACGTGTTTGCAGCCTCGACCGAGATTCCCATGAACTTCCCACCTCCCTGCGCATTCACGTTCTTTGCGCCGAGGTGATACGCGAGAGCGAGAGCGAGAATTCCGAGTGAGACGTAGAAGAACTTCTTAGCGAGCATGTTTTGCCTCCATTCACGAGGGTGGCCGATCGATCTACCGGAAGAGCGCCTTCACCGAGCCCCAGCTCGATTCGGCGGTCGAGTTTCCAATCAGCGACGTGCTCACCGTCATCGAGAAGATGATTCCTGAGTCCACGTTCTGATCGTAGCAGTAGAGATAGACGTAGTTCAGTCCCACGTTCAGGAGCGCACTGATCTGGGCAGTGAAGAAATGCTGCGACGAGAAATCGCCGATCCCGTTTGTATCCGGAAGCGGGACGCCATTCACGTAGATCCCCGGTCGCGTGTTGCCCGACGGAACGCCGGGGTTCTCCCCGAGGTGGTCGTCAATCATGTAGTCGAGCGAGAGCACTGCAGTATCGAAGGGGAAATAAAGCGCGATCGGGACCGCGTACATTACCGCGCGTCCGGAGCCGGATTCACCAGTGTTATTGATCCAGCGCGCGAGTGGATCGGCGGAGAGCGATTGGCCCCAAACCATGTTGGTCGTCGTGATGCGGGCATAGGGGCCATTCACTGCCGCCAGGAATTGCGCAGCCGTGAAAGGCCCCGGGATCGGTCCGTCGGTCGTTGAGGCGACGAGCATTCTCACGAAGGGATCACTGCTGCCAGGATCGCCTCCCGCGCTACCGCTCCGAATTGTGAAGACCTCCGCGTTCAATGCGGTTGCGGTGGCGAGCAGTAGGTGGATCGCGATGGGAATGGAAAGGTAGCGTCCTGCGTTCATGGGGGCTCCTCGGCTCAGCGACGGAACATCCGTCACCGTCGCATCGAGGATACGCCCGGAGGGACCCGGCCGTGTCGGCATTCTCCGTCTCCCCCCGGCGCTGGAGGGACCCAACGTCGACCGCCGCCGCCGCTCGCTCCTTTGTCCCCGTCTCGCGGGTGCGCATCAAATACGGCGCAGGAACCCTTTTCGAGACACGCGTTTTTCCCTTGACATAGAGATACACCTAAGCTAGTTTTATATCCAGGATCTCCATAGAAGGAGGATGGCCTGATGGATGGGAGAAAGTTGCGCGTCGATGAAGCGCGCCTAGTTCATATTCGCTTCTCTGCCGACGAGCACAAGCGCCTGAGGATCGCCGTGGCGTCACTCGACACGACGATTCAGGACTGGGTCAGGGCGCTCGTGGTTAGAGAGTTGGACAAGAAGAAGCAGGTGAAGCCATGAAGAAGCCAGTGAAGACAGGCGGGGCCGTCTCCAGCCAGGCCGTCCTGTACGCGCGGGTCTCGTCGAAGGAACAGGAGAAGGAGGGCTTCTCGATTCCCTCGCAGCAGAAGCTGCTTCGATCCTACGCGCAAGCAAACAGTATCGCGGTCGCCCGCGAGTTCATCGACGTTGAGACGGCGAAGCAGACAGGTCGAACGGGCTTCGGCGAGATGGTCTCGTTCCTCAAGAAGACACCGAATTGTCGGCTGCTCCTAGTCGAGAAGACGGATCGGCTCTACCGAAACCTGAAGGACTGGGTCATCGTCGACGATCTTCGCCTGGAGGTTCACTTCGTGAAAGAGAACGTGGTCCTCTCTTCGGACTCGCGCTCCTCCGAGAAGTTCATGCACGGAATCAAGGTTCTCATGGCGAAGAACTACATCGACAACCTCTCGGAAGAATGCAGCAAGGGAATGCGCGAGAAAGCAGAGCAAGGGCTATGGCCGTCGGCCGCGCCGCTTGGCTATCGGAACGTCTCTCGCGCGGACGGCAAGAAGATCATCGAGCCCGACCCGGAGAGAGCGCCGTTCGTGATTCGACTCTTCGAACGCTACGCTACGGGGCGGCATTCGCTGGAGGAAGCGACCGCGTTAGCCCGAAGGGAGGGGTTGATCTTCCCGGGCAACAAGTGGCCGATCTCGCGCTCCGAGATCCATCGCACGCTGCAACGCCGAATCTACATCGGCGAATTTGAATGGGGCGGGAAACTCTATCAGGGGAGCCACACTCCCCTCGTCACGCGCGACCTTTGGGAAAGAGTTCAGCAGACGCTCGGTCGCCGGAACGTGCGAAAGACGCGGCGCGTGAAGCATGATTTCGCCTTCGCGCGTCTCGTGACGTGCGGCCACTGCGGATGCGCACTTGTCGCGGAACTGCAAAAGGCGCGCTACGTCTACTACCGCTGCACCGGAAACAAAGGACGTTGCGGAGAACGCTACGTTCGGGAGGAAGTCCTCGCGGAGGCATTCGCCGAAGTCATCGACGGGCTTCCCCTCGGCAACGAGGCACTGGAGTACGTCAAGCAGGCGCTGCGCGAGAGTCATGGCGACGAAGCGCGGTTCCACAAGGAAGCCGTCGAACGCCTCAGAACGGGCTACGATCGGCTCCAGGCGCGCCTAGAGGCCATGTACGTCGACAAGCTCGACGGAAAGGTCTCGGAGGCTTTCTACGAAGCGAGAGCCGCCGAGTGGAAGGCCGAACAGGATCGAACCCGATCCGAGATTGCAGCCCACGAAGGGGCGGATCGGGAATACGTAGACTTGGGGCTCAGGCTGCTCGACATCGCGACCGCCGCGCCGCGTCTCTTCCGTAACGCTCCGATGAGCGAGAAACGTCGCCTTCTCGAATTCCTGTGTTTGAACTCGTCGTGGGCGAATGGACGACTCTCTGTGACGTTTCGCAAACCGTTTGACTTGCTTCACGATAGAAACATCGCCGCAGAAAAAGCGACAGCCGTCGAAGGCGTCTCCGACGGCTCTTGTCGCGAATGGTACCGCTACGGGGAATTGAACCCCGGTCTGATGGCTGAGAACCACCTGTCCTAACCCCTAGACGATAGCGGCACACGAATTATCGCTGGGTCTTGCAGACAACGCGGGCCCAGGGTTTCCCCCGAGCCGCGGGCAGATTATCAAGGCGCCGAAATCGGGTCAAGGGTCAATTCCGGCTGTGTCGATTCCGCAGTGGAGTCCCGTCGGTTTGACCGCGCGAATCGCCGCGGACTATCATCGCGGCTCGCGCCCGCGAACCGGAGAACTCGATGCACCGATTCCGCCGAACATCCCGCGTTTCGAGCGCGCTTCGCTCGACGCTTCTCATCTGCGCGCTCGCGCCGGCGGCGCCGCTCGCCGCGGCCGATTGGCAGTCTCACGCGCCGCTCCCCGTGCCGCTCACCAACAACGCGATCACGAGCCACGTCCTCGATGACACCTGCTTCGTCTACTCGTTCATGGGTCTCGATACGACGAAGATCTACTCGGGAATTTCGCGGCTCGCGTTTCGCCTCAACACGGTCTCGAATTCGTGGGAGCAGCTTCCCGACGTGCCGGGGTCCGTCGGGCGCATCGCGGCGCTTGCGCTCACGGTGCGCGACAGCCTCTACGTCATCGGCGGCTACTCCGTGGGCTCGGGCGGCGGCGAGACGACGTGGGAGACGGTCAACGTCTTCGATCCCGCAACCTGGTCGTGGTCTCTCGCGGCGCCGGTTCCGGTGCGCGTCGACGACATGGTCGGCGGCGTCTGGCGCGACTCGCTCATCTATCTCGTCTCGGGTTGGTCGCAGAATACGACCGTGCAGAACGTGCAGGTCTTCGATCCCGCGACCGGCGCGTGGAGCCAGGCGACGCCGCTTCCGATCTCGGGGACGTTCGGCGGCGCGGGCGGAATCGTCGGCGACTACATCGTGTTCGCCGACGGCGTCAGCAACGCGTTCATCCTCAGAAATCGAACGCAGGTCGGGCTCATCGATCCGGGAAACCCTCTCTCGATCACGTGGGTCGGCGGCGGGATGCATGCGGGGCCCGGGCTCTACCGGATGGCGTCGGGCGCCGTGCCGGCAGAGACGCGCTTCCTCTTCGCCGGCGGCTCGGACAATCCGTACAACTACAACGGCATCGGCTACAACGGCGTCCCCTCCGAGCCGGTCGCCACGGTTTGGTCGATGTCTCCGGCGACACTCGCGAAACTCGCGCACGACGACAAACCGGTCGCGACGATGGACCACCGCGGGCTGGCACTCTGCGGCGGGCGGCTCTACGCCGTGGGCGGAATGCTTGCGGGTCGCGCAGTCTCCGGCTTCACGCAGAGCTACGCGCCGGATCTGATCACATCCGCGCCCGAAGCGCGGCCGCCTAGCGGCGCGGCATCGGTCGTGAGCCTCCGCTCGTCGCCGAACCCGGCGCGGGTCGAGGCGCGCTTCTCGACCGCGGCGTCCGAGCGGGAGCCGTTCGTGCTGCGCGACGCGCGCGTCGTCGACGCGAGCGGGCGGCGCGTGCGGACGTTCTCCAGCGATGCCCTCGGCGCGATGACGGAGTTTCGCTGGGATCTGCGCGGCGATTCGGGCGCGCGCGTCGCCGCCGGCGTCTACTGGCTCGAGGGCCGCGTGTTCGATCGCACGGTGCGCGCGAAGATTCTCGTGCTCGACTAGACGGCCGGTCGATCGGCGGTCAACTCGCCGGCGAGAAACGTCTCGTGGATTCCGCGCGCGCGAACCCGGTACTGCGCGGGCGTCAGTTCAGGGCGCCGCGCCGCCCACTCGACCGGCTCGTCATCGACGATCCGGCGACGTTCGCGAATCCGCAAGAGCGACCGCTGCAACGCGGTCGCCCCCGCGATGGGATTCTTCGCCTCTCTCACCGCTGCTTCCATTTCGCGCCCCGCGGTCCCGAAGAGTGAACCGCGCGGTATGAAATCGCCGGAGTCGTGCGATTACCTCACGATCGTGACCTTGCGCACGTCGCCACCCTCTGCGTTCTCGACGCGAAGCAGATAGACGCCCGCCGCGACGGCCGCTCCCGATTCATCGCGCCCGTCCCACGCGAGCGTGTGCGAGCCGGCCGCGAATGCCTCGTCGGCGATTCGCCGAATCCTCCGGCCCGTCAGATCGTGGACCGCGACGCGCGTCTCGGCGCGCGACGGCAGCCGAATCGCGAAGCGAACACCCGCGCCCGTGGGATTCGGCCACGCGGCGCCGAGCGCCACCGCCGATCCATCACCCGGAGAAACGCTCGTCGGATCCGGAATGATCTTCCAAACCTCGCCGTCGACGTTGTCGCAGATGTAGATCTCGCCGTCGGCATCCTCACCGAACGAGGTGATGCCGAGGATGTCGAGCCCGCCGCCCGGCGCGATGTCGGCCGTTCGATCCGTAAGATTCGTCGCGACGCCGCCGACCACGCGGATCGTCCAAATCTGATTGCTGCAGAGGTCGCCGAAGAAGTAGTGCCCGGCGAGTTCGGGGATCGCGGAGCCGCGGTAGGCGTAGCCACCGATGATCGCGCACGGCAGCAGAGGATCGCCGTGCGAGTATTCGTGGATCGGCCGCACGTGGCCGGACGAATCGCATGGCGTCGGGCAATTGAAGATCAGCGAGCCTTGGAACTCACGCCATCCGTAGTTCGCTCCGCCGGCCGCTCCCCCAGCCTGGAAGCTCACTTCCTCGCGACCGTTCACACCGACGTCGGCGATGTAGAAGTCCCCCGTCATGCGATCGAACGACGGGCGCCATGGGTTGCGCAGGCCGTACGCCCAGATTTCGTTCGCCGGGCTCCCCATTGCGAAAAACGGGTTCGTGGCGGGGACGGCGTACGGCGAGCCGCCGTCCACGTCGAGCCGGAGAATCTTCCCGAGCCGCGTCGTTAAGCTCTGTCCGTTGCCGACGAGCGGGTCGTGGCCGATGTCGTCATCGCCCAGGCCGCCGCCGTCGCCGAGCGCGACATAGAGAAATCCCTCGGGACCGAATCCGATCCATCCGCCGTTCTGGTCCGGCTGCGGCTGCGTCACGGTGAGGATGTTGAACGCGGTCGAGAAGTCGAGGCTATCGGGATTCGAGGAGACGGTGTATCGAGTGATACGGCTTGCGTTGTTCGATCGCGTGTAGCTCAGGTAGACGTACGGCGTCGCGGGGTAGTCTGGGTGGAACGCCATCCCGAGAAGCCCCTGCTCCGTACCGAGCGAGATATTCGGTTGCGTGATGAACGGCTGCGGCCGGATCGTCTCGGTCGCCAGGTCGAGGATCCAAACGCTGCCGCTCCACTGCTCGAGGATGAAGAGGCGCGTCGGATCACCCGGGGCGGCGGTAACGAATGTCGGACGCGTGAGCCCAGAGGCGACGCGAGTCGCGGTCAGATCGACCGCGCCTAACGGCGATACCGATGCGCCGACGATCGTGACGACTAGAGCGAGAGGCAGGAACAGAGTCGCGAACGATTTCATGATGCCCTCCGTTGCGGTTGTGCAGGGCGCGCTTCCCAGAATAGAGAAGGCCCCCGCGTTCACTCCTCGGCGGGGGCCTCGAGTGGAATTATTGGCTGGGGAGCAGGGATTCGAACCCCAATTACGTGGTCCAGAGCCACGCGTCCTGCCGTTGGACGACTCCCCATCGAAAGCCGTACGATCGTACCCGTGACGCGGGAGCCGCTTCAAGCGAAAAGACCGGCCCGGGCGGAGCGTGACGCGATGATCGCGATCGCGCTTCTTGCGCTTGCGTTGCGCGCGCTTGCGATCGCGCGCGGCCATCAGCTCGACATCGACGAGGCCGACACGGCGCTGAAGGTGGCGAAACCGATCGCCGCGCTCGTGAGCGACCTGACGCGCGACGGACATCCCCCCCTCTACTTCTTGCTCTTGAAGGGTTGGACGACGCTCTTCGGTCACGGCGAGGCGGCGCTGCGCGGGCTGTCGCTCGTCTTCTCCGGCGCGACACTCGTGCTCCTCATGCTGACCGCGCGCCGCGTGTTCGGCGCCATGGCCGCAGTCTTCGCCGGACTCTTCTTCGCGTTCTCTCCCGTCGAGATCTTCCACGCGAGCGAGGGGCGGATGTACACGCTCGTGCCGCTCTTGGCGCTTGCGGCGTTCGCGCTCGCGCACGAGGGATTGCGTGAGCCGCCGGCTGCGCGTGACGCCCTTCCGGCGCGCACGCTCGCGCTCCTGGCTGCAGTGCTCGTCGCCGGGCTCTACACGCACAACTACGGGCTCTTCATTCCCGCGGCGGTCGCGTGCGCGGCGGCCGTCGCGTGGGCTGTCGATGCGCGCGCGCGCCGCTCTGCGTGGACACGCCCGTCGCGCCGCATCGTCGCGATGCTCGCGGTCGTTGCCGCCGCGTACGCCGCCTACGCTCCATGGGTTCCCGTGCTCGAATCGCAGCGCGCGTCGATGGCGCACGTCTGGCTCATCGACTTCTTCGACGCGACGCCGCCGATTCTCGCCGTTCCGCTCTCGCTCGTCGCGCTCGCGGGCATCGGGCCGTACCCGCCGATCACGCCGCCGCTCGCGGGAGCGCATTCGCTCGCGCCGCTCATGCTGCCGCTCGGCGCGGTGCTCTTCGCCGCGGGGATCGCCGAGCTGGCCGCCTCGCGCGGCAATCGCGATGGAGCCGCTCGCGCGCGATTCGCGCCGGTACTTTTTCTCGGCGTTCTTCTCGGCGCTCCGTGGCTCGTGAGCGTCACGATCAAGGTGATCTACCTCGTCGGGCGGTACGACGTGATCGCGCTTCCGTTCGTGCTCTTGATCCTCGGCGCGGGCGCGGCCCGTCTCGCGCGCTGGCGACGCGCGCTCATAATCGTCCCGCTCGTCTTTCTGCTAGCGCCGCTTCCCGGAACGCGCGCGCTCCTCGAGCTCCCCGAGGGCGGCGACGTCGTGGGCCAGGTGCGCTGGATCGCGGCGCATCCCGAGACGCGCGCGGTCATCACGACGCAGCTCTCCGGCTCGCGCTTTCGCTACTACCTCGCGCGGGAAGGGCGTTCCGACGCCGTCGTGCGCAGCTTCCCGACATCGACCGACGAACATCCGGGCTGGTTCGAGCGGCCCGATCCGTCGAACCCCGCGATCGCGGCGGATGCCGACGCGCTCGTCGCGGGTCTGCGTGCGGACTTGGCGCCCGGCGAACTTCTCTGGGCGACCCTCTACGACAACGACGCCGCGAAGCCGATACTTGTGCAGACGCTCGCGCGCTACTTTGCGCCGGATCCCGACGCGACGCGTCTCGAAATGGGGCTCATCGCGGTGACGCCCGAAGCGCCGAAGAACTCGCAGCCGTAGCGCTGCCGCAAGGAGGGACAATGCACGCCGTCAATATCTCGGAGAAGTTCGCGGGAATCGCCGAACACTGGAGCCCGAAGATCGCGGGCGAGATGAACGGCCAGCAGGTGAAACTCGTACGGTTGATCGGCGAGTTCGTCTGGCATCACCACGAGAACGAGGACGAACTCTTTCTCGTCGTGAAGGGTTCGCTGCTCATGAAGCTGCGGGACCGCGAGGTGATGATCAACGCCGGCGAGTTCTTCATCGTTCCGCGCGGCGTCGAGCACCTTCCGGTCGCGCGCACGGAGTGCCACGTCGTGCTGATTGAACCGGCGACGACGCTCAACACCGGCAACGTTCGCAACGCGCGGACGGTCGAGCGGCTCGATCGCGTCTGAGGCGAACGCCTACGGGGCGAGCGCTTCCTTCACGAGACGGCTCACGAGATCGCCGTCGGCGCGCCCTTTGAGTTCCTTCATCAGCACGCCCATCACCTTTCCCATTTCGCGCGCGGAGGTCGCACCGGTGGCGGCGACGGCTCGCGCGACCGCCCCGCGCACGGCCGCTTCGTCGAGCTGCTCCGGCAAGAATCGCCGCAAGACCCCGATCTCGAACTCTTCTTTCGCAGCGAGATCCTCGCGCCCGACCTTGCGGCATTCCTCGAGCGTCTCGCGACGCTTTTTTTCATAGCGCGAAACGATCTCGAGCTCTTCCTCCGGCGAAAGCGGAGCGTTCTTCTTCGCGATCTTCGCCTCCATGAGCGCGGCCTTGAGCATGCGCAGCGTCGAGAGCGTCTCCGCGTCGCGCGCCTTCATCGCCGTCGTCATCTCACCGGTAATTCGATCCAACATCGCGTCCGACATGATTCCTCCTTTGGCCTAGAACCGACCGCGCGCGCGTTCCTTCGGCGGAAGGACTTCAAGACACGTCGTCCACCAACCCGAGAGAATCGTTTCGATGAATTCGGCGGGGAGCGTTTCCTCCGCCATTTCGCGCGCGAGTGATTTGAAGTCGTACGACACGGGGACGAACTCGACGTCGAGCGCTCGCGCGGAATGAAGCGACGCGCCGTTCGGAGTGCGCGCCGTGAGCATCGCGAACCAGGCCTCGGTGCGTCCGTCGTTCGCCGGGCGGCCGATCGCGCCGACGTTGACCAGATGCCGCGAGGCGCCGAGATCGCGATGCCAGTGGAGGCCCGTGTGCGTGCACGCGATCGCGTCGACATCGTGCTCGTCGAGCGTCTTCGCGATGAACGCGTTCGCCGTCGTCGATTCCCAGAGGAACTCGTTCACGCGGCGCGGGCTGCCGTGGCACAAGAGAACGCGCGCGTCGCCGACACGAATGCGCAACGACGGGACGAGGCTCGCGAGGTAGCGGCGCGCCGCGTCGCTCGTGTGCGCGAGCGTGTAGTCGTACGAGAGCTGCGCGTAGCGGTTGTCGCGCGGGTCCGTGTAACCGCAGCCGCAGTCCGCGTCGCCGCGCGCGATCGCGATGTCGTAGTTGCCCGCGACGCCCGCGATACCGGCGTCATCGAGAAGTGCGACGGTGCGATCGGGGTGCGGGCCGAAACCGCCCGCGTCGCCGAGAAAATAGACGCGCTCGGCGCCGCGCTCGCGTGCGGCGCACAACGTCTCGCGAAGCGCCAGATGATTCGAGTACGCGCCGCCGAAGAGCGCCACGCGTTCATACGATGGCTCGCCCCCCGCCACGCCTCGCTCGGCGGCCGCGTCTACGTCCGGCACGAAACCCCGAACCGGTGGCACGTCCAGCACGCGCCCGAGTAGAGAGGGAACGGACGCAGCGAGTCGGCGATCGAGTCGCCCATGCGCGCCGCATCCTCGTTGACGAGGATAGGGCAAACCCACACGCCGCGCTCCGTCACCATGCGCGATGTCGTGCACTGAAGCCGCTCGGGAGGAAAGCCGTTCATCATCGCGTGCGTGACCCGATCGCCGTCGCCGTACGCGCCGGAGCGCGCGATCTCGGCGCCGATGCGAAACGGCTCGAGAATCTTGACGCGCGCGCGCGCAACACCCGCCCCGGCAAGCAGCGTCGAGAACGCGCGCACAATCTCGTCGTTTGTCTCGGCGTCATCGACACGCGTCACGCAAATCGCCGGATCGAATCCGGCGCGCGCAAGATGCCGCACGCCCTCGATCGCCTTGCGAAACGCGCCGCGCCCGCGAATCGCGTCGTTGCGTTCCTCGTCGGACGCGTCGAGCGACACGCGCACGTCGAGCGAGTAGGCGCTCGCCCCGGCAATGCGCGCCAGCCGCGCCGCTTTCGTTTCGCTCAGCAGCATCCCATTCGTAAGAACGAGCACCGGCCCGCGCGCGAGAATCGCTTCGAGGATCTCGAAAATCTCGGGGTGGAGGAACGGCTCGCCGCCCGTCACGCCGTAGTCGCGCACACCGAGCGTCTCGGCCTCGCGCAGATAGCGTTCGACCTGCGCAAGCGGCATCATCCCGTGCGTTTCATTCGACGGGCTGCACGAAATGAAGCAGTGCGAACACGTCAGATTGCAGAGCGTCCCCGCGACCTGAAACCAGAGCGTGTCGAGATAGAGAAATGGCGCATCGGGCGGCGCCGCGATTTCGCTCGGGAGCTCGTTGCGCGCGACCACGCGAGGACTACCCGTCTTCGCCGCGTGTGGCCGGAGCGCGCGGCGCGGTCGTCACATCGAGCGCGGCATCCCCCGTCAAAATCCGGAAGAGGTCGCGCACCTGCTCGATTCCGACACGCAAGAGGAAGTTGGGATTCCGCCCGTACGACTTCGCGCCGAGAATGAAAAACCCGGGCTCCGGGTTCACGAGGCTGTCGAGACCGTGCGTCGACTGCGTGACGCAGTCCGACGATCCCGCGCCGAGAACCGCGGCGGAAAGCTTCATCGGCCCGAGCGTCGCGTAGCACTCGTGAACTTGCAGCTCTTTGTAGATCGAATTGTCGGGACCGAAGCCGACGTTCGCGAGAATCTGGTCGACGACCTCATCGGCCTCGCCCCCCGCGCCCGCGAGGCGCACTCGGAGCGCGGAGCCGTCCGGTTCGGGCGCGATCTCAACGACCTCGAGCCCTCCGCGCCACGCGACGTGCGGTGTGCCCCCGCCCGCGATGCGGTTCGCGGCCTCCTCGAGCGCGCGCCGCTCGGCGAGAGGATCGGCCGCGCGCGCGGGGAAGAGCGGCGAGCGCTGCGCGCGCGTCACCCAGACGACGCGCGTGCCGGGCGCCGCCTCCGCGAGCGTCGCAAGCGCGATCGCGCTCGTCGCCGCCGTGTGCCCGCCCCCGACGAGCAGCACGCGCTTCCCCGCGAACGCCATCCGCTCGCGCCCGAGAACATCGCAGAGTCCGCGCGCGATACGATCCGACGCCGCCGCCTCACCCGGGCACGGCATCCCCCCCGCGCCGAGCGCGTTCGGGCGGCTGTACGTTCCCGACGCGTCGACGACGACATCCGCCGTCTCGACACGCTCGACGCCCTCGGTCGTGCGCACGAGCAGGCGAAACGGCGCCGCGGCGCGCGCAGGCGCGAGATCCTTCTTGATGAATCCGCTTCGCGCGATCGCGACGACGGTTTCGCCGGTGCGGACCACGCTGCGCAGAATTGCGTGCTGCGCCATGGGCAAGAGGTACGAGGTGCGATATTCCTCCGCCGTGATGTACGCGTCGTCCTTCGGTAGCGCGTGCCCAGAAGCCTTCAGGAGCGACGCACCCGCGTCGGAGCGATTCATCGAGAACGGCGAGAAGAGACGGGCTTGGCCCCACGAGCGCACATGCGCGGCGACCTCGCCCTTCTCGAAGAGAACGACTTGCCAGTCGAGCGTGCGCGCGGCTACGGCGACCTCGAGACCGATCGGGCCGCCGCCGATGACCGCCAGCGTCTTGCGCGGCCGGGGCGTGGTGGATGAAGCCATTCTTGTTCTCCTTGGGTTTCGGCGCGGGGAGAGGTCGCGTCGCGCGCGAAGCGATGCACCGCGCGCAGACCGCAATATAACAGACCGGCCGGATCGATCCCACAGGGTGCGCGAACGTGTTGGAACGCGCGCCGCACCTCTGATATCGTGGCGGCTTCCACCAACGCTCATGAAACCGCCGCCGCGAACATCTGAATCGTTCGACCAAACTTCCGCCAGCACACCGCTCGTCGAGGATCGCCATCTCGATCCGTCGGCGCGCGTCTACGTCAATCGCAACCTGCGCATGTCATCCGTCGGCGCGATCGGCTTCGATCTCGATCACACGCTCGCCAACTACGATGCGATCGCAATCGAGCGGCTCGCGTTTCAGATCACGCAGGAAAAACTCGTCGAGAAGCGGGGCTACCCGGAGCGCATCCTCGAGGTCGAGTACGACCCGCGCTTCGTGATTCGCGGGCTCGTCGTCGACAGGCGGCGCGGCAACATTCTCAAGCTCGACTACTACAGCTACGTCTCGAAGGCATTCCACGGCCGGCGCCCGATTCCGTCGGACGAACGCAAGCGGCTCTACCGGAGGCACCGCGTTCGCCTCTCGTACGACTCGTTCGTTTCGGTCGACACTTTCTTTCATCTGCCGGAGGTTTACTTGTACCTCGCGCTCGTCGACGACGCGGACGCGAACGCGAGCCGGCGCTCGCGGCCCGACTACCACAAGATCTACGCCGACGTGCGCGAGATGATCGACGAGGCTCACGCGGATCTGTCGATTAAGAGCCGCATCATGAGCGATCCGCTCGCGTTTCTGCGCGACGACGCGCAGGTGGCGACGACGCTCGACGAGTTCCGCCGCGCGGGCAAGCGCCTCTTCCTCCTCACGAACTCGGAGATGTACTACACCGACGCGTTGCTCAAGCACCTCTTCCGCGGCGCGCACGGCGGCGGCGGCGACTGGCGGCGTTACTTCGACCTGATCATCGTGCAGTCGCGCAAGCCGGCGTTCTTTCTCAACCGCGGCGGCGCGGAGATGTCGCCGAAGCCGATCGAAAACGGCGACGGCGGCGCACGAGGCGGACCGCCCTCGTTCAGCGGCGGCGACGCGCCCTTCCTCGAGAAAAGCCTCGGATTCCGCGGCGATCAGATCCTCTACTTCGGCGATCACACGTACGGCGACATTCTCCGCTCGAAGAAGAATCTCGGGTGGCGCACCGCGATGATCGTGCCGGAGCTCGACGACGAAATCGAGATGACGCTTCGCATCGACGGAGACCTCAAGCGGCTTCGCGGGCTCGGGCTGCGCCGCGAAAACCTCGACTTCCGGAAGGCCGCGTTGACGCGCGAAATCCGCGCGCGTGCCGGCTCAGGCCAGCGTGAGCGGCCGGCGGACGGCGTAAGCCCCGAAACGGAGACGATCGAGAAGCGTTTCATGGCGACCGAGGCGGAGATCCAGCGGCTCGACGGCGAGATCGAACTCCTCGAGAAGCGCTGCGACGTCGCGTACAACCCGCATTGGGGGCCGCTCCTGCGCGAAGGAAACGAGATGAGCCGCTTCGCGCACCAGGTGCGCGACTTCGCCTGCCTCTACACGAGCCGCGTCTCGAACTTTCTGAACTACCCGATGGACCACTACTTTCAGTCGCCAGGGTCGTTCATGCCGCACGAGCTGCGTTAGGCAGGACGGCACGACCGCGCCGCGCTTCGCCCGACACCGCCGCTAGCGCATTCGCACGAGTTTCGCGGTCGCGCGGCGGCCCGCCTGCTGCGCGATGAGCGCGTAGACTCCGGCGGGCGCCGGCGACCCATCCGCGTCGTTTCCATCCCACACGAACTCGCCGCGGCCCTCTGAATCGACCGGCACGTTCTCTTCGCGCACGAGGCGCCCGGAGAGATCGTACAGCGCGACGCGAACCGGCGCGCTCGCCGGCGCGCGGACCGCGAGCCGCGCGGAGATCGTGAACGGATTCGGGCTCGGCGCGCCGATGGCGAAGTCGCCACCCGGCGGAGGCGGAGGCGCGACGGGTGAGAACGTGTAGGCAATCGTCGTGTCTGCGGAAATCGCGACGGCGGCCGCGAAGATCGAATCCGGCTCGAGCGATTCCGAAGGCGTCACGAGCAGGTCGTAGATTCCGGGCGGCAGCATGACGAGCGCGACGCCGTTCACGTCCGCGACAACCGTAGCGACGGAGTTCCCACTGCGCGGCGACGGCCAAACCGAAACGCGTCCTCCCGCCGGCCCGCCTTCGACCGTGAGATTCACGGAAAGGGAGACGAGTTCCGATTCGACATAACTCAGCGTGATCGTGGTGTCGTTCGCGAACACGAAGATTCCTGCACGCAAACTGTCGGCCGCGGAACCGAGAGGCGGGGCGACGAGAACGTCGTACGCGCCGGCGGGAACGCGAAACACGAGCGCACCCGCGGAGTCCGCGATCGCGGTCGGCGTCGGGTAGCGAAGGGACGACGGCGACTCGCGCAAGAGCAGCTTCGCGCCGACGAACGGGAAGCCGTCCGGGCCGATGACCTGAGCACCGACGCGCACGCCGCGCGCGAGCACGACATCGGCGAGAGCAAGGTCCGCACTCACCGCGACGCCGCGCACGATCGCCGAGACCATCTCGGCGCCGAGCGGAGGATCCACGAGCACCTCGAATTCGCCCGGCGGAACGATGATCGCGTAGCGGCCATCCGGCGTCGTCGTGTCGTCCGCGATCCACAGCCGGCGGCCCGTCGCCGTGTCGTCGACATCGAGATCGGCGCCCGCGACGGGTGCGCCGCTCGCGTCGCGCACGATGCCGCTCACGACGAATCCCGGCTCGAGTTGCACGTCGAGCGTCGTGGCGCCGGAGATCACGACGCCGGTCTCCTGCCGCGCCGCGAGGCGGAGGTTCGGCGGCGGATTGAACGCGACGGAGTAGGTCCCTGGCCGCACGACGACTCGGTACGCACCGCTTCCGCCGCTCTGATCGCCGGGCGTCGGCACGCGCTCCCCTGTCGCCTCGTCCGTGAAGTCGAGGTCGACGTTGGCGACGGCTTCGCCGGACGGCCCGCGCACGAAACCGGAGACCGGAAAGCCGAGCGGCAGCGTCACGTCGAACGACTTGTCGGCGTCCATCACGATACCGCGGAGGAGCACGGTCGCGAGATCGGTGCGCGCGGCGGGCGGCTGAAAGCGCACATCGTACGAATCGGCGATGACGAGGAGCCCGTATCGACCCGCGAGATCCGTCCTGTCCGTCTGCGGCGGCGCGTCGGGCGGCGTCGGATCGACCTTCACGCCGGTGACCGCGTCGTAGAAATCGAGATCGACGAACGCAAGCGGGTTGCCGTTGTAATCGACGACTCGCCCGGAGATGCGGGGCGCAGCATGCGCCGCGCCCTCCCAGGCCAGAATCAGTACGAGTGTTGCGATCAAGCCGCCGAGTTGCCGAGTCATCGCGATCCTTCCTACCTCAGAATGAGAGTCTTCGTCGTCGCGTGGAATCTTCCGGCGTCGAAACGAAGGAAATACTGTCCGCTCGCGACAGGCCGGCCCGCGTCATCGTCGCCGTTCCACTCCGCGATGCGCTCGCCCGCGGGGAGCGCGTCGTCGAAGAGGACGCGCACGAGGCGGCCCTCCGCCGAGTAGACGGAGAGGCGCGCGTTGGCCGCGGTCGCGGCGCCGACCGGGATGCCGAGACGCACGCGCGTCGATCCGCGCGACGGGTTTGGCCACGCCTCCGAGAGCCAGCCGCCGACGATGCCCGCGCCGGAGGCGTCGTCGACTCCCGTCATCGCGGGATCGACCAGTTCGAAGTTGACGACCGTGTTCGCCGAGATCACGGCGACGACGGTATCCGCGACGAGGCCGCTGCCGGTCGGCGGATCCGCGACGAACCGGTACGACCCCGCGGGCACGCGGATCGAGTACGCGCCGCCCGGGCCGGAGTCGTCGTTTAGCGTCGGGTAGACGAATCCGTCGGAGGTCTGCACGGCGTCGATGTCGGAGTTCGCGACGGTCGCGCCGCCGGTTCTCCTCACCGTGCCCGAGATCACGAAACCCGGAAGGAGGACGACGGTCGGCTGCACGGTGTTGCCGGTGATCACCTTGTTGCGCACGACCGTCGCCGCGGCGGCCATCGCCGGTGGCGGATTGTAGATCAGATCGTACGTGCCGGCGCCGACGACGACCGAGTACGCGCCCGTCGCGGTTGTGTGATCGCCGGTCGTCGGAATCTCCACGCCGCGCGCGACATCGACGACATCGAGATTCGCATCGAAGACGGGGGCGTTTGCGCCGTCGCGGACAACGCCGCTCAACGTGAATCCGTTCGGCAGAAGAATCGCCGGTGCCGTCATGTTCGAGACGACGACGACGCCGGGTTGCACCTCTCCCGCGAGCCCTTGGCCCGCGGGCGGCATCGCGATCAGGTCGTACGTTCCGGGGACCAGAACGACTTGATAGAGACCGTTCGCGTCGGTGTTGTCGAACCCGAGCGTCACCGCTTGCCCCGTGACGGAATTCTTGACGTCGATGTCGGCGTCGAAGACCGGCGCGTTGTTCGACTTCCGCAAGACGCTGCCGGTGACCGCGAATCCCGCCGCGAGAACGACGTCGGGCCGCACGATATTCGTGGTGCCGACCACGACGTCATTCGCTTGGAACGCCACGTGATTGTCGCCCTGCGACGGCCGGTAGAGAACGTCGTACGTCAGGTTGCGGTCGACGAGGACGCTGTAGAAGCCCGCCGCATCGGTGTTGTCGTTTCCGTATCCGAGGTTCTCGCCGGTCGCCGAGTTGTAGAAGTTGAGGTCGACGTTCGGCAAACCGATCCCGTTCGTGTCTTTCACATAGCCGCTGACGATCACGCCGGGAACGAGCGCCATGTTGAGCGTCCGATTCGATACGACGGTGACATTGTCGGCGCGGTCATCGAAGTAGATCGATCCCAGCGGTGCGTTGAAGAAGACCCGATAGGTTCCGGTCGGGACAGTCGCCGCGTAGAAGCCGTTGGCGTCCGTGTCGTCGCCGGGCGTGAAGATGATGTTGCCGGTGGCGTTGTCCTCGAAATCGAGATCGACGTTCGCGATGCCGAGCCCCGTAATCGCGTCGGTCACCTGGCCCGAAACGATCCAAGCGGCGCACGGCAGCGGCGCGGCGATCGCGAGCGCAAACCCGAACGCGGCGCGCGCGACCTGCGTCATTGCCCTACGTGTAATCGAGGTCCACATACTCGTTGTCTCCTTCATGAGTCGCTCCTGTTCGTATTTGCGTTGATTCGCGTTGGTGTCGTGCACGGAAATTAAAACCCGACGTCGAGCTGGAGCCGGTTCGTGACGGCGCGCTCCGTGTCGCTCGGGAATGCCTTGCCGGCCCAGAAACCCGCCAGCACGTATTCGATCTTGATCGCGCGCGCGGAGCGAAGGCCGACGACCAGGTCGAGTTCGCGCCCGAGATCACGGTGGAGACCGAGCGGTACCGCCTCGAGGTCGCTCTCGCGCAAGACGGGCGCCGCCTCGACTTGGCGATAGCGGTATCCAAGCACGTCGATCGAAACCCAACCCGCGGGCCGGCAGCCCAACCCCGCGGAGAGAATGTCCATGTTCGACAAACTCGGGCGGGACAACTCGCCGTAGTACCGGAAGCTCGTGACGCCGCCATAGCGATCGTTGTTGTCATGCAGGCCCGTCTGCCGGAAGTTTCCGTCGCGGCCGTCCGTCAGATCGGCGTCGCCGGAGCCGCGCGCCGCCGACGCGTTGATCATGACGCGCCCGGGCCGGCTGACGAGGTAGCTCGCCGAGAGGTGCGCCGCGTGGGCTTCGACGTCGAAGCTCCCGTCGCTGCCGCGCAGAATCGACGCGTCGCCCCATCCGCGCAGGCGGCCGATCTTCGCCGAGACGATGTGCGCGCCGTACCACGTGAGGTTCGCCTGTGTGCGGTCTTCGCGCGGCGTGCGGCGGATCGCGTACGCACCGATCGTGACGTCGGGCGTCACGATCGCGGACGCGCTCGCAATCGTGTTCCATGTCGCCGCGAGTTCGGGGATGTCGTCGCCGAAGCGAGTGCTGGCGGAGAGTTCTGCGGTGACGCGCTGGCCGAGCCAGTGGAGGCGAACGCCGTCGAGGTTCTCGTCGTAGAGCCACTCGCGCTTCTCCTCGATGCGCTGGCGCCCGAACTGGAGCGCGACCTCGGGGCGGCCGACGCCGAGCACCGTCATGTACGCCTCCGAAAGCTCCCACTTGCCGTAGCCGTCCTTGGTGCCGCGTTCGTCCTCGAGAATGATCCGCCGGCGGTAGCTCCCCTTTCCGTACACGCGGTACCGATCGCTCAGGCCGCCGATCACCTCGATGCGTCCCGAGAGATCCGAGTTCGTCAGATCCTTCGCCTTGTCGCTGTTGAGGTCGTAGTTGCGCTCGGGGCGAACCTCGGCGCGCGCGTCGCCGCCGAACACGAATCGCCCGAGCGAAACGCGCCGCCCGAGGATGAGATCGTCGTCGTCGATCGCCGCGGCGAATCGCGGCCGGCGGCTCGCGTCGCGCACCTCGACATCTTCCGCGACCGCCAGATCGAAGCCGACGACGCGGAGTGTGGGAGCGCCGCCCGCGATCAACGACTCGACCGGCCCTTCGATCTCGGGCGACGTGTCCGCGGACCGGGCGCGCAATTTCGTCGCGACAAGCCCGCGGCCGTCCCGAACGAACCGCGCCTCGACCATCGCGCCCTCTTCGAGTTCCGAGAGAGAGATGTTCTCGCCAGCGGTGTCTTTCACCGAGGTTTCGGGCGTGACGACGACCGGCACGCCGAGAAGAGTGATCTCGCCGTCGCTCACGCGCGCAAGCGGACCCGTGATCGATCCGGCGGCGGACTCGATGCGACCCTTCATGTCGATTTCGCGCGTCATCCACCCGCCCGAAGGAGCGATCTCGACCTCGGCCTCGACCCAGTCGCCGACACTCAGGCTCGAGAAATCGCGTACGGGACCGGACGCGGCGAACGCGGGAAACGCGACGAGGGTCGCGATAAATACCGCAGCACAGCGAACAGAGAGTTTCACGTTCATGGAGATCACCCCTCTTCGTGGGAGCGCTTGGCCTCGTCGAGAAGCGAAGCGAACAAGTGCGATGAGTTCAGACGCATGAGGTAGAGAAGAGCGAGACGCACGAGCGTCGCCTCGCGGTAACGCGCGAGGCGGGCGCGTTGCAGCGATCCACCCGCCGCGAGGTAGCCATCGATGATCAGCGCCTCCGCGGCGCGCGCCGCCGCGATCGGGCGCGCCGACTGGAGTGCGCGGAGCGCCAAGTGCGCGGTCAGGTTGGCAAGGTCGAGTTCCGGCTCGCCGAGGCCCGCGTTGTCGAGATCGATGAAGACCGCGCCGCCGGGACGAAGAAGGATCTGCTTGTCGTGTAGGTCGCCGTGAATCGGTGCGCTCGAGAGCGGCGGGGCGGGTTCGCCAAGCCGGGCGAGCGCCGCCGCCACGGGTTCGGCGACGCCGTCGAAGAATCTTGCAGCGGTGGCCGCGAGCGCGCGAAGCTGCGCGAACTCCGAAGTCAAGTCGCGACGCGGCGCGCGCGTGTCGGCGCGCGTGTCGCCGAGACGGGCTCGCGCGTGAAGGTCCGCAATCGCCGCGCCGGTCGTGCGAAGAATCGCGGCGTCTGACATCCCCGCCGTCACTGCCGCGCCGCTTCGCGCGATGAGTCGTTCGTGCAAGCACGTCGCGCGCACCCACTCGAAGCAGTCGAATGTCGCCGCGCCCACTTGCATGCCGCCGACGCGCCGCGGCGTCTCCGCAACCGCTCCCAGTTCCGCGCCGGCGAGGAAGAGCGCTCGTGCCGGCTTCGAACGCCGCATCTTCACGAAGAGTTCTCGCGCGTCCGCCGCGTCGAGCACCGTCACGCGCCACGCGATCCGCGACCCGAAGCGGTGGGCGACGATTTCGCTGGCGGCCACGTGCACCGCCGCGCCGGCGATCTCGCTCATAAGCGCGTCAGTGAGAATCTCGGCGCTTTCGAATCGCGGGTCGTCCGGCGAAAGAAACACCTCCGCGTCCTCCAACGACGGCGCGGCACTGCCGAGCGGCACGCGGATGAGTGCGAATCGCCGCTCGGGCGTCGCGGGCACGCACGAAGCCGCGGCGCCGGCCGCACGTTCGCCGACGACCACCTCGTACGTTGCGTCGAGCCGTTCGTCGGTAAGGCGGAGCGCTCCTCGGCGGATCGATATGAGTTCGAGCTTTTCGCCCGCGATGGCAGGATGCCGCCGCGAGAGGAGCGCCGCGACGTCGCCCGCGTTCCAGAGCGGAGCGATGCCGCGAGCATGCGCGGAGAGGCGCGGCGTGATGCCATCGCGCGCGGTCGGGACTCCGGCCACGCCGTTGTTCGCGCCGAGCGCGCCGTTCGCCGGCCAGACAGCGGAAGGTTTCATCGCGCGAGGCATTGGACCCCCGCCTTGAGGATCGCGCCGGTTTCGCGCGGCCACTCGGTGCTGAGATTGCGGAACGGCACGACGGCGAGGCGCGCCAAACCGAGCGCGATGAACCACGGGAGCGTACTGTCCAACTCGAGCGGGGAGGCGCCCGCAGCGCGGCGATAGCCCTCGACGAACGCCACCTCGACACGCGCCCACGCCTCGGCCGTCTCGGGGTTGCGAACGCCGAGCAGCCGCAGGTGCGCGATGAAATTCCCGATATCGACGCGCGGATCGCCGTTGCCCGCCTCGTCGAAGTCGACGAAGCTAATCGTCTCGCCGTCGACGAGGATCTGGTGGTAGTGGAAGTCGCCGTGCGTCATTGTCAGCGGCGCCGCGGCTGGGACCTCGCGATCGAGTCGCTCCAGGAGCGCCGCCGCGCGCTCCGAAACGCCGCCGCCGCCGAGCCGCGTGAGGAACGCGGTCGTCGCGCGCACTTCCGCAAGGCCGATCGCGACGGTCGAGCGTTCGCGCGCCGCGTCGCCCTTCTCGCGCGCCGTCCCCGCCGTGTGAAGCCATGCGAGCGCACTCCCCACGCGTCGCGCGGCGGATTCGATATCGCCCGCTTCGAGGAAAGCGCATCCGGGGAGACGCTCCTGAAAGAGAATCTCCGTGCTGGAATCGTATGCGAGCGTTCGCGCGAAGCGGGGCGCGTGCTCCGATCGCGGCGCGCCGGCGAGCCAGCCAGCGACCCGCGTCGCCGACTCGCCGGCGCCATTCGCATAGGCCTTCAGGTGCGCGAGCTGCCGCGACTCGCGGCCCGTCGTCTCGTCGACAAGCCCGAAGTCGGCCGCCACGACGGCGCGCCGCTCCGGCTTGTAGCGCAAAAGCGAAAGCGATGTTCGTTTCCCGCTGACGCGCACCGCGGGCGAACCCCACGAAATCGAATCGCGCGCGATGCGCTTGAGCTTGTCGCGGTTCATGAGGTGGCGCAGTCCGCGGATCTCGCGGTCGAACGGGAAGAGATGGAAGAAAAACGGAAGAGGATCGAGTGCGAGAACCTGCGACTCCGACTGCTTCTCGGCGATCGCGTTCGCCTTCGCGAAAGCCTCGCGCGCGCGCAGTTCCGGTACGAGCTTGCCGTATCCGAGCACGGCGGGCTGCGACGCGTTCTCCGTCGAAAACCGGTATCCGGCGATGAGGCTCGTGTCGGGCTTGTAGCGGACGTACGTGACTTCGCCATGCGTGATGGCGAGCGGCGCGCCAAAGCGGCGGCTCCACGCGGTCTGCAAGAGGCTCGCAACGCGCGACGGATCGAGCGCTTCGTCGAGCGCCGGAAGCGTGGCGTCCACGACGCCGGAGGGAGACGACTCACGCGGAGCTGTCATCCTCATCGGCCGCCTCCCGCCGCGGCGCGCACCGGCGCATCGGACTCCGCAAGCAACGCGCCGCTGGGCTGGGCTTCGGGCGCGCTCGCATGGTAGAACGCGCGATACTCGCGGTTCTCGCGAAGAAGCGTCTCGTGCGGACCGACGGCGCGCACCGTTCCACCTTCGATCATCACGACGATCTCAGCCTCTTCGATGAGCTGGAATCGGTGGCTGATGATGAACGCCGTACGCCCGCGTGTCTCCGCGAGGAGTGTCTTCATGAGCGCGAGTTCAAGGGCGACATCGGCCCCCGTCGTCGGCTCGTCGAGAATGAGGATCGCAGCGTCGCGCAGAAGCGCCCGCGCGATCGCGATGCGCCGGCGCTCGCCGCCCGAGAGGCTTGCACCGCGCTCGTCGAGCGTCGTGTCGTAGCCGGACGGGAGCGCGACGATGCGGTCGTGAATGCGTGCGAGGCGCGCCGCGCGCGTGATCTCTTCGTCGCTCACGCCGCTCCTGCCGAACGCGATGTTCTCGCGCACGGAAAGGCCGAGCAGCAGCGAGTCCTGGAAGACGATGGCGATGCGCTCGCGCAGCGAACGGCGCGCGTAGAGCTTCGCGTCGTGACCATCGATCAGAATGCGCCCGCTTTGCGGCTCGTAGAGACGTGGGATGAGCGAAACCAGCGACGACTTCCCCGCGCCGGACGGACCGACAAGCGCAACGCGCGCTCCCGCCGGGATGTCGAACGAGATGTGATGCAACACAGGGTCGTCACCGCGATATCCGAAGCTGACGTCGTCGAAGGTGACGGCGCCGCGCAGATTCGCGGCGGGAAGGCACGTCGGCGGGTCCTCGTCGATCGGCGTACGAAGAATCTCGACGAGGCGTTCGCCGCCGACGATCGCTTTCGCGCCGCGCGCCGAGAGTGCCGCCATCTTGCGGACGGGCTTGTACACCGCGCGGAGATACGACGTGAACATGATGATGTCGCCCGGCGTGATCAGCCCGGAGAGCACGCGCTGCGCGCCGACCCACATGACGATCGCCGTACCGGCGGCGATGACGACGTCCGTCGTTCCCGCGAGTTTCGCTTCGAGGCGCGTTGCGCGCAGCCCGGCGCGCAGACTCCGCCGGCTCGATCGTAGAATGCGATCCGATTCGACGTCTTCCGCCGCGTACGCCTGGACGAGCGGCATCGATTGAAAGGATTCGTTCGCGTGCGACGCGAGCTCGCCTTCGCGCTGCCGCTGCTTGCGCGACGCGTCGCGAATGCGGGACGAGAAGCGGACGAAGAGAATCAGGAGAAGTGGCGCGACGCCGAGGATGCAGTACGTCAGCGTCTTGTCGATGAGGAGCATCGCTACCAACGTGCCGGCGAGAATGAAAACGCGGCCGACAGCGGTGAGCGTGCCCGGAACGAGCAGGCTCTTGACGAGCTCGACGTCTCCGGTCATACGCACGAGAAGGTCTCCCGTGCGGTGGCGCGCGTGAAACGCGAGCGGCAGGCCGTGCAGGTGCGAAACGAGCGTCTTGCGAATGCGATAAGCCGCCTTCTGCCCAGCGGCGGCGGTGTAGTACGTTTCGCCGTACGAAAAAAGCGCGCCGAGCATCGACACGCCGAGAAGTGCGGCCGCGCATCCGAGCACGAGATCCTGTGCGCCGAAGCGCGACAGGTCGCCGATCCAAGGCAGCACCGTCGCGGAGCCGTTCGTCATGATCACATTGTCGAAAAGAAGCTTCAGCGGAAGCGGCTTTGCGACCTCGCAGATTGCCGTTCCGAGCGACGAGACGAGCGCCGCGACGAAGACGCTCTTGTCGCGAAGAACCGCGTCGCCGAAGGTGCGGTAGAAATTCACGAGCATGCGCACGCTCGCGACGGGGCGCGTCAGCGAAATGCGCCGCCGGGCGCGCTTCGGCGTGGCCGCGGCTTCGACCGCGGCGGGCGCCACGAGGGTCTGCCCTGCGTTCGTGGTCATCGCGCCGCCTGACGTTCTGCCGCGGCCACGTCCGTCTCACACGCAGTCCACGATGCGATCACTTTCTCGGCGTTGCGTGCCCATGTGCGGCTTGAAACACGAACGAACGCGCGCGACGCGACACGCAATGCGAGTGCGCCATCGTCGCGCAACCGCGTTATGGCTTCGGAGAGTCGCGGGGCGTCCCCGGACGGTACGAGTATCCCCGACTCGCCGTCGACGACAAGATCTTCAACCCCGCGCCCTCCCGAAGCGACAACCGGCACACCCGCGGCCTGGTACTCGAGAACCTTCAGAGGAGAGAAGTAGCCGTCGCCCGATTCGTCGTACGGCGCCACCGCGACGTCCATCGTCGTGAGGAGCGGGGCGACCGTGCCGTGCGGCACCGCGCCGATCCACTCGATCCCGGCGCCGCGTGCCGCCTCTTCGCGCACGCGCGCCGCAAGCGGACCGTCGCCGACGACGAGTAGCCGCACGTTCGGCGTCCGCTGTTCGAGAATGCGATACGCCGCAAGCAGCGTTTCGATGCCGTGCCACGGTTTGAGGCTGCCGACGAAGCCGATCGTAAACGGTCGATGCGCGGGCCTGTGCGCCGCGAGGAGAGTCATGCGTTCGCGTCCGACCGCGAGGAACGCCTCATCGACGGCGTTCGGCAACGTCACGATCCGCCCGCGATCCGCACCGAGCGCGACGAGGAAATTCGCGATCGGCGACGAGACGGGAAACAGGCGCGACGACTCTTGCGCGAGGCGCTCCTCCGCCGCGCGCGCGGCGCGGGCGTGAGGCAGATCCCTCCACCGCGCCGACTCGATCGAGAGCGGCGCGTTCACCTCGACGAGATGCGGCATGCCGGCGCGGCGCGCGAACTCGAGCGGCGCCAAGGACCAGAGAGCCGCGCGCTCGTAGATCGCCTCGAACCGGAACGTCGATCCAATCTCCACGAGGCGCGCCGAAAGATCGTCGTTCATGCGTTCCGGCGTGAACGTGCGGTCCTTCGGGCGAGGACTGTCCGGCAAAACAAAAGTTCGCGTGCCTGCGCCGAGGGACTCTCCCGCGTGCGGCTCGCCCACGCCGCGCACCGCGACGCCGACCTCAAGACCCGCACCCGCGAACGCGCGGACCATCGCGCGAAGGTGCACCGACGCACCCTTCGTTCCCCAGAGCGGAATTCCGAAGTCGGATGAAACCACGAGCAGGCGCCGCGTCATCGCGCCGCACCTTCGACGAGCGGCCGCGCGCCTTCCGCGCGGCAAGACCCACGCGAAATCGCCGCGCCGAACAGCGCGTGCAAGCGCGCAGCGCTCTGCTGGAGATCGAATCGTTCGTCGATGCGCCGACGCGCGCTCGCTGCGAATCGCCGCGCGCGCGCCGGGTCTTCCAGGATGTCGCGAATCGCCGCCGCCAACGCGGCGGGATCATTCTCCGGGACGAGCATGCCGGTGACGCCGTGCTCGACCGCTTCAGGAATTCCAACGACGGGTGTCGACACGACGGGAACGCCGGAGGCCATCGCTTCGCAAACGACGACGGGGAGTCCGTCGCGATTGCCGTCCTCCGCGATGCGCGCCGGCAGCGCAAACACGTCCGCGCGGCTCAGAAGATCGCGAACAGCCGCGTGCGACGCCGCGCCGCGCATCTCGACAAGCCCGCCCAAGCAGAGCCGGTCGATCTCACGCGCGAGTTCGTCGCGCAATTCGCCGTCGCCGATGATCTCGGCGCGAATCGCGCGTCCCGAATCGCGCAGGAGCGCGATCGACTTGAGCAACACGTCGTAGCCTTTCTTCGGCACCAGACGCCCGACAGACGCGATGAGCGGCACGCCCGCTTTCGGAGCGCCGCTTCGCACAGCCACCGGGAACTCCGCGAGGTCGAGCCCGTTGTAAATCCGCTCCACCTTGCGCTGCGCTACCGCGCCGTATGTCCGCGCGAGGTAGTCGGCGCTCCAGTCGCTAACGGCGACACAGAACTCGGCGCGCGCAAGCCGCTCCGCGAAACGCGCGGGATCGACGTCGTCGTGGAAGATGTCTTTGGCGTGCGCCGTAAACGAGAAGCCGATACCGGAGAGAGACGAGAGGCGCATGGCAACGTCCGTCGCGGCGGTCGCGAAGTGCGCGTGCAGGTGTTCGATGCCGCGCTCGCGAACGACGCGAGCGAACCCGATCGCCGGGAGCAGCGTATCGAGCGCCGCGTTCTCGCCGCGTCGAATCGCGTCCCAGAACATTTCGGAGACGGCGCGTTCGACGCCGTCGAGGTCCGGTGCGTGGCGTCGCAGAAACTCGATCGTCGTACTCGCGCGCACCTCGGGCGCGTAGAGAACGTCGCCGCGAACGCGTGCGAGCTTCTCGTGAAAGCGCGCCTCGAGCGGCGACTTCAGCGCCAGGATCGTGACCTCGGCTCCGAGCGCCTCGAGCGCGAGGATCTCGTTGAGCACGAATGTCTCGGAAAGACGCGGGTAGCGCTTCAGCACGTACCCGATGCGAAGCGGGCTAGCGGACATGGGCGCGCTCCGCCGCGCTCCTCGCAATCACCTCATGGCAACGCGCCGAGTCGCTGAGGTCGATCGATGCCGCGCCTTCGTCACGCGCTGCATTGAGAATCTCCGCGACGAGCAACGCGGTACGATCGAGACCGCCGAGATCGACTCCGGCGTGCGGCCGCGGCTCGACACCTTCGGCGAGCGCCTTCGCGAGTGCATCCGAAAAACTCTGCACGGTCAACGCGTCGGGATGCACAAAAGAGACGAGGCCGCGGCTGGCGAGGCGTTCGGCGCGCAGCAACTGCTCACGGCGCGGCTGCACGCGCGGCACGACGACCGCCTTCTTTCCGTACGCGAGAATCTCGGAGACCGTGTTGTATCCCGCCATCGAGACGACGAGGTCCGCGGCGCGGACGTAGTGGGCCATCTCCTCGGCGAAACGCACGACGTACACCGGGTGCGCGAGTTCGCTCGCGAGGAGATCGACCGCTTCCGCCGACGCAGCCGGGAAGTCGGGGCCGAGCACGATCGTGCTCTCGAGCGAGAAGCGCTTTTCGAGGATGCGCGCCGCACGCAGGTATGACGAGAAGAGTGCGAATCCATCTTCGCCGCCGCCCGCCGTCACGACGACGCGCCGGCGGCCGCCGTCCCACCCGACGCTGACGTGGCCTTCACCGTCGCGCTCACGCGGATCGATGTACCCGACGTACTCCATCTTGTTGAGCAGCGATTCGGGGAAGTTGTATTCGAGGCCGAGGTCGTACACTTCGCGCATCCCGTACACGAGCACGCGATCGTAGAGCTTATCGATGGCGCGAATCGTGCCGCGCGCCTCCCACTCGCGGCAGACGGCCTCGGGATCGTCGAGGATGTCGCGCAATCCGAGGAGCGTGATCGCGCCTTCGCCGAGAGCGCGCGCCGCGCGATTCTCCTCGAGAATTTCCGACAACTCGCCGAGCGGACCCAGCGGGTCTTTGTCGACATAGATCACGTCCGGCGTGAACGCACGGAGCGTCTCGCGGAGAATTCCCGCGCGAAGATTGCGAACATCGTCCGAGCTGCCATCGAGGGAGCGTGACGCGTACCGGCCGTTACCGAGTTTGCGAATGCTCGGAATCTTGAGGATGTCGACGCCCGGCGGAAGGTGAAACGAGCCGGCCGCCGAAGAGGCCGACACGATCAGGATCGAAACGTCCTCGATGCGCGAGGCGAGCGAAGAGGCGATCGCGAGGCAGCGCCGAATGTGGCCGAGCCCCAGCGTATCGTGCGAGTAGAAGAGAACGCGTCGTGCCACGGTAGCTCCTTTCCGGGGATCGCCCGAACTCGGAAAGGAGTAGCGCTTAACGCGGTGTTAATACGTCGGAGCGAAGAAAAAGCGCGTGGAAGCTAGCGAACGATCGCGATGTTGCCGGAGCGCGTACCGCTCGGCGTGACAACGCGATAGACATAACGGCCGGACGCAAGCGAGCGGCCGGATTCGTCGCGGGTCGCGAACGGAACGGCGTGCTCGCCGGCGGGCAACACGCCGAGGGTCTGCGTGTGGACACGACGGCCGTCGACGCTGAACACTTCGAGGCGCGCGGGGGCGCCGTGTTCGAGGCGGAAGCGAACGTTCGCAACGTCGCGCGCCGGGTTCGGACTCGCGTGGAGGAGGGTCACCGACTCGCCGCCAGCGTTGCCGGACGAGCCCCCCGGCACGTCGGTCGCCGCCAGTGCGATCAACAGCGGACTGAGGCAATCGACGCGGCCGGCGCCGAGCTCCCCGGCGTACGGAACGTTGCCAGGAATCCAGTCGATCGCCACCGCGCCGGCGCCGAGCCAGTTTTCATAGATTTCTGGAGCGGTGTACGGACGAATTTCGTGCATGAGCGCGAGCGCTCCGACGACGAACGGAGCTGAGAAGGACGTGCCGAGACCGAGGCCGAATCCACCGTCGCGGAAGCTCGAGAGCACGCCCACGCCGGGGGCCGTGAAATCGACCTTGTCGGAGTAGTTCGCGAACGCCGCCTTCACGTCCGCGCTGTCGGTCGACGTTACGGCGATCGCTTCGGACTCCTGGGCCGGGAACTGAATCGTGCTCGTCGAGTCGTTGCCGCCGGCGGCGACGATCGTGATGCCGCGCTGGTGCAGTTCGTGAATGACGGCTTCGATCGCGTCGGATTTGTTCTGCGAACCGAGGCTCAGGTTGATGACGTGCGCGCCCGCGTCGGCCGCCTGATAGAGCCCTTTCATCACGCGGAAGACCGTGCCGAATCCTTCATCGTCGAGAACGCGAATCGGGATGATCGTCGCGTCGGGCGAGATCGTCGCGATGATTCCGGCGACCATCGTGCCGTGGCCCGCGCCCGCGTCGGTTAGGCCGTCGCCGTCGTCGTCGATCGCGTTCGCCGCGTCGTCCGGGATCGCGTCGTTGTCGACGAAGTCGGCGCCGGCGGCCAGATCGAGGCGTCCGGCCAGAAACGGGTGATCGATGTCGACGCCGGTGTCAAGAATCGCAACGCGCGTGCCTGCCCCCGTCGCGATCGCGTGCGCCTCGTCCTTGCGGACGCGCGCCATCGCGCCCTGGTCCTCGACGTCGGTGCCGTTGACGCCGATCGCGATGATCACGATGCCACGGCGAGCCTCAGGAGAGATTCCCTCGTAGTCGTAGTCACAAAACTCAGACTCCGGAACACCGTCGAGTTCGATCGCCATGCTGTCTTGAATCGCGGGATTCGAGAGCCGCAGGAGGTAGATTCCGCGCGACGGAATCAAATCAATGACAGTCGTCCCCCAGGCTGCGTTGATCAGGTCGATGTCTCCGCCTTCTCCGAGCTTCAGGATCAATTCATCGGTGGCGAAGCCATCGGCGCGCGATGCGCACGGCAGGGCCAGCGCGGCGCAGAAAAACACGAGCGAGAGCGCGCCCATCAGACGGAACGAGTCGCGAAACATGTTGGGTGTCCTTTCTGGACCGCGCGGGGATTGACAGTGTACCACACGAACCGCGGCAAGCGTCACTTCGACTTCTCCTGACGATGAGTCGAGACTCCGTCGCCGAGGAGCACGAACGGGCTCCAATGGTACGGATGAGGAAAATCCTCACGAATCTTGAGCGACGCTCGCTGAATCGCATCGCGCGCCGACGCGCCGCCTGCGTGGTGCGCGTGAAATATCGAG
Source organism: bacterium (assembly GCA_046160485.1). GTDB lineage: Bacteria > Orphanbacterota > Orphanbacteria > JBJXGV01 > JBJXGV01 > JBJXGV01. Next base: position 42,532 of record JBJXGV010000002.1, on the reverse strand, counting down.
GCGAGCCTCCCAGCAGAGACGTCTTCCACGGGCCAGAGCGAGACGACGAGCTGTCGTGCGCCGCGAGCGAGGAACCCGCGCGCGAGACCGAGCATCTCTTCGCCAGTAGTGCGGCGGCCGGACCCAGTCTCGCAGCCCGAGAGAACAACGAGGTCGGCGTCGAGAGCAAGTTCGAGGATCTCGTAGAGGTGCACCCAACGATCGGCGAAGCGAAGCGCGGAAAACAGCGGGTTGTCTCTTCGGAATCGGCCGTGCGTGGCGAGGTGAATCCGCCGCGCCGCCGGCGCGAGCCGAAAGAAATCATCAGATGTAATGTTGACACGCTTTTCGAGACTGCGGCCTGCGAGCGCCCGCCCGACGGCTTCAACTTCATCGCCAATTTCCGGCGCACATGGGTCTGCGTAGCCACCAACAAGATCGATCTTGCGCGTCGACGGCTTTCGAACGCGAAGCCTCGAGAAGATGTCAAAACTCGGCGACAACGCGACCGTGACGTGCTCGATCAACGGCCCACGCGGACTTTCGAGAGCGGCGAATGGGATCGTGTGCAGCACGCCGTGCGGGACGATCGTCACGCGTGCGCCCGCCTCGATCGCCCCGAGCGGCGCAATCAACATCTCGTACATTTCGCGCAGACGCTGCGACGCGCTCGCCACCATCGAGCGTGTATGGCCTCCGAGGTGCGCGCCAGCGAGTCGCATGGTGTCGATCTCGAACGCGAATCGTGACGCGATGCTCTCGACCGTCCGCAGATCGAGGTTCAGCGAGACGATCCGCGAACTCGTGCACTCAATCCGGAACGCATGAAGACGACCATCCGCGCAGAAGTACTCGACGAACACCTCACCCGGAAGAAGAGCGTGCTCAGACGCGAGGAGCGTAGAGGCGGCAGTCGAAGCAACACCTGGCGGGACCGGCCGATCGGCTTTACGACCGGCGTGCGTGCGAGGCACGGAGGTCTCGCGTTCGCTCCGATGAAGACCGGCGATCCTGCGTTCGAGCCGCGCGACCTCGCGCGCGAGGCGACGCTTCACTTCCGCCGATCCAGTTGCATCCAACTCCGCGCGTTCCAGTTTCGCGGAGTACCACGCAAGACGCCGCTCCGCAGCCTCGAACGTTCGGGAGCGATGTTGCTTCTTGCCTGAGCTTCCCTCGCGGCGCGTCGTAATTCCTTCCAATAGGTCACCCAGCGCTCTCGCCTTCGCCCCTTCGACGAAACGAAAAACACTGTTATCGCGTCGCTCGATATCTTTCGATGATCCGAGACCGACGGGCACCTGAGAGAGCAGCAACGACACCGCGCGATCCGCGACTTCGGTTCGATACTCCTCGACCGCAATCTTGTGCTCCTCACCCGCGAGCGAGCCTCGCACGAGATCGGCCATGCCGCTTGCGCGACCGTACGCCGCGATGGCGCGACTCGAATCGCCGCGGGCTTCGGCAATCCGGCCCACGAGGTACGCACGCTCGAACCGGGCGAGCGTATCGCCGTTTCGAGGAACAGCGCGCAGCGCGCGATCGGCGGCCGCTGCGTTTCCGGCAAGCACTTCGATCTCGGCGAGAGCGACTTGCGCAGCGGCCGCGCGCGATCGGAGACCATCGACCGAAAACGCTCGCTGCGCAGCTCTCGCGAGACTCCTCGCCTCGACGACCCGCCCGCGCGCGGCTTCAAGACGCGCCAGGTGGAGATCGATTACCGCCGTTCGGACCCGATTCCCTTCTCGCCGGAAGAACTCACGGGCCGAACTGAGCAGCTTCATCCCGCTGGTACGCTGCCCCTGCCGCGCAAGACCGAGACCGAGCGTGTAGAGCGCAAGCCCTTCGTCGTAGCGCATCGCCTCGGCGCGAAACCGAGCCACCGCCCGTCGCGCTAGAGGCACTGCTTCTACTGCCATGTTTAGCCGTAGGTAGATCTCAGCCCGCGTCGCATCGCCGATGGCGGCGAGGCTCTTGTCTTCTCGCTCAAACACTTCACCTGCGCGTGCGAATGCGCCCAGGGCTTCTTGGTAACGCGAATCGAGCGCGAACACTCTCGCGAGATTGAACTCCGCTTGCGCGGCGAGAGACGTCCATCTCATCGCTCCAGCGCGTTCGATCGCGCCGCGCAGCAACACTTCCGCTGGCTTCGCTTCGTCGAGGTCAGTGTAGATGACCGCTTCGTTGATCTCGAGCCCGACAACGGTCTCATCGCGGCCCGACACGAGGCCGAGATACCGCCGCGCCTTCTTGTAGTACGCCAGCGCCTCGCGATAACGATCCATGTGGAAGTAGAGGTTGCCCTTGTTCATGTAGAGGCGGCCGAGGTAGGCGCGCTCGCCATGCTTGCGCAGGGCCGACTCGGCATCGCGCGCGACGGTAAATGCCTCGTCGTAGCGCGAGAGGTACGCGAGCGCAGGAATCTCCGCAATCGACGCGCGCGCGCCCTCGAGCACATCGCCGCCCTCGGTGTAGAGCCGCACCGTCTCCTGATACGTATCGAGCGCGAGTTGGAAGCGCCCGAGGAAGAGAAGCGCCTCGGCCTTCGCGCGCGACGCGACGGCACGCGCCTTGGGATCGGAGATGTGCACGAGCAGCCGCTCCATCACCGTCGCGAGCCGGAGCGCCCGCCGCGCGTCGACGCGCACGAGCCGCTCGACCTCGCGCTTGAGCACGAGAAGAACGGAGAGATCGACGGCCTCCTCGTTCTTCTTGAGGTACCCGCCGATCTCTCCCCGCTCGAAGAGATGTAGGATTCGCTCCGCTCGCTGTTTTGCGGGGCGTGCTCGTTGTGCGCTCACATGCAACTCCTGCTGCTCAGACGGTGCGTGAATCCTGCGCTAGGGAAGCTCGATTCCGCTTAGCGTCACGTCGCCGCCGGGGGCTTCGATCCGAACCGTGTACCGTCCCCGCCGCACCGTTTCGAAAACAAACTCGCCGCTCGCGTCGGTTTTCGCCTTTCGCGCGCGCGACGCCGTCGCGCCGCTCAAATGCACGGTGATCGCGCCGGCGCTGCCTTCCGTCAGGAACACGCGGCCGCGAATCACGTACGGATCGGTCTCGGCGTCGCGCTGCACGTGCAGCGTGTAGCGATCGTCCTCCCACTCGTAGACGAGTTGGCGAACGGGCGCGACGGCGCCGCCGCGGACGCCGGCTGTCGCGGGCGTCTTCCACGAATCGAAGACGAGCGCCGCGACGCGGTCGAGCGCCTCGCCGGCCTTGCGCGCAAGCGTCGCGCCGAGGCCACGCTCACGCAGCGATGCCAGTGCGCGCTCGATCGCGGCGCGAGGCGCCGGCGTGAGCGAGTAGCTCGTCAGCGCGCGAATCGCCACTCCGAGTTCGTCGGCATGCGCGCGGCACTCCGCGCAGCCGCTCGCGAGATGGGTCTCGGCCTGAACCCGAACATCGTCGGCAAGCTGGCCATCCAGGAGCGCTGCGATCGTGGCGAGGGTCAGGTGCGAGGTTTTCATCGGTTCTCCCTATCGTCTTTCGTCTTCGGCCGTGAGTGTCGCGTCGCGAGTCCGACGCTCTTCGCGGAATACGTAGCGCCGCGCCGCGGTTTGATACGACTTCATGCGTCGCCGTAACCCGTTGACGCCAAGAGCGTTTGGAGCGACTTCAGGCAGCGGGCCCGCGTCGGCCCGATGCTCCCCATCGGAATTTCGAGCGACTCGGCGATCTCTTTGTACGCGGGGGCGGGATCGGCGAGGTAGAGCGCGGTCAAGAGATCGCGGCATCGCGGCGAGATCTTCGCGAGCGCGTCGCGCACGACTTGGCTCGCCTCGAGCGATTCGAACGCCTCGTGTGCGCCGGGCGACGCATCCGCGGCCGCGTCGAACGCCTCGTCCTCCCCGAGCGACTCGCGGCTCCGCTTGCGCAGGTAGTAGAGCGTTTGGCGTCGCGCCACCTCGCAAATCCACGCGACGATTCGCCGCGGGTCGTTCAGCGTGCCAAGACGCTCGACGAGCGCGAGAACCGTAATCTGAAAAACCTCTTCGGCGTCGGAATGCGGCAGCCCCATCTTGAGCGGGACGGAGAAAACGAGGTCGCCGTATCGCTCGAGGAAGAGGCGCCACGCGGAGTCCTCGCCGCGGAGACACGAGCGGATGAGATCCTCGGCTTCGGCGGCCGTGCTCGCGGCCTTCGGAGGGAATTCTTTCGGCTTGGACATTCGATTCGTTGGTCCCCGTCACGGGCCGGCGCGTTGGGGGACACCCGGCGGCGCGTGCACTCGCGGGAGCTTCGACAACGACTCGTGTGTGCAGCCGCGCCCGCCGCGTAGCGATGATAGCACACGGCACGTCGCTCGCTGGTGGGCGGGGGGCGGCGCCCAATTCCGCGAGCGCTTTGCGGCGTGCGAAACGCGCGCTTCTCGACACGCCGCGGGGCCGTCTGTAAGATCGCGCCCGACCGATGCCAACGGAGAGCCCACACTCGACACCGCACGAAGAGACGCGAGGCGTGACGGCGGCCGTGCGCACGGCGCGCGCGCGCCCCGTGCGTGTCGCGGTCGTCGGCGCCGGGCTCATGGGGCGCTGGCACGCCGACGCGGCCCGGCGCGCGGGCGCGCGCGTCGCCGCCGTTGCCGACACATCGATCGACGCGGCGCGGCGGCTCGCGGCGAGACACGCCGGCGCGCGCGCATTCCGCGACGCGGACGAGCTGTTGCGCGAAACGGAGATCGACGCGCTTCACGTCTGCACGCCGGTTGCGGCGCACGCCGCCGCCGCGGAGAAAGCGATCGAGCGCGGCGTCGACGTGCTCATCGAGAAACCGCTCACTCCCGAGGCGCGCGAAACAGAGCGCCTCCTCGCTCTCGCCGCGCGGCGTGGCGTCGTCGTGTGCCCCGTCCATCAGTTCATCTTTCAGTCCGGCGTGCGCGAGGCGAAACGCCGGCTCGACGAACTCGGTTCGCTCGTTCATGTCGAGAGCACGTTCTGTTCGGCGGGCGGCGCGGGGCGGGCCGAGCGAGAACTCGATGGCATCGTCGCGGATATCTTGCCGCACCCGCTCGCGATGCTGCAGCACCTTGCGCCCCAGGTCGCCGCCGCGGCGCGCTGGGACGCGGCCCGGCCCGCCGCCGGGGAGTTGCGCGCGCGGTGCAGCGCGGCCGGCGCCAGCGCGTCGATCTTCGTGAGCATGAGCGCACGCCCCACAGTCTGCGCGATGACGCTCGCCGGCACGGCGGCGTCGATTCACATCGACATGTTTCACGGATTCGCCGTGTTCGAGCCCGGCGGCGTCTCGCGCACGCGCAAGATTCTCCACCCGTTCGAGCTGTCGCTCCGGCGACTTGCGGCCGCGACCGGCAACATGGGAGCGCGCGTGCTCCGCGCGGAGCCGGCGTATCCGGGGCTCCGAGCGCTCGTGACGGCGTTCTACGCGTCCGGCGAGGCGCACGATGGTGGACCGATTCCCGCCGCCGACATCTTCGCCGTCGCACGCGCGCGGGACGCGATCCTTGTCGGGGCGGAATCGGCGAAGAGTCTCGTATGAGCCGGCGCTTCCGTCCGTCGATCGATCGGCTCGCGCCAAATGGCGCATGCGCTGCCGCGCGCGTCCGCGTGGGCGCGCTCGCATGCGTACTCGCGCTCGCGCTGGCGCTCGCGTTCGCGCCCGGCTGCGGGCGCCGCGACGACAGCCGCGACGCCCGGTCAGCGAGGGACGACGCGCGTGTCGACGCTTCCACTGGTGAGGAGTTCCTCGTCGCCGACAGAATCGTCCCAGGCCAGCGCGGCGGCTCGATTGTCGTCGGCGCGGCCACCGGCCCGCAAACCTTCAATCCGCTGGTGGCGACCGACGCCGCGTCGAGCGAAGTGATCCACCGCATCTTCGACGGACTCGTCGAACTCGACTGCGCGAACGGCGAGTACCACCCCGCGCTCGCGTCGCGATGGGATGTCTCCGCGGACGGGACGCGCTGGACATTTCACCTGCGCCGCGGAGTGCGTTGGGCCGACGGCGCGCCGTTCACCGCCGACGACGTGCTCTGGAACTTCGTGTTCGTGTACGACGAGAGCCTCGGCGCCGTCTCGCGCGAGACGTTCATGCTCGACGGAAAACCGTTCGCGCTCTCGAAGGGCACGAGCGGATCGGCGGAGACGATCACGATCGAAACGCCGCGGCCGTTCGGCGCGCTTCTCTCCGCGCTCGCGACCGAGCTTCCGCTCCTGCCGAAGCACGTGTGGGATGCCGCCTACCGCGAAGGGCGCATCGCCGAATCCGCTGGCATCGACACGCCGCCCGCGCAGCTCTTCGGCACCGGCCCGTTTCGCCTTGCGATCTCGGAACCAGGCCGCGTCGTCCTCGAGCGCAACGCGAACTACTGGAAGGCCGACACGCGCGGTACGCGCCTCCCGTACGCAGACCGGCTCACATTCGTCAACGCGGGCGACTGGAATACGTGGCGCCTGAAGTTCGACGCGGGCGAAGTGGACCACTACATCCCGCGGCCCGACGAGGTCGCGACGTTCCGCGCGAGTGTCGCCGACAGCGCGTTCGTGCTCTTCGATCTCGGCGCGCGGTCTGGCACCACGCACCTCTGGTTCAATCAGAATCCCGGGAGCGACGCGAACGGCGAGCCGTTCGTCGATCCCGCGCGGCTTGCGTGGTTTCGCGACCTGCGTTTCCGCCAGGCCGTCGCGCACGCGATCGACCGCGACGCGATCGTTCGCACCTGCTTCAACGGCTTCGGAACGATAATCGACGGGCCGGTCTCGCCGTCGAACCGGCTCTGGCACAACGCGCGGCTTCCGCGCTACGAATTCGATCGCGCGAAGGCACACGCGCTCCTCGGCGAGATCGGGTTCGCCGATCGCGACGGCGACGGCGTGATCGAGGACGCCGCGGGAACGCGCGCGGCATTCTCGCTCGTCACGAATTCGGAGAGCCCGGTGCGCGTGGCGATCGGGCGCCTCATCGAAGAGGACTTGCGCGCCGTCGGGATCGACGCGCGCCTCGAAGCCGTCGAGATCGGGACGCTCGTCGCACGCGTTCAGGAGACGTTCCGCTACGACGCGTGCTTGCTCGCGCTCTCCGGCGGCGAGGATCCGAGCGCGGGGCTCGCTGTGTGGCTCTCGAGCGGCGAGATGCACCAGTTCCATCCGAGCCAGCCTTCGCCCGCGACGGCGTGGGAACGCGAGTGCGATTCACTCCTGAGCGCGTGCGTCGAAACGGTCGTCCTTTCGGAGCGCAAGCGTCTCTTCGACCGCGTGCAAGAACTCTACGCGGTCAACCTCGGCTGGATATTCCTCGCGAACGAGAACACGTTCCTCGCGGTGAGGAACCGCTTCGGCAACGTGCGCCCGGGGACGCTTCGCTCGATGAACGAGTTTTGCTGGAACGAGGACGAACTCTTCGTTCGCTAGGCGCGTGTCGCCGACGCGCGCGAGCTAGTTCTGCAGATGGAAGTTGAACGGAATCGCGACCCAAACCGCGACCGGATTTTTGTTCTGAATCGCGGGCTTGAAGACGCACTCCTTCGCGGCCGCGATCGCGGCCTCGTCGAGAAGCTGGTGCACGCCCTTCCCGAGAATCGCGTCGCGGACCTTGCCGTCCTTGCCGACGAGCGCGCGCACCGTGACGACGCCCTCGATGCCGGCTTCGCGCGCCATGCGCGGATACTCGGGCGTCTTGAACTCGACGATCACGGGCTGCTCTTCTACCGGAATGAAATCGTCAGGCGCGGGCATCACGTCCTCGATGACGAGCCCCGTGCCGCCTTCCTCGCCCCACGGAACGCCAGCGAGCCCTTCGTCGCCGAGGCCCGTGTCGCCTTCCGCATCCGCGAACGGTAGCTGTTCCTGACTCGCGATCGTGGTCGCTACGGCTTCTTCTTCGACGACGGGAATCGGAATCGCGGCCGGCGGCGCGCTGATCTTTTGCGGCGCGATCTGAAACTTGGGCGGCTCGGCGGGAGCCTGCTCGAGCGATGGTGGCGCGGCGAGTTCGTGATACTGCACCAGGCGCACGTCCTTCGTTTCGTTCGCGGCTTCCTGCGCCGTCAGCGCCTTGTGAACGCCCCATCCGACGAGCAATCCACCGATGTGAAACGCGGACGCGAGAATCAGCGCCAGTGAGAAATACTTTTGATAGAGGCGCCGCGCGAGACGGCGCGCGGGCGGGCCCCACCCCTCGATCACGGGTCGTTCGGACAGATACGCACGCAGACTCATCGCATCATCCTCCGTCGCCCTCGATCGCAAGCTTGTCGTCGTCGGTGAAGGGCGCGAGCCCGTAGCGCTTCAAATCGCCGAGCGCGATCTCGTCGAGCACATCGACCATCCAGTGATACGGCGCCTCGCGATGAATCTTGATGACGGCGGCGAGTGCGGGATTCGCCGTGCGAAGATCGCCGACCACGGTGTGCAGCGTCGCCGGCTCGACCATCGTCGGCGTGTCGAAGCCGACGTTGTAGTAGAGCTTCTCGTCGCTCGTGACGCGAATCTGCAGCACGTTCCGCTCGGGAATCTCCTGCTCGGATTTCTCCTGCGGAATCGTGAGCTCGAGCGCCTGCGGCCGTCGGAAGACAGTCGTGACCATGAAGAAGATGAGCAGAAGAAACGCGACGTCGACCATCGGCGTCATGTCGATGCGGATCTTCGCGCGACGTTGAGGCCTGCGATGCCCGCCGCCTTTTTTTGCGGCGCCGCCGCCGCCGACATCCATGCCGCCCATTAGTCGGTCCTCCCCGCCGCCGCGGCGCGCGCGATAACGACTTCGCCCGCCGCGCGCGAATCGCCGAAGAGCGCGCCAACGTCGCCCGAAGCGCCGGCACCGTTCGCCGCGCCTTCCTCAGGAAGCTCTTCGCCGGGGCCGCTGCTACCCCCCTCGCCCTCGGTCATGAGGACGAACCGCGTCGCGCGCGCCTCCTGGAGCGCGTTCATCATGTCTTCCATCGTGCCGTACGGACAATTCTTGTCGGCCCTCACGATCACACGGAGCGTGCGATCGCGCATGCGTTCCGCGCGAATCACGTTGGCAACTTCCGCCGCTTCGACTTTCATCATCGGATCGTGCGTCCCGACCTGCCGATAGATCGTGGCGTCCTGCGCGATCGTGAGAATGAGCACGCCCGTGTCGGGCACCTTGTACTTCGCGTGCGAGACCGGAAGCTGAATCACGACTTCTTCCGCCGGCTTAAACGTGGTCGTTGTCATGAAGAAGATGAGCAGAAGAAACGCGACGTCGACCATGGGCGTCATGTCGATGGCGACGCCGAGGCGGCGTTTAGGCTTGCGCACGCCGCGTCCCTCTCATCTTCTTGGTGAATTTCTCGAGCATCTCCTGCGCGACTTCGTCGATCGTGTAGTTGAGCGCGTCGACTTTGTTGACGTAGTAGTTGTAGGCGACGATCGCCGCGATCGCGACGAACAAACCGCCGGCCGTGTTGACGAGCGCCTCGGAAATGCCGAGCGCGAGCTGGATGGCGTCGGGAGCGCCGGTCGTCGCCATCGCGCCGAACGAGCGAATCATTCCGAGCGTTGTGCCGAGAAGACCCACCATCGTCGCGATCGACGCGATCGTCGAGAGCGCGATCAGGTTTCTCTCGAGAAGCGGCGCCTCGAGCGCGTTCGCCTCTTCGATGGCTCGGCGTGTGACGTCCTGCTTCTCGTACGTCGTCATGTCGGAGTCCATCGCTTCCTGAAAGCTCTCGAGCCCCGCGCGCAACACGTTCGCAAGCGCCCCGCCCTGCTGGTTGCAGCGCTCGATCGCCTCGCGAACGCGCCCCGCCTCCATATCCTCGCGGAAGCCCTTCACGAAACCCTGGATGTTCTTCCGTCCCTCGGCTCGCTTGAGCGCGATGTACCGCTCGATGATGAACGTGACCGCCAAGAGCGAGAGCGCAATGAGCAGCACGACGAGCGGGCCGCCCGCCTTAACGTGCTCAGGCAGTAGCGTGCTGTAGATCACATACGAGACGATCAAGGAGACCGTCAGGGCGACGCCGAAAAACACAGACTGTCTCATTCACTCTCCTCCTAGGGAATCGTTGGTCTCCCGTTATCCCGACTTCTTCGGTCCTTTTTTGCTCTTCGCGAGCGTATCCAATCCGGTCTTCGCTTCCTGACTCGACGGGTCGATCGCGAGCACCTTGCGAAACGTCGACTCCGACTTCTCCGTGTCACCGGCCATTCCGTATCCTTGCGCGAGCCAGACCAATCCTTGCACGTTGCCCGGCTCGAGTCCGTTCGCTCTTGCGAGCGCGGCGACGGCCTCGCCGTAGCGCTCTTGATTGAGCAGAGAATAACCGAGTCCGCGGAGCGCGTCCGCGTTGTCGGGATTCGATTCGAGAATTGTCTGATACGTGCTGTTCGCCTTCGACCATTGCGACGCGCTCGCGTAGGCCTGCGCGAGATAGCCGCGCGTCGTCGCATCCTCGGGACGAAGGGCCACCGCGCGCGCGAGCGCCTCGATTCCGCGCGACGTCTTCCCGGATTGCAGACACGCGAGTCCCAGGTTGACGAAGGTCGCCGAGGATGTCGAGTCGAGCGCCGCGGCCTTTTCGAAATGCGGCACGGATTCGGCGTACTTTTTCTCCGCGAAGAAGGCGTAGCCCGTGAAGAAGTTCGCGTCGGAGAGGGTCGAGTCGAGCGCCGCGGCGCGCAGGAACGCCTCGCGCGCGCCGGCGTGATCCTTCGCGTCGAGCAGTGCGCGCCCGACGTTCATGTTGTCCTGCGTGCCGTAGACCTTGGCCGGCCCGAGACGCCGGTACGCTTCGAGGGCCGCGGGGCGGTCGCCGAGCTGAAACGACGCCCGCGCAAGCCCGAGCCACGCGGGCGTCGATGTCGTGTCGATATCCACGGCGCGCTGGTATGCGCCGCGCGCATCGGCAGGTCGCTCCGCGGTCGCCCAAGCTTCGGCGGCGATGAGATACGCCGACACGTCGCGGCTCACATCGGCATATCGCGTGAGAACCTCGGCCGCGTCGGCCGGGCGCTTCGCTCGCGTGTAGAGTTCCGCGACCTCCCGGTATGCGTCGGCGGACGTCGAGTCGTACGTGATCGCTTCGCGGAACGCCGAGAGCGCCAAATCGTACTGGCGATCTTCGGCCAGGATGCGTCCCTTCCGCAGCGCCAAAGACGCCTTGTCGTCGCGCAGCGCGATAAGCTTGTCGAGGTGCTCCACGACGAGCGACGGATACTTCTTCGCTTCGTAGAGTGCGACGAACGTTTCCTCGAGCTCCGTCTGAAACTCCGTCGAGAGGTTCTTCGTGCCTGCTTTGTAGAGCGCGGCCTCGGATTCGTCGAGCTTCCCTTCCTTCAGACGCAGAATCGCTTTCGCGATCAATGCGCGATCCTCGCAGCCCTTCTTCGATTCGCAGCGTTCGACATGCCGCGCGGCCGTCGCGAGATCGTCGTGCGCCAGCGCGAGGCGCGCCATCCCGTAGTTCGCCTCGCAGTTGGATCCGTCTTCGGCGATGACGGCGATGTATTCCCGCATCGCCTCGTCGAGCGCGCCCTTCGCGCGCAGCGAGTCGGCTGCGGCGAGGCGCGCCGCGATCTGAGACTTGTCGGCAGCGGCCTCGCGCGGAACGCCCAGCGCGCAAACCAGCGCGATCGCCGCGGCGACTCCGAGAGAAAATTGCGGTCTATTCAACATGGCGATTCGTGACCTCGAAGCAGGGGAACTAACCCTCGTGTTTGATTGTAACGGGCACTGTCGCGGGAACGAACCCCGACTGTAGGACGATCTTCTGGCCGGGATTGCTCATCGCATAGCTTACAAATCCCGAGACGAGATTGTCTCGCGGAATTCCCCGCGTCACGAAACAAAACGTGCGCGTCAAAGGGTACGACTGGCGATAGACGGTCTCGGCGTTCATCACCGTGAGCGGGCCGCCCTCCTTCGGCGACAGCGGCAGTGCTTTCACCCGGTCATCGATCTCGGTCATCGACGCGAACCCGATGGCATTGGCATCGAGCGCAACCGCCTCGGCGATCTCCCGGGTCGTGCGCGCCTCGATCGCACCCGCCGCGAAGGCCGCGCCGTCGAGAAGCGTCTCTTGCACGAATCCCGCAGCGCCCGTCGCGGCGTGGCTCTTGTACACCACGATCGCGGCGTCGTTTCCGCCGATTTCGGACCAGCGCGCCGTCTGGCCCGCGAAGATACTCCGCGCCTCGTCGAAGGCGAGCGCATAGACCGGGTTGTCCCGGCGCACGATGATCGCGAGGCCGTCGCGCGCGAACGGGTAGACGGCCAACTCCGCGCCCGCGTTGTCCGCGATCGCGCGCTCCCGCTCGGAGGGCTCGCGCGATAGGAACGCCGCATCGGCCTTCTTGTTGATCAGCGCCTCGAGACCGAGCACGCTCCCTCCTCCTTCGACATGAATCCGAGCGTCCGCGTAGATCGCCATGAACGAATCCGCTTCGGCGCGCATGAGCGCGAGTGCCGCGTCGGAGCCGCTTACAAGAATTTCGCCGCGGGTGAGGCGGCTCCCCGGCTCGCCGCAACCCGAGAATGCGGCGCCGCACCACGCTGCGAAAGCAAGAGAGCGAGCGGCCGCACCGGCGCGCGCCCCCGCGCACGCCGTCAAGCGGCGAAGCCTACAAGACGAACGTGAAGGTCGCGCAAAGAATGGATGAAAGATGGGCAACGTCCTCGCGGAGGCTGGCCTGTCGTACGGGCGCGATCGCTAGGCGTTGAAGCCTCGCTGTTTTTCCTCGGGGATATATCGCGCAAGGTGCTCGAGCGCTGCGGCTTCCTTGATGAGGTGTCGCGCGACGACCATCCGCTGAACCTGATTCGTCCCTTCGTAGATTTGCGTGATCTTCGCGTCGCGCATGTACTTCTCGATCGGGTAGTCCTTCATGTAGCCGTATCCGCCGAAGATCTGCACCGCGTCCGTCGTCACCTGCATCGCGACGTCGGTCGCGAAGAACTTCGCCTGCGCGGCCAGTTTCGTCGTCCCCGGCAGCTTCCGATCGATCGCGGTCGCGGCCGCGTAGACGAGATTACGCGCGGCTTCGACCTTGGTGTCCATGTCCGCGAGCATCTGCTGGATCATCTGGAAGGATGAGATCGGCGCGCCGAACTGCTGGCGCTTCGTCGAGTAGAGAAGCGCGTAATCGAGCGCCCCCTGCGCGAGCCCGAGCCCCTGCGACGCCACCGCGGGACGCGCGTTGTCGAGCGTCATCATCGCGTGCTTAAAACCCATCCCCGGCGTGCCGCCGAGAATCGCCGACTCGTGCACGCGGCAGTTGTCGAACGCAATCTCGACGACGGGCACGCAGCGAATCCCCATCTTGTCTTCGATCTTGCCGATCGAGAAACCGGGCGTTCCCTTTTCGACGATGATCGCGCTGATGCGCCGCGACTTCGACTCGGGGTCCGTCACCGCGAAAACGGTGTAGATATCCGCGGCGCCGCCGTTCGTGTTCCACTTCTTTTCGCCGTTGAGGACGTAGTGGTCGCCGTCCTTCTCCGCGAGACAGCGCATGCCGCCCGCGTCGGAGCCGGCGAACTTCTCGGAGAGGCCGAACGAAATCAGCTTTTCGCCCTTCGCGATTTGCGGGAGGTAGCGCTGCTTCTGCGCGTCCGTGCCGCCGAGCAGAATCGGCAGGGAGCCGAGTGCGTTGACCGCGTAGAGAACACCGACGCCGCCGCACGCCTTCGAGAGTTCCTCGACGCAGATGCAAAGGTCCATCAGCCCGCCGCCGGCGCCGCCGTACTCCTTCGGTATCCAGACACCCATCAGGCCGGCCTTCGCGAGCGCCTCTTTGATTTCCCACGGGTATTCCTGGGCCTCGTCGTATTTCTTCGCGAGCGGCCGAACGACCTCTTCGGCCACGGAACGGGCAATCTGGCGCCAGCGTTCGTTGTCGGCGGTGGTGAACGGGTTGGTCATCGGTCTGTCTCCAGGCTCATGCCGGTTCACGTGGGGAATCGTGCGCGGAAGTGCGTGATCACGAGCAGGCGAAGCGTAATGCAGGCGGTCGCGCGCGGTCAATGCGATTCAGGCCGCGTGCGAGGTACGACGCGCCGCCGCCGCCGCGCCATCCGGCAGCGGCGGCGGAATGCGGCGACTCGTCGAGCTACTACTTCTTCTTCGCGGGCTCGGCCGGCGGCTTGATTTCATCGATGATGATGAACCAACTTCCCATCGACTCCTTCGCGACGCCGCTTACCGTAACGACCGTACCGGCGTACGCGGCAAGGTTCTTAAATGGCGCGGTGTGATCCTTCATGATCGCGGTGTAGAGCTTGTCGCCGATCATTAAACCCGCGGGGAGTCCCTTCTCAAGACAGCTCTTTGCGCACGACGCGTGTTCGGGGCCGGAGCCCGTCTCGGGGTGCGACGTGAAGCATGTTAAATCGATCACCTCGCCCGTGAATTCCGAGGGCGCGCTCGCCGCGTGCCCCGTGGCGCTCATTGCTGCGTGACCGGCGTGTTCATCCTGCGCGGCGCCAGCCTTCTTTTCTTCGGCGACACCGTTGGAGGCGACAAGCGCCGCCATTGCCGACGCCGCGATTGCGATCGTGATGCTCTGGATGCGATTCATCTCTCTTCTCTCCTTCATTCTGCGCTCTCGCGCAGGGGGTTGACGTTGCTCTCTTACACGCCGGCGGGGCGCAAGTTCGCGCGACGCCGAAATACTCACGCCACGGTCGCGAGCGCGGGATCCCGCTTCATGTGGAAATGCCACCGCCACAGAAGATAGATCGCTGGGTAGACGAGTAGCTCGAGTGCGAACGACGTCGCGAGGCCGCCGACCATAGGCGCCGCGATCCGCTTCATCACGTCGGAGCCAGAGCCCGTGGCCCACATGATCGGTAGCAGCCCCATGAACGACGCGCACACCGTCATCATCTTCGGCCTCGCGCGTTTCACGGCTCCATGAATGATCGCCTCGACAAGATCGTTTCGATTTCGAAGCCGGCCTTCCGCCTTCGCGTCGTCGTACGCAAGGTCGAGAAACAAGAGCATGAACACGCCGGTTTCCGCGTCGAGGCCCAGAAGCGCGATGACACCGACCCAAACGGCGATCGACATGTTGTAGTCGAGCGCGTAGAGGAGCCAGACGGCGCCGATCATGCTGAACGGGACGGCGAGCATCACGATCATTGTCTTCGCCGCCGACTTCGTGTTGGCGTAGAGGAGCAGGAAGATAAGGACGATCGTGACGGGCACGACGATCTTGAGACGCTCTTTCACGCGCAGGATGTTCTCGAACTGGCCGCTCCAGACGAGGGTGTAGCCCGAGGGCACGTCGAGGTTCGCGGCGACCGCGCGCTTCGCATCCGCAACGTAGCCGCCAATGTCTCGAGCCCGCGTGTCGAAGTCGACGAAGACGTAGCCCGCGAGGAGCCCGTTCTCGTCACGAATCATCGCCGGCCCCTCGACGAGCCGGATCGAGGCGAGCTGCGCGATCGGCACTTGCGCTCCCGAGTGCGTCATCACGAGAACACGGCCCAGTTGCGCGATGTCCTCGCGCAGCTCTCGCGGATAACGGATGTTGACCGAGTAGCGCGCTCTTCCTTCGATCGTCGTCGTCACTGTCTCGCCGCCGATCGCCATGAGGATCACCTCGTTCGCGTCCTCCACGGTGAGGCCGTGGCGCGCGAGCGCTTCTCGGTCCAACTCGAAATCCAGGTAGTAGCCGCCGGCGACCCTCTCGGCGAAGACCGATCGCGTGTCGGGCACGCTTCGCACGATTTCTTCAACGCGCGCCCCGATGCGCTCGATCTCTTGCACGTCCGATCCGAAAATCTTGATGCCGATCGGCGTTCGCACTCCCGTCGAGAGCATGTCGATGCGCGCCTTGATCGGCATCGTCCACGCGTTCGTCGTTCCCGGAATGCGAAGCGCGCGATCCATTTCGTCGACGAGTTCTTCGTGCGAGATTCGATCCGGCCAGAAAGGGCGAAGCGGCGCGGCGACCCATCCAGGCGCCCACGACGAATACCAGCGCTCCTTCGCGCGCCATTCGTCCGGGTCCTTCAGGATGACGGTCGTCTCCATCATCGAGAACGGCGCGGGATCGGTCGCCGTTTCCGCGCGCCCGGCCTTTCCGAAAACCGTTTCGACTTCGGGGAACGACTTGAGAATCTCGTCCTGCGTCTGCAAGAGACGGCTTGCCTCCGTCACGGAAATTCCCGGCAGCGTGGTCGGCATGTAGAGGATCGATCCCTCGTGAAGCGGAGGCATGAACTCGGTGCCGAGCCGAAAAAAGACCGGAATCGTCGAGAGGACGATGATCGCCGCGGACACGATCGTGACCACGGGATGGCGCAGCACGAAACGGCACGCCGGCTCGTAGACACGGAAGATCGCCTTACTGACCGGGTGCCGTTCTTCGGGGTGGTACTTGCCCACCGCAACACTCGTGGCGACGGACGCAAGCCACTTCGGGCGAAATCGGAAAGGGTCCATCCGCGCGAACATCATTCGAAGCGCCGGATCCAGTGTGATCGCCAGGAGCGCGGCGATCGCCATCGTCAGGTTCTTGGTGTAGGCCAGCGGCCGGAAGAGGCGTCCCTCCTGATCGATGAGCGTAAAGATCGGCAAGAACGCGACGGCGATCACGAGGAGCGAGTAGAAAACCGACGGCCCCACTTCCTGGAGCGCGGCGAGGCGCACCGCGTGGAAGTCTCCCTTTCTGCCGCCCGCCTCCCAGAGCTGAAGTTTCTTGTACGCGTTCTCGACCTCGACGATCGCGCCGTCGACAAGCACGCCGATCGAGATCGCGATCCCGGCGAGCGACATGATGTTCGCGCCGACGCCAAGCGCGTGCATCGGAATGAACGCGAGCAGCACCGAGATCGGGATCGTCACGATCGGCACGATCGCAGAAGGAATGTGCCACAGGAAAATGACGATCACGATCGAGACGATGATCATCTCTTCGACGAGTTTTTCGCGAAGCGTCTTGATCGAGTGCTCGATCAGCACGGAGCGGTCGTAGGTCGTCACGATCCGCACGCCTTCGGGAAGCGACGGCTCGATCGCGACGAACTTTTCCTTGATGCGGTCGATCACCTGGAGCGCGTTCTCGCCCGTTCGCATCACGACGATGCCGCCGACGGCGTCTCCTTTGCCGTCGAGGTCGGCCACGCCGCGCCGGATGTCCGGGCCGAGGGCGACCGTGCCGACGTCCCGTACGAGAATCGGCGTTCCGCGATCGTTCGTTCCCAAGACGACGCTCTCGATGTCGGCGAGCGACGTGAAATAGCCGCGCCCGCGCACCATGTACTCGCGTCCGGAGAACTCGACGAGGCGCCCGCCGACGTCCTGATTGCTCGCGCGAACGGCCATCGAGACATCCCCGATCGAGAGCCCGAACGCCGCCAGTTTGTTCGGATCGACGGTGACTTGATACTGCTTCACCATCCCGCCGATCGTCGCGACCTCGGCGACACCCGGCACCGACTGCACCGCGTACCGGAAGAACCAGTCGTTGTACGAGCGAATTTCGTCGGTCGAGTGTTTCCCCGTTTCGTCGACGAGCGCGTACTGGTAAACCCAGCCGACTCCGGTGCCATCCGGCCCCAACTCCGTACGCACGCCCTCGGGAAGCTGGGCCTGGATCTTGGAGAGATACTCGAGGACGCGCGACCTCGCCCAGTAGTTGTCCGTGCCGTCCTCGAAGATGACGTAGACGTACGAGAAACCGAAGTCGGAGAAACCGCGGATAGCCTTCACGCGCGGCGCACCGAGAAGCGCGGTGATGATCGGATACGTGACCTGATCCTCGAGGATGTCGGGGCTGCGATCCCACCGCGACAAGATGATGACCTGCGTGTCCGAGAGATCGGGGATCGCGTCGAGCGGGATTCTCTTGGCCGCACCGATCGCGAGAGCGATCAGGATCGCGTAGAGAGCCAAGACCAGAAACTTGTTTTCCGCGGAGTAGCGAATGATCTGCTTAATCATCGCCGCCTCCGTGGTCGTGTTGCGCGCTCACGGCCGGCGCGGCGCCTGGCGCAGAAATCGCCGCCGCGATCGAAGCCCGCAGCCGCGACTCGGAGTCGAGCAGGAAGTTGGCGCCCGCCGCCACCGAATCGCCTTCGCTGAGGCCGGAAGTGATCTCGTACAACCCGCCCGCGTGAAGCCCCGTCGTCACCTCGCGAGGCTCGAGCCGCCCCTCGCCGCGATAGACGAAGACGATCTTGCGGGTGCCGCTATCGAGGACCGCGTCGTCCGCGACGGCGAGCACCGTCCGCGGTTCGCCGGCCAGCACCACATTCGCGTACATCCCCGGACGCAGATCACCATCGGCATTGTCAGCTTCGAGACGAACCGAAACCGTGCGAGTCGTCTCGTCGACCGTCGGAGCGATGAACGAAACGCGCCCCGTAAAGGATCGACCCGGAAGATACGCGAGTGTCATCGACGCTTCCTGCCCGACGCGGATGCGCGACACCTCGTACTCATAGATGTCCGCCTGCACCCAGACGCGCGACAGATCCAATAAGTCGAAGAGCGTGTCCTCGGGTTTGACCTGCATTCCGTGGTAGGCGGTTCTCGCCATGACGAAACCGGTAATCGGGGCGTAGAGCGTAACCGCCTCGAGCGGACGTCCGTCGTTCTCGATCTTCGCGATCTCCTTCGCGCTGATGTTCCAAAGAGAGAGCCGCCTGCGCGCCGCATCGAGCAGATCGGAAGCATAGTTCGCGGAGTCGGGAAGTCCCGCCGCTGTCGCTTCGCGCGACGCACGCAGCGCGAGCAAAAACTCCTCCTGCGTTGCGAGGAGATCGGGACTGTAGATCGACGCGAGAGGTTCGCCCTTCCGAACGAGTTTGCCGGTGAAGTCGGCGAACACGCGCTCGACGTATCCCTCATAGCGCGTATGGACGTGATGAACCCGCGTTTCGTCGGCGACGACGCGGCCGATCGTGCGAATGACTCCCGCGACCGGAACGTACGACGCGGCTGCCAATTTCAAACCGATGAGCTGCCGTTTCTGCGCGGAGATCGTGACGGTCGCGAATCCGTCCGGCGCGGAGTCCGGCACGGCGACTTCGTCCGAATACACGGGGATGTAATCCATCCCCATCACATCCTTCTCAGGAACCGGCGACGTCACGCTCGGGTCCATCGGCGAGCGATAGAAAATGATTCGCTTCGGCCCGCCGCCGCGGGTGCGTTCGCCTCCGGAGTGACCTGCGTCATCGCTCGACGCCGATTCCTCTGCTGGGACGAGCCGCATGTTACAGATCGGACAGTCGCCCGGCCGATCGGAAACGATCTGCGGGTGCATCGGGCAGAAGTACGACGCGGCCTTCGCGGGCCCGGCGCTTTCATCGCGCCCGTTCTTCTGCGAGCACCCGGTGCCGCCAAGCGCGAGCGCAGAAAGAAACACGAGAGCCAGCAACACGATCGGGTGCGTTCTCACGGCCTCTCCTCCTCGGTGGGATCCGCCTCGAGAATGGCGTCGATGTCGAATTGGATTCGGGAGAGGTCCTTGCCGACGGCCTCTTCGAGCGATGCAAGATGCATCTCGGAATCCGCGAAGTATTCGTAGTACGCGTTCCTGAGTTCAATCCGCTTACGATGTGCTTCGATGAGAATCAGAAACATCTCGCGACCCGCGAGGTAGTTCGAGCGAGCGCTTTTGTACGCGAGTTCGGCCTGGGGCAAGATCTCGCGACGGTAGAGTTCGACGATTTCCCGTTCGGAAGTCGTGTGCGCGAATTGCTCCTCGACCGCGGCGCTTGCTCGATTGCGCTCCGCATCGAGATCGTAACGCGCCGCGTTGAGGCGCCGCCCCGCGGCGTGCGCGATCGCGTCCTGCTTCCGCGCCTTCCAGAGTGGAATCGAGAGCGCCGCCTCGGCGCGCCATTCGTCGGTCTCGCGAGGAACCTGCATGTACGCGCCCGACAGCATGAAGTCGGGGCGGTACGCGATGCGCGCGAGCCGATGCGCGACCGTCGCGGTATCGACCTCGCGTTCCCGCGCGAGCACCGCGGGACTGCTCGCGCGAGCCGCGTCCAAAAGATCCGGCAGCGTCGCCTCGAAGGGCGACAACGAGTCGACCCACGCGTGCCCGAGCGGCGCGCCCGCCTCGCGATCAAGAAGGAGGTTGAGCTTCGCGCGACCCGAGCCGGCCAAGGCCTCCACGTGAAGGATTTCGCCCTTCAACGAACTCGCCTCGACCATCGCGAGCAACAGATCTTGTTGCGCGCCCGTGCCGACCTCGTAGCGTACGCGAGCGCCCGCGACCACCTCATCGAGCGCGCTCTGACTCTCGCGAAGCGTCGCGAGCTTGGCTTCCAGCATGAAGAGATCGAAGTACGCGGCCTTCACTTCCGCGATGAGCCGTCGCACGACGCCACGCGCGAACGCGCGCGCCAACGCGGCGTCGTGCGCCGCTTCTTGCGACATAAGACCCCTCTTGCCCGGGAACGGAATCGCCTGCGAGAGGGAGACCTCGCGCCGCCCTTCGCCCGCGCCGCTGACTGGCTGATCATCGAGCATGAAGCCGAGGATCGGATCCTCGAGCGCTCCTGCCGCGGAAACGCCCGCCTCCGCGGCGCGCCAGGCATCACGCGCGGCGGCGAGCTCTGGGTTTGCGCGCAGCGACTCCGCGATGAGCGCTTCGAGGCGAAGCGTGTCCGGCGCGGCCGGAGCGCCGGCGTGCGCGCACACGGCGGCACCGAGCGCGAGGCAGAGCGCGAAAGCGTGCGCCGAAATCGCGTGAAACCGTACGAGGAATGAGACCCTCGTCATCTGAAACGACCTCCCCGCGGACGCGTGAGAACGCGCCACGACTGTGATTCCCAATCGAACGGAAAACGGGAATGACCGGGAGCGGATTGCCCCCGGAAGGCGGGATCAGATCAGAAGGAGGGAGAGAAACGCGTAGAGCGGGCGTGCGCTGCCAGGCGGAGCGGCGCCGATGTCGAGGTGGACGTCGCGCGTCGCGACGGGCACGGCGCAGATGTCGGACGACACGTGTTGCGGCGCGAGCCGCTCGACGCGAGGCGCCGGCGATGCGGCCGCGACCGGAATCACGCCGCTCGCCGGGGCCGATGGCACTTGAATCTCGCACCCGCAGCCAGACGAAGGCGGCGGCGTATCGGTCGCGGGCATGGCGCCGCACTCTCCGCCTCCGCCGCTGCAGCAGCACGAATCGTCGGGCAATGGCGCCTCGGCGGGGATCGACGGCACCTGGCACGACGACGATGAAGAGAGAGCGGACGCCGGGACGTGCAGCGCCAACGCGAGCGCGAGCATCGCGACGAGCCGCGTCCATATTTTGTGCGTGCGCTTCATTCCGAGTTCCTTCGATGCCGTGTGGGAATCGGCAATAAGGGGAGGCTATTCCGCCGAGCCGGATGTGTCAAGGCAGCGTGTGCAAGGGTTTCTCCTTGCTGGGCCGCCATGTGCCCAATAAACTCGGTCGCGCACAGGGCCGCAGTACCGTGAAGCGAGAGCGGCCGAATCAGACCCCGATCCCAGTTCCTCGCGACTGGAGGAGCGACATGCGCAGACGGCGCGGCGCACGGCGCGTCGACCCGCAACGGCGCGCGCAGATTCTCTCGACCGCAAGCAGGCTCGGGTTGACGGCCAATGAAGTCGAGCGCCGCTTCGGCGTTTCGAAATGGACGTTCTACGCGTGGCGCAAAGATCCCAAGCGCGGTCGGGGCCGCGTGGCCGGCGCGAAGAAGGCCCGCGCGCGCGGAGTGCAGCCCGACGCTTCTCCGGGCGGCACTCGCGGGGCGCCCGCACGCGACGTCGGCGCGGAGCTGCGTGCGATCCTCCCGCGCCTCATCGCCCAGGAACTCGCGCGAGCGTTCGCCGCGATCCTCAAAGGCGGCCCGCCGGCCGGCAAGCGGCAGCGCGGCGAGCGCGTTCGGCGCGCACGGACGCGACGCCGGCGCCCGCTCCGCTAGCGCTCGAGCCGCCCGCGCACGCGAACGCACGTTCGCGTCGAATCGCACCGTGTTAGAACGCAACGACCGCTTGGAGCGCCGCAAGGGTCTGCGTCGTGTTCCAGCCGCCGCCGCCCTGATCCCAGAATTGCACGTCGAAACGCGTCAACAGCCCGGGAGTGACCCAGTAGCCGAGAGCCGTTTCGACGCGCTGCACGTCGATGTCCCAAGAATCGCGCCGCATCTGGAAAGTCTCGGGATCTTCATAGGCGATCTTCCCGAAGCGGAGCTGATCGAAGCGGGCGGCAGCATAGGCGCCCGGAAGAAACGTGTACTTCCCCTCGGCGTACCAAGCGATCGTTTCGAGGTCTTCGTTGATCCACGGCGATTCGAACGTGTTGTCGATGACCTCGGCGAAGAGAGCGGCGTGCCCGACGGACCAGTCGAGGGAGAGGGCGGTCGCCGTCTGCTTGAAGTCCTCGACGCGCGCGCCTTCGGGAAGAAGCGGCGCGACGGTCGCCGACAAATACGCGCCTTGCGCCGCTGAAAACGAGACGCGCAGACCCGTCACCGGAACGACGCCGACCCGCCCCAAAACCTGCCGCGCGTTGTTGGAGTCACGCGTCCCGTTGGGAACGCCAACGGTACCCTGCGTAACGCCCATCGCATACTCGACACGGCGCCACGTACCCAACGCCGCCGCACCAATGTCCCAACATGAGTCATACAGGATCGGTGCACCGAATGTCGTTCTCGTCGATCCCGCCGGGTTCCCGTGGAAATCGGTAAAGAAGACTCCGTGTTGCCCGCGGCCCCGCATTTCGACGAGAGCGGCCGGACTCACCGGAAGTTGGTCGTCACGCAGCGTCGTATGAAATTGGTATGCCAGCGGCGCCGCGATCAGCGGATTCTTGTTCTCGTACGTGCGAGGTGCAAAGGTGCCGAACAAGAGCGGGATCTTGCCGAACTCCAGCGTCATGTTGGGTACACCAAAGCCGGTGGCCGTCGCGTAGAGGCCGTACGTTCGTGCCGGCACGGACGAAACATCGTCGAATAGAATCTGCCCGAAGACCGCGACACGCTCCGAGAGCGGCACGTCGAGAAACAGGCGCGCCCGGACCGGATCGAACCCCGAGTCGCGGTAGTTGTTTCGGTTCAGATCGAGTGCGGAGGCTTCACCTCGCGCGGTGAACGCGCCGATTCCGCGCCAGTGAATCTCGGCCGCGTGCACGGGCCGAGCCGCCAGCAGTGCGAGCGCCAGCACCAAGCCGGCCGCGGCGCAGCGAAGCGTACTTTTCCGATTCATCGCACGACCTCCTCGTAGAATCGCGTGTCCTGCTTGTTGTAATTCGTACCTTGGGGGCTTTCTTGCGGCGATGTGCCGGCCGCAGCGCGTTCGCGCGAGAGGCCGATTCGCTCCCGCGGCAACCGAATAGTGAAGACGCTCCCCTTTCCGAGCAGGCTTTCGAGCGCGATCGTCCCGCCGTGCGCCTCGACGATCCCTTTCGCGATCGGAAGCCCCAGTCCGAGCCCGGACGATCCGTACTCGATCGTCCCGCTCGAGTGGTGGCAGACGCTTCCACACTCGTAGATCCGCTCGAAGATGCGTTCGAAGTCGGAGGCCGCGATTCCGATGCCTGTGTCGCGCACGGCAATTTCGAGCGCGTCCTCGCGAAGCGAGGCGGCGACCGTGACAGCGCCGCCGTCTGGAGTGAAGCGAAGCGCGTTGGCGACGAGGTTCTGCAGCGCTTGCGCAAGACGCTCGCGATCGACGACCACATCGGGAAGCTCGGGGTCGACCTCGATCGCAACGTCCAGCCGTCGCGCCGCGCGCTGCGATGCCGTGACGCCCTCCACGGCATCCGCGACGAGCGATCGCACGTTCGTCTCGGACGGCTCAAGCGGTAGGTCCTTCATGTCGAGGAGCGACATATCCGTGACTTGCTGAACGACACGAGTCAGCGCCTCCATACAGGAATCGATGTCCTCGAGAAGTCCTCGCTGCTCCGCAGTGAGCGTTCCGAATCCCGGCTCGCGGAGCAGGTAGAGAAATCCTTGAAGGGAGGTCACCGGCGTGCGCAGCTCGTGCGAAGCGATCGCTATGAAGTTCGACTTCATGCGATCGACTTCCTGCAGGCGTGCGATCGAGTGCTTCATCGATTCGCGCATTCCGTTGAATCGCTCGGCGAGGTACTCGATTTCGTCGCCCGTGGCGGCGACAACCGGGTAGTCGTAGTTGCCGCGCTCCATCTCTTGCGCGGCGCGCACGATGCTCGAGATCGGCCGCGTCACCCCGCGCGCGGTGATCAGCCCGGCTCCGACGACGGCGAAGAAGACGAGACAGCCAACGACGGCGATCGTCTTGCGAATGTCGTTTAGGAACACCATCTCTTCCTGAAGCGAGCGCTGCAGGATGAATCCGAAGTCGCCGTCGAAGGGCCGCGTGTCGAAACGATCGACATAGGTGACGTAGGTTTCCCGCCCGACCGTCATCGCGGCGATGAGTCCCGAAGAACGCGCCCCGTCACGCGACGACGACACACTCCGCTCGATCGACTCGGCCGCGTTCGGCTCGCGCAAAGTCGTCGCCGTTACGCGCCCGTTGATCATGAAGCTCACGTCGCTCCGCGTCATGACGCTCAGGCGCGAAGCCAGCGCGTCGTCGACCGACTCGCCGATGCGCAGAACTCCGGCGATTTCGCCGGCAACGAAGATCGGGACGTAGGCGACGAGAAAGGGGTCGCCGTGGTCGAGAATGAATCCGGAATACGCGCGGCCGGCGAGCCCGTCGCGCACTCCCGGGAGGCTGGAGAGGTCGTCGCCGCGTTGACCCGTCGCCGTCGCCCGCGCGAGCACACGCCCATGCTCATCGATGATGTCGAAGAGATCGCGCCCCGCAACACGATGAAAATCGATCGCAAGACTATTGAGCGTGGCGATGAAGTCGTCGCCGCGCTCCTCCAGCGGAACGGTCAGCATCGCGAAGAACTTCGGGTCGCGCGAAATGACGTGCGCCATCGTCGAGAGATCGCGCTGCCTCGACTCGACCCACTCGTGCAGGTTTTCCGACGCCATCGTCAGATCACGCTCGATGTTGTGATGGTCGCGCTCGCGCACTTGGCCGTGCACGACGTAGAGAGTCGTCACAAGCAACAGAACGAGCGGACCCAACGTGTAGAGCCCGATTTTCTGCTTGAGCGAAAGACGCAACGCGCTACCTCAGGTCGATGTCCAGCGTCGCCGCGCCACTCTCGGGAATCGCGACACGCGACGACCACTCGCTCAGGTCGGGATGCCAGACCTTCACTTCGTATTCCCCCGCCGCGAGCCCGGCGATGTCGTAGGCGCCGTCGCGCGCCGGCATCGTGAAGAGATCGCTCTCGAGAACGGCGATGTAGCCGACCATGTCGCTGTGAATCTCGCAGAACACCTTCACGAGGCCGGGCTTGTCGAAAGTCAGATCCTTCGACTTGCCGCTTCCGTAGCGGCCGAGGTCGAAGCGCTTCGCCGCGGAGTACGAGAAAACGTTGTGGTAGAACGGATCGTCGTTGGGAAACGAGACGGTCGCCCCGACCGGAACCGCGAGCACGCGCGGAGCGAACGCCTGGTTCTTCTGCCGAAGCTCGGCGGCGCGTATCGTTCGCTTCGCCCTGGGGCGCGGCGTGCCGGCCACCGGCACGAGCGAAATCACCGCGTCGTCCGCGTTGAGGCGCGCGGCCGAGCGCGCGCCGCCGTCCGCCGAAGACGTAACGACGCCGGGGTACGGGTTCGGCAATGCGACACCCGCCGACATCGCCGCCGGAAGTCTTACGCGTCCGCGCAGGTCGCCGCCGAACGCAGTTCCCGGAACGACCATCGCCACACAGACGACGAACGCGGCGAACGCAAGCGCCCGCAGACGGCCCGATTCATGGCTGTGCAACTCGTACTCCTCGCGAAAATTCATTTCGGTCTCCTCCGACGGGTTCGGTGGCGTCGAATCCATCTATCGGCGAATCCGCGCCGCATCTATAGCCGCACGCTTTCTTTACAGGCGGGGGGGCGGCGGCTATACTGCCTCGCTCATCCGTCGCGCATCGCGCGGGCAACGCACTCTTTCCGAGGAGAATCGGTATGCCGTCCGACGAACACAGAGCGGATCTCGTCATCGGCGGCCGCGGATTCCTCGGATCGGCAATCGCACGACGGCTCACGGATTCGGGCCGCGCGTTCAAGATCCTCGCGCGCCGCTCGTCGAACGCGCCGCCGGCGGGCAGCGACCCGAATATCATCGAAGGCGACGTCAACGCCACGAAACTGCTTCCCGCTTGGCTGAAGGAGACCGCGACGGTCTACTTCGCTGTGCCGATTACGGATCTCGGCGAGGATCCCGGCGACTGGAACGGTGTCCCGTTTCTCGCGGCATGCGCGGAAGCCGGAGTTCGCGTCGTCGTCGCCACCGACATCTCGCTCTACACCGCGGACACCACGCCGCCTCACGACGAAAAGACGAACTTTCAGGGACGAACATCGGTGGGCGACGCCCAAATGGAGTGGGAGAATTCGGCTCTCCTCGAAGGGCTTCGGCGGCGATTCGCCGTGACCGTGCTGCGGTTCCCAGCGCTCGTCGGGGCCGGCCTGACGAACGCGGCGTGGCGCGACACCTTCGCCCGCGTGCAATCGGGGCGCACGCTCGACGTCGTCGGCCGAGGAGAAGAAGTTACCGAGCTTCTGCACGTAGACGACGCGGCCCGCGCCTGCATTCTCGCGGCGACGCGCATCGCCGCGCGCGGGGAGATCATCCAGATTCCCGGGCACCCGATCCGCCGAAAAAACCTTCTTCGCGTACTCATCAAGGTCGCGGAGTCGAAGTCGGAGATTGTCTCCGTGGCTGACTCCGAGGAGAACGCGAAGAAACGGCGGCGCCACGCGCCAGCGCATCTCGATAGCTGGGTTCGCGGCGAGAAGGCACGCCGGCTTCTCGGCTTTACGCCCGAAATCTCCTACGAGCGCGCGTTCCGCGAGACTCTCGCTTCGCTCGCCGCTGCCGCCGCGCGTTCTCGTTAGGCCCGACGGGCCTTACGCGATCGCTGCGAATCCCTCTTCAGCTTTCGTCAAATCTGCCGAATTACTCTTGGTGCCGACGGATCACGCCCCGGCCTTCGATCGGACCCCTGGAGGGCTTTGCAGCTATGGACTTCATCGCGGCACGAAAAGCGACTAACGGCGTTCGCGATATGCCGACGCTACCGTGCGTTCTCGAACGGCTTCGTCGCGTTCTCGCGGATCCGAATTCGAACAACACGAGCCTCGTCGCCGTTCTTGCGTGCGACCCGGCCCTCGCGACGCGCGTCTTGCGCGTAAGCAACTCGGCGTACTACGTCCCCCAGAAGTCATGCGACTTGCAAAAGTCCGTCGCGCAACTCGGATTCGGGACGATCTCGCAGGCTCTTAAAAACGTTGCCGTCTGCAAGACGTTCGAAGACGACAAGCTCGGGCGATTCGACCGCGCGGAGTTTTGGCGCCACTCGATCGCGGTAGCCGTGATCACGCGCGCGATCGCTATGCAAAGCGGTTCGATGTCGCCGGCGGAGGCGTACACGTGCGGGCTCTTGCACGACATCGGGAAGCTCGTCTTCGACCAGTACCTTCACGCCGAGTTCGCGAAGGCGCTTGCGAATGCCGCGGCGGGGAGAAAGCCGCTCGTCATGGCGGAGAAGGAGACGACGCAGCTCGATCACACCATGATCGGCGAGATGGGCGCGAAGAACTGGCACCTCACACCGACGGCGCTTGCCGCGATACGCTGGCATCACACGGAGCTCGCGGATCGCAAAGGCCTCGGCGCGACGGACGAATTGATCGTCGACATCGTCCGCGTCGCGGACGCGCTCGCGCACGAGATCGGCTACGGCGGATCGGGCGACGGCGCCCCGCCGGAGTGGACGCCGAGTCTGACGGAGCGTTTGCCGCTTTCGGAGGGCGCGATCGATCGAATCCGTCAATCCGCGGGCGCGGAAATCGATCGCGCCGCGCAATCCGTCGACCTGCCGCGCAGGACGGTTACGACGCCGTAGCGCGATCGGACAACCGCGCGGTCGCGCGCGTTACGCGCTAGCTGAGGCGCTCGGCGATGCTCTTCGCTTGGAGGAAGAGCAGCAGGTAGTCGCGCCCCCCCGCCTTCGAGTCGGTACCCGACATGTTGAATCCGCCGAACGGGTGCACGCCGACGAGCGCGCCCGTGCATTTGCGGTTCAGGTAGAGATTCCCGACGTGGAAGACCTGCCGCGCGCG
The DNA here is from genome assembly GCA_046160485.1 of bacterium. GTDB lineage: Bacteria > Orphanbacterota > Orphanbacteria > JBJXGV01 > JBJXGV01 > JBJXGV01. The sequence continues at coordinate 14,470 of JBJXGV010000002.1, read as the reverse complement.
CTCGAGCTTCTCGCGTGAGCGCGTGAAGACGGCGCCGGTCAGCCCGTAGATCGTGTTGTTCGCGATCGCGAGCGCGTCGTCGTAGTCTTTCGCGCGAATCACCGCGAGCACGGGGCCAAAGATCTCCTCCTGCGCGATCGTCGCTGTCGGCGCCACGTCGGCGATTACCGTCGGCGCGATGAAGTGCCCGTCGCCCGCGCCCGACTCGCCGCCCGCGATGAGCCGCCCTTCCTTCTTCCCCGTCTCGATGTACTCGAGGATCTTCTTCTTCGCGCGCGCGCTCACGACGGGCCCCATGAAGTTCGCTGGGTCCTCGGGCGAGCCGACCTTGATGGCGCGGACGCGCTTCTCGAGCTTCTCGACGAACGTGTCGTAGACGCGGTCGACGACGATCGCGCGCGAACACGCCGAACACTTCTGCCCCTGGTATCCGAACGCCGCCGCGACGACGCCGTCGGCGGCCGCGTCGAGATCGGTGTCATCGTCGACGACAATCGAGTCCTTGCCGCCCATCTCGGCGACGACGCGTTTGATCCAGATCTGCCCGGGCCGCGTCTTCGCCGCGGTTTCGTTGATGCCGAGCCCAACCTCCTTCGAGCCGGTGAACGCGATGAATCGCGTCTTCGGGTGCTCGACGATCGCTTGCCCGATCGTGGCCCCTTCGCCCGTGACGAGGTTTACGACACCGCGCGGCACGCCGACTTCCTCGAGCACCTCGACGAACTTCGCGGCGATCGTCGGCGAGTCGCTCGCCGGCTTGAGTACGACCGTGTTTCCCGTGACGAGCGCGGCGCACGTCATGCCGGCCATGATCGCGAGCGGAAAATTCCACGGCGGAATGACGACGCCGACGCCGAGCGGAATGTAGACGAGGTCGTTCCTCTCGCCCGGGTAGGGCGTAAGCGGCTGCGGCGCGGCGTAGCGAAGCATCTCGCGTCCGTAGAATTCGAGAAAGTCGATCGCCTCGGCGGTGTCGGCATCGGCCTCGACCCACGTCTTGCCGACCTCGAACACCATCCACGCGGAGAACTCGCAGCGGCGGCGCCGCAGCACGTCGGCCGCGGCGAAGAGGTAATCGGCGCGTTCGCTCGGGTCGCGGCGGCTCCACGCCAGAAACGTCTCTGCGGCAACCTCGACCGCCTTGCGGCCGATCTCGGCCGAGCCCGACTGATGAACGCCGACGACTTCGCTCGGGCGCGACGGGTTCGTCGATTTGAAGGTGCTCGGCGCCTTGATGCGTTCGCCGCCGATCAGAATCGAGTATTCGCGCCCCAGCTCGGAACGAACCTTTTCGAGCGCGTCGCGCATGAGGCTGGCGTTTTCTGGGCGCGAAAAATCGAGTAGCGGAGCGTTCGTGAACTCTTTCATGCGAGGTGTTCTCCTAGCGTCTGGGGACGTCGCGTTGTCGAGCGCAGTGCCGGCGACGCTAGCACGCGACTTTTTAGACTGTCAAGACACGCCCCTCGGCGGCCGCGACGTGCGCACGCCCGCGAGGTAGAGACGCAGGATTTCGTTCGCCATCTCGGCAGGCTGCCGCAGCAGGCTCACCTTGCTCGGGCGCTGATAGGTCGTCGTCACTGGGACTTCGACGATACGCAGGCTCGAGGCTTGGGCGCCGACGAGGAACTCGGTGTCCCATGTCCACCGCGGATTGTCGATCGAGCGCAACAGTTCGCGCACCGGTTCGCGGCGAAACGCCTTGATCCCCGCTTGGTGATCCGCAAGGCGCGAGCCGAGAAGAACACGAACAAGAAGGTTGTATCCGCGCGTCGCGACGCGGCGCCGGAGCGGGCGAGCCTTCCATTCGGCGTGAATCACCTTCGAGCCGATCGCGACGTCGGCGCCGGCCGCAATGGCATCGAGGAGCGGTGCGAGCATGCGCACGTCGATCTCGAGATCGGCGTCGATGAACGCGAGAACGTCGCCGCGCCCTTCGAGCAGTGCTTGCGTGAGAATGGCGCCCTTGCCGCGGTTCGTGTCGGAGCGGGCAAGGCGAATGCGCGGATCGCGGGCGGCGGCTTCGAGCACGACGCGATCCGTGCCGTCGGTCGAGCCGTCATCGCCGACGACGATTTCGTAGGTGCGTCCCACGCCCGCGAGGAACTTGGTAACGGACTCGAGCGTGCCGCCGATGATTGCGGCCTCGTTGAAGCACGGAATGATAAGGGAGAGTTGCGGCATAGGGATTTGGGGCGGCATCGGCGGCGGCGAACCTAGCACGAACGCCGAGAGCGCGCCGTTTCAATTATCGAACTCTGGGTGTGTCCGCTTGACCGGCGTCGTAGAATCGCCGCCGTGTCGTTCGCCGAGCGCAAGCGTCGCGTTCTCGCGTGCGTTTGCCTCGTGCTCAACGCGCTCTTCGCGGCGTTCTTCGCGCTCGTGTTGTCGTTCGCCGGCTAGCGTCGCCGGCAGCCGGCGCAAGCTGCGCGAGAATCTTCCGCAAGAGCGACGAATGTGGAAGCGCGGCGACCTCGGCGTGCGCGACCCACGCGGTCGCGCGCGCCGAGTCCGTTACGCGCCCCGCGAGCTTCGCGGAGAATGCGCGCACCTCGATGCGACGCGTCATCACGGTGTGACGAGCGACCGCGGCGACTTCGCCGATCTTAAGCGCGAGTCCCGTCTCCGCGCGAATTCGCTCGGAGATCGTCGCAATGTCGTCCGCCGCGCCGACCTCCGCCGACGGCAGCTCCCAGAGGCCGCGCATCGCGCCGGCCGCGTCGCGGCGAACCAAGAGAACGCGCCGCGATCGGTCATACGCGAGTGCCGCAGCGACATGCACCGCGCGCGTCGCCGGGCGCGGTGCGCGCACCGGGTACCGATCGACGGCATTCGCCGCGCGCGCGCCGCACTCGCGCGCGAGCGGGCACTCGCCGCAGCGCGCCTCTCGCGGCCGGCACACGAGCGCGCCAAGCTCCATAAGACCCTGGTTGAACGACGACGGATCGCTCGCCGGCACGAGCGCGGCCGCGAGGCGCCACAACTCCTCGCGTGTTTCCCTCTGTCTCGGATCGCCCTCGACGCGAAACAAGCGCGAAAGAAGGCGAATGACGTTGCCGTCGAGAATCGCCTCCGGCTCGCCGAACGCGATGCTTGCGATCGCGCCCGCGGTGTAGCGGCCGACGCCCGGAAGTTTCGCGAGCGAGAGCGCGTCGCTCGGCAACTCGCCGCCGGACTCGCGCACGAGTTCGACCGCGGCGGCGCGGAGGTTGCGCGCGCGCTGGTAGTAACCGAGCCCGGACCACGCCGCGAGCACCTCGTCTTCGCCGGCGCGAGCGAGCGCCGCGACATCCGGGAAGCGCGCGAGAAACCCCTCGTAGCGCGGCCGCACAGCCTCGACGGTCGTTTGCTGCAGCATGATCTCGGAAATCCAGACGCGGTAGGGCTCGGGATTGTCGCGCCAGGGAAGTGCGCGCTTGTGGGCAGCGAACCAGCGAAGAACCGCCGCGCGAATGCGCCGCCGCGCTAGAGGCGCAAGCGTCATCGGCCCCGATCCGCGCGCGCGCGGCGAACGCGGCGTGCGCGATGCGCGCGACGCTCGCAGCGCGCACCGCTCCCCGTGACTACGGCGTCTTTCCGCCGGAGATCGCGTCGAGAATCTCGGAGTGTTCGGGGAATCGCCCGGCCTTCTTCTTGGAGAAGATCAGCTTGCCGTCGATGACGACATCGAAAACGCCGCCGCGCCCTTCGATGAGTGTCGATTTCGTTTGGAATTGTTTCTCGATCGCGGCCGCCAGACTGGTGGCACGAGGCAGGTAGTTTCACATCCCGCAGTAGGTGATCTGAATCGTCATTGCGTCTCCCTTCGAGCGGACGTGTCGCGGGCACGCCGCGAGAACAAAGCGTCGATCGCGAGCGCGCCCGCGCCGCGCGCGATCAGGGGGATCGTCGCGACGAGCATCATCAGATCGCGCACGATGAGATCGTATCCGACCTTGTGACCTTCGCCGCTCGTTTCCGCGCCCGTCGAAAAACATCCGCACGAGATGTCGATGCCCTTCGCGATCGCCCAGAACAGCGCGACGAGAAACATCACGAGCATCGCCGCGATGAGAAGCGACGAGCCGCGCGCCGCGACGCCGGCGATGAGCGCCACGCCCGTGACGAGCTCGGCCCACGGCAGGAGAAGCGCGAAGACGTTGATCACGCTCTCCGGCGCGAGATGATAGAACGACACCGCGCGCGCGAACGCGGCGGGATTCTGTACTTTGTCGAGGCTCGCGTAGACGAACACCGCGCCGAGCGCGAGACGCAGCACAAGCAGAACGGCGGGATGGCACGCGAGATTCCAGAGGCGCTTCACGAACCCTCCTCGAATGGCATCATCGTCGGATCGTCGCCGGCTTCGACAGGCGCGAGCGCCTTCTCCCAGCCGCCGAACCCGTCGAGGAGAAGCGAGATGTTCGTATGCCCGGCATCCTTCAACCGCCGCGCGACGGTCTCGACGTCCGACGCGCGAGCCTCATCGCCGTAGACGATGATCGGCGTCTCGGGCGAGAGGAACGCACTGATCGCGCCGTAGCGATCGTCGAACTCTTGCGCGGCGACGGAGAACGCGCCGCCGATGTGGCCTTCGCGAAACACGTCGGTCTCGCGTGCATCGAGAAAGATGCGATCACCCGCGTCGAACGCGAGCGCCGCGTCGGTGGCCGAGATCACCGGCATGTCGATTTGAAGCGCGAGCAGTCGCGGATCCGTGCGGAGCGGGAGCGGCTTGGCGCGCGCGGCGTTCACGCCGAACGCGAGCGCCGCCGAAATAGCGAGGAGGAGCGCTCCCTCGCGCAGTGCACGCTGGAACGCTCCTCCCGGCGACGTCAATGAATGCCTGCTTAGCTCTTCACGAAACCGATCATCGTCAACTCGCGGCGCGCTTCGTCCTTGTCGCTTGTCTCGATGATCAGCTTGCCGTTGACGCGCCCAGTCGTCTTGGCGGCGGAAACCGCGCAGTGCACCTCGTAGGTGCGGCCCTCCTGGATCGTCTTGAGCGTCGTGACGACCTCGGGGGTCGACGACTTCACAGCGGTCACGGAGATCGGGTGATCCGCGGGCGCCGTAACCGTCAGCACCAACTCCTGCGCTTGGCCCGGCGCGAACGTGCCGAAATTCAGCGACTCGGTACTCAGCTTGAGATTGCCCTGCACCTTCGCGTAAATCGGCACCTCGAGCACCGGCTTCTTCTCGTTGTTCGTGAAGATGCGCAGGCGATTGCTCACCGTCCCCGGAGGAACTTCACTCGTGAATCCCACGCGGATCTTGTACGACGCTCCCTGGCCGGCCTTCGGCGTCACCGACTCGTACGAGGCGGTCACGTACGCGGCATCGCCCTCGACCTTCACGATCTGGAAGGGGCTGCCCGGCTCCGCGGAGACCTCGATCACCTGATCGGTCTTCGAGCCACGCGTGACCGTTCCGAACTGAATCGAGTTCGGAACATCGATGTCCTTCTTGATGTTCGCCTTGACGACGAGCGTCGCGATCGAATCGGGCGCGTTCGTGAAGACGGAGACGTTCTTGGAGGTGGCTCCCGACGCGGTCCTCGAGGCGAACGTAACCTTGATCTCGCCCTTGCCGCCCGGTGCGATCCCGCCCTGGCTCGCGATCGCCGCGGTGCAGCCGCACGACGTCTTCGTGTTCTTCACGATCAACTCGGCGTCGCCGACGTTCGTGAACGAGAAGACGTGCGTCTTCTCTTCCTGCTGGTACATGTCGCCGAGATCCCACTCGTATTCGTCGAACTTGATCTTCGGCTGTGGCTCCGCGAACGAGGACGATGCGAAAGCGAGCGCGATGATGAAGACCGCGACGGTCGCCTGGGCGATCGTGGACGCATAGCGCGCTGCGTACCGGCGGCCGGCGTTCGGTGAGGCGGACGATCCGTCCCGCCGCACACGACAATTCTCTGTCTTCGTCATAAGTACTCCTCCTTCGAGTATTCAGGGTTCGATCGAGTTGTTGGGTCCGAAGCGAGCACGGCGTGAAACACCGGACCCTGTCGCCGGGTTCGCACCGGAGTCGGCATCATAACCTCTTTCCTTAAAAAGCTTCAAGCGGGGCAACCCGGTGCGGCGCTTGACCCTTTCGTGCGACGCTGCCATTCTCGCGCGCGAAAGGAGTCCGCCGTGTCGCTTTACGACATCTCCCCGCTGATTTCCGAGGCGATCGCCGTGTGGCCGGGCGATGCACTCTTCCGCCGCACCCTCACCTTCGAAATCGCGAAGGGCGCGTCGGTAAACGTATCGGCCATATCGCTGTCCACCCACACCGGAAGCCACGTCGACGCACCGCTTCACTTTCTCGCGTCGGGAAGGCCGGTCGACCAGCTGCCGCTGGAGCCGTTCATCGGGAGCGCGCTCCTCATTCACGCGGAGGGCGCGAAAGCCGTGGGGGTCGAGCATCTCGACGCGATCGCCAACGAGCCGGTGGAGCGACTCCTCGTCCGAACGCGCCATCACTCCGATCCGAATCACTTCGACACGGCGTTCGCGCCGCTATCTCCCGAGGCGGCAACGCGGCTCGTCGAGCGCGGCGTCCGCCTTTTCGGCACCGACGCGTACTCCGTCGACCCGTTCGATTCGAAGACGCTCGAGACGCACCTGATTCTCGCGCGCGGGGGCGTGATGATTCTGGAGGGGCTGCGGCTCGACGAACCGCCGCCCGGGCGCTACGAACTCATCGCGCTGCCGCTGCGAATCGCGGGCGCCGACGCGTCGCCGGTGCGTGCGGTGCTGCGAGTCCCCGCGGGGGGCGGGCTCTAGGCTCGTTAGGCCTTGGCGCCGTCGTCGTCGCGCATCTCTTCTTGTGCATCGAGCACGACGATCAGCTCGCGCACGAGATGTTCGACGTCGTCCCGCACGCGCCGGTACATCTCGAGCGACTCTCCGACGGGGTCCCTCACGCGCCAATCCTCGACACGCCCTTTGAAACCGCGCGGCGCGACGACCGACGCCGAGACCTCGCCCAAACTGACGATCCAGTCCATGTCCTTGATCGGGACGGCGTCGATCCCCTTCGATTGATGACCAGAGATATCGATTCCGCGTTCGGCCATCACCTGGACGGATCCTTCGCTCACGCGCCCCGACGGCGCGACCCCCGCGCTCCACACGTCGATCGAGCCGCGCGAGAGTTCGCGCGCGAAACCCTCGGCCATCGGGCTGCGGCACATGTTTCCGATGCAGAGAAAAAGCACCCGAGGTTTGTGTCGGCGTGTCATCGCGCTCCCCTCTCCTGGTAGGATGGCCACATCGTGAAACTGATTCTATTCGACATCGACGGCACGCTCTTGCTTTCGGGCGGCGCGGGTCTGCGCGCGCTCGACCGCGCATTCGCATCCTTGCACGGCGTCCGGGGCGCATCGCAAGGAATTCATTTCGCGGGTCGCACCGACCCGGCGATCGTACACGACATTTTCGTCGCGCGCCTCGACCGCGAACCGCTCGCCGCCGAAATGACCGCGCTCCTCGAAGCCTACGTTCCGCTTCTCGAAGAAGAGATCGCCGTCTCGGAAAGGTTCGTCGTCATGCCGGGCGTCGCCGCTCTCCTCGAGAGCCTCTCTCTGCGCGACGATCTGCTTATCGGCCTTGTCACCGGCAACGTCGAGCGCGCGGCGGGAATTAAACTCGCGCGCGCGGGACTCGCCCGGCATTTTCGCTACGGGGGGTTCGGATCCGATTCGCCGGACCGGCTCGAGTTGACGCGCCTCGGAATCGCGCGCGGCGAACGCCTCGCCGCGGAAATGTCGCGCGACGTAAGCGGCGTCGTCGTCATCGGCGACACGCAGAACGATGTGCGCGCCGGCCGCGGCGCGGGCGCGTTCACGGTCGCGGTCGCGACCGGCGGCGTAGCGATCGACGCGCTCGCGGCCGAATCGCCGGATCTTGTGCTGCGCGATCTGGCCGGCGCGGACGAGTTCATCGCCGCGATCGACGCAATCGATTCGCGTTAGCGGAACCGCGCGCCGCGCAGCGCGCGTTGCGCCGCCTAACGCGTCAGCGCTCGTGCCTCTGCCTGCGCCGACACCCGCTTGTGCGTCCGCTCGTTGTGCGGATAGATGTACGCGCGCTGCACGAGATCGAAGCGCATCCCATCCGTCAGAAGCGAAACGCGCGCGCCCGTCAACCCGACGGTGCCGTCCTCTTTCAGCGCGAAATAATTCGAGTAGCCGGCGCTCGAGCCGTCGACGACGCTGACGGAACCCGCGCCGTACGCCTCGACGACGCCGTCGGGGCCGAACAGGGCGAGCGTTCCTTCGTCGACCGCGATGCCGAGATGAAACGGGCTCTGCGCAACGGCCGTAAGAAGCCGAACGTAACGCGACGGATTCGGCGGACCGTCGAACACGATGCCCGGCAAGAATCCGAGACCCGCGCGGAGAGAGACGAATCCCTTCACTGGACTCGCCGACTTCTTCTGGTTGCTGACGATTTGGAATTCGCCGAGGAGCGCGCACGCAGCACCGCTCGCCGCGATCGCGCATCCCGCCGCGGCCTTCTCCGCGATCAGCTTGCCGATGCGGCTGGCGAGAAGCAGATCCGCGTGCGCAGGCGAGCCGCCCACGAGATAAAAGCCGGTCGCGTTCTCCGCGGCGGCAAGCGCATCCGCGTCGTCGAACGCGCTCGCGTCGTTCGCGTGCAGGTAGGTGACGCTGGCAGCGCCGACCTCGACCAACTGGTCCTTGATGATCGGCCCGCGCGTACGTTCTTCGCCAAGTTCGATGACGAGAACTCGCGCTCCGCTACCGCCGGCAAGTCCCAGGAATCGCCGCAGCGTGCTCCGATTGTCCTCCTTCTCCTCCCCACCACCGATCGCGAGAAACCACGACTCGCGAATACCGCCCTCTTGATCGCCCATCGATTTTCGCTCCTTCGCGCGCACGCGCGCGTCCGCGACGCCTGAGACTCCATGCCTCCATGCGCCCTCTGAATTGTGCGGCGAGTCTAGAGCCTCGATTCCCGGTCGTCAAACACGAAGCCCGCGCGGTCGCGTGGCAGGCTCCTTGACCCGGCGAAAGAGCGCCCCATAGAATGCGGCGCGAGAGGAGACACCGATGCGATTCGTGGTGCTCGGCGCAGGAATGCAAGGAAGTGCGATCGCGTACGATCTCGCGCGCGCCGATGGAGCCACCGAAGTCGTGCTCGCCGATCGCGACGAGGCGCAAATCACCGCGGCGCTCGCGCGGGCGCGCGGGGGCATCGCGAAGCTCACGGGGCTCGTGCTCGATATCCGCGACGAACGCGCGCTCGACGGGGCGCTTCGCGGCGCGGCGGGCGTCGTCGGTGCGGTCTCCTACGACTTCAACTTCGATCTGGCGCGCGCCGCGATTCGCGCGGGCGCGAGCTTCTGCGATCTCGGCGGAAACAACGACATGGTGCGCCGCGAACTGACGCTCGACGCCGATGCGAAGCGCGCGGGCGTCTCGGTCATTCCCGACTGCGGTCTGGCGCCGGGCCTCGCCTCGATGCTCGTTGCGGAAGGAATGCGCCGGCTCGGCGGCGCGGAGCGGATCGAGATTCGCGTCGGCGGCCTCCCGCAGAATCCGCTGCCGCCGCTCGACTACCAGCTCACGTTCGCCGTGCGCGGGCTCGCGAACGAGTACATCGAGCCTTCGATCGTGATGCGCAACGGCCGCACCGAAATCGTTCCATCGATGACGGAGGTCGAGACGGTCGTCTTTCCGCCGCCATTCGGCGCGCTCGAGGCGTTCCACACGTCGGGCGGCTGCTCCACGCTTCCCGACACCTACGGCGCCGTCGTGCGTGACATCAACTACAAGACGATCCGTTATCCGGGTCATTGCGCGAAGATCAAGATGATGATGGATCTCGGGCTCTTGAGCGCCGAGCCGGTGCGGGTGCGCGCCCACGGAGCGGCCGCGGCCGACGGCATCGTCAGCGTTGTGCCGCGCGACGTCTTCGAAGCGATCGTGCCGCGGCATCTGCCGGCCGAACAGCCCGACGTCGTACTCGTGCGCGTGGCGCTGACGCGCGAGGGCGAGCGCGAGCCGGCGCTCGTCTTCGAAATGATCGATCGCATGGACGCGGCGACCGGGTTTACCGCGATGGCACGCACGACCGGCTTCCCCGCGGCCGTCGCGATCTACCTCGCGGCGCGCGGCGAGGTGAGCACGCGCGGTTCGCTCCCGCAGGAGCGCTGCCTCAATCCGCAGCGGTTCCTCGAAGAAGTGCGTCGCCGCGGCTTGCCGATCACCGACACGGCGAACTAGGCGCGCACACGAATGCTGGCGCTGCGCGACGTCCGCAAGAGCTTCGGGGTAACGCGCGCCGTCGACGGCCTCTCGCTCGATGTGCAACGCGGCGAGGTGTTCGGCTTTCTCGGGCCGAACGGCGCGGGAAAAACGACGACGATCAACATGATCGCCGGCCTCATCGAAGCCGATAGCGGCACGGTGACGCTCGACGGCGCGGGCTCGCCGAGCGATCCGCGCGCGCGGGCCGCGCTCGGCGTCGCGCCCCAAGAGATCGCGCTCTACGACGAGCTGACGGCCCACGAAAATCTATCGTTCTTCGCGAGCCTCTACAGCCTTTCCGGGAGTGCGCGCAAATCGCGCGTGGCGGAACTCCTCGCGCTCGTCGGCCTGACCGACCGCGCGCGCGATCGCGTCGGCGCCTACTCCGGCGGGATGAAGCGCCGGCTCAACATGGCCGCGGCGCTCCTGCACAATCCCGCGATCGTGCTCCTCGACGAGCCGACCGCCGGTGTCGATCCGCAATCGCGCAGCGCCATTCTCGACATTGTGCGCGCGATCCGCGCCCGCGGATGCACCGTGATCTACACGACGCATTACATGGAGGAGGCGCAGAAGCTCTGCGACCGCGTCGCGATCATCGATGGCGGCCGGCTGCTCGCACTCGACACGGTCGAGGCGCTCATTGCAAGACACGGCGGCGATAGCGTCGTCACGATTCAGCGCGACGACGGCGACATGCGCATCGAAACGAGCGACGTGCTGGCGGCGCTCTCGCCGCACATCGGAAAACCGGAGGTGCGCGGCGTTCGCGTCGACCGCGCCGATCTCGAATCGGTCTTCCTGCGCTTGACGGGAAGGAGTCTGCGCGACTGATGGCCGCCGTGTGGGCACTCGCCGCGAAGGATATCCGGCTCCTCCTGCGCGATCGCGCGGGTTTCTTCTTCACGTTCTTCTTTCCGCTCATCATGGCGCTCTTCTTCGGCATCATCTTCTTGGGCGAAGGCGGCGGCGGCGGCAACGCGAAACTTCCGATCGTCGTCGTCGACGAGGACCGCACGGAGGGATCGGCCGCGTTCTGCTCGACGCTCGCGCGCGCGGCGGACCTCGACGTGATCACGGCCGCCACGCGCGCGGAAGCATTCGAGATGGTGCGCACGAACGCGAAAGGGCGCACGGCGTTTGTCGCGCTGCCGGCGGGATTCGGCGCGTCGCGCGATCAGATTTTTTCCGGCAGCGGCACAACGCTCGTGCTCGGCGTCGACCCGTCGCGGAAGGCCGAGGCAGGGATGATCGAGGGCGTCCTGACGCGTTACGCATTCGAAGGATTCCAGAACGCGTTCTCCGATCCGAGCGCGATGCGCGAGCAAGCGCGCAACTCCCTGCGCACGGTCGAGAGCGATACGACGCTCGCGCCGGAAACGCGCGCGCTGCTCGGCTCGTTCCTCGCGAGCGTCGAGACGTTTTCCGCGGGTCGCGAAGCTCAGGACACCGAACGGAATGCCGCGGCGCCCGCCGACGCCGACACGAGCGGGCGCGCGGCGTGGTCTCCGATCCGCATCGAGAAAAGCGAAGTCCGCATCGAGTCGCGCGGGCCGCGCTCCGCGTTCGCGATCTCGTTTCCGCAGGGGATCGTGTGGGCGCTGATCGGCTGCTCGATGTCGTTCGTTCTCTCGATCGTCACCGAGCGCGCGAAGGGAACGCTGATTCGCATCCGCGTCGCGCCGATTTCGAGCACGCACATTCTCGCGGGCAAAGCGCTCGCCTGCTTCCTGACGGCGGCGGGCGTCTCGGCCGTTCTGCTCGCGATCATGACGATTCTCAGCGTGCGCGTGCCGTCGTTCGCGCTTCTCGCAGCGGCCGTGCTCGCGGCGTCGCTCTGCTTCGTCGGCCTGATGATGGCGTTCGCCGCGGTGAGCCGCACCGAGGCAGCCGCGAGCGGGCTCGGATGGGCCGCGATGCTCGTGATGGCGATGCTCGGCGGCGGCATGGTGCCGCTCTTCGTGATGCCGGCGTTCATGCAGCGGATCAGCGTCGTAAGCCCGGTGCGCTGGACCGTGCTCGCGCTCGAGGGCGCGATCTGGCGCGGCTACACGGCGGCCGAGATGCTCGCGCCGTGCGGGATCCTACTCGCGATCGGCGTCGTTGGCTTTTCGCTGGGCGCGGTGGCGTTCCGCCGCGCCAGCGCTCGCTAACGCGGGCGGCCCCCCGGCGCCACGCGCGAGCAACGCGGCATTCGCGCGAACTCTCACCCCGGCGATTCCCGGGCTATCGAACGACCGTCCAGCGGGTCCACGTTTCACCGCTCGCGGATGTCGCGACTCGCACGAAGTAAACGCCCGGCGCGAGGGAGCCGGGATCCCACGTCAGGTCGTGCCGTCCCGCCCCGTCGAACCGTTGCTGCCCACGCGACGCAAAGAGCCGCCCGGACGCATCGAACAACGCGACGGTGACGGTTTCACTCCGCGGAAGATCGAGCGAGAAAGTCGCCGGCCCGGCGCCGGAGTAGGGATTCGGACGCGGGGGCGCGAGGCCCAGCCCGCCCGGCTCGACCGGCTCGGCGGGCGCGCCGACACCGGTCGGAGCGACGGTCACCACACCCGGCACGCAATCGAGCGGGTTGACGAAGAACCCCGCGCGGTAGAACTGAGTCCCCGCGTTGCACACGAATGACGCAGCCCCGTCGGCGATCGCGCGGAACTTCACCTTGTAGACAACTCCCGGCCCGGCAACGAACGTGTTCGCGCACATGAGGCTCACCGCAATCGTCAGCTGCGACGGACCCGCCGTGAAGATGTGGAAGGGATTATTCGTGCACCCGCTCGGGAACATGAGCGAACCGATCTGGGCACTCGACGGCGTAGCCGGGACGAACGCCACGCGCGCGGAATCGAATCCGATATGGAGATCGAACCCGTTGAAGTCGTCGTCGGAGGGGTCTACTCGAGCGTCGACGAGAAAAGTGTCTCCCACCGCAACCGTGCTGCTCGAAGGGGCGAAGCTCAGATGCACTCCGCTCGCGCAAGCAGACTCGGGCGCGGGCACGAGCGCCAGGAGAACGCCCAGTACCGCGAACACGTCGATGCGTCTCATTTGCGTGTCACCTCGTTTGAAGGTTGCCTAGCCCCGACCGCGGCCTCGACGCCCCTCCTATCGGTAGAGCGCCTTGACGCGTCCCCATGTCTCCGACTCCACCGGCGTCTGACACGAGTACTCGATCGTGCCCGGGACGCAGGTGAACGGTATCTCCGCGTTCTGCGAATCGCGCATGCTGCCGCTGCGACAATCGAGCGCGCTCGTGCCAATGCCGGTGCCGACGAATCGGAGTTGTGCGATCGAACCCGCGCCCGCGACCGAACAGCCGAGCGTCGCGCCATCGATGGCGATCGAGTCGCCGATCGCCGCCGCGTTGAGCCACGTGAAGAAGTTCGGGCAGCCCGCGCCCGTGACAAGCGCGCCGGCCGTCGCCGAGACCGGTGCGACGATCGCAGGATCGAACTCGAAGACGAGCGTGAAGCCGCGCAGATCCGTCACGCTCGCATCGATCGTGACATCGACCGTGAGGGTTTCGTCGCAGACGATGACGCCGCTCGGCGGATCGAACGCGAGCGTCGCGCCGAGCGCGTCGGTCGAAACAGCGAGGGCGGCGAACCCTCCCAACACGAACACCGCCGTCAGCAAGAATCCGTTCGTTATCCGCCTCCCGCAGGCTCCTTCGTTCATGCAGATCTCCTCTCCGTGGCTCGGTCGTCGCCGACGCGCATCCGATTGGCATTCACAAGCGCCCAACTTCGTTTTGCGGCGGGGCGGCAGGCCCGGCGCCGTGCCGGACCCGCCCGTTCCCACCGCTTGGAATTCTCTCTCTACCGAATCAGCGTCAGCGGCCGGCTCATCGTGCCGTCCACCGTTTCGAGACGTGTGTAGTAGATCGCTGATGAGACATCTGCGCCGTGATCGTCCCGGCCGTCCCACACGAATTCGTGCAACCCGGCTGCTCGCGATCCCTGCGCGAGGAGCTTCACCCGACGCCCATCCGCCGTGAAGATCGACAGGCTCGCTTCGCCGCGTTGCGCGAGCCGGAAGGCGACCTTCGTCATCGGATTGAACGGGTTCGGAATGTTCGGCAACAGCTCCGTCCGATCGACGCTCGCCGTCTCACGGCCCGGCAGCGCCAGCTTCATCCCCACCTCCACGCGAGTGTTCGCCGCGTCGCGCGCGTCCACCGACGCCAGCCCGATCCGCGGATCCCCCGCGCCGATCACGCGGAAC
>JBJXGV010000001.1:0-65939 GCA_046160485.1 bacterium | reverse complement strand
GTGCGGCGCAATAGCGCCGCACTGCCGGGCACCCGGTTCCGTCGACACGGCCCTTCGGACATGACATCGCGATCCAGCGGGTCGCGCGATTCGAGAGGGTGCTGGGCCGAGAAGGCGATATTTGGGCTGGTTGTGGGGGCCGCGATCGCTTAGAGATTGGGGGCACACTCAATAGGAGGAATGACGATGGCGGATCACGACGACGTTGAACGACGCGACGCGGGGATCATCTCCGCCGGCGCGCTTCGAGATCAGGTGCGATCCAAGTACGGGCAGGCGGCGCTTACGGCGCGCGACGGGCGCGCGGCGACGTGCGGACTTGGGAGCTCGCAGTCCGCGGCGTCGGTTTGTTGCGGCGGCTCGGGCGACGCGGGCGCGGATCCGATCACTTCGAACCTGTACACGATTGCGGAACTCGACGGCATTCCCGAGGCGGCGGCGCTGGCCTCGCTCGGCTGCGGCAACCCGACCGCGCTCGCCACCCTCGCGCCCGGCGAGATCGTGCTCGACCTCGGTTCCGGCGGCGGCATCGACGTGCTTCTGTCGGCGAAACGCGTCGGCGCCACGGGCAAGGCGTACGGACTCGATATGACCGACGAGATGCTCTCGCTCGCGCGCGAGAACGCGCGGAAGGCCGCCGTCACGAACGTCGAGTTCCTCAAAGGCGAGATCGAGGCGATCCCGCTTCCCGAGTCGGCGGTCGACGTCATCATCTCGAACTGCGTGATCAATCTTTCGACCGACAAGGGGCGCGTTCTAGCGGAGGCGTTTCGCGTGCTCAAGCCTGGCGGCCGCCTCGCGGTCTCGGACGTGGTCGTGCGCGGCGAGGTGCCGCCGGAGGTTCGCAAGAACGTGGAGCTGTGGATCGGCTGCGTCGCGGGCGCGCTCGAAGAGGACGAGTATCGCCGGCTCCTCGCTGACGCCGGCTTCGCCGACATCACGATCGAGCCGACGCGCATCTACCGCGCCGAGGACGCGCGCGCGTTCCTCGCGACCGCCGGCATCGCTGACGACGACGCGATCGCGCAAGCCGACGGCAAATTCATGAGCGCGTTCGTCCGCGCCTTGAAGCCGGTGGCGGTGCGCGCATAAAAAAACGCGCGCCGCATTGCTGCGGCGCGCGCGTTGTTTCCGGACTGAAGTACTGCTTAGCCTTCGACCTTCGCGGAAGAGACATCCGTCGCGGGCTGCTGCGTCGCCGCGATCTTGTGGAGGCCTTCGACCGTCGTCGGCGTCGCGGAGGTGACGACCGTCTTGACGCTGTGCGCGTCGGAGACGACCGCGAACGAAGCGTCCTTCATGAGCGTCGCCTTCTCCTGGCAGAACGAGCAACCCTTGAGCGCCTCGCCGGCCTTGAGACCCTTGTACATCGCGACCTTCGCGTTCGAGTACTTCACGAGCTCCGCGAGGACGGCGGGATCATCGGACGTGAGCTTGATCTCGATGCCGTTGGCGACCGTCTTCATCTCGAAGCCGGCCTTCTCGAGCGACTGCCAGTACGACTTGTAGAGGTCGCAGCCGCCGCACTCGGCCATTTCCTTGGAGCACGCGCCCGCGCTCGCCTGGCTTGCGCCCATCGAGCAGCTCTTGCCGGCCTGCGACGCGCCTTCGCTCTTCATGCCGCACGACGCGCCCGCGCCCACAGGAACGACGGTCGCATTGGTCGTCGCGGAGGCCTGCGAGACACCCTTCGAGGCGCAGCAACCGGCCTTCTCGCCGCTCGCCGAAGTCGTCTCGGCCTTGCCGGCCGTGCACTCTGAGGCGGATGCCTTCGTCGCGCTCGCGCCGCAATCCTTGCCGCCGAACGCGGTCGAGTTGTACGCGACCACGCCGACCGCAATAACGGCGAACGCCATGAGCCCCGCGAGTGCCTTCTTCTGATTCGTCATTCTTAAATCCCCTTTCATCGGAGGTTCTTCGCCTCCATGGGTTGGGTGTTAGGGGTCAGCTACGATACGACCCAAGTTTCGCCGGAGTTGAGCAACTTCTCGAGACTGCCCTTCCCCTTCTGGGTCGTGACATCGTCCACTTGGTGATGCACTGCCTCTTCGAACGTCGTCGTACGGGTCTCGCGGAAGATTCCGAGCGGGACCGGACCGTTGGGAGGACCCGCGAGCCTCGAAAGGGAAAACGCCATCGCAGCGGAGCCGTGCTCGTCGTGCACGTAGAGGTCTTGTTCGGTCACGCTCCCGCCGATCTGAGTGGGTTCGAGTTTGAATCCGTTAAGCCGCAATCCCTTATCGCGATTTTTCCCGTAGATGAGCGGCTTGCCGTGTTCCATGTACACCGCATTGTCAGGGCGGTTCTCTTTGTTGGCGACATCCTCGAAGGCGCCGTCGTTAAAAATGTTGCAGTTCTGGTAGATCTCGACGAAAGCCGTGCCCTCGTGCGCCGCTGCGCGCCGGATGATCGACTTCATGTGCGCCACGTCGACGTCGATCGAGCGGGCCACGAACGTGGCCTCCATGCCGATCGCGAGCGAGATCGGATTGAACGGACGGTCGACCGAGCCATGCGGCGTCGACTTCGTCTTCTTCCCGATTTCGGACGTGGGGGAGTATTGCCCCTTCGTCAGGCCGTAGATCCGGTTGTTGAACATCAGCACCTTCACGCCGACGTTGCGCCGGAGCAGGTGAATGATGTGGTTGCCGCCGATGGCGAGCGCGTCGCCGTCGCCCGTGACGACCCACACCGATAGCTCGGGGCGGGCGATCTTCAGGCCGGTCGCAACCGCCGGAGCGCGTCCGTGGATCGAGTGGAAGCCGTACGTATTCATGTAGTACGGGAAGCGGCTCGAGCACCCGATTCCCGACACGACGACCATCTTCTCCCGCGGAATCCCGAGCTCCGGGAAAACTTGCTGCACCGCGTTGAGGATCGCGTAGTCGCCGCACCCGGGGCACCAGCGCACCTCTTGATCGGTGACGAAATCCTTCTTCGTCAGTTTGGCTTCGGGAAGGGTCTCTCCCGTCGGTCGGGCGGTCGCGCTCATTTCATCTCTCCCAGAACTTCGTGGGCCTTTTCGATGATTTCAATCTCCGTGAACGGACGACCCTGCACCTTCGAGAGGCAGAGCGCGTCGACAAGGAAGCGTCCGCGGAGAACGAACGTCAGTTGGCCGAGGTTCATCTCCGGCACGATGATGCGCTTGAAGCGCTTCAACACGTCGCCGAGGTTCTTCGGCAGCGGGTTGAGCCAGCGCAGGTGGACGTGGCCGACGGAGCGATCTTCCGCACGGAGCCGGCGCAGCGCCCCGGTGATCGAGCCGTACGTCGAGCCCCATCCGACGAGGAGGAGGTCGCCGGACTGCGCGCCCATCACCTCGACGTCGGGAACATCCTGCACGACCGACGCGACCTTTTGCGCGCGGAGCCGGACCATCTTCTCGTGATTGAGCGGGTCGTAGTTGACGTTGCCGCTGCCGTCTTCCTTTTCGAGACCGCCGATTCGGTGCTGCATCCCCGGCGTGCCCGGCACGGCCCA
This sequence comes from bacterium, assembly GCA_046160485.1. Classification (GTDB taxonomy): domain Bacteria; phylum Orphanbacterota; class Orphanbacteria; order JBJXGV01; family JBJXGV01; genus JBJXGV01. The sequence continues at coordinate 62,456 of JBJXGV010000001.1, read as the reverse complement.
CGGCCGCGCGTACGTCGCCGGATCACGATCGTACGGCTGAAAGCCGTTCGGGTCGGTCCGGAAGCGCGTGACCATCTTCGGGAGTTTCGACAGATCGGGCAACAGCCACGGCTCGGAGCCGTTCGCGAGGTAGCCGTCCGACAGAATGAAGACGGGCGTCATGTACTTGAGCGCGATGCGCGCGGCCTCGTACGCTGCGAGAAAGCAGTCGCTCGGGCTCTGTGCCGCGATGACGGGAATCGGCGCCTCGGAGTTGCGGCCGAAGAGCGCTTGGAAGAGATCGGCCTGCTCCGTTTTCGTCGGCAGTCCCGTACTCGGTCCGCCGCGCTGAATGTTCGCGATCAAGAGCGGCAGTTCGACCATCGTCGCCAGACCGATCGCCTCGGTCTTGAGCGCGACGCCGGGCCCGCTCGTCGTCGTCATGCCGAGCGATCCGCCGAACGACGCGCCGATCGCCGACGCAACAGCCGCGATTTCATCTTCCGCCTGAAACGTGATGACGCCGTAGTTGAGGTACTTCGACATCTCGTGAAGGATGTCGGACGCCGGTGTGATCGGATAGGAACCGAGGAAGAGCTTCACGCCCGCGTGATTCGCCGCCGTGATCGCGCCGAGCGTGAGCGCCGAGTTCCCCGCGATGTTGCGGTACTTCCCGGGCACGAGCTTCGCCGGCGGTACCTCGTACGTCGTCTGGAAAACTTCGGTGGCCTCGCCGTACGTGTAACCCGCCTTGAGCGCGAGCACGTTCGCCTCGACGTACTGCGGCTTCTTCGCGAAGTAGGCCTCGATGTAGCGAATGGAATGATCGAGCGGGCGGCCATAGAGCCAGTACGTCAGGCCGAGCGCGAAAAAGTTCTTGCAGCGCTCCACTTCGCGCGACGTGAGGCCCGTCGACTCGAGCGCGACCTTCGTTAGACGCGAGAGATCGACCTGGAAGAGCCGGTAACCTTCGAGCGCGCCATCATCGAGCGGGTTGGACGCGTAGCCGGCCTTGTCGAGGTCTTTCTTCTCGAACGCGTCACGGTTCGCGATGATGATGCCGCCGCGCTTCAGATCGCCGAGGTTCACCTTGAGCGCCGCGGGGTTCATCGCGACGAGAACATCGGGCGCGTCGCCCGGCGTGAAAATATCCGACGACGCGAAGTTAATCTGGAATCCGGAGACGCCGGGAAGAGTACCGGCTGGAGCGCGAATCTCGGCGGGGAAGTCGGGGAATGTCGCGATGTCGTTGCCGACCGCGGCCGACGTCGACGAGAACTGATTTCCGGTGACCTGCATACCGTCACCCGAATCGCCCGCGAAGCGGATGACAACGTGATCGAGCTTCTCGATGCGCCGTTCGGGCGACGACGATTTTCTTTCGGTTGTGGACATGCCTTATGAGTTCCCTTCTTCAGATTCCGAAGCGGGTTCGAGTCGGTACGGGTTGGGCGCCAAAAATCGTGGCCAATATATCACGGGGCCTGGGGGCGTTCAATGGAAGCGTAAGCGCCGCCGCTCAATAGATCGGCATTGCCTGCCGATATCGTGAACGTGATTCAACTCGAGAATGTTTGGAAGGAATACCGATCGGATTTCCTTCGCCGGCCGAAGACGGCCTTGTCGGGCGTTTCGCTCACGGTGCAGCCGGGCGAGGTGTTCGGCTACCTCGGCCCCAACGGCGCGGGAAAGACGACGACGATGAAGCTCCTCATCGGGCTTACGAAGCCGACGCGCGGACGAGTCCTTCTCCGCGGGCGCGGTGCGCGCGACCACCGCGCACGCGAGGGCGTCGGATTCCTTCCCGAGAACCCGTATTTCTTCGGGCACCTCACCGCACGCGAGATGCTGACGTTCTTCGGCGGAATGGCGGGCCTGTCGGGGAAGAAGCTCTCGATCGAAGTCGAGAAGACGCTCGAACTGGTCGGCCTGCGCGAAGCGGCCGGCGGACTCCTCCGCAAGTTCTCGAAGGGAATGGTTCAGCGCGCCGGGATCGCGCAGGCGATCATCGGCGACCCGAGCCTGCTCATTTTCGACGAGCCGATGTCCGGACTCGACCCCGTTGGACGCCGCGAGATTCGCGAGTTGATTCTCGGGCTTCGCGCGGCCGGCAAAACCATTTTTCTCTCGTCGCACATTCTTCAAGACGTGGAGGCGATGTGCGACCGCGTCGCGATCATCGTCGACGGGAAGCTCCGCCGCGTCGGCCCGCTCGACGAAATCCTCGAGTATCGCGGCGAGCAACTCGAGCTTGAGGTCAGCGGCATCGACACGAAGGTCTTGCCGCATCTGCCGCAGGTGAAGGATGTGCGCAAGGCGGGAACCCGGGTGCGGCTCTCACTCGATAGCGAGGAGTACGTCGACATGGTGTTGTTCACGATTCGCGAAACCGGCGGGACGCTCGAGTCGATCGTGCGCCGTCGCGAAACGCTTGAAGACACGTTCCTGCGTGAGGTCGGCGGCGGCTCCGGCGGGGGGAAATCGGAGTGAACCGAATCTTCTGCATCGCCGCGACGACGTACCGCGAAACCGTTCGGCGCCGCGTCTTCTTCGTCTCGGTCGGGTTCGCGCTCCTCATCTTCTTCGCGCCGATCGCGGCGATTCCACTCGCCTCCGGCCAGAAGGAGACGCTCGTCTGCGACATCGGGCTCTCGTTCATCGATATCTTCAGCGTCGTCCTCTCGCTCCTCATGTCGACGCTTCTGGTGCACGACGAGATCGAGCGGCGCACGATCTACACTCTTCTGGCGCGGCCGATCCGGCGGCGCGACTATCTCGTCGGCAAATACCTCGGCCTCTTGCTGATGAATGCCGTCAACTGCGCGATCATGGCAGTCGCGTTCGCGGCGATTCTCGCGGCGACGCTCGGTCACGTCGATCCCAGGCTCTTCGTTTCGGTCGGGATGTCTTTCTTGCAAGCGGCGGTCATCACGGCGGTCGCGCTTCTCCTCACGACGGTCTCCACGCCGATCCTCGCGTTCTGCGTGACGATCTTTCTCTTCTTCGCGGGCCATCTCCTCTCCGACCTACGCATCTTCGGCGAGCGGTTCTGCGGGCCGGCCGGCCGCTTCGTGACGGCGGCGATCTCCTACGTGCTCCCGAACCTCGAAAACTTCAACATCAAGGGCGAACTCGTCTATGCGAACGGCGTCTCGGCGACGTTCGTGCTGATGGCGCTCCTCTACGCCGCGGGTTATTCGGCGCTCATCGTGTTTCTCTCGGGATTTCTCTTCGAGAGACGCGAGTTCAAGTAGGCCGCCGTGAGCGCGTTTGCCGATTTCACCCGGCGAAAACTCGCCGCGCCTCTCGTGGTCACGGCGGTCTTCGCGCTTGCGGGAGTTCTGTCGTTCATTCTCGACCCGGCGATCGAGCGCGCGCGCCCCGACAGTTTCTTGCAGCAGGAGATGGTCTACTTCCCGTCGGGCGCGTTTCTCGACGAAGTGTCCGGCGGCCAATCGGAGATCATCGCCGACTATCTCTGGCTTCGCGCGATCCAGTACTACGGGATGCACCGCCAGACGGACCGCCAGTACCTCTGGGCGAAGCACATCTTCGACGTCATCACGGCGCTGAACCCACTCTTCGTCGAGGCGTTTCGATTCGGAGGACTCGTTCTCGCAACGGACGCTCTCGACGCTGACGGCGGGATTGACCTATTGAAGCGCGGATTTCACGCGAACCCCAGCCGGTGGGAAATTCCGTTCGACATCGGATTCGTGAACTACCTCGTCCGTCGCGATCTGCTCGCCGCCGCGTACTTCCGCCGGGCCGCCGCGCTCCCGGGCGCGGGCGAGCAGGTTGAACGCTTCGCGGCGTTCGCGTACCGGCGCGGCGGAAGCGAGGGCAATGCGCGCGAGATGTGGCGCGAGATCCAAGCGACGAGCACGAACCCCGTCACGCACGAGATCGCGCAGTACGCGCTCGACGACATCGATCTCGAGGAGGCCCTTCGCCATGTTCAGAGCGCCGCCGACGCGTATCGCGCGGCGCGCGGCGCGAGCCCGCGTTCTCCACACGACCTCGTCGCGTCGGGGTTCCTCCGTGCGCTTCCCCCGGATCCATTCGGGCGCGGCTACGTCATCGATCCGAAGAGCGGGCGCGCGCTGTCGGTTTTCAAGACGGCCGAGCGCGTCTCGCAGACGGTTGCAACCGTTCGGAAGACCGTCTTGCAGTATCGCCAGGAGCGCGGCGCGTACCCCGCGTCGCTCGATAGCCTCACAACGCAGGGCTTCATGACGCAGATCGTGCTCCCCGAGGGATTCTCGCTTCTCTACACGCCGAGCACGGGTGGCGTCGGGCTCTACGTGCCGCCGCTCTTCGCCGGTATCGTGAGCGATTCGTAATGCTCCCGTCCGGGGCTCCGTCTCGCCGGAGTCTTTATCTCGGACTCTTGCTCGCTCTTCTCGGCGTCACTCTCGCCGCGTTTTTCGTGCTCGGCCGCATCGACGCGCGCCTCCAACGCGAGGAAGAGGAGCGTCTCTCGTCGATGGCGCGCACGCTCGGGCTCGAGATCGCGCGGCGTGTGCCCGGAAGCGTTTCGTCGACGCCGGATCTTCTGTCGATCGGCGCGCGGTTCGATCGCGCGCGAATCGCCGGCGAAACCGGCGCTGTATTTCTCGTCGACCGCGAAGGACTCGTTGCCGTCGAGGCGGACGAATCGGGTGTGCACCTGCGGCCGCGGCTCTGGGGCCAGGAGGAGCGCCGCTCGTCGAAAGGGGTTTGGTCCGGGTTCGAGGTCTACGTGCCGGCGACGGGGGCCGGGCGCCGCGACGGCGGAGCGCTCTTGTATCCGATCTTCGAGATGGACGGCAACGTGACGCACGCGATCGGCATTCTCGCGGGCGCCACGTTTCGGGATCGGCTCAATCGCCTCGCGCCGATGATCCTTCTCTCGCGCGCGATCGGCGCAGCTCTTCTGTTGCTCGTCGTCGTGTTCCTGCTCTGGATGCTGCGCCAGTCGGTCCGCGAGCTGCGGCGGCCCGACAATCTTACGGATGTCGCGAGCAGCAAGGGCGGCCACGACACGCAATTCATGCTCGACACCTTTCACGAGATCGTTTCGAACATGAAGGAATCCCAGTCGGAGCTGCGCACGCTCTATAGCCGCGCCGAGGAGCGCGCCGTCTACCTCGAGAAGGTCGTCGCGTACATGCTCCGAAGCCTTCCGACGGGCGTGATCATCTTCGACCAAGAGCGGCGCGTGCTGCTGATCAATGGCGCCGCGCGCACGATTCTCCGCTTGCCGTCGCGCCAATTCATCGGCGAGCGCGCGGAGGTGGTTTTCGCTGGGAGCGCGGAATGGCTCGGGCATCTCGATGCGCTTCTCTCCGGCGCGAAGACACACTCGCGGTTTGAAATGCGCACATCGAAGGACGGCGACGAAGAGACTTGGGTCGGGCTTGCGTCCTCGCTCATTCGCGATCCGCGCGGCGACGTGCTGGGCGGCGCCTTTCTGTTGACTGACCTGACCGAGACGAAGCAACTGCGGCAACGACTCGCGCTGAAGGAGCGGCTCGCGGCGATGGGAGAGGTCTCGTCGGGGATCGCGCACGAGCTGCGAAATTCGCTCGCGACGATCCTCGGCTACTGCCGGCTGCTCGAGCGCGAGACCGTCCCCGCGGCTCGGGCGCACGGCTACCTCGACAAGCTGCGCTCGGAGGTTCGCGCACTCGAGGAGACAAGCGAGGGCCTGCTCGACCTTGTGCGTGTCGGACGCCGGCGCCCCGCCGAGATCGATTCGGAAAAGCTCGTTCGGGATGCACTCGAGGCCGTGGAAGAGCGGATGTCGGAGCGCACACCCAAGAACGTGACGGTACAGACGGCGTTCGCGGCGCGCGGCGCACGCGTGGACGCCGACGCGACGGCGCTTCGCAAGGCGCTCGAAAATGTGATCGAGAACGGATTCCAGGCGATGCAGGAGGGAGGCACGATGATTCTCGGAACGCGCGTCCTCGGCGCGGCGCGCGACGCGAGGGCCGATGCCGCATCGGGCGGCGCGCTCGTCGAAATCGTCATCGCCGATAGCGGCCCCGGACTCGCACCGGAGGTGCTCGCTCAAATCTTCACGCCGTTCTTCACGACGAAACGACGCGGCACGGGGCTCGGTTTGGCGATCGCGCAGAAGACGATCGCCGAGCACGACGGAACGATTCGTGCCACGAGCGAACCCGGGCGCGGCACCCGGTTTCGGATTCTCCTGCCGTGCGTTTCCGCGCTGCGCGACGCGGCAGGTGTCGCGGTGCACGAGGAGGTCGCGCGATGAGTCCGAACCGGCTCGATCGCGAGACACGCGTCCTCGTCGTCGAGGATCGCGCGAGCATGCGCGAGATGCTCACGGACACGCTCGCGTCGGAGGGCTACACGGCGACGGCCGCCGACAGCGCCGAGGCCGCCGCCGAGCGCCTGCGCCGCGAGCGCTTCGATCTCGTCGTGAGCGACGTTCAGCTCCCGGGAATGTCGGGCCTCGATCTGTTGCGCGTCGCGCGCGAACAGGATCCGTTTCTTCCCGTCGTGTTGCTCACCGCGTTCGCGACGGTCGAGCTTGCGGTCGCCGCGATGAAGGAAGGGGCGCACGACTTCCTCACGAAGCCCGTCGATACGGAGCGGCTTCTCCTCGTGATTGCTCGCGCGCTCGAGAAGCGGCGGATGATGACGGACAACATCCTGCTCAAGGACGAACTTCGCGAGCGACTCGATCCGCCCGTCATCGTGGGGGAGGCCGCGTCGCTGCGCGCCGTGCAGGAGATGGCGAAGAAGGCGGCGCTCTCCGACGCGACCGTTCTCTTGCTCGGCGAATCGGGAACCGGGAAGGAACTGCTCGCGCGTGCCATCCACCACGCGAGCCCGCGCGCCGCGTTTCCGCTCGTCGTCATCAATTGCGCGACGATTCCGAACGACCTGCTCGAACACGAACTCTTCGGGAGCGAGAAGGGCGCGTTTACGGGAGCGGAACGGCGCAAAGTCGGTCGCATCGAGTTGGCAAATCGCGGAACGCTCTTCTTCGACGAGATCGGCGACCTGCCGTTCGACCTTCAAGCGAAGATCCTCCGCGTCTTGCAGGAGCGCCAATTCGAACGCGTCGGCGGAACGCGTCCGATCGCTGTCGACGTGCGCATCGTCGCGGCGACGAACAAACGGCTTCGCGACGAGGTGAAGCGCGGCGCTTTCCGCGAGGACCTCTTCTACCGGCTCAACGTGATTCCGCTCGAATTGCCGCCTCTTCGCGAACGCCCCGGCGACGTCGAGCTTCTCGCGCTCTGGTTCGCGGCGCACCTGTCGCGTGAGCTGCGAAAACCGGAGCCGGCGCTCTCGCGCGAAGCGCTCGCGAAGCTCGCGGCGTACGCGTGGCCCGGCAACATTCGCGAACTGCGCAATACGATTGAGCGCGCACTCATTCTCTCCGACCGCGACGAGATTCTCGGGTGCGATATTTCGCTTCCCGAGGAGAGCCCGCGCGAGGAGGTGCTCGTGGGCGCGCCGACGGCCGCGGCGGTGCTCGCGGAAAGTGCCGCGCGCCCAGCGCTGGCCGACGCGAAGAAAGACGCCGTCCGCCGGCTCGAAATCGATGCAATTCGAAACGCACTCGCCGAGGCCAACGGTAACAAAGCGGAAGCGGCGCGGCGGCTCGACATGTCGTACCGGGCGCTCTGGTCGAAGGTCAAGGAGTACGGACTCCAGTAGCACTGGCCGATTCGTGAACACCCGGCAACGCCTTGCCGGGTTCGCGAAGTTCGGGCGGCGGAGATGTTCACGATTCGCGCAGCGCTCGCGCCGCACCGCGGCCAGCGTCGCGGTTTCTGCAGCGAGTCTTGCCGATTTCTCGAAACCCTCGCGTACAGGCTCGGCGCTCTTCGTGGCCTCGGGCTTGCATGAGCTGCGTTGCGAAGGAGGTCCACATGAACAGGCCAATGCGTCGGATGTCGGAATCTAGTCGAAGCAATCGATTCTCGAACGATGGGTTCTCGCTTGTGGAACTCATGGTAGCGATGGCGTTCATCGGCATCGGGCTCATGGCGCTCGCGCAGGTCTTCATTATGTCGGCGAAGCACACGAGCGTCGGCCGCAAGGACTCCGCGGCGACGCACCTTTCCGCCGAGATTCTCGATCGCATGCGATGCCTCCCGTACGACGACATGGTCGCGGCGTTTCGCGACGTCGACACCAACGTGCCATCGACGGTTCCCGTACAGAGCCGCGAATGGTCGACGCACTTGGCGGATCAACTGGGGCCGGGTGCGCGCGGGCGCGTTCGGATCTTCACGGACATCGACGACGGCACGCTGGTTCGCGGTCTCGCGCGCGTCGAGGTCACGATCTCGTGGGCCGACCGAGGCGACACACTCAATCTCATGACCCCCGTCTTGATCTCGAAGGTGGGCGTATGACCGTACATCGCGAAGAGGAGAGCGCAATGCGAAGCGAATCAATCAATCGGAGTGATGCGAAGCGCAGCCAAGAGAGCGGGAGCGCGATCATTCTGGCCGTGATCGCACTCGGTATCCTTTCGGCGATGGGCATCGGCATCGCGCTCTTGTCGACGAGCGATCGACAGGCGTCTCGCTTTCAACGCGATCACCAGGATGCGTTGATGGCCGCCGAGACCGGGCTTGCGCTCGCGAAGCGGCGAGTTCAGGACCGCGACCTCACGTTCGCCGACGAAGACTCCGACGGCAAGCCCGATTTCCGGTTTTCCGACACGCTTGCGTGGGGCGCGACCTACGAAATCTTCGGCGAATCGAGCGAGTACACGTCGAGCGCGCTCTCGCCCTACTCCGGCGATTTCTTCAACCTCGAAGCCAGCGGCGGAACGCGCGGAGCCGAACGGCGAATCGAGGCGCTCATCAAGCACGACTCGTTCTTGAAGTACGCGCGCTTCGTCAGCGTGACGGGCACCTCGTACGCGTGCGGCGCCGTTCTGACGGGCGAAGTCTACGTCGGCCAGAACCTGGGCGTGCCGACCGGCTGCACAGCGGAAAACAAGGCTGAGTTCCTCGAGTTCGTCGCCGCGGTCGGTGTTGTTCAGAACGCCAACGAAGGCATCTTCCACAAGGGCTACTCCGACAGCGCCAAGGCGATCGACCTTCAAGCCTCCGTCGATTGGACCGACGTCCGGGAGCGCGCGCAGGGAATCGCGGATGTCTGCGACTGCGAAGGTGTCGGACGAATCGGAATCTACATGCCCTATAACCCGCTCAACATCGGCACGAACGGGACGATCGACTTCGGGCAGTTCGACTTCAAATTCGTCCGGCCCGCGGCACCGAATGACACGCTGATCGCGTATGCCGGCGTCGCCGTGCGCGACACGACGACGGGCTCCGACATGCGCGCCGACGAATTCAACGGAATCATCTACTTCAGCGGCGATGCGCCCATTCGTGGCCGACTCGACGGCGTGAGCGGACGCAGTCTGTGCGTGTATGCGACCGACGATGTGATCATCGAAGGCGATATCGTGACGGGGAACGCGGGCATCGACCCGGTAACGCGCCTGCCGAACGGCTCAGGCGATCCGATCAACGTGGGGCTCGTCGCGAGCGACTACGTCTACATCGGGAACACGCCACGCGTTGTCAGCATCGACGCGGCGCTCATGTCGGTGAACAGCAACTGGTGCGCGCTCAACTCCGCGACCGCGGCGCATCCGGTCGCGCCGACTGGAAACTACGACCTCGACCTCGACGGAATCGTCGGCGAGTCGCCGGTGAATAACGATCCGAACGATGGTGCGGGCTGGAACGAGATCATCACCGCGGCGAATCAGGCGAATACGTGGGTGCTCAACATCAACGGGCCGATCATCACCTACAACGGCGGCAGCGCGGCGCCGTGGAGCAACGCGGCGATCATCGCGGCCGCGACGGGCCCCACTCGCCGCTACAACTACGACCTCGACATCACCGATTTCCCGCCGCCGTGTTTCCCGGTGCCCCTCAATCTCTGGAAAGACGTGGCTTGGACGGAGGTGTTTGACGAATGAACCGACATGCGCGCACGCGTCGTTCCGCTGGATACACGCTTCCTGAAATGCTCGTCGTGATCTTGATCGGCGCGACGATCGCGGGGCTCTCGTTTCCGGAGATGTCTCGAATGGTTCGCCGCAGCCGCCTCGAAGAGGCCGCCGGGCGGCTCGAATCCGCGCTGCGTCTCTCGCGCCAAAAGGCGCTCGCGCACCGCACTCACTACCGGCTCACGTTGTCGCCGGTGCTCGGTCAGTACTCGGTCGAGTTCGAGGACACTTCGGGGTCATGGGTTCCCGACAGGGATTCGCTCTACACGTTTCCGGCGGGGATTCTCTTCGAAGGCGATACGAACGGCACGGCGTTTACCTCCGTGAGCAGCGGCGTCGAGCTGATCTTCGAGCCGCGCGGCACGCTGGCCCAAGCCAACGCGCCTCTCGAGATCTTCGTCTACAACGACAAGGGCGATACGGTCGAGATGCAGATGGTGACAACGGGACGGGTGCGGTCATGGCGCAGATAGTGAATCCGCCGCATGGACTCGGCAGAACGACGGAAGGGGGTGCGAGTGTCATGACCAGACAACATCAACATGGAAGACGCGGGTTCACGCTCGTCGAGGTGATGGTGACGCTCGCACTTCTCGCGGTCGCGTTCGGCGTCGTGTACCAGCTCTTTCTTCGGACGCAGAAGAGTTTCTATAGCGAGCGCTCGCTGCTCGAGGCGCAGAGCAACGCGCGGCTCGGCCTCGAGGCGGTCGCGGCGGACATTCGCCACGCAAGCTACGGGAAAGACGCGACACAAGCGTCGGTCACGTTCGCGGGAGAGGATTCGATTGCGTTCACCGCGGACGTCTACGATTCCATCGACGGCGCGGAGACGATTACGCTCTTTCTCGGCGCCGATCTCGACTCCGGCACGGTCAACCCGACGGATCGCCTCTTGCGCAAGGTCGTCTACGACGTCGACGGCACCGTCGTGATGGAAGGACCGCTCTCGTACGGTATCGCCGAAGACGGACTCGCGTTCCGTTACTACGACCGCGACGGCGACACGCTCGTGTTCCCGATCCTTTCGCCGGACGCCATCAGCGAAGTCGAGGTCGCGGTGACGTCGGAAACGCCGACTGAAATCGAAGGCGCGGGTTATCAAGGCGTCACGTTCACGACGACCGTGTTTCCGCGCAACCTACCGTTCACGCCGTCGCGCGCGAAGCCAAACCCGCCGACATCAACCGGCGTATCGAGCCCGAACTGCGAATCGATCACGATCGGTTGGGTCACGCCGACGCAATACACGGACGGCTCGACGCTGAAATTCAAAGACATCAGCCATTTCAATATCTACTACGGCACGACCTGGGACGACCTGCGGCTCGATACGCGCGTGGCGCGCATCGTCAACGAGTGGACGGTGGGCGACCTCGACGCGTCGACGACGTACATGATCATGGTCACGTGCGTCGCGACCTCCGACGTCGAGAGCGAGGTGTGTCTCGAGACGGCATCTCCCGGCGGCGCCGCGCAACCGGTCGCGCCCGCGATCATCGGAGCGTCGACGGTCGGCTCCGCGGTCACGCTGACATGGGGGCAGATCAACACCGACGTCGGCGGCGGGACGATCACCTCGGCGGTGGCGTACAACGTCTACCGCGCGACGACGCCATCCGCGACCCCGATCCCTGCGAACCGCATCGCGTCCGAGATCACCGACACGACGTACGTCGACGTGTTGGGTGCGTCGTGCGGCACGTTCTACTACCGGATCGAAGCGGTCGCGTGCGGCACCGAGGGGGTCCCGACGGCGGACATGCTGGCCACGACTCCCGCCGCACCGGCGTGTGTCGCGAACGCGTGGGCCGTCGACGGCCCGGGCTTCGGCGAAGTCACCGTCGGCTGGACGCCGCCATCGTTTCGAAGCGACGGCTCGCCGCTTGCCGTCAGCGATATCGCCGGCTTCGACATCGTCTACGGCACCACGTCGGGCGCTCTCACCGACACGCTTTGGGTCGCCGGCGGCGGAACGTCGAGCGGAATTCTCACGAGCCTCGCGACTTGTACGACGTACTTCGTCAACGTGATCGCAGTCGACGACTGCGGGAACAAGGGAAACGTCTGCGCTGAGAACCAGAAGATCGCGTGGACCACGACGCCGTGCGACGCGGCGATTCCGACGATGCCGTCTTACGTGTCGACGAGTTCCGGCGACGCGCGCATTGACATCGTCTTTCCGACCAGCAACGACTGCGACATCGCGGGATACCTGATCTACTACGACAAGACCCCGGGCCCGCCGTTCAACGGTGTCGATGCGATCGAAGGCGCGTCGCCCGTGGCGATCGATTTCTCCGCGGCGATCGTCGATAGCTCGATCTCGACCGCGAGTCTGACCGGGCTCGATCCGTGCGACACGTATTACATCTCGGTTGCGACGTACGACCAGTGCACGCCGCCGAACGTGAGCCCGCTTTCGATCATGGTGTCGGAGATGCCGACGTGTATACCGTGCATCGTGCGCAACGCCTGCATCGCCGAGTACGCGAACGGCGCCTCGAACATCTCGGCGCACGGCGACATCTTCAACGGCGACGGCGCGGACATCACCGTCGAGGGGATGAGTCTGGCGTGGAGTTCCGGGCAGCGGCTCGTGCGCGTCTTCGCGGGCGGCGTGGAGGTTTGGGACGCGGACGGTTCCTCCGGCGGCGACGGCGCGATGACGCCGCCGCTTTCTCCCGTCGAGGTCGACGTAAACGACTGGGTGCTCAGCACGAGCGCGACCTACGACAGCCCGCTCCACATCCAACTCGATTTCAACGGGTCGTCGCTCAACGACTCGATCGCGGTCGATCTGCTCACGGGCGGCGCGACGTGCGGTTTCGTCATCGAGCCCTGCAATCTGATTTTCTCGGAGGACTTCCAGGACGATCCGAACGGCTCGATTCCGACGAACTGGACGGCTCAGGGCGGAAGCTGGTCGATTTCGACGAACCGCTTGAAGACGACCGGTACCGCGGTCGCGCAAGCGCGGCCGAACGGTCTGGCGAGCACGGCCAACATGACGGTGCAGGGCAGCGTGAACATGGCGGGAACGAACTCGAACCGCCGCGGCGGCATCTGCACGCGCTACGTCGATAGCAACAACTACTACGTGCTTCGCGTCTACCCGGCGTTGGACGAGGCTGTTTTCACGAAGAAAGTCGGCGGCACGACGACCGACATCGCATGGGCCAGCGGCGTGACGACATTCGACAGCTTTAATCACATTTTGAAAATTACAGCGGTCGGGAACGAGTTCCGGTGCTGGGTCGATGGCGTTCCGATTACATGGGTGACCGGCGGCTCCGGCACGACCGTCTACGACTCCGACATCGCCGCGGGGAGCATCGGGATGTACTCCAGGAGTACGTCGGCGTGTTACTTCGACAACATCCAGGTCTACCGAACCTGCGGCGGCTGCGGGCCGTAGCCGCCAGCGGGAGGCGACCGCGCGGCGCTTAGGCCGGAAGCCCTCCAGAATCGTGCTCAAGCTCATCGAAGGGTCTGTCGATACAGGTCGGGTGGGGCCTGATCGGCAGACCCTCTCGTGTGGAAGGAGCCTCTATGAAGCTTGGCGGGTTGTTCGGCAAAGGTGGCGGCACTGCCATCGGAGTCGACATCGGTTCCCACTCGGTGAAAGTCGCTGAGATCACGAAACGCGGCGGCAAACACGTCCTCACGAACTACGGCATCGCGAAGCTTCTGACCGACGCGATCGTCGATGGCGAGGTGATGGACCGTGAGGTCGTCGTCGACACGATTCGCGATCTCATGGAGTCGAAAGGCATCGCGGGAACGGATGTGGCAACCGCTGTTTCGGGGCGCGCCGTCATCGTGAAGAAGATCCTCGTCGATCGCCTGCCGCCGAACGAAGCGAGCGAGGCGATTTACCTCGAAGCCGAACATCATATCCCGTTCGGAATCGACGACGTCTATCTCGACTATCAGGTGCTTCGCGATACCGATGCGAAGTCGCCCGACAAGATGGAAGTTCTCCTCGTCGCGGCGAAGCGCGAAATGGTAGACGCGCATGTCGCGCTTCTTCAGGACGCCGGCTTCATGCCGCGGATCGTCGACGTCGACGCGTTCGCCGTGCAGAACGCGTACGAAGCGAACACGACGCCTCAAGAGGGCGAGACGGTCCTCCTCATGAACGTGGGCGCGTCGGTAACGAACCTCAACATCGTGCGCGACGGCATTCCTCTCTTCACGCGCGACATCTGGATCGCCGGCAATACGTTCACCGAGCAGATCCAGAAACGCTTGAGCGTCAATCGCGAGCAAGCGCTCGCGACGCTCACCGCGGAAGGCGCCGAAAACTCGACCGAACTCGCCGAAATCGTCGCGACGATCTGCGAAGACCTCGCGGTCGGCGTCGAACGTTCCGTCTCGTTCCTGAAGTCTTCCGGCGAAGCGGAGAAGATCGATCGCATCGTGCTCGCCGGCGGAAGCTCTCGTATCCCTGGTCTTCTTTCGGCGCTCGCCGAACGGCACGCGGTTTCCGTCGAGGTGGGCAACTGTCTCGCGCGCGTCGCCTACGCCGACGGGCTGTTCACCGGAGAGGATCTCGAACTGCTCGCGCCCCAGCTGACGGTCGCCGTCGGCCTGGCACTGCGGACGAGGTGATCCCGTGATTCGGATAAACCTACTTCCTCTCGAAGATCGCGTAAGCCAAGACGACTCCAAAGATCGCATTTGGATGATCGCCGGTGTTGCCGCGATCGGTTGCGCGGCGTTCATGATCTTCTCCGCTCACGCGCTGCAGAGCCACTCGCTCAACGCGATTCAGGAAGAAGCCGCAACGCTCGAGACGCTCGCCGCGAAGTACAAGCCGCTCATTCAGCGCGTGAACGAGATCGCGAAGGAACGCCGCGACCTCGAGGCGAAGATCGCCGTCATCGCCGATCTCGATGTCGAGCGCAGCTTCCGCGTGCGGCTCCTCGAAGATCTCAACTCGAACATGCCGCGCTACGCGTGGCTGACGAAGTTCGTCGAATCCGAAGGCGCCAGCGCGGAGATCCAAGGACGGACCTTCTCGAACCTGACGCTCTCCGATTTCATGGCGAAGCTCGAAAGCTCCGATCTCTACGAGAACGTTGACCTGAGCGTGTCGAAGAAGGGTGAGGTCGGCGAACGAGACGTCGTCGAGTTCCGAATGACGGCGGTTCTCACGAAGGCGGCCGTCGACTCGACCGCAGCGGCGATTCCTCCCGACGCGACGCAATACTAAGGACACACACGACGATGCAGATGACATTGCGGCTTCCGAAGCTGGATCTCTCAAGCACGAACTTGCAGCGCGGGCTCATCATTTCCGCCGCGCTTCTCGTGGTGACCTTCTTCTATTTCTTCACGAACTTTCTGCCGTTCTTCTACCCGCCGCGTGCCGCGCAGATCGCGGAGATGCGCGCGAAGGTCGCGAAGCTGACGGCGGAGGTCGAGCAGGCGAAGCGGACGGCGGCGAACTTGCCGCGGCTCGAGCAGGAGATGGAGGAGCTTCACGTGAAGTGGAGCGCCGCGACGAACCTTCTTCCGCCGCAAAAAGAGATGGCGAGCCTTCTGCGCAAGGTGACGGTGGCCGGCCAGCAGGCGGGGATCGTCTTCACGCTCTTCGAGCCGACCGAGCCGGTGCCGAACACGTTCTACACGGAGCATCCGGTCGCGGTGAAAATCGAGGGCGGATTCCACAGCGTCGGTACGTTCCTCGCGGAGCTCGCGGGGATGACGCGCATCGTCAACGTCACGAATCTCGATCTTGCCGCGGTCGACCAAAACAACTCCCGGGACGATCGCGATACGCAGAGCGCCACGACGGTGCTCGGCGCGATGACGATCACGGCCTATTCGCTCGGATCGGATCACGTCGATGCGATCGAGGCCCAAGGCGACACAGGCGCCAAGCTCAAGGCAGCCGCCGCGAAGTCGGGCGCGCCGGCCGAGAGCCAGGCTCGCAGGAGTACTCCGCATGAAGAGTAAAACGGTGGTGATCGCCTGCATGGCGACGCTTGCGCTCTTGGCCGTCGCTTTTCTCGGTTCGGGGTCGCTCTTGGGAAGTTCGCTCGGCATGGCGGGTCAGAAGGCAATCGACGGCGTCATCGGCTTTATCGCGTACCCGAATCGTTCCGACTCGGTGGAGACCGCGCAGCCCGCGGACGCCGGCGCGGAGCGTTCGGCGCGGCTGGCGGCGGCGAAAGCGCGCAGTGCCGGCGACACCGACAACGACGCGATGGCCCCATCCGGAGCAGGAATGGCGATGAGCGTGATCAACGCGGCGACCGAGGCGGCGAACAACGCGAACGGCGGCAGCGTGGCGCTTGCGGCGCGCGAAGGCCAGGCGCCTCCAGAGATCGTCACCGGCGCCGAGATCAGCGCGCAGACCGAGCCCGCGACATCGGAGGCATCGGAGGAGATGCAGGTCGCGATGGCCTCGAGCGACGACAACGTCACGCTCGAGCGCGACGACTCACCGGCGACGGGCGAAGAGTTCGCGCCGCCGAGTGCGATGCCGAGCACGACACCGAGCGCGGACGATGCGGGCACGCCGCGGGAAGAGGACGCCTTCGGCGCTGCCGATGCGGCGAACGATTACGCGGAAGATGGCGACGAAGATTGGGAGAGCTCAGACCCATTCGAATTCGAAGACGAATCGATTCTCCGCGAGATGGGGCCAGGATATACGGCGTTCGATGGCCGCGACCCGTTTCTCGCGCTTGTCACGGTCACGGATCAGAGTAGCGCCGCGGGCACGATCATCGACCCGGACGGAATGCGCTTCGTCGGAATCATCTGGGGCTCAAACGGAATCTGCGCGCTCGTCGAAGATCGCGAGCGCCGCGGCTACGTCGTCCGCGAGGGCGACCGAGTCATGTATGGGCGTGTGTCGTCGATCTCAAGAGACGCCATCGTCATCGACCAAGTTATTCACGGGGAGTTCAAACGGCTCACGCTCCGTCTCGAGCCCACTCGCATGGAGGGGAACTGACCATGGACCGGCTGAATTTCAAGGTCCTTCTAGCGACCGCGCTCATCGCGCTCGCGCCGGCCGCTGGTTGGGGCCAAGGGGGGCTTTCGACCACGGAAGGGAAGATCACGCTCGCGGGGGACAAGATTTCGATCGACGTCCAATCCGCGGATATTCGTTCGGTGCTGCGCAGCCTCGCGGACTACGGCGGACGCAACATCGTCGCGGGCCCCGAAGTGAAGGGCGACGTGACGGTGCGCCTGAAGGATGTCGTGTGGGGCGACGCGCTCGATATCATTCTCTCGGCGAACGGGTACGGCTGGGAGATGTCGCCGACCGGTGACGTGATTCGCGTCACGACGGTGAAGAATCTTCAGACCGAATCGCTCGAACGCGAGGCGTCGGCGCGCAAGAAAGAGGATTTGCTTCCGCTCCAGACGCGCATCTTCCGCCTGAACTACGCGAAGGCGGCGGAGTTGTCGAAGGCGCTCAAGTCGGGCCTGACCAACCGCGGACAGATCGAAGTCGATCCGAGCACGAACTCGCTCGTGATCCGCGACATCTCGTCGGTGCTCAGCGGCATCGAAGGGATGCTCGCGACGCTCGACTTGCAGACGAAGCAGGTGGAGATCACGGCGCGCCTCGTGGACGTGGACGCGACGGTCTCTCGCGAACTCGGCGTCAACTGGACGGCAAACGGTCTCAATCGGAACGATATCGATGCGGTCGGCGATGTCACGATCGATGCGCCGCTGTCGGCTCCGATCGGCGAGTTCCATCTCGGGACGATGGGCCCGAACGGAAACCTCGACGTGACGCTGCAAGCACTCGCGCGTCAGAACAAGGCCAACATCATCTCGAATCCGAAGATCACGACCCTCGACAACCAGGAAGCGCGGATCCTCGTCGGCAAGAAGATTCCGCTGATCGTGTCGGACGCGGCGGGCAACCCGATCACGCAGCTGACGACGATCGGAATCCAGATGACTGTGACGCCGCATATCAACTCGAACAACCGGATCACGCTCGATCTGAAGCCCGAAGTGAGCGACCTCTCGTCGCAGGCGACGGTGCAGGGCGGAATCATCATCGTTACGAGCGAGGCCTCGACGCGTGTTCTCGTGGACGATGGCGAAACGGCCGTGATCGGTGGACTCATCCGATCGAACGAAGCAAGCCGCGAGGACGGTGTGCCGCTGCTTCGCGACATTCCTCTCTTGGGAAACTTTTTTAAGTCGAGCAACCGGACGCATGAGAGCCGCGAGCTTCTCATCTTCGTGACGCCGAAGATCGTCGAGGGGATGGATGTCGGAATGAACGACGTTCCCGCGACGCTTGGCGAGCCGAGATAGGGAGGGCGGCGATGAGGGTTCGATCGATGAGTCGGGAAGGGAATGACATGAGTCAAGCCGCTCGTTCGCGAAACGGTTTTCCGCGTTGGGTCGCGCTCGCCGCGACGGTCTCGCTTCTAGCGGGAGTCGTCGTGTGGGCAGGCTGCAGCGACAAGGGCAACGTCAATCCGTTCAATCCGAGCGATGTGCCGATCAACTTCATCGGTTCGCTGACGGCGAGTCCGAAGCGCGTCAACGCGGGCGACCAAGAAGCGATGGTCACGGTCTTCATCATCGATGAGAACGGCGCTCCGGTCTCGGGCATTCCTGTCGTCTTCCGCACCGATATCGGCTCGGTCGATACGATGGCGGTGACCGACGCGCAGGGTTTCGCGCGAACGACATTCGTGAGCGGTACGACTGAAGGAACCGCGCGCATCACCGCGTCGCTCGGCTCATTCCAGAAAGAGGTCGTCATTCAGGTCGGGCAGGGCGAACTGATCGCCGGCGTCTCGAGCCTGATCGCGGACGGCGCGTCGACGACGACGATGACGGCGCAGGTGCTCGACGAGTTCGGCCAGCCGCGGATCGGCGTTCCGGTCTTCTTCGAATCGACGGCGGGCTTCATCACGCCGACCGCGTTTACACAGAACAACGGCAAGGCGGAGGCGACGCTGCGAAGCATCGCAAGCCGCATCGACGTCGAAGCGCTCGTCACGGCGAAGATCGCGAATTCGGAAGTCGCGGGCGACTTCATCGACATCGGCGACGCGTTCGCGACGTTCCGCGGCATCTCCGTGGAGATGACGATCGACGAAGCGAGCCTCGTTGCGGACGGCGAAGATTCGACCTTCGTGCGCACGCTCGTGAAGGAGACGACGAGCCAGGTGACCGTGCCGCAGGTGATCGTGGCGTACGGCACGACGCTCGGTTCGATCTCGAGTACCGACTCGACCGACGCGACGGGTTACTCGGTGGCGACGCTCTTCGCGGGCGTCGAGCCGGGGAGCGCGACGGTGACTGGAACTGTTTTCGGCGCGCTCTCGGACACGGTGGCCGCGGCGTTCACGCCGCTGACGCTCCGCATCCTCGGCGCGAGCCCAACCACGATCCCATCCGACGGCTCGAGCCAGACGGCCGTGACCGCGATCTTGCTGAACTCGTCGAACAATCCGGTCGCCGGCAAAGAGGTCTCGTTCTCCACTTCGGCGGGCGTCATCACGGGCGTGCTCGAAACGGGCGACGACGGGAAGGCGGTCGCGATGCTGACCTCGTCCGCCGAGCCTGATACGGCCGTCGTGATCGCGGCCTTCGGTTCGCTGCGGGACACGATCGAAGTCTCGATGACTTCGCTCGCGGAGCAGATTCCATCGTCGATTCTGATTCGCACGGCGTCGCCGAAGATTCAGGTCGCGCAAACGGGCGGCTCGGAAACGACGACGCTCTCCGCGGAACTCTTCAACGAGCGCGGCGATCTGATCCAGTCGGGATTCAACGTGGTGTTCACGATTACGGAAGGCCCTGGCGGCGGCGAGTATCTCGGCGCGCCGTCGAACGGCGGCGGCCCCGTCAGCGTGCCCGTCGAAGATGGCGCCGCGCGCATCGCTCTGTCGAGCGGCGTGCTCTCGGGAACGATCGAGGTGACCGCGAGCGTTCCGCCGCTTCTCTCGGCGAACTCGCGCGTCGTCATCGGCGCGGGCCCGCCCGACTCGATCAGCCTCAACATTTCGCAAGTCTCCGCGCCGCTTTCCGGCGCGCTCTTCAGCTTCATCGTGACGGCGACCGTCGTCGACCGTTACTCCAACACGGTTGAAGACTCGACGGCCGTCTTCTTCGCGGTCTCCGCCGATAGTTGCGGCTCGGGCGAGCCATTGCCCGACGTCGCGATCGACGGTCTTGCGTTCACGCACAATCTCGCCGACTGCCCCGGTACGCAGAGCATCGCGCACGGTGTCGCGGTCACGTGTTTGAAAGCGCCGTACGCGATTCTCGACGACTTCCCGAACTTCTGGCTCTCCGCGGAGACGTCGGGAGGCACGGTCACGATGTGCAAGAACTTCACGAGCGGATCGGAGCCCGGACCGGCGGCGAGCATCGCGCTGGAATCTGTCGCCTACACCTCGATCGGCGTGACGGGGACCGGACAGAATTCGAGTTCGGAACTCGTGTTCGAGGTGCGTGACGCGACCGGGCAGCCGGTCAATCAAGACAACGCGGTGGAAGTCTTCTTCGAGTTCACGTCGTCGCCGGGCGGCGGCGCGTACCTCTCGCCGGTTACGGTGACGACGGACGCGCTCGGACTCGCTCGCACGAGCGTCAACAGCGGCACCGTCGCGGGCGTCGCAAAGGTGCGTGCGGCGGTGGTCGGATCGAGCCCGCTGATTGCGTCGGAGGTTGCGTCCGTTGTCGTCAGCGGCGGGCCGCCGGATCAAGCGCACTTCTCGCTGGCGATGCAGAAGGCCAACATCGCGGGCCGCGTGCGCTACGGCCTCGAAGACCGGATCACGGCGTTCATCTTCGACAAGTACTCGAATCCTGTACCGCCGGGAACCGTCGTTTCGTTCTCGACGAACCGAGGGGGCATTACCGGATCGGCGATCACGAATGCGGTCGGCCAGGCGGTCGCGACGCTCTATACGGCGGCGCCGTCGCCGACGTGCGCGGACACCGGCTACGCCTACGTGACCGCGCGGACCGTGGACGAGTACAACCAAACAATTGAAGCCGAGGCGCGGGTTCTCATGTCGGGCTCGACGCAGATCGATGTCCTCTATCCGGCAACATCGACGTTCGCGGTGCCGGATGGCGGCTCCGTGCCGATCATCTTCTACGTTGGCGACGACTGCGGCAATCCGCTCGTCGAGCTGACGTTCATCAACTTCGAATTCTCGGGCGCGTCGACGTTCGTCGGCGACACGTCGGTTCAGCTTCCCGACACGCAGTCGCAGGGCGCGACGTACTACGCGGTCACCGCGTACGACGGTTCGCCGGGCGACACAGCGCCGCCGGTCAACTGCTTCATCAAGATCACGGTTACGAACAGTGCAAACGGGAACGCTTCGTTCATCTACAGCGGAACGATCGATTAAGAAACGGAGGCGGACGACCATCATGAAGACAGCCACCCAACAGTTCGCACTGGCCATCATGGCGGCGCTCTGCGTGGCCGGCGGAGCCGAGGCGGCCTCCTTCGGAAATCCCGTGAGCCTGCCGAGCCAGGGCGGATTCGTCATCGGCGTCGAGACGGAACACGTCGTGACGCCGATCGGAAACGACGCCGCGGAGTCGGATCGCTATCTGGCGAAGGCGACGTACAGGCTCGCGCCGCGAATGAACCTGACGTTTCGCGCCGGCGCGGCCGATATCGACGTGATCGGCGAGATCGCGGGCAACCGCGTCGCGCTGAATACGAATCCGCGCTTCGCGTGGGGCGGCGGCGTGCGCATGGAGCCGATGAGGTTTTCGTCGGGCCCCAACGCACCGCGCCTCGTCGTCGCCGCCGAAGGACTGATGCTGCTCTCGAGCGGCGTCGGTGAGATGGACCTGGTTTTCCCGAGCGCCGTGTTGCGTGAACGATTCGAGACCGACTACTCGTGGCGCGAACTTCAGGCGACCGCTGCGATTGTCTTCAGCACGCGGCTGTTCGCACCGTACTTCGGCCTCGCGATGCGCGGCGTCGAGGGAAACGTGCATCGCGTGCAGACCGATCTCTCCGGCATAACGCCGAGCATCGTCGCGGATGAACGCGAGGAGTTCGGCTCGTCGATTTCGCCGTACGCGCTCGCCGGTTTCGATTATCGCGTCGGCCCGTACTTCAATCTCTCGACGGAGGCGGTTTTCCGGAACGACGGCGACTACGGGTTCTTCGTCGGCTTCTCCGAGGCGGCCGACTAATCGAGAGCGCTCGC
The DNA here is from genome assembly GCA_046160485.1 of bacterium. Lineage (GTDB taxonomy): Bacteria > Orphanbacterota > Orphanbacteria > JBJXGV01 > JBJXGV01 > JBJXGV01. The sequence goes on along the minus strand of JBJXGV010000001.1, from coordinate 40,283 downwards.
GTACGCGCCCGATCGTGGCGAGGCGCGAAGCCTTCTGCTAGGATGCCCGTGCGCGTCGTGCCCGCGAGTTGTCGCGGGCGATCGCGCGCTACGGAGGATCCGGTGGCCGACGAACAGAAGCCGCGTGTCGCCATTCTCGGCGCGTCGAGCGACCGTTCCAAATTCGGAAACAAGTCGGTGCGCGCGCATCTCGCCGCGGGCTACGACGTCTTCCCGATTCATCCTACCGCGACGTCGATCGAGGGGCTTCCCGCCTTCGCGTCGATTCGCGACGTCCCGCGCCCGCTAGACAGGATCTCCGTCTACCTTCCCCCGCAACGATTGCTCTCGCTTCTTCCCGACATCGCCGCGGCGCGTCCGGCGGAGTTCTATCTCAACCCGGGAGCGGAGAGCGACGAGGTGATTCGCGCGGCGGAAGCGCTCGGGCTGCGCCCCATTCTCGCGTGTTCGATCGTCGATATCGGGCTCCGGCCGGCGCAATTTCCGTCGTGATGGCGCTCCGGAAGCACCTCCGCGGCGCGGTGCTCGTTCTCTGCGCGCTGACGTTCGCGACGGGCTGCGGCGACGATTCGCCCGGAGCACCGGAGGAAACCGCGATCGTCAATTTTCCGGGCGACGCGATGACACTCCATGCGGCGCTCGACATGGCGGTGCCGGGCGACACGGTTCTCGTCGCGCCCGGCGAGTACATGATCGACAGCAGCCTCGTTTTCGACGCGGGACACACCGGCGTGACGCTCATGGGGCGCCCGGAAAGCGAGGCGGTCGTCGGCGGCGCGGCGCGGCCCGTGCTGCGCTTTACGATGGCGCAGCGCGGCCAAGGAATCGTCGTCCCCTCCGGCGTGCTCGGCATCACGGTTCGCGGGTTGCGGCTTGCCGGCTCGTTGAACGACGGCGTGCGACTTCTCGCCGCGGGCTCGCGCCTCGTCGATTGCGCCATCGATAGCGTCTCGCGTTTCGGCGTCTACTGCAGCGGCCAGGATGCGAACAGCATCGTCGAGCGGAACGTCATCGTCGAACCCGGTATCTTCGGCGTCGACGTCGCCAACGGCGCAGCGCCGCTCATTACTCGCAACACGATCGTCGGCGCGAACGACTGCGGGATACGAACAGTCTTCACGGAGCCGCGCATCGAACGCAACGTGATCGTCGAGAGCACGAACTTCGGAATCGCGTGCTTCATCGTCTCGCCGGTTCTTTCGTGCAACGCGTTTTTCGCGAACGGCACCGACTACTCCACGGAGTGCGCGCCGGGCGCCTCCGATTTTCACGCCGACCCTCTCTTCTGCGAGCGCGCCACGTTCTCGATCTCTTCCGGTTCGCCCTGCGCGGCGGCGAATGCCGGCGACTGCGGGCAGATCGGCGCAGGCGGCGTGGGCTGCGCTGTCGACACCGTAGCGGTCGCGCAGACGAGCCCTCGAGTTCGCTAGAGGGGCGATCGCGGCCGTGGGCGCTTTCCCGGCCGCGATCGCTATGCGGCGCCTCGGGCCGGTGCTAACATCCCGCCGCGAAAATGCATCCCTCCCTCGATGAGCCGCGAAACATTCTCCTCGTGCGACCGCGCGCGGCGGGCGATGTGTTGTTGGCAACCCCGGTGGCGCGTGCGTTGCGCGAACGCTTCCCATCGGCGTGGATCAGTTTCGCCGTGCGGCGCAATATGACGCCGCTCGTCGTGGAGAATCCGCACGTGAACGAGGCCCTCGTGATCGATGCGTTCGAAGATCCGGCGCTGCCGTTCCTGCGGCGCGGGGCGATGCGCGCGCAATTTTTCGCGAAGCTGCGGGCGCGGCGATTCGACTGGGCGATCGATCTGCACGGCGGGCCGCGGAGCGCGCTCGTCGTTTTCGCGTCGGGCGCGAAGGTGCGCGTCGGCTACGACACGCGCGGCCGGCGGTACGCGTACACACGCCGCGTTCCGCGATTCGTCGCCGACGCGGACGGCAAGGCGATCATGCGGAGCGCGGTGCGCGTGAACGCCGCGATGATCGAGCCGCTCGGTGTGCGCGTCTCGGACGAGTCGCTCGTGTTGCGCGTCCCGGCCCACGCGCGCGAGCGCGTGCGCGCCCTGCTCGCGGAGCGCGGCGTGGGCGCGAGCCGTCCGCTCGTGCTCGTGAATCCGGCGGCGAAGTGGGCGACGAAGGCGTGGCCGTCCGCTAATTACGCGCGGCTCGCCGGTATGCTTGCGCGCGATGCCGCCGCCGATGTGCTCGTACTCTGGGGACCCGGCGAGCGCGTCGTCGCGGAGGCCGTTATCGCCGGCGCGCGGCACGAACGGGTTTCGCTCGCGCCCGACGGCGATCTGGGCACCGCCGCCGCGCTCGTCGCCCTAGCGCGGCTCGTCGCGGGAACCGACTCGGGAATCTCGCACATCGCCGCGGCGCTCACGACGCCGTCGGTCACGCTCTTCGGCCCGACGAACCCCGCGGAGTGGCACGCCTACGATCCATCGCGCCACGTCGCGATTCATCACGCCGTGCCGTGTTCGTTCTGCAACTTCACCCGATGCGCGTGGCATGCCTGCATGACGGAGTTACCCGTCGAACGTGTTTTCGCGGCGTGCTCGGAACTCCTCGCGCGGCACGACGGAGGTCATCGTGGCGACCCGGCTTGAGACGGAGTTTCTCGGCGCGGACCAGATCGCCGCGTGGGACGCGCTCGTCGATCGCGCGCCGCACGCGACGGTGTTTCAGAGCACACGTTGGACGAACGCGCTCGCCGACGCGTTCGGCCGGCGCGGTCGCATCCTCGGCGTTTTCCGTAACGGCGTACTTGTTGGCGGAGTACCGACCTACGAGCGTCACTTCGCCGGGTTAGCCATGACGAATCCCCCTGTCGTCGCGGGGTACGCGGGGGTTCTGCTCGATCTGCCCGAGTACGAACGCTCGGGGCGGTCGATCTCGGAGACGGAGCAGATTCTCGAAGCGCTCGTCGCCGGAGTGCGCGAGCGGTTCGCGTTCGCGCGATTCACGCACGCGCCGGGACTTGCCGACACGCGCCCCTTCCAGTGGGCCGGCTGGCGCGTGACGCCGCGCTATACGTACCGCATCGCGCCGCGCGAATCCGAGGAGATGCTCGCGTCGTTCGAGCACAACGCGCGCAAGAAGATCCGTCGCGCCGAAGAGGCGGGACTCGTCGTGCAGCGCGTCGAGAAAACTTCGGAACTGATCTCCGCGTACGCCGCGTCGTATCGCCGGCATCGCACACCGCCGCCGGTTCCCGAATCGGTGCTTTCGACGCTCGCGGACCGCTTGCTTCGCGAAGGAATCGCGCGCGCGTACGTCGTCCGCGGGGCCGATGGCGCGGACCACGCGTTCCAGATTCAGATCGCCGACGCGCACGCCAGCTACGCCTGGATCGCGGGGACGGCGCCAGAGCACATGGCGGAGGGAGGCTTCTCTCTCATGCTCTGGAAGATCCTGAGAGATGCGTCTGAAGCCAATGTAGTATTTGACTTTATGGGCGCAAATACGCCGACGATCGCGCGCTTCAAACGCGCGTTCGGCGGCGAGCTCGCGCCGTATTGGGAGACGCTCCACGCGACGCGAGTCGCCCGCGCGCTCGTCGTGATTCGCCACCTCGGCCGCGGCTGATCGATCGGCTCGACACGGCGATGCCACGCCGGCGCGTCACCGATCCGCCCGTGCTACCGCGCGCCGGCGACGAATCGAATCAGGCACTCGATGTGCTTCGGGAGTACGAGCGCGGCCGCGATCGCGAGCGGCGGGATACGACCGCGCGCGGCGCGGCTTGCCGCGATTGCCGGCAGCGCGAGCAGCACCGCCCACGCGCTCACTGCGCCGAGGATCTGCCGCGGGCCGAAGTATCCGTACGTTGCGGAATAGGCGGCATGCGCGAGCGTGTTGAGTGCGAAGAGCAAGAACACGAGCCGGCCGGCCGGCGTCGCGAGCGGCGCGTCGTCACGCCGCTTCGCCCCGACCGCGAAGAGAACGATCGCCGCCGCGAGGTAGACGTATTCGAGTTTCGTCAGGAGCGCAAAGAGCGGACTCGGATGCTCGACGTACCACGCGAAGAACATCTCGTATGGAAGATGGAGTAGCCGCCCCACGAGGTACTCCGCGGTCACGGGGTAGTCGAACTTCGGCCCGTGGCTCACCGAGATCGCGAAGAGTTCGCCGTACACACGCAGGTTGCGCGCATACCACGGCGCCGCGATGAGCGTCCCCGCGAGAATCGCGAGCCCGGCACCCAAGGCGCCGCGTCCGTCGCGCCGCGCGCGGGCGCGCACGACCTCCGCGACAGCAACGAACGCGACGAGCACGCTCGCTGAACTTTTCGTTAGCCACGCCGCCGCGATGACCGCTCCGAGCGCAACATCGAGCCCGACCGATGCCGGACGCTCCTCGCGCCAAATCACGACGAGGATCGCGAGCGTAAAGAGCAGAAACGCCAGCGCGTCGTTGCTGACGAACGTGGTCGCCTTCACGTGCGCGCCGAGAAGCGCCGCGATCGCGAATGCCGCCTCGGCGTCGGCGCGATCGCGAAAAACGCGGCGCACGATTGGCCAGCAGAGGATGACTTGAACGATCCCGAGGGCGACGCTGAGCAGGCGCACCCAACGCACCTGCAACGCGAAGAGATGGGCGCCGCTGGCCTCGAGCACGCGCGCGCCGAGCCAATACGAGAGCGGCGGCTGGTAGTACTCGAAGGCGTTTCGCTCGAACGCGCCGGGGGATTTCGGTGAGTCCGTCTGCACGGGCACAGCGTTTCCCATTTCGAGCGCGAGCACGTAGTTCATGTGCGACTTCTCGTCGTCCGAGCCGGCGAGCCCGTTCTCGAACGCCACGCTGTCCGGCGCGACGATCAGATAGAAAAGCCGCAGCACCGCGGAGACGAGCACGATCCCCGCGAGCGTTCCGTAACGCGTCTTTTCCGCTGCCACCGTCGCGAGCCCTCCGAAGAGCGTCCATGCTAGGGGAGTGGGGCGCGTCTCTCAACACGATCCTCGTTTGCGCCGCGAATGCGCGCGTGCGTTGCTTGCGCAATCGGGCGCGCTCGCCGATACTCTCGCCGATCATGCGCCACGAGAGCGGAAACAAGAACGAAGACGACGAGGACGCGCCACGCGCCGCGCGCGCCTTCTCGCGCTATAGCGAAACGACGCTCGACCACTTCCGGAACCCGCGCAACGTCGGCCCCGTCGAGGGCGGCAACGTGGAGGTGACCGTCGGGCATCCCGACGACGGCGATACGATGCGGCTCTACGCGCGCGTTCGCGCGGGACGTATCGAGGCCGCGGGCTTTCACACTCTCGGATGCGTTGCGGCGATCGCGGCATCGAGCGTGCTCACCGAACTTCTCTCCGGCCGTACGCTCGACGAGGCACTCGCGCTTCGCAATGCCACGGTCGCCGACGCGATGGGCGGGCTTGCGCCCGACAAACTGCACTGCTCCGTCCTCGCGGAGGACGCGGTCGCGCGCCTCGTCGAGAGCGCTCGCGCCCTCGACACGGCCCGCTAGCTCCGGCCGCGCCGGACGCCACATCATGCGCATCGTTCTCTGCGAACCTCAGGAGCCCGGCAACATCGGGTCCGTCGCGCGAGCGATGAAGACGATGGGTCTCTCGGATCTTGTGCTCGTCGCGCCGACGGAGCCGTGGCTGACGGAGGTCGCGCACGGCATGGCCCACTCGTCCCAGCGGCTTCTTCACGCCGCGAAGGTCTTTCCGAACCTCGCTGCTGCCGTCGCGGATTGCGCGCTCGTCATCGGTACGACGACGCGCCGCCGCCACCGCGATCTGCGGTTCCTCGACCCGGAGGAGGCGGTAGCACTCGCCCTCAGCATCTCGGCGACGGCGCCGGTCGCGCTTGTCTTCGGCAATGAACGCACGGGGCTGACGAACGAGCAGCTCGAGATGTGCCACCACGTCTCGCGTGTCCCGCTCGCGGTCCACCAGCCGTCGCTCAATCTCGCGCAGTGCGTCATGGTTTTCGCGTACGTGTGGCGGCGCGCCCAGACCGCTGAGAATTTGCCGCGCCCCCGAGGTCGCGTCATTCCCGGCGCGCCGACCCCGGCCGCCGCCGCGTCGCTTGCGCGCTCCGAGAGCCTCGAGCGGATGTTCGCGAGCCTCGACGAGGCGATCGACTCGCTCGCATTTCCGGCGAACGTCGGGAAGCGCGTGCGCCTCTCGCTTCGGAACCTGCTCCTGCGCTCGTTTCTCAAGGAGCGCGAGGTCAACCTCTTCCACACGATCGCCGCCCAGATCAAACACCGCGCCGCGACACCTCCGCCTCGCCGTCCGAGCTAAACCTTTCCGCAGGATTTGCCGACACTCTAGAAGTTAGGCGAGACAGCTCAGGTCCGGCGCTTTGGCAACTCGCATCCATAGGAGCAACCCCGCGGATGAAGACCGTCGAAAAGAAGTACACGCCTCCGAAAAACAACGAAACCTACGACGTGGGCGGAAGTGCTCACGGCGTCGCCGAGGAATTGCTCGCCGAGATCAAGCGGGACGTGGAGCGGCGCCTAAACGCGCAAGAACTCGTGGTGCCGGCGCTCCCGACCGTCGCGACGAAGGTGCTGCAGGTCTCGAACGATCCGTCCGCCGGGATGGAACAAATCGAAAAGCTCATTCGCGCCGATCAATTCCTCGCGGGCAAGGTGCTCGGGCTCGTGAACTCGGCGTTTCACGTCGGACGCCAGCGAATCACGTCGCTGAAGAGCGCCGTTACGCTGCTTGGGCTTCGCACGCTGCGAGACCTCACGTTCAGCCTTTCGCTCCACCAGCGCGTCTTCAAGGCGAAGCGTTACGCCGAGATGATGGAATGCAATTGGACGCACTCCGTCGCCACCGCCATCGCGTGCTCGACGATCGCCGAGACGCTCAAGGTCGAAAAGGAGAGCGCGTTTCTCTGCGGCTTGCTCCACGACATCGGCTGCCCCGTGCTGCTCAACTCGATCATTGAAATCGAGGAGACGCACCTGGCCGGGCAAGAGATCGGGCTCGACTCGGTAGAAGTGCTCGTCGACGACTTCCACGAGATGGTCGGCGGTTACGTCGGGAACCGCTGGAAGCTAGCGCCGAACGCGATCGAGGTGATTCGCAATCATCATCACCCGGCGCGCTCGCGCGAGCACCACACGCTGACGCTCATCGTTTACTGCGGCGACAAGGTCGCGGAGCACCTCGGATTCGATCGCCGCCCGAAGGAGTGCGACTTCACGCTCGATCCGGCTTTCCACGAGCTCGGGCTGACGGACGAGGCGCGCATCGCCGCGATCCTCGAAACGACGCGCACGCAGACGACCGCGTTTCTCAGCACGTTCGCCGCGTAGGCGGCGGGCGCGCGCGGAAGATGCCGCGCGTTCGCGTCGATTGACAGAGCCGAACTCGATGCTAGAATCTCGCCTTCCGCAAGGAGGGCGCGTATGACGAAAGCGAAGCCAGCGGCGAGCAGCCGGCCCGGAAAACGAGTCAGCGAGTCGGCCGCCGAAATGGTCGAAGTCGTTCTCCCGAACGACACGAATCCGCTCGGGAAGGTTTTGGGCGGACGCGTCATGCATCTCATCGATATGGCGGGCGCGATCGCGGCGCACCGGCACTCGCGGCGGCACGTCGTGACCGCGTCGATGGACGAACTCCACTTTCTCTCGCCGATCAAAGTCGGGCAGCTCATCATTCTGCGCTCGAGCGTGAACTACGTGTCGCGTTCGTCGATGGAAGTGGGCGTGAAGGTTCTCTCCGAGAACATCCTGACGGGGGAGCGGCGGCACACGAGCACGGCCTACCTCACGTTCGTCGCGATCGATGAGAACGGGAAGCCGAGCGAGGTCCCGCCTCTCGTACTCGAGACGGCGGAGGAGAGGCGTCGCCACCGCGAAGCGGTCGAGCGGCGCAAGCATCGCCTTGCGCGCCGCGCCAAGTTGCTGAAGCAGGACCTCGAGTAGCGCGCGAACGCCGTTCGCGCTAGAGCCAGCCCGCGCTCCGGTACCACGCGGCCGTCTCCGCCATTCCCGCCACGAGATCGCGCGAAGGCGCGTAGCCGATTTCGGCGCGCGCACGGGCATCGGAGATCGTCCAGTACGGCACGGTCCACTGGCGCAGACGTTCGCGCGTCACGGTCGCCGCGCGGCCGGTCACGCGTTCGCCGATCTCCGCGGCGAACGCGAGGGCGCTGAGGACGGGCAGCGGGATCGTGAGAAACGCGGGTTTCTTCCCGAGGGCGCGCGCGATGGCCTGCGCGAGTTCGATCGCCGTGTGCTGCGCGCCATCCGTCAAGAAGTAGGTCGCGCCCGAGGGCGCGCGCGTCGCCGCGAGTACGATGCCGTGCGCGAGGTCGGCGGCGTGGACGATGCTGATTCGCTGCGAGTGAGCGGCGCCGTGCAGCGGCACGATTCCGAGGCGGATGAGCTTGAAGAGTCCGACGAATGCGCGGTCGCGAGGCCCGTACACCGCGGGCGGCCGCACGATCACGATCTGGAGGCCGCGTTCGTTCGCGACGGCGCGGACGGCGTGTTCGCCGTCGAGCTTGCTTCGCCCGTACGCCGTCATCGGTTCCTCGGCATCGCGCTCGGTGCGGGGCGCCGAGGAGCCGCTCGGCCCCGCCGCGGCTTGCGATGACACGAGAATGACGCGCCGCACGCCCGCATCCGCCGCCGCGCGCGCGATGCGCGACGCGCCCTCGACGTTGACGCGCTGATAGTTTTCCTTCCGCGCCGACGTCACGACGCCCGCAACGTGATAGAGCGTCGAGCAGCCCTCCAGCGCGCGAACGAGGCGTTCGTGTCCCGCGTCGCTTCCGTCGGTGATGTCGCCGTCACGGAGTTCGACGCGTTGCGCGTCGAGGAATCTCCTATTTGTCGATGGGCGCACGAGGGCGCGGACGCGCACGCCGGAATCGACGAGCGCGTCGACGACGTGGCTCCCTACAAAGCCGGCGCCGCCGGTGACGAGGACTGGCTCACCGGCGGCGCTCATGCGGACGTCTTCAATCGTTTCGCGTTCGCGGAAAGAAATCGCGCGCGCAGACTACATGCGCTGCGAAAGTTCGCGGTCGAGCAAGAGGAGCCCAGGCGGCGTACCGCCCGCCATGCGCAGCTTCTCGACGATCTGGCTCGCGGAGGATTCCTCCTCGACTTGCTCCGTGACGAACCACTGCAAAAAGATCGCGGTCGCGTGATCGTGCTCCGCGATCGCAAGGCCCATCAGGTCGTTGATGAGTTTCGTGTTCTCGCACTCGTGCCGGTACGAATCCTCGAACGCCGCGAGCGGAGTCGCCCACGAAGCGGGGGGCGCATCGACGCGCGCCAGCGCCACGTTGCCGCCGCGCTCGAGCAGGTACTCGTAAAGCTTCATCGCGTGAAGAAGCTCTTCCTTCGCCTGCGCCTTCATCCAATTCGAGAAACCGTTGAGATTCCCGGCCTGGAAGTGCGACGCCATCGAAAGGTAGAGGTACGACGAGTAGAGCTCCATGTTGATCTGACCGTTAAGCGACTTCTGAACCTTGTCTGAGATCATGAATCCTCCCTCCGGTGGCGCAGTGTAGCACCGCGCTCTGGGGCGCGCCTACTAGAAGAGTTCGTCGTGCTGGGACGAAACGATGAGCAAGAGACATCCGTCGTCGGTGGACTGCTCACCGTGGTCCGACGCGGCGTCGGCGCGCTGGTAGTCGCCGGGCTGCAGGACGCGGCCGGCGACGCGCAGATTACCCTCGAGGACGAAGCACTCCTCGGCGCCCGCATGCGTGTGGCGAGGATACGAAGAGCCCGGCGCCATGCGGACGAGCATCGTGACGTAGTCGCGCTCTTTGTCGACGAAGAGCGGTTTCACGGAAACACCCGGCACCGCGGTGTCCTGCCAATTTCCTTCGGCGGCGCGGAGCGTGAACAACCCCGGTGCCATAAACGAGCCTCCGGACTCCTGCCAGCGTTTCCAGACCTGCGTTTCCTCCGCGGGGCGCTCGGCCGGCGCGCCGGCGCGCGCGGTCGGATCCGACTTCTCCTGGGCGGCGCGGCGCAGGAGTTCGTCGCGCAGCGCAGGGCTCGGCTCGAGCGCGGGACTCGCGACGGCCTTCTCGAGGCTCGCGGTGATGTCGAGGAACGACCGCACGGCTGCCGCGCAGTCGGGGCATCCGCCGCGCAAGTGCGCCTCGAATGCGCGCGCCTCGTCGCTCGGGATGGCGCCGAGCGCGTAGAGCGCCGCGGTTTCGAGCACCTCGTCGTGCGTATGCCCCGAAGCGCTTGCGTCGCCCGCCGATCCGGCACCGAACCTGTCGTCGCTCACGCCCATTCCTCGAGGGGTTTGAGTACTTCGCGCAGTTTCATCATGCCCGCGCGAATCCGCGTTTTGACCGTGCCTAGCGGCTCGCCGAGCCGTTCCGCGATTTCCGAATGCGATAAGCCGGGAAAAAACGCCAGCTCGATCGCGCGGCGCTGTTCGGCGGGAAGCGTGCCGATCGCGGTCAGGACGCGCCGTCGCTCGTCGTTACGCGCGCTGGTAAGCGCCGGATCATCATCCAGCGCGATCGCGTCGAACCCGGCGACGAGCGGTTCCTCGCGAGTGCGCCGGGTCTGGTTCGAGCGCAGACGGTCGATCGCGCGGCTCCGTGCGATCGTCAGGAGCCACGCGCTCGGCTTGCCGCGCGCCGGCGAATAGGTGGCCGATTGCCTCCACACTTGCATATACACGTCGAGCGTGACCTCCTCCGCTGACTCCGGGTCGCGAAGTATTCGCGCGGCAAGACCCAGGACCATCCGGCTCGTCGCGTCGTACAACTCGGCCAGCGACGACTCGCTTCCGGCGGCGATCGCGCTGACGAGAAACGCGAGGCGCGATTCCCCGATATCGTGTTCGGCAGCTTCGCTCGGAAGCTTCAAGGCATGTCCCACCATGTTGTGGTGAATACGAGAGGCGCCGCGCGATTGGATTGGACGGGGGGGATGCGCGTCGCCTGCGAGCCGGCGAATGGTAGCACGTCGCATGGGAAGTCTCTAGCGGCCGCGCAGCGCGACGAGAAGAAGCGCGGTGGCGAGGAGGCAGAGAACCGGCGGGATGAGAAGCCGGTAGACGCCGCGAAACTCCGCGCGAAAGTACTCGCGCGTTAGCACCAGACAGAGGTGGGTCGGCGAGAGCAGGATCCCGAGAAAGCCCGAGACGTACGCGAACATGACGAGCGACATGTCGAGCATCTCCGCCGGGAGCGCGGGCGCGCCGGCCGCCCCGTTAGCGCCAGCCGCGCCGCCCGCGTGCATGAGCGGCGCAAGAATCGGGAACGTGATCGCGACGTAAGCTTGGTTGACGCCGGTCAGAAGGCCGACGAGAAACGGCGCGACGAAAAGCGGCACGAGCGGCGGGATCCCCGAGGCCGCGAAGGCGCGCGGAATCTCCTCGAGCGCGCCGCAGACCGAGAGCGCCGTCTTGAACATCATCACCGATAACAGCAGAAGCACTGTGTCGGGCGAGATGTTATCGACCGCAAGCTTTGCGAGCGCTTTGACCGAGTGGCGCCGCGAGGCGGCCAGGGTGATTAGGAGAACAAGCGTGGTCCCGGCCAGCGCGGCGAGAATCGAGAGGCGCAGGAGAAAAACGCCAGCGAAGATCGCCCCGAGCGGCCACACGCTTCGCGCGAAGCGGCGCGCGCCCGCGCCGGCGTGGCGAGCGTAAGTCGCGCCGGCGTCGCGCGGCAGGCGCCGGTACAAGAACCAGAGGCCGATTGCGAGTGCAACGATCGTCAACGGGTACTGAGCGATTGCGATCCGCCGAACCGGTACCTGAAGAACCGCCGCGCCGATCAATAGGCCGGGGTAGAGCGGCCACACGTATTCCCAGAGATGGCGAAACCAATAGTTGAGAAAGGTGCGCGCCTCGGCGGAGATTGGGCGGCCTCCGGCGGCCTCATCGACCAAGGGCGCCGAGACGAGCGCGCCGGCCGGCATCGGAAGCAGGCCGATAAGCGCGGGCGGAATCGCGACGACGAGCCGGTAATCCGGAATCATCTCGCGCAGCGAGCCCGTCATCTCGCGCAGCGCGCCCGACTCGCGCATGAGGCCCCCCAACATCACCGTGATGAAAACGATCGCGACGAGTTCGACCGTTGGACGGTCGAGCACCGCGCCGAACACCGCGCTCAGAAACTCGGCGGGCCGGACCGGAAACAGAAGGCCGACAAGGCCCGTGCAAACGAGGAGGATGGTTCCGAGGCCGACCTTAAGACGCAGCGCGCCAAGAAAGACTCCGACCAAGACCGCAAGCTTGATGTAGAGGATCACGTCGCGACGCCTCTCCGCACAATGGCCAAACGAATTCGCTCATAATGATTTGCCGGTTGCCGCGGTGTCGATCCCTTTCTCGCGCCCAAGCTCGCCGCCCGCGCGCTGTTGCGCTCGGACAGATCGTTTGACAGACCAAATAGCGCTCTGCTAGATTGAGCCGCTTACGTAAGAGATTCCTTCATCGGGTTCTCTGAAAGATCAGGGGAGGAAGCAGCGCATGTCTCTGTACCTGGATATCGCCGGGTGCGAGCCCGGCGCGCATCTCCTGGAAGGCGAGGAGGACGCCTCCTCATTCGGTTTCCCAGAACAGGTCGTCGCGGTCACGGATCCGGTTCGCTTTGCCCTTCGGGTGACCCGTGACGGCCCGACGATCGTCGTTTCCGGCGAAGTCGATGTGGTGGCGCGACGGATCTGCGATCGCTGCCTCAGCGACTTCTCGGACGATGTTCAGGTCGATCTGCGAGAGATCTATCATCTCGGCGACGTGGAGTTCTCGGACACGGATCCCGACGACGACGAGGTTCATTTCGTAGGACGGCGCGCGACACGTGTGGATCTGGCGCCGGTTATTCGCCAGCGCGTGATGCTCGAGCTTCCGATGAAGTCGCTTTGCCGCGACGACTGCAAGGGGATATGCCCGGTCTGCGGCGTCAACCGGAACGACGCGGCGTGCCAGTGTGCCACCCAATCGGATCCGCGCTGGCGAGCACTTGGCGGGCTCGGTGAAAAGAGAAGCCAGTAAACGTCGCCCGAGTGCACTCGAGCGCGACACGATAATGAGAGGAGGGAACCGATGGGTCTCCCAAAACGAAAAATATCGAAGGCGCGCGGCCGGAAGCGCCGCACGCACTGGAAGCTCACGAACCCGGCGCGTTCGAAGTGCCCGCACTGCAGCCAGTCGAAGCAGCCGCATCGCATCTGCCCGCACTGCGGCTACTACGGCACGCGCTCGAAGATCGAAGCGGATGCCGGAGGCGCCGGGACGACGCGCAAGACCGTAAAACCCGCGCGCCGAGTCCTTTTGGTGAAGGAGAAGTAATTCCCGCGCCGGGCGGTTTGAGGGGGTTGCGGTAGTGCGCATCGCGGTGGACGCCATGGGCGGAGATCGCGGCCCGGGCGTCATCGTCGAAGGCGTGGTTGGGGCCCTCCGGAACGGACACAAGGAAGGCGTCGAGGTCGTTCTCGTCGGACGGCAGATCGATTTGGAGCGCGAACTCCGCGCCCACGACGCCACGCGTCTTCCGATCGAGTTGATCCACGCCGAGGATGCCGTGTCGATGTCCGAGAGCGGCGCGGGCGTGTTGCGCCGCAAGCCGACATCGTCGATCGCGGTCGGCCTCGATCTTCAGAAGCAAGGCCGCGCGCAGGCGTTCATCTCGACCGGGAACACAGGCGCCGTCGTTTCGGGAGCGCTTCTAACGCTCGGGCGCTTAAGTCACGTGCGCCGCCCCGCGATCGCAACGTTTCTCCCGACGGCCGCAGGAGGCTGCGTGCTGCTCGACGTCGGCGCGAACGCCAACGTGAAGCCGATTCATCTGCTCGAGTTCGGCGAGATGGGAATGGTCTACGCGCGCCACATCCTCAAGCGCGAGAACCCGCGTGTCGGCCTGCTCAACATCGGCGAGGAAGAATCGAAGGGGAACGACGTCGCGCAGGAGGCGCACCAACTCTTCAAGCGTTCGACTCTCAACTTCGTCGGCAACGTCGAGGGGCGAGGGATCTTTCGCGGCGACGTCGATGTCGTCGTGTGCGACGGGTTCGTCGGCAATATCCTCCTGAAATTCATGGAGAGCGTTCTTGGTTTCGTGAAGTCCACCATGAAGTCCACGGTCGAGCGCGACCCGATGGCGTGGGTCGGCGCCGCACTGCTTAAGCCGGCGTTCAAAGAGTTTTCGAAGACGATGAGCTACGAAGCGTACGGCGGCGCCCCGCTCTTGGGTGTCAACGGCGTTTGCATCATCTGCCACGGTTCGTCATCGTCGAAGGCGATTCAGAGCGCCATTCGTACGGCGAGTCAGTTCGTGAGCTACAAGCTCAACGACGAGATCGACCGGCGTATCGCGCTCGACGAAAGCGAGGTCCGTTGAAAGATTCCAAAGCCCGCGGGCATGCCAGGCCCGTCGGCATCCTCGGAACGGGATCGTACGCGCCCGAACGCGTACTCACGAACGCCGAACTTGCCGAGATGGTCGATACGAGCGACGAGTGGATCATGTCGCGAACCGGAATCAAGTCGCGCCATATCGCCGACGCGAACACGGCGACCTCCGATCTCGCCGCGGAGGCGGGGCGGCGCGCACTCGCCGACGCCGGCGTCGCCGCCGAAGAGGTTGACCTCATCATCCTCGCGACCGCGACGCCGGACATGCTCTTTCCCGCGACGGCGTGTCTTGTGCAGAGCGCGCTGGGACTGAAGAACGCGTGCGGCTTCGATGTGTCGGCTGCGTGCTCCGGGTTCGTCTACAGCCTCTCGCTCGCCAACTCGCTCGTCGGCGGCGGCACGTACGAAAAGGTCCTCGTCATCGGCGCCGAAACGCTCTCGAAGATCACCGACTGGACCGACCGCAACACATGCGTTCTCTTCGGCGATGGCGCTGGCGCCGCGGTCGTCGGAGTCGTGCCCGAGGGACGTGGCATTCTCTCCGTGCTCCTCGGTTCCGACGGCACGTTGTCGAACTGGCTCAACATGCCCGGCGGCGGATCGCGCGCGCCGATCTCGCAGGAAGTTCTCGACCAACGGCTCCACTACATCAAGATGGCGGGCAACAGCGTCTTCAAGTATGCCGTCAAGGAGATGGGGGCTGCGTCGCTTGCCGCGCTCGATCGCGCGGGAGTGACCGGCGAGGAACTCGATCTGTTGGTGCCGCATCAAGCCAACCTCCGCATCATCGAGGCGGTCGCCGATCGCATCGGCGTTCCGATGTCGAAGGTCTTTATCAATATCGATCAGTATGGCAACACGAGCGCGGCGTCGGTTCCGATCGCGCTCGACGAGGCGCGGCGCAACGGGCGCCTCAAGCAGGGCGATCTCGTGGAGATCGTCGTCTTCGGCGGCGGATTCACATGGGGCGCTGCGGTACTTCGCTGGTGACACACGAAACGCAAGACACGGTCGAGGGCGGTGTGGTGAGGGGGAGGCAACGATGGTGTCGTGGAACGACCGGGCGCCGAAGTCGGGCGCGGGGAGATCGGGCATGAGCAAAATCGGGTTCGTGTTTCCGGGTCAAGGTTCGCAGTACGTCGGGATGGGACGCTCGCTCGCGGAGGCGTCCGGTAAAGCGCGCGACATCTTTGCGCTCGCCGACGACGTGATGGGGCTGCCGCTTTCCGCGCTCTGCTTCGAGGGGCCCGAGGCGCGGCTGCGCGAAACGCGGTACACGCAGCCGGCCATTCTTGCGCACTCGCTCGCGGCGCTCGCGTTTCTCGCCGACGAGGGGATCGCGCCGCATCTCGTCGCGGGCCATAGTCTCGGCGAGTTCTCCGCGCTCGTCGCCGCGGGCGTGCTCGACGCGCGCACCGCGTTCGAGCTCGTGAAGGTTCGCGCCGATCTCATGTATCGCGCGGGCGAAGAGTGGCCGGGCGCGATGGCGGCGATCATCGGCCTCGAAGAGCCCGAGGTCGCGCAGATCTGCCGAGAGATCGAGGCCGAGGGGGTCGTCGTTCCCGCGAATCTCAACGCGCCGGGGCAGGTCGTCATCGCCGGCGAGGTCGCCGCGACGGAGCGCGCCATGGCGATGGCGACGGAACGCGGCGCGAAGCGCGCGCTGCGCCTGCCGGTTTCCGGCGCGTTTCACTCGCCGCTCATGAAGGCCGCCAACGCGGGGCTGGCGACCGCGCTCGATCGGGCCCGCTACGCCGACGCGCGCATCCCCGTGATCGTCAACGTCGCGGCCGAGCCGATCGAGGCCGCCGAACTCCTCCGCCATTCGTCGAAGTCGCAGCTTATGAGTTCGGTGCTTTGGGAGGCGTCGATGCGGCGGATGATCGAGGAAGGCGTCACGCAGGTCGTCGAGGTCGGTCCCGGGACGGTGCTGCGCGGCTTGCTCAAGAAGATCGCGGGCCGCTTCCCGAGCGCAAACCTCGACACACCCGACGACCTGCCGGCCGTCAAGAAGCTGCTCGAAGCAGGTGCGCCGGCGTGAAGACAGACCTGACAGGCCGCATCGCCGTCGTCACGGGCGCTAGCCGCAACATCGGGCGGGCCATCGCTCTTCACCTCGCCGAAGCGGGGGCCGAATTGGCGCTCGTCGGCCGCGATGAGGCTGCGCTCGAAGAGGTTGCGCTCGCTGTCCGGGCACTGGGCCGCGGCGCGCTGCCGTTCCGCTGCGCGGTCGAAGACGCCGCCGAGTCCGCCAAGACAGTCGAGAAAATCATTGAAAGATTCGGTGCGCTCGATATCCTGGTGAACAACGCAGGGGTTACGCGAGACAAGCTCCTCATTAGAATGGACGAGGCGGATTGGAACGAGGTCCTCGCCGTTAACCTCACGGGCGCCTTCCACTTTGCGAAGGGGGCGGCCCGCCAGATGATCCGCCAGAAGAGGGGCCGTATCGTCAACATTACCTCGGTGATAGGTCAGATCGGGAACGCCGGGCAAGCCAACTACGCCGCTTCGAAGGGGGGGCTCATCGCCTTCACGAAGTCGCTGGCGAAGGAACTGGCGCCGCGGGGCATCACGGTCAATGCGATCGCACCCGGGTTCATCGAAACCGCGATGACCCAGGGTCTCTCCGCCGAGGTTCGCGACAAACTCTTGCACGACATCCCGCTAGGCCGGTTCGGAACACCGGATGATGTCGCCGATGTGGCGCTGTTCCTCGCGTCCGATCCGGCGGCGTACATCACCGGCCAGGTTCTCAACGTCGACGGCGGGATGGTGATGATCTGAGCGCGCATTCCGCGCCTAGATTTTTTTCGATCGACGCAACGTGAAACGTAAGACGCAACCGAAATCTCCAAGGAGGTGATTCCCAAACATGTCGCACGATAACCGAGTCAAAGAAATCATCATGAAGCAACTCGCAGTGAATCCCGAGCAACTCACGCCGGCAGCGTCGTTCATCGACGATCTTGGCGCCGACTCGCTCGATACGGTCGAACTCGTGATGGCTCTCGAAGACGAGTTCTCGGTGAAAATCCCGGATGAGGATGCCGAGAAGATCGCAACGGTGCAGGACGCGATCGACTACATGAACAAGCACGTTCCCGCCGCGTAGCGCTTGCGGCTGAGGAAGAGAATGACGACAGACGGAAAAAGACGCGTCGTGGTCACCGGCCTGGGAGTTCTATCCCCGTGCGGGAACGATCACCGGTCATTCTGGGGGAGCCTGATCGAGGGGCGTTCCGGAATCGGACCGATTACGCAGTTCGACGCGTCGGGCTACGGTGCCCGAATCGCGGGAGAGGTGCGGGGCTTCGACGTCTCGCCCTATCTCGATGCGAAGGAGATCCGCAAGACCGATCGCTTCGTGCAATTCGGAATCGCGGCCGCGACGATGGCGGTCAAAGATGCGGGACTGGACCTGAGCGGCATGGACGTGAATCGTGTCGGCGTCTACGTCGGGTCTGGCATCGGCGGCATTGATACCTTCGAGAAGCAGCACAGCGTGCTGATCGAGAAGGGCCCATCGCGCGTCAGCCCATTCTTCATTCCAATGATGATCCTCAACATGGCAAGCGGCCGAATCTCGATGGCGCTGGGGGCCAAAGGGCCCAACTTCGCCTCGGTTTCGGCGTGCGCGTCGGGTGCGCATGCGATCGGCGAGGCGTTTCGCGCGGTCGCGCGCGGCGACTGCGAGGTCATGGTCACCGGAGGATCGGAAGCGACCATCACGCCGATGGCCGTGGCGGGTTTTGCGTCCATGCGTGCGCTTTCGGAACGCAACGCGGAACCCGAGCGCGCAAGCCGGCCGTTCGACGCCGCGCGTGATGGATTCGTGATGGGAGAAGGGGCTGGTCTTGTCGTCCTCGAAAGCCTGGAACACGCGCTGCAACGCGGCGCGACTATCTATTGTGAGTTGGCAGGGTACGGCTCGACGGCGGATGCGTTTCACATCACGCAACCCGCGCCGGAAGGCGAGGGGGCCGCACGCGCGATGACGCTTGCGCTCGAGGACGCGTCACTGGCGCCCTCGGATGTCTCGTACATCAACGCGCACGGCACGTCGACGCCTCTCAACGACAAGTTCGAGACCTTGGCCATCAAATCTGTTTTCGGAACCCATGCGGGGAAGCTCGCGATCAGCTCGACCAAGTCGATGACTGGACATCTCCTCGGCGCTGCCGGGGGAATCGAGTGCGTCGTCTGCGCCCTCGCCATCAAGGAGAACGTTGTTCCGCCGACGATCAACTACGAAACGGCTGATCCGGATTGCGATCTCGACTATGTGCCGAACGTGGCTCGCAAGATGCGAGTCCGGGCGGCGCTCTCGAATTCGCTCGGGTTCGGCGGGCACAACGTCGCTCTCCTCATGAAAGAATACAACTCATCATGACACCTATTCATAAACTGATCTCATCACTCACAAAGAAGTCCGACAAGGGAAAGACCGAAATACCCCCCGAACGGCGCAAGATTCTCCTCGAGCTTCAGAAAACCATTGGGGTTCGTTTCAAGAACCTCGACATCCTCAATCAGTCCCTCATGCACAGGTCGTACGTTCACGGCAAGGCCGTCGACAAACACACGTCGAACGAGCGCATGGAATTCCTCGGCGACTCGGTGCTCGGGCTCGTGGTGAACGACTACCTCTACAACCGCTATCCCGATCGCGACGAGGGCGACCTGACGAAGATCAAATCGCTCGTCGTGTCGCGCCAGGTACTCGCGAAGAAGGCGCAGGAGATCGGGCTCGGCAAGTTTCTGCTCCTGTCGTCGGGCGAGGTCGAGTCGGGCGGGCGGAAGCGCAGCTCGATTATCGCCGACGCGATGGAGGCGGTGATCGGCGCGGTCTACATCGATCGCGGGCTCGAGGCGGCGCGCGAGTTCATCCGCCGCGAGATCCTCGTCGGCCTGCACGAAATAACCGGCGCCGAGGAACACACGAACTACAAGAGCCTGCTGCAAGAGCTCGTGCAGGGCTCGCGCAAGGTGCACCCCGTCTACCGGATTCAGTCGGAGCGCGGGCCGGATCACGAGAAGCAGTTCGTGATCGACGTTTCGATCGCGGGGCGTGTGTATGGGCGCGGCACCGGAACGAGCAAGAAAGAGGCGGAGCAGTCGGCCGCGAAGTCGGCGCTCGAGCGGCTGGCGGCTGGCGGCGGGAAGCCGGCGCCGGTGGCGACTGCGGCGGGCGGCAGCGCGGGAGCGGAACGCTCGCACCGGCATGCAGGGGAGCGCGCTTCTCGCGAGGGCGGCGAGCGTGCCTCGCGCAAGCCGGGCGCTTCTCACGCGTCGAACGGCTCGCACGGTTCTCATCACGAATCGTCCCGGGGACATGGAGCCGCGAGCGGCCACGGCGGCGACGAGGTGGAGCGTGAGACAGGGCGGCATCACGCGGCCGACACGGATGATCGCGACCATCGCCGGGGCTCTCACCGGCCGCGGCGCGAGAGTCACGCGCACCAGGCCAACTAGGGGACGATGCGCCGCGCCGGACGCGCGGCGGCTCGATTCGAACGGCGCGCGCCACAACGGCGCGCGCCGTCTTGCTTTCCGGCGGCTCAAGTTTCATCCCTCTCGGAGCCGATACTCCTAGGAGCCGCACCGCGTACCGCGGAGCCTAGGAGAACCATCGGTGCAGAGCGCACTCGAGAACGAACTCGACGAACTTCGAAAAATCGCCGGCGATATTGCATCCCTTGCCGAGCGTCCTCACAGCGACGCGGAATCACTCACGGCCGCCGTCTGGGAGAACCTCGCGCGAATTTCGACGGAGATCTCCGAGCGCTTAATCGAGATCGGCCAGCGGGTCGATGAGATACGCGCGACGACGGACGCGGCCGAGGGCCGCTGCCGGATCGCGGAGGAGCGCGCGCGCGACATCGAGGCGCAGCTCGCGCAGAGCGAGCGTTGGGCGTCTCTCGGGAAACGCGCCGCCGAGATCGGCGCCGACATCAAGAATTCGCTGACGATCGTCAATGCGCGCTGCCAGATCCTCGACCTCGCGGCGCAGGGCGGCGAGGTCGCTCGCCTTCCGGCGAGCATCCAGGTCATTCGCGCCGAGGTGGAGCGCGCTCAGGAAAACATCGTCGAACTCGTCGACCTGTCGCGCGAACGCGCGCGCCTGGTGCCGCGCGACGTCAACGCCGTCGTGCGCGCCACCGTCGAGTTCGCTTCGTCGCTGCCGCGCTTCGAAAACATTCAGTTCGTTCCGCACTTCGAGGAGGGGCTTCCTTCCGCCGCGGTCGACGTCGGGCAGATGCAGCAGCTTCTCGTGAATCTCTTCGCGAACGCGGCCGACGCGATGGGGCGGCGCCGCGGCGAAGGCGGGCGCGTCTGGATCACGACGGCCCACCTGGTCGAAGCGAACGCGATCGAGGTCGGGGTGCGCGACGAAGGGCCCGGCGTGCCCGCGGCGCTTCACGAGCGCGTCTTCGATACCGGCTTTACGACGCGCGATAGCCGTCGCGGCGCGGGGCTGGCGGTCGCCCGGCAAATCGCCGCGCTGCACGGCGGCACGCTCCTGCTCGCGCCGCCGAACGGCGAACGCGGCGCCGATTTCCGCCTGCGCGTTCCGCTCGCGCCGCCACAGGGCGCGCTCACCTCGTCTTAGGCGCGTTTCGGCGCCCCGGTAAGGCCCCCGAAACTCGTTCTCGCTCCCGCGTTCAAAACGCTGCCTTTCAGCGCCGCGCGGGCGGCTGTCGTGCGGCTTTCTCGCCTTGACGCTCCCTCGGTGCGCCCCCTAATATTCCTCGCTCGGCTCGCAACTCCCACCGGGAGGCAATTCGCCTCCCCTTTCCATCTTTGAAGGAGATGTTCCCATGCCCATTCGTCTTGCGATCAACGGCTTCGGGCGCATCGGCCGTCTCGTCTACCGCTACGCTTGGAACAATCCTCAGTTCGAGTTTGTCGCGGTTAACGACATCACCGACGCGAAGACCCTTGCTCACCTCTTGAAGTACGACTCGGTCCACGGCCGCCTCAACGCGCCGGTGTCCGCCGGCGACGGCGAAATCCGCGTCGGCGATTCGCGGCTTCGCATCACCGCCGAGAGAGATCCGGCGAAGCTTCCGTGGAAGGAACTCGGCGTCGACGTTGTCATCGAGTCGACGGGCCTCTTCACCGATCGCGACAAGGCTGCGCTTCACCTCGAGGCGGGCGCTAAGAAGGTGCTCATTTCCGCGCCGGCGAAGAAGCCCGACATCACGATCGTGATGGGCGTCAACGATCACCTCTTCGATCCGAAGAAGCACTTCATCATTTCCACGGCGTCGTGCACGACGAACTGTCTCGCGCCCGTTGCGAAGGTGATCAACGATCGTTTCGGAATCGAAAAGGGCGTCATGACGACGACGCACGCGTACACGAACGACCAGAAGATCCTCGACGCGCCGCACAAGGATCTGCGCCGTGCTCGCGCCGCGGCCGCCTCGATGATCCCGACGTCGACCGGCGCCGCACAAGCCGTCGCGCTCGTGCTCCCCGAACTCGAGGGGCGGCTGACGGGCGTCGCGGTTCGCGTGCCGGTGCCCGACGGATCGCTCGTCGATCTCGTCGCGCAGGTGAAGAAGGATGTCACGCGCGATGAAGTCAACGCGGCGCTCCGCGAGGCATCCGAGAAAGGACCGCTCAAGGGTTACCTCGAGTACACCGAGGACCCGATCGTCTCCGCCGACATTATCGGCAACCCCTCGTCGTCGATCGTCGACGCCGGGCTCACGCTCGTGATCGGCGGGAATCTGGTGAAGGTCTTCTCGTGGTACGACAACGAGGTGGGCTACTCGAACCGGATGATCGACATGGCGAGGCTCCTCGCAAGCGGAAACTAACTCGATACCGCGGCAGGCCGCGCGCGCCGACACTTGCGCCCGCACATTTTCTCCACGACGAGGGGCGGCCATGCGCCGCCCCAACGCTTGAGGATTTCATGACGAAAAAGACGATTCGGAATATCGCGGTCGATGACAAGACGCTGCTCGTGCGCGTCGATTTCAACGTACCGATCGAGGGGAGCGACGTCGCCGACGATACGCGCATTCGCGAAACGCTCCCGACGATTCGCTACGCGCTCGAGCGGCGCGCGAAGGTCGTTTTGATGTCTCATCTGGGCCGGCCGAAGGGGAAGCCGAATCCTTCGATGACGCTCGCGCCGGTCGCGCGGCATCTTCGGTCGCTTCTGAGCGCGAAGGTCGTGTTCTGCGACGAGTGCGCCGGGCCGAAAGCCGAGGCCGCGGTGCGCGACGCCGAGGCGGGCAGCGTCGTGTTGCTCGAGAACCTCCGTTTCCATCCGGAAGAAGAGGCGAACGACGCCACGTTCGCGCGCGCGCTCGCGGCGCTCGGCGAGATCTGGGTCAACGACGCGTTCGGCACGGCGCACCGCGCGCACGCGTCGACCGCGGGCATCGCCCCGTTCGTGCGGGAGCGCGTCGCGGGTCTTCTCATGGAGAAGGAACTCGACATCCTCGGCGGCGCGATGCATCGCCCCGAGCATCCCTTCGTCGCGATCATCGGCGGCGCGAAAATCTCGGGAAAGATCGACGTCATCACGAGCCTCTTGCCGCGCGTCGACCGGCTCCTCATCGGCGGCGGCATGGCGTGCACGTTCTTCCGCGCGAAGGGCTGGGAGATCGGAAACTCGCTGCTCGAGGAAGACCGCGTCGCCGTCGCGAAGGCGATCCTCGACGGCGCGGGGAGCGAGAAGATCCTCCTGCCGGTCGACGGGCTCGTCGCCGAGGAGGTCGACAACGAGGCTCCGAGCCGCGTCGTTCTCGCCAACGCGATTCCCCGGCAGATGCGTTTCCTCGACATTGGTCCGCAAACGATTCGAAGCTTCGACGCTGCGACCGCGGGCGCTCGCACCATTCTCTGGAATGGACCGATGGGCGTTTTCGAGATGCCGTCGTTCGCGCGCGGGACGCGCGGGATCGCCGAGGCGCTCGCGTCGGCGACGGCGCGCGGCGCGACGACGATCGTCGGCGGGGGCGACTCGGCGCGCGCGATCGCCGAACTGAAGCTCGGCGACAAGGTGACGCACGTTTCGACCGGCGGCGGCGCGACGCTCGAGTTCCTCGAAGGGAAGACGCTTCCGGGTGTCGCCGCGCTCGATGACGCTTCGTGACACGCGCTGCGAGAGTGCGTCCGATCCGCACGGCGGCCGCGCCGGACGCACGGTTGTCGGCCATCGGCCCCTCTGCTAGAATGCGCGGCCTATGAGACGACCCGTCATCGCCGGAAACTGGAAGATGTTCAAGACGCGCGCGGAGGCCGCAACACTCGCCGCCGCGGTGCGCGAGGGCCTCGGCGAGGCCCCTCTTGCCGCCGACGTGGTGCTCATTCCTCCCTTCACGGCGCTCGAGGCTGTGCGCGCTACGGTCGACGGCGGACAGCTCCGGCTCGGCGCGCAGGACCTCTTCTGGGAGGCCTCCGGCGCATGGACGGGCGAGGTTTCGCCGCAGATGATCGCGGACGCGGGCGCGACGTTCGTTCTCGTCGGCCACTCGGAGCGGCGGCAGCACTTCGGCGAGACGAACGAGACGACGCGCCGGAAGCTCGCCGCGGCACTCGGTGCGGGGCTCACGCCGATTCTCTGCGTCGGCGAAACGCAGTCCGAGCGCGAGATCGGCGCGACGAACGACATCGTCGAGCGCCAGGTGCTCGACGCGCTCAACGGCCGCACGGCCGACGAGACGCGCAAAATCGTGGTCGCGTACGAACCGGTGTGGGCGATCGGAACGGGCCGCAACGCGACGCCCTACGACGCGAACGCGGTGCACAAACACATCCGGCAAGTGATCAAGCAGAAATTCGGCGACGGCGTTAGCGATGTCGTGAGAATTCAGTATGGCGGAAGCGTGAAGCCGGATACTATCGAGGAGTTGTTGGCGCAATCCGACATCGACGGCGCTCTGGTTGGCGGAGCGAGCCTCGAGCCGGAAGGCTTTCTCAAGATCGTGCGCGCCGGGCTTTAGCGGCCGGGCACGCGCGGAAGTCATGGAAGGGGTTCGATAGGCATGTACGCGTTTATCGGTGTCATACACGTTCTCGTCTGCGCGTTTCTCGTCGTCAGCGTTCTGCTTCAGTCGGGTAAGGGCGGAGGGCTCGCGGGGGCATTTGGCGGAGGCGGGACTCAGGCGGTTTTCGGTGGCCGCGGGGCGGCGACGTTCTTGTCGCGCGCCACGACGGTGCTCGCGATTCTCTTCATGGTGACGTCGCTTACGATGACGCTCCTCGGCAGCAACAACACCCGCAGGTCCGCACTCGCGAAGCAGGCACAGGAAGAGGGCGTGGCCGCGCCTTTCACGCCGACCGCGCCTCCGGGCTCGGGCGATGAAGGTTCGCAGCCGACGCAGGGCGTGATGCCGATGTCGGATCTACCGGCAGGCTCGGAGGCGCCCGCAGGCACGCCGCCCGCGTCGGGAGACGGTTCGACTCCCGCGCAGTCCACGGAGCCGCCGAGTGCGGCGATCGTTCCGCCGGGCGGGAACTGAGAGTTTCTAGCAATTGCCGGGGTGGTGAAACTGGCAGACACACCATCTTGAGGGGGTGGCGCCGCAAGGCATGCGGGTTCAAATCCCGCCCCCGGCACCATGTTCGTTCCGTGGCCCTCAGCGTCGATCGCGGCGCTGGGGGTTTTGCTTCTTGACGCCGGGAGTGGCCTCTTTGACAATTCCCCCCATGTTCAATCGAACCTCCCGTTCCTCCGGCCGATCGCGAGGCCGCGGCCGGTGAACGAGACGCGTTCATCGCTGGCGCCGTTGCCGTTCTGCCACGCAATTCTGCCGAGCGTCTCGCGCACGTTCGCGCTGACGATTCCGCAGCTTCCGGCGCGCCTGCGCGACGAGGTTTGCGTCGCGTATCTGATCTGCCGCGTCGCCGACACGATCGAGGATCACGAGACGCTCGATTCGCGCACGCGGACGCGACTCTTCCGGCTGCTGAAGCGCCTTCTGCGCAATCCGGTCGATCCGGTTCCTTGGCGCGAGTTCCGCGACTTGTGGCCCGGCGTGGCGCACGAGGGTTACGAGCGGCTCGTCTCGCACTTGCCGCTCGTGCTCCAGTCGTTCCGCACGCTCCCCGCGCGCACGCGGCGCGCGATCCAGAACTGCGTCGACGAGATGATCGACGGGATGGCGACCTACGCGGGCGTGAAGGCGACCGAGGACGCCGTGGCGGGTGGCGCCGCAACGCCAAACGGAAGCCCTTCCCAGCCGCGCCGAGTCTGCGACGACCTCGACCAGCTCGAAAACTACTGCCACTACGCGGCTGCAACGGTCGGCGGCCTTCTGACGCGGCTCTTCCATCCCGTTTTCACAGGCGATTCGCGGCCGCCGTCGGATGAACTGATCACGCGGGGGCACCGCTTCGGTCTCGCGCTCCAGATGACGAACGTGTTGAAGGACTACCGGCGCGATCTCGAGCGCGGCGTCGCGTTCTTGCCGCCCGCGACGCTCGACGAAGAGGATGGCGAATGGCGGCTCTCGCCGGGGGGGCTTAAGGCGCTCCTAACGCGCGTTCTCGGGCATCTCGACGAGGCGGAGCGTTACGTGTTGTGGATTCCCTCCGCGCATCGCGGCGCGCGCCTTTTCTGCCTCTGGGCGCTGCACCTGGCGCTTCGCACGCTGACGCGCATCGCGAGCCCCGAGTCGGCGGAAAACCCGAAGGTGTCGCGCGGCGAACTCGCGGAAATCGTGCAGCGCGCCGAAGCCGCCGTCGACGACGACGACGCGCTCGAGCGGCTCTACCACGGCTACCGCGCGGAACTCGCCGCGATGATCCGCAATCTGGGGCCCGAGGGAGGCGTGACGCTCGATTCGCTCCCCGAGGCTGTTTAGTCAGACGTTCGGTCCGTGGCGCCGTCGTCCCGCGGGAATCGTTCTCGCCGCGGCGGGTCTCGCTCTCGGCGCCCTCCTCTTCTCGCATGAAAGCGCGCGCCCCGCGCTGCTCGGACGCTACTCGCTCGCGTATGCGAGCCTTCTTACGCTCTTCGTGCTGGGGTACGCGGCGCTCCTCGCGGCGATCGCCGGAAGCGAGCGGCGTTATCGCGCGATCGCGAACGGCAACATCCTCCTCGCGCTCGCGTGCACCGCGGTTGCGCTCCTCGCGTGCGAGTGGGCGGCACGCGTGATCACGCGCGACCGCGTCCGCACGTTCCCGCGAAGCGTCGTGACGCGCACGGCAACCTCGGAGTACGACGTCGAGATGAAGACGAATCGCGATGGGTTTCGCGACGCGGAGCACGAGCGCGCCAAGCCCGCCGGTACGGTGCGCCTCGCGGTGCTCGGCGACAGCTTCGTCGTCGGATCGGGCGTCGCGTTCGAGTCGATCTTTACGTCGCGCTTGGCGGCGGCGATCGCCCGACGCGACTCGATCGCCGCCGCCGCCGCAAGTGACGATGAGCCGCGAATCGAAGTGCTCAACTTCGGGGTGTCGGGAACCGGACCGCTGCACGCGGCTCGCGTTTGGCGGCGATTCGCGTCCGCGTACGATCCCGATGTGGTGCTCGTTTGTGTGTACGCGGGCAACGACGCGAGCGATGCGTTGCGCGAGGCGTCCGAGACGCCGCCGCGATTCGCGCTCGCGGCGCTCGCAGGCGAAGCGGTCGCGCGGTGGCGCCCCGTGCGCGGCGCGGGCGCGGGTGCGGGCGCCGGCGCCGGCGATGGCGCGGCCTCGGGCGGCTGGAACGCGTTCGGCGGCGAGAATCCCGCGAGCCTCGACGCGCTTCTGCGCGCCGCACGCGAGCGCGGCGTTTCGGAGACCGAGGTGCGTGCGCGCCTCGCCGCGATTCCCGAGCCGCTCGTCGCCGATGCGCTCGCGTTTCGCTCGAATCCGTTCAATCTCGCCGAGGCCGTTCTCGATCCGGAAGCGATGATCGAGAACCTCTTGCTCGAGGGCGACACGATGGAGCGCGGATGGCGCGCAACGGAAGACGCGCTCGGTGCGCTGCACGACGAGATCGCGCGCACGGGCGCGACGATGGTGCTCGTCGGCATTCCCGCCGGCGTGCAGGTGAGCGAGCGATACTGGTGGGCGACGCATCTGGGGCTCGTGCTCGACCGGCGGATCCTCGTGCGCGCGCCGTTCCAGGATCGCCTCGCGAAGTTCGCCGCGCGTGAAGGCGTGGCACTCGTCGATCTTCTCCCGACCCTTCGAAGCGCGGGCGGCGACTCGGGCGCGCCGCTCTACTTCGAGCAGGACGGACACTGGAATGCGCGCGGACATGAGGTCGCGGCGCATCTCATCGCGGCGGCGCTTCGGGCGGGCGGCGTCGCCGGCGCGTCGCGCTCCGCGGGCCGGTAACGCCCGATGCGAGACGGCATGACGTGTTGAGGCGCGAATGAGCAAGACGGATCGATCGACGCGATGGAGGCGTTCCTCCGCGCGCGCGCGCGGAACGCACGATGCCGGGCGCGCCGCGTGGATTGCGAGCGCACTGCTTCTCGTCGTCACGTCGGCGATCATCGTCGCCGCCGCGGAAATCGTGCTGCGCGGGACGTACGCGCGCCGCTACCGCAGTTATCCGCCAAGCACGGTGTCGCGCATGACGACACCGGAGTACGACGTCGAGATCGCGATCAACGCGCAGGGGTTTCGCGACCGCGATCACGCTGCGCAGAAGCCCGCGGGCGCCGTGCGCGTCGCTGTAATCGGAGACAGCTTCACGTGGGGCTCCGGCGTCGAAGCCGGTGAAATTTACACAGCGCAGCTCGAATCGATTCTGCGCGAGCGCGAAGGCAACGCGTCGATCGAGGTCTTCAATTTCGGCGTGACATGGACGGGGCCTGTTTATTACGGCCGCGTGCTGCTCGGCGCGGCGGCGCGATACAAGCCGGATGTCGTCGTCGTCGCGATTTACGCGGGCAACGATGTCGCAGACGCCCTGCGCGAGACGAGGCAGCCGCGGCCGCGCGTCGCGATTCTCGCCGCGCTTCGCGAGCTGCGCGACGCGAGGGGCTCCGCGAAACGCGCGCCTCGCGGGGCCGGCTTCGGGTGGGCCGCGCAGGGCGAGGAGAATCCCGCGACGCTGCCCGCGCTCGAGCGCGTCGGCGCGAGCGCGGGTGTTTCCGCGGAGACGGTCGCCGCGCGTTATCACGCGATCCCCGAGTCGATCCGCGCGGCCGCGCTCGCATACCGCGTCAATCCGTTCAATCTCGCCGAGGCGGTGACCGATCCCGAGTCGATCGTCGAGAACGTGTTGCTCGAAGGCGCGGAGATGGAAGAGGCGTGGCGCGCGACGGAGGAAGCGCTCGCCGCCCTCGAGCGCGACATCGAGCGGCACGGCGCGCGCATGGTGATCGTCGCGATTCCCGCGGCGCCGCAGGTCGGCCGCCAGTACTGGTGGCTCGAGCGCCTCGGATTTCGGTTCGACGAGCGTCTGCTGACGGAGTCTCCGGTGCAGGATCGCCTCGCGCGATTTGCCGCCGCGCGCGGGATCCCGTACGTCGATCTGCTTCCCGGGATGCGAGGCTCGAGCGCCCCGCCGCTCTACTTCGAGCAGGACGGGCACTGGACGGCGGCGGGGCATGCGATCGCCGCACGCGCGATCGCAGAAGTCGTCGCCTCGCAGATCGGCCGCTCGCGGTGACGAATCCGAATACGGGCGGGCCCGCGCGCTCGCGCCGCGCGAGCGCGCACCGGCCCGCGAGCGCGCTACGCGTCGATCGCCGCGATCTCGTCGACCGCGCGCGCGAACGCGCTCGGCTCGGGCAGGAGGCTTACGACCAGGTACGCCTCGTCGTGGAAATCGTAGTAGTGCCCCGGATGAACGAGGACGCCGCGATCGAGAAGCTCGAGGCACCACGCTTCCTCGCTGCGTGTGCGCGGCACGCGCATCACCGCGGCCCAACCGCCGTCCGAACGCAAGAGCTCGATGTCGGCGCGCGCGGCGAGCGCAAGGCCGAGCCGCGCGCGGTTCGTCGCGACGCGCTCGCGCGTGCGAGTCTGAAACGCGTGCCGGTTCGCGAGCAGGTGCGGAAGCGCGACCTGCGCGGGCGCGCCGACGGAGAGAAACGCGTCGGCGATCCACTCGAGCCGCTCGACCG
Organism: bacterium; assembly: GCA_046160485.1. Classification (GTDB taxonomy): domain Bacteria; phylum Orphanbacterota; class Orphanbacteria; order JBJXGV01; family JBJXGV01; genus JBJXGV01. The sequence goes on along the minus strand of JBJXGV010000001.1, from coordinate 10,916 downwards.
CTTCGCGCGCTTGCGCCTCCGGACCCGCGACGACGATCCACCCGAGTTTGATCTGCGGCAGCCCGGCAACCTTCGAGAGCCCCGAGAGGACGAACGCGAGTGCGCCGCGCACGTCGACGAACGTGCGGCGGCGCGAACTTTCGTCCGGCTCCGCGGCGAAATCGCCGAACACCTCGTCGCAGAGGATCGGCACGTCGTGCTTGCAAGCGATCGATTCGAGTTCGCTCGCCTCGGCTTCGCTCGTCATCGAACCGGTCGGATTGTTCGGGCTGACGACGATGATGCCGCGCGTGCTCGCGTTCACGAGCTTTCCGACCGCGTCGGTGTCGATACGCCAGCGCGTTTCGTAGCGCAGCGGATACGAGACGAGGCGCGTTTCTTCGAGCGCGGCGAGCGGTTCGAAGAGCGGGTAGCTCGGCGCGGGCGCGAGGAATTCGTCGCCCGCGTCGGCGAGGAGCCGGAAGAGATGCGCGTACGCCTCGCTCGTGCTCGCCGTCAGCACGATGCGCTCCGGCGCGACCGCCTGCCCGATCCCCGCGTAGTAGCGCGCGACCGCTTCTCGCGCACGCGCGCCGCCGCGCGGATCGGGTTCGTAGCGCGCGAGTTCGGCATTCGCGAGCGCGGGAGCGATCTCGTCGTACTCGGGAGCCAGGCCCGTGCGCGCCGGGTTCGTTTCCGTCAGATCGATCAGGCGCGCCCCCGCGCGGCGAGCCTCGGCGAGGCGTGCGGCGAGCGCATTCGGCGTGAATACGGATGGCGTGCGGCGCGAGAACATGCGGCGATTGTGGGGGAGCGCGCGCGGCGGCACAAGCGCACGCAGATTTTAGAATCGGGCCAGCAGTTCGGCGCGCGCACGTGACGCTGCGCTCGCGGTTGCCGGGGCTCCTCGCGCTCGCGGCGCTGGCCGCGCTCGCCGTGCCGCTCGCGTCGCGTGTCAGCCTTCACGCGAGTGTGCTCGGCCGCTATTCGCCTGCGTACGCGACGTTCCTCGCTCTCTACGGGCTTCTCCTCTGCGCCGCGACCGCGGTCGTCTTCGGCGCGAGCGAGCGGCGCTACCGTGCGGTCTTCGGCGCGAATCTCCTTCTGCTCGTGATGAGCACGGGCGTCGCGTTGGGGATCGCGGAGTTCGGGCTGCGCGCGGTGGCCGCGCGCGACGCGCGCTTCAAGCGCTACCCGAAGAACCTCGTGACGCGGATGAGTTCGCCGGAGTACGACGTCGAGATCGCGACGAACCGCGACGGGTTTCGCGATACGAATCATGCGGCGCGCGCCCCGCGCGGCACGACGCGTATCGCCGTGATCGGCGACAGCTTTGTCTGGGGCGCCGGCGTCGCGTTCCCCGAGATCATGACCTCGCGCCTCGAGCAGATCCTCGGCGAATCGGGCACGCCCGCGGAGGTGATGAACTTCGGCGTGACGGGAACGGGGCCGCGATCGTACATGCGGGTCTGGGAGGGCGCGGTGCGCCGCTATCGCCCCGACGTCGTGGTCGCCGCGTTCTACGCGGGGAACGATCTGAGCGACGCGGTGAAGGAGGCGCGCGCCGCCGCGGCGCCGCGCCCGCGGTCGGCGCTCGTTGCCGCAATCGGCCGCCTGCTCCATCGCGACGCGCCCGCTCCGCGCACCACGCTCGGTTGGGCCGCCGAGGGGATCGAGAATCCGCTCGAACGAAGCGCGCTCTTCGCACGCGGCCTCGCCGCGGGCATCGACTCCGCCACGATCGCCGCACGTCTTGCCGCGATCCCCGAGTCGCTCGTCGCCCAGGCCCGCGAATTCCGCATCAACCCCTTCAACTTCGCGGAGGCGATTCTCGATCCGGAATCGATCCGCAAGAATCTGCTGCTCATGCCGAGCGAGGAGGCGACCGTGGGCTGGCCCGCCGCGGAGCGCGCGCTCGACGATCTCGCCGCGGACGTCGCGCGCACGGGTGCGCGTTTTGCGCTCGTCGCGTTCCCGCCGGCGGTCCAAGTCGATTCGACGTACTGGTGGATTCGCCAGGCAGGATTCCGGCTCGACGAGCGCGTCGTCGCGGAGACGCCGCTTCAAGATCGCCTTGCCGAGTTCGCGCGCGATCGGCGAATTCTCTACTGCGATCTCCTCCCGGCGCTCCGCGCGCGCGCGGGCGAGCGACTCTTCTTCGAGCAGGACGGGCACTGGACCCGCACGGGGAACGACGTCGCCGCGCGCGCCCTCGCTGACGCCCTGGGCCGGCATTGAAATCGCGCCGCACTCCGGATAGCATCGGCCTCCCGCTCCACGCGCGGCCGTAACGACACGAGGAGAATCGTGAACGAAATCCCCATCGAATCGAGGAAGTCCGCGCGTATCGCGCTTCGCGTCAACGGCGAAGCGGTCGAAGCGAACTTCGCGCCGTACAAGACGCTCCTCGAGGTGCTGCGAGAGGATCTCGCGCTGACCGGAACGAAGCACGGCTGCGAGCTCGGCGAGTGCGGCGCGTGCGCGGTGCTTCTCGACGGCGAGCCGGTTCTGTCGTGCCTCGTGCTCGCCCTCGAGTGCGACGGGCGCGAGGTGCTGACCGTCGAGGGGATGGCGACGGACGCGCGCCTGCATCCTCTGCAGGAGACGTTCGCCGATCTCGGCGCGACGCAGTGCGGTTATTGCACGCCGGGGATTCTCGTCACGGCGAAGGCGCTTCTCGACGGCAATCCGCATCCGACTCGCGACGAGATCCGCGAAGCGCTCTCCGGCGTGCTCTGCCGCTGTACCGGTTACCTGCAGATCTTCGAAGCGGTGGAAGCGGCGGTCGTGCGCATGAGCGAAGGCGGCGAGAAGTGAGCGACACGCAGAGCGGCAGCGACCCGGGCGAGAGCAACGGACGGCCGCTGCGCATCATCGGCGTTCCTCGGCGCCGCGTCGACGCTCGCGCGAAGGTCACGGGGCAGACGCGATTCGCCGACGACATTGCGCTCCCGCGCATGCTCCACTGCAAGCTGCTTCGCTCGCCGCACCCGCACGCGCGCATCGTGCGCATCGACGCGTCGCGCGCGCTCGCGCGGGCCGGTGTTCATCTCGTCCTCACCGGCGGCGACCTCCCGATTCCATACGGCATTCTTCCCGTGAGCCAGGACGAAACGGCGCTCTGCGTCGATCGCGTGCGCTTCGTCGGCGATCCGGTCGCGGCGATCATCGCGCGCGACGAGCTGATCGCGTTCGAAGCGCTCGACCTCATCGACGTCGAATACGAGTTGCTCACGACGATCGGCGATCCCGAAGAGAGTCTCGCGACGCCCGAGCCGCGCATTCACGACTACGGCGACGATGGCAACGTGCACAAACGTGTCGCGCTCGCGTTCGGCGATGTCGAGGCCGGCTTCGCGGAGGCGGACGAGATCTTCGACGACACGTTCTTCTACGAGGGGAACACGCACCTACCGATCGAGCAGCACGCGTCGGTCGCGGCGGTCGATCCCGACGGCAAGCTCTGCATCTGGTCGAGCACGCAGACGCCGCACTACTTGCATCGCGCTCTGGCGAAAACGCTTTCGATGCCCGCCGCGCACATTCGCGTCATCGCCACGCCGAACGGCGGCGGCTTCGGCGGCAAGAGCGATCCGTTCAATCACGAGATCGTCGTCTCGAAGGCGGCGCTCTTGCTCGGGCGCCCCGTGAAGATCTGCCTGACGCGCGAAGAGGTTTTCTACTGCCACCGCGGGCGGCACCCTGTGCTCATGTCGATCAAAACGGGCGTGAAGAAGGACGGTTCGATCACCGCGATGAAGCTGCGCACGTTGATCGACGGCGGCGCGTACGGATCGTACGGCGTCGCGAGCACGTTCTACACGGGCGCGCTGCAAACGGTGACGTACCACGTGCCGCGTTATCACTTCGAGGGCTGCCGCGTCTTCACGAATAAGCCGCCGTGCGGGCCGAAGCGCGGGCACGGCACGCCGCAGCCGCGATTCGGGCAAGAGGTTCAGCTCGACAAGATCGCCGAGAAGCTCGCGATCGATCCCGCGGAGTTGCGCCTTCGCATCGCCGAGAAACCGAACGCGGTGACGGCGAACTACCTGCGCATCGGAACGATCGGCTTGTCGGAGTGCGTGCGCCGCGTCGTTGCGCGCTCCGGTTGGAAGGAGAAGTTTCGGCGGCTGCCGGAGGGGCGCGGCGTCGGCATCGCGTGTTCGTCGTATCTGTCGGGCGCGGGGCTTCCGATCTACTGGAACGCGATGCCGCACTCCGGCGTGCAGCTTCAGCTCGACCGCGGCGGCGGCGTCACCGCGTTCTGCGGCGCAACCGAGATCGGCCAGGGCTCCGACGACGTTCTCGTCGCGTGCATCGCCGAGGTGCTCGGCATCGACCCGTTCGACATTCGCGCGGTGACAGGCGACACCGATCTGACGCCGGTCGACCTCGGCTCGTACTCGAGCCGCGTCACGCTCATGATGGGCAACGCGGCGATTCAGGCGGCGGAGCGCGCGCGAGAGTTTCTCGCCTCCGCGGTCGCGCCGCACATCGAGGTGCCGAAGGGGCGCCTCGTCTTCGCCGAGCGCCGCGTTTTCGACGCCGAGGATCCCGAGAAGGGCGTCACGTTTCGCGAAGCCGTGTGTCTCGCGGAGGCGCTCTTCGGCACGATCGGCACGGTCGGCTCGTACACGCCGCCCGCGTCGGCCGCACGCTTCAAAGGCGGCGGCGTCGGTCCGTCGCCGACGTATTCCTATTCCGCCGCTGTCGTCGAAGTGGATGTCGATCCGTCGACGGGATGGATCACGGTGCCGCGAGTGTGGATCGCGCACGACATCGGGCGTTCGCTCAATCCCACGCTCGTGCGCGGGCAGGTCGAGGGGAGCGTCTACATGGGGCTCGGCGAGGCGCTCATGGAAGAGCAGGTCTTTCGCCGCCTCCCCGCGAAGCTCTCGAACGCGCTCGTGCACAAGTTCCCGTCGATCCTCGAATACAAGAGTCCGACGTCGCTCGACATGCCCGAGGTCTTCACCGACATCGTCGAGGACCCCGATCCGCGCGGGCCGTTCGGCGCGAAGGAGGTCGGGCAGGGACCGCTCCTGCCGATCATGCCCGCGGTCGCGAACGCAGTGTACGACGCGGTCGGCGTGCGCATCGATGAGGTGCCGATCACGCCCGAGAAAATCATGAAGGCTCTCGACGAGAAACGCGCCCGGCGCGCGGCGCGGTTCGGACCGGGGCGTTTTCCCGAGATCGCGTGGCCCGAGGCGCTGCGCGTGCCGCCGCCGTGGGAAGGCGGCGACGGGCGCGCGACGAACGAGCCTGCGCGCGCGGCGTCGGGGCCGAAGAAGAAGGTGATCCACACATGATGCGCTTGCCGCTCTTCGCGTATCACGCGCCGCGCACGCTCGACGAGGCGGCGCGTATTCTCGACGGCGAGGGGCCCGACGCATCGCTTCTTGCCGGCGGCACCGATCTCTTGCCGAACATGAAGCGGCGCCAGCAAACGCCGCGTGCCGTGATCGCGCTTCGCGGCGTCGCGGAACTTCGCGGGATTCGCTGGGTCGACGGCGGCGGGCTTGCAATCGGCGCGTGCACGACGCTCACCGAGATCGTTCGCGACGCGCGCGCGCGCGTCAGCACCGCGGCGCTCTGGCAGGCCGCCGCGCAGATCGCCACGCCCCACCTGCGCAACATGGGCACGATCGGCGGCAATCTTTGCCTCGACACGCGCTGCAACTACTACGATCAAAACTACGAGTGGCGCAAGGCGATCGACTTCTGCATGAAGAAGGACGGCGAGATTTGCTGGGTCGCGACGGGAAGCCCGCGGTGCCTCGCGGTGTCGTCGACTGACGGGGCGCCCGCGCTCATGGCGCTCGGCGCGCGCGTGCGGCTCGTGTCGCGCGGGGGCGAGCGCGACGTCGCGCTTGCCGACCTCTACCAGAACGACGGCATCCACTATCTGACGCGGCGTCCGAACGAGATTGTCGCGGACGTGAAGGCGCCGCTACTTGCCGGTTGGCGCAGCGCGTATTGGAAGCTGCGGCGCCGCGGGGCGTTCGACTTCCCGGTGCTTTCGGCCGCGGTCGCGGCACGCGTCGAGAACGGCGTCGTACTCGAGTCGCGCATCGTTCTCGGCTCGGTGGCCTCGCGCCCGCTTCTCGCACCGGCGGCGTCGGAATTCCTCGCCGGCAATCGCCTCGACGACGACGCGATCCGCGAGGCGGCGGGCCTCGCTGCGCAGATCGCGAAGCCGATGGACAACACCGACTTCGTATTGGGCTGGCGCAAACGAATGGCGCGCGATCTCGTGGCTCATGCGCTCCGCGAGATTCGCGGCGACGATTCGCGTGTCGCGCGCGAGCGGCTTGTTCGCCACTCGCTCTTGAGCGTTTCATGAGCGCCGCATGACGATCGCGGCGTGCGTTCTCGCGGCGGGAGCAGGGAAGCGCATGGGCGCCCCGAAGGCGCTCGTGACGATCGACGGCCGCGCGCTTCTCGATCTTATCCTCGAATCGTTGAGTGGCGCGGACGTATCGCCGAGCTACGTCGTCACGCGTCCCGACGCCCACGCCGTCGCGGCGATCGTCGCGGCGCGCGGGGCAACGCTCGTCGTCAATCCCGCGCCCGAACGCGGAATGCTCTCGTCGATTCACGCGTGTCTCGACGCGATCGCCACCGACCCGCTCGGCCGCGGCGCGGACGCGCTTCTCGTCGCGCCGGTCGATTGCCCGCATGTTTCCGCCGCGACGATCGGCGCGCTCATCGCCGAGTTCGCGCGCACGCGCGCTCCGATCGTCGTTCCGTGTTATCGAGGCCGCCGCGGCCATCCCGTCATCTTCTCGCGCGCGCTCTTCGGCGAACTCGCCGCCGCGCCGCTCGACATCGGAGCGCGCGCCGTCGTGCGCGCGCACGCGCGCGACCGCATCGAGTTCGACGTCGACGACCCAGCTGTACTCGACGACTTCGACCACCCGCGCGATCTCCCGTCGCGCGCGAGGATTCCCTTTTCTGACGCGCGAGCGCTCACTCCTGCGCGCTCGCGAACCCGCACCCAAACCGCACTCGAGAGGAACCCCGATGACCCGACGGACCCGACCTCTTCCATCTCTCGCGTTGATCGCGACGCTCCTCGTTCTCGCCGCGTGCCCGCGCGCAGCCGCGCAGGACGCCGCGTCGGCTCCCGCGCCCGGTTTCTATCGCTACCCTTCGATTGGCGGCGGCATCATCGTCTTTTCGTCGGAGGGTGATCTCTGGCGCGTGCCGGCCGGCGGCGGCACCGCGATGCGCCTCACCGCGCACGAGGGCGACGAACGTTTCGCGCGCGTCTCGCCCGACGGCAAGTGGATCGCTTTCACCGCGCAGTATGACGGCAACGACGACGTCTACGTGATGTCGGCGGAGGGCGGCGAGCCCGAGCGGCTCACGTATCATCCCGCGCAGGACATCGCGCTCGGTTGGACGGCCGACGGCAAGGTGATCTTCCGCAGCCGGCGCGACCACGCGCACGGAGATTTTCGCATCTTCACGCAGCGCCCCACCGAAAGCCTCGCGGAGATGCTTCCGCTCGAACCGGCGGCGTGGATCAGCATGGAGCCGCGCGGCGCCCGCGTCGCGTATCAGATGATCGGCCTCGAGTTTCATGCGTGGAAGCGCTACAAGGGCGGCGAAGCGGAGCAGATCTATGTCGGCACTCTCGAGCCGCTCGCGTTCACCGAGGTGACGCAGTACGACGGCAAGGACGCGTTCCCGATGTGGGCCGACGACGGCCGCATCTACTTCGTGACCGACCGTTGGGGCCGGCCGAACCTCGCGTCGATGAAGCCCGACGGCAGCGACGTGAAGCGCCACACGACATTCGAGGATTTCGACGTGCGCTGGCCCGCACTCGGCGGCGGAAAAATCGTCTACCAGCACGCAATGGATGTTTGGGCGTACGACCTGGCGAGCGGGCGCAACGAGCAGGTCGCGATTCGCTTGCCGAGCGATCGCCTGCAGACGCGCGAGAAGTTCGTCGATCCGATGCGCGGCATCGGGTCTTGGTCGCTCTCGAAGGACGGCGAACGGATCGCGATCGAAACGCGCGGCGACGTTTTCGTGGCGCGCACGAAGAAGAAGGGACTCATCCGCCGCGTCACCGAGAGCAGCATCTCACGCACGAAAACGCCGGCATTCGCGCCGGACGGAAAGTGGATCGCGGCGTGGACGGAAGTCGACGGCGAGGAGCAGTTGCTGCTGCATTCCGCCGACAACAGCGCGCCGCCGCGCCAACTCGGTACGCTCGCGCCGGGCTGGCACTTCGCGCCGGCATGGTCGCCCGACGGTACGCGCTTGGCTTGGGGCAACGAACGCTTCCAGATGCTCGTCACCGACGTGGCCGCCGCGCGCACCGCCGTCGTCGATAGCTCGCGCTGGGAAATTACCGAGTACGCCTGGTCGCCCGACGGCCGTTTCCTCGCTTACACCGCGACGCTCGATAACTACTTCGGCCAGATTCGCGTCTGGGACCGCCAGACGGGCGGTGTGCACAACATCACCGACGCGATGTTCAACTCGTACTCGCCGTCGTGGGACGCGAAGGGGAAATTCCTCTACATCCTCTCCGACCGTTACACGAATCCGTATCTGGATCGCTACGAGTCGCGGTTCATCGTCGACAACGCGACGCGCCCGTACGTGATCGCGCTCGGGGCCGACGGCAAGCTGCCGTTCCCCGCGCTCGGCGATTCCGACGAGGACGCGAACGACGAGGAGGATGACGACGAAGACGATGGCGACAAGAATGGCGATCGCAACGGAAAGGGAAAGCGCGCCGGCAAGAGCGCGAAGGACGACAAGCCCGCCGAGCCCGTGAAGATCGACTTCGCGGGAATCGCCGACCGCATCGTCGAGGTTCCCGTCGAGCCCGGCAATCTCTCGGCGCTTCGCGCGGTCGACGGCAAGCTCCACTGGCTCGAGTCGGAGAACGAAGGGATGCGCCCGCCGTCGGGCGGCGATGACGACGACGAAGACGAGGGCGGCAGCGAGCTCATGACCTACGACATCAAGAAGGAGAAACTCACGACGCTCGCGTCGGGCGTTCGCTCGTACGCTGTGTCGGGCGACGGCGAGGTGCTCGTCTATCGGACGGAGAAGGCGTTCACGCGCGTGGAGGCCGGCGCGGCGAAGGCGCCCGACAAGGATGACGACGACGATTCGCGCGTCGAACTCTCGGGTTGGTCGCTGCGCGTCGACCCGCGCCAAGAATGGAAGCAGATGCTGCGCGAGGCGTGGCGGCTGCAGCGCGATTTCTTCTACGACCCGAAGATGCACGGCGTCGACTGGGCCGGCGTATGGAATCAGTACGGCCCGCTTGCCGATCGCATCGCAACGCGCGATGACTTGAACGATCTGCTCGGCGAGGTGCTCGGCGAACTCAACGTGGGGCACGCGTACCGCTGGGGCGGCGACATGCGTACCGGCAAGCCGGTCGGTACGGGACTCCTCGGCGCGGATCTCGACTACGATCCCGCGAGCGGTTTCTGGCGCATTCGCAAGATCTATCGCGGCGATTACCCGGATCCCGAGTGGAGTTCGCCGCTCGCGCGCGCCGATCTGCGCGTGACGCCCGGCATGTGGCTCGTCGCGATCGACGGCAAGCCGCTCGCGAAGGGCGAGGACTACCTGCGGCGCCTCGCGAATCGCGCGGAGCAAGAAGTCGAACTCTCGATCAACGACGCGCCGAAAGTCGACGGCGCGCGGCGCATCGTCGTCAAGACGCTCGGCGGCGACACGCGCATTCGCTACGCGTCGTGGATTCGCGAGAACCGCGCGTACGTCGACAGCGTCAGCAACGGTACGATCGGTTATCTGCATCTCTACGACATGGGCGGCTTCGGGCTCTCGCAGTTCGCGCGCGATTATCCGCCGCAGTGGCACAAGCGCGGCTTCATCATCGACGACCGATGGAATCACGGCGGGTTCGTCGCGACGATGATTCTCACGCATCTGGATCGCAAGACGTTCTCCGTCGGGAAGTCTCGGCACGGCCTGGTCTACACGTCGCCGGATCGCTGCTTCTCGGGACATCTCGCGTGCCTCATCAACAGGCAGGGCGGAAGCGACTGCGAGACGTTCGCGCAAGGCTTCAAGGACTGGAAACTCGGCCCGGTGATCGGGACGCGCACGTGGGGCGGGTGGGTCGGAATCCGCAGCGACAAGACGCTCCGCGACGGCGGCATGACGACGCAGCCCGAGTTCTCGGGTTGGGATCCGCTGGGGAAATCGTGGCAGATCGAGGGGCACGGAGTCGATCCGGATGTGTTGCTCGACCTGAATCCGGATGGGCTCGCGAACGGCAACGACGTGCAGCTCGACTACGCGATCAAGGATCTCATGGCGAAGATTGCGAAGGATCCGAGGACGCTCGCGGAACCGCCGCCGATCGTGCCGCGGCCGTTGACGCCATCGCGCTAGGCGCACGAACGAACAGGACGGCAAGGAGCATGGACGCGAGTGCGGAGACGAGCGCGCCCGTTTTCTCGAGCGCGCTCGCCTCGAGGCGGAGTGTGATTTCGTGCGTGCCGGCGGGAACGCGAACGGCGATGAGCCCGTCGCCTCGCGATGGCTCCGTGGGCAGCGGTGCGCCGTTCGCGGCGAGCCGCGCTTGCCAGCCCGGATAGTAGAAATGCCTCACGACGACCGTCGCGCCGGCGGCGGACTGCGTTTGGAGCGTGAACTCGCGCGGGCCGCGGCGTTCGGCGCGCGCTGTGCCCGCGCTTGCGCCTTCGACGACCGAAGCGGTGCCGGCGCCGCGCAGGATCTCCGCGATCGGCGCGCTCGTGAAGATCGCGAGGTTCGCCCAGCGCGGACGAAACTGGCGGCCTTCGAATCCGACTTCGACGCTCGCGCCGAGCAGATGCGCGTCGGCCTTGCGCGCCTCGTTGAACGCGCGCACTTCGCTCCACGCGGCGAGCGCGGCGAAGCCGATCGCGCCGGCCGCGACGAGCGCG